>CAWBYB010000010.1:0-74144 GCA_963792865.1 uncultured beta proteobacterium
TTTGCGGGAGCTGGGCTTCGCCCTGGGACGCGCAGTGGCGGTAGGAGCCCGCTGACGCGCGACTCGGCGGATCCCGACTTCGCGCCATGCGTTTCGCCGACAGAAAGGCGCAACCGCACCTTCCATGATATCGACGGCGCCTGGAACGACTTCGGGCCGCCCTACCTTCCGGGGGGGCGGGAACTCGAGGACAGGGTCGGGCGCAACAAGTGGATCCAGTGACCCATCTGTTTCAACGGAGGCAATCATGAAGACCAGACTGCTTTACATGGCCGTGTCCGCAGCGCTGTCGATCGGCACCGTCACGCTGTCATCGGCCACGCCGGAGATGGTCGAGGGCGCCAAGAACGCCACCGAGAATGCCGTGGACAGCACCATCGACAAGCTTCCGCCGAAACGCGCGATGAGCCGCGCGGAGTACTCGGCCGAAAGGGAACGCATCCAGGCCGACTACAAGTCGTCGCACGAGGCCTGCAAGCCCCTTTCCGGAAATTCGCGCGAGGTCTGCAGGGTGCAGGCGCGCAGCGACGAGAAGATGAGGCTCGCCGATCTCCAGGCGAGGTACAAGGCCACGCCTTCGGCGCAGGCCGATGCGCGGGTGGCGAAGGCGAAGGCGCAGTATGAAGTCGCCAAGCAGAAGTGCGAGGACCAGCCCGCGAGCGACAGGGCCGCGTGCCGGAGAAACGCGAAGGCCGACGAGTCCAGGGCCGTGGCGAGTTCGTCGAGCCGGCAGGCCTCGAGGGACTAGGGGCCGAAGCCCGTGGAATGTGGCGAAGCTGTGCCCGTGGACACCGGCGGCGCGCGGTTTCCTCCGCAGCCTCGCCGCCGGCGAGCCACGCTCGCCATCGTGGCGCTCGGCGGTCTGCTCGTGAGCGCGGCCGCGGTCGGAATCGGCGGCGCGTTCGACGCACCGTGCACGCTCATGGCCCCCTCCGACTACCTTGCGGCGAAAACGTCGATCGAGGCTCAGTCGCGGGGGGCCCTTGATCTGTGCCTCGCGCTCCAGGGCTCCGCGCTCGATGTGTGCACCGCCAAGGCGAGGAGCGAAGAGCGCACGCGCAGGGCCGTGCTGGAGGCGCAGTACCTGGGCACCGCGGAAGCGGCCGAGAACGCCAGGCTCACGAAAGCCGAGGCGCTCTACGACGTCACCGTCGCCAAATGCGACGCGCGCGGCGGCAGGGCGAGGCTCGAGTGCCTCGAGCTCGCGCGCGCCGAACGGGACCGGTTGCTCGCGCAGGCCCGCATCGCAGGCTAGAGCACGTACGCCCAGATCCGGGCGTACATCTCGCGCAGCCGGTCGGAAATGGGTCGCTTGCGCCACTTTTCAACCGTGATCTCGTTCGAGTCCGCCAGGTCCCTGTCGAACATGGCGTTCATCCGGTCGGCGAATCCGGTGCCCAGGATGACCACGTTCAGCTCGTCGTTGCTCATGAGGCTGCGCCAATCGAAGTTGGACGAGCCCACCGTCGACCAGACGCCGTCGATCACCGCGGTCTTGGCGTGGAGCACGCGCGTCCTGCGCTCGTAGACCTTCACGCCCGCTTCCAGCAGGTCCTCGTAGAACGATCGGCCGGCGCTGAACACGACCCATCCGTCGGTCCGGGACGGCAAGATGATCTTCACGTCCACGCCCCGGCGCGCCGCGTCCTCGAGCGCACCGAGCAGCTGCGGATCCGGAACGAAATACGCCATCGTGATGTGAACCTGCGACTCGGATGCGTCAATCGCCGAGACCAGGGTCACGTAGAGCGGGTTCAGCCCGCTGTCCGACGCGCTCGAGATCGCGTGCACGACGAGCGGGCCCCCGCGCCCCAGCTTCGGAAAGTACGCCTCGCCTGCGAGCGGCGGCTGGCCCGTCTGCCGGGCCCAGCTCTCCACGAACATGCGCTGGAGCTCACGCACGACCGGGCCCTCGAGCTGGATCTGCGTATCCCGCCACGGCCGCTTCTCGAATGGAGTCTTGCGCCGCGACCCGTGGGGAGCCGATGAGCCCGTCCCATAGACACTGCTGATGTTGATGCCCCCGAGGAATGCGACCCGGCCGTCGACGATGAGGAGCTTGCGATGGTCGCGCTCGATGATGCCGAATCCCTTCTTCAAGAGCTCCTGCGGATTCAGTGGATTGAATTCCTCCACCTCCAGGCCCCTTGCCCTGAGGTCGTTGAAGAACCGCGGCGATGTGTTCCTCGAGCCGAAGCCGTCGCACAGGATGCGCACCTCGACGCCCGCGTCGCGCCGCTCGACGAGGGCGTCGGCGAACATCCGCCCGGTCTCTCCCTCGTCGAAGATGTAGGTCACCAGGTGAATGCTGCGGCGGGCCGCGTGGATCGCCGCCAGCATCGCGGGGTACGCCTCGTCGCTGTCCTCGAGCAGGACGGCCTTGTTGCCGACGCTGAGGGGGCTGCCCGCGACTGCCTCCTCCACCGCGATGTGCCGGTCGATGATGTTCGAGCCGGGGGAGCGCCTTTTCAGGTCCGCGAGGATGGCCTCACTGCGCGCGCGGGTGAGCGGGCCATGGGCTCCGTTCAGGCGCACCGGCGTCTCGCGCGAGGCATCGAGGATGATGCGGTCCACCGGCGGCATCGCGCAGCTCGCGAGGGCGACGAACGCCAGCACCGCGGCGCGGCTGTTCAAGGGACCTTGGCGGCTTCGAGCATCGTGAGCTTCTCGCGCGCGAGCCCGAAAACGCGGCCCATCCCGGACAGGTCCGCCGCCTCGAAATCCCGGGCGAGGCGTGCGAAGAGCTCGCCCCGCTCCGCCTCGATGCGTCGGCGCAGCAGCCTCGCGACCACCTCGAGCCGCGCGAACCAGTGCGGCGAACCTGGCCGTGTATGGGAGAGCCTCTCGAAGAAGCACTGCAGCAGTTCGGACTCGACGAGGCGTTTGTCCGCGGGGCCGGGCGGATCGGCCGTCGCCTGCGGACCCTCGATGGTGCGATAGACCACCGCCTCCTCCGCGAGGACGTGGGCCACCCATGATTGGCGCAGCGCTTCGAGGCGTTCACGACACCGGCGCTCGTCGCCTTCGTTCCTCAACGCCTCGATCTGTGCCATGACGGCCTCGTGGTTGTCCTTCAGCTGTTCGCGAATGTCGTCGGAAGGCATCGTCGGGTTCCGGGGATGGGGTCACCATGGTCTCGCGCGCGGCGGAGCCGGGAAATCAGGAAAGCGCCTTCGACGCCGTCGGCGGCGTCCTACGCGGCGGCCGATGAGATCCCTGTAGGTCTTTGCCGACGCGATGTTCGGCGTGTCCCTACCCGCGATCCGAATCCCGCCGACTGCCGGGGCTCACTCTTGCGGCCATCATTTCCCGAAGATCTGGGAGTCCGGCATGAAGACGCGAACTCTGGCTTTGACCGAGTTTCCCGAGGAGCGCACATGATGAACCGGGCCACGTGACACCCATGCCACGCGCCCCCGCCGATCAATCCGCGCCCGCGATTGCCCTCGATGCCGAGGGCAAGCAGCTTGCGCTCGTGGGGGCGCTCGACATCCGTACGCTCGCGCAGGCGCAGCGTTGCCTCAAGCAATGGCTGCGGCAGTGCAAGTCGTGCGCGCTCGACCTGGGGCGCCTGAGCGGCCTGGATTCGCCCGGCGCATTGTTCCTGTGCGGATTGCGTGCCCAGGGTGTGGAGTTGACCGGAATCCGGGAGGAGCACAGGGCGCTGCTTGACCTGGTCTGCGGGCTGGATCTCAAGCCGCTGCCGCGGTCCGAATCGATGGCGCGCTGGCGCGAACTCGTCATCCGAGTGGGCAAGGGCGCCCACGCGGCCCGGCGCGACGCGCTCGACATCGTCACTCTCGTCGGGCGGGCGGCGAGCGCGGTCGGTCTCGCGCTGGTCCGTCCGGGCTCCCTGCGGTTGCCTTCGGTTTCCCGCCAGGTCGCGGAGACCGGAATCAATGCGCTTCCGATCGTCGGGCTGATGGCCGTCATGATCGCGATCGTCATCGGCTACCAGGGCGTCGCGCAGCTGCGTCCCTACAGCGGGGAGGACTTCACCATCAATCTCGTGGCCGTGTCGATGCTGCGCGAAATGGGGGTGCTCATCACCGCCATCATGGTGGCCGGCCGCTCGGGCTCGGCATTCGCGGCGGAGATCGGCGTGATGAAGGCGCGCGAGGAGATCGATGCGCTCAGGGTGATGGGCCTGGATCCCATGGAGATCCTCGTCGTGCCCCGGCTGATCGGCCTGGTCATCACCCTGCCGTTGCTCACGTTCTTTTCCGATGTCATGGGCCTGCTCGGCGGAGGCCTGATTTCGCAATCGCTCCTGCACGTGTCGCCGCTGCAGTATCTCGACCGGGTTCACCAGGCGGTCGATGGCCGCGATCTCCTTGTCGGCCTGGTGAAGGCGCCGGTCTTCGCGTTCATCATCGGCGTCATCGGCTGCATGCACGGGCTGCGGGTGAGGGGCTCGGCGGAGAGCCTCGGCGAGGAGACCACTCGCGCGGTGGTGAAAGCGATCTTCCTCGTGATCGTCCTCGATGCCCTGTTCTCCATCCTGTTCGAGAAGCTCGGGCTATGAACACGGCGACCCGCAAGAACGCCGACCCCATCGTTTCCGCGCGCGGCATCGTGAACCGTTTCGGCAAGCAGCAAGTGCACGACAAGGTGAACCTCGATGTCCTGCCGGGCGAAATCCTCGGCATCGCCGGCGGTTCGGGATCCGGCAAGTCGGTGCTCCTCAAGACGCTCACCGGCCTGCGCCGGCCCGACCGCGGCGAGGTTTTCCTGAACGGCAAGCCAGTCGACGCGCTCCGCCCGGACGAGAAGGCAGCGCTCATCGGCGTGCTGTTCCAGCAGGGCGCGCTGTTCTCGTCCCTTTCGGTGGCGCAGAACATCATGCTGCCGATGCGCGAGCACACCGACCTGGCGAACGAGGAGCAGGAGCGAGTCGCCGCGATGAAGCTCGAGCTCGCGGGACTGGCGGCCGAGAGCGGCATCAAGTTTCCCTCCGAGCTCTCCGGCGGCATGGTCAAGCGCGCGGCGCTCGCCCGGGCGCTCGCGCTCGATCCGCGTGTCCTGTTCCTCGACGAACCGACCTCGGACCTCGACCCGATCACCGCGAGCGGCATCGATGCGCTCATCGCGCGGCTGAACGCGAGCCTGGGCATCACGGTGGTGATCGTCACCCACGACCTCGCCACGTTGTTCACCATCTGCGGCCGCGTGGCCATGCTGGTCGACGGAAAGATCACGGTCGATACGCTCGACAAACTGATGCGCTCCGAGCAGCCGTGGATACATGAATTCCTCCATGGACCGCGGGCGAAGGGCGCGATGAGCGCCTGGAAAGCGGCTGCGCGCGCATAGAGGGGCAAGAGCCATGGAATCCGACAAGCGCTATTTCCTCGAAGGGCTGTTCATCATCGGCCTTGCGATCGCCGCAGCACTCTTTTCGGTCTGGCTGGTGAGCTCGGGCCATCGCGACGACGTGACCTACCGCATCCATTTCACCGAATCGGTGAGCGGGCTCGCGCTCGGCGATCCGGTGAAGTTCAACGGCGTCGATATCGGGACCGTAAAGGCGATGGCTCTCGACACGGCCGATCCCAGGCGGGTGCAGGTCGACGTGCGGCTGCGCAGGGAGGCTCCGGTGAAGACCAACACGCGCGCGAGCCTCGAGCTGAAGGGAATCACCGGCGGCGTCTACGTGGAGCTCACCGGCGGGAGCGCCGATGCGAAGAGCCTCGTGGCGGCGACTGCGGAAGGCGAGATCCCGGAAATCCCGGCCGAGAAGAGCAGCCTCACGACCTTCGTCGATCAGCTGCCCAGGGTGCTCGAGAAATTCAGTTCCATCGAAAGCCAAACCCAGAAGGTCCTCACCGACGTGCACGACGTGACCGGCGAGATCAAGGACAATCCCCTGCTGTCGCTGGGGAAGAAGAAGAAGAGCGGCGCTTCCGGCCACAAGTAAGCTGCGGGTCGCCGATCGGCGCTGCACAATGGTGATCCGCGACCCTGGCTGTGGGCCGCGCGACGCCGGCATCACGGAGCGCCGACTGCCCGTTTCGCGTTTTGCGCAGGCACGCCCCGATTCGCGCGGGCCGCAAGACCAGCGCGGCTATTCACTTACTCCCCGGAATAGATCCTGCGCTCGGCGGCCGCGAGGATGGCCGGAAGCGTCGAAGGATCGAGCGGCTTCACGAGGTGGCTGTTGAAGCCCGCGTAGAGCGACTTGCGCCGGTCCTCTTCGGTACCGTAGCCGCTCAGCGCGATGAGATAGCTGCCCGACATCCCGGGATCGCGCCGGATCCGGCTCGCGACCTCCAGGCCGCTGAGCCCCGGCATCCCGATGTCCATGAACACCAGATCCGGGTGGTAGTCGGCAACCACACGCAGCGCGCTCGTGCCGTCGTGGGCCTGCCGCGTATTCTGCCCGAGCAGCTCCAGCATCATGGCGAGCGTTTCCGCGGCATCGACGTTGTCGTCTACGATGAGGACGCGCCGCTTCGAAAGCTCGCGCGCTACCGCGGGCTCGTGGGAATGGGCAAGCCCGGGGCTCGCTCCCACGGCACGCGGCAGGCGCACGGTGAAGACGCTGCCGCGCCCGAGTCCCGGGCTCTCGGCCTCGACGGTCCCGCCGTGACGCTTGACCAGGTCGCGCACGAGGGCGAGGCCGATGCCCAGTCCGTTGCGAGCGCGCTCGGGCGTTTCGTCGACCTGCACGAACAGGTCCCACACGCTCGCGAGCTTCTCGGGCGCTATTCCGATGCCGTTGTCGCGGACGCGAATCGCCACCCCGTGCAGGTCGCTTTCGGCCGATACTTCGACGCGGCCTCCGGGATTGGTGTACTTGGCCGCGTTCAAGACGAGGTTCTCGAGAATCTGCTGCAGTCGGATGCGATCGGCCACTACATACAGGGGCTCGTCGGGCAGCTTCACGGCCACGGTGTGCCGGCAAGCCTCCACGGCGCCCTGGCACGATTCCAGGGCGTGGCGGATCTCCGTGGCGACCTCGAGGGGTTCCCGGCGCAGCTCGATCGCCCCGCGGGTGATGCGTGACACGTCGAGCAGGTCGTCGACGAGGTGCACGATCTGCCCCACTTGCCGATCCATCAGGTCGAGCAGCGGCGCCGCCTCGTCGCGCTCGAGGTGGCCGCGTCGCAGCATGTGCAGCGCAGAACGCAGCGGCGCAAGCGGATTCCTGAGCTCGTGCGAGAGCGTGGCGAGGAACTCGTTCTTGCGGCGGTCGGCGTTCTGGATCTCCTCGTAGAGCAGGCAGTTGTCGAGTGCGCCCGCCGCGCGTCCCGCGAGGTTCTCGGCAAGCGCGAGATCGGGGGCGGAAAGCCTGCGCTCCGAGGGACCGAGCCCGAGCATCAGCGCGCCGCGGGGCTCGCCGCGCGTCACCAGCGGCAGGGCATGCAGCTCTCCGGGAACGGCGCCCGCCGATCCGGGCGTCTCGCCCGACGCGTGCGAGAGGCCGTCGCGGCCTTCGGGCAGGCCGCTCGCGAGGACCCGCCGCTGGAACTCCGCGAGCAGCCCGTCGAAGGCGGACGATTGCGCCCCGAGGTGGCGCTCCCACGCCGGCACGCACGCGGACTTCCGCGCGCGAACGCAGCCGCTCTCGTCGGCGAGCGCGATTAGGCACCAGTCGGCGAGGAAGGGAACCACGAGTCGCGCGGCTCCATCGAGGATCGTGTCGACGTCCAGCGAGCTCGCCATGACCTGGGTCGCTTCGGCAAGGAAGCTCGCGCGCCGCTGCGACTCCTCGGCCGCGGAGCGCGCCGCCTGCTCCCGGGCGAGCGCGACACGCTCTTCGGCGTGGCGCTCGAGCTCGGCATTGAGCTGGTGCAGCTGCACGAACGCTTTCACCTTGCTGCGCAGGATGTTCGGCACGACGGGCGAAAGAATGTAGTCCACCGCTCCCAGCGAATAGCCGCGTGCCGTGTGCATCTCGTCGGCGAATGCCGTGATGAAGATGATCGGCGTATGCGTCGACCTCCGGCGGGAGCGGATGAGCTCCGCTGTCTCGAGCCCGTCCATCCCGGGCATGTTGACGTCGAGCAGGATCACCGCGCATTCGTTGTCGAGCAGCCATCGCAGCGCTTCCTCGCCCGAGGCGGCCATCACGACGTTCTGCCCGAGCTCGTCGAGGACCGTGCGGAACACGATGCGTTTGTCGGCGCGATCGTCGACGATGAGGATGTTGGAGCGATCGGCCGGTGCTCCTTGCGCCGCGGGCCGGCCCATGGGGGTGACAACCGGAGTGTGGACGCTCATCGCCGTTCCCCCCTTCCTAGCGCTGCAGCCACGAGCGAAGCACGCCCATGAGCTGATCGCGGTCGACGGGCTTGGACAGGTAGTCCCAGGCTCCCGCCTCGATGCACCGCTCGCGGTCTCCCTTCATCGCCTTGGCCGTCACCGCGACGATAGGAAGGTCCCGGCATTGCGGAATCTTGCGGATCTCCCGCGTCGTTTCGAGCCCGTCGAGCTCGGGCATCATGATGTCCATCAGCACGACGTCGAAGGCGTGTTTCCCGACCTCGGCGATGGCATCGCTGCCGTTGTCGGTCGTCACGATCCGCATCCCGTAGTCCTCCAGCACCGAGGACAGCGCGAAAATGTTGCGGATATCATCGTCGACAATCAGCACGCGCTTGCCCGAAAGGGCCTTCGTCGAGCCGTAGATGTCGTCGAGGGCCCGGCGATGCTCCTCCTTGAGGCTCGCGAAGTCGATGTGCAGCGCGAGCACCGCCTGGTCCAGCAGGCGCTCGATCGAATGCACTTCGCGCACGCCGGCAATGTGCAGGCCTGCGCTCGCCGCGCCTATGGAGGCGGCGGGCCGGCGCACGTAGGCGATCACGGGCGGGGGCGAATCTCCGCCCTCGCAAATTTCCTCCATCAGGGAGCTCAGCTCCAGTTCCGGCATATCCGGGTTCACGATGGCGAGGTCGAGGCCCCCCTGGCGAAGCAGCTGCCCGGCACTCGCACCGTCCGTGGCGTTGATCATGTCCACGCCGTGGAGCCCCGAGAGGTATTCGCGGATGCTGGCGAGCCGCACCGGATCGGGCTCGACCAGCAGCACCTTGCGACTCCTGCGGCTCGCATAGCCGGAGATTTCCGCGAGGACCTCGTCCACGCCCCTGCGGCTGTGGATGGGCTTGGCCACGAAGCAACGCGCCCCCGACGCCAGGGCGCGCTCGCGCGCCTCCTCGGTCGAGATGACATGCACCGGCGTGTGCCGCACCGCCAGGTCGTTCTTCAGGCGCGCGAGCACGCGCCAGCCGTCGATGTCCGGCAGGAAGATGTCGAGGATGACGGCGTCGGGCACGAACTCGCGGATCAGCGAGAGCGCCGCCGTGCCCTGGGACGTGACGATTCCCTTGAGCCCCTGCTCGCGGGCCGACTCGAGCAGGACGCGCGCGAAGGCGAGGTCGTTCTCGACGATGAGCACCGAGCGATCGCCCGGATGCGTCGCGTCCCGATCGTCGTCGGCCTCGTTGACCGGCACCGCCGGGGGCGACTCGGCCTCGCCCGGCGTGAAGACGTCGTGCAGGGGGACAGCCCCTTCCGCTCCCGGCGCGTGGTGGCGCGCGGCCTCGATCGCGGCGCTCGCCACGGCGGCGGCATCGCTCGGCTTGCGCGGCGCGCGCGCCGGCGGGAACACCTGGGGAAGGTAGAGCGAAAATACGCTGCCCTTGCCCGGCGCGCTCACGAGCCTGATTTCGCCGCGCAGCAGGCGTGAGAGCTCGCGGCTGATCGCGAGGCCCAGGCCCGTGCCGCCGTACTTGCGGCTCGTGCTGCCGTCGGCCTGCTGGAAGGCCTCGAAGATGATCTGCTGCTTGTCCGAGGCGATCCCGATGCCGGTGTCGCCGACCGAGAACTCGACCACGCCGGCGGCGCGGTTGAGCTCGTCGTTCTCGGCGCTCCATCCCGCGCTCGCGGGACGGATCATGAGATTCACCTCGCCCTTGTGGGTGAACTTGAAGGCGTTGGACAACAGGTTGCGCAGGATCTGCTGCAGGCGCTTCGCGTCCGTGGAGACCGATGTGGGCAGGTGCGCATCCATGTGCACCTGGAACCGCAGCCCCTTGGTCTCCGCGACGTGGCGGAACGTGCGCTCGACGAAGCGCTGCAGCTCGTCAAGGCGCACCTCGCTCACGTCGACGGCCACGGTGCCCGACTCGATCTTGGACAGGTCGAGGATGTCGTTGATGAGCATGAGCAGGTCGTTGCCCGACGAATGGATCGTGCGCGCGAGCTCCACCTGCTTGCCGGTGAGGTTGCCCTCGGTGTTTCCGGAGAGCTGGTCTGACAGGATCAGCAGGCTGTTCAACGGTGTGCGCAGCTCGTGGGACATGTTCGCCAGGAACTCGGACTTGTATTTCGAGGTGAGGGCAAGCTGGCGCGCCTTTTCTTCCAGTGCCTGCCTCGCTTGCTCCACCTCGCGGTTCTTGTTCTCCACCTCCTGTTTCTGGTAGGCCAGCAGGCGCGCCTTCTCCTGCAGCTCCTCGTTCGTGGTCTGCAATTCCTCCTGGCGGCTTTGCAGCTCGTGTGCCAGCGTCTGCGATTGCGTGAGCAGGTCCTCGGTGCGCGTGTTCGCCTCGATCGTGTTGATTACGATGCCGATGGATTCCGTGAGCTGGTCGAGGAACGCCTGGTGGATCTCGCTGAATCCTTCGAACGAGGCGAGCTCGAGCACGCCCTTCACTTGGTTCTCGAACACGATGGGCAGCACCAGGATGTTGCGCGGCGCTCCCCGCCCGAGGCCCGAGGCGATGCGCAGGAAATCCGCGGGCGGGTCGGTGAGCAGGATCTTGTGTTTCCCGAGGGCGCACTGGCCCACGAGCCCCTCGCCCAGGCCGATGCGCCGGCCGTGCGCCGACTCCCCGTCCGAGGCGTAGCTCGCAAGCAGCGTGAGGTGGGAGATGTCGCCGTCGCCGCCGAGCACGTGGAACTCCGCGTGCTGCGCGCTTACCACGGGAGCCAGCTCCGAGAGGATCAGGCCGCCGACCGTCTTCAGCTCCTTCTGGCCCTGCAGCATGCGGCTGAACTTCGCGAGGTTCGTCTTCAGCCAGTCGGTCTCGGTGTTCTTCTGCGTCGTGTCGCGCAGGTTGCTGATCATCTCGTTGATGGTGTCCTTGAGCGCAGCGACCTCGCCCTTGGCCTGCACCGTGATGGACCGCGTGAGGTTGCCCTGCGTCACAGCCGTCGCCACCTCGGCGATGGCGCGCACCTGCGTGGTGAGGTTTTCGGCGAGCTGGTTCACGTTTTCCGTGAGGCCCTTCCACGTTCCGGAAGCGCCCGGCACCTTCGCCTGGCCGCCCAGCTGTCCCTCGACTCCCACCTCGCGCGCCACGCCCGTCACCTGCTCGGCGAAGGTGGCCAGCGTCTCGATCATGCTGTTGATGGTGTCGGCCAGGGCCGCGATCTCGCCCTTCGCCTCCACCGAGAGTTTCTGCTTCAGGTCGCCGTTGGCGACGCAGGTCACGACCTTCGCGATGCCGCGCACCTGGTCGGTGAGGTTGCCGGCCATGGAGTTCACCGAGTCGGTGAGGTCCTTCCACGTTCCGGACACGCCCTCCACCACCGCCTGGCCCCCCAGCTTTCCTTCGGTTCCCACTTCACGCGCGACACGCGTCACCTCCGCGGCGAAGGACCGCAACTGGTCCACCATCGTGTTGATCGTGTCCTTGAGCTCGAGGATCTCGCCCTTCACGTCCACCGTGATCTTGGTCGAGAGGTCGCCGTTGGCCACGGCGGTGGTCACCTGCGCGATGTTGCGCACCTGGCCGGTGAGGTTGCCGGCCATGGAGTTCACGGAATCGGTCAGGTCCTTCCACGTGCCCGCCACGCCCTGCACGTCGGCCTGGCCACCGAGGCGGCCTTCGGTTCCCACCTCGCGCGCGACGCGTGTCACCTCCGCCGCGAACGACGAGAGCTGGTCCACCATCGTGTTGATGGTGTCCTTGAGCTCGAGGATCTCGCCCTTCACGTCCACCGTGATCTTGCGCGAGAGGTCGCCGCGGGCCACGGCGGTCGTCACGTCCGCGATGTTCCTCACCTGCGAGGTCAGGTTGCCGGCCATGGAGTTCACCGAGTCGGTGAGGTCCTTCCACGTGCCCGCCACCCCCTGCACGTCGGCCTGGCCGCCCAGCTTACCTTCGGTTCCCACCTCGCGCGCGACGCGCGTCACCTCCGCGGCGAAGGACCGCAACTGGTCCACCATCGTGTTGATCGTGTCCTTGAGCTCGAGGATCTCGCCCTTCACGTCCACCGTGATCTTCTTCGAAAGGTTGCCCTTGGCGACCGCGGTCGTGACTTCGGCGATGTTGCGCACCTGGCCGGTGAGGTTGCCGGCCATGGAGTTCACGGAATCGGTCAGGTCCTTCCACGTGCCCGCCACGCCCTGCACGTCGGCCTGGCCACCGAGGCGGCCTTCGGTTCCCACCTCGCGCGCGACGCGTGTCACCTCCGCCGCGAACGACGAGAGCTGGTCCACCATCGTGTTGATGGTGTCCTTGAGCTCGAGGATCTCGCCCTTCACGTCCACCGTGATCTTGCGCGAGAGGTCGCCGCGAGCCACGGCCGTGGTCACGTCGGCGATGTTGCGCACCTGGTCGGTGAGGTTCGAGGCCATGTAGTTCACGGAGTCGGTCAAGTCCTTCCACGTGCCGGACACGCCTTCCACCACCGCCTGGCCGCCGAGCTTTCCGTCCGTTCCCACTTCGCGCGCCACGCGCGTGACCTCCGAGGCGAACGACCGCAGCTGGTCCACCATCGTGTTGATGGTGTTCTTCAGCTCCAGCACCTCGCCCTTCACGTCCACGGTGATCTTCTTCGACAAGTCGCCGGTCGCCACGGCGGTCGTCACGTCGGCGATGTTGCGCACCTGGCCCGTGAGGTTGCCGGCCATGGAGTTCACGGAGTCGGTGAGGTCTTTCCAGGTGCCCGCCACGCCCTTCACCCGCGCCTGGCCGCCCAGCTTGCCTTCGGTGCCCACCTCCCGCGCGACCCGCGTCACCTCGGACGCGAACGACGAGAGCTGCTCCACCATCTTGTTCACCGTCTTCGCCGTGCGAAGGAATTCGCCTTGGAGGGGACGATCGTCGATCTCGAGGGCCATCGTCTGCATCAGGTCGCCCTGGGCGACAGCCCCGATCACGCGCGCGGTGTCGCTCGTGGGGTGCACCAGGTCCCCGATGAGCGCGTTGACCGATCCCACGGAATCCTTCCAGAAGCCGCGAACGTCGCCCAGCGACGCGCGCACCTTGAGCTTGCCCTCCTTGCCGACCCTCTGGCGCAGCCGCGCGAGTTCCTCGGCCATGCGCCCGTTCAGGTCGACGACCTCGTTGAAGGTCTCGGCGAGCTTGCCCTGCATGCCCGTCCATTCGAGCGGCAGGCGAGCGGATCCGTCGCCTTGCTTGAGTGCGGTGAGCGCCGACAGAAGCAGCTTCGCCTCGTGTCGTGAGAAGACGAGCTCCGTGGAGGTATTCTTCATGTGCGCCTAGCTCCCTGAGTAACTCGAGAGGCGTTCGATCGCGCGTACCTGGTCCTCGATGTTGCCTCGCAGCTTCTCGATCGCGCGCTTGAGTTCCGGCCCGTCGAGCGTTCCGGATTCGATCAGGTGCAGCCACCCGGCCATTGCGGAGAGCGGCGTCCGCAATTCATGCGACAGGGTCCTCGCGAAATCCGGCGGTATCGGGGGCTTGGCCTTCTTCTGGTTCGCGAGGCTGGAGATCGTCTTCGTGAGCACTTGCGAATCCACATCGAGCAACTCGCCGTCGCAGACCACCAGCGCGGCTTCGCAGTCGGAAAGTGCGCGTGCCGCGTCTTCCCAATTGCTCACTTCGATCACCCCGATCCCCGCTGCCTGAAGGGCCGCAAGCACTCCCTCGGAGCGCGGCCTGCCGTTCGAAATCTTCAGTACGGTCGCCGTCATGCTCATCTCCATGCCGAAGCAGAGTTGACTATAGGCGTGCATGCGGGCGCAGGACTGTAGGAGAGGTCCTACATGGGTCGATCGCGGGGTGTCCTACAATGGCGAAAAGCGAAGCTCGCTGGACGACCGCGATAACGGGAGCCGCGCCGCGCAATGAAGTGCACCGGTCCACTGAAGGTCTTCATCGGGGAAGACTCCGCCTCTGTGGCCGAAATGCTGGCGGCGCTCGTCGCCGACCCCGGCCGCATCGAGGTGGTCGGCGTGGCCGAGTCAGAGAGCGCCGCGGTCGAATCCATCAAGCGCGACCGACCCGATGTCGTGATCCTCGACTTGCAGCTGAAGTCCGGCTCCGGGACCGAGGTGATTCGCGCGCTGCGAGTCGACCCCGGACTGCAGGCGACCTGCATCATCGTGATCTCGAATCACGTTTCGCCGAACCTGCGGGCGGGCTGCCTCCAGCTGGGCGCCGACGCTTACTTCGACAAGCTGAAGGAGCTGCCCGCCCTGGTGGCGAAGCTCGACGAGCTCGCCGTGGCGAAGCGATTGCCCGTGAGAAAGTAGGTCATCGCCAGTGCCTATCGAAAGCGAAAGCCCAGGCACCGGCGCGCGCCAAGTCGCGCTACCTCATCGCCAGCGTCAGGTGCCGGGGATCGAAGGAAGAGGCCGCGTGCCTGCGTTCGGCCCGCGAAGAGCAGGCCGAGGCGGTCAACGAGGCGAAGCTCGCCGCTTCTTGGGGGGAAAAGTCGGGAGCCGAGGCTCGAACTACCGCGCGGCAGGAATGTCGAGGGAGCATGAAAGACCGCCTCAAGCGCCTTCGCGTCATTGCCTTCACGCTCGCCGCGATCGTCGCCGCCTACGGCGTCCTGGGCGGCCTCGTCGCGCCGCCCATCGCGAAACGGCTCATCGGCACCAAGCTGGGAGAGCGGCTGGGACGCGTCGTCACGGTGGACCACGTGTCGATCAATCCCTACACGCTGGACGTGAAACTCGAGCGCCTGCGCGTCTTCGAGCCCGACGGCAAGACCCCGTTCGCCTCGTTCGACGCGCTCGATGTCAACGCCAGCGCCGCCTCGCTCTATCGCCTGGCTCCGGTCATCGAACGACTCACGCTCACGGGCCTCGCGGTCCACGTGATCCGGGACCATGGGTCGCACTACAACGTGAGCGACATTCTCCAGCGCCTGGCGCCCGCCGCCGGCAAGGACGGGCGCAAGGCGCGGCCGGCCCGATTTTCGGTGGGCAATATTCGCGTCGTCAATGCCGCCATCGACTTCGACGATCTTCCTCAGGGGGCGAAGCACCGGGTGAGCGAGGTGCAGCTCACCATTCCGTTCATCTCGAGCCTGCCCACCCACCGGGAGGACCAGGTCCAGCCCTGGTTCTCCGCGAAGATCGACGGCACGTCGGTGAAGGTCGCGGGCGAGGCATTGCCGTTCGAGAACACGATCAGGACACACTTCGACCTCGACATTCGGGCGCTCGACCTGCCGCGCTACATGGCGTACCTGCCGGAGGGCCTTCCGGTCAACGTGGATTCGGGCAAGCTCGATGCGACCGTCTCGCTGCGCTTTACCCAGGCGGCAGGCAAGGAGCCGACGCTCGATGTCGCGGGAAGCGCCGCGCTCAACGATGTGTCGCTGTCCACTCGGGACGGGCCGCTCGGACACTTCACGCGCCTCGAGGCCGACATCTCCTCCCTCGATCCCATCGATGGCGTGGCCAAGGTGGCCGCGCTGCGGCTGACGGGTGCCGGCGCGATGCAGGACCAGTGGAAGATCCCGGCGGCCGAGGCGCGCGACATCGATGCGGACCTGGAGAAGCACGCATTGCGCGTGGCCTCGCTCACGACCACCGGCGGGCAGCTCACGGTAAGGCGCAATCACGAGGGAAGCATCGACCTGCCCCGCATTCCGCCCAGCGAGCATCCGACGAAGTGGGATGTGGCGCTGGCCAAGCTCGCGCTCGGCGGATACAGGATCGCCGTGATCGACGCCTCGGTGAAGCCCGCCGTGACCCACCGCGTCGTCCTGGAGAGCCTCGATGCCGACAACCTCTCCACCGAGGGCGGATTCAAGGGAAGCGCGACCGCCAAGGTGCGGCCCGACAAGGGCGGCACCCTCGACGCCTCGTCGACGTTCACGCTCGACCCGTTGGTGGTGGAGACCGTGCTGGACGCGCGTTCGATCGACCTCGTGCCGCTGCGCGCCTACGTGGCGCGGTTCTCCACGGTGGCGCTGAAGAGCGGGGCGCTCTCGGCCAGGGGAACCTTCTCCCTTCGGCGGCAGGGTGATGCCATCCGCGTCTCCTACGCGGGCTCGGCGGACATCGACCGCTTCGCGACGCTGGACACGATCAACAAGGAAGAGCTCCTCGACTGGGAATCGCTCAAGGCCAGCGGAATCAAGCTCGACTACGCGCCCGACGCGCCGCTCGAGCTCGCCATGACCGAGGTGGTCCTCGACAAGGCGTATTCGCGCATCGTCGTCACCCCCGAGGGCAAGCTCAACGTCCAGCAGTTGTTGCGAGCTGCAGCGCCGGCGCGACCGAAAGCTGCGCCGCCTCACGCTGCCGCCAGGCCGGGCAACATCCGCGTCGACGGCATCACCTTCGTGGACAGCCGGCTCAATTTCACCGATCACTACATCAAGCCCAACTACACCGCGGACATCCGCGAGCTGCAGGGCTCGGTGACGCACCTGTCGTCGGATCCCGCGAGCCGCGCGGCGGTCGGCTTCAAGGGACGCTGGAACGCGGCGTCGCCCGTGGTGATCGTCGGGACGGTGAACCCGCTGGGCGGCGACCTCTTCCTCGATATCGGCGCCAAGGCCCAGGACATCGAGCTCACCAGGCTCACGGCCTACTCGCAGCGCTACGCGGGCTACGGCATCACCGACGGCCGGCTCTCGCTCGACGTGAAGTACCACATCGAGGGCGGGAAGCTGCAAGGCCGCAACAAGCTCGCCATCGACCACCTCACGTTCGGCGAAAAGGTCGAGAGCCCCGACGCCACCACGCTGCCGGTGCTGTTCGCGGTGAAGCTCCTCACGGACGCCAAGGGGCGAATCGACATCGAGCTGCCCATCAGCGGCTCCCTCGAGGATCCGAAATTCACGTTCAGCGCGCTCATCGGCCAGATGTTCGGCAACCTCTTCAAGACGGCCGCGAGCTCGCCCTTCTCGCTCATCGCGGCGGCCGCGGGCGGCGGCCGGAAGGGCGCCGGCGAGGATCTTGCGTTCGTGGAGTTCGACCCGGGCCACGCCGAGCTCAGCGCGGGGGCGCAGAAGAAGCTGGAGACGCTGGTGAAAGTGTTGCAGGACCGCCCCGGCCTGAAGCTCGAGATCGCCGCGCGCATCGACCCCGCCGGGGACGGGGAGGCGCTCAGGGCGGCCGCGCTGCAACGCGAGCTCGCCGCGGCGCCCAAGGACCTGTCGAAGCAGGCGCGGGAAAGGCTTACGCAGGAGGCGGTCGAGTTCGCCGAACAAGCGATGGTTGCGCTCTCCGCGAAGCGCGCGGAGCAGGTGAAAGCCTACCTCACCGCGCGCGGGCGCCTGCCGCAGGAGCAGGTGCTCGTGGCGAGCGGCGCGGCGCCGGCGAAGGGGCAGGAAGGAACGAAGGTCCGGCTGAGCCGCGTCGACTTCGCGCTGCGCTGAGGCGATTGTGTGCGTTAGCGACGTGATGGGCAACGCATCCGCAAGCCTGAAGGACGCAGGATTTCGCACCGCGGTCCGCCCCGCCAGGATGCCCAACCGGAAATTCCATCTTCAGGAGACGGGCCTTTCCGATGGCGTGCCCGCCAAGGACCTCGAGCGTTTCCACAACGTCGTCTTCGCGCGCCGCACCGTCAAGGCCGGCGAGCGCCTGTTTGGTCCCGGCGAGACGTCGGTCTGGCATCGCACATAGCAGAATGGATATCCCGCCAGCGGAGCTGCCCTGAAATGAAAGCGCCATCCCCAAGGATGGCGCTGGTTCCTGCCCGCGCTCCGCCCAGCCGAATCACGGTGGCGGAATGATGCCCCTGCGGCGACCGGCCGCCATCGCGCCGAACGCCCCGAGCAGCAGCGCAGCGATGGCAAGCCCCCACGCCGATATCGTCGGAATCGCTATGGCCGCGGCCGGCGCGGCGGCCGTCACGGTGAGGACCACGTCGTTGCCGGTGCCGCCCACGTAGGAAATCTGCAGCTGCGCGCCGTTGAAGGCGATCGTGGCGGCTTCGGCAGGCCCGCGAAGGTTCCGGTCACGGGATCGGCCCCGTCGTTCGATATGATCGTGAAGGTGTCGCCTGCCGCGGGCGCATAGGCGCCCGCGAGCGTGAGCGTCGCCCCGGCGATGTTCACGGTGCCGGTGACGTTGGTGTTGTCGTACTGCGTACCGAGAGTCGTGCCCTCGATCTCGACCAGGAAGATCCCGGCGAGGTTCAGGTTGCCCGTGTTGATGACGCCCGGGCTCAGGCCCGGCGCCAGGGTGCCGCCCGCGTTGACCGTGACGGGGCCGCCCACCGTGCCCGTCCCGCCCAGCGTCGCGCCGGCGTTCACTACTACCGGGCCGGGCATCGATCCCGTCACGAGGACCGACCCGCCGTTCACCACGAGCCCGCCCGTGAACGTGTTCGCGCCCGAGAGCGTGAGCGAGCCCGTGCCCGCCTTGGTGAGGCCGCCCGTGCCAGTGAGCGATCCGGAGAAGGTCGTGCTCGGTGTTGTCGCCGCCCACGGTGATGGCCGTGCCGTCGGAAAACACGGTGCCGCTGCCGGCAAGGGAGCCGAACACGCTGTCGCCCGTATGCAGCGTCCCTGCACCGCTCACCACGAGCGGGGCGTTGTTCACGATCTGCGCCGAGAGCGTCCCGCCGCTCACCGTGGTCGCCCCCGTGTAGGTGAGCGGCACGCCCGGGGCCGTCACCGTGCCCCCGGAGACCGTGAAGGTCCCCGCGCCCGTGACCGTGTTCTGGATCGTGACCAGGGGGTTCGCCCCGGCGAATTCGATCGCGCCGTTCACCACGATGGGCGAAAAGAAGGTGTTCGGCCCCGACGCCCCGTCGCCGATCTGCAGCGTGCCGGCCGCCACCGTCGTCGTGCCGCCCCAGGTGAACGGGCTGCCGTTCAGGATGAGCCGGCCGGTGCCCGCTTTCGTGAGGCCGCCCGTGCCAGTGAGCGATCCGGAGAAGGTCGTGCTCGTGTTGTCGCCGCCCACGGTGATGGCCGTGCCGTCGGAAAACACGGTGCCGCTGCCGGCAAGGGAGCCGAACACGCTGTCGCCCGTATGCAGCGTCCCTGCACCGCTCACCACGAGCGGGGCGTTGTTCACGATCTGCGCCGAGAGCGTCCCGCCGCTCACCGTGGTCGCCCCCGTGTAGGTGAGCGGCACGCCCGGGGCCGTCACCGTGCCCCCGGAGACCGTGAAGGTCCCCGCGCCCGTGACCGTGTTCTGGATCGTGACCAGGGGGTTCGCCCCGGCGAATTCGATCGCGCCGTTCACCACGATGGGCGAAAAGAAGGTGTTCGGCCCCGACGCCCCGTCGCCGATCTGCAGCGTGCCGGCCGCCACCGTCGTCGTGCCGCCCCAGGTGAACGGGCTGCCGTTCAGGATGAGCCGGCCGGTGCCCGCTTTCGTGAGGCCGCCCGTGCCAGTGAGCGATCCGGAGAAGGTCGTGCTCGTGTTGTCGCCGCCCACGGTGATGGCCGTGCCGTCGGAAAACACGGTGCCGCTGCCGGCAAGGGAGCCGAACACGCTGTCGCCCGTATGCAGCGTCCCTGCACCGCTCACCACGAGCGGGGCGTTGTTCACGATCTGCGCCGAGAGCGTCCCGCCGCTCACCGTGGTCGCCCCCGTGTAGGTGAGCGGCACGCCCGGGGCCGTCACCGTGCCCCCGGAGACCGTGAAGGTCCCCGCGCCCGTGACCGTGTTCTGGATCGTGACCAGGGGGTTCGCCCCGGCGAATTCGATCGCGCCGTTCACCACGATGGGCGAAAAGAAGGTGTTCGGCCCCGACGCCCCGTCGCCGATCTGCAGCGTGCCGGCCGCCACCGTCGTCGTGCCGCCCCAGGTGAACGGGCTGCCGTTCAGGATGAGCCGGCCGGTGCCCGCCTTCGTGAGGCCGCCCGTGCCGATCAACGTTCCGCTCAGGGTGAGGTCGATCGAGGTATCGAGCGTGGTCGTGGCCGCGAAGCTCAGGTCGTTGGCGATCGAGTGCGCGCCGCCGGAGACGTTGATCTGCGGCGAAGCGCCGTCCAGGGTGAGCGCGAGTCCGCTCAGCGCGTACGGTGTCGCCCCCGTGAGATCGACGCGGTTGATCGTCCACGGCGCGTCGACGACCGGCGCGAACGTCGCGCCCGCGGCGCCAAAAGTGACGAACGTGGAGTTGGCGCTTGCGGGCGCCACGCCGCCGACCCAGTTGGCGGCGGTGCTCCAGTTGCCGTCGCCTCCGCCCCCGCTCCAGTCGACGGCCGCAGCCGCAAGGGGCATCGTGGCAAACATCAGGGCTGCGGGCAGCAACCCCCTTGCGGCCAGCGGGCCGGTCCTTCGCGTCCTTGTCATTGTTATCGCTCCCTGGTCCCCGACATTCGGGCTCAGGCGGATACTACAGAGTCGGGGGCAAAGGACAGGCATTTCCAAGTGACGCCCTATGGGTTGCAGCCCTCGCTCGGCGTCAGCGCGTAGGGCGCGCTGCCTACCTTGGTGAACACGCCCATCGGGGTCTTCACGGATCCGGGGCCGGTGATCGTGAGCTTCACGGGGGAGTCGCCCTGGTAGTCGACGACGTAGGTCCCGTGGCCGAACACGGGCCACCCGCGCATGGTTCCCTCGTAGGTGTAGTTGCCGCCGCGGTCGGACGTGGGGACGTACTTGACGACGGTGCCTCCGCCCTCGGTGGTGAAGGGCTGCGTGATGTCGCAGATCGTCCCGGAGCCGTGGAAGTCCCCGATCCCGCCCTGGGCACGGAACGCCTGCCCGGCGGTGTCGAGCGTGAGCTCGAGCTTGTCCTTGCCGCGGCGCGAGGTCGCCGTGAGGGTGATCTTCATGGCGGCCTTGCGATCGCTCGACGCGACGTGCGTCACGTCGCCGGGCGATTTCGGGATCACCGGGGGCGCGACCGATTTCCCGCCGGTGAGCGCGACCGTCACCCTGGCGCCGATCTCGCGATCCTCGATGCGATGCATGACCTTCACCGGGATCCTCGAGGTCGCGCCGCGCGCGACGCGCCCGGGGGATTCCGCCTTGATCTTGATGCAACTGCCCGATTGCCACCGGTCCCGCGCGGCCATGGTCGCGCTCATGGCGAGAAGGAGCGAGGTCTTCACTCCCTCCGCGAAGAGGCCCATGTCCGCCTCGACCGCTTGCGAGGAGGCCCTCACGAGCTCGCTGCGGGTCGCGACGACGTTCTTCATGTCGCCGCCGGCGGGAAGGCTCCAATTCGTCCGACCCTCGACGTACACCTGCCGCCCGCCCTGGGTCGATCGGGCCGAGTAGCTCGTCTTGTATTCGCCGGATGCGATCTCGGCGTTGTCGTCCACCGTCAGTATCACCTCGACGTCCTGGTTGCGGTCGTACATGACGTTCTTGCCGCTGCCGGCGCGCCCCTCCTTGCCGAAGTTGAGCTTGAATTCCACCCTCCCGGAGGCGTCGGGACAGAGGCCGGCCGTGGTGAGCGCCACGCGCGAATGGGCGTCCATCCCGAAGATCGGCACTGCCAGGTCCGTGACGAGGGACACCGTCGGCGTTCCATCCTTTTCGCCCACGATGTCGAAGGTGGCCTTGTGCCCGTTGTCGTCCTTGTACTCGGAGAAGGGGCCCTTGGGATCGCCGCCGGGCGGAATCTTTCCCTGGTCGCCGAAGTCGCCGAGCAGCTTCACGAAGGAAGAGCCGGCGAGCAGGGCCTGGATGTCGCCCAAGGTGAGATTGCCCTCGGCATGGGCGGCGGGAACCACGGCGTCGAGCAGCGCTTCGAGGCGAGCCAGCACCGGATGCCGCGGCGCGTCGAGTTGCGCGCGCGGTTTCGCCGATGCCTTCCGCTTCGGCCCCTTCCCGAGCTTCCTGTGGACCTGCGCGATCACCTTGTCGATCGCGGCGCGCTCCCCGGCCTCGGCGCGCGCGCGATGCGCGGCGAGGCCCGGAACCTCCCCGGCCATGGCGTCGAGCACCGAGGTGTTGAGCGTGGGAAACCGCGCTGCGGGAGCCGGCGACGCCGAGCGCAGCGCGGCGCGGCCGATCTCCTGCACGCGCGCGAGGTCGGCCCTGGACGAAGCGGGCGCGGGCGTCGCCGCGGTGGCCGCCGGACCGGTCGCCGCTTCCTTCCCGCACCCTGCGAGCAGCACCATGGCGACGCAGAAGAGGCTGGTGTGCGGCCGAATCGAAGTGTCCATCGTGAGTGCGCCTTCCGTGGGCATAGGGGGCTTACCTCCATGCAAACGGAATCCCGCCGGAAAAGGGGCCAGCGAATTCCGGGCGGGGCGCGTCAACAGGTCATGACGAGCTTTCCCTGCACCGCATTGGCCTCCAGCAACGCATGCGCCTGCCTCACGACGGCGGTCGACAACTCACCGAGGGTCGCGACCCGGGGCGGGGCGAGCACTCCGTCGTCGAAGTCGCGCGCGAGCCGATCCAGCAGCTCGCGGTATCTTCGCCACGAAGCGCGATCGTCCACGAGCGAATAGGCATTGGCCCCGACCGGATGGAACGAGGCGTTCTTGTCGAACAGCAGGTCGAAATCCTCCCGTCCGGGCGCTTCCACGACGGAAGCGATGTTGCCGTCGACGCCCAGCAGGGCGCAGCAGGCCGAGAGCATCGTACCGCCCACCAGGTCGAGCGCGGCGTCGAAGCGCCCCCCGTTGCGCTCCAGGGCCCGGGCGATGAAGTCGCGCTCCCGGTAATCGACGACCTGGTCGTCGCGCAGCCCAAATTGCTCGACCAGGTAGGCGCGGCTCCTCGGACTGCCCGCCGTCGTGACGAGCCTCTCGATGCCGCGCGCGCGGGCGAGCGCGAGCGCGAAGCTCCCGACGCCGCCCGCACCGCCGGCGATGAACAGCGACTTCGAGGCGTCCGCCCGCGCCTTGCCCAGCGCGAGGCTTGCCGTGACGCCGGCCACCGGCACCGCCGCCGCCTGCGCATGGCTGAGGGATACGGGCTTTCTCGCAACCAGCTCCGCCGGCACGCTGACGTACTCCGCGTAGGTGCCGCTGCTCGCGAGAGTGCAAACGTAGCTATATACGTCGTCGCCCGCCTTGAAATCCGCGACCCCTTCATGCACGGCGTCCACGGTGCCGGAAAGATCCCTTCCCAAAATCATCGGGTGCAGGCGCCCGGTCCCCGGCGGGCCGCGCCGGATCTGATAGTCGACCGGGTTGAACGAGGCGGCCCTTACCCTTATCCGCACTTCGCCCGGCCCGACTTCCGGAATCGGCAGCTCCGCGAGGCGGAAATTCTCACTGCCTCCGAACGCGTCGAGCACGATGGCCTTCATCGTCTGCGCAACGCTCATCGCTTCTCGGGGGGCAGGGACATGATCGCCTGCGCGAACAGCGCATGCAGGGCGGGGTCCACGGGGCGGTGCCTCACCCTCGTGCTCGCCGGATCCTTGCCGAGGTAGTTGTCGCCCTTCCAGTTGCGCGCAGGACGGATCGGCCGGGGGACGAATCCACCACCGCAGTTCGGGCAGACGTTCAGCAGCACGCGTTCGACGCAGCCCGCGCAGAAGGTGCACTCGTAGGAGCAGATGCGCGCGTCCGGAGAATCCGGCGGCAGCGGCCTGTTGCAGTTTTCGCAGCTTGGCCTCAGCTCGAGCATGGCGGGTCCTTGGCAAGGGTCGGCGATTGCGCGGAGGTATAATGCGCCAGCCTGCGCCGCGGGCCCGTTCGAGGGAGAGATCAGGATTCAGCGCGACCGCATCCGGCTGCTGTTCGAGTTCTTCTTCATCTCCGGATTCTGCGGTCTGCTGTATCAGGTCGTATGGCTGCGGCTCGCGTTCGCCGCGTTCGGCGTCATCACGCCGGTCATCTCCGTGGTCATCTCGGTCTTCATGCTGGGCCTCGCGCTCGGCTCGGCCGCGGCGGGGCGCCTCGTGGCGCGGCTCGCGCGCGCGACGCGGCTCTCGGCGATCCACTTCTATGCGGCCTCGGAGCTGCTCATCGGCATCGGGGCGTTCGTGGTGCCGAGCCTGTTCGGCGTCGGCACCGCGATGCTCGCGCACGCCGGCGCGACCGACTCGTTCTCGTACCTCTCGCTGTCGGCCGTTGCGATCGCGCTGGCCATCCTGCCGTTCGCCTTCGCCATGGGCGCGACCTACCCGCTGGTCATGGCCTACGTGCGCGAGGAGTCCGATGCCGAGACGCACAGCTTCAGCCGCCTCTATCTCGCCAACGTGCTGGGCGCCTCGATGGGCGCCTTGCTCACTGCCACCGTCTTCGTGGAGCTGCTCGGGTTTCACCGGACGCTCGCGGTCGCGGGCACGATGAACCTGCTGGTCGCCATCGGCGCGGCGCTGCTGGGCCAGCGCTCGCGCAAGCGCGGATCCGTGCCGCAGGCGCCGGCACCCTCTCCGGCGCGCGATGCGCCCGGGCCGCGCGTCGCCTGGGCGCGCACCATCCTCTTCACCACCGGCTTCGCGGCGCTCGCGATGGAGGTCGTGTGGACGCGAAACTTCGCTCCCGCCCTTGGCACGCAGGTCTACGCCTTCGCCTCCCTGCTCGTGGCCTACCTCGTGGCCACCTGGATCGGCTCCTACGCGTATCGCAGGGACCTCGCGTCCGGCCGGGCGCTTTCGATCGGCGGGCTGCTCGTGCTGGCGGTGACCGCGGCGCTGCTGCCGGTGGTGCTCAACGATCCGCGGGCGGTGCCGGAGGGGGCGGCGCGCGCGGTCCTCGCGCTCGCCAGCATCATCCCGTTCTGCGCGGTGCTGGGATACCTCACCCCGCGGTTGATCGACGACTATGCGCGCGGGAGTCCCTCGCTGGCGGGCGGCGCGTATGCCATCAACGCGGCGGGATGCATCCTCGGTCCGCTGGTCTCGTCGTACGCGCTCCTGCCCGCGGTGGGCGCGCGCATTTCGCTCGTGGCGCTGTGCCTCCCGCTGCTGCTGCTCGCCCTCGCCTACGCGCGCGAGCTGCCACCGAGGGCGCGATGGGCGGGGGCGGGTGTTGCGGCGGGCCTGCTTGCATTCGCGGCCCTGGGCAGCGTGAGCTACGAGAACCCGTGCTCGTGGACCGCGCACGATTGCGAAGTGCGCCGCGACTACACGGCCACGGTGGTCTCGCTCGGAACGGGCATGCAGCGCCGCCTGCTCGTGAACGGGGTCGGCATCACCGAGCTCACGCCGATCACCAAGTTCATGGGGCACCTCCCGGCCGCGCTGCACTCGGGCCGGCCGGCATCCGCGCTGGTGATCTGCTTCGGCATGGGGACGACGTTCCGCTCGCTCCTGAGCTGGGGCCTGGACACGACCGCGGTCGAGCTGGTGCCGAGCGTGCGCGACGCCTTCCCGTTCTATTTCGACGATGCCGCCGCCGTGATGCGCAATCCCAGGGGCCGCGTCGTGATCGACGACGGCCGGCGCTTCCTCGAGCGCACGCGGCGCACCTTCGACATCGTCGTGGTCGATCCGCCCCCTCCGGTGGAGGCCGCGGCCTCGAGCCTGCTGTATTCGCGCGAGTTCAACGAGGCGGTGAAGCGCCGCCTGAATCCCGGCGGCGTCTTCCAGACCTGGTTCCCCATCGGCGAGGAGCGCATCGCGCGGGCCATCGCGCGATCCCTCTCGGAGAGCTTTCCGTACGTGAGGGTCTATCGCTCGGTGGAAGGCTGGGGCCTGCATTTCACCGCGTCGATGCAGCCCATCGCCGAGCTCGACGCGGACGCCCTGCTGGCCCGCATGCCCGCGGCGGCGCGCAAGGACCTCGCCGAGTGGAGCCACGGCGATTTGCGCCTGGAGGTTGCGAGCGTGCTGGGCAGCGAGCTGCCGATCGCGCGCCTGGTGACGCCGGACGCCCCGGACACGATCACCGACGACCGGCCGTTCAACGAGTACTTCCTCGTGCGGCGGGCCCTGGCCGCATCCCGCTGACGCCGCCTTGATCGCCGACCTCCTGAAATCGAACCTCGTGCGCGCCGGCGTGACGCTCGCCCTGGCCGCGGTGCTGGTCGTGAAGGCCGGATCCGATCTTCCCTACCAGTTCGGCATCGACTTCTACCAGTTCTGGGGCGTGCCGCTCGCCAAGCGCGCGGGGCCGATGGCGCAAAGCCCCTACGTGGACGGCGCCGGATACGCGCGCGTGCTCAACCGGATCGCCGACGCCTCGTCCAGCGCCAAGCTGCACGCGGCCAACGCAGCGCGCCGGGAGCTCGAGCCGATGGGCACGCCCTTCCTCTACGCGAGCTTCGCCGCGTTCCCCGACGACTACGAACGCGCCCAGCGCCTGTTCACCCTGGTCCAATACCTGGCGGCGGGGATCGGCGTCTTCGTCCTCGCTCGCTTGCGCGGCCTGGGAGCCTGGCTTTCGGCCTGGATCGCGCTGCTCGTGGAGCTCACGTTCTGGCCCTTCCTGCTCGACGTGAAGGTGGGCAACGTCAACTCGCTGCAGCTCGCGTTCATGGCGGGGCTGCTCTACGTGGCGGTGAAGCGCGCGTACACGGGCCGCGCGCTCGTCGACGGGCTCTTCATCGGCGCGCTCGCGCTGCTCGTGGTCTTCAAGCCGAATACGCCCTGGATCGCGCTTGCGTTCGCGCTTCACTATGGGGCGGTGCACGGAGCGCGCCGCTTTCTCGCGGGGGCCGCCGTCGCCGCGGTGCTGGCGGCCGGCGCCTGGGGCGCCGGAGCCTGGTTCTTCCACGACGCGGGCGTGTGGGGCGAGTGGCTGCGGCTCGCGCGCGGCATGAACGCGACCATTCCCCTCACCGTCGCGCAGGGCAACATGTCGCTCGCCAAGCTGCTGTCCGACCGCACCGGCATGCTCGGCCCGATGGGATTCGGCCTGCTGCTGGCGGGCGCGATGTCGCTCGCGCTCGCGTTGGCGCTCTCCCCGGTCGGCCTGCGTTCGCTCGGCGCGGCGGCACGCCGGGCGTTCTCGGATCCGTGGTTCGCGGCGAGCATCGGTGTGCTGTTCACCTTCGCCACTTCACCCCTGGTCTGGCCGCACTACCTGCTGCTGGCACTCGTGCCGATCTTCTGGCTCGTGCGCACCGACGGGCGCGTGGACGCGGCCGCCCTCGGGGCGATCGTCTGCTATGTCGCGCTCTCGGCGCCCTTCATCGAGGCGCTGGTGGCGGCGCGATTCTTCGGCGCCTTCCAGGCCGCGATGCTCTTCGCGTGGTGCACGCTGATTCCAGGCGCGCTCGCGTGGACGGCGCGCCTGGCGCGCGCGCGGCGGGCGGAGCGCGCATGAAGGGCGAGCTGCGCCGCTTCGTCCTCTACGCCGCGGCCGGCTTCGTGGCGACGGGCACGCACTACGCGACCATGATGTCGCTGGTGACCTGGGGCGGGTGGCCCGCGGTGGCGGCGACCTGCGCGGGCTTCGCGGCGGGCGCCTGCGTGAAGTACCCGCTCAATTACTGGGGCGTGTTCGCGAGCCGCCAGCGCCATCACATCGCCGCGGTCCGCTTCGTCATCGCGCTGGCCGTGGGCTTCGTGCTCAATGCCGCGCTGCTGGCGCTGCTCCTGCGCCTGGTCCACGTGCACTACATGATCCTGCAGGTCGCCACTACGGGCGTGGTGCTCTTCGCCAACTTCGCGCTAGCCCGCTATTGGGTCTTTCTCGCGCACCACGGGCACCACGAGGAAACGATCTGAGTCGAAGTCGAGGAACGCCGGGCGGGCGAGCTTCCAGCGCCAGGCGCGGTAGGCGATCGACACCAGCACGACGCCCAGCCCGTAGCGCACCGAGCGGGTGAAGTTGATCGAGCTCGAATCGTCGCGATAGCGCGTGGGGCAGGAGATCTCCCCGATCGGGATGCCGCGCGCGATCGCCTGCACCAGCATCTGGTTGTCGAACAGGAAGTCGTCGGAGTTCGCGAGCAGGGGCAGCGCGAGCAACGCCTCGCGCGAGAAGGCGCGGTAGCCGGAGTGGTACTCGGAGAGCTTCGCCCCGGTGAGGAGATTCTCCAGCGCGGTGAGCGCGCGGTTGGCGACGTATTTCCACAGGGGCATCCCTCCCGCGAGCGCGCTGGTGGAGCCCCCTCCCAGGATGCGCGATCCCAGCACCACGCCGTAGACGCCGGAGGCGATCATCCCGGCCATGGCGGTGATGAGCCGCGGCTCGTACTGGTAATCCGGGTGCAGCATCACCACGATGTCGGCGCCCTGCGCGAGCGCTGCGCGATAGCACGTCTTCTGGTTGGCCCCGTAGCCGCTGTTGCGCTCGTGGACGAGGATGTTGGAGATGTCGAGCGTGCCGGCGACGCGGACAGTCTCGTCGTTGCTGCAGTCGTCGACGAGGATCACGTCGTCCACGAGCCCGCGCGGGATGTCGCGGACCGTGCGCTCGAGCGTGCGCGCGGCGTTGTAGGCCGGCAGCACGACCACTACTTTCCTGCCCTCGATCATGCCGTGCGCCTTTGTGTGCTCGCCGGGGAGCCGGCCGGTGCGCCGATTTTCGCACGATTGCCGCCCGGCTCCGCCTACGCGGGCGCGGCGTCGGCCTCGAAGCGCGCCAGGCGCGCGAGGAACTCCCGCGCAGTGGCCACGTCTCGCCCGGCGAGCGAATCGAGCAGATGCCGGCCGAGGGTCGAGCGCTCCAGGCCCGCGCCGTAGCGCTTGGAAAGCCAGATCGCCAGCGGGATGAAAGCGAGGCCGCCGGCCACGTTCCAGGCCATGAAGCGCGGCATGAACTCGGACACTGCATAGAGGTCGACGCCCAGCAGTGCCCGGAACAGGATGATCAGGAATGGCACGTACCAGAGGACCTGCCCGGAGAGGAACCCCCACCGGAAGGTGCGCAGCCGCGCGATGCGCAGCATCTCGAGCTTCTTCTGCAGCACGATCGGCGGCTCGCCGAAATCGAGCTCGCGCATGGCGCGGCCCTGGCGGATCGCGGCGATTCCCATCGCAAGCGTCCAGCCGTCGAGCAGCAGGGCGGGGATGAGGAAGCGCGGCTCGGCGATGTGCCGCGCGATGAACGCCCCCAGGAGGGCCAGCGTCGCGATCCAGATGGCGAACTGGAATTTTCCGAACGGCGAGCGCTTCATGACTTCGGCCCGCTGCTTGTCCAGGTAGGTCTCGCGCAGCAGGGCCGCGTTGAGGCGGATCGCCTCGGCGAGCTGGCGGTCGCGGGATTCCCATTCGTCCTTCAGGTCCTGCAGGGTCATGGCGCGGACTCCTCTTCGGTGGCGGCGAATTCGCGTTGCAATCTCTGTTTGAGCCGATGGATGCGCGTGGCGACATTGGTCGGGGTGATGCCGACGATCTCGGCGATCTCCCCGTGGTCGCGGCCGTCGAGGAAGAGCAGGATCAGGGCGCGGTCCATCTCGTCCAGCTGTCCGATGAGTTGGCGCAGCACACGCATGTTGTCGCCGGCCTCCTCGAACAGCGCCTCGGCGGCGGCGATGTCCAGGCCGAGCTCCTCGAGCGGCACCGTATCGCGGATCCGGCGCGTGGAGGCGCGATAGTGGGAGATGGCGACGTTCATGGCGATGCGGTACATCCAGGTGGAGAACTTGACCCGCCCGTCGAACCGGGGAAACGAGCGCCAGAGCTGGATCAGCATCTCCTGGACCAGATCTTCGCGGTCCTCGCGGTCGCGGCAGTAGGCGTAGGCCACCTTGTAGAGGATGCCGCGGTGCTCCGAGAGCAGTTCGACGAACCGGTCGGGACTGGCGGGAGGGGGTGCGGGAGCGCGCGAAGGTTTCAAGGCGACACTGGCCGTTGTCAGGGGCATGCCGCGTTATTCGCCGTCCGGCCCGGGAAAATCACACGATCCCGATCCGCTGACCATCAGGGGCCTCCTCGACTGGGGATAACTGGCTGCGATTGTGGGGGCGATGCGACTCCTTATCCACAGCGTTCACGCGACTCTTCCCTGCCGTGGCGGACTCCGGTCCAGCGCGTAAGATTCGTGCATGCCGCTCAAGACCACCGCGGGAAACCACGGCGCCGCCGCCAAGGGGCGCGGCGCGACCATCAATCCCGAAGGCCGCTTCGAGCAGTGGTCGCGCGACGCGGCCGACGACGGCTGGTTCCAGGCTCCCGGCGACGAGCCCTCGAAGCCGAAGACCGTGATCGCCATCGAGCGGCCCAGGACCGTCATTTCGCGCAACGATTCCCCGGACATCGGATTCACCCAGTCGCTGAATCCCTACCGCGGATGCGCCATAGGATGCCCCTTCTGTTATGCCCGCCCCAGCCACGCGTACCTCGGGCTATCGCCCGGCATCGACTGGGAGACGCGCCTCACCGCCAAGCCCGACGCGGCGCAAGTGCTGCGCGCAGAGCTCGCGAAGCCGGGTTACCGATGCGACACGATCGTGATCGGCGTGAACACCGACGCCTACCAGCCCATCGAGCGCGAATACAGGATCACGCGCTCGATCCTCGAGGTCGCGGTCGAGACGCGACATCCCGTGGGGCTCATCAGCAAGTCGGCGTTGATCGAGCGCGACATCGACCTGCTCCAGGACCTCGCGCGGGACAACCTCGTGAGCACGAGCATCACGCTGGTCACGCTGGACCACGGGATCTCGCGCTACCTCGAGCCGCGGGCGAGCGCGCCGGCGCGCCGCCTGCTGGCGATGCGCCGGCTCAGGCAAGCGGGCATTCCCGTCCACGTGAACGTGGCCCCCGTCATCCCCTTCCTCACGGACTCCGAGCTGGAATCGATCCTCGAGGCCGCGGCCGAAGCGGGGGTCGACGCGGCCTCGTACACGCTGCTGCGCCTGCCCTGGGAGGTGAAGGACATCTTCAGGGCGTGGCTGGAGGAGCGCTTCCCCCTGAAGGCCGCCCACGTGATGTCGCGCGTGCAGGAGATGCGCGGCGGCCGGGACAACGATCCGAGCTTCGGCACCCGCATGAAGGGCCAGGGGCTCTGGGCGGAGCTGCTCAAGCGGCGCTTCATGAAGGCGTGCGAGCGGATCGGGCTCAACAAGGATCACTGGCGCGGCCTCGACACCACGCGCTTCGTGCCGCCCTCGCGCCGCGGGCAGGGAAACCTCTTCTAGAGGGAAACGAAGCTCGCGTTCGGGCGGTCGAACCCTTATAATTTGCCGCCCTTTCCGGTGAGGGACACAATCCCGAAGCCGGAGCGCGTCGCCCCAAAGTACCCATTTTGAGGAGCCGAAATGTCCGCATTGCCCGTTTCCCTGGAGGACAAGTACACGCTCGCCTCCGGGCGCGTCTACCTCACCGGCACCCAGGCGCTCGTGCGCCTCGCGATGATCCAACGCAGCCGCGACCTCGCCGCGGGCCTGAACACCGCCGGGTTCATCTCGGGCTATCGCGGCTCCCCGCTGGGCGGATTCGACCAGGCGCTGTGGAAGGCGAAAGGCCACCTCAAGGACCATCACATCCACTTCACGCCGGGCGTGAACGAGGAGCTCGCGGCCACCGCGGTCTGGGGCTCGCAGCAGGTGGGCTTGTTCGAGGGCGCGAAGTACGACGGCGTCTTCGCAATGTGGTACGGCAAGGGCCCCGGCGTGGACCGCTGTGGAGACGTGTTCAAGCACGCCAACGCGGCCGGTACGGCGAAGCACGGCGGGGTGCTGCTCCTCGCGGGCGATGACCACGCGTGCAAGTCCTCCACGCTCCCGCACCAGAGCGAGCATGCCTTCGACGCGGCGATGATCCCGGTGCTGTATCCCACCGGCGTACAGGAGATCATCGAGCTGGGCGTGCACGGCTTCGCGATGTCGCGCTACTCGGGGCTGTACGTGGCGTTCAAGACCATCTCGGAGACGGTCGATTCCAGCGCCTCGATCGTGGTCGACCCCGACAGCCCGAGGATCGTGCTGCCGCAGGACTTCCAGCTGCCGGCCAAGGGCGTGAACATCCGCTGGCCCGACGCGCCGATGGAGCAGGAGCTGCGCGTGCAGCACGACAAGATCTACGCGGCGCTCGCCTATTGCCGCGCGAACCGCCTCAATCGCGTGACCGTGGATTCGCCGAACCCGAGGCTGGGCATCATCGCCTCGGGCAAGAGCTACCTCGACGTGCTCCAGGCGCTCGAGGACCTGGGCATCGACGCGAAGCACGCCGCGGAAGTCGGCATCCGGCTCTACAAGGTCGGCATGCCCTGGCCGCTGGAGCCCAACGGCATCCGCGAGTTCGCTTTGGGGCTGGACGAGATCCTGGTGGTCGAGGAGAAGCGCCAGGTGATCGAGTACCAGATGAAGGAGCAGCTCTACAACTGGCGTGACGACGTGCGCCCGCGCGTGATCGGCAAGTACGACGAGCACGGCGAGTGGGAAGTGCACCGCAGCGAGTGGCTGCTTCCCGCGGCGGGCGAGCTCACGCCCGCCATGGTCGCGCGCGTGATCGCGCGGCGCATCGGCAAGTTCTACACTTCGCCCATCATCGAGGCGCGGCTCAAGTTCCTCGAGGCGAAAGAGGCGGCCCTCGCGCGCCCGCGCCCGAAGGTCGCGCGCATCCCGTACTTCTGCTCCGGCTGCCCGCACAACACCTCGACGCACGTCCCGGAAGGCTCCAAGGCGCTCGCCGGCATCGGCTGCCATTACATGGCGATCTGGATCCGGCCCGAGGAGACGATGACCTTCACGCAGATGGGCGGGGAGGGCGCGCCCTGGATCGGCATCCAGCCGTTCACCGAGACGAAGCACATCTTCGCCAACATCGGCGACGGCACCTACTACCACTCCGGCCTGCTGTCCGTGCGCGCGGCGGTCGGCGCGAACGTGAACATCACCTACAAGATCCTCTACAACGACGCGGTCGCGATGACGGGCGGGCAGCCCGTCGACGGGCCGCTCACCGTGCCCATGATCACGCGCCAGGTCGCGGCCGAAGGCGTGAAGCGCATCGCCGTCGTGACCGACGAGCCCGGCAAGTACGGCGTCGGGGCCTATTTCGCCCCGGGCGTCACGATCCACCACCGCGACGACCTCGACGCCGTCCAGCGCGAGCTGCGCGAGGTCGAAGGCGTGAGCGTCCTGGTCTACGACCAGACCTGCGCGGCCGAGAAGCGCCGGCGGCGCAAGCGCGGCACCTTCCCCGACCCGGCCAGGCGCGTCGTGATCAACGAGCTGGTGTGCGAAGGCTGCGGCGATTGCAGCGCCAAGTCCAACTGCCTGTCCGTGGTGCCGGTCGAGACCGAGTACGGGCGCAAGCGCGCCATCGACCAGGGCTCGTGCAACAAGGACTACTCGTGCGTGAACGGCTTCTGCCCGAGCTTCGTCACCGTGGAAGGCGGCGCGCTGCGCAAGCGCCGCGCGGTCGCGCAGGAAGTGCAGGCCGCGCTGCCGCAGCCGCAGCTGCCCGCGCTCGAGCGCCCGTACGGGATCATGGTGACGGGCGTGGGCGGCACGGGCGTGGTCACCATCGGCGCGCTGCTCGGCATGGCCGCGCACCTGGAAGGCAAGGGCGTGGCCGTGCTCGACATGACCGGGCTCGCGCAGAAGGGCGGCTCGGTGTATTCGCACATCCGGATCGGGCGCACGCCCGACGATATCCACGCCGTGCGCATCGCCGCGGGCGAAGCGCGCCTCGTGCTGGGCTGCGACATGATCGTGGCGGCCTCCGATGAGGCCATCGCCAAGATGCAATCGGGAACCACGCGCGCGGTGGTCAACTCGGACGTCGCGCCCACCGGGGCGTTCACCAAGGATCCGAACCTGCGCGTGCCGACGCTGGAGATGGCCGAGGCCATCCGCGATGCCTGCGGCGCCGGTGCGGCGGACTTCGTCGATGCGAGCGAGCTCGCCACGGCGCTCCTGGGCGATTCCATGGCGACCAACCTCTTCATGATGGGCTACGCCTGGCAGAAGGGCTGCATTCCCCTGGGCGAGGCGGCGCTCCTGCGCGCGATCGAGTTGAACGGCGCCGCGGTCGAGTCGAACCGCAAGGCCTTCGAATGGGGCCGGCGCGCCGCGGTCGACCTTGCTTCCGTGCAACGCGCCGCCACCCCCCCGCAGGCCCGTCCCGAGAGCCAGCGCCTGTCGCAGTCCGTGGACGAGATGATCGAGCGGCGCAGCGAGTTCCTCACGGCCTACCAGGATGCGGCCTACGCCCGCCGCTATGCGGATTTCGTGCGCGAGGTGCGCGCCGCGGAGCAGGCGCGCGCCAACGGCTCGACGGTGCTCACGTCGGCGGTCGCCCGCTACCTGTTCAAGCTCATGGCCTACAAGGACGAATACGAGGTCGCGCGCCTGCACACGCAAACGGATTTCCTGGAGCGCATCGCCTCCCGCTTCGAGGGCGATTACACGGTGAAGATGCACCTGGCCCCGCCGCTCTGGGCCAAGGCCGACCCGGTGACGGGCGAGCCGCGCAAGCGAACCTACGGATCCTGGATGCTCACGGCGATGCGCGTGCTCGCGCGGCTGAAGTTCCTGCGCGGCACCTCGCTCGACGTCTTCGGCTACGGCGCGGAGCGCCGCACGGAGCGCCGGCTGGTGGAGGAGTACCGCACCGTCGTCGCGGAGCTCCTCGGAACGCTCGACGTCGGCCGCCTGGATCTCGCCGTGGACATCGCCTCGATCCCGGAGGACATCCGCGGCTACGGTCCGGTGAAGGCGCGCCACCTGCAGGCGGCCAAGGCGCGTGAAGCGCAGTTGCTGGCGCAGTGGCGCACCCCCGCCGGGACTGCGAGCCGGCCCACCATTCCCGTACGGGTGGCGGCCTGAGCGCCTAGCGACGCAGGTGCTCGGAGAAGCGCAGCGAGTATCCGCCCTCGCGGATGGAAAGCGTTCCCGGAGCGCCGAAGGGCAGCGTCACCTTGCGGGCGATGTGCCCGAAGGGGAATCCCGTGAGCACCGGGTAGGGCAGCAGCTTGCGCAGCGAATCCACCACCTCGTCCATCGTATAGGGATAGCGCACCGGATTGGTCGGGATGCAATCGGAGAAGTCGCCGAGGACGAGGGCGCGCTGGCGTCCCAACGCCCCGCAATGGTAGAGCTGGTAGAACAGTCGCTCGGCTGCGTAGGGCTCTTCGGCGAAATCCTCCACGTAGAGGATCCCCCCGTCGATCGCCGGGAAATAGGGCGTGCCCGCGAGGTGCGCGAGGAGCGACAGGTTGCCGCCCCAGAGCGTGCCGTCGATGCGCCGCGGATCGTAGTCGTGCTCGCAGGCGACGTCGTCGATGCGGTGCGCGGCCCCGCGCAGCGCCATCCAGAAATGCTGCTGCGTGAAGGTCTCGGGCTGCGGCTTGCCGAAGTCGACCGCGAGCATCGGCCCGTGGAAGGTGAGCAGGTTGGCGCACGCGTAGGCCGCCATGTTGAACGCCGTGAAGTCGCTGAAGCCCACGAAGAGCTTGCCGCTCGCGGCCACGCGGTTCCAGTCGATGCGTGCGAGCAGCCGCGTGAGCCCGTAGCCGCCGCGCGCCGCCATGATGAGGTCGACCGCGGGATCGTCGAGCAGCGCCTCCAGGCCCGCGAGGCGCTCCTCGTCGCTGCCGGCGAAGTAGCGCCAGGTGTGCAGCGCTTCGCCCGGCAAAACCACGCGGTGCTCGAGGTCCTCGAGGTAGGCCACGCCCTGCGCGAGCGCGGTCTCGTCGACGCGCCCCGACGGCGCCCACACTCCGATGGTGGCCTGCTCGGGAAGCGCGCGGGGAAGGCGCAGCACGTGCTCGCGAATTCCGCTCAGGCGATGCAGCGAGGACGGATCAGTGGCCACCGCCGTGGAGCTCCTCGAAGGCGATGAGGTTGCCGTCGGGATCGCGCAGCACGAACCAGCGCGTGCCCCAGGGCGTGGGTCCCGGCGGGATGACGACGTGCGCGCCGGCGGGAAGCGTGCGGAAGCGCGCGTCGATGTCGTGGATGTCGAGGTGCAGGATCGGTCTGCCGGCCGCGGACCCGAGCCCGGCCAGGACCGCCGGCATGCGCTCCGTGAGCGCGAGCTTCACTCCCCCGCCCGAGAGCATCGCGGCGCGGTTGCCGCCCTGGCCCCATTCCTTGCTCACGGTCCAGCCCAGCACGTCGCGGTAGAAGGCGAGGGACGCGTCGTACTGCGCGGGCGCGACGAGGAGGTGGTGGAAACGATCGATCATGGAGGCCCCCGTCAGCTGGCGCGCGAGCCGTGCGCGTCGACCACGGCGAGCGCGGTCATGTTGATGATGCGCCTTACGGTGGCGGTCGGGGTGAGGATGTGGACCGGCTTGGCGGCCCCGAGCAGCACGGGTCCGACCGTGATGCCGAATCCCCCGATCGTCTTGAGCAGGTTGAACGAGATGTTGGCGGCGTCGAGCGTGGGCATGATCAGCAGGTTGGCCTCGCCCTTCAGGCGCGAATGCGGGAACGCCGCCATGCGCACCTCCTCGGAGAGCGCCGCGTCGCCGTGCATCTCTCCCTCCGCCTCCAGCTCCGGCATGCGCTCGTGGATCATCGCGAGCGCCGTGCGCATCTTGGTCGCCGAGGCGGCCTCGCTGGTGCCGAAGCTCGAATGCGACACCAGGGCCACCTTGGGCGTGAGCCCGAAGCGGCGGATCTCCTCGGCCGCGAGCGCCGTCATCTCGACCAGCTGCTCGGGCGTGGGGTCGAGGTTCACGTAGGTATCGCAGATGAAGACCGTCCGGCGCGGCAGCATGAGCAGGTTCATCGCGTAGTAGTTCGCGACACCGGGGCGCTTGCCGATCACCTGGTCGACGTAGTGCAGGTGCAGGGCGTGGGTGCCGAACGTGCCGCAGATCATGCCGTCGGCCTCGCCGCGGTGGATCATCATCGCGCCGATCAGGGTATGCCGGCGGCGCATCTCGATCTTCGCGTAGGCCGCCGATACCCCGCGCCGCTCGGTGAGCTGGTGGTAGCTGGTCCAGTAGTCGTGGTAGCGCGGGTCTCCCTCTGGATTCACGACGGCGAAGTGCACGCCGGGCTTCAGCCGCAGGCCGAAGCGCTCGATGCGCCGCTCGAGCACCGCGGGGCGCCCGACGAGGATCGGCCGGGCGAGCCCCTCGTCCACCACGACCTGCACCGCGCGCAGCACGCGCTCGTCCTCGCCTTCGGCGAACACGATGGTCCGGGGCTCCTGCTTCGCGGCGGCGAAGATGGGCTTCATGATGATCCCGGAGTGGTAGACGAACTCGTTCAGCTTCTGGACGTAGGCGGGGAAGTCCTTGATCGGGTCCGTGGCCACGCCGCTTTCCATCGCCGCGCGCGCCACGGCCGGGGCGATCTTCACGATCAGCCGCGGGTCGAACGGCCGCGGGATCAGGTAATCGGGGCCGAAGCTCACCTGGCCCTGCCCGTAGGCGAGGGCCACGAGGTCGGATTGCTCGGCGTGCGCGAGGTCCGCGATCGCGTGCACCGCCGCGAGCTTCATGGGCTCGTTGATCGTGGTCGCGCCCACGTCGAGCGCGCCGCGGAAGATGAACGGGAAGCACAGGACGTTGTTCACCTGGTTGGGGTAGTCCGAGCGCCCGGTGGCGATCACCGCGTCGTCGCGTACCTGCCGCACCTGCTCGGGCAGGATCTCCGGGGTGGGATTGGCGAGCGCAAGGATCAGCGGCTTGGGCGCCATCTTCGCCACCATCTCGGGCTTGAGCACGCCGCCCGCAGACAGGCCCAGGAACACGTCCGCATCGCCGATCACGTCGGCCAGCTTGCGCGCCTTGGTCTCCCGGGCGTAGCGCGCCTTGTTCTCGTCCATCTCCTCCTTGCGTCCCGTGTAGACCACCCCGGCGATGTCGGTGACCCAGATGTTGTCCATGCGCATGCCGAGTGCCACCAGCATGTCCAGGCAGGCGAGGGCGGCGGCGCCGGCGCCCGAGGCGACGAGCTTCACCTTCGAGATGTCCTTGCCCACCACGCGCAGCCCGTTCACGATCGCGGCGCCGACGATGATCGCGGTGCCGTGCTGGTCGTCGTGGAAGACGGGAATCTTCATGCGGCCGCGGAGCTCGCGCTCGACGTAGAAGCACTCCGGAGCCTTGATGTCCTCGAGATTGATGCCGCCGAAGGTGGGCTCGAGCGCCGCGATGATCTCGACCAGCTTGTCCGGGTCGCGCTCGTTCACCTCGATGTCGAACACGTCGATGCCCGCGAACTTCTTGAACAGGACCGCCTTGCCCTCCATCACGGGCTTGGCGGCGAGCGGCCCGATGGCGCCCAACCCGAGCACCGCGGTGCCGTTGGTGATCACCGCCACGAGGTTGCCGCGGATGGTGAGCTCGCGCGCGAGCGCCGGATCCTCGACGATCGCCTCGCATGCGGCGGCGACGCCCGGCGTGTAGGCGAGCCCCAGGTCGCGCTGGGTGATCAGGGATTTGGTCGCCGCGACCTCGATCTTCCCGGGGGTGGGGAGGCGGTGATAGTCGAGCGCGCTTTTCTTCAAGTCGTCGAGCATTTGGCGCTAACTGTTTGAGCGGAAACCGATTTTCGAGGGTTGATAGTGTACCACGCGGGGCGGCCCAGGGCGCGCGCGGACGCCGGCGCTTGACTTCATGCGTCCATATATCTAAGAATGTCGTCATGAATCGCAATTACCTCCGGGCAATCCCGCGCGAATGGCGCACCATTTCGCGCGCGTTCACCGCGCTGGGCGACGAACACCGCCAGCGCATCCTGCTTACCTTCGAGCGCGGCGAGCGCCTGAACGTGGGGCAGATCGTCGGCGTGTCCACGCTGTCGCGCTCGGCGGTCTCGCATCACCTCAAGCTGCTGCGCGAGGCGAGCGTGCTCGAATCGGAGAAGAGCGGCAAGGAGGTCTACTACTGGGTGAACAAGCGCTTCCTCGAGGAGTCGCTCGCCGCCGTGCTCGACTACATCCGGAGCAAGGCGTGAGCGCGCCCGCCGCCGGGCACGAGTCCGTCGACATCCACCCGCGCGAGCACGCGCGCAGCCAGTTCGCGCTCCTCGGCGAGCGGCGCTTCGCGCCCTTCTTCTGGACGCAGTTCCTGGGCGCGGCCAACGACAACCTGTTCAAGTTCTCCTTCACGCTGCTCGCGAGCTACCACGCGGCCGAGTGGGGCGGCGTGAACCCCTCGACCGCGGGCTTCGTGATCGGCGCGCTCTTCATCGTGCCGTACCTGCTCTTCTCGGCCACCTCGGGGCAGCTCTCCGACAAGTACGACAAGTCGCGCCTCATGCGCCTGGTGAAGAGCCTCGAGATCGGGATCATGTCGCTCGCGGCCGCGGGCTTCCTGCTGCACTCGGCGGCGGCGCTCTACACCTGCGTCCTGCTGATGGGCCTGCACTCGACGCTCTTCGGCCCCGCCAAGTACTCCTACCTCCCGCAGCACCTGGCCGAGGACGAGCTCACGGGCGGCAACGGGATGGTGGAGATGGGGACCTTCGTCGCGATCCTGGTCGGCACCATCGCCGGGGGGCTGCTCGCCAAGTCCTCGGAGACGAGCGCGTTGCCGGTCGCCGTAGCGTGCCTTGCGGTCGCCATCGCGGGGCGCGCCGTGGCGCAGGCGATTCCCCGCTCGCCCGCGCCGGATCCGGACCTGCGCATCAACTGGAATCCCGTCACCGAGACGTGGCGCAACCTGCGCATCGCCTATCGGCAGCGCGCGGTGTTCAACTCGCTGCTCGGGATCTCGTGGCTGTGGTTCTTCGGCTCGATCCTGCTCACCTCCTTCGCGCCCTTCGCGCGCCAGGTGCTGGGCGGCGACGAGAACGTCGTGACGCTGCTGCTCACCGTCTTCTCGCTCGGCATCGGCCTGGGCTCGCTCGCCTGCGAGCGCCTTTCGGGCCACAAGGTCGAGATCGGCCTCGTGCCCTTCGGCTCCATCGGCATGACGCTCTTCGGCGTCGACCTCTGGCTCGCGAGCCGCAACATGCACGGCGCGGGCGGGATGCCGGTCGGCGAGTTCCTCATGCACCTCGCCAACTGGCGCGTGATGGCGGATCTCTTCCTGCTGGCGCTCTTCGGCGGCTTCTACTCGGTGCCGCTCTACGCGCTGATCCAGGCCCGCGCCGAGCCGGGCCACCGCGCGCGCATCATCGCCGCGAACAACATCCTCAACGCCCTCTTCATGGTGGTGGCCTCGCTCATGGCCATCGCGCTGCTGAAATCCGGGCTCACGCTGCCTCAGCTCTTCCTCGTGGTGGCGCTGATGAACGCGGCGGTGGCGGCGTATGTCTACCTGCTGGTGCCCGAGTTCCTGATGCGCTTCCTGTGCTGGCTGCTCATCCACTCGGTCTACAAGCTGGAGAAGAAGGGGCTCGCGAACATCCCCGAGACGGGGCCCGCGGTGCTGGTGTGCAACCACGTGAGCTTCGTCGATCCCCTGGTGATCCTGGCGGCGAGCCCGCGCCCGATCCGCTTCGTGATGGATGCCCAGATCTTCGCCACCCCCGTGCTCTCGTTCGTCTTCCGCACCGGCAAGGCGATCCCGATCGCGCCAGCCAAGGTGAACCAGAAGCTGCTCGACGCCGCGTACGACACCGTGGCCGAGGCGCTCGCCAACGGGGAGCTGGTCGCGATCTTCCCCGAAGGGGGCATCACCCGCGACGGCGAGTTGAACGTCTTCCGCAGCGGCATCGAGAAGATCGTCGAGCGCACGCCCGTGCCGGTGATCCCGCTGGCGCTCAAGGGATTGTGGGGCAGCTTCTTCAGCCGCTACGGCGGGCGCGCGCTGCGCAACCCATTCCAGCGCGGCGTGCTGGCGCCCATCGCGCTCGAAGCCGGGCCCGCGGTGCCGGCCGCGGAAGCCACCCGCGAATTGCTGCAGGCGCGAGTTGCCGCGCTGCGGGGAGAATGGCGATGAGCCCGAGGGGAGAGCGTTCATGATCTGGCTGGGACTGGTGGCGGGCATCCTGGTCGGCGCGGCGATCTGGGGAGTGCCGGGCGCGCTCGTGGTGGGATTCTTCGGCTGGCTCGCCGGGATCATCATCGCGTCGCGCTCCGCCAAGTCGAGGCCCGCGTCCTCGTCCGCGCCGCGGCCCGTCGCCGAGCAGCCCGTCGGCGTGCGCCTCGAGCGCCTCGAGCGCGGGCTTGCGCGCATCGAGGAGCGGCTGGCGAAACTAGAGGGCCTGGGCCCCGAGGCGGCAGCCGGCGCGCAGGAGACGGCAACATCCGCGACGATGGAGGCCGCGCCGGCGCAGGAAGCTCCAGCGACGCAGGCGGCCGCGAGCGTTGTCGAGCTCACCGCGGGCGAGGCGCAGGCGGTCGCGCCGGAGGCGGCATCGGCCCCGCGGGTGGAGCCGGATGCCGTCGCGGGCACGCCCGTGCCGCCGCCTCCGGCTGCGCCCAACCCGCTCGTCGCGTGGATCACCGGCGGCAATGCGATCGCGCGCGTGGGGTTGCTGATCCTCTTCTTCGGCCTCGCGTTCCTGCTCAAGTACGCCGCCGATCGCGATCTCGTGCCGGTGGAATTCCGCGTCGGAGGGGTTGCGCTCGCGGGCGTGGCGCTGCTCGTCGTGGGCTGGCGGCTGCGGCTCAACCGCCCCGGCTACGCGCTGGGGCTGCAGGGCGCCGCGGTGGCGGTGCTCTACCTCACCACATTCGCCGCGCTGCGGCTCTACGGCCTGCTGCCGGCGGGGATGGCGTTCGCGCTGCTGGCGGCGATCGCGGCGCTCTCGGCGTTCCTCGCCGTGCGCCAGGACGCGCTCGTGCTCGCCGCCTTCGGCGCGGGCGGCGGCTTCCTCGCGCCGATCCTCGCCTCCACGGGCGGCGGCAGTCACGTGATGCTCTTCAGCTATTACCTCCTGTTGAACGCGGGCATCCTCGCCATCGCGTTCCACAGGGCGTGGCGCTCGCTCAACGTGATGGGCTTTCTCTTCACGTTCTTCATCGGATTGCTGTGGGGACTGCGCTATTACCGGCCCGAGCACTTCGCGACCACGGAGCCGTTCCTCGTCGCGTTCTTCGTGCTCTACGTCTGGATCGCCGTGCTCTTCGCGCGTCGCCAGGCGCCGCGGCTCACGCACTACGTCGACGGCACGCTCGTCTTCGGCGTTCCGCTCGCCGCCTTCGGGCTGCAGGCGGGCCTCACGCGCGGCATGGAATTCGCGCTCGCGTATTCCTGCCTCGCGTTGTCGGCGACCTATCTCGGGCTGGCGGCGTGGATGCGCCGCGGGCGCAACCCGAACCTCGCGCTGCTGGTGGAAGCCTTCCTCGCGCTGGGCGTGGTGTTCGCCTCGCTCGCGATCCCGCTCGCGCTCGATGCCCAGTGGACCTCGGCCGCCTGGGCGCTCGAAGGCGCGGCGATCGTGTGGGTGGGCACGCGGCAGCGCCGCCGCCTCGCGCGCGCGTTCGGCGTGCTGCTCGAGTTCGGCGCGGGCGTGGCGTACCTGAATGCCTATCCGCGCCTCACCGCCGACGTGCCGCTGGTGGATGCGGCCTTTCTCGGCGCCGCCCTCGTGGCGCTCGCGGGCCTGTGGACCAACCGGCTGCTGCGCCGCGCGCAGGAACAGGAGGCAGCGAAGGGCTCCGCGTGGGCGACGATTGCGTTCCTGTGGGGCATGGCGTGGTGGCTCTTTGCCGCGCGCCATGAGATCGAGACCTTCGTGGAGCCGTACCTGCGGCTCAACGCCTACCTCGAGTTCTTCGCCGGCACCGCGCTCGTCTTCTCCTACCTCGCCGTGCGCAAGGACTGGCGCGAGGCGGCATGGCCCGCATTGGCACTCCTGCCCGCGCTCTTCGCCTGCGCGCTGATGGGATGGGACACCGAACCGCACCTCTTCGTCGACTTCGGCGCTCCCGCCTGGGTGCTCGCCTTCGGCGCGCAGCTCTGGGTGCTGCTGCAGAACGAGCGCCATGCCTCGCCCGCGTACTTTCGCGGGCTGCACGCCGGCACGCTGCTGCTCGCGGCGCTGGTGGGCGCGCTCGAGCTGCATTGGGTGGCGCAGAATTTCACGGCCTACCACACGGCGTGGTCGGTCGCCGCGGTGGTGGTCGTCCCCGCGCTCCTCGTGATCGCGGTGTCGAGCCGGTGGGCCGGGGAGCACTGGCCGGTGGCGGCGCAGCCGCGTGCCTACCGCGTCGGCGGCGTGATTCCGATCGCAGTGGGGTTCATGCTTTGGGTGCTGTATGCGAACGCCACGCACAACGGCGACAGCTACCCGCTGCCGTACCTGCCGCTGCTCAACGCGCTGGATCTCGCGCACATCCTCGTGGGGCTTGCGTTGCTCGCCGCGTGGAACGCCTGGCGCCGCGCGGGGTTCGACGTCCCGGCGCTCGTCCGCGGCCGGTTTGCGGCAGGCGTGGTGGCGGCCGCGACCTTCCTGTGGCTCAACGGCGTGCTCCTGCGCACGCTGCACCACTGGGCCGACATTCCCTACCGCTTCGAGAGCATGTCGCGCTCGGTGCTCGCGCAGGCTTCGCTCTCGATCTTCTGGGCCCTCATCGCGCTCTCGCTCATGGTCTACGCGACGCGCAAGGCACGGCGCGCGGTGTGGCTGCTGGGGGCGGCGCTCATGGCGGTGGTGGTGGTGAAGCTCTTCCTCATCGACCTGTCGCACCTGGGCGGCATCGAGCGCATCGTCTCGTTCATCGGCGTTGGCGTGCTGATGGTGGTGATCGGGTATTTCTCGCCGGTGCCGCCGCGCGCCGGACAGGAGAAGCCATGAAGCGCTTCGCCGCGCTCGCCGCGTGCGTCGCCCTGCATGCGATGGCCGAGAGTCCGGCCGACTTTGCGTCGGGCGCTGCGCTCACGCCGTCCGGAGGCGACGCGCTGCAGCGCTTCGCGCTTCCGCCCGAGGCCTATCGCGATGCGCGGCGCGATCTCGCCGACGTGCGCGTGTTCAACGGCCGCGGCGAGCCGGTGCCCATCGCATGGGCCGCGGGGCACGAGACCGCACGCGAGGCGCCGCGCCTGGTCGAGCTTCGGCCGTTCGCAGTCACCGGGCACGGCGCCGAGATCGCCTCCGCCGCGCAGGTGACGGTGCGCACGGAGGACGGAACGCTGGTCGCCGTGCACGGGAAGAGGGCGGTGCGGCAGGCGGTGCCCGTTGCGTGGCTGCTCGACGCGAGCCAGGTGAAGGAGCCGCTCGGCGCGCTCGTCCTCGACTGGGATGCGCGTCCCGGCTCGGAAGTTGTGCGAGTGACGGTGGAGGCGAGCGACGACTTGCAGGCGTGGCGGCACGTTGGAGCGGCTTCGCTCGTGCGCCTCGCGCAGGGCGGGCACCAGCTCGAGCAGCCGCGCGTCGCGCTGTTCGCCTCGAAGGCCCACTACTATCGCGTCACGTGGAGCGGTGCCGCGTTTGCGCTGCGCGGCGCGCAAGGCGAGATCGTGCGCGCGATGCAGGCGCCCGAGCGGGCCGTGGCGCGCATGCAGGGGACCGCAGGGCCGAAGGCGGGCGAATTCACCTACGACCTGGGTGCGCGCCTGCCGGTGGAGTCCGTGCGCGTCGTGCCCGCGGAGCCCAACTCGGTCGCGGCTTTCACGCTGCTCGCGCGCGATACGACCGGCGGCGACTGGCGCGCCGTGCGCACCGCGGTCTTCTATCGCCTGACGCGCGACGGCGTGGAGGTCGAGAGCGGCCCCGTGGAGATCGGCCGCACGCCGGCGCGGGAGTGGATGGTGCGCGTGGATCCGCAGTCGGGCGGCATCGGCGCCGCGCCGCCGGTGCTCGAGGCGCGATGGCGCAGGGACGAGGTGGTCTTCGTCGCGCGCGGCGAGGCCCCGTTCCGCCTCGCGTTCGGCGATCCCGACGCCAAGCCCGCGTGGGTATCGGTTGCGAGCCTCGTGCCCGGCTACAAGCGGGGCGACGAGGCGAAGCTTTCCGAGGCGGCCGTGGGCGCCCGTGCAGTCGGGCAAGGTCCGCACGTCGGGCTGGCCCGCGTGGGCGGCGAATCTCGGGCCGCGCAAGCTGGCACTCTGGGCGGTGCTGCTGGGCGCCGTCGCGATGCTGGGCTTCATGGCGTGGCGGCTCACGAAGCAAGGCGGCGAGGGACCGAAGTCCTGAGGAGTCGGCAACTTGCGCTCAGGCTGGCACCTTGATCCTCCAATGCCTTGATCCCTATGGCGAACTAGGGATGCAGTAAACTCGCATCACCATGTCCGGCAACACCCTCGGCACCCTCTTCACCGTCACGACCTTCGGGGAATCCCATGGGCCCGCGATCGGATGCGTGATCGACGGCTGCCCGCCCGGCATGGCGCTCAGCGAAGCGGACATCCAGCCCGACCTCGACCGCCGCAAGCCCGGCACCTCGCGCCACGTGACGCAGCGCCGCGAGGTCGACCTGGTGGAGATCCTCTCCGGCGTGTACGAGGGCAGGACCACCGGCACGCCGATCGCGCTCCTCATCCGCAACGTCGATGCGCGCTCGAAGGACTACGCGAAGATCGCGGGCTCGTTCCGGCCCGGGCACGCGGACTACACGTACCTGCGCAAGTACGGCATCCGCGATCCTCGGGGTGGCGGCCGCTCGTCTGCTCGACTGACCGCCCCTGCGGTCGCGGCCGGCGCGGTGGCGAAGAAGTGGCTGCGCGAGAAGCACGGCGTCGAGGTGCGCGGCTATCTCGCGCAGCTCGGCCCCAACCCCATCGCCTTCAAGTCATGGCAGGGCGTCTACGACAACCCGTTCTTCTCGCCCGATCCCGGCGCCGTGGCCGCGCTCGAGGCGTACATGGACAAGCTGCGCAAGTCCGGCGACTCGTGCGGCGCGCGCATCAACGTGGCGGCTTCCGGTGTGCCTTCCGGCTGGGGCGAGCCTTTGTATGGGCGGCTCGACGCCGACATCGCGCAGGCGATGATGGGGATCAACGCGGTGAAGGGCGTGGAGATCGGGGCGGGGTTTCGTTCGATCGAGCAGCTCGGGACCGAGCACTCCGACGAGATGACGCCCGACGGGTTCCTGTCGAACAACGCCGGCGGGATTCTCGGCGGGATCTCGACGGGGCAGGACATCACGGTGTCGATCGCGATCAAGCCGACGTCAAGCATTCGGTTGCCGCGGCAGACGATCGATGTGGAGGGGAATGCCGCGACGATCGAGACGACCGGGCGGCATGATCCTTGTGTGGGGATTCGCGCTACGCCGATTGCCGAGGCTTTCGTTGCGCTGGTGTTGATCGATCATGCGTTGCGGCATCGCGCGCAGAATGCGGACGTTGTTGTGAAGGCAAGGGCGATTCCATCGGCGGCAAAGAAGGCCGCGAAGGCAAGCGGCCCGAAGGTCGACGATCCCGACCCGTTGGAGGCTTAGGTTACAACGTCCCGCGGCCAGTCACGTCCTCGATCCAATTTCGCGGCTACGTCCGCGCCTTCGCGATCACCGCCTTCGCCTGCCTCCACGCTTCGAGGTCACGCGTCATCAGCTCGGCGAGCGTCTCCGGCGCGCCGCCCTGATGGGGCGTCTTTTCCGTCCCCGTGGTCAGGGGAGGCCGCGCGGACCTCGCCGGACCCGCAGGCGCGCCATACACTCGTACGACCTCGCCCTTGCCCGATCTCACATACCGCTCGATCCCGTCGGCCCGGTCCAGGCCCGCGCCGCAGTTGAAGTCGTCGCCCCAGAACTCGAAGCTCGAGCCGTCGGCGAAGACCAGGAACACCTGCTCGTGGGGCGCGCGCTCGCTCGCGGCAACCAGCACGCCTGCGATCTGCTTCCCGATAATGTGCTTGAGCCCGCCCTTCATCGCGGCCGCTCGCGGCCGTATTCCAGCCGCAGCTCCAGGGCGACGGGCGAGATGCCGCGCTGCTGCATGCGTGCGGTGAGGGGTGGGCGGGAATTCATGGGGCCAAGATAGGGGGCGGGAGGCTCAGGGGGTGAGCCAGCGCTCTGCGGCATAATTTCCTGGTCGCGTCCCTCGAGGAGCTCCCATGAACCCCGTCGTCCATTTCGAGATGCCCTACGGTGCCGCCGACCGTGTCGCGAAGTTCTACAAGGCGGCTTTCGGTTGGAAGATGAAGAACATGGGCGAGCAGATGGGCCAGTACGTCCTCGCCACGACGGCCGAGAGCGGGCCCGACGGCCGGCCGAAGAAGGGCGGCACGATCAACGGCGGGTTTCTTCGCGAAGAAGCCGGATTGGCCGGACACAGCACCCGTCGGTCGTCATCGCCGTGGACGACCTCGTGAAGGCGATGGCGAGAGTCTCGGCCGCGGGCGGCCAGGTGCTCGGCGAGCCGATGGAAATCCCCGGTGTCGGAGCCTACGTCTCGTTCGTGGATACCGAGGGCAACCGGGTGAGCTTGCTGCAGCCGCTGGCGAGGGTGAAGGCCCGGCCGAAGGCGAAGAAGAAGCCCGCGGCGAAGAAGAGGCCGGCCCGGAAGCTATAATTTCACTTTGGCTTCGGCACTCCCATGTCCGCACGCACCCTCTACGAAAAGCTCTGGTCCTCCCACCTCGTCCGCGAAGAGGCCGACGGCACGGGGCTGCTCTACATCGACCGCCACCTCGTCCATGAGGTGACGAGCCCGCAGGCGTTCGAGGGCCTCGAGGTCGCGCATCGCGCGCCGTGGCGGATCGAGTCGGTCGTGGCGACGGCGGACCACAACGTCCCCACGACCCATCGCTCCGAAGGCATCGCGGACCCGATCTCGCGCCTGCAGGTGGAGACGCTCGACCGCAATGTCGACAAATTTCATGTGAAGACTTATTTCGGCATGAACGACCGCCGCCAGGGCATCGTCCACGTGATCGGCCCGGAACAGGGCGCCACGCTGCCCGGCATGACGGTGGTGTGCGGGGACAGCCACACGAGCACGCATGGCGCCTTCGCGGCGCTCGCCTTCGGCATGGGCACGAGCGAAGTCGAGCACGTGCTGGCCACGCAATGCCTCGTGCAGAAAAAGTCGAAGTCGCTGCTCGTGAAATGCGAGGGCGCGCTGCCGGCGGGCGTCACGGCCAAGGACCTGGTCCTCGCGGTGATCGGCAAGATCGGCACCGCGGGCGGCACCGGCTACGCCATCGAGTTCGGCGGCTCCACGGTGCGCGCGCTCTCGATGGAAGCCCGCATGACGATGTGCAACATGTCGATCGAGGCGGGAGCGCGCGCCGGCATGGTGGCGGTGGACGACAAGACCATCAATTACCTGCGCGGCCGGCCCTACGCGCCGCGGGGCGAGATGTTCGACAAGGCCGCGGCCTATTGGAAGACGCTCATCTCCGATCCGGGCGCGAAGTTCGACAAGGTGGTCGAGATCGACGCCACGCAGTTGAAGCCTCAGGTCACGTGGGGCACCTCGCCCGAGATGGTCGTCTCCATCGAGGATCGCGTGCCCGATCCCGACCGCGAGAAGGATCCGGTGAAGCGCGAGGCCATCGAACGTGCGCTCACCTACATGGGCCTCGCGCCCAACACGCCGATCAGCGCGATCAGTCTGGACAAGATCTTCATCGGCTCGTGCACCAACTCGCGCATCGAGGACCTGCGTGCGGCCGCGAAGGTCGTGCGAGGCAAGCGAGTGGCGAAGAACGTGAAGCTGGCACTCGTCGTGCCGGGCTCGGGCCTCGTGAAGGCCCAGGCCGAGAAGGAGGGGCTCGATCGCGTGTTCAGGGACTCGGGCTTCGAGTGGCGCGATGCGGGCTGCTCCATGTGCCTGGGCATGAACGACGACAAGCTCGCGCCGGGCGAGCGCTGCGCCTCCACGTCGAACCGCAACTTCGAAGGCCGTCAGGGCGCGGGCGGTCGCACGCACCTCGTGAGCCCGGAGATGGCGGCCGCGGCTGCGATCGCCGGGCACTTCGTCGATATCAGGAGGGCGTGATGGACAGGTTCACCGTCCACACCGGCCTCGTGGCGCCGCTCGATCGCGAGAACGTCGATACCGATTCCGTGATCCCGAAGCAGTTCCTGAAGTCCATCAAGCGCACCGGCTTCGGGCCGCATCTGTTCGATGCGTGGCGCTTCCTCGACATCGGCGAGCCGGGCATGGACCTCGGCAAGCGCCGGCCCAACCCGGATTTCGTGCTGAACCAGCCGATCTACCAGGGCGCCTCCATCCTGCTCGCACGCAAGAACTTCGGCTGCGGCTCTTCGCGCGAGCACGCGCCGTGGGCGCTGCAGCAGTACGGCTTCAAGGCCGTGATCGCGCCTTCGTTCGGCGACATCTTCTACATCAACAGCCTCAAGAACGGGTTCCTGCCGATCGTGCTGCTGGATTTCCAGGTCGACCACCTCTTCACGGAGATCGCGGCGCACCCGGGCTTCAGGCTCACCATCGACCTGCCCGCCCAGACGGTCTCCGCGCCCAACCAGAAGCCGATGCACTTCGACATCGAGCCATCGCGCAAGGAGTGCCTGTTCAACGGCTGGGACGAGATCGGGCTCACGCTGCGCCACGCCGACCAGATCCGGGAGTACGAAGAGCGCCGCAAGCGCTCCGAGCCCTGGATCTTCACCTGAGGGCGCAGGCGTGAAGATCGCCCTCCTGGCCGGCGACGGCATCGGTCCCGAGATCCTGCGCGAAGCGGTGCGGGTGCTCGACGTGCTGCGCGCCGAGGGGATGAAGATCGAGACCGAGCAGGCGCTCGTCGGCGGCGCGGCCTACGACGCGCACGGCGATCCGCTGCCGAAGGCCACGCTCGAGCTCGTGAAGGAGTGCGACGCGGTGCTCTTCGGCGCCGTGGGCGGCCCGAAGTACGACACGCTGCCCCGCGACAAGCGCCCGGAGAAGGCGATCCTGGGCCTGAGGAAGGAGTGCGACTTCTTCGCCAACCTGCGGCCGGCGACGGTCTTCCCGGAGCTCGCCGATGCATCGACGCTGAAGCCCGAGGTGGTGAGCGGCCTGGACATCATGATCGTGCGCGAGCTCACGGGCGACATCTACTTCGGCCAGCCGCGCGGTGTGAGCGGCGAGAAGCCGAACCGCGTCGGCATCAACACGATGCACTACACCGAGCCGCAGATCCGCCGCATCCTGCACTCGGGCTTTCGCACGGCCCGGGCGCGCGGCGGCAAGCTCTGCTCGGTCGACAAGATGAACGTGCTGGAGACCACGCAGCTCTGGCGCGACATCGCCGTGGAGATCGCCCCGGAGTACCCCGACGTGGCGCTTTCGCATATGCTCGTGGATAACTGCGCGATGCAACTGGTGCGCAATCCGAGGCAATTCGACGTGATCGTGACCGGCAACATGTTCGGCGACATCCTTTCCGACGAGGCGTCGATGCTGACGGGCTCGATCGGCATGCTGCCGTCGGCCTCGCTCGACGCGCGCGGCAAGGGGCTGTACGAGCCGATCCACGGCTCGGCGCCCGACATCGCGGGCAAGGGCCTGGCCAACCCGCTGGCGATGATCCTTTCGGTGGGAATGATGTTCCGCTACACGTTCGAGCGCGCCGACGTGGCCGAGCGCATAGGCCACGCGGTGCGCAAGGCGCTCGCCGCCGGTTTGCGCACGGCCGACATCGCCGCGAAGGCCGGCCAAACGGCTTCCACCGCGCAGATGGGCGCGGCGGTGGCCAAGGCGCTCTAGCAAAACGACGCGTAGCGGGGGAGGGGCGCCCCGCCGCGCTCCCGACGAATCGCCCCACCGAAATTCAGAGACGACGATCATGAGCACCGTAGGATTCATCGGCTGGCGCGGCATGGTGGGCTCCGTGCTCCTCGAGCGCATGCACGCGGAAGGCGACTTCGACGCCATCGAGCCCGCGTTCTTCACCACGTCCAACGTAGGCGGACCCGGACCCGCTATCGGCAAGCCGGTGGCGCCGCTCCAGGACGCGAACGACATCCGCGCGCTTGCCCGCCACGAGATCCTCATCACCTGCCAGGGTGGGGACTACACCAAGTCGGTGTATCCGAAGCTGCGGGCCGGGGGATGGAACGGCTACTGGATCGATGCGGCCTCGGCGCTGCGCATGGACAAGGATGCGGTGATCGTCCTCGACCCGGTGAATCGCCCCGTGATCGACCAGGCGGTGGCCGCGGGCGTGAAGAGCTTCATCGGCGGCAACTGCACCGTGAGCCTCATGCTGATGGCGATCGACGGCCTGCTCAAGGCCGACCTGGTCGAATGGGTGAGCGCGATGACCTACCAGGCCGCCTCGGGCGCGGGCGCCCAGAACATGCGCGAGCTCCTGCAGCAGATGGGGGAAGTGCACTTTGCCGCCAAGGCGCTGCTCGCGAACCCGGCCTCCGCGATCCTGGAGATCGACCGTGAAGTGGCCGGCATCCTGCGCGACGAGAGCTTTCCCACGGAGCACTTCGGCGTGCCGCTCGCCGGGAGCCTGCTGCCCTGGATCGACGCCGACCTGGGCAACGGCCAGAGCCGGGAAGAGTGGAAGGGCCACGCCGAGACCAACAAGATCCTCGGGCGTGAGTCGCGTCCGGTGGCGGTCGATGGGCTGTGCGTGCGCGTGGGCGCCATGCGCTGCCACAGCCAGGGCCTCACCCTCAAGCTCAAGCGCGACCTGCCGATCGAGGAAATCGAAACGCTGCTCGCCCGGGCCAATCCCTGGGTGAAGGTGGTCCCGAACCGGCGCGAGGACACGCTCAAGCGCCTCACCCCCGTGGCGGTGACGGGCACCCTCGACGTGCCCATCGGGCGCCTGCGCAAGCTGCGCATGGGAGCGGAGTATCTTTCAGCATTTACCGTGGGCGATCAGCTGCTCTGGGGCGCTGCAGAACCGCTGCGCCGCATGCTGGGGATCCTGCTGCAGGCGCGTGTACCGGCGAAGGTCATGGCGTAAACCCGCGTTCCATCGGGAAAAAATGCTTGAAAAACGTCTCACTTAAGAGATAATGTGAAAAACCGGGTGAGGTTGAAACAATAAAGCCCTGATGTTATTCTACTTTTCACCGATCTTCCGGGTTGGGATGGGCAAAACGATGGTGAGCACTTTCAGAAACGGAGCCGCCGTCGCGCTGCTCCTGGGCGCCTCGATCGCGGTTCAGGCGGCAGGCCTGGGCAAGCTCACGGTGAACTCTGCCCTCGGGCAAGTCCTCGATGCCGAGATCGACCTTGTGTCCCTGCAGCCGGGCGAGGTCGATTCGCTGAGCGCGCGCGTGGCGCCTCCGGAGTCATTTCGCGATGCGCGCATCGAATACACGCCGCCTTTGCGCCTGCTGCGCTTCTCGGTGGACAAGCGGCCCAATGGACAGCCATACCTCAAGGTCACGAGCATCGGGCCCATCAACGAGCCTTTCGTCGATGCGCTGATCGAAGTGACGTGGCCGGCGGGGCGCATCCAGCGCGAGTACCCGATCCTGCTCGATCCACCCGGGTACTCCGAGACGCGGATGGCACCGCCAGCGGTAGCCGCCGCGGCTCCCGCGGCGCCCGCCGCACCCGCAGAGACGCCGCCGGCCGCAGCGCCGGCGGCGGCGCCTTCAACTCCCGAGTCGCCCGCGATCGAGCCTACCGGATCGCCTTCGGCGCAGGCCGAAATGGCGGCCGGCAAGGGCGAAACGCAGGCCGCGGCGAGCGATACCTACGGACCCGTGGAAAAGGGCGAGAACCTCAGCAAGATCGCGGGGCAGGTAAAGCCCGCCGACGTGAGCCTGGAGCAGATGCTGGTCGCGCTCTACCGCCAGAACCAGGACGCCTTTTCGGGCAGCAACATGAACCGCCTGAAGACGGGGCAGATCCTCAAGGTGCCGACGGCGGAGGAGGTAGCCCAGATCACGCCGACCGAAGCGGGCAAGGAAATCCGCACGCAGGTCGAGGACTGGAACAAGTATCGCGAACAGCTGGCCGGAGGGGTCTCCTCGATTCCGTCGCTTGGCGAATCCTCCAACGCGGCGAAGGGGCGCGTGTCATCGGCCGCCGTCGCGCCGCCCGCCGTTCCCTCCGCGGAGCCGAAAGACACGCTGCGTCTTTCCAAGTCGGAAGGGGGCAAGGGCGCCGGTGCCAAGGGATCCTCGCAGGATCGCCTCAATGCCTTGCAGGAAGAGGTCACGGCGAAGGACAAGGCGCTCAAGGAAGCCCAGTCGCGCGTATCGGACCTCGAGAAGCAGATTCGTGAGATGCAGCGCCTGCTGGACCTGAAGGCGGGAGTGCCGGGCAAGCCCGCCGAATCCAAGGTTGCGGAAGCCGCGCCCCCGAAGCTGCCGGAGCCGGCCAAGGCGCCCGAGGTGAAGCCGCCCGAGAAGCCGGCGGAAACAGCGAAGGCCCCGGAGCTGCCTGCTGCCGCCACGAAGCCGCCCGAGCCCGAGGTCGCCGCAGCGACTCCGAAGGCCCCGCCGCCCAAGGTGGCGGAAAAGCCGAAGGCCCCGCCGAAGAAGGCGCCGCCGCCGCCGCCCAAGGGAATGATGGATGAGTTGATGGACAACCCGGCCTACCTCGCGGCGGGCGTGGGCGCGATCGCGCTCCTGGGTGTCGGGGGCTTCATCTTCATGCGCCGCCGCCGCGATCGGGGAGATCGAGGCCCCGACAGCGCCATGACCAGCGCCTTTCCGTCGGACCTGAAACCGGGGGCTTCCACGGGAAAGCCGGCGGGTGGTCTCGTTGACACGGGGAACAGTTCGTTCCTGACAGACTTCGATAAAACAGGTCCCGGCACGATCGACACCGACGAGGTCGATCCGGTTGCCGAGGCGGAAGTCTATATCGCTTATGGACGCGATGCCCAAGCCGAGGAAATCCTCAAAGAGGCCATGGCGCGCGACAAGAGCCGGCACGAGATCGCCCTGAAACTGCTCGAGATCTACCACGCGCGCAAGAGCGCGACCGCGTTCGAGACCGTCGCCAAGGAGCTGCGCACCGCCGTCGGCGACAGCCATCCGATGTGGCAGAAGGCCGCCGCGATGGGCGCCCAGATCGACCCCACGAATCCTCTTTACGTCGCCGCGGCGGGAGGGACTGCCACCTTCACGGCGATGTCCTCTCCGGCTGCCCCGGCGGCTTCACCGCCGAAGCCCGACCTCGATTTCGACCTCGATACGAGCTCGAGCGCCGGCGGCGCGGTCATCGCCGACACCGGGGCGGGTGCTCCCACCCCGAGCTTCGACCTCGACCTGGACGCGCAAAAGTCTGCGCCGGACCTGCCGGTGGAAACGTCCTCGGGGATGGACTTCGACTTGGCGCCGTCCGCGCCGGCAGCGCATTCCGAGGCGCCTGCCGCAGCGAAAGACGAGAAGCCTGCATTCGACTTCGACCTGTCGGGACTCGACTTCCCCGGGTCCAAGGCGGCAGAGCAGCCCAGGGCGGCCGCGGCTGCCGCAGGCGGGATGGAGATGGCGGACCTGAGCCTCGAGTCGTCCGGCGGCGAGGCCGGGGGCGAAGCGATCGGAACGAAGCTCGAGCTCGCCAAGGCCTACCTGGAGATCGGTGACAAGGACGGCGCGCGCGAGATCCTGCAGGAGGTCGCCAAGGAGGGCTCCTCCTCGCAGCAGGAAGAGGCGAAGAAGCTCATCGCCTCGCTCTGACTCCGCGGCGGCAGCGAGCGTATCGATTGGCGGGGGCGACCCCGCCAATTTCATTCCGGATCCCGACATGCGCATCGCCCTGGGCCTCGAGTACGACGGCGCCGCTTTCTGCGGATGGCAGACCCAGCCCGGCGGTTGCGGCGTGCAGGATCACCTGCAGCAGGCACTGTCGCGCTTTGCCGATGCACCGCTCGAAGTCACTGCGGCGGGCCGCACCGACGCGGGCGTGCATGCTGCCGCCCAGGTGGTGCACCTGGATTCGCCCGTGTCGCGCGAGCCCGTCTCGTGGGTTCGCGGCACCAATTCCTTCCTGCATCCGGGCGCGCGCGTGCTCTGGGCCTGCGCGGCAGGCGACGATTTCCACGCCCGCTACAGCGCCCGCTCGCGCACCTATCGCTACCTCCTGCTCGACGCCCCGGTGGCGCCCGCGATCCTGCGCGGCCGGGTCGGCTGGCACCATCGGGCCCTGGACGATCGCGCCATGGCGGCCGGCGCTGCGCTGCTGCTCGGCGAGCATGATTTCAGCGCTTTTCGCGACTCGCAATGCCAGGCGAAGTCCCCGGTGCGCCATCTCATGGCAGCGGGCGTCGAGCGACGCGAGGCCCTCGTGGTGTTCACGTTTCGCGCCAACGCCTTCCTGCACCACATGATCCGCAATGTCGTCGGGGCGCTCGTGGCGGTGGGCGAGGGCAAGCAGCCGGCGCGGTGGATGTCCGAGGCGCTCGCCGCGCGCGACCGGCGTGCCGCAGGACCCACTTTCGCCCCCGACGGCTTGTACCTGGCGGGGGTCGAATATGATGCCGCCTTGGGGCTGCCGGCCTTCCGGCGCCATCCGCTGCTCGACGGGGAACCGCGATGAACGGCCAACGAACGCGCGTCAAGATCTGCGGCATTCGCGAGCCGATGCACGCGCGCCTGGCCGCCGAGGCAGGCGCCGATGCGGTGGGCATGGTCTTCCACGCGCCCAGCCCGCGCGCCGTCGACCTCGCGCAGGCCGAAAGGATCGTCGCGACCGTGCCGGCCTTCGTGGCCGCGGTGGGCCTGTTCGTGGACGCTCCGGAGTCCGAAGTGCGCGCCGTGCTCGGGCGGGTGCGCCTGGACCTGCTGCAATTCCACGGCGACGAGAGCCCGGAATTCTGCGAGCGCTTCGGCGTGCCGTATCTGCGCGCGGTGCGCATGGGGCCGGGGGCCGATTTGCTAGAATACGCGAGACGGTTTCCCCGGGCGAAGGCGCTGCTGGCCGATGCGTACTCGCCGGGCGAACCGGGGGGCACCGGACTCACATTCGATTGGGCGGACATTCCGCGCGACCTCCCGATCCCCCTCGTTCTCTCCGGTGGCCTGAATGCGGCCAACGTGGGCCGCGCGGTGCGCGAAGTCAGGCCCTGGGCGGTGGACGTATCGAGCGGCGTCGAGGCCAGCCGCGGTGTCAAGGATCCGCGGAAGATCGTGGAATTCATTCGGAGCGTGCAACGTGAAGATGCAGGGCAATCCGCCTGACTGGGCGCGCTATTCGCTCCCGGACGCGCAGGGCCACTTCGGCCCCTACGGCGGCGTGTTCGTTGCCGAGACGCTGCGCGCCGCCCTGGACGAGCTCACGCTCGCCTACAGCCAATGCCGGGAAGATCCCGCGTTCCAGCGCGAGCTCGCCTGGGACCTCGAACATTTCGTCGGGCGGCCGAGTCCCATCTACCACGCGAAACGCCTGTCGGACCACCTGGGCGGGGCGCAGATCTATCTCAAGCGCGAGGACTTGAACCACACCGGCGCCCACAAGGTGAACAACACCGTGGGGCAGGCGATGCTCGCGCGGCGCATGGGCAAGCCGCGGGTCATCGCCGAGACCGGCGCCGGGCAGCACGGCGTGGCCGCCGCCACCGTGGCCGCGCGCTACGGCATGGAATGCGTGGTGTACATGGGCACCGAGGACGTGGCCCGCCAGGCGCAGAACGTGTACCGCATGAAATTGCTCGGCGCGCGCGTGGTTCCCGTGGACAGCGGCTCGCGCACGCTCAAGGACGCGCTGAACGAGGCGATGCGCGACTGGGTCACCCACGTCGAGGACACGTTCTACATCATCGGCACCGTCGCGGGCCCGCATCCGTATCCGATGATGGTGCGCGACTTCAATTCCGTGGTCGGCAAGGAGTGCATCGTGCAGATGCCCGCGATGGCCGGCCGCCAGCCCGACGCGATCCTCGCCTGCGTGGGGGGCGGCTCCAATGCGATGGGCATCTTCCATTCCTACATTCCCCACGAGGACGTGCAGCTCATCGGGGTGGAGGCGGGAGGGCTGGGCCTGGAGACCGGCAAGCACGCCGCCTCGCTTTCGGCGGGCTCGCCCGGCGTGCTCCACGGCAACCGCACCTACCTCATGCAGGACGCGAACGGCCAGATCCAGGACACCCATTCCATCTCCGCGGGGCTCGACTACCCGGGAGTGGGGCCGGAGCACGCCTGGCTCAAGGATTCGGGACGCGCGCGGTATGTCGCGGTCACCGACGAGGAGGCCCTGGAGGCATTCCATGCCCTGTGCCGGATGGAAGGCATCATTCCCGCGCTCGAATCGAGCCACGCGCTCGCCCAGGCGATGAAGATGGCGCCGTCCATGGAGCGCGAGCGCATCCTGCTGGTGAACCTCTCGGGCCGGGGGGACAAGGACATGCATACCGTCGGCAAGGCATCCGGGATCGAGTTCTGACAGCGCCCGTGAGCCGCATCGCAGCCACCTTCGAGAAGCTGCGCCGCGAACGGCGCAGCGCCCTCATACCCTTCGTGACCGCCGGGGATCCCGCGCCGGCGCAGACCGTGCCGGTGATGCAGGCGCTGGTGAAGGCGGGCGCCGACGTGATCGAGCTGGGCGTGCCGTTCTCCGATCCCATGGCCGACGGTCCCGTGATCCAGCGCTCCTCCGAGCGCGCGCTTCGCCATGGCGTCGGGCTGAACGACGTGTTCGCCATGGTGGCGAAGTTCCGCGAAGGCGATGCCGCGACCCCGGTGGTGCTGATGGGATATGCCAACCCGATCGAGCGCATGGGCCTCGCGGCCTTCGTGGCGTGCGCACGGGCCGCGGGAGTCGACGGCGTGCTCATCGTCGACTATCCACCGGAAGAGAGTGCCGATTGGCTGCGCGCGCTCGAGGGCTCGGGGATCGATCCCATCTTCCTGCTGTCGCCCACGTCGAGCGAGCAGCGCATCGAACGGGTGTCGCGCGTGGCGAAGGGCTACATCTACTACGTCTCGCTCAAGGGCGTGACGGGCGCCTCGCACATCGACACCGCGGAAGTGGAGGGGATGATCGCCCGCATTCGCGCCCACTCCGATGTGCCCGTCGGGGTGGGCTTCGGAATTCGCGACGGCGCCACCGCCCGGCGCATCGGCGGGGTCGCGGATGCCGTCGTGGTGGGCAGCCGCATCGTTCAGGAAATGTCGGAAGGCACGCCCGAGGGGGCGGCGGATCGCGCGGGAAGGGTGCTCGCGGAGTTCCGCGCCGCGATGGACCGGGCGGAGCAGCCGGCATGAGCTGGTTCCGCAAGCTCCTGCCGCCCAAGATCAAGCGCGAAGGCACGCAGCAGAAGAAGGCCGTGCCCGAAGGGCTGTGGAGCAAGTGTCCCTCGTGCGAGGCAGTGCTGTACTTCACCGACCTCGAGAACAACCTGCACGTCTGCCCCAAGTGCGGCTTCCACAACCGGCTGACCGCGCGCCAGCGCCTCGACCTCTTCCTCGATCCCGAGGGCCGTGCGGAGCTCGCCTCCGAGGTGCTCCCGATGGATCCGCTCAAGTTCAAGGACAGCCGCAAGTACAGCGAGCGGCTCTCGGAGGCCGAGAAGGAAACGGGCGAGACCGATGCGCTCGTCGTGATGCAGGGCGCGGTGAACGCGGTGCCGCTGGTGAGCGCGGCGTTCGAGTTCGGCTTCCTCGGCGGCTCGATGGGCTCCGTGGTGGGCGAGCGCTTCGTGCGGGCGGTGCAGGTATGCTGCGACGAGGAGCTGCCGTTCGTGTGCTTCACGGCCACGGGCGGCGCGCGCATGCAGGAGGGGCTGCTCTCGCTCATGCAGATGGCCAAGACGACGGCCGCGCTGCACCGCCTGTCGGCCGCCCGCCAACCGTTCATCTCGGTGCTCACCGATCCCACCATGGGCGGCGTCTCGGCGAGCTTCGCCTTCATCGGCGATGCGGTGATCGCGGAGCCGGGCGCGCTCATCGGGTTTGCGGGCCCGCGGGTGATCGAGCAGACGGTGCGCGAGACCCTTCCCGAGGGTTTCCAGCGCGCCGAGTTCCTGCTCGAGAAGGGCGCGGTCGACATGATCGTCGACCGGCGCCAGCTGCGTGACAAGGTCGCGCGGCTCGTGACGCTGCTCAAGCGCGAGCCCGCGCCGCAAGCTTGAGCGTCCGCTCGCTCGACGACTGGCTCGCCTACATCTCGGCGCAGCATCCGGCGACGATCGCGCTCGGGCTGGAGCGCGTGCGCGAGGTCGCCCGGCGCATGGCCTTGCCGCCGCCCGCGGTCGCGATCACCGTCGGCGGCACCAACGGCAAGGGATCCACGTGCGCGTTCCTCGAGCGCATCCTCCTCGAGGCGGGATACCGGATCGGCTGCTACACCTCGCCGCACCTGCTGCGCTACAACGAGCGCGTGCGCGTGGACGGCGCCGACGCGGGCGACGACGTGCTGGCGGCGTCCTTCGTGCGCGTCGAGGCGGCGCGCGGGGACACGCAGCTCACCTACTTCGAATTCGGCACGCTCGCGGCCTTGGCGGTGTTCGCCGAGGCCCGGGTCGAGGCCACGGTGCTCGAGGTGGGGCTGGGAGGGCGCCTGGACGCCGTGAACGTGATCGACGCCGATTGCGCCATCGTCGCGAGCGTCGACCTGGACCACCAGGACTACCTTGGAAACGACCGCGAGGCGATCGGCTTCGAGAAGGCGGGCATCTTTCGCGCCGCGCGCCCCGCGATCTACGGGGACCTCGATCCCCCGGGACGCCTGGTGGAGCATGCGCGTGCGATCGGCGCTGACCTGCAGTTGCTCGGGCGCGATTTTCGCATCGAGGCGGGCGAGCGCCAGTGGGACTTCGTCGGCCGGCGCGGCACGAAGCACGCGCTGCCCATTCCCGCCCTGCGCGGGCGATGGCAGCTGCGCAACGCCGCCGCCGCGTTGGCCGCGCTCGACGAGCTCGCGCCGCGGCTGCCGGTATCCCTCGGCGAGGCGAAGCGCGGACTCGCCCTCGTGCGCCTGGCGGGCCGCCTGCAGTCCCTGCCCGGGCGGCCCGTCGTGGTGCTCGACGTCGCGCACAATCCCCACGCGGCGCGCTCGCTCGCGCAGGCGCTCGGGGAGATGGGCTACTTCGAGAACACGTTCGCCGTGTTCGCGATGCTCGCGGACAAGGACGTCGCCGGAGTGATCGATGCGATGCGCGGGCGCATCGACCGCTGGTACGTCGCCGCCGCGCAATCCGACCGGGCCGCACCGGCCACGCAGGTGGCGCAACTGCTGGCTGCTCGCGCGGCTCCGGTGCGCGCCTTCGCCACCGTGGCCGCCGCCCTCGAGGCGGCCCGTCGGGACGCGGGCCCGAATGATAGAATCGTCGTTTTCGGATCGTTCTATACCGTAGCGGACGCGCTGCGGAACGCACGCTGACTCCATCCATGGCGACCCCACCGGCGTCCACCGAAGCGAGCGAGATCCGGCGACGCGGCCGACGGCGCCTGGTGGGCGCGATCGCGATCGTCGTGCTGCTCGTGGTTTTCGTGCCCATGATCCTCGATTCCGGCCCCCGTCCCACGGGCAACGAGCCCGTGCTCGCGATCCCGCCGAAGGAGAACGCGCCGCCGCTTCCGGCTCCCGCGCCCGCGAAGCCGGTCGAGTCGGCCCCCGCGGGCCATGCGCCGCCCGCGGCAAGCAAGGCCCCTGCGCCGCCGCCGGCCGCGCCGAAGGCGGCAACCCGCGCCGCGCCGCCCGTGGTCGCAAAGGCGCCTGCCGTGCGCCTCGAGGGCTTTGCGGTGCAGGTGGGAGCGTTCCACGACGAGGCGAAGCTGCGCGAGGCGCGAGAGAAGCTCACCGCGGCCGGCCTGGCGCACTATACGGAGCGGCTGGACACGTCCTCCGGTGGCCTTACGCGATTGCGCGCGGGCCCGTTTCCGACCCGCGCGGCCGCGGAGGCCGGGCTCGCGAAGCTGCGCAAGCAATCCCTGGACGGCCAGGTGGTGCCGCTGCCATGAGATCCGTTGAAGTTCCGGTTCCCAGGCCCCATTTGTCCCCTTTGCCCGACGTGGAGAGACCGGACGCATGTGCGGAATCGTAGGAGTCGTGGCCCGCAGCCCCGTCAACCAGCTGCTCTATGACGGCATGACGGTGCTCCAGCACCGCGGACAGGACGCGGCGGGGATCGTCACGGCCGAGGGCCACAGCTTCCACATGCACAAGGGCCGGGGCCTCGTGCGCGACGTCTTCCGCACGCGCGACATGCGCCAGCTCGTCGGCCACATGGGCATCGCCCATTGCCGCTACCCGACGGCGGGCTCGGCCTCTTCCGAGGCCGAGGCGCAGCCGTTCTACGTGAATTCGCCCTACGGGATCGTGCTGGGGCACAACGGCAACCTCATCAACGCGGAGGAGCTGCGCCGCGAGCTCTTCCTCGACGACCGGCGCCACGTCAATACCAATTCCGACTCGGAGATACTGCTCAACGTGCTCGCGCACGAGCTCTCCGATGCAAGTGCGGGGCGCGAGCGCCTCGACCCGGACGCGATCTTCACGGCGGTGGCGGGCGTGCACCGGCGGGTTAAGGGAGCCTACGCCGTGGTGGCGATGATCTCCGGGCACGGCATGCTCGCCTTTCGCGATCCCCACGGGATCCGCCCGCTCATCGTGGGGCGCGCCGACACGGAAAAGGGGGTCGAGTTCCTGGTGGCCTCGGAGAGCGTGACGCTCGACACGCTCGGATTCAAGGTGATGCGCGACGTGGCTCCCGGCGAGGCGCTGCTGGTCGACGAGAGCGGCAACTTCCACAGCCGCCAGTGCGCGCAGAACCCGCAGCTCAACCCGTGCATCTTCGAGTTCGTGTACCTCGCGCGCCCCGACTCGATGATCGACGGGATCTCGGTCTACGAGAGCCGGCGCAACATGGGCAAGAGCCTCGCCGACAAGATCACCGCGGCCGGCATCGCCGGCGACATCGACGTCGTCATCCCGATTCCCGACTCCAGCCGCTCGAGCGCGCTCGAAGCCGCGGCCAAGCTGGGCAAGCCGTACCGCGAGGGTTTCATCAAGAACCGCTACATCGGGCGTACGTTCATCATGCCCGGCCAGGAGCTGCGCAAGAAGAGCGTGCGCCAGAAGCTGAACGCGATGGCGATCGAGTTCCAGGGCAAGAACGTGCTGCTGGTGGACGATTCGATCGTGCGCGGAACCGGTAGTTGATCGCCGAATCGATCACGTTCGCGCCTGCTTCTACCGCGGCCACAATCGCATCCGGTATACCCCCGGTCCGTGCCCTCGTCCGCTTCGCCCAGATACGTGCCGATCCCCAGCGATGACAGCCACAGCCCCTGCTGCTCGCGAAAATGTCCCGCGGCGGCGCGCCCCGCAAATCGCGCCGCGTATTTCCTTGTGCCGTCAGAAGTCGCAAACGTGGCCATTTCACCTCGCAGAATCGTGAGCCGAGATTATATGTGAATTGCCGGGGAACTACGAGGAAGGCATTTCGAGGAAAAGTCGAAAGTCGGCAGTTTGGAGTCGGGAGTAAAACCATCCCATCCAGAGTCGTCACTCATCGCAGTATCCGTCCTCGAACTTTCAACTTTCGCCTGCAAACTGTTAACTCGCAACGCTTGGCTCCCAATTTCAAATCTCAAATTTCAAATTTGAGATTTTAGTTCCCGCCCGTTTCCTCCGGCGCGAGCAATCGCGAGCACGCCCGCAAAATCCTGCGATACGGCCATTCGCTGTTGCGTCTCGCGCTGGCGGCGTCCTGCGGCGCGGCAGCGGAAGAGCGCGCCGTCGCCTCGCGAAAAAAGATTTCTCCCACTCGCGGCTTCTTGTAAAACCACCTCGCCAGCAGGCTCAGCTGATCTTCGAGTTCGCGATGGCTTTGCTGCGGCGCAGATCGCCTTTGCCGAAAATGGATTCTGGTTTTCCGACGGCTCCAGCCATTCGCGCAGAATCTGCTCGACCGAGCGCGGCTCGCTGGCAAGCGCCGCGAAGCGCAGCATGCGCGGCTCCTCGATGCGCCCCGCTCGCACGACGAACACGGCCACTGTATTTTCTTCCACCGCCCGCTGCAGGATCACCGCGTTAAGGTCTTCCAGCCGCCGCGCCAGTTCGGGCAGCCCGCGCAACGCCTCTCCCGCTTTCTCGATGCGGCGGTGCACCGCGGCGGCGCGCTCGAAATCGAGCGCCTCGCTGGCCGCCTCGCGCTCGCGTTCCAGTTCCGCCGTGAGCGAGCGCCGCCCGACCCCAGAAACGCGACCACGCGCCCCACTTCCGCGTCGTACTCTTCCTTTGTGCATCCCGCAAAGCACGGCGCAAGGCACATCTTCATCTCCGAATACATGCACCCCGGAAACGCCGGATCGCGCCGAATCTTGATCTGGCAGCGCCGGATTTTAAACAGGTCCAGAAATCCCGAAGCAAACGCTATCGGCCGCGCGACGCGACGCGAACGGCCCAAAATAAAAACCGTTCGGGCTGATGCGCCGCGTCGCGTAGCAGCGCGGATAGGCGTTCGTGAGGCTGACTTTCAGCACCGCGGGCGGCCGCAGCCGCGCCCGCTCGCGATAATCCGATGGCCACATCCGCCGCGCCTGCTGCCAGTGCAGAAAATTCAATTCAAACGCCGAGGCCGCGACGCGGTAACGAACGCGCGCGGCAAATTCGCTAAGGTTCAGCCGCTTCGAGGCGGCTTCCGGCGGCCCCAGCAGCCGCTCAGCCGCTCGCGCAAATTCGCCGTGCGCAGCAGATAAGGTTGCGCCCTCGTAAGCTCCTCACGCGGCTCGACAAGAAACACAGCCGGCCGCGCGGGAACAGCGGCGAAAAATTCCGCGTCGCGCGCCGGATCAAATTCCACACTGGAATCGAGTTCTTGCAAGAAAAACGGTGCCTCGTGATTGTGAATCGTGATGTTCTAAAGAAGATAGAATACGACGTGTCAGTAGAAGGTGAAAGCCGCAATCTCGCGCAGGCGCCTGACGGAGACTATCCAAGTTTGCCGGTTTTTCAAATAGCAGTGGGCGCGCTGCGGGAGTTCGCATCGAGTCAATTATGGCGCTTCGATTGCCCGAAAAACCATTCCAGGACACGATCAGTAACGCAATTGACCTTTCGAGGGCCAAATAATAACTGAAGCAGTATATAGACAGCGGCAGCCAACAAAAGAAAAGACCAGAGGACGAACGACAGAAAATCTCCAGATGGGATGAGCTCTTGCCTGAATCAGGGTGAAATTTCAGCGTGATCCAGCAAAACGCCAAAAACAGACCAACGATTGCAAAACCTGTCCCCCATAATTTCCAAAGGTCGCCAGGGGGGCGGGGCACTCGCGGATGCCGGAATTTTTGCCTGAGCCCGGCCTGCGCTGTCATGATGAGCAGATATCGATCTTCCTTGCTAAGTAGGCGGATGCATCGTTCCATGTGACAAATTCCTCTTGCTCCTGTTTGCGGCCGCGCGCAAAAGCCCTCTTGATTAATTGGGATATTTTCTTTCATACTCATTTTGGTGGTAATTCTTATCGAATTCGTTGTTGACCTCCCGGATGTCCGGGAGCGTCCATGCGGTTTCGGAGAAGTACAACATCTTCCGTTCAACTTCGGAAAGTGAAACACTCTCTCTGGCAAAGTCGCTGGTCGAACGATCCGAGAATAACAGTCTCCACTATAGCGCTTTGAGCACCCCCGCCGCAATCACCAGCCGCTGAATCTCGCTGGTGCCTTCGTAAATTTCCGTAGATCCGCGCGTCGCGGTACATCCGCTCCACCGGATATTCGCGGCTGTAGCCGTTGCCGCCGTGAATCTGCATGGCCTTGTGCGTCACGCGCGTGGCCATTTCCGAGGCGAAGAGCTTGGCGATGGAAGCCTCCATGGAAAAGCGGCACGCCGCTGTCCTGCTTCCAGGCGGCCTTGCGCACCAGCAGGCGCGCCGCGTCGATTTCGGTGGCCATGTCCGCCAGCATGAACTGAATGGCCTGGAAATCGGCGATGGGATGGCCGAAGGCCTGGCGCTCGCTGCGCGTAGGCCAGGGCCTGCTCGAATGCGCCCTGGGCGATGCCGGTGGCCTGCGCGGCGATGCCGATGCGGCCGCCGTCCAGCGTGGACGAGAGCAATCTTGTAGCCTTCGCCTTCGTCTCCGATGCGATTTTCGACGGGCACTTCGCAATCGGTGAACGAAAGTTCGGTGCAGGCCGTGGCGTGGATGCCGATTTTCTTTTCTTCCTTGCCCACATGGAAGCCGGGCGTGCCGCGTTCGACGAGCAGCGCGGTGATGCCTTTCTCCCTCTGCGCCGGGTCGGTATTGACGTAGACCAGCGCGGCATCGGCGACGCCGCCGTTGGTGATCCAGGCCTTGGTGCCGTTGACGATATAGCGGTCGCCCCGGCGCACCGCGGCGGTGCCAGCGCGGCGGCGTTCGAGCCCGCCTGCGGCTCGGTGAGCGCGTAGCAGCCGATGTTTTTCGCCGCGCGCGAAGGCGCGAGAAACTTTTTCTTCTGATCGGCGGTCCCGAAGCGATGCAGCGGATCGCAGTACAGCGAATTTTGCACCGAGAGAATCACGCCGGTGGAGGCGCAAACGCGCGAGATTTCCTCGATGACGATGGAGTAGCTGACGTGGTCGAAGCCGGCGCCGCCTTCTGCTTCCGGCAGCGCGACGCGCGGTAAGCCCAGCTCGGCGGCTTTGCGAAACGTCTCGCGGGGAAAATGGCCGGTCTCGTCAATCTCGCGCGCCAGCGGCTTCACTTCGCTTTCGGCGAATTCGCGCACCGTGTGCTGCAGCATTTTCTGTTCGTCACTGAGTTCGAGATTCAACCGTGACTCCTGGCGCCGCCACAAAAAAGTTTTGTGGGTCGCGGCTTCAGCCGCGACATTTAGGATACCAATAAAAAGGGCTTTAGCCCCTGAAGACTGTGCGTGAGAGGTGCGATTCAAACGCGCCAGCGGCTAAAGCCGAATTGCTTCTTCTTCGCTTATGTCGTGGCTAAAGCCACGACCCACAAAGATTCCTATGCTCTCACCCACACTGCCAATGTGCGATTGGCAGACGACGACCGCCGGTTCATGAGACACGTTTCCTGGAAACGCGTCTGCCGGCTAGACATGCAGTGCCTCGCGCAGCTTTGCGTACGTCACGGAAAGTTCTTCCGGCTGCATGCGCGTTTCACCGACCGTGGTCATGAAATTGGTGTCCCCGATCCAGCGCGGTAGCAGATGCAGATGGAGATGATCGGCGATACCGGCGCCGGCCGCGCGGCCCAGATTCATGCCCAGATTAAATCCATCCGGATGGTACGTCCCCGCGAGCGCCGCCTGAACGCGCTGCGCCAGCTGCATCATTTCCGCTGTCGTCGCCGCGTCAAGCGCCGCAAAATCCGCGGTGTGCGCGTAGGGCACGATCATGACGTGGCCGGAGGTGTAGGGGTAGCGGTTCAGGATGACGAAATTTTTCGCGCCGCGCAGGACGATCAGCGATTCCTCATCGTGGTTCGCCGCAGGCAGATTGCAGAAAACGCAGCCCACGGCGTTTTTGGCTTCGGAAATGTATCGGTAGCGCCAGGGCGTCCAAAGGTAATCCATAAAGTAAGAGGTGACCGTAATAGATGCCGGATTTGGCCCCGCGCGCTCTTAGCCTTGCGGCGGGACTTGCGGCGGAACCTGCGTGGCGTCTTTGTCCGCGGCGCCCTTTTCCGCAGCAGCTAACGCACCGCCGTTGAAAAGCATGGCGGTTTCTACCTCGGCTCCATCGGCGGCCCGGCCGCGGTCCTCGCCGAAGAGAACATCAAGAAGGTCGAATGCATCGACTTCCCCGAACTGGGGATGGAGGCGGTCTGGAAGATCGAGGTGGAGAACTTCCCGGCATTCATCCTGGTGGACGACAAGGGGAACGACTTCTTCAAGCAGTTGGGGTTATAATAACCATCGATCAGGGGAAATCAGCGGGAGGAGAGGCTGCCGGCAGAAAAGGCAGCCTCTCTTTTTCGTTGTGCCGAATGCTACCGGGGCCGGCGGGGCTGAGTCGGCCGTCGCGGGCCTCCCGGGATATGGACCGGCTTGCCTCCGGCGACCGCCGCCGTCGCCGGCTTATGGGACGACTGGGGCGAGGCCCCCTGGCGAGCCGGCTGATTGCCCGCTGCCGGTTTGGCCTTCGGCTGGGGGCGGGGTGGCCTGGGGGCGCGGACAAATTCCTCATCCTTGCGGGGAGCGGGGACGGCATAATCGAACCCGTCAACAGTGCGGCGTTCGATCGGCGCAGCCAGGACCCGCTCGATGGCGCGCACCATGACTTCGTCCTCGCCGGTCACCAGGGTGAAGGCGTCGCCGCTCCGGGCGGCGCGGCCGGTACGGCCGATCCGGTGGATATAGGCCTCGGGGGTGTCGGGGATGTCGTAGTTGATGACATGGGAGATCTGGGAGACGTCGATGCCGCGCGCCGCGATGTCGGTGGCCACCAGGATCTGGAAGCTGCCGTCCCGGAAGCCGTCCAGGGCCGCCTGCCGGCGGTTCTGGGAGAGGTTGCCCTGCAGCGAGGCGGCCCGGTAGCCCGCCTTTCTCCAGCTGCTCCCCGACCCGCTTGGCGCGGTGCTTGGTGCGGGTGAAGATCAGCACCGATCTCGGTGTCGGTGTGGCTTCAGAAGCTCCAAGAGCAGCGGGGTCTTCAGGTGCTGCGCCACCGGGTAGAGGGCGTGGGACACCGTGGCTGCCGGGGCGGCGGTGCTCACCTGGACGGTGACCGGATTGCGCAGGATGTCGTGGGCGAGCCTGCGGATGTCGTCGGGCATGGTGGCGGAGAAGAGCAGGGTCTGCCGCTCTCGGGGCAGCAGCTTCAGGATCCGCCTGATGTCGGGCAGAAAGCCCATGTCGAACATCTGGTCCGCCTCGTCCAGCACCAGCAACTCCAGCTGGGAGAGGTCGATGGTCCCCTGGTCGATATGGTCCAGCAGGCGGCCCGGGCAGGCGACCACGATCTCGACACCCTTCCTTGAGCTTCTTGATCTGCGGGTTGATGCTGACGCCGCCATAGACGGTGATGCTGCTCAGGCGGGTCTGCCTGCCCCATGGCGTTGAATGGCCTCGTTGATCTGCTCGGCCAGCTCCCGGGTGGGGGCGATGACCAGGGCGCGGACCTGCCCGCGCTCTCCCTGCATCAGGCGATGCAGCATCGGCAGGGCAAAGGCCGCGGTCTTGCCGGTGCCGGTCTGGGCAAGCCCCATGACGTCGCGCCCGTCCATTACCGGCGGGATCGCCTGGACCTGGATGGGGGTCGGGGTGACATAGCCGGCTGCAGTGACTCCGGCGGCAACGGCGGGGTGAAACGCAAACGTGGTGAACTTTATCAATTTTCCCTTCTTTCCCTGTTCCGCATAAAAAAGCCCCGAAGGCATTCCGGGGCTGAGCTAATGTTGATTTGGGCAACGTTCCTGGAACAGCATGAGTGATGCTACACTCTAGCAGGTAACCGGGTCTCCTGTCAAAGATAAACGACGGACTGATTGTCTTGCTTTCCCACTGGTTTCCGGTATGATGCTAACATCGACGGGGTGCGGTTGTCCAAGATCGATTACACAGGGAGTAGCTGCCCGATGAAACGATACTTCCGCTTTATCATAGCGCTGGTCCTTCTCTCGACCGGAGTCGCCAAGCTCGTCGATGTCTCCGGCTTCGTGGCGGTCCTCCATTCATACCGGTTTTTCCCCCGCAATGTTATTTTGCCAGTCGCCGTAACGGTCATCGCCTCGGAACTGGCCATCGCCATCTGGCTCATCTGGGGGCATTACCTGCTCCGTGCAGCCCAGGCGTCGATCGCCTTGAACGGCAGCTATGCCTGTTGGGCGGTTTACATGCTCCTGCGGGGGAAACCGATCTTCAACTGCGGCTGCTTCGGCTCCGTTCTGGCCCGGCCCCTGTCATGGATGACCGTTGTCGAAGATCTGGTGATGGTCTCGCTCTCTGCCGCTCTCTATACCCTCTGCTGCAAGAGCGCTCACTTTTGGAAACGGACGCATCGGCAGGAGCCTGACCTGCCCCGACGAGCGGGATCGATCTGCAGGCCCCTGACATAATCCCGGATGCGTCTGGCCCGGGACACTTCAAAAGAACGCCGGAGGGTGGACGGCATGGCACGAAAAATCTTCATTGCCGCAACCGGCCAGAATACCGGGAAAACCACGACCAGTCTCTTCCTGATGCATCTGGCGCGCACGACTTACGGCAGGGTCGGTTACATCAAGCCCCTCGGCCCCAAGCCGGCGCTGTTGAACGGGGTGGAGGTCGACAAGGACGCCGCCCTGATGGCGCAGGTCTATCACCTGGAACAGGACCTGCGCCTGCTGTCTCCCGTGGTCCTTCATCCCGGCATCGACCAGGAAAGTCCTTGACGGTGTGCTGGCATCCGATGGGCTCCGGCAGAGGATAGCGGCCGCCTGCGCGGAACTGGAAAAATCATGCGATTTCCTGATCATCGAGGGGGCCGGGCATGTCGGGCGTCGGTTCGGTGATCGGGCTTTCCAATGCGAAGATTGCCCGGATGCTCGATGCCCCGGTGCTGCTGGTGACCGGAGGCGGGGTGGGCAATGTCGTCGATTCAGTCTACACGAACCTGGCCCTTTTCGAGAAAGAAGGGGTCCGGGTGCGGGCGATCCTGGCGAACAAGCTGATCCCGGAAAAGCGGGACATGACGCTCGGATTACCTGCGCCGGGCTTTTGCCGGTGAACCGTTTCGGGTCCTGGCAGGATTCGACTACCAGCCCGTCCTGGCCAATCCGACCCTGCGCCGTGTCGCCGACATCCTCGGGCTTCCGCTGCACGGCAACCAGCGATATGCCCAGCGGATCATCAACCATGTGCAGATCGGCGCCGCCTCGACCCAGAGGGTCGCCGAACTGCTCAAGGATTCCTCGCTGCTCATCGTCACCAGCAGCCGCGATGAACTGCTGGTCACCATGGCCAATCTCTACCATATCCCCGAATATCGCGAGCAAGATCGTCGGCCTGGTCATTCCCGGGCATCCAGCCGATTGGGAGATATCACCCAGCAGATCCTCGACCGGAGCAACATCCCCTACCTCCGCACGCAAAGCAGCACCACCGCCGAACTCTACCGCCTCATCACCGAAGACGTCTCCAAGCTGACTGCTGAAGATACAGAAAAACTCGAACTGGTCCGAAGCCTGGCCGAAAACAGCTTCGATTTTGACGAACTCAACCGGCTCTTCGCATGAGGGGAGTTGAACCATCTCGTTCCGGGGCGTTTGAGTGCAGCGGCTTTTACTGACGACTTACAGGATTCGTGACAAACTTTCCCTGAAACCTGGTACAATTGCTCAGTAGACCCGGATCGAAACCAACGGTTCCATGACCCAGTAGGGGAGAAACCTGCCATGAAACGTTTGCCCTTAAGTATCATCGTTGCCGTCGTGACGCTGCTCTCGGTTTTCACTCTGCCCGGCGGCATGGTGAAAACGGCCATTGCTGCGACTGGCGGGCCCACATGGGTCCTCGCCGATGAAAACGCCTCAACGCGGTTCTATTATGACAGCAGAGGGATTTCCACACCGCGCCCCGGGATCTCACGCGTCCCGATCCGCGTCGTCTACACCGAGGAGGGTAAGGCCGAGACACTTGACGTCCTCGGTCACGACCAGGGTTTCGAAAAACTCTTTGAAACCCGTTATTCCTACGATTTGGATTGTCACAAAAAGAAAATCCATCTCTTGAACGTGACCCACCTCGACATTGACGGCAAACAGATAAAGGCAGTCAACCTTTCAGCCGTAACCGAATGGGAGGATATCCCTCCCGGCTCCCGGCTCGATCTGCTCGCCGAGGAAATATGCCCCGAGTGACGATCGGCAACGGCGGGGGTATCATGGCTGTCCTCTCCTGCCCCGCGGGAGACTCACATTTCCGACAGGACGTCTCCCCTCTCGCTTCGCCATTCAGTGAACTGTTCCGGTTATTTCGACACAGTCCTCTTTCCGCCATGAATCAAGTTCCCCGTTATCCAGCTTCACCTGAACCGTGGCGCCTTCCATGGTACACCCGAACGAATATCCGATTTCTCCGGTCCTCAGGTTCCGAAGGGGGACATGCTCTTCGCGCTGCTCGGTCCAGTAACATACTTTCTGATAGTTGGATGCTTTCATGATCATCAGCCTCCTTCTATGCCAAGTATACCAGCAAGCAGCGATTTTGAAAACCATTATCACGCCACTCGCAGACAGACGCGGCAGATGGCACACTTCCTTCCCGCTACGGTCACGCGGTAACCGTAGCGAAGTCACTGGACGGACTGCCGTCAATTCAGGTCTGGCGAGGGCTTGCAGAAGGAGGGCCTGGGCAGGCCAAGGTGCAAGGGGAACGTCGGCCGCTCTTGTCATGCGGAGAGGGGGCACCATGATCCGACGTGCCCGGAAGGATCGGATTTATTGGCTTCGTTAGAACCTGCTGGCCGTCGGCTCACCGATGCCGTAGAAGAACCAGGAAGTCGGCATCCTTGTCCGTCACCGTGGTCCGGTCCAGTCGGGGAAGTTCCGGCAGGATGACCCGGTAACTCTTCCCGGAGCGCCGGGAGACCTCTTCGGGTATCCCCCGTTTCATTGCGTGTCCTGTCCCCGGCAAGCACAATGGGGGTCGTCCCGGGGTGCCTGTCGCTGTACTCCAGGAGATGCATACCCATGCTCATGTTCCAGAGCATCTGTGCCTCGCAGAAATGATTGAACGTATCGTCGCTCTCCTCATGTGCAGCAAACGCGCGCCGGATGAATGCGCGGTAGACGGGATCCACACTGCAGCTGACCCCGGCCGGAAGCTGCCGAAGCTCCCCCGGCGTCAGGGAGGCAAACCCCTCTCTGGCAACCTTGCGGGTGATTTCCCGGGGCACGTTGAAGCCAACCAGGGGGATGCCTTGTTTTCGGGCATAGAGGAAAATATCCCGGTAGAGGGGCCATGGCATCGCCCATTCCCGGTAGTAGCTCCTGATGAATTGATCCCGATCCAGTTTTCCCGTCACCCATCGGTCAAGCACCCCCTGACTCCCGTAAGTGAACATCTCAAGGCCAATGGCGAGCGGGATTCCCTTCCGGTGAAGTCTCTCTATGATCTCCAGCTCGGCCCGATGGTCGTCCATCCGGTCATGGTTTTCTCCGACGAAAATGAGGCGGGTCCCCTGCACTTCTTCCAATCATCTCGTCCAGGCTGATCGTCCGACCATCGCCGACGCGCAAGACCCTGTCCGCGCGCCATGGCCAGACAAGAAACAGTATCGCTGCGGCTGCCAGCAGTGACAGTCCAGCGGTTCTTTTCATCAGGACAAGGCTCTCATCTGTTTCGCATCACGTGTTGGCGCGGCCATTCTTCCCCAGGGCTACTCCCTGTCCCGCTCCGGCCTGCGATCCTTAGCCCTTTTCATGACATCCGGCTGTTCAACCCGGGGCTTCACTTCCCCCGGCCGGAGGGGGTGCGCGTGCCGTCCCCTGGAGAGGGAGGCGTCCTGTGCGGGGCGCCTGGTCATAGTCAAGAGTTTTTGCAGCGGCACGGTAACGAACGGGGATATCATCTTTCCGGTTGGCATAATGCCGGATGCCCCGGGCGTCCAGGTATAGATCTCGCCGAGGGCCTGAGACGCGGCGAGCAGCATGACGACGGAAGTTCCAGATTTCCACCGCCGCGACGTACGAACCCGGCAAAACCGGAGAGCTTCCCGCAGCAGACCTCCTCCCGTTGCACCCCGCGGGAGTTCGTCACTCCGTACATGCACCAATCCTCCTCGCCTTGTAGCGGCTGGTCATCTTCATTTCCTTCATATCGAATTTCATGCTCCCCTCATAGGCGTTATCACCCCGGAAGATGATTTCTCCTTCTCCCGTTCCCTTCTGCTCGCCGCTGCAGGCAACCTTCCACGATATCCTGTTGCCGTTCCGCTTCATGTCGGTAATTTTGCAGTCCCCCTGTTGTTTGGGAAGGACCTGTTTTTCATCCTTGAGGTCTTCCCTGGTGTAACAGTGCCTGAAGGTCGTGGGGGGCGGCTGGAACGGCATCCCCGGCATCTCCATGATGGAGGTGATCTCCCAGAGCCCCTCCTTCATCGGCGCCCCGGCGGCAATGGCCGTTGCAGGCATCATAACTGCGCAAAACAGTACGGCGCTCCTCGTCCAGAAATTCATAACTCCTCCTTATGGCGGTAATGAAGACGACATGTCAGTCGAGTTTTACGATGTTGTCCGGGCAGAGACCTCTGTCGGCATGCACCTCCCGCGCACGATTGCCTGGTGAAAGACCGGTTCCCTACTTCCCTTCGGGCTTGGCAACGGTCCGGAGGTACATAACCAGTGATTTCAGGTCGGACGAGTCGGCAGCGAGAGGAGTCCCGTTGAGAGGCTTCTTGATACACCGGTTAATGATCTCCCCAAGCCGCTCGTCACTATAGCCCGCTGTTCCTGCAAGTCCGCTCCCTCCCTGATGACACCCCGAGCAGCTCTTGCCGTTGTGCCGAGCCGGGTGCCGTCGAACAGTTCCCTCCCTCTTTCGACTGATGGCCCCGACATGGCCGAGCCGGCAAAACCACGCCGCCAAAAACAAGCAGATTGCTCCCGCAATTTTCATGACCTGCCTCCGTACCGTGAGTTGATTATCTTTTGATCTCATGCTACCCGAAAAGAAGGCGTTTGTCAAAGCAAACGGCGACATCCGTCCCGGTTATGACGCGCCGTCTTGACTTTTTTCACTCCTTGGTCTATAAAGAGACAGCTTCGGATGGAGGCAGACGGGCGCATAGCTCAGCTGGTAGAGCAGGCGACTCTTAATCGTCAGGTCGTAGGTTCGATCCCTACTGCGCCCACCATTTACAAAGCTTATGGGTGGCTCACATGGGTGAGTTGCCCATTTCATTTTATCCCTCCAGCTTTTTCGTCGCTGCTATCACGCTCTTGTTCAGGCTCCGAAGATAGATGTCGGTAGTGGTCGCCCTTTCGTGCCCCAGGATGTTCTGGATAGTGGTCAGCGCTTCCCCTTCGTCAGCCATAACTGATGCTCCCAGATGCCTCAGGCAATGGAACGTAAACCGCTTCACTCCCGTTTTCTTGCAGAGCGTGTCCAAGAACTTGTCCCGATATACGTATCCCTTCTTCGTCCACGGATTGATAAATACAAACTCTCCTTTCTTGGGTATCTGTTCCATAATCTCCTTGATGGTTTCATTCAAGGGGATGATGCGCTCCTTGATGTCGGAGTTCTTGCACTTCCTCGTCCTGAGGATCAGGTATTCTTCGTGAACATCCTCCCACCTTAACTTGTTTATCTCTCCTATCCTGGAGACGGTATGGATGGATACTAAGAGGTACAACCGGTCCAACGGCTTTGCCGCGTCCAACACTTTCAGTACGTCCTCGATGGGCGGAACGTATTTCTTCTTCCTATCCACGGGGAAGGGTTTAATCTTCCCTGCCGGGTTGTAGGAAAACCATTCTCTGTCTATGCCGTGGTTGAAAAGACCTTTTATCAGGCGCAGATGGTAATTGGCCGCTCCGCTTCCGATGGCTGATACTCCGTTGAGATACTGCTCCACGTCATCGCGCGTAATCTCTTTCTTCTTTCCCCAAAGGGCTATCAGTTTCTTGAACAGGGCTTTGTTGTTCTTGAAATACTTGGTTGTCCTGCGGATTTCCAGGTCTTCCAGGCGACTGGTGCAGAGTTTCAAGAAGTCCGTACTTATCTTGCCTATTCTCTTTCTGGCCTCGGCTTCCGCCGCCCTTGCCTCCTGCTTGGTGGCAAAGCCGCTT
>CAWBYB010000011.1:0-63810 GCA_963792865.1 uncultured beta proteobacterium
GAGATCCGGGCGCGCGGTGGCGAGCGGGCTGCCCGGCGCGATGGTGCCGTAGCCCAGGATCTCCTGCCCGTCGCGACGCAGATGGCGCGTCTCCCAGAAGCCCTGGACCATGACGCCTAGCGTCCCGGCATCGTTCTTCCAATTGGCGAGGGCGCTGTACTGGCCATCCGTCTTGTCGGGCTGCTCTGCGTACACCACGCCTGCAGAGGCCTCCACCGTGAAGGGACTTTGAAGTCGAGGGGTCTGCGCGTGATGATGTCGATGGAGCCCGCAACACCACCTTCGACGAGCGACGCCTCCGAGCTCTTGTGTACGACGACCTGATTGATGAGCTCGGAGGGAAGGAGTGTGTAACTGACGCTGCGACCGACCGGGCCCGTCTGGTTGAGAACGAACCAGTCGCCGGACCCGACGTGTGTCCGTTGATCAGGGTCTGTGTCAGGCTGGGATTGGTGCCACGCATGCTGACACGGTCATTCTCATCGAACCCGCCTTCATTGGCGCTGGCCGAGCTGGTCGTCACGCCGGGCACTCGAAGCAGCGAGTCGGCGACGTTCTTATCGGGCATCTTGCCGATGTCCTCGGCACTGATGACTTCGATGTGCGAGTCGGCAGCCCGCTTGGCGTCGATCGATTCCTGCACCGATCTGCGGATACCGCTGACGACGACTTCTTGGCCTCGGGCGCGGCGCCTGTTGCGCCGTGGCGTGGAACGCGGCCCCCGCAGGGCGACGTCACCGCAGATGCGATCGGTTATTCCCTGAAATCCATGTAACTTCCCCTGGGATTGATGGCTTGACCATGAACCAATGTAGGTCCAATATATACCAATCGGGTACCAGTTTGTCAATAGTTGCAAATTGGTATGTATTGGTTATATCCAAGGAATGACCTCCCTGTCTAAGCCCTGCGACCCCTCGATCCGGCCGACAGCCAGCCGCTGTATCAGCAGCTGCAGCGGGCGCTCCGCGAGGCGATCGAGAACCGCGTGCTGGCGCCCGACGACGCGCTGCCCCCGGAACGCGAACTCGCCGAGGAGCTCTCGGTCTCGCGCATCACCGTGCGCAAGGCCATCGACGGACTGGTCGACGAAGGGCTGCTGATCCGCCGACAGGGCTCGGGCACTTTCGTCGCCGCGCGCATCGAGAAGAACTTCGCGAAGCTCACGTCGTTTTCCGAAGACATGCGCGCCCGCGGGCGCGAGCCGCGCAGCGTGTGGCTCAAGCGCGCCCGGGCACGGTGACTCCCGAGGAATCGCTGACACTGCGCGCCAGCCCCGGCACGCCGGTGTTTCGCTTCCACCGCATCCGCTATGCCGACGATGCGCCGATGGCCTCGAATACGCCACCCTCGCCGACTGCCTGCCCTCGCTCGAAGCCGTGGAAACCTCGCTGTACGAAGCGCTGGAGCGAGCGGCAATCGGCCGGTACGCGCGCTGCAGCGCCTGCGCGCCATGTTGTTCAGCGCCGAGCAGGCCAAGCTGCTGAAGGCGCACGAGCGCGATGCCGGGCTGCTGGTCATTCGCGTCGGCTTCCTGAAGGGGCCGCGGTCGAGTTCTCGCAGTCCTACTACCGCGGCGACACCTACGATTTCGTGGCGGAGCTCAGCTCCCCGAGTGAATAGCCTCGACCCGCACGACATCATGTTCAGGAAGCGGCGCAGTCGCCGAGGCCGTGCGCCACCAGCTCGCGAGCAACGCGCGCAGGGCGCGCGCTGGGCGCGGAGCTGCGCGCGCGCGCGCCGCGCGCCGTGGTCACCTGCGCGCGCGGCAGCTCGGACCACGCCGCGACGTTTGCCAAATACCTGATCGAGACGCGCGCGGGATGCTGACCTCTTCGGCGGCGCCTTCGATCGGCTCGGTCTACCGCTCGACCCAGGACCTGCGCGATGGCGTCTTCCTCGCGATCTCGCAATCGGGGCAAAGCCCCGACCTGCTGGCGACCGCGCAAACGGCGAGCGGGCCGGCGCGCTCGTCGTCGCGCTGTGAACGACGACGACTCGCCGCTCGCGCACGAGGCGCACCATCGCGTCCCGCTGGGCGCCGGCGTGGAACACAGCGTTGCCGCCACCAAGTCGTACATCGCCTCGCTCGCCGCGCTGCGCAGCTGGTTGCGGCGTGGACTGACGACGACCGGCTGCTCGACGCGCTCGCGCGGCGCCGGCGGCACTCGAGCGAGCCTGGGCACTCGATTGGGAGCGGCCGCCGGGCCGCTGCGCGATGCGCGCAACCTGTTCGTGATCGGGCGCGGCTTCGGCCTGGGCATCGCGCAGGAAGCCGCGCTCAAGCTCAAGGAAACCTGCGGAATACACGCCGAGAGCTTCAGCGCCGCCGAAGTGCGACACGGGCCCCAGGCGCTGCTGCAGGGCGGCTTTCCCGTATTCGTCTTCGCGCAGGACGACGAGACGCGCGCCGGCATCGAGGCGCTGGCGCGCGAGCTGGTCGCCCGCGGCGTGCAGGTGTTGGCGGCCGGGCGGCAGCGCCGGCGCCACGCCCTGCCCACGGTCGAGGCGCATCCGGCGATCGAACCGCTGCTGATGGCGCAGAGCTTCTACCGGCTCGCGAACGCGCTCGCGATGGCGCGCGGTCTCGATCCGGACCGGCCGCCGCACCTGCGCAAAGTCACCGAGACCGCATGAGCGCGCAGGCCCTCATCAACGGCCGCGTGCTGCTCGACGACGGTTTCGCCGAGGGGCGAGCCGTGCTGGTCGAGGGCGAGCGCATCGCCGCCGTCGTCGACGCGGACGATGCGCGCGTGCGAGCCGCCGGCGTCCAGATCTGCGCGGCGCGATGCTGCTGCCCGGGTTCATCGACTGCCAGGTCAACGGCGGCGGCGGCGTGTTGTTCAACGACCACCCCACGTGGCGTCGATAGCGGCCATCGGCCGCGCGCATCGCCAGTTCGGCACCACCGGGTTCCTGCCTACCCTCATCAGCGACGACCTGTCCGTCATCCGGCGCGCCATCGAAGCGGTGCGCGAGGCCATCGCGCGCAAGGTGCCTGGCGTGCTCGGCATCCACATCGAGGGCCCGTTCATCAACCCGCGCGCCAGGGCGCACGACGCGGCGAAGTTTCGCGACCTCGACGAGCACGGCGTCGCACTGCTTTCCTCGCTTGCCGGGGGCCGCACGCTCGTGACGCTCGCCCCGGAGATGACCACGCCCGCGATCATCCGCAAGCTGGCCGACGCCGGCGTCGTCGTCTGCGCCGGCCACACCAACGCGACCTACGAGCAGACGCGCTCGGCGTTTCGCAGCGGCGTGTCGGGCTTCACCCACCTCTTCAACGCGATGTCGCCGCTCGCCAACCGCGAGCCCGGCGTGGTGGGCGCCGCGCTGGAGGATCCGGACAGCTGGTGCGGGCTCATCGTCGACGGGCGGCACGTCCACCCGGCGGTGCTGCAGGTGGCACTGCGCTGCAAGCGGCCCGACCGCTTCATGCTGGTGACCGACGCGATGCCGAACGTGGGCACGGAGCAGGACTGGTTCATGCTGCAGGGCCGGCGCATCACGGTGAAGGACGGCATGTGCGTGGACGAGCACGGCACGCTCTCCGGCTCGGCGATCGACATGGCCACGGCCGTGCGCAACACCGTCGACCTGCTCGGGGTGCCGCTCGAGATGGCCGTGCGCATGGCGAGCAGCCATCCGGCGCAGTTCCTGGGCCTGGGCGGCGAGCTCGGGCGCATCGCCCCCGGATACCGGGCGAACTTCGTGGTCGCGGACGACCGGATGCGCGTGCACGGCACCTGGATCGACGGCAAGCCGGACTGAGGCGCCGCACCCCCTGCCGGCTGCCCGGCGCGCCCCGGGCGGCCCCGGAACCACCTTGAATCGGGACGATCCGACCTCATTGTTGGATGCATCCATCCCGCATTCGTACCCGGATTCCCATGGCCGACTCCCTGCACGTCGTCTGTCCGCATTGCAACACCACCAACCGCGTGGCGCTGGCGCGCCTGGAGGAGGGCGCCACCTGCGGCCGGTGCAAGCAACCGCTGCTCGCGGGACGCCCGTTCGAGCTGACGAAGACCAACTTCGACCGCCAGGTCGCCGCGAGCGAGCTGCCGCTCGTGGTCGACTTCTGGGCGCCCTGGTGCGGCCCGTGCCGTGCGATGGCGCCGGCCTACGAGGAGGCGGCATCGCGGCTCGCGCCGCGCGTGCGCCTGGGCAAGCTCGACACCGAGGCCGAGCCCGGGATCGCGGCGCGCTACGCCATCCGCAGCATTCCCACGCTGGTCGCGTTCCGGAACGGGCGCGAGATCGCGCGCCAGTCGGGCGCGATGGCCGCTCCCCAGCTCGTGCAATGGATCAACGCCCATGTCGCGCCGAGCTGATCCCGCCGACTGGATGTGGGCGGAGGCCTGCGAGCTGCTCGAGCGGGCCGAGCGCATGCAGCGCCGGTTCTTCCGGCTGGGCTCCTCGGCGTGCGCCCGGTCCACGTGGGAGCCGCCCGCCGATGTCTACGAGGACGGGCGCGAGCTGGTGATCGTGGTCGCGCTGCCGGGCGTGGCCGCCGAGCACGTGCAGCTCGCCGCCGAGCCGGGCGCGCTCGTGGTGCGCGCCGAGCGGGCGCTGCCCTTCGCGGGCTCGCGCCTGGCGCTGCGCCAGCTGGAGATTCCCTACGGCTCGTTCGAACGCCGCATCGCGCTTCCCGAGGGGAGCTACGAAGCCGTTTCGCGCGAGCTCAACCGCGGCTGCCTCATCGTGCGGCTGCGAAGCCTAGGCTAGGAACCCCATGAACGAAACGACCAACCTGAGTTCCGAGCCGCTGCGCGCCGAGGGCGAGCAGCGGGTGGAGGCGCCCGCCAACGACGCGGCCGTGCACCGGCCGGTCCCCTCGCGCCCGCTCCCCGACGATGCGCTGATCCTGCTGCCGGTGCGCAATACCGTGCTCTTCCCCGGGCTCGTGGTTCCGCTCGCGGTGGGGCGCGAACGCTCGCGCGCCGCGGTGCAGGAAGCGGTGCGCCTGCAGCGCCCGATCGGCATCCTGCTGCAGAGCAAGCCCGAGGTCGACGAGCCGGGCCCGGAGGACCTGCACTGGGTCGGGACGAGCGCCGCGGTGGTGCGCTACATCACCGCCGCCGAAGGCAGCCACCACGCGATCTGCCGCGGGCTGCAGCGCTTCCGCGTGCTGCAGTTCCTGGAGGGATATCCCTTCACCGTGGCGCGGGTGCAGCTGATCGAGGATGCCGGCGCCGGCGACCCCGAGGTCGAGGGCCGCGCGCGCGCGCTCAAGCAGCGCGCGCTCGAGATCGTGCAGCTGCTGCCCCAGGTGCCCGAGGAGATGCTCGCCGCCTTCAACGCGCTGGAAGGTCCCTCGCAGCTCGCGGACTTCATCGCCGGCATGATGGACGTCGGCGCCGAGGAAAAGCAGCGGCTCCTCGAGACCTTCGACCTCAAGGCGCGGCTTGACCAGCTGCTCGACCTCATCTCGCATCGCATCGAGGTGCTCAAGGTCTCGAAGGAAGTCGACGAGCGCACGCGCGAATCGATCGGCGAGGCGAACCGCAAGCACCTGCTGCGCGAGCAGATGCGCGCCATCCAGAAGGAGCTGGGGGAAGGCGAGGAGGGCGGCGCCGAGGTGGCCGAGCTCGAAAAGGCGATCGACGCGGCGAAGATGCCCGCCGAGGTCGACAAGCAGGCGCGCAAGGAGTTGAAGCGCCTCGAGCGCATGCCCGAGGCCGCGGGCGAATACTCGATGGTGCGCACCTACCTCGAATGGCTGATCGAGCTGCCGTGGGCCGATGCGGCGCAGTCCCCGATCGACATCGCCGAGGCGCGGCGCATCCTCGACGAGGACCACTACGGCCTGGAGAAGATCAAGCGGCGCATCCTCGAGTACCTCGCGGTGCGCAAGTTGAATCCCGCGGGCAAGAGCCCGATCCTGTGCTTCGTGGGGCCCCCCGGCGTCGGCAAGACCTCGCTCGGGCAGAGCATCGCCAAGGCGACCGGGCGCAAGTTCGCGCGCGTGAGCCTGGGCGGCGTGCACGACGAGGCCGAGATCCGCGGCCACCGGCGCACCTACGTGGGCGCGCTGCCGGGCAACATCATCCAGGCGCTGCGCAAGGTGGAGACGCGCCACTGCGTGATGATGCTCGACGAGATCGACAAGCTCGGCGCCGGCGGCTTCCACGGCGATCCGGCCTCGGCGCTGCTCGAGGTGCTCGACCCGGAGCAGAACTCGACCTTCCGCGACAACTACCTCGCGGTGCCGTTCGACCTCTCGAAAGTGATGTTCGTATGCACCGCGAACGTGCTCGACACGATCCCGGGCCCTCTGCGCGATCGCATGGAAGTGATCCAGCTTCCGGGCTACACGGCGCAGGAGAAGCTGCAGATCGCGCGCCGCTATCTCGTCGCGCGCCAGCTGACGGCCGCGGGGCTCACCGCGGAGCAATGCGACATCGGCGACGAGGCGCTGATGGCGATCATCCACGACTACACGCGCGAGGCCGGCGTGCGCAACCTCGAGCGCGAGATCGGCAACATCTGCCGCTACGTCGCGGTGCGCATCGCGGAGGGCGGCGCGCAGGCAATGCGCATCGGCGCGGGCGAGGTGGCCGACATCCTGGGGCCGCGCAAGTTCGAGGCCGAGGTCGCGATGCGCAACGGCATTCCCGGCGTGGCGACGGGTCTCGCGTGGACGCCCGTGGGCGGCGACATCCTCTTCATCGAGGCTGCCCGCATGCCCGGCGCGGGCAAGCTGATCCTCACCGGGCAGCTGGGCGACGTGATGAAGGAGAGCGCGCAGGCGGCGCTCTCGCTCGCGAAGGCGCGCGCGCCGGACCTCGGCATCGCGCCGGAGCTCTTCGAGAAGTCCGACATCCACGTGCACGTGCCCGCGGGCGCCACGCCGAAGGACGGTCCGAGCGCGGGCGTCGCGATGTTCGTGGCACTCGCCTCGCTGCTCACCGGCCGCCCGGTGCGCAACGACGTGGCGATGACCGGCGAGATCAGCCTGCGCGGCCTGGTGCTGCCGATCGGCGGGGTGAAGGAGAAGGTGCTCGCGGCGCTGCGCGCCGGCATCACCACCGTGATGCTGCCGCAGCGCAACCGCCGCGACCTCGAGGACATCCCGGCCGACGCGCGCGAGCAGCTCACGTTCGTGTGGATCGAGGACGTCGACCAGGCGGTCGCCACGGCGCTCGAGCCCGCACGCTGAGCGCTCAGCGCGCGCTGTCCAGCGCGAGGTTGAGCTCGAGGACGTTCACGCGCGGCTCGCCGAGGAAGCCGAGTTGGCGGCCCTCGGTGTGGCGCGCCACCAGCGCGCGTACCTTCGCGGCATCCCATCCGAGCGCCCTCGCCACCCGGCCCACCTGGTACTCGGCCGCCGCGGGGCTGATGTGGGGGTCGAGCCCGCTCGCGGAGGCGGTCACGAGGTCCACGGGCACCGGGCGGTGGTTGCCGGGGTCGGCATCCTTCAGCGCCTTCACGCGCGCGGCCACCGCGTCGGCGAGCGATGCGTTGCCGGGGCCCAGGTTGCTGCCGCTCGAGGAAGCGGCGTTGTACGGATAGGGCGAGGTCGCCGAGGGCCGCCCCCAGAAATGCCTGGCGTCCGAGAACGGCTGGCCGATCAGCGTCGAGCCCACGACCTTTCCGTTCTCCACGATGAGGCTGCCCGCGGCTTGCGCGGGAAACGCGAGTCTCGCCACGCCGGTGACGATCAGCGGGTAGGCGATTCCCGTGAGCACGGAAAGCAGGGCGAGGGTGACGACGGCGGGACGAATGTGTTCGCGCATGGTCGTTGTCCGGTCAGGCGAGGCCGAGGGCGGCGAGGATCATGTCGATCGCCTTGATGCCGACGAAGGGCACGACGACGCCGCCGGCCCCGTAGATCCACAGGTTGTCGCGCAGGACGGCCGCGGCGCCCTTGGGCTGGTAGCGCACCCCCTTCAACGCGAGCGGCACGAGCGCGACGATGATCAGGGCGTTGAAGATCACCGCCGAGAGGATCGCGCTCTGCGGCGTGGCGAGGCGCATCACGTTGAGGGCGCCGAGCTGCGGGTAGGTGGTCGCGAACGCCGCGGGGATGATGGCGAAGTACTTGGCCACGTCGTTGGCGATCGAGAACGTGGTGAGCGCCCCGCGGGTCATCAGCAGCTGCTTGCCGATCTCGACGATCTCGATGAGCTTGGTGGGGTTGGAATCGAGGTCCACCATATTGCCGGCCTCTTTGGCCGCCTGGGTGCCGGAGTTCATCGCCACGGCCACGTCGGCCTGGGCGAGGGCGGGCGCGTCGTTGGTGCCGTCCCCGGTCATCGCCACGAGGCGCCCCTCGGCCTGGTGCTCGCGGATGAGCTTGAGCTTCGCCTCCGGCGTCGCTTCGGCCAGGAAGTCGTCCACGCCCGCCTCCGCTGCGATCGCGGCGGCGGTGAGGCGGTTGTCGCCCGTGATCATGATGGTCTTGATGCCCATGCGGCGCAGTTGCGCGAAGCGCTCCTTCATCCCGCCCTTCACGATGTCCTTCAGCTCGATCACGCCCAGCACCTTGCCGCCGTCGGCGACCACCAGGGGCGTGGCGCCGCGCATGGCCACCGTGTCCACGATGGCGCGCATCTCCTGCGGGAAGCGCCCCCCCTTCTGCTCCACCCACGCGCCGATCGCATCGGCGGCGCCCTTGCGGACCTGGCGCGCGCCCAGGTCGACGCCGCTCATGCGGGTCTGGGCGCTGAAGGGCACGAAGGCGGCGCCCAGGGAAGCCACGTCGCGCTCGCGGATCGCGAAGCGCTGCTTGGCGAGCACCACGATGCTGCGGCCCTCGGGCGTCTCGTCGGCGAGCGAGGCGAGCTGCGCCGCGTCGGCGAGGTCGCGCACCCCGACGCCGCCGGCGGGATGGAAGTCCGTGGCCTGGCGGTTGCCGAGCGTGATGGTCCCGGTCTTGTCGAGCAGCAGCACGTCGACGTCGCCCGCGGCCTCCACCGCGCGCCCCGAGGTCGCGATCACGTTGGCGCGCAGGGTGCGGCCCAGGCCCGCGAGGCCGATCGCGGAGAGCAGCCCGCCGATCGTGGTGGGAATGAGGCACACGAGGAGCGCCACGAGCACCGTCACGGTGACCGCCGTGCCGGCCTTGGCCGACTCGACCGCGTAGAGGGAATAGGGAAGCAGCGTCACGGTGGCGAAGAGGAAGACGAGCGTGAGTCCCACCAGGAGGATCTCGAGGGCGATCTCGTTGGGCGTCTTCTGGCGCCGCGCGCTCTCGACCATGGAGATCATGCGGTCGAGGAAGGATTCCCCCACGTTGACGGTGACCCGCACCACGAGCCAGTCGGAGAGCACGCGCGTGCCCCCCGTTACCGACGAGAAATCCCCTCCGGACTCCCGGATCACGGGGGCGGATTCGCCCGTGATGGCCGATTCGTCCACCGAGGCCACGCCTTCGAGCACCTCGCCGTCGGCGGGGATGAAGTCCCCCGCCTCGACGAGGAAGAGGTCGCCCTTGCGCAGCGACGTCGAGGCGACCCTGGTGGGCGTCGCCGCGCGGCTCGCCTCGGCGAGCTTCTTGGCCATCACGTCGCGCTTGGCCGAGCGCAGCGCGTCGGCCTGGGCCTTGCTGCGCCCCTCGGCGATCGCCTCGGCGAAATTGGCGAAGAGCACGGTGATCCAGAGCCAGGAGCAGACCGCCGCGATGAAGCCGGCAGGTGCCTCGCCGTGTCCGCCGAGCGCCTGCACCCAGAGGATGGTGGTGAGGATGCTGCCGAGGTAGACCACGAACATCACCGGGTTGCGCCACTGGTGCTGGGGCAGCAACTTCACGAACGATTCGGCGAGCGCGCGCCGGAAGATGCTGCGCGTGACCAGCAGGCGCGGGGCGTGCTCGTGGTGCAGGGGGGCGGGTGCGGGAACGCTCATGGGATGGGTCTCGCTCAGCGGGAGGCGAAGAGGGCGAGGTGCTCGACGATGGGGCCCAGCGCCAGGGCCGGCACGAAGGTGAGGGCGCCCACCAGCACGACCGTGCTCGCGAGCAGCACCACGAAGAGCGGCGTGTGGGTGGGCAGCGTGCCGAGGCCCGCGGGCACGGTCTTCTTCGCCGCCAGCGCTCCGGCGATCGCGAGCGTGGGCACCGCGAGCCAGTAGCGCGCGAAGAGCATGGCGATGCCGAGCGAGGTGTTGTAGAAGGGCGAATTGGCGGAGAGCCCCGCGAAGGCGCTGCCGTTGTTGTTGCCGGCCGAAGAGAAGGCGTAGAGCACCTCCGAGAACCCGTGCGCGCCCGGATTGGCCATGCCCGCGCGGCCGGGCTCGACCATCACCGCGATCGCCGTGCCCACGAGCACCACGAAGGGGGTCACCAGGATCGTGATCGACGCCATCTTCATCTCGAAAGCGCCGATCTTCTTGCCGAGGTACTCGGGGGTGCGGCCGATCATGAGGCCGGCCACGAACACGGCGATGATCGCGAACACGATCATCCCGTACAGGCCGGAGCCCACGCCCCCGAAGATCACCTCCTGGAACTGGATGAGCCACATCGGCACCAGCCCGCCGATGGGCGTGAAGGAGTCGTGCATCGAGTTCACCGAGCCGTTGGAGGCCGCCGTGGTGGCGGTGGCCCAGAGCGCGGAGTTGACGATGCCGAAGCGCGTCTCCTTGCCCTCCATGTTGCCGCCGGCCTGGGTGGCCGAGGCCGCCTGGTCCACGCCCGCCTTCGCGAGCAGCGGATTGCCCGCCTGCTCGGCCCACACGCACAGCGCGAGCATCGCCACGAAGACGAGCGTCATCGTCGCGAGCAGCGCCCAGCCCTGGCGCGTGTCGCCCACCATCGCGCCGAAGGTGTAGCACAGCCCCGCGGAGATGGCGAGGATCGAGAGCAGCTCGAGGAAGTTGGCGAGCGGCGTCGGGTTCTCGAGTGGATGGGAGGAGTTCACGTTGAAGAAGCCGCCGCCGTTGGTGCCGAGCTGCTTGATGGCGATCTGGGAGGCCGCGGGGCCCACCGCGATCGACTGCTCCTTCTGGAGCACCTTCTCGGTGACGGGGTTGCCCTTGTCGTCCTTCACCGGCTGCCCTGCCGCGTCGAGCTTGGGATTGTCGTATTCGACGCTCTCGGCCAGGGTGGCGGTCGGGTAGGCCGAGAACGTCTGCGGCACGCCCTGCCACACCAGGGCGATGGCGAGCACGAGGGACAGCGGCAGCAGGATGTAGAGCACGCTGCGCGTGAGGTCCACCCAGAAATTGCCGAGGGTGTCGGCGTTCCTGCGGGTGAAGCCGCGGATGAAGGCGATGAGCGTCGCCATCCCGCTCGCGGCCGAGACGAAGTTCTGCACCGTGAGGCCGAGCATCTGCGTGAGATAGCTCATGGTCGTCTCGCCGCCATAGCCCTGCCAGTTGGTGTTGGTGGCGAAGCTCACGGCGGTGTTGAACGACGAATCCGGAGTGACCGCGGCGAAGCCCTGCGGGTTGAGCGGGAGCCACGCCTGCAGGCGCTGCAGGGCGTAGACCGCGAGGAATCCCAGCAGGTTGAAGACGAGCATCGCGACCGCATACTCGGTCCAGCGCATCTCGCGGGCCGGGTCCACGCCCGCGAGGCGGTACATGCCGCGCTCGAGGGGCGCGCCCCAGCGGTTGAGCAGCGCCGGGCGGCCCTCGTAGATGCGCGCCATGTACGCGCCCAGGGGCTTGGCGAGCGCGATCAGGACCGCGAGGTAGAACGCGAGCTGGAGGTAGCCGTTGGCCGTCATCAGAATTTCTCCGGCACGAGCAGGGCCACGATCAGATAGACGAAGACCGCGAGCGCGAACACGCCGCCGAGGATGTAGAGGCCCATCACGGCTTCCTCAGGCGCTCGCAGCCGTACGTGAGCGCCACCGTGAGCGCGAAGAAGGCGACGGCGAGGCCGATGAAGATCAGATCCATGGAACCCTCCGAGCGGTGGGAACGCGAGACTGGCACGGCCAGCGTAAAGAACGTATATAAAAGCGCGTTCCTGCGTGTTGTCGCAGGACAAACGGCCTACACTTTCGCAGCCATCCGGGCGGGCCCGCGGCTCGATTCGAGCCAGACCCAGGCCCGCTTTATGGCGGCGACGAGCCCCAGGACGGCGAGCAACAGGACCAGCGCGGCGAGGACCACCAGGAAATGAATGAGCATCATGTGGATCACTCCGATAGCTTGTATGCGGCATCGAGCCGCTCGAACAGCGCGTCGAGCTGCGCGAGGACCAGATACTGGGTCACGCAGAACGCGCAGAAGAGCGAGACGATGCGCATGATTTCCATGGCGTCACTATCGGGGTTCCCGCGTAAAGGCCGCGTAAAAGGTGGCGGCCGCGGCGTAAGCGCGGCGTAAATTCCATGAACGAGGCGCGGCCCGATCCCGACGCCCTTCTCGAGCGCGTGCAGCGCGAGGAGCGCAGCGCCGCGCGCGGCCGGCTCAAGGTCTTCTTCGGCGCTTCGGCGGGGGTGGGCAAGACCTACGCGATGCTCGCCGCCGCGCGGCGCCTGAAGGAGGAGGGCGTGGACGTCGTGGTGGGGGTCGTCGAGACCCACGGCCGCAAGGAGACGGCGAGCCTGGTCGAGGGCCTGGAGGTGCTCGCGCCGCGGGAGATCCGCCGGCGCGGCAGCGCGCTGCGCGAATTCGACATCGACGCGGCGCTCGCGCGGCGCCCGAAGGCGATCCTGGTGGACGAGCTCGCGCACACCAACGCGCCGGGCTCGCGCCATCCGAAGCGCTGGCAGGACGTGGACGAGCTGCTCGGCACCGGCATCGACGTCCTCACCACCCTCAACGTCCAGCATCTCGAGAGCCTGAACGAGGTGGTTGGGGGCATCACCGGCATCAAGGTCTGGGAGACGCTGCCGGACACGTTCTTCGACTCCGCCGACGACATCGTGCTGGTGGACACCCCCGCCGACGAGCTGCTCGCGCGGCTGAAGGCGGGCAAGGTGTACATGCCGCAGCAGGCGGAGGCCGCGGCGCGCAACTTCTTCCGCAAGGGCAATCTCATGGCGTTGCGCGAGCTGGCGCTGCGGCGCACCGCGCAGGTGATCGAGGAAGAGGTCCAGGAATACCGCGCGGACAAGGCGATCGGAGGCGTGTGGAAGACGCAGTCGCGGCTGCTCTGCGCGATCGGCCCCCACGCCGGGGCCGAGCACGTGGTGCGCAGCGCCGCGCGCCTGGCCGGGGAGCTCAATGCCGAGTGGTACGCGGTCTATGTCGAGACGCCCAGGCTGCAGCGCCTGCCGGCACCGGAGCGCGAGCGCATCCTCAAGGTGATCAAGCTCGCCTCCGAGCTGGGGGCGCGCACCGCGATACTCACCGGCGCGAGCGCGAAGGAGGCGATCGTCGAATACGCGCGTTCGCAGAACATCGGCACCGTCGTGGTGGGGCGTGGCCCGCCGCGGCGCTGGGGCCTGCGCGCCACCATGAGCGATGTGATCGCCGCGGCGGACGATCGCCTGGACGTGCTCGAGATCTCGCGCGGCGCGCGGGAGGCGGGCGCGCCGCTGCCCAGTGCCGCGGCGATCGAGGCGCCGTCGCCGAAGGCCGCGGAACGGCGCGCGCGCTATGCCTTCACTCTCGCCGCCTGCCTCGCGACCACGGCCGCGGCCGCGGTGCTCTATCCCACCTTCGACCTGGCCAACATCGTGATGCTGTTCCTGCTCACCGTGGTGCTGGTGGGCGCGCAATGGGGCCGGGGGCCGGCGGTCCTCGCCTCGATCGTGAGCGTAGCGGCCTTCGATTTCTTCTTTGTGCCCCCGCGCTACACCTTCGCCGTGAGCGACGTGCAGTACCTGCTCACCTTCGCGGTGATGCTGGCGGTGGGCCTCATCACGGGACAGCTCACCGCCGGCGTGCGCTTCCAGGCGCGCATCGCGGGCCACCGCGAGGAGCGCGCGCGCACCCTCTACGAGTTCGCCCGCGACCTCGCGGGCCTGCTCACCGCCGGCCAGGTGATCGAGGTCTCCGAGTCGTTCATGGCGCGCGCCTTCCGCGCACGGGTGGCGGTGCTCGTGCCGGACGCGCGCGGGATCCTGCATGCGCCCGGCGGGAGCGGGATGAAGAACCCGGCGGACATCGCCACCGCGCAATGGGCCTACGATCGCGCGCAGGCCGCGGGCGCGGGCACCGACACGCTGTCGAGCAACGAGCACCTGTTCCTGCCGCTGCGCGCGCCGATGGGCACGCGCGGGGTGCTGGCGATCCGCCCCGAGCGCTCCCGGGACCTGCTCATCCCCGAGCAGCGCCAGCAGTACGAGACCTTCGCCGCGCTCGCCGCGATCGCGCTCGAGCGCGTGCACTACGTCGACGTGGCGCGCGACGCGCTGGTGAAGATCGAATCCGAGCAGCTGCGCAATTCGCTGCTAGCCGCGCTCTCCCACGACCTGCGCACGCCGCTCGCGGCGTTGCTGGGCCTCGCGGAATCGCTCTCGCTCACCCGCCCGCCCCTCTCCGAGGCGCAGGCGCGCATCGCGGATTCCATGGGCGGCCAGGCGCGCCGGCTGATCGCGCTCGTGAACAACCTGCTCGACATGGCGCGCATCCAGAGCGGCGAGGTACGGCTCAACCGCCAGTGGCACCTGGTCGAGGAGATCGTGGGCAGCGCGCGCGGCGGCCTCGCCGCGGCGCTCGCCTCCCATCCCGTGACGGTCGAGCTGCCCGCCGGCCTGCCGTTGGTCGAGATGGACGCGGCGCTCATCGAGCGTGTGCTCGCGAACCTGCTCGAGAACGCCGCCAAGTTCACGCCGCCGGGCACGCCCATCGCCATCGCCGCGAGCGTCGCCGACGGGCGCCTGGAAGTGAGCGTGTCCGACGAGGGTCCGGGAATCCCGGCGGGCCAGGAGGAGGCGATGTTCGAGAAGTTCGTGCGCGGCGAGGCCGAGTCGGCCACGCCCGGCGTGGGGCTGGGCCTGGCGATCTGCCGCGCGATCGTCGAGGCCCATGGCGGAACGATCCGCGCGGAGAAGGGGCGCGCGCGCGGCGCGCGCTTCACGTTCACGCTCCCGCTGGGCACGCCCCCGCCGGCGCCCGAGGCCGGCTGAGGTGCCCGCGCCGGTGGCGCTCCTGGTGGAGGATGAGGCGGAGATCCGCCGCTTCGTGCGCACCGTGCTCGAAGCGGAGGGATGGGTGGTGCGCGAGTCGTCCACGATGCGCGAGGGCCTGGTCGACGCCGGCACGATGAAGCCGGACCTCGTGGTCCTCGACCTCGGCCTTCCCGATGGCGACGGCAGCGACTTCATCCGCGGCGTGCGCAAGTGGTCCGGGATGCCGATCATCGTGCTCTCGGCGCGCGTGGAGGAGACCGACAAGGTCCGCGCCCTCGATGCCGGGGCGGACGACTACCTCACCAAGCCGTTCGGCGTGGCCGAGCTGCTGGCACGCACGCGCGTCGCGCTGCGGCGACGCAACGCGCCGCCCGGCGCGGTCGCGGGCCCGTTTCGCTTCGGACACGTCGAGGTCGACCTTGCGGCCAGGAGCGTGAAGCGCGACGGCGAGCTGGTGCACCTCACGCCGGTCGAGTACCGCTTGCTGCAGCTGCTGATCGCGAACGCCGGGCGCGTGCTCACCCACCGGTTCATCCTGCGCGAGGTCTGGGGGCCCTCGCACGTCGATCACCATCACTACGTGCGCATCTACATGGGCAACCTGCGCCAGAAGCTCGAAGCCGATCCGGCCAACCCGCGCCACCTGCTCACCGAGACGGCGGTGGGGTACCGGCTGATGCCATAGTCGTGCTGCCGGCACACGCGCACCGCTTTCCCGCGCCATGCCCGGCTTGTCGGATAATGGCGGAAGAAGCCCACGGGAGGCCTGAGCAGCATGCAAGTCCTGAACCCCGATCTCGACCTCGAGCGATTCCATCGCGACGTGCGCGCGGCGCGCCATAGGGTGCTGCTGCTCGACTACGACGGCACGCTCGCGCCCTTCCATCGCCTGCCGGAGCGCGCGCTGCCCTATCCCGAGGTGGCCGACATATTGAACAAGGCCGTGGAGCGGGGCACGACGCGGGTGGTCGTGGTGAGCGGGCGGCGCTTCGCGGACCTGCGCGTGGCGCTCGCCCGCATCCGCCACTCGGAGGTATGGGCGGCGCACGGCTGGGAGCGGCGCACCGCGCAAGGCGAGCGCGTGGACTACGCCCCGGCCACCGAGGCGCGCCGCCAGCTGCAGCTCGCCGAGACGCCCGCGCGGCGCCTCGAGATGCACGGGGTGCGCGTCGAGCCGAAGGTGGCGAGCGTGGCCGTGCACTGGCGCGGCGTGCCCGAGGCGGCCGTGCCGGGGCTGCGCGACCGGCTGCGGCGCGTCTGGGACGACATGAGCCACGACCAGCTCGAGATGCTCGAGTTCGAGGGCGGCATGGAGCTGCGCGTGCGCGGCCGCAACAAGGGCGACGCGGTGAAGGAAGTGCTCGCCGAGAGCGGGCCCGGCACCGTGTGCGCGTACCTGGGCGACGACTATACGGACGAGGACGCGTTCGCCGCGATCAAGAACCGCGGGCTGGCGGTGCTGGTGCGCCCGGAGCTGCGCGAGACGCTCGCCGATCTGTGGCTCGTGCCGCCACGCGAGCTGGTCGAATTCCTGCGGCGATGGTGCGAGCCCGAGCGAGCGCGCTGACGCGCGGCGCGCGCCCGCGCGCCCGCTCACGCCTCATCGTCGTGTCGAACCGGCTGCCGTTCGCGTTCCGGCGCGCGCCGGGCGGGCGCTGGCACGCCGAGCCCGGCAGCGGCGGGCTCGTCACGGCGCTGCTGCCCGTGTTGCGCGATCGCGGGGGCACGTGGATCGGCTGGCCCGGCGCCGCGGGCCCGGTGCGCGACTTCGCCCCGGCGCTCGCCCAGGCCGGCGCCGCCGCTGGATACACGCTCGGCGCGGTGCCGCTCGACGAGGAGGAGGTGCGCAATTTCTACCTCGGATTCTCCAACGAGATCATCTGGCCGCTGTTCCACGACCTGCCGTCGCTCTGCAACTTCGATCCGGCGTATTGGCGCACCTATTGCGCGGTGAACCGCAAGTTCGCCAAGGCGATCGCGGCGCGCGCCACGCGCGGGGATTTCGTCTGGGTGCACGACTACCATCTGATGAACGTGGCGAGCGAGCTGCGCGCGCTCGGCACGGCGGCGCGCCTCGCGTTCTTCCTGCACATCCCGTTCCCGTCGCCCGACGTGTTCCTCAAGCTGCCGTGGCGCAAGCCCCTGCTCGAGGCGCTGCTGCGCTACGACCTGGTGGGTTTCCAGACGATGCGCGACCGGCGCAACTTCGTGGCGTGCATCGAGGCGCTGGGCGAGGAGGCGAAGATCGAGGGACGGGGCGCGGTCGTGAGCGCGCGCACGCCGCACGGGGTGGTGCGCATCGGCGCCTTTCCCATCAGCATCGACTACAACGCCTTCATGCGCGCCGCGGTGTCGGGCGAGGTCGAGGCCAAGGCGCGCGAGCTGCATGCGCTCCTGCCGCGGCGCAAGCTCGTGCTGGGCGTCGACCGCCTCGACTACACCAAGGGCATCACGCTGCGCCTGAAGGCGTTCCAGGACCTGCTCGAGCGCTATCCCGACATCCGCGGGCGCGTCTCGCTGATCCAGGTGGTGGTGCCGAGCCGCGAGGACATCCCCGAATACCACCGGATGAAGTCCGAGATCGAGCAGCTCGTGGGCCGCATCAACGGGGCCTTCGCGCGCCCCGGCGGATGGGTGCCGGTGTGGTACGAGTACCGGAGCCTCTCGCGCGTGGAGCTCTTCGCCTACTACCGGGCCGCGGACATCGCGCTCATCACCCCGCTCAAGGACGGCATGAACCTCGTCGCCAAGGAATACTGCGCGTGCAGCATCGAGGAGGATTGCGTGCTGATCCTGTCGGAGTTCGCGGGGGCGGCCGAGCAGCTGGGCGCCGGGGCGGTGCTGGTGAATCCCTACGACGTGCAGGGCGTGGCCAACGCCATCCGCGCCGCGCACGCCATGCCCGAGGCCGAGCGCGTGGCGCGCATGCGCGGGATGCGCCGCTCGATCCGCCGCCAGGACGTCTTCTGGTGGGTGGACTCTTTCCTGCGCGCGGCGATCGCGCGCGACCTGCGCGCCTTCCCGGCGCCCGGCGCCCGGCCGGCCCAGAACACCGGCGACAGCCCCGTGCCGCTCTGAGGCGCCCGCGCCTAGCGCGCCGCGAGCTCGCCGCCTGCGCCCGGGATCGCCTCGACCTCGGCCGTGGCGCGAATCCGCGGCAGGTGCGCGGGATATTCGCGCTGCATGAACTCGATCAACGCCTCGCGCAGCTTGCAGCGCAGGTCCCAGTTCCTGCTCGCGTCCGCGGAGGAAGCGATCACGCGCACCTGCATCGCCCGCTCGTTCGAGTCGGTCACGTCGAGCGAGGCGACGCGGCCGTCCCACTCCGGGTATTGCTTGCACAGCCGCAGGAACTCCTCGCGCAGCTTCGGCACCGGCATGCGGTAGTCGGCCCAGAAGAACACGCTGCCGATGATCTGCGCGGAGGTGCGGGTCCAGTTCTGGAACGGGTTCTGGATGAACCACTGCAGCGGCACGATCAGGCGCCGCTCGTCCCAGATCTGGAACACGACGTAGGAGCCGGTGATCTCCGCCACGCGCCCCCATTCGCCCTCGACGATGAGCACGTCGTCGATGCGGATCGGCTGCGTGAGGGCGATCTGCAGCCCCGCGAGCACGTTGCCCAGCACGGGGCGCGCCGCGAAGCCGACGATGATCCCCGCCGCTCCGGCCGAGGCGAGCAGCGTCGTGCCGAACTGGCGCACGCTGGGGAACGTGCTGAGCGCGGCCGCCACGCCGAAGATCAGCACGAAGACCTTGAGCGTGCGCCCGATCACGTTGGCCTGCGTGCGCATCTGGCGCGCGTGCAGGTTGTCGGCGACGTCCGAGGGATTGAGCAGGAGCACGATCTCGGTGAGCGCGTCGACGGCCGCGGCCGCGAGCCAGGTGACGCACACGATGAGCAGCAGCGTCGCGACGTGGCGCAACCCCGCGAGGCTCGTGAGCTCCGGGGACGCCGCCTCGAAGACTGCCTGCAGCGCGAGCAACACCAGGATCCAGCGTGCCGGCGCGCGGGCGTGGCGCACGAGCACCGAGATGGACGGGCTCGAGCGCAGGAAGCGCACGAGCGCGGCGGCGCCCACCGCGTGCACGGCGAGCGCGACCAGGATCGCGACCACGATCGCGAGCGTGAAATCGATCCAGGGATTGCTGGTGAAAGTGAACAGCGGATTCATCTCCCGTGGCCCTTTGGCTTCGTTGTGGGTGTCCGTGCGGCCGTCCACCAGGGACCGGGCCGCGCCGGAATGGTTCCGGCGAAATTCCCGCGCGACGCCGGCCCGATGACGCGCGGGGCGCGCGGCGGCGCGATTCAAGCGATCTGCGAAGTGTGATACTACGCCCCTGGCCATGCCCCACGGGAGGGCACCATGTCGCTCAGGACGGTGATGGTCGTTCTGGTCCTGGCCGTGCTAGCGCTCTTCGCCGCGCTCAACTGGACCGCGTTCATGGCGCCCACCACGCTTTCGCTGGTGGTCGCCACGGTCCATGCGCCCCTCGGGCTGATCATGCTGGGCTTCGTCGCGATCCTCACGGCGCTCTTCCTCGCCGCGGTGGTCTACCTGCAGGGAACGCGGCTCGTCGATGCCCGGCGCTACGCGCGCGAGTTGCAGGCGCAACGCGAGCTCGCGGACCGGGCCGAGGCGTCGCGCTTCACCGAGCTGCGCGCTTTCCTCGACGCGGAGCTGCCGAAGCTGCGCGCGCAGTCGACCGAGTCCCTCGGCCGTCTCGAGGCGAGGCTGGACAAGCTCGACGGCGATTTCGGCGCGGCGCTCGAGCGCACGGAATCCGCGATGGCCGCCTACATCGGGGAGCTCGAGAATCGCGTCGAGCGGCTCGGCAAACCCGCGGGGACGGAGGGCCGATGAACCGGCCCACCGCGGTGGTGGTCGGCGTGGGAGCCGAGCGCGGCCTCGGCGCGGCGTTGTGCCGCCGCTTCGCTGCCGAGGGCTGCCACGTGCTCGCGGCCGGCCGGACCGCGCCGCGCCTCGAGCAGGTGGCGCGGACGATCGCGGCCTGCGGCGGGAGCGCCGAAGCGGTGGCGTGCGACGCGACCGTCGAGGCCGACGTGGCGGGACTGTTCGATCTTGCGATGCGAGCCGACGGCGCGCGCGCACCGGCGGGACTCGTCGTGTACAACGCGGGCATCAACGAGCGCGCCGATTTCCGCGAGCTCTCGTCGCGCGCGTTCGAGGACCACTGGCGCGTGTGCTGCTTCGGCGGCTTCCTGGTGGGCCGCGAGGCGGCGCGCAGGTTGGCGCCGCTGGGGCGCGGCACGGTACTTTTCACCGGAGCCTCCGCCAGCCTGCGCGGGCGGCCCGGATTCGCCCATTTCGCCGCGGCCAAGGCGGGGCTGCGGATGGTCGCGCAGAGCATGGCGCGGGAATTCGGACCCCAGGGCATCCACGTAGCCCACGTCGTGATCGACGGCGGCCTGAACGGCGAACGCCTGCGCAGCGGGCGTCCCGAGCTCGTGCGCGAGCGCGGCGAGGACGGACTGCTCGACCTCGATGCCGTGGCCGAGGCGTACTGGCGCCTGCATGTGCAGCCCAGGAGCGCCTGGTCCCACGAGATCGACCTGCGCCCGTTCAGGGAACCCTTCTGACGCAAGGGCTGCGCTTGTCCTCGGCGCCGGGAGCGCGATAATGGGTCATCGCGCCGTCGCAAGGAAACGGGAAACCACCATGCCGCGCTCCCTCGGACTCATGGCGTGCCTCACGATGTGCTGCGTGTGCGTGGGCGCGCAGGCGGCCGATTGGGACGACCCACAGGTGGGGCAGGCTTTCGGCAACGATCAATTCGTGGCCGGGCGCGTCGCGCGCGTCGATCGGGCCGTTGCCGGCGATCTCATCGCCGCCGGGGGACGGGTCGAGATCGAGGCGCCGGTGAGCGGGGACGCGCTCGTCGCCGGCGGCGACATTCGCGTGGGCGGCAACGTCGGCAACGGCGTGTACGCCGCCGGCGGGCAGGTGACCATCGACGCGACGGTGGGCCGCAACGCGCGCGTCGCCGGCGGGCAAGTCGAGCTCGGCTCTCGCGGCCAGGTGACTGGCAACGCCACCCTCGCGGGCGGCGAGGTGCGCGTCGAGGGCGCGGTGAAAGGTTCGCTGCTGGCCGCGGGCGGAACCGTGTACCTCGACGGGCCGGTGGAGGGCGACGTCATCGCGACCGCGGGCCATCTCGAGCTCGGCCCCCGGGCGCGCATCGGCGGCAAGCTGCGCTACGCCGCCGACGAGCTGCGCCGCGACCCGGGCGCGCAGGTGGCCGGCGGGGCCGAACGATTCGAGCGCCCGCGCGGCAGCTATTGGCGCGTGCACCGCCACCGCGGCGGCGGATGGGTGTGGACCGCGGGCATGATGGTGCTCGCCGCGCTTCTCGTCGGCGCGCTGCCCGCGGCTTCGGAGCGCATCAGCGCCGGACTGCGAGCGCATCCCTGGCTGGCGCTGCTCTTCGGATTCATCGCCTTCGTGTGCATCCCGTTCGCCGCGATGGTCCTCATGATCACGATCATCGGGATCCCGCTCGCGCTGCTCACGATCCTCGCGTACCTCGCGCTGCTGCTGGTGGGCTACGCGGCCACGGCCGTCGCGCTCGGCGAGGTCGCGCTGCGCCGCTTCAAGGCCGATGCGGCTGCGCGCACGGGCTCGCGGATCGCCGCCGCGATCCTCGCGGTGCTGGTGCTCGCCTTGCTGGTGCGCGTCCCCTTCGTGGGCTGGCTGGTGGCGTGCGCAGCGATGCTCGCCGGAATCGGCGCGATCATCCTCGCGCTGCGCCCGGGCGCGGCCGCGGCCTGACGCCCGCGCCGGCCCGCGGCGATGCGGCGATGACGGAGCACTACGAGGCGAGCGAACCGGCGCGCGAGGAGATCGACCGGCTCGCGGGCCCGACCCTGCTCGAGTTCGGCAGCCCCTGGTGCGGCCACTGCAGGGCGGCGCAGGCGCTCATCGCCGCGGCGCTCTCCGCGCATACCCGTGTGCGCCACCTGAAGATCCACGACGCGAGCGGTCGGAGGCTGGGACGTTCGTTCCGGGTGAAGCTCTGGCCCACCCTGGTCTTCCTGGACGCCGGCCGGGAAGTGGCGCGGCTCGTTCGGCCCGGCGACGAGGACGCGATCCGCGCGGCGCTCGCGGGAATCGACGCATCGGCCTGAGCCGCTGCCGCGCCGCGCGGCTAGGAGGATGCGGTTGCGCCGCGAGCGTAGGTGGCCACGGCCCAGTCGAGCGTTTGGCGCGCGGCGGTGTCACGATCCAGCGGAGCGACGCCGAAGCGCGCGCGAAAACGCCGGTCGTCGACGACGAAGGGCTCGTCCCACTGGTAGCGCATCTCGTCGATCTCGCGCAGGAGCGGGACGAACCACTTGGCCGTCGCGAGAATCCACGCGGGCACGGCCTCCACCGCGAGCGGCTTGCCGTGCAGCCGCGACATCCGACCGACCAGATCGCGCAGCGACTCCGCCGGCTGGCACGGCAGCATCCAAGCGGCGCCGAGCGCGTCGTCCGGCGCCGCGCCCAGGATCTGCAGTCCCGCCGCCACGTCGGGAATGAAGTGGTAGGTGTGGATGGCGTCGGGATCGAGCAGCACGCGCCCCGTCTTGCCGGCGAGGGCGTCCTTCCAGAAGAAGTCGCCCAGGTGCGTGCCCTGCCCGCCGCCCGGCCCGTAGTAATCCGACGCGCGGCCGCACACGGCGCGGACCTCGCCGCGGCGATGCGCCTCGAACAGGCGCTGCGCGGCCTGCGCCCGGACCTCGCCCTTGCGGCTCGTCGGGCGCATGGGCGTGTCCTCGTCGAGCGGCTTGCCCCCGGGGCGTCCGAGCATGTAGAGGTTGTCGAGCACGACGAGGCGCGCTCGCGCGGCGCCCGCCGCCGCGATGAGGTTGTCGAGATAGCGCGGGACGAGCTGCGCCCAGATGCGGGCGAAGTAGGGTGGATTCATGCAGTGGTAGACGACCGCCGCGCCGCTCGCCGCGCGGATGCAGAAGTCGCGGTCCGCGGCATCGCCCGACATCAGCTCGGCGCCCGGGGGAGCCGCCGCCGAGGAGCGGCGCACGACGCGCACCCGGTGGCCCTGTGCGAGCAGGCGCCCGGCCAGGGGATGTCCCACCTGGCCCGAGCCGAAGACGACGTGCAATGGCCCTTCCATGGACCCGATTCTATCGATCCCCTCGTCGTCAGGCCGGCATGGGAGACGGCGCCGGTGCGCGCGCGGGAATCCTCGCGGCGCCGGCGCTCCCCGCGGCGGCCTCGAGCACGAACGCTTCCACGAGGTCGATCTCCGCGGGGGACATCAGCGCGGGCGCGTGGCCGGCACCCGCGATCTCGGCGAGCTCGGCGCGAGGCTTCACCTTGAGCATCGTGGCGGCGACGGCGGCGGGGAATACGTCGGAGCGCTCGCCGCGGATCAGCAGCACCGGGCAGCGCACCCGGTACCACGCGTCCCAGAAGAACAATCCCGGCGCGAACGCCAGCGCGTGCATCGGCTGCGTGATCTGCGGATCGTAGTGCAGGCGGTAGCCGTCCTCGGTGCGGATGCAGCCGTGGCGAACGAGATGCGCCCACTGCTCGCCCGTGAGCTCGCCCCAGTCGCGGTGGGTCCGGCGCAGGTGCTCCTCCACCTGCGCGGGCGAGGCGAAGCGCGCCGGCGCCTCGAGGTTGCGAGCGATGTGCCGCAGCGCGTCGAGGGGCACGTAGGCTCCCACGTCGTTCATGACGAGGCTGCGGATCGGGCTCCCCGGCTGCGCGGCGAGCAGCAGGCCGAGCAGCCCGCCCATCGAGGTTCCGATCCAGTCGACCTCCTTCGCGCCCGCGTGCGCGAGCAGCGTGCGGAAATCGGCGAGGAACTGCCCGAAGTGGTAGGCGAGCGGCGAGGAGAGCCACGCGCTGCGCCCGCGGCCCGCCACGTCCGGGCAGATCACGCGCGCGTGCCGCGAAAGAGCGCGCGCGAGGAAATCGAAGTCGTGCGCATTGCCGCTGTAGCCGTGGGCGCACACGACGACGCGCCCGTTCGCGCGCCGGCCCCAGTCGAGAGCGTGCAGCGCATGGAACCCGGCCGGACCGATTCCCGGGTAGGTGATGTGCCGCGGGCGCGGTGGACGCCTGGCTACGGGTGCGGGCGGGGCGTCAGCGCCGCGCGCGGGTGCGAGGACCTGCGGTTCGAGTCAATGGATGCCGGCCCATTTGCGCAGCGTCTTGTGCGCGGGAGCGCGTGCAGGCTCCCGCTCGCTGCGGTAGCCTTCGCGCAAGAGGGCGGCGTAGCTCGCGAGGCGGCGCGCGAACGCGCGGGCCGCGCCGGAAATCAACGCTCCGAGGTAGGCCGCGCGTTGCGCGCGGGCCTGCTCGATGTTCGCCCTGATGTTCGCCTGAAGGTCGGCATAGTCGGGATACGGTTGCTGCTTGCTCATTGCGATGTTCCTTTCGGTGGGGGCGCCGGTCGCGGCTCGCGCACGCCCCGGATCTCCTTGGATGCAATATGGGGGGCTATGTTGCAGTGCAACAAATCATTTGTTTTGGGGCGATGGCGCAGAGTTCTTGGGGCATGGAACGAGGCATGCCGGGCGCGCGGGCCCGTTCCAGGGTCCGGCGCGGCACGGGGAACGCGAACCTGCAATCGGTGTCGCTATCTCTTTGGCGATCGGGGATGGACATGAAGACGCGCAAGCTGGGGGCCGGCCTGGAGGTCTCGGCCATCGGGCTCGGGTGCATGGGGATGTCGGAGTTCTATGGCGCACGCGACGAGGCGGAGTCGATCGCGACCATCCACCGCGCGATCGAGCTCGGCGTCACGTTCCTCGACACGGCCGACATGTACGGGGTCGGGGCCAACGAGGAGCTCGTCGGGCGCGCCATCCGCGGGCGCCGCGGCCGCGTGGTGCTCGCCACGAAGTTCGGCAACGTCCGCGGCGAGGACGGCAGCTTCCGCGGGGTCAACGGCAGGCCGGAATACGTGCGCCGGGCCTGCGAAGCGAGCCTCGCGCGGCTGAACGTCGACGTGATCGACCTGTACTACCAGCACCGCGTCGATCCGGCCACGCCGATCGAGGAGACCGTGGGCGCCATGGCCGACCTCGTGCGCGCAGGCAAGGTGCGCTGGCTGGGGCTCTCGGAGGCCGCGCCCGCGACCATCCGGCGCGCCCACAAGGTGCATCCGATCGCCGCGCTGCAGACCGAATACTCGCTGTGGAGCCGCGAGCCGGAGGACGGGATCCTGCCCACGGTGCGCGAGCTGGGCATCGGCTTCGTACCCTACAGCCCCCTGGGCCGGGGTTTCCTCACCGGGCGCATCAAGTCCGTCGAGGACCTCGATCCGGACGACTACCGGCGCAACTCGCCGCGGTTCCAGGGCGAGAACTTCGCGCAGAACCTGCGCCTGCTCGACGAGGTGACGGCGCTCGCGGCCGCCAAGGGCTGCACGCCCTCCCAGCTCGCCCTGGCGTGGGTGCTGTCCCGCGGACGCGACGTCGTTCCCATTCCGGGAACCAAGCGGCGCAAGTACCTCGAGGAGAACGTGGCGGCGATCGACGTGATGCTCGCACCCGACGAGCTCGCGCGCATCGATCGCGCCCTGCCGCCCGGCGCCGCCGCCGGCAATCGCTACGCCGCCCGGGCGATGGAGGCGTTAAATCGGTAACAATCCCGCGGTTGGCCCGGAGGGGCCCTAATCGGTACAATCGGTCACCTTAACGCGCATTAGCCCGAGGCAATGGCCCAAACCGGCCCCTCCCTCCTTTCGGCATCCGACCTCGAGCCTCTCCGGGGCCTGGAGCATCGTCTCCCGACGCTGGGTCGCGGCGAGCTGGGCCGGCTGCTGATGCCCTTCGTGCACCGCCTGCAGGAACCGCTGCCATCCGCGCAGGTGCCCGAAGTGGTCGACGCGGCCCTGTCGCTCTGCCGGCGCCTGTACGCCAACGCGCGCTCGGGTGATGCCCTCCCGCTCGCCCGGGCGGTCCTCGCGCAATCCGCGATTGCCCGCGATCCCGCGCTCGAGCGCCGCGCGGCGACCGCCTGCGGGCTGCTTTCCGCCGATACCGCCGACATCGTCGGGGCCATCGAGCACCACGTGCGGGCGCTGCGCCTCGCCGCGGGAGATCCCGTGGAAATGGCCCGGGTGTGGAACAACATCGGCATGGCGATGGGAATCGCGGGCAATTACGAGCTGGCGGGCCGCTGTTATCAGCGTGCGTTGAATCTGTTGGAAGGCAAGCCCGACGCGGTGGTCGAGCGTTACGCGGCCCACGGAAACCTGGCGGAAAGTCTCTTTCAGGTTGGCGCCTACGAGGAAGGGCTCCGGTTCGGGTATAGGGCGCTCGAAGAACAGGGCCACGACCAGGACCGGCACGCGGCGCTCCTGGTGCGGCGCAACGTCGTGCGCCTGCTGGTCGCCCTGGGTCAATTCGAGGAGGCCGCTCCCCATGTCACCGAGGCGCTCGCGCTCGCGGACGAGCTGCGCACCCCGCGTGCGCTCATCGCGGCGCAAACGGCGCGCGCGGTGCACGAGCTGGCGATCGGACGCACCGACGTGGCGCTCACGAGGCTCGAGCAGGCGCTCAGCCGCGCGCGCGAAGTCCCCGCGGCGCTGCGCGACACGCTCGCGTGCGTGATCCACGCCGAGGAGACGGCGGGCAATTCGGAGCGCGCGCTGCTGCGCCTGGGCGAGCTTTCGGACCACGTGTACCGCTCGGCGATCGAGCGCGCGCGAGAGCACGTCGAGCTTGCGAGCCTGCCGGCGCGGGCGCGGACCGCGCTCGACCTCGAGCAGGAGCAGGCGCGGGCGCGGCTGGTGTCGAAAGTGGCTCCGGCGGATCAGCCCGAGGGCTGGAGCGCACTCGAACGCCTGGGCGTGAGCGCCGTGCTGCGCATGGACAAGTCCGGGTGGCACGGCAAGCGCGTGGGGGCGCTCACCAAGGCGCTCGCGATGGCCCACGGCATGGACCCGCTGCGCTCCCTCGAGATCGGCTTCGCCGCCGAGCTGCACGACATCGGCATGCTTTCGGTGCCCGAGGAGATCCTCGGCCGCAAGGGCCCGCTCAGCGACGCCGAGCGCAGCCTCGTGCGCCGCCACGTGGACGCCGGCGCCGAGATCCTGCGCGACGACCGCCATCCGCGCGTCTTCCTGGCGCGCGAGATCGCGCGCTATCACCATGCGCACTGGGACGGCGCGGGCTATCCCGAGCGCGTCGGCGGCAAGCTCATTCCGCTCGCCGCGCGGATGTGCGCGGTCGCCGACGCCTACGATGCGATGGTCTGCGGCCTCGGGGCGGGACGCGCGAAGACGATGGACCAGGCGTTGGGCGAGCTGCATCGCCACGCGGGAACGCAATTCGATCCGGAGCTCGTCGCGCGCTTCGACGGGCTGATCCGGGAGGAAACGGAGGATCTGGGCATGGACCTGTCGTCGAATTCGGGAATGGAGGAGTTCCAGGAAATGGTGAACGCGCTGCAGGAAGACAGGGGGTTCGTCTGATGAAGCCGACCACGATGGACGCCAGGAGCGAGCGGATGCTGCAGCTCCTCTCCGAGGGGGCTTCCGCCCGCATCCTCGCCCGCAAGCTCGGCTACAGCGAGGGCACGATGCGCGTGTACCTGCACAACCTCTACCGGGCGATCGGCGTGCGCAACAAGACCCAGGCCGTGATCTGGCACCTGGGACGCGTGAAGACGTACGAGGCCGCGGCGGCCGCGCGGCCGCCGCGCGAGGTCCACTCCGGCGCGGTCTTCGGCGACATGGCGCTCGACGAGGGCCTGTACGCCGCACTGGGCGCGATGGGCTCCTTCCTCGGCCCCTATGGGCACATGTGGGAAGTGGGCCTGCGCCTGAAGGGCACGCCGCTCGACGAGAAATCGGCCGCCCGCCGTGCCCAGTCGCGCGATCTGTGGAATGCCCTGCTCAAGGGCGACTTCGCCCGCGGCAAGGCGCTCCACGACCAGGACGCGGCCGAGCGCCTGCTCGCCGATGCCCCGTCCGACGCGGTGCTGCTCGATTGCCTGTTGCTGATCGGTGGCTACACGGGCGCGGCCGACAAGCTCATGGCGCGCCTGGCCGACAAGCGCAAGGGCGCCGCCGGGATATCCACGCGCGAAGCGAGCCTGCTGCGCGCGCTGCGCGATGCGCTGGATGCGGGCAACGGCGCGGGCCTGTCCGTCCTGCACGGGCTCGCGGGGGAAAGCGGGCGCGGACCGGCCGTCCGGCAGCTCGCGATCGTGGCGCTCTACTACGCGTACAAGGCGCGCCGGGATTTCGATCGCGCGCGCGCCACCGCCGGAGCGGTCTGGGCAGAAGCCGAAAGCGTGCGCCGCGAGCTCGAAGCGATGGGCGTGCGTCCGCTGGGACACGACCTGTCCCTCCCGCGCCCGGGCAAGGCGGCCGCGAAATCTACCGTTCCCGCGCGCGAAAAGGCGGCGGTCACCCGCTAGCGACCGCCGCTTCGCGCGGTACCACGACGACCGCCTACCAGAGCGGAATCGAGTCGCCGCCGCCGGCGACCCACCCCATCTCGAGGTCGCGCAGCGTGCGCAGTTCCTGCTCGGCCCCGGCGGCCACGGCGCGGATCTCGTCCAGCTCCTGCGCGATTTCATTCGAAAATTCACCTGCCCGCTTGATCTGGTTCATGTGGGTTCCTTTGGTTGGATCGGATGGGGCTGCGCCCGGATGGCGTTCCCGCCCACAGTATTGCAAGTGTTAATTCCGGACGCAAATGAAATTAACATGCGTCAATCTCCGGGGCGGGGCCGCCAGGGCTGCGGCCATGATCGCTCGGGACGGGCGGCTGGCGCCGCGCGCGGCCTAACCCAGCTCGACGGGCCGTGCGAGCCGCGCGACAGTCGGTCCCAGGTCGAGGCCGGTCTGCTCCCGCAGCCCGCGGGCGCTGGCGCGCAGCTCCTCGAGGGACTCCCGGATCGGCTCACCCGCCGCGGCGAGCGCGACGGTGTTGCCCGCCTCGGTGACGGGCAGCACCAGGACGCGATCGTCGAAGGCCTCGCGGATGCGCGCCACGCTCGCGTCGACGCCGCGGCGCCGGGTGAGCAGGTTGATCGCGACCATGCCGCGCACGCCGAGGCGCGCGCGGCAAAGCAGGTAGAAGGGCAAGGTGTCGAGCATGCCCGGGCGGCCTTCGGCGTCGAAGCCGTCGACCACGATGAGGTCGAAGCGCCGCTTCGAGGCCGCCACGTACTCGTGGCCGTCGCCGATCTCGATGCGCAGGCGCTGGGATTCGTCCGGGAGCCGGAAGAACTGGCGCGCGGCGGCGACGACCTGCGGGAGGATTTCCACCACCGTGAGGCGGGCCTCGGGACGGTGGCGGTGGAGGAAACGCGTGATCGAGGCCGCGCCGAGGCCGACCTGCAGCACGCTGCCGGGCCAGTCGGGCCGCGCGCGCAGCAGCAGCGGCATCATCAACTGCCGCGTGTACTCGAGCTCGAGGGACCAGGGACGGGAGATGCGCATCGCCCCCTGGATCCAGGGCGAGCCGAAATGCAGGTAGCGAACCCCGCGCTCCTCGCGGATCTCGATGGTCGCCACGAGCCGGGAGCTATCGGGCGCGGACCCCGCTTACTGCGCGCCGCGGCGGGCGCAGCCCGGGGTGGCGCCTACGCCGCGCGGGGATCGTCCGGTGAATCGGTGCCCGGCGCGGGCTCGGAGGCCTCGACGGGTTCGGTGGGCTCGGCGGCCTTGGCCAGTTCGGCGGCGCGCTGCTTCTTCGCTTCCTTCTTCTGCTTCTTGGCGAGTTCCCGCTGGCGTTTGGCGAATGCGTAGTTGGGTTTCATGGATTGCGTGGGGCTCCTCTCGACCACCGGGGTCGGGGTCGATCATGATGATCGGAAATGGGTACCGAGCGGCGCATCGAGCTGCTGCGCGCAGCGGCGAAGGAGGGGATTGCGCTTTCACCGCTCGACGATCGTGCGCGAGGAAGAATAGCACGATTCACGCCGGCTCCCGCGCCGCCGATGTGGGCGATCACCGTGACGTTCCGGTCGGCGTTCATGGCCGCTTCCTGGCCGCATAATGGAGTGCGTGGCCCATGCTAGCGAGGTTCCCGCCGGGCTCCAAGGCGGTCGTGGGCGATCTGGAGAACGACGATGGACATCCATTCGACGGCGTTTGCCGATCACGGCCCGATACCCGCGGTGTATACCTGCGACGGGAAGGGCATCTCGCCGCCGCTCGCCTGGAGCGGCGTGCCGCCCGGCGCGAAGAGCCTGGCGCTCATCGTCGACGATCCCGACGCGCCCGACCCGAAGGCGCCCAAGATGACGTGGGTCCACTGGGTAATCTACGACCTGCCGCCGGTCGACGGCGACTTGGGCGAGGGCACGAGCGCACTCCCGGAAGGCGCGCGCGCGGGGGCTAACGACTGGAACCGCACGGGCTACGGCGGCCCCTGTCCACCGATCGGCCGGCATCGCTATTTCTTCAAGCTGTACGCGCTCGACACCACGCTGCCCTACCTCGGCCGCCCGGACAAGGCGGCGCTCGACCTGGCGATGCGCGGCCACATCGTCGCGCAGGCGCAGCTCGTGGGCACCTACCAACGTTAGGCGACGGCGCCCCTCAGGTCACCGGCAGCAGGAGGTCGGGCAGCCACAGCGACAGCTGGGGCACGAAGATACACACCAGCAGCAGCGCGATGAGGATCAGCACGAAGGGCACCACCTCGCGGAAGATCGACCCGAGCGGGACCTTGGCCGCCCCGGCCAGCACGAACAGGTTCAGCCCCACGGGCGGGGTGATCAGCGCGATCTCGATGTTGAAGATGAGCACGATGCCGTAGTGCACGGGATCGATCCCCAGCTTCATCGCGATCGGCGCGAGGATCGGGGTGGTCATCACGTTGAGCGCCACCGCCTCCATGAACATCCCGAGGACGAACATGATCGCGCTCACCACGATCAGGAACTCCCACGGGCCCAGGTGGTGGCGCTCGACGAAGCCGAAGATGAGCTGCGGGGCGTTGAGGAAGGTGAGCACCTTCGACAGCAGCACCGCGCCCGCGATGATGGTGAAGATGTTGATGGTCGTGCGTGCGGTCTGCATCAGCACCGGCCACAGGTCGCGCAACCGGATGCTGCGGTAGAAGACCACCGCCACGACGGTGGAGTAGACCACGCAGGCGGTGGAAATCTCGGTCGCGGTGAGGTCGCCCGAGTAGAAGCCGTAGAGGACGAACGCCGGCAGCATCATCACCCAGAAGGCGCGCCGGAAGGCGGCGAGCTTGTCCGACATGCTGACGATCGCGCCGGCGTCGTCGCGCTTCCAGCCGTAGACGTGGGCGCGCCAGACGACGAACAGCAGGAAGGCGAGCAGGTTGATCACGCCGGGCACGATGCCGGCGAAGAACATGCGCCCCACCGAGACGTTCACCATCGAGGCGTAGATCAGCATCGCGATCGAGGGCGGGATGAGGATCGCCGTGGCCCCGGAGGCCGCGATGAGCGCCGCGGAGAATCCCGGTCGATAGCCCTCGCGCGTCATGCCCGCCACGCCGATCTTGCCGATCGCCGCGGCGTCGGCGGCGCTCGAGCCCTGCACGCCCGCGAAGACGCCGGTGGCGACCACGCAGGCGGCGCCCATGCCGCCGCGCAGCCGGCCGATGAGAGCCCGCGCGAGGTCGAAGATGCGGTCGATGAGCCCGCCGGCGGACAGCAGCTCGGCGGCGAGCAGGAAGAAAGGGATGGCGAGCAGCGTGAAGTGGCCCACGCTGTCGGAGAGCACGTCCGGGATGAAGGTGATCGGCGCGAGGCCCAGCCAGTAGAGCGTCACCACCGAGGAGACGATCAGCGCCAGGCCGATCGGGGTGCCGATCGCGAGCAGTGCCAGCAGGAAGATGAAGGGGACGGCGATCAAGGCCGGGGCCTGGGACGCCAGATCACGTAGATCTCCACCAGCAGATGCAGGATGGTGATGCCGAGCCCGATCGGCATGATCGACAGCAGGAGCGCCTCCGAGACCCCGCCGAGCTCCTCGTCGGTGGCGCCGATCTCGAACTGCTGGCGCACGATGGACACCGCGCCCACCATGATGATGGCCAGCACCACCGCGGTGATCGCGGCCGAGGCGCTCTCGGCGACCTGCTGGCCGCGCAGCGGCAGGCGCCGCAGCAGCATGTCCGCGGAGACGTGGCCGTGCTCGGTCACCAGCGCCCCCATGCCGAGAAAGGTCATCCACACGAGCATGAGCTCGGGCAGCTTCAGGCTCCAGTCGCCCGTGGAGTGGCCGAGGTTGCGCTCGACGATCGTCGTGAGCGTGATGGCGAGCGACACGACGAGGATCACGCCGACGACGGCGACCTCGGCCTTCGCGATCCAGCGGACGGCGGCGGGCGCGCCGCCGCCGTCCTGGAACGGAACCATCTCGCGCGCGCGTCTACTTCGAGGACAGGATCGAGTTCACCACGTCCTTGCCGAACTGCTCGCGCACCTTGTCGTACGTCGGCTCGAGCGCCTTGCGGAAAGCCTTGATCGCGGCGGGATCCTTCGCCGGGTCGCTCACCTTGCCGCCGCCCTTCTTCACCGCCTCGGTGAACTTGTCCGTCTCGGACCAGATGGCCTCGTGATAGCGCTTGCCCAGCTTCGAGGCGATCTCGTCCATGAGCTTGCGGTCGGCGGCGGGCTGCGCCTCCCACCAGGCCTTGTTGGCCACCCAGATGTAGGCGCCGTAGGAGGGGATGATCATCACGTTCGGCGCCACCTCGACCATCTTCTCGTTCACGAACGCGTCGAAGGTGGTGTACACGCCGGTGACGGTGCCCTGCTGCAGGGCCGAGTACACCTCGTTCAGCGGGATCTTCGCGGTGGAGGCGCCCATGCCCTTCAGGCCGTCGACGACGACCGGATGGCCGGAGGTGCGGATGCGCAGCCCCTTGAAGTCCGAGGGCTTCTCGATCAGCACGCTCTTGGTGCCGATCACGAACGGGCCCTCGTCGAGAAACGTGAGCACGTGGAAGCCGGCCTTCTCGAGGTCCTTGCGCACGACGTCGGCCTTCGGCCCCTCGAGGAACTTCTGGAACTCGTCCGGGTTGGCGAAACCGAACGGGATCTCCATGAGGTCCACGTTCTTCGTATACGAGGTGAACGCGCTGTTCGGCTCGTTGGTCATCTGCACGTTGCCCAGCTGCACGGCCTTGGCCGCCTTGCCGCCGTCGTAGAGCTGGCCGCCCGGGTAGATCACGGCCTTGTACTTGTTGTGGGTGGCCTTGGCGAGCTCGTCGCCGAATTCCTGCGTGTACTTGCCGCGCAGGGTGTCGATGTTCACCTTGATCGGAATCTTGATCTCGGTCTGGGCGAGGGCAGGGGGCGCGGCGACGAGCGCGGCGCACGCGAGGGACGCGGCGACGAGCGCGCGTGCAGTCATTGCGGACATTTCACTCCTCCGATTATTGATGTGGCGGGCTGGGGGGATGGCTCGAATGGTCGCGCCCGGAGGGGTCGGCTGTCAACGCGGACCCGCGCCGGGCGTGCCCGCCTTGAGCACCACCGGCTCGAAGTGCAGGGTATCCGCCTCGCCGGCGGAAAGCCACAGCTGTCCTTCCTGGATCGTGCAGGCGAGGCGCATCGAGCGCTGCGCGAGGGCGCCCGCGCGCTGCGTCACCGATTCCGGGATCTCGACCACGCTCACGTTGGCCAGGCGTTCGAGCGCGGCGCCGTTCTGGCTCCACCAGAGCGTCGCCGCGCGCCCGCCGTAGGGATAGACCTTCACCTGGCCCGAGCGCCCCGCGGCCCGGCGCACCTCGCGCTCGTCGGGCAGCCCCACCTCGATCCACAGCGCGATGGCCCCGGTGAGGTCGCGCCGGACGAGGTCGGGCTCATCCTCCGCGGACAGGCCGCGCCCGAATTCGAGCGCCTCGTCGGCGTTCATCGCGAAGGCGAGCAGGCGCACCATCATCCGCTCATCGGTCTCCGACGGATGGCGGGCCAGCGTGAGGGCGTGGGTGGCGAAGTGGCCCCGGTCGAGGTCCGAGATCTCGAGTTCCGCCTTGAAGATGGTCGCCTTCAGGGCCATCGCGTCAGGCGCCGCACGCGTTGCGCGGGCGCGGGGCGGCCGCGTCGGGCGCGGTCAATCCTTGCGCGCCGCGAGACCCTTGCGGATCAGCTCCGCGGCGATCTCGTTCAGCCCCAGGCCGCGTGCCTTGGCCGCGGCGTGGATCTCGCGCACCAACTCGCCGTGCAGCTTCACCGCGAAGGGCACCAGGCCCTGCTCGCGCTCGCGCTCGCGCTGCTCGCGCCGGTCGAACGGCGCCGCGGAATCCTTCCCGAAACGGTCGGATACCCCGCTGGGGGCCCCGCCGCCGGCGATGCGCTTGCCCTTGAGCTTTTCCAGGTCGGCCTTCTTCATCCAGGTTCCTCCTGGCCGGATTATGGCAGGAGCTTCGCGCGCGCGTTTCCGCCGCATCGCCGGGCTGGTGCATCATGGCGGATCACGCAGGCCACGGGACATGAAGAAGGACTGGCGGCGAACCTACGACGCGCTCGAGGTGCGCGCGAGCGGCATCACCGGGCGGGGCCTGTATGCGGGCGCGCCCATCGCCGCGCGCGCCAAGATCGGGGAGTTCGAAGGCGAGGTGATCGGGCTGCGCGAGGCGCGCCGGCGCGCGAAGGGGCGCCCGGTGATCGCCATCGTCGAGCTCGAGCGCCACGCGCTCGACGCCACGGCGAGCCGGCGCGGCTTCCGCTTCATCAACCACTCCTGCGAGCCCAACACGTTCATGCGCTGCACGCCGAAGCGCGCGGAGTTCTACGCGCGCCGCGCCATCGCGCGCGGCGAGGAGCTCACGGTCGACTACGGCGCGAGCCACCACGGCGGGCGCCTGCCGTGCCGCTGCGCCGCCGCCAACTGCCGCGGATACATCTAGGAGGATCCGGACATGAAGCCGCACTGCATCCTGGCGGGCGTGGCGCTCGCCGCCGCTCCCGCGCTCGCCGCCGACCCGGCGATGCCCGATCCGGCGATCGCCGCACTGCTCGCCGAGATCTCGCCCGCGCGCCTGGAGGCGACGGTGCGCAAGCTGGCGGCTTTCGGTACGCGCGACACGCTCTCGGAGGTCGATTCGGACACGCGCGGGATCGGCGCCGCGCGCCGCTGGATCAAGGCGACGCTCGAGGACTGCGCGCGCGCCTCCGGCGGCCGGCTGCAGGTGGCGTTCGACGAGCACGCGGTCGACGCGGAGCACGGCATGCCCCGGGCCCTGAAGGTCGTGAACGTGGTCGCCACGCTTCCCGGCACGCAACCCGAGAGCCGCGACCGGATCTACGTCCTGAGCGGGCACTACGACACACGTCCCTCCGACGCCTTCGACGGCAAGAGCGACGCGCCCGGCGCGGACGACGACGGCTCGGGCGTCGCGGTGGCGATGGAGCTCGCGTGCGTGATGTCGCGCCACCGCTACGACGCGACACTGGTGTTCATGGCGGTGGCGGGCGAGGAGCAGGGGCTGTATGGATCGACCGGCTGGGCGCGCGCGGCGAAGGCGAAGGGCTGGAACATCGCCGGCATGATCACCAACGACATCGTGGGCAGCAGCACGAGCGCGGAGGGCGCGGTCGATCGCTCCCGCGTGCGCCTCTTCGCGCAGGGCGTGGCGCCGCTGAAGGAGCTGCCCGACGACGTGCGCGCGGCGCTCGCCACCGGCGGCGAGAGCGACCTGCCCACGCGCCAGCTCGCCCGCGCGGTGAAGGAGGCGGGCGAGCGCTACGTGCCGGGCTTTTCGGTGCAGGCGATCTGGCGGCGCGACCGCTACCTGCGCGGCGGCGACCATTTTCCCTTCCTCGCCCAGGGCTATCCCGCGCTGCGCTTCACCGAGCCGGTGGAAGACTGGCGCCACCAGCACCAGGACGTGCGCGTGGAAAGCGGCGTGCAGTACGGCGACCTGGCGCGGTTCATGGACTTCGGCTATCTCGCGCAGGTCGCGCGGGTGAACGCCGCCGCGCTCGCGAGCCTCGCGCTCGCCCCGTCGGTGCCCGCCGATGTCGAGATGGAGAACTTCCGCCTCGAGAACGACACCACCCTGCGCTGGCGGGCCAACCCGGAGCCCGACGTCGCGGGCTATCGCATCGTCTGGCGCGACACCACCGCCCCGTTCTGGCAGCACGCGAAGGACGTGGGCAAGGTCACGCGCTACACGCTCACGGGCGTGTCGAAGGACAACTGGCAGTTCGGGCTCGAGGCGGTCGACCGCGACGGCAACGCCTCGCCCGCCGCCTATCCGCGCCCCTATCGCCCGCCGCGTTGAGGACCGGCCCCGGCGCTACAGCACCGGGGAGGCCAGCCGCGCCAGCGACTCGAGGATCTCGGTGAGCCGGGGGTTGCGCTTGCGCGCGGCGAACGGCCGGGAGACCGCGCGGTCGCGCTCGAAGCTGCCCGCGAGCTCGGCGATCACGCGCGCGTCGTAGAACGCCGCGGCGACCTCGAAGTTGAGGCGAAAGCTGCGGTTGTCGAGGTTCGCGGTGCCCACCATCGCCACCGTTTCGTCGATCACCAGCGTCTTGGCGTGCAGCATCGGCGGGCCGTACTCGAAGATCACGATGCCCGCCCGCGCGAGGGATTCGCAGTAGGTGTGGGAAGCGGCACTCACCACGCGCGAGTCGCCGTCGCGCGGCACGATCACCTGCACGTCCACGCCGCGCAGCTGCGCGATGCGCAGCATGGATTCGAGCGGCTCGTCGGGAATGAGGTACGGCGTCTCGATCCAGATGCGCGTGCGCGCGGTCGAGAGCGCCGCGAGGTAGAAGGCGTGCAGCGGGGGCGTCGCGTCGTCGGGTCCCGAGGACAGGATCTGCACCGGCTCGCTGCCCGCGGAGTCCCGCGCGGAAGGGAAGTAGAGCCCCACCGATTTCTCGTCCAGGAGGAAGCTGCCGCCCGAGTAGGTCCAGTTCTCGAGGAAAAGGCGCTGCAGCTTCCTCACCGGCTCGCCTTCGATGCGCGCGTGCTCGTCGCGCCACGCCTGCACGCCCGAGCGCCGCGCGCTTTCCGGGTCGTGCAGGTTGATGCCGCCGAGGAAGCCCACGCGGCCGTCGAGGATCGCGATCTTGCGATGGGTGCGGAAGTTGGCGAAGTTGATGCTCGCCAGCGAAAGGCGCACCGGATTGAACACGCGCGCCTCGCCGCCCGCGCCGGTGAGCGGGCGCCAGAACGCCTCGCTCAGGTTCGACGATCCCACCGCGTCGCACAGCACGCGCACCTCGACGCCGCGCGCGGCGGCCGCGGCGAGCAGGTCGCGGAAGCGCGTGCCGACGCGGTCCGGCTCCCAGATGTAGTACTCGAGGTGCACGTGGTGGCGCGCGGCGAGGATCGCTTCCTCCAGCGCCTGCAGCGTCTGGTCGCCGTTGTGCAGCAGGCGCACCGACGATGCACAAGTGGGCGCGCCCTGTCCGAGGCGCTTGCCCACCGCGGCGAGCCCCGAGGCGTCCGCGGTGAGCCGCGCCCGGGTCTGGCAGGAGGTGGTGCGCAAGTGCTGCGAGACCCGGCTTGCGAGCGAGCGCGCGATGCCGTAGCGGCGCCGGCGCCGGTGCAGCCGCCGCGGGCCGAAGACCATGTAGTACAGGCCCGAGACCACCGGCAGCGCGACGAACGCGAAGATCCACGCGAGGGTGGCGGTGGGCGAGCGCCGGTGCTGCAGCAGCGTGGCGATGGCCCCGACCACCCACGCGACGTAGGCGGCGGCGAAGATGTCGAACCACGGCAGCGCGGGCATGCCCGGAGGATACAATCAATCCCCCGCCCGACGGAGCCGTGACGCCATGACCGCCCGCATGAACTACCTTTCCGTGCGCTCCATCCTCGCCGGCCAGGCGCCGGCCGGGGAGCCCGTGAGCGTGCGCGGCTGGGTGCGCACGCGCCGCGATTCCAAGGCGGGCCTGTCCTTCGTGCACGTCTCCGACGGCTCCTGCTTCCATCCCGTGCAGGTGGTCGCGCCGGCCTCGCTCGCCAACTATGCCGGGGAGGTGCAGAAGCTCACCGCCGGATGCTCCGTGGTGGCCACCGGCACCGTCGTGCCCTCGCCGGCGAAGGGACAGCCGTTCGAGATGCAGGCCGACGCGATCGAGGTGGTGGGCTGGGTGGACGATCCCGACACCTATCCGATCCAGCCCAAGCCGCACTCGATGGAATTCCTGCGCGAAGTGGCGCACCTGCGCGCGCGTACCAACGTGATCGGCGCCGCGAGCCGCGTGCGCCACACGCTCGCCATGGCGATCCACCGCTTCTTCAGCGAGGACGGCTTCGTGTGGGTGAATACGCCGATCATCACCGCCTCCGACGCCGAGGGCGCGGGCGAGCTCTTCCGAGTCTCAACCCTGGACCTCGCGAACCTGCCGCGCACGTCCGAGGGCAAGGTCGATTTCGCGCAGGACTTCTTCGGCCGCGAGGCGTTCCTCACCGTCTCGGGCCAGCTGAACGTCGAGACCTATTGCATGGCGCTGTCGAAGGTCTACACCTTCGGGCCGACGTTCCGCGCGGAGAACTCGAACACGAGCCGTCACCTGGCGGAGTTCTGGATGATCGAGCCCGAGATCGCGTTCGCGGACCTGGGCGACGACGCCACGCTCGCCGAGCGCCTGCTCAAGTACGTCTTCGCCGCGGTGCTCGCCGAGCGCGCCGACGACATGGCCTTCTTCGAGGAACGCATCGAGAAGGGCGTGATCGCGAAGCTGCAGGGCATCGTCGACAAGCCCTTCGTGCGCATGGACTACACCGAGGCGGTCGACGTGCTCGCGAAATCCGGGCACAAGTTCGAATTCCCGGTGCAGTGGGGCATGGACCTGCAAAGCGAGCACGAGCGCTACCTCGCCGAGAAGCACGTCGGCGGGCCCCTGATCCTCATGAACTACCCGAAGGAGATCAAGGCGTTCTACATGCGCCTGAACGACGACGGCAGGACCGTGGCGGCCATGGACGTGCTCGCGCCCGGGATCGGCGAGATCATCGGCGGCAGCCAGCGCGAGGAGCGCCTCGAGGTGCTCGACCGGCGCATCGTCGAATCCGGCCTCGATCCCCACATCTACGGCTGGTACCGGGACCTGCGCCGCTACGGCACGGTGCCCCACGCCGGCTTCGGACTGGGATTCGAGCGCACCGTGGCCTACGTGACCGGGCTCGCCAACGTGCGCGACGTGATCCCCTTCCCCCGCACGCCCGGCAACGCGCGCTACTGACCCTCCGCCGGGGTGCCACCCTAGGCCGGAACTGGCGCCGGAGCGGTTACAATTCGAGGCTCGATTTCTGCGTTTCGTCGGATGCCGCTGGCACCGCTCCCTACCCGGGGGTAGCTTGCCGGGCATCCGGGAAACACCCACAAGGTCCGCCATGCCGCAACGCATCTGCCTGATCCTGCTGCTCGGCCTGCTCGCCGCCGGCTGCGCCAAGGGGCCCGAGGCGGCCTCCGCGGGGGCGGGCGCCCCGCTGCTCATCGCGCCCGAGGACGTCCACACGATCCGCGACAGCGCCATCGGCTCCGGGCCCACGATCACCGGCTCCATCCAGCCGGAGCGCCGGGCCGACCTGCGCGCCGAGGTGTCCGCGGTGGTGCTCGCAGGTGCTGAAGGAGAACGGCGACCCGGTGCAGCAAGGGCGATCTGCTGGTGCGGCTCGACGACACCGCGATCCGCGACACGCTGGCCTCCGCGCGAGGCCGCCGAGCGCGCGGCGACCCAGGCCTACGAGCAGGCCCAGCGCCAGTACGAGCGCATGAAGAAGCTGCGCGAGCGCCGGCATGGTCTCGACCCAGCAGCTCGAAGACGCCGAGATCCGCCGCAACACCGCGCAGAGCGACATGCGAGGCCGCCAGGACGCGCGCGGTCGCTCGCCGCGCCAGCAGCATGCAGCGCACCGAGGTGCGCGCGCCCTTCGACGGCATCGTCAGCGACCGCAAGGTCTCGGCCGGCGACACCGCGCAGGTCGGCAAGGAGCTGCTGAAGGTCATCGATCCCGACGAGCCTGCGCTTCGAGGGCCGTGGTCTCCGCCGACAGCATCGGTGAGGTGCAGGCCGGGCAGGCGGTGCAGCTTCCGCGTGCACGGCTACGGGAACGCAGGAGTTCACGGGCACGATGCGCGCGCGTGAACCCCGCCGCCAACGCCACCACGCGCCAGGTCGAGGTGCTGGTGGATTTCGCCGGGCCAGCAGCAGCCGGAGCTCGCCGGGCCTGTACGCCGAGGGCCGGCGTGGAGACGCAGCAGCCGCAAGGCCTGACGCTGCCCGCGAGCGCCATCGTGCGCGACGGCGACAAGGCCTCCGCCTGGCGGGTGAAGGACGGCAAGCTGCAGAAGGTGCCGCTCGAGCTCGGCGAGCGCGATCCGCGCAGCGGCGACTACGTCGCTCGCGAGCGGCCTCGCCGCCGGCGACCAGGTGCTGCGCTACCCGAGCGACGCCCTCAAGGACGGCCAGGCGGTGCAGGCGGCCGCCGCGCCGAAGACCTCGATGGCCGTCTCGGCCGTGGAGCGCTAGCATGTTCCTCTCGAACTTCAGCATCCGCCAGCCCGGTCACCACGGTGGCCATCATCATCGTGCTGATGTGCCTGGGGCTGCTCGCCCTCAAGAACCTGCGCGTGAACCAGATCCCCGACGTGCAGGAGCCGGTGATGGTGGTGAACGTCCCCTACCCGGGCGCCTCGCCCGAGACGGTCGAGCGCGAGATCATCAACCGCATCGAGAAGCCGCTGCAGAGCATTCCGCAGGTCTACCAGATCCGCTCGACCGCCTCCGAGAGCAGCGCGCAGATCGTCATCATCTTCAACTTCAAGCAAGAACATGGTCGAGGCCGCCGACGAGATCCGCAACGCCATCGCCTCGGTGCGCTACAAGCTGCCGCTGGAGATGCGCGAGCCGGTGCTGCAGCCGCATCGATCCCTCGCGCAGCCGATGATGCAGCTGGCGCTGTCCTCGACCACGCAGACGCACGCCGAGATCTCGCGCCTGGCCGAGGACGAGCTGGCCGACCGCTTCCGCGGCATCGACGGCGTGGCGACGGTGGACGTGAACGGCTCGCTGCAGCCGCGAGCTGTCGGTGCTGCTGCACGCGCAGAAGCTGCGCGAGTACAACGTGTCGGTGGCCGACGTGGTGAATGCGCTGCGCGCGGCAGAACACCACCGCGCCGGTGGGCCGCGTGAAGGGCGCGCTGGACGAGCAGAGCATCCGCCTGGTCGGCCGCATCGAGTCGCCCGAGCGAGTTCAACGACATCGTGGTGCAAGCGCAACGGCGACGAGGTGGTGCGCCTGGGCCAGGTGGCCACGGTCGCAGGACGGCTTCGCCGAGCTGGCCGGCTATTCGCTGCGCAACGGGCACCCGAACGTGGGCATCACGATCACGCGCTCGCGCGACGCGAGCACGGTGACCGTGGCGGAGAAGGTCCGCAAGCTGGTGGACGAGATCAACACGACGCTGCCCGAGGGCACCAAGCTCGAGGTCACGCAGGACGGCGGCAAGGACGCCGAGCAGCAGCCTGCACAACGTGATCGAGGCGCTGATCTTCGGCGCCGGTCCTCACGATCTTCGTGGTGTACGCCTTCCTGAACTCGTGGCGCTCCACGCTGATCACCGCGCTGTCGCTGCCCACCTCGGCCATCGCCGCGTTCATCGCGGTGTGGCTGTGCGGCTTCACGCTGAACTTCATGACGCTGCTGGGCCTGTCGCTGGCGATCGGCGTGCTGATCGACGACGCCATCGTGGTGCGCGAGAACATCGTGCGCCACATGGAGCGCGGCGCAGGACCGCGATGACCGCGGCGCGCGACGGCACCGCCGAGATCGGCCTCGCGGTGGCGGCCACCACGTTCTCGATCATCGCGGTGTTCGTGCCCGGTGGCGTTCATGGGCGGCGGCGCGGGCGAGTGGTTCCGGCCGTTCGCGCTCACCGTGGCCGCCTCGGTGCTGGTGAGCCTGTTCATCTCCTTCACGCTCGACCCGATGCTGTCGGCGTACTGGGGCGATCCGCCGTCGGCTACCGCGCAGCAGGCGAAGCGCGGCGTGAGCTCGCTGGCTCGCGCAGCTTCAACGCGTGGTTCGATCACCAGGCCGACCGCTACGGCCGCGTCATCGCCTGGGCGCTGCATCACCGCGAGTGGATGGCGGTGATCGCGGTCGCGGCCTTCGTGGGGGCGCTGGTCCTGCAGGCCACGGTCGGGCGGCTCGAGCTTCCTGCCGGCGAGCCGACGTGCGGCACGATCGCCGTCGACGTGCGCACGCCGTCCTCGCGCGAGCCTCGAGTACGCGCAAGCTCAAGGTCGAGGAGGCGGCGGCGCTCGCGCGCACCATTCCCGAGACGGAGGCCACCAACGACTACGTGAACGCCGGCGGCGGGCGCATCTACGTGGACATCGGCAAGAGCACCGAGCGCAAGCGCTCCGCGTTCGAGATCGCGGCGCGAGCTGCGCGAGCCTGCTCGAGCGCCTGGTCGGCGCCGAGTACATCGGTGCTCGACGACCTGAACAACGGCGTGCGCAGAAGCCGGTGCAGATCCAGTTCTACGGGCCCGGACTCGCGCCGCCTGATGGAGATCACCAGCGACTTCATGGAGCAGATGACGGAGATTCCCGGCGCGGTCGACGTGGGCCTGTCGGAGCAGGAGCCCAAGGACGAGCTGCAGCATCGAGCTGGACCGCGGCCTGGCCAATGCCAGCTGGGCATCTCGGTGGGCGACGCGGCGCAGGCGCTGCGCGTGGCCTTCGCGGGCGTGGAGGTGGGCGACTGGGTGGACCCGACCGGCGAATCGCGCGACGTCGCGGTGCGCCTGCACCCGGACGATCGCGTCGACGCCTCCAACATCGAGCACCTGCCGATCGCCGTGGGCGGCACCAACATGATGGTGCCGCTGGACCAGATCGCCACCATCACGATGGACAAGGGCCCGGCGCAGATCCAGCACTTCGACGGCAAGCGCACGATCACGGTGTCGGCCAACGTGCAGGGCCGCTCGCCGGGCGAGGTGACCGCCGAGGCGATGAAGATCGCCGCGAAGATCGAGTTTCCCGCACGGCTACGGGGTCGAGCTGGGCGGCGCCTCGCGCGACCAGGAGGAAGTGTTCTCGCGAGATGGTCATCCGCGCTGGTCATGGGCATCGCGCTGATGTACCTGGTGCTGGTGATGCAGTTCGGCTCGTTCACGGCGCCGCTGCCGGTGATGCTCTCGCTGCCGCTGTCGCTGATCGGCGTGGTGCTGGCGCTGCTCGCCACCGGCGGCACGCTGAACCTGATGAGCCTCATCGGCATCATCATGCTGATGGGGCTGGTCGCGAAGAACGCCATCCTGCTGCTCGACTGCGCGCGCAAGGAGGAGGCGCAGGGCGTGGACTCGCGAGGAGGCGCTGATGCACGCCGGCCGCGTGCGGCTGCGGCCCATCCTGATGACCACCTTCGCGCTGATCGCCGGCATGATGCCGGTGGCCATCGGCCTGGGCGAGGGCGGCGAGTTCTACCGGCCGATGGCGGTGGCCATCATCGGCGGCACGATCACCTCCACGCTGCTCACGCTGCTGGTGATGCCGACGTTCTACGACAGCATCGAGATCGCGCGCGACCGCGCCTTCGCCAAGTACCGCCGGCGCGCGGCGAGCTGGAACCCGTTCGTGGCCTTCGTCGCCACGCTGCTCGAGGCGCTGCTCACCCTGCTGCTGGTGCGCCTCGCCTGGCGGACGGCGCTGAAGCTGCTCGCGCGGCTGGCGCGGGGCCGGCGCCGCGCGGGCGCGGCGCGCACGGTGGCGGCGCCCTCGGCCGACTAGCCCCGCGCGCGGGGACGGCCCCGCGGCGAAGGCGCACAATGGTTCCGGCCCCAGCGCCGGGCGCCGTCCAGCCATCGAGTGGGTATTCCGTCCCGCCCGGTCGCGGGAGGCGATGGCCGGATCGAGGGCCGCAATCCGTTTATCCCGGTAGTCGCTCCCGCAATCCCCGGATCCCCCGACCCTGGCCGAACCTTGAAGCTCTCGCGCGAAATCTGGCTGCAGGTGGAGCCGCTGCTCACCACGGCGCTCGAGATGGAAACGCGCACGCGCGACGACTGGCTCGCGGCCGTCGACGCGACGCATCCCGACGCCGCGCCCTTCCTGCGCCGGATGCTCGAAGCGCACGGCCGGGCCGAGCGCTCGCGCGAGCTGGAGACGGTGCCGCGGCTGGCCGCGGTCCCCGACTGGACCAGCGCGCATGCGCCGGGCGCCAGGATCGGCCCGTTCGAGCTCGTCCGACCGCTGGGTCACGGCGGCATGGGCGAGGTGTGGCTCGCCCGGCAGGCCGACGGGCGCATCGAGCGCGAGGTGGCGCTCAAGCTGCCGGCGCTCTTCCAGCAAGGCGAGGTCTGGCGCGAGCGCTTCCGGCGCGAGCGCGACATCCTCGCCAAGCTCGAGCATCCGCACATAGCGCGCCTCTACGACGCGGGCGTCACGGAAGCCGGGCAGCCCTGGCTCGCGATGGAGTTCGTCGCCGGCCTCACGCTCTCCGAGCACGTGGCGTCGCGTTCGTTCTCCATTCCCGAGCGCCTCGCGCTCTTCCGGCAGGTGCTGGCCGCGGTCGCCCATGCACATCGCCACCTCGTCGTGCACCGCGACCTCAAGCCCGCGAACATCCTGATCGACGCCTCCGGCCAGGTGAAGCTGCTCGATTTCGGCATTGCGAAGCTGGTCGACGAGGGGGTGGTGGAAGACGCTGCCGGAGCGCTCACGCGCCTCGGCGGGCGCGTGATGACGCTGCGCTACGCGGCGCCGGAGCAGGTGGCCGCCGGCGTCATCACCACGGCGACCGACATCTATGCGCTCGGCGTGATCCTGCACGAGCTGGTGACCGGCATGTCTCCTTACCGCGCGGTGCGGGAGGGCAAGCCGCTCACCGACGTCATGCTGCTGCAGGAGCCGGTGGTCGTGCCGTCCCGGCTGGGGCCGAAGCCGTTGGCGCGGCTGCTGGCGGGCGACCTCGATGCGATCATCATGAAGGCCATGCGGCGCGATCCTGCCGCGCGCTACGCCTCGGTCGAGCGCTTCGACGAGGACCTGCTCGCGCACCTCGAGCGCCGCCCGGTGAAGGCGCGCGCCGGCACCTGGCGCTACCTCGCGGGACGCTTCGCGCTCCGCCACAAGCTGCCGCTCGCCATGGCCGCGGCGGTCGTGGTGTCCCTGCTCGCGGGGCTCGTGGTGGCCGAGCGGGAGCGGCGGGTAGCCGTGGCCGAAAGCGCGCGTGCCGAGCGCCACTTCGCGAGCGTGAGGAAGCTCGCCAACACGTTCATCTTCGACGTACACGCCAAGATCGAGAACCTGCCCGGCTCGCTCGAGGCGCGCGAGATGCTCGTGAAGACCTCGCTCGAGTATCTCGATGCGCTCGCGGCCGAGGCGGGGCGCGATCCGGCGTTGACCTACGAGATCGCGGTCGGGTACCGCAACATCGGCAATATCCAGGGCCAGGCGGGCGTCGCGAACAAGGGCGAGCTCGTCACCTCGGTGCGCAGCTTCGAGAAATCCAGGGCCCTGTTCAGGGAGCTCGAGCGCGGCAAGGCGAACGACATCGCGATCGCGCGCGAGCACCGCAAGCTGAGCTACGCGCTCGCGCGGGGCTATTACCTCATCCTGGACCCGCGCTGGCGCCCGGAGATCGACGAGACGGTGCGCTTGTCCGAGCGCATTGGCGCGGCACCCCGCGCAACGCCGGACGATCGCTCCCTGCTGCCCCTCGCCCAGATCGAGAGGGCCAGCCTCGAGAGCATCGTCGCCGGGCGTACCCCCGAAGCCGAAGCGGTAATGACGCGGGCCGTCGCGGCACTCGAGGCGCTCGCGCGGGAAACGCCTGGCGAGCCCGATGCGCGCGCGAACCTCGCCTCGGCTTACCTGAGGATCGCCAAGCTGCTCTACCATGCGGGGCGCACTCCGCAGAGCGCCCAGGAGGCGGTGGCGTACATGCTCAAGGCCCGCGCGCTCCAGGCGCAGTTGCGAGCGGAGTTCCCTGCGGACGCCCGCATGCGGACCCGTGAATTGGAGGCTGTGACAGATCTGGGCCGCGCGCAGGGCGCCGCCGGCGATCGTCGCGGCGCGGACCGTTCGATGAAAGAAGCCCTGAGCCTCATCCGCGAGGCGGTCGCGCGCGACCCGTCGAACGCGACCCTCGCGATGGAACACGTGAACATCCTGGGCGCCACGTGCGACAGCGCGATGCTGCTCGGTGACCAGGCGCGCGCCATCCGCCTGTGTCGCGAGGCCCTGGCGCTCGCGGGGAAGCTTCCCGAGCAGGCCCGCAAGTCGTGGGACGTTCGCATCTACGTGTCCAACGCGAAGGGCGCCCTCGGCTACGCGCTGGTCCATTCCGCAGGACCCGCCGCCGGTGGACGGGAACGCCGGCTCGCGATGCTCCTCGAGGCGCGTGCGCTGCTGGCCGAGGTCGGGGCGTTCATCGGCGCGGCCAGGGAGCAGAAGCTGGGAGCGGTGCCGGAAAGCTACCTGAAGGTGTTCGGCGAGACCGTGAAACGCTGCGACGAGGAGATCGCGAAGCTCAAAGCGGCGTAGCGCTTTTCTCCCCTTTTGTTTCGCGCGTGGCCGCCATTCCGGCGGGATTGCGTTTGGGCAGGTGGAACCCAATCGGAGACCGCCATGACCCGCACCAACCAGTCGCACTCCTTCCTTGCTCGATCCGCGGGTAGGCCTGCGCGGCGCAGCCTGGCCATCGGCATCGCCTTCGCGCTGGGCATGGCCGGTGCATCGCTCACGGCATCGACCCCGTGCTTCGCCGACTCTTCGCATCAACCCGCGATCACCGAAGCGCGCGCCGACGGCGGCATGCTGCACATCTTCGGGCTCAACCTCGGCACCGCAAGGCCCAACGTCACCCTCGGCGTACTGCCGCTTTCCGTCGTGTCGACCACGGCGACGCAGATCGATGCGCTGGTTCCGGCGAGTGTCGCGCCCGGGAGCTACCTGCTCACCGTCTCGCTCGGCAGGAACAAGGGCAGTGACGACAGCAGCCAGTACGACGAGTTCTGGGTCACGCTCGGCGCGGCGGGCCCGCAGGGAGCCAAGGGAGACGAAGGGCCGCAGGGACCCGCGGGCGCGCCCGCCAAGGACGGGGCCACCGGACCGCAAGGTCCCGCCGGTCCGGCGGGACCACAGGGGTTGCCGGGCGCTGGCGGCCCTCAGGGTCCGATGGGTGCCACGGGCTCCGCCGGCCCGCAGGGCGTTGCCGGCTCCAGAGGGGATCCCGGCCCGCAGGGATTGCCCGGCCCCCAGGGACCACAGGGCGCGACCGGCCCCCAGGGGCCCGCCGGAGCGGGAGGAACGCTGCGCGCGTCGAGCGTGACGGTGCTTCGCAATAGGCAACCCGGCGATGCCCCATTCTCGCTGGTCAGCGTGGAAGCGCAATGTCCGGCGGGAAGCGTGCTCAGCGGAGGCTCCGCGATCTTTCAAGGCTACGCGGTCTCCGGGAGCAGCCCGGTGTCGAGCAACAATAGTTGGCTCGCATATGCGATCACTCCCCCCGACCAGAACGCCGCGTCGATCCAGGCATTCGCGGTATGCCTGACATTCAACTGACGCTACCCATGAAGGACAAAACGATGCGGGATTGCCGATAGCGCGCTCGGCCGGCCTCCGCCCGCCTCGTTGACCTGCATCAAAGGCGCTCCGCCGCCTGCGACCAGAATCATCGAAACGGAGGGTTTCGATGTTCCAGGTTCGCATCCACGGGCGCGGGGGACAGGGCGTGGTGAGCGCCGCCGAGATGCTGTCGGTGGCCGCCTTCGACGAGGGCCGCTACGCGCAGGCGTTCCCGAGCTTCGGCTCGGAACGCATGGGCGCGCCTGTCACCGCGTTCTGCCGCATCGACGAGCGCGAGATCCGCTCGCGCGAGCCGGTGATGGAGCCGGATGCGCTCATCATCCAGGACCCTACGCTGCTGCACCAGGTGGACCTCTTCGGCGGCCTCGCGCAGGACGGCTACATCCTCATCAACTCGACGCGCGGCTTCGAGGAGCTGGGGCTGGGCGAATTCGTGCAGGCGTTCGCGCCCGACCACCGCTGCGCGGTGGGCGCGACCGAGATCGCGATGAAGCACGTGGGGCGTCCGCTGCCCAACGCGGCGCTGCTGGGCGGCTTCGCCGCCATCACGCACGTGCTCTCCATCGAGGCGGTCGAGCGCGCGATCCGCGAGAAGTTTCCCGGCAAGGTGGGCGCGGCCAATGCGCTCGCCGCGCGCGAGGCGTTCGACACCGTGAGCCGCTGCCTGCAAGGCGAGGCCGCCCATGCTTAAGCAGATCGAGGGCTCGCAGGCGATCGCCGAGGCGGTGGCGCTGTGCCGTCCCGAGGTGATCTGCGCCTATCCGATCACCCCGCAGACCCACATCGTCGAGGGCCTGGGCGAGCTCGTGAAGTCGGGCGAGCTCGGCCACTGCGAATTCATCAACGTCGAGAGCGAATTCGCCGCGCTCTCGGTGGCGATCGGGTCGTCGGCGGCGGGCGCGCGCAGCTACACCGCCACCGCGAGCCAGGGCATCCTCTACATGGCCGAGGCGGTATACAACGCCGCGGGGCTCGGCTTGCCGATCGTGATGACGATCGGCAATCGCGCGATCGGCGCGCCCATCAACATCTGGAACGACCATTCCGACAGCATGTCGATGCGCGACGCCGGCTGGATCCAGCTCTATGCCGAGACCAACCAGGAAGCCGCCGACCTGCACATCCAGGCCTTCCGGCTCGCCGAGGCGCTCTCGATCCCGGTCATGGTCTGCGTGGACGGGTTCATCCTCACCCACGCCTACGACCGCGTCGACATTCCCACGCAGGCAGAGGTCGATGCCTACCTGCCGGCCTTCGAGCCGGTGCAGATGCTCGACGTCGCGGATCCGGTGTCCATCGGCGCGATGGTGGGCCCCGAGGCCTTCTTCGAGGTCCGTTACCTGCAGCACCACAAGCAGGAGCGCGCGCTCGAGCTGATTCCCGAGCTCGCCCAGGATTTCCGGCGGCGCTTCGGGCGCGATTCCGGCGGGCTCATCCGGACCTATCGCTGCGAGGACGCGGAGACCATCGTGGTCGCCTTGGGGAGCGTCAACGGTACGCTCAAGGACGCAGTGGACGAGATGCGCGCGCAGGGCGCACGCGTGGGATCGATGTCGATCTGCTCGTTCCGGCCGTTCCCGCTCGACGCGGTGCGCGCCGCGCTGGCGCACGCCGCGCGCGTGGTGGTGCTCGAGAAGTGCCTCGCGGTCGGGATCGGCGGCATCGTCTCCGACGGGGTGAGGAAGGCGCTGTCGGGCCTCGCGCTCAAGGGCTACACGGTGATCGCCGGGCTGGGCGGGCGCGCGATCACGCGCTCCTCGCTCGTCGACATGCTCGGGCGCGCGCAGCGCGAAGAGCTCGAGCAGTTGAACTTCCTCGACCTGCGCTGGGACGTCGTGCAGCGCGAGCTCGAGCGCGAGCAGGTCAAGCGCCGCGCGGGCCCGATCGCGGAGAACATCCTGCGCGACATCGGCGCGACGCGCGCGGCGGCGGACTGACCATGGCGCTGCAACCCGTCAAGTTCTACCAGACCGGCACCTTCACCGTGGGCAACCGCCTGCTGGTGGAGACCGAGCGCGCGGTCCAGGCGAACATGCGCCGCACCAACTCGCTCAATTCCGGCCACCGCGCGTGCCAGGGCTGCGGGGAGGCGCTGGGCGCGCGCTACGCCATCGACGCCGCCATGCACGCGACCGGCAACCAGGTGATCGCGGTGAACGCGACCGGCTGCCTCGAGGTGTTCTCCACGCCCTATCCCGAGACCTCGTGGCAGATCCCGTGGATCCATTCGCTCTTCGGCAACGCGGCCGCGGTCGCCTCCGGCGTGGCCGCCGCGAACCGCGTGCGGGGACGCAAGGACGTGAAGGTGATCGCCCAGGGCGGCGACGGCGGCACCACCGACATCGGCTTCGGCTGCCTGTCGGGGATGTTCGAGCGCAACGACGACGTGCTCTACATCTGCTACGACAACGAGGCGTACATGAACACCGGCGTGCAGCGCTCGAGCGCCACGCCGCCCGCGGCGCGCACCGCGACCACCATGGCGGTGGGCGAGCACCCCGGCAACGTGTTCGGCACCGGGAAGAACGTGCCGCTGATCGCGATGGCGCACCACATCCCCTTCGTCGCGACGGCCTCCGTCGCCAACCTGCGCGACCTCGAGGACAAGGTGTCGCGCGCGATGCACATCCCGGGCGCGCGCTACATCCACATCCACGTGCCGTGCCCGCTCGGCTGGGGCTCGGCGCCCGAGGACACGCTCAAGGTCGCGCGCATGGCGGTGGAGTCGGGCCTCTTCCCCGTGTTCGAGGCCGAGCACGGCGAGATCACCGCGCGCTACGCGCTGCGCCGCAAGGTCCCGGTCACCGAGTACCTCAAGCTGCAGCGGCGCTTCGCGCACCTCTTCGGCAAGCAGCCGGACACGCGCACCATCGAGGCGATCCAGGCGATCGCCGACCGCAACATCCGCATCTTCGGGCTCGCGCCGTGAAGAAGCCCTTCGCGATCACCCTCGACCCGGGCTCGAGCCTCGCCAACCACACCGGCTCGTGGCGCACGAACCGGCCGGTGTACGTCGACCGCCTGCCGCCGTGCAACCACGCCTGCCCCGCGGGCGAGGACATCCAGGGCTGGCTCTACCACGCCGAGGGCGGCGATTATCGCCGCGCGTGGCAGGAGCTGGTGAAGAACAACCCCATGCCCGCGCTCATGGGACGCGTGTGCTACCACCCATGCGAGGGCGCGTGCAACCGCGCCCAGCTCGACGAGGCGGTGAGCATCCACGCCGTGGAGCGCTTCCTCGGCGACGAGGCGCGCAGGCAGGGATGGGCCTTCGAGACCGATGCGCCGGCGAGCGGCAAGCGCGTGCTGATCGTGGGCGCGGGGCCGTCCGGGCTTTCCGCGGCGTATCACCTGGCGCGCGCGGGGCACGCGGTCACGATCCGCGAGGCCGGGCCCTACGCCGGCGGCATGATGCGCTTCGGCATCCCGAAGTACCGCCTGCCGCGCGACGTGCTCGACGCGGAGATCGAACGCATCCTCGCCCTCGGCATCAAGCTCGAGCTGAACCACAAGGTCGCCGACATCCTGGACGAGATGAAATCGGGCGGCTTCGACGCCGCGTTCCTCGCGGTGGGCGCGCACATCGGCAAGCGCGCGTTCATTCCCGCGGGCACCTCGGCGCGCATCCTCGACGCCGTTTCGGTGCTGCGCTCCATGGAGGGCGAGGCGCCCCCGCAGCTCGGCCGGCGCGTCGTCGTCTACGGCGGCGGCAATACCGCGCTCGACGTTGCGCGCACCGCCAAGCGCCTGGGCGCCGAGGAGGCGGTGATCGTCTACCGGCGCACGCGCGAGAAGATGCCCGCGCACGATTTCGAGCTCGAGGAGGCGCTGCAGGAAGGCGTGATGGTGAAGTGGCTCTCGACCATCCGCGAGGCGGGCGACGGCGAGATCACCGTGGAGAAGATGGTCCTCGACGAGAAGGGCTTCCCGCAGCCCACCGGCGAGCTCGAGACGCTCGCGGCCGATTCGGTGGTGCTCGCGCTCGGGCAGGACGTGGACCTCTCGCTCCTCGACAAGGTGCCGGGGCTCACGATCGAGCAGGGCACCGTGAAGGTCGCCGCGAACATGATGACCGGGTATCCGGGCATCTTCGCCGGGGGCGACATGGTGCCTTCGGAGCGCACCGTCACGGTCGCGGTGGGGCACGGCAAGAAGGCGGCGCGCCACATCGACGCGTGGCTCTGCGGCAAGCCGTTCGAGACGCCGGCGAAACACGCGCTCGCGCAGTTCGGCGAGCTCAACACCTGGTACTACTCCGATGCCCCGAAGTCGGTGCAGCCCATGCTCGGCCTCGCGCGGCGCCAGTCGACCTTCGACGAGGTGCAGGGCGGCCTCGATGCCGGCACCGCGCTCTTCGAGGCGCGCCGCTGCCTGTCGTGCGGCAACTGCTTCGAGTGCGACAACTGCTACGGCGTGTGCCCGGACAACGCGGTGGTGAAGCTCGGGCCGGGCAAGCGCTTCGAGTTCAACTACGATTTCTGCAAGGGCTGCGGGCTGTGCGCCGAGGAATGCCCCTGCGGCGCGATCGAGATGCGGCCCGAGGTGATCTGAGGGCGCTTCCGCGCGGTATCATCGCGGTTCTCGCGCCATGAACGAAGACACGCTGCGTCCACCGCACCGGCCCCGCCGCAAATGGCTGGCCGTCGGGGTCGTTTGCCTCGTGCTGCTCGCCGTGGGCGGCTGGCGCCTGGTGGGCAAGGCCCCGGAAGCCGCGCGCAACGGACCGGCGCCGGTGGTGGTCGTCACCGCCCCGGCCGCGCTGCGCGACGTCCCCGTGCGCCTGTCGGCCAACGGCACGGTGACCGCGCTGAAATCGGTCGACCTGCGCTCGCAGATCACCAGCACCGTGAAGGAAGTGCGCATCCGCGAGGGCCAGAACGTGCGCGCGGGCGAGCCGCTCTTCACGCTCGACGCGGGCACCGAGGAGGCGAACCTCAGGAAGGCGCACGCCCAGGTGGAGAAGGACCAGTCGGACTTCGCCACCGCCGAGCGCAACCTCAGGCGCCAGGTCGAGCTCTTCAACCAGAAGTTCATCTCCCAGGCGGCCCTGGACACCGCGCGCAACCAGGTCGATACGCTCACCGGCCAGCTCGCCATCGACCGCGCGGCCGTGCAGGCCGCACAGGTGGCGCTCACCTACACCGAGATCCGCGCACCCTTCGCGGGGCGCACCGGCATCATCAACGTGCGCGCCGGCAGCCTCGTGGCGCCCACCAGCAACGCCAACACCTCGAGCGCCCCGCCGCTGGTCACCGTGACCCAGATCGATCCGATCTCGGTCGCGTTCACGCTGCCCGAGCGGGAGCTGCCGGGATTGCAGCGGGCGCTCGTCGCCGGTCCGGTGATCGTGACCGCGAGCCCGCCGGGGGGCAGCGAGTCGTTCCAGGGGCGGGTCGTGTTCGTCGACAACGCCGTGGACACCACCACCGGGACGATCCGGGTCAAGGCCGAGTTCGACAACCCGAAGGCGAAGCTGTGGCCCGGCATGTTCGTGATGGTGCAGGTCTCGCCGCGCACCCTCTTCGGGGCCACCGTGGTCCCGGCGCAGGCGGTTCAGACCGGCCCCGACTCCCGCTTCGTCTACGTGGTGGGGGCCGACGGCAAGGCCGCGAAGCGCGACGTCAAGCTCGCCTACATCGAGCAGGGCTTCGCGGTGGTGGACGGCGTGTCGCCCGGCGCGCGCGTGGTGGTGGAAGGCGCGCAGAACCTGCGCCCCGGCAGCCTCGTCGCCGAGGCGCAGCGGCGCGGATGAACCTCTCCGAGCCGTTCATCCGCCGTCCCGTGATGACGGTGCTGCTGTCCGCCGCCGCGGTGGTGGCGGGCGTGCTCGCCTACGACGGCATCCCGATCGCCGCGCTGCCCCAGTTCGACACGCCGATCATCCAGGTGACCGCGGTGCTGCCCGGCGCGGGGCCGGAGACCATGGCCTCCTCGGTCGCAACACCGCTCGAGAAGCAGTTCTCGACCATCTCCAGCCTCAACGTGATCAGCTCCACCTCCACCCAGGGCGAGACGCAGATCACGCTGGAGTTCGACCAGGATCGCGACATCGACAAGGCGGCGGTCGACGTGCAGGCGGCCCTCTTCCGCGCCTCGCGCAACCTGCCCACCGAGATGACGACGCCGCCTTCCTACCGCAAGGTGAATCCCGGCGAGTTCTCGATCATCTTCGTGACGCTCACCTCGCCCTCGATGGCGCTCTCGGAGCTCGACGCCTACGCCGAGAACCTGATCTCGCCCACGCTCTCCACGCTGCCCGGCGTGGCGCAGATCAACGTGGCCGGCCAGAAGCGCTTCGCGGTGCGCGTGCGCGCGCGCCCCGACGCGCTCGCCGCGCGCAACTTGAGCATGGACGACCTCGCCGGCGCGCTGGCCGCGGCCAACGCCAACTCGCCGGTGGGCACCCTCGACGGCGATCGCCAGACCCTCACCATCCAGGCCAACCGGCAGCTCACCCGCGCCGCCGACTTCCGCCCCCTCATCGTGGCCACGCTGCCCAACGGCAGCGTCGTGCACCTCGAGGACGTGGCCGACGTCGAGGACAGCGTCGAGTCGGTGAAGACCGCGAGCTGGTCCAACGGCGTGCCCTCGATCGCGCTCTTCATCCAGCGCCAGCCGGGCGCCAACACGGTGGCCGCCATCGACGCGATCAAGCACGCGCTGCCGGGGATTTTCGCGCAGATGCCCAAGTCGGTCGACCTCCAGATCCAGCTCGACCGCTCGACCTCGATCCGCGCCGCGATCCACGACATCAAGATCACGCTCGCCGTCACGGCGCTGCTCGTGGTCCTCGTGATCTACCTCTTCCTGCGAAGGCCTTCGGCCACCATCATCCCGGCGCTCTCGCTGCCGATCTCGCTCATCGGCACGCTCGCCCTCATGCGCGCCCTGGGGCTGTCGATCGACAACGTGTCGCTGCTCGGCATCACGCTCGCCGTGGGCCTGGTGGTGGACGACGCCATCGTCATGCTCGAGAACATCGTGCGCCATATCGAGAACGGCATGGACCCGTTCAAGGCGGCGATCGTGGGCTCGCGCCAGATGGGATTCACGATCGTGTCGATCTCGGTCTCGCTGGTGGCGGTCTTCATCCCGATCTTCTTCATGCCCGGCGTGATCGGGGGCCTCTTCCACGAGTTCGCGATCGTCGTCTCGCTCTCGATCCTGGTGTCGGCGGGCGTGTCCCTCACGCTGGTGCCGATGCTCGCCAGCCGCTACATCCGCCACGAGCGCGAGGACGACCCGGTGCTGCGCTGGACCGCGTGGTTCGAGCATTTCTTCCAGTGGATGCTGCGCTGGTACGAGTTCTTCCTCGACTGGTGCCTCGCCCGCCGCTTCACCGTCCTGATGGTGGCTGTGGGCACCCTCGCCGCCACCATCGCGATGGTGATCCTGATGCCGAAGGGCTTCTTCCCGACCGAGGACATCGGCCAGATCTCGGTCAACGTCGAGGCGGTCGAGGACATCTCGTTCCCGGCGATGAGCAGCCTGCTGCAGCGCGTGGACCGCGTGGTGCGCGCGGATCCGGCCGTCGAGACGGTGCTGCTGCGCGCGGACGCCACCAATAACGGGCGCATGTTCGTGAACCTCAAGCCGCGCGGGGAGCGCCCGGGGCTGGAGCAGGTGCTGGAGAACCTGCGCCGGGAGGTGCGCTCCGTGCCCGGGGTGAAGGTGTACTTCAACCCGATCCAGAACCTGCGCATCGGCGGGCGGGTGTCCAAGAGCCGCTTCCAGTACGTGATGCGCAGCGTCGAGGGCGGCAACCTGCAGGAGTATTCGGAGCGGCTGATGGCGCTGATGCGCCCCGATCCCATGTTCCGCGACGTCGCGAGCGACGCGCAGTTGAAGGGCCTGGAGGCGCGCCTGCAGATCGACCGCGACAAGGCGAACGCCCTGGGCGTGAACGTCCAGGACATCCGCACCGCGCTCTACACCGCCTTCGGCGACCGGCAGGTCTCCACGATCTACACGTCCGTCGATTCCTACGCGGTGATCCTGCAGGCGACGGACGCGGACAAGCGCGACGAGTCGGCGTTCTCCAAGATCTACGTGCGCGCCCGCGGCGGGGCGCTGGTGCCGCTGTCGAGCATCTCGACCGTGCGGCGCGAGGTGGGGCCGGTGGCGATCAACCACACCGGGCAGCTGCAGTCGATCACGGTGTCGTTCAACCTCGCTCCCGGGCAGTCCCTGGGCAACGCGGCGGACAGGATCAAGGCCTGGCGCGAGCAGATCCGCATGCCGCCGTCCATCCTCACCAGCTGGGGCGGCGACGCGGCGGCGTTCCAGGCCTCGCAAACGAGCCAGGTGTGGCTGATCGTGAGCGCGCTGCTGGTGATCTACGTGCTGCTGGGCGTGCTCTACGAGAGCTACATCCACCCGATCACGATCCTCGCGGGGCTGCCCTCGGCCGCGGTGGGCGCGCTGCTCACGCTGTGGATCTTCGGCCAGGACCTGTCGATCATCGCCACCATCGGCATCCTGATGCTGATCGGCATCGTGAAGAAGAACGCGATCATGATGATCGACTTCGCGCTGGACGCGCAGCGCACCGAGGGCCTGCCGCCCGCGCAGGCGATCCGCAAGGCCTGCCTGCTGCGCTTCCGCCCGATCCTCATGACCACCTTCGCGGCGATGATGGGCGCGTTGCCGATCGCGCTGGGCCTGGGCACGGGCGCGGAGCTGCGCCAGCCCCTGGGCCTCGCGGTGGTCGGCGGGCTGATCTTCTCGCAGGTGATCACGCTCTTCATCACGCCGGTGGTCTACCTCTACCTCGACCGCTATTCCGGCAAGGGACCCGTCACCCGCCCGGTGGGCGAGGTGGTGCCGGCCCCCACCGGCGACTGAGCCACGGGACGTTCAACGGGAAAGGCGCGCCATGGAACCGGACATCCACAGGATCGAGCCGCTCGTGCGCCAGCTCCTCATCGAGCTGGGCGAGGACCCGGAGCGCGAGGGCCTCGCGAAGACCCCCGAGCGGGTGGCGAAGGCGCTCGCCTTCCTCACCTACGGCTATCGCAGCGACCTGCGCAGAGTGATCAACGACGCGCTCTTCACCCAGGACACGAGCAGCATGGTGATCGTGAAGGACATCGAGGTCTACAGCCTCTGCGAGCACCACATGCTGCCCTTCTTCGGCCGCTGCCACATCGGCTACATTCCCAACGGGAAGGTGTTCGGCGTGAGCAAGCTCGCGCGCATCGTGGACATGTACGCGCGCCGGCTGCAGCTGCAGGAGCGGCTCACCGAGCAGATCTCGCAGGTCGTGATGGAATCGATCGACGCCAAGGGCGTGGGCGTGATGATCGAGGCCAAGCACCTGTGCATGATGATGCGCGGGGTCGAGAAGCAGAACTCCGTGATGGTGACCTCGTCGGTGCTGGGCGTCTTCCGCGAGCACCTCGCCACGCGCGAGGAATTCCTCACCCTGGTGGGACGGCGCGCCGGATGAGCATGGTCCTGGTCGGCATGCTCGACTCCCCCTACGTGCGCCGCGTGGCGGTCTCGATGAGACTCATGGGGCTCGCCTTCGACCACCGCTCGCTCTCGGTCTTCCGCACCTTCGACGAGTTTCGCGCGGTGAACCCCGTGGTGAAGGCCCCCAGCCTGGTATGCGACGACGGCACCGTGCTCATGGACTCCACGCTGATCCTCGACTACCTCGAGACGCTGGTGGAGCCCGCGCGCCGGTTGATGCCCGCGGAGCCGAAGGCCCGGCGCGAAGCGCTGCGCCTCATCGGCCTCGCCATGGCCGCGTGCGAGAAGTGCGTGCAGATCGTCTACGAGAAGGAGCGCCGGCCCCCCGAAAAGCGCCACGAGCCCTGGATGCAGCGCGTGGTTTCGCAGGCCAATGCCGCCTTCACGCTGCTCGAGGAAGCGGCCGCGCGCGCGGCCCCCTGGCTGCAGGGCGAGCGCTTCGACGCGGCCGACGTCGCCGTGGCCTGCGCCTGGCGCTTCGGGCAGTATTACGACGCGCTCGAGGTTGCGGCGGCGAGCTATCCCGCGCTCGTCGCCTATTCGCTGCGCGCCGAGGCGCGGCCGGAGTTCGCCTCCACGCCGCTCGACTGAGTCATTCGCGCCAGATGGCGGACTCGGTGAAGCCCAGAGTCTCGAAGTCCGCGGCCCGCAGCGCCGCTTCGCCGGCGCAATGGAACTCGTCGAGCTGGGGCGGAGCCACCGAGGTGCCGGCGAGCATGGCGTGCACCTGGCCGCGATGGTGGATGTCGTGCTGGAACAGGTGCGCGAGGATGCGCCGGGCGCTTTCGCGCACGATGCCCTGCCGGCGCCGGATCCCGATCGGCGCGTCGAGCCGCTCGTCGCCGAGCGACTCGCACACGGCGATGAGGCGCCGGTCGGCCGCGCGCTGCTCGCGCGCGAGCTCCGCGCAGCGCTCGAACGGCTCCTCGGGCGTGAAGAAGCGTCCCGGATCGGCGTGCGGCGCGAGGCCCGCGAGGCCGCGCTCGAGGGCTTCGAGGTAGAACCAGTCCACCGTGAGGATGTGGTTCGCGGTCGCCCGGATGGACGGGAAGAAGCTCGTGCGCGTCGCGGCGAACTCCTCCTGCGACAGGCGCTCGCAGGCGCCGAGCAGCCGGTGGTTGGCCCACGCGTTCTGGTAGGCCTGCGTGGCGAAGTGGTGCGCGAGGGAATGCGGGGCGCTCATGCCGATATAGTAGAGTTCGCTTCCCGATCGCAAAAGCCCGCCCCTTGCTTCGGTCCCTGCGCCGCATCCTTTCGCTCGACGACTTCGAGGCCGCCGCCCGCCGCTACCTGCCGCGCGCGGTCTTCGCCTACGTCTCCGGCGCCGTGGAGACGAACGCTGCGTGGCGCGACAACCGCACCGCCCTCGACGAGTGGGGCTTCGTCCCGCGCACGCTGGTGGACGTGTCGAAGCGCTCCACGGCCGCCACGCTCTTCGGCCGGGCCTACGCGCATCCCTTCGGCATCGCGCCCATGGGCATCGCGGCGCTCTCGGCCTATCGCGGGGACCTCGTGCTCGCGCGCGCCGCGGCGCGGGAGAACATCCCCATGGTCATGAGCGGCTCCTCGCTGATCCGCCTGGAGGAGGTGGCGCGGGAGAATCCGCTCGCGTGGTTCCAGGCCTACCTGCCGGGCCATGACCGGCGCATCGCCCCGCTCATCGATCGCGTCGCCGGCGCGGGCTTCGGCACGCTGGTGGTGACGGTGGACGTGGCCGTGCTCTCCAATCGCGAGAACAACGTCCGCGCGGGCTTCTCCACGCCGCTGCGCCCGAGCGCGCGCCTCGCCTGGGACGGGCTCACGCACCCGCGCTGGCTCCTGGGCACGGCGCTGCGCACCCTTGCGCTGCACGGCATGCCGCACTTCGAGAACTCCTTCGCGGAGCGCGGCGCCCCCATCCTCGCGCGCGACGTCGAGCGCGACTTCGCGCAGCGCGACCACCTCGACTGGACGCACCTCGAGCGCATCCGCGCGCAATGGAAGGGCCGGCTCGTCGTGAAGGGCATCCTGCACGCCGAGGACGCGCGCCGCGCACGCGAGGCCGGCGTGGACGGCATCATCGTCTCCAACCACGGCGGCCGGCAGCTCGACGGCGCGGTGTCGGGGCTGCGGGTGCTGCCGGCGATCGCCGCCGAGAAGGGCGCGATGGCGGTGATGGTGGACGGCGGATTGCGCCGCGGCACCGACGTGCTCAAGGCGCTCGCGCTCGGCGCCGATTTCGCCTGGATCGGTCGCCCGTTCAACTACGCCGCGGCGATCGCAGGCGAGGCGGGCGCGCGTCATGCGGTGGCGATTCTCGCGGGCGAGCTCGATCGGGACCTGGCGCTGCTCGGCGTGAACGCGGTGGGCGAGCTCGGGCCCGGGCGGCTCCTGCGCCTCACTCCTCGAGCGTGAACCCGATCTTCACCGTGACCTGCCAGTGGGCGATCCTGCCTTCGTGGATGTGGCCGCGCGTCTCGGTCACCTCGAACCACTGCATGTTGCGCATCGTCTTGGACGCCTTGGCGATCGCGTTGCCGATCGCGTCCTCGATGCCGTGGGTGGACGAGCCGGTCAGCTCGAGCAGTTTGTAGACATGGTCGCTCATGGGGCGCTCCTCCGATTCGCTTCGCTCGGAGGGCCAGCATAGCGCTACTCGTCCGCCCGCGCGGCGCGGGTCCCCGCCGCGGCCGCGGCGGTGATCTCGTAGGAGCGCATTCGCGCCGCGCGCTCCCAGGCATCCGAGACCAGGATCAATTCGTCGGCCTGCGTGAGGTCGATGATCTCCTGCAGCCCCGCCGCCACGCGCTCGGGGCCCCCGACCACCATCAGCGCCATGCGCTCGGCCACCGCCAGCCGTTCTCCAGGCGTCCAGCGGCCTTCCATGGTGTCCACCGGGGGCAGCAGCGCCGTGCGCTGCCCGCGCAGGATGCCGAGCGAGCGCTGGTACATCGTGGTGGCGAGGTGCTCGGCGCGCTCGTCGCTCTCCGCGGCCAGCACCGGCACGCCCACCATCACGTGCGGCTCGCGCAGCGCTGCCGAGGGCCGGAACTCCGCGCGGTAGACGGCCAGCGCCTCGAGCAGGTCGCCGGGCGCGAAATGCGAGGCGAACGCATACGGCCGGCCGATCGCCGCGGCGAGGTGCGCGCTGTACAGGCTCGAGCCCAGGATCCACACCGGCACGTCGAGTCCGGCGCCGGGGATCGCGCGCACGGCCTGCCCCGGCTTCGCCGGCGCGAAGTACGAGACGAGCTCGGCCACGTTGGCGTCGAAGTCGGCCCCGGTGGAGTGCCGGCGCAGCGCGCGCATCGTGAGCGGATCGGTGCCGGGGGCGCGCCCGAGTCCCAGGTCGATGCGCCCCGGGTAGATCGACTCCAGCGTGCCGATCTGCTCGGCCACCACGAGCGGGGCGTGGTTGGGGAGCATGATGCCCCCGGAGCCCACGCGGATTCGCTCGGTGTTGGCGGCGAGGTAGCCCATGAGCACGACGGTGGCGCTGCTCGCGATGCCCTCGAGGTTGTGGTGCTCGGCCACCCAGTAGCGCCGGTAGCCCAGGCGCTCGGCGTGGCGCGCGAGCTCGCGCGAGGCGGCGAACGCCTCGGCGAGCGCGCCGCCCTCGGGATAGGTCACCAGGTCGAGGATCGACAGGGGCGTGGCGGAGAGCTTCTTCATCGCGGTCTTCCGTGTGGCGTGCACAAGGCGGGCTGGAAATGCGAAACGGCAGCCCGCAGGCTGCCGTTCCGGGCAATCCCGTGCGGGCGGGACTCAGGCGATCGGCTTGATCTGCACCGCCTGCTTGCCCTTGGGGCCGTCCTTCACTTCGAACTCGACCTTCTGGTTCTCCTTCAGGGTCTTGAAGCCGTTGCCCTGGATCTCGGAGAAGTGGGCGAAGAGGTCATCGCCGCCGCCGTCGGGTTTGATGAAGCCGAAGCCCTTCGAGTCATTGAACCATTTCACGGTACCGGTGCTCATTGCGTTCCTTTCGGAAGTAAACCCTGGAAGCCCCCCAGGGACGGGGCCAGCGACAAAAGGAACGCAAGGCGGGAACCGAAGTCGGACCGTCGGGATGGCGGCGGTCCCTGGAGTCACTGCGCATCGAACCTCTTCACGGCGAGGCGCATTATACGCTCAATGATTTCCGTGCCAGGGGGCTGCGGCGGTGCAGGCGCACGTGCGCGCGGATCGCCGCGCGCGCGTTCCTGCGCACCGGGCTCGCGCGCGCGTGCACGATCCACAGTCGCAGCAGCCCGTTCAGGAACATGATCGTCTCGAGCGCGGCGATGGGCGGGGAGAGGCCGCGCGCCAGCTCGCCCGCGGCGCGCGCCTGCCGGTAGGCGCCTTCGAGCGCCTGCGTGAGCCGCTCGACGTTGCGCACGATCGCCCCCAGCTCGCCCGCCATGTCGCCCACGTATTCGCAGCGCAGCTGCATCACCGTGAGGGCGAGGCGCTTGCGCTCGTCGCGCTCCAGCGTGGCCAGGATGCCGAGCAGGAAGCGCTCGACGCGGTCCAGGGCGCCCGGCTCGCCGCGGCGCAGCAGCGTCGTGTCGGCCTCGTCGAGGAACGGCAGCGACACCTGCTCGCGGATCTCGCGCAGGACCTCGCGCTTGCCGGCGAAATGGTGGTAGATGGCGCCCTTGCTCACGCCCGCGCAGGCGGCGATCCGCTCGAGCGTCGAGCGCGCGATCCCGTAGCGGTCGAAGCACGCGAGTGCCGCGCTCACGATGGCCTGGCGCGTGCGCGCCGCCTCCTCCTTGGTCCTGCGCATGCCTCCCCCGGGGTCCGAATTTACCTACCGTTCGGTATGTATATAATAGCCGGTCGGCTGTCCCGCCGGTGCCTTCTTCCGCCCCGATGACCTCGCCTCCGCCTGCGCTTTCCCGCGCCGTCCTGTCCTGCATTGCCTGCGTGGTGCTCCTCGGCGCCTGCGCCCGGAAGGAGGGGCCGGCGGGCGCGGGCGCCCCGCCGCCGATGCCGGTCACGACGGTGCGCGTGCACCGGCACGCGGTGCCGATCGCGCTGGAGGCCGTCGGCCAGGCCGAGGGCTCGCGCGAGGTCGAGATCCGCGCGCGGGTGAACGGCATCCTCGACCAGCGCCTGTACGAGGAGGGAGCGCCGGTGAAGGCCGGAGACGCGCTCTTCGTCATCGATCCTGCGCCCTACGAGCTCGCGGTGCAGGATGCCAAGGCGGCGCTGCAGCAGGAGCAGGTCCGGCGCGAGCTCGCGCGCACCGACGCCGCCCGCCTCGAGCCGCTCGCGCGGGAAAAGGCCATCTCGCAGCGCGAGCTCGACCAGGCGCTCGCCACCGAGAAGCAGTCCACCGCGGCGATCGCCTCGGCGCAAGCGAAGCTGAACGAAGCGGAGCTGAACCTCTCGTACACGCGGGTGACCGCTCCCATCGGCGGCGTGAGCGGGCGCGCGCTGCGCTCCGAGGGAACGCTCGTCACGGCGAACAGCGACACGGCGATGCTCACGACCCTCACGCAGGTGAATCCGATCTGGGTACGCTTCCCGCTCGCCGAGGGCGACTACGCGCGGGTGCGCGGGGGGCAGCGCCACGCGGGCGTGCAGCCGTGGGCCCGAACGGCGCCGTCCTCGCCGACCGCGGCCGGCTCAACTTCACCAGCACGACCGTGGATGCGAAGACGGGCGCGGTCGAGCTGCGCGCCGAGTTCGCCAATCCGGACACGCGGTGGCTGCCCGGGCAATTCGTGCGCGTGCGCGTCCTCGCCGGGGAGCAGCAGGCGATGCTCGTGCCGCAGGCGGCGGTGCTGCAGACGGACCAGGCGCGCCTCGTGATGACCGTGGGGCCCGACAACAAGGTGGTTCCCAAGCCGGTGCAGACCGCCAACTGGATCGGGTCCGACATGGTGGTCACCGGCGGGCTCGCCGAGGGCGACGAGGTGATCGTGGACAACCTCGTGAAGCTGCGCCCGGGCGCGACGGTCGCGCCGCACGCGCCTGCCGCGGAGGCGCCCGCACGGACCGCGGACCAGGCGCCGCCGGCGAAATAGGGCGCCATGGGCAACTTCTCCCGCTTCTTCATCGAGCGGCCGATCTTCGCGAGCGTGCTCGCGATCATCATCACGCTCGCCGGATTGCTGGCGGGATTCTCGCTTCCGGTGGCGCAGTACCCGGAGATCTCGCCGCCGACGGTGACCATCACCACGGCCTATCCCGGCGCGAGCGCGGAGACCATCGCACGACCGTCGCCGCGCCCATCGAGGAGCAGCTCTCGGGCACGGAAGGCATGGTGTACTTCACTTCCACCGCCGGCTCCGACGGCGCGCTCACCATCACGGCCACCTTCGAGGTCGGCACCGACGTCGACCGCGCCGCCTTCCAGATGAACAGCCGCGTGCAGGCGGCCCTGCCGCGCCTGCCGCTGGACGTGCGCAACAACGGCGTGATCGTGCAGAAGCGCTCGAACGACATCTGCTCGTGATCGGGCTCTTCTCGCCGCACGGCACGCAGAAGACGACGACGCTCGCGGACTACGCGGCGGTCAACATCATCGACGACCTCAAGCGCATCCCGGGCACGGGAGACGTGTTCCTCTTCGGCTCGGGCTCCTCGATGCGCGTTTGGCTGACCCCGACCGCATGGCGCGCCTGGGCGTCACGCCCTCGGACGTCGCCAACGCGATCCGCGCGCAGAACGCCCAGTACGCGGCCGGCAAGATCGGGGCGGAGCCCGCGCCCAGGGGGCAGCAGCTCACCTACACCGTCACCGTGCGCGGGCGCCTTGCGCGCGCGGAGGAATTCGAGGACATCGTGGTGCGGGCGAACGGGCCCGCCGGCGTGCTGCGCATCAAGGACGTGGCCACCGTGGAGCTCGGCGCGCAGACCTATGATCTGCCCGCGACCGTGGACGGAAAGCCCGCAGCAATACAT
>CAWBYB010000012.1:0-7609 GCA_963792865.1 uncultured beta proteobacterium
AGCGTCGCTCGGCGGTCCAAAACCGGCGCAGAGCCTAGCCTTCCGTACGAAGATTGGTTGATCGAGCAGCTGAAGGATCCGGCGGAGGCGGCCGCCTATCTCGAGGCCGTCATCGAGCAAGGCGACCAGAAGGCCCTGATGGTCGCGCTTCGACAAGTCGCCATGGCGCAGGGAGGCATCGCTGCCGTGGCGCGCCGCGCGAAGGTGACGCGAGAGGCGGCGTATCGAATGCTCTCCAAATCGGGCAATCCGGAGCTCCGCAGCTTGAATGCGATACTCGCCGCCGCAGGACTGCGGCTTTCGGTGAAGCCGATCGGACCGGCCGCGAAGGCTGCAGAAAGGCGCGCACGTTACCGCGTTTCGAAGCCGAGGTGACGAGCCGCTGGCGGCCCATGCGAGCGTCGCGGGGGCCGGTTCGCGTCGAGAAAGACACGCATGGCTCAGCGCTTGGCGCGCTTCTTCTTCAGGTAGGCCTCGACGCGCCGCTCAATCGCCGCCGGGATGGTGCTCGTTTCCTCGAACTCCCGCACGCGTTCGTCCGTATAAGCTCGATGGGATAGACGGCCGCCTGGCGCATCACGATCGCGCCGACGCTCGTGGCTTCAAGCATAACGCGCTACTCTTCCGCCGAAGACTCCTCGGCGAAGCCGATTGAGCCCGACAATCCTCCGTGGCGGGAGGAAATGCTCGGTCCACCGGTACTGCGGCGTGGGCGCGGGCCGCAGAAATCTCCCACGAAAGTCTCGACAACCGTCCGTCTTGATCGGAGTACTCGAGTATTTTCGGGCGCCGGGGCCGGGCTATCAGACTCGCATGAATGAGGTTTACGCCGCGATAAGAGGAAGTGCCGGCACTAGCACTCCCCAACTTTCGGCCGGCCATGTAAACTATCCATTAACGGATGCGTTAAGGGACACGTACATGGCCATCAAGTCCGACGACATCGTCCCCCTCAACCAGGTTCGTGCCCGCTTCACGGAGCTGGCCGAGGAGGTGCGCGCCGGGGCGGAGAAGATCGTCACCCGCAACGGCGAGAGCTACGTGGCGCTGGTGGACGCTCGCCGCCTGGATCATTACCACCGCCTGGAGCGGGAGCACATCCACCTGGCGCTGCTCGAGGAAGCGGTCCGGGGGCTGGAGGATGTGCGCGACGGCCGCGTCGCCACGGCCCGGCAAGTGCTGGCGAAGTACAAGGTCAAGCGACGCCGGTGACCGCGCGCCGGATGACCGTGAAGATCACGGCCAACTTCGAGCGCAACCTGGACGGCATTCGGGATTTCCTGTCCGAGGCGGGTGCGCAATCCGCGTTCGACAGTCTGGTGGATCAGCTCGAGGGCCGGGTGATCCCCGCGATCGAGCGCTTCCCCGACATCGGCGCCGACTTCGCCGCGAAGGCTCCGCTGTCGCGCGAGGGCCAGGTCCTCTTCGAGCGCATGGTCGCGCTGGCCGGACCGGACGCCGACGTGCGGCAACTGGTCGAGGGGGACTACATCATTCTTTACCTCGTCCGCGGGAGCTCGCTTTTCCTCCTTTCCATTCGGCACCAGCGGCAACTCTCGTTCGACTTCCCGGGGCACTGGCCGTGATCGATTCGTCCGCGTCGGCCTCCCTCCTCGAATACCACGAGCGCAGCAAGCACCGCCTCCAGCGCTATGCGCCGGGGCCGGGCGGGCTCGACTGGGCGAACCAGCCGGATCCGTTTCGCACGTTCGAAGGCGCGCCGCGGTTTCGATTGCCGCTTGCGGCCGACGCGCTCGCCACCCGCTATGACGATGTGCGCGCCGGAGCTGCTCCCGCCGCCCGCGCCGATCGAGCTGGGAAGCGTAGCCACCCTCTTCGAGCTGGCGTTCGGGCTCTCGGCGTGGAAGGCGTTCGGCGCCAATCGCTGGGCGCTGCGGTGCAATCCCTCGAGCGGCAACCTGCATCCGACGGAGGCGTACCTGCTCTGCGCGCCGATGCCGGGGTTGCCGGGCGGGCTCTACCACTACGTGAGCCGCGACCATGCGCTCGAGCAGCGCGCGGCGCTGGCGGCCGGGCCCGAGGGCGGCCTGCTCGTCGGCGTGAGCTCGATCCATTGGCGCGAGGCGTGGAAGTACGGCATGCGCGCGTGGCGCTATTGCCAGCACGATTGCGGGCACGCCATCGCGGCGGTGGCGTACGCGGCCGCGGCGCTCGGATGGCAAACGCGCATGGTCTCGACGGTCTCCGACGAGGCGCTCGCGGGACTGCTCGGGCTCGATCGCGCCGGCGACTTCGCCAACGCCGAGGACGAAGCGCCCGATGCGCTGCTATGGGTCGGCGATCCCGACGCGGCGCCCGATGTCGAACGCCTGCGCGCGGCGATGCGCGATGCGACGTGGCAGGGACACGCGAACCTGTTGAGCGCATCGCACGTGCAATGGGACGACATCGACGCGGTTCATCGCGCGACGGTGAAGCCCGCCACGGCCGAGCTCTTGGAACCGGCCGCACTCGATTCTTCTCAGCCAGTCACGCCGGATATTCCGCCGCCCGAGCGGCCCGCTAAGGACCTTCGCTTCGCCGACCTCGCCCGCCAGCGCCGCAGCGCCGTGGATTTCGACGGCGTGACGCGCATCGAATCGAAGGCCTTCTTCGCGATGCTGGAATGCCTGATGCCGCGACCCGACACGCCGCCGTGGAACGCGTGGCCGTCGCCGCCCCAGGTGCATCCCGCGTTCATGGTGCATCGCGTCGACGGGTTGGCGCCGGGCCTCTACATCCTGGTGCGCGACCCGTCCGCCATGGCGAGCCTCAAGGCCTCGATGCGCCCCGATTGGCTCTGGGAGAAGGTCGGCCCCGCGCACCTGCCGCTCTATCTCCTCCTGCCGCACGACCTGCGCGACGCGGCGCGCCTCATCTGCTGCCACCAGGAGATCGCCGCGGATTCCTGCTTCGCGCTCGGGATGCTCGCGCACTTCGGCGCCGCGATGGAGGAACCGTGGCGCTACCGCCATCTCTACTGGGAGTGCGGGATGCTCGGGCACGTGCTCTACCTCGAGGCCGAGGCGGCCGGCATCCGCGCCACGGGGATCGGCTGCTTCTTCGACGACGAGATGCACGACCTGCTCGGCATCTCCGATCGCACGTGGCAGAGCCTGTACCACTTCACGGCGGGAGGGCCGGTGGAGGATCGGCGGCTGGCGACGCTGCCGCCGTACGATCACCTTCGGGTTGTGGAGACAAGCGTCATCGCGACCGATGGTTAGGGCGTTGTGGAAGAATGCCACCCAAGGTTCGCGACCTGATCGCGCAGCTCGAGCGCGCCGGCTTCGCAAACCGCGGCGGGCGTGGCAGCCATCGCAACTTCGTCCATCCGACATTCCCGAAAGCGATCACAATATCGGGGGCGCTTGGAGATGACGCCAAGCCTTACCAGGTTCGCGATGTGAAGGCGGCGGTGAAAGGATCGAAGACATGAAGGAGAGCGCGCGTTATCCCAAGATTGTCGAATGGTCGGAGGAAGACCAATGCTTCGTCGGGAGCGCTCCGGACCTGATCCTCGGAGGCTGCCACGGGCCGGACGAAAGGGCGGTTTTCGACGAGCTCTGCCAGATCGTCGATGAGGCGGTCTTGATCTACAAGAAGGAAGGCAGGGCGCTGCCGCCCGCCCCACGGGCGCGAGTCGACCATGGCAAGCTGGACGAATACAAACGCCACGGCCGCGCCTGATCGTCCGAAGTCCCGCCAAGGAAAGCGCCGCCGGTGGCCGCTCACGTATCGCCGGAATAGTGGAATACGCTTTCGAGCGGTTTGCCGAACACCGCGGAGATCCTGAACGCCGCCTCCAGCGAGGGCGAGTACTTCCCCAGCTCGATCGCGTTCACCGTCTGCCGGGTGACGCCGATCTTCTCGGCCAGCTCCTGCTGCGTCATCTCGCCGTGCTCGAAACGCAGCCGGCGGATCTCGTTCGTGATCGCGCCCATGTCAGGCGCCGCGCCGGTATTGGATGACCTGGCAGGCCGAGCGCAGGATCTCGGCGGTCACGAGGATGAAGAGCAGCGCGTTCGTGTTGAAGATGATCGGCGGATCGAACGCGGCGAAGAAGCAGGCGAGCGCCACGCTCGAGGCCAGGCCGGAGTAGGCCACGCGCATGGAGCGCAGCTCGATCAGCTTGTCGCGCTCGTCGGCCGGCGCCTTCGCATCCTTCGGCGAGTAGATGGCCACGGCGATCGTCAGCAGCACCTGCACGATCGCCAGCGCCAGGATCGTCTCCAGCAGGCCGCCGAAGCCGCCGGGATGCGGCCCGGGCCCGGCGTGGATGACGGTCCAGAAGTAGTAGCCGTAGATGGCCGCCATCGACAGCATCGAGATCCAGGCGCTCTTTTCGCGGAAGGACATGGAAATCTCCTTGGGGTGTCTGAGATGTACGACATGATATATGGCTAGCCATACTAGTTGTCAAGTTTATTTGACTTATCGTTGCACAGCTGATGCGTGATGCGCTAGCATCTGATGCATGCGAACCACCCTCGATATCGCCGCCGACGTGCTGCAGGCGGCCAAGGAACGCGCGCGCCGCGAGGGGAAGACCGCGGGCGAGGTGATCTCGGAGCTGGCCCGCAGCGCATTGACGGCTCCCCCCGCACCCGACGCGAGCGAGCCGCGGGCGCACTTCGGGCTGCGGCCGTTTCCCACGCGAGGCGGCATCGTCACCAACGAGATGATCGACAAGCTGCGCGAAGACGACGCGTACTGATGCGCTCGCTGCTCGACGTCAACGTGCTCATCGCGCTGCTGGATGCGGACCACTCGCTCCACGCCTCCGCCACCCGCTGGTTCGCCGCCAACGCGAAGGAGGGTTGGGCATCGTGCCCGATCACGCAGAACGGGTGCGTGCGGGTCATGGCGAACCCGGGCTATCCGAATCCGCTGCCGGTTCGCGCGATCGTCGAGCGCCTGGCGGAAGCCACGGCCAACGCCGCGCACGCGTTCTGGCCCGATGACGTGAGCCTCGCCGACGGCCGCCGGGTCGATCCCGCGCGCATCCACGGGCCGGGGCAGCTCACGGATCTTTATCTGCTGGCGCTCGCCGTCGGCAACCGCGGGCGCCTCGTGACGTTCGACAAGTCGATCGCGCTCGAAGCCGTCCACGGCGCGGACAAGAAGCACCTCCTGTTTCTTTGAGCAGGGAAGGGGAAACGCATGGCAACGATGAGCAAGGCCCGCCTCGAAGCCTTCACCGACGCCGTCGTCGCCGTGATCATCACCATCATGGTGCTCGAGATGAAGGTGCCGCACGGCACCGACTTCGCGTCCCTGGCCCCGCTCGTGCCGGTCTTCCTCGCCTACGTGCTGAGCTACGTGTACGTCGGCATCTACTGGAACAACCACCATCACCTGATGCACGTCGTGCAGCACATCAATGGCTCGGTCCTGTGGGCCAACCTGCTCCTGCTGTTCTGGCTCTCGCTCATTCCCTTCGTGACCGGCTGGGTGAGCGAGAACCACTTCGCGCCCTGGCCGATCGCGCTCTACGGCGTCGTGCTGATGTTCTCGGGGCTTTCCTTCGTGCTGCTTACGCGCTGCCTGGTGACCATCCACGGCAAGCAATCGGCGCTCGCCACGTTGCTGGGTCGCGACAGGAAGGGCAAGGTCTCGGTGGCGATCTACGCCGTGGCAATCCCGCTCGCGTTCGTGCAATGGTGGCTCGCCTTCGCGCTCTACATCTTCGTCGCCGCGATGTGGTTCGTGCCGGATCGCCGGATCGAGAAGCGCTAGCGGGAGAACGCTGCTCGCCCGGTCGCATCACTCGTCGACGCAGGGCGCTCCGAGAGAACGTCGGACTCCGAGAGCCTGCATGACGGCGCGCGGATTGCGGGCGATGACGGTGAGGAGCACCCGGGCAGCACCTCGGGGCGCGCGATCGCCGCGCTCCCAAGCGCAGCGTCGCCACGGGAAAGCCGAATCGCCGCGCGAAGAGCTCCTGCGTCATTCCCATGCGCTGCCGGATGGCCGCCACGTCGACCGGCCCGAGTGGGTGCGGACGGTAATCGTGGCGGGTGCGTGCGATGGTTTCGAGCGCGTCGGTGAGCTTTCCTTGTCGTGTGTCGTGGGGGTCGAGGGGCATTCTTGGCCAAACTGATCCATTGGATCGGAGAATCGATCCAATGGATCACATTTTCCAGAATCGCTATTTGCGAGGGCCCTGCACTCAACGCCGACCGCAGGACTTCCGCCGACCGATCTGACCAACGGCGCGTTCCCGCACCACGGCGAATATCTACCAGCTCGAGGGATCGACCCGGTAGAGGCTCCGAAGCTCCCCGTACAGCGCCGGGATGCGCCGCGGCCATCTCCCGCGGCTGCTCGAAGAACACCTCCGACACCACCGCGAAGAACTCCGCCGGGCTGGTCGCGCCGTACTGGTTGAGCAGCGAGGGCTCCCCGATTCCGATCTGCTGCTGCAGCCGCGCATACTCCGCGTGCATCACCTGCGACCAGCGCGGATAGCGGTGGCGGCTGCCGAGCCACGGCGCGCCGTTCGCGTAGCCCTTCACCTGGTCGAGCTGGTGCGCGAATTCGTGGATCACCACGTTGCGCCCATCGTTGTCGATCGCCGCGCCTTCGAGCACGTCTTCCCAGGAAAGCACGACCTGGCCGTGCGACCACGACTCTCCCGTGAGCGCGTTCCTTTGCTCCTGCAGCAGGCCCAGCGGCCCGGCGCGCACGCGCTCGACCACGAAGGCGGCTGGATAGACGAGGACCTGGGCGAGGGCGGGGAAGTAGTCCGTCCGGCGATTGAGGACCAGCAGGCACGCCTGCGCGGCGATGGTGAGGCGCGTCTCGTCCGTGACCTCGAGGCCCGCGCATCCCACGAACGACTTCTCCGCGACGAACACCTGGATATGCCCCTCGAGCTGGCGCCGCAGGTCGGGGGAAAGCCGGCGCACGTAGGGCACGCGCCGCTCAAGAATCTCGCGCCAGGCCGCGGGGAAGGGCTGCGCGCGCAGGCGCCGGCGCCGCCGCTCGAGCAGCCACGGCCGTCCCACCAGCCACGCGATGACGAGCAGGGGGATGCACGCGATGAGGAGCAACGCCATGGTGCGCACGTGGGTACGAACCCACGCGATATCAATGGCCCTCGACGTGCGGAGGCCGCGGGATCACCGGCGCATGCCCGTGCACGTGCGCGTACCACTTCATCCAGCGGCTGTTGATCGCCAGGTGCACGGAGACGGCCCCATCCTCGAAATTCGCGAGCAGGGTCAGGGGGAAGCCGTGGATCCTCTTCACCACGACGACCTCCAGGGGGGGTTGGTTCTTGCCCCGCGGCCGCAGCTGGATCTCGACAGTGGCGATCTCGGAGTAGCGAACCACGCGCTGCCGGAGAATGTACTCGACCGTGAAGTCCGAGGGGCTTACGCGCACCCGGCGCAGCGGCTGGAGCACGACGGCCGCGCCGGCCAGGAGCCCCACCAATGCGAACATGAGCCGGGGCCGCGGATCGTCGCCATGGACCAGGAACAGGGCCATGGCAAAGCTACCCGCAATGATGATCGCGGCGAGAAACAGGTCCGTCCGCAGGGAGCCTTCCGCCGTGTCGAAGACCTCTTCGCCGGGTTCGAGCGCGCTCATGGGCGCCATGCTA
>CAWBYB010000013.1:0-46065 GCA_963792865.1 uncultured beta proteobacterium
CTGCACGATGGGGCTCCACACGCCGGACCGGGTCTTCACGTCCGCGAACGTGTTGCCCGTGCTGCTCGTGTCGATGCCTTCCCAGCGCAGGCCGAGGTAGAGCGAGACGCGCGAGGTGATGTCCCAATCGTCCTGGGTGAAGAGGGCGAGGCGGGTGACGTGGGCATCGTAGGACTCGTCGAGGTCCAGGATCGGCGCGCCGCCGGGCGTCACGTCGACCTGGTGGCGATCCTCGGTGCGCTGCGAGAGTTCCCCATCCCAGCCCGCCTCGAAGGAATGGCCGGCGACCAGGGAAACGCGTACTTGCCCTTGAGCGTCACGCCATCGTCGGAAAGCGTGCCCTTGTCGACGCGGCGGTGCAGGATGAATGTCCCCGCGTCATCCCAGCCGTTGAAGATGGCCAGGGACGAACGATGGTTGTAATTGAGTCCGAGCTTCGCCTCGATGCGTGCGCCTTTGTCGAGCAGACGGTTCCAGTTCAGGTTTTCGCGCAGGCTCGTGGTCGATTGCCGGTAGGGGAGCCGGTCCGAGGCGTAGGTGGGCGGCGTGCCGAGGAAGGTCGTCGATCGCTCGTCGAAGTCGCCGTTGAAGCGGAAGTAGTTCAGGAACGATTCCCAGGCGAGCGCGTTGCCCTTCCCCAGCTCCCAGCTCAGCTTGGGTGAAACGCCGATGCCTTCGCCCGACCCGCGGCTGGGGGAAGTGGTGACGTAGTCCAGGTTCGGCACCGAGAGCGCGTCCCGGCCACGCTGCTCCGCGACCGAGTTGCCGTGGAAGATGAACGTGTTGAGGAAGAAGGGCAGCGTGTAGCTCAGGGTACCCGTCCGGTCGGAGACCTCGCCGCTCGTCCTGGTCGAGACCTGCCCGTTCGTAGAGCTCGCGCCCAGCTTGAGCTCCCGGCGCCGGAGGGAGACCACCTTGCGCAGCACGATGTTGATGGTGCCGGCGATGGCCTGGGTGCTGAACTCGGCGGTGGCGCTGCGGTAGATCTCGATGCGCTCGATCTGGTCGGCGAGAGCGTCTCGATCGAGAAGCCCGGCGGCACCGGCTCGCCGTCGAGCAGGATCTGCGTGTAGCCCGCGCCCAGGCCGCGCATCTTGATCGTGCCGCCGCCGCGCCCGTCGCTTTCCACGGTGATGCCGGGCAGGCGCTTCACGGCGTCGAGCAGCGTGGAGTCGCTGTACCTGGTGAGCTCGTCGTGGTTCACGACGATCTTGGCCGCCGTGGATGCGCGGCGCTCGTCGACCTCGTTCGGGCCCTGCACCTCGATCTTCTTGAGCTTCTTGGGTGGGGTCTTCGTATCGTGCGGGGAGAGGCTTGTCTTCGCACCACGCCGGCAGCGGCGCCGCCAGGATGGCGCACAGGGACGCGCAGAAGAGAACACCCCGGCGCAGCCGTGCGTCAGGCAACCGTGGCCCCTTTTGCATGGAGAGGGGACACGAAGCCCGCGCCTACTGCTTCACCAGCTCCACGCGCCGTACTCCTTCGCACGCCCGTCATCGGTCGCGTTGTCGGCCACCGGCTTCGACTGCCCGTATCCGACTGCACGCAGCCTGCCCGCGGCGATGCCCTTGGCGACCAGCGCCGCGACGACCGAGCGCGCGCGCGCCTCGGACAAGGCCTGGTTGCTGCCGGCGGTGCCGGTGTTGTCGGTGTGGCCTTCGACGCTGAGCTTGAGTGCGGGCGCGCTCTTCAGCAGGGCCACGATCTGGGCGACGATGTCCTGGGATTCGGGACGGATCGTCGCCTTGCCGGTGTCGAAAAGGATGTTGAGCGCGACCCTTCCGTTCTTGTCGAGCGCCGTCTGCATGTCCGCGGCGGTCGTCACCGATTGCTCCATCCCGCCCTTTTGCGCGAGGAAGAGCGTGTAGTAGTCCCCGCCGTTCGAGCTGAGCTGCATCCAGTGCTCGGCGCCGTCCTTCACCTGCTTCTCGACCAGGGCGTCCGGGTCGGAGACCACGATTCGCCTACCGCCTGCTTGACGCCGCCTCGTAGTTGCGCCGCACCTGCAGGGGTGCGAACGCAGGTCGGCCTTCGGGCCGCCATAGTCGTTCTGGACCATGCGGCCTTCGACCCGCGTCTGCTGCGGGTAGCCGTCGGCGAACGTGTAGGAGTCGAATTCCTTGATCTCGCACTGCCCGGATGAAGAAGCCGGCCAGGCGCGTGACGAAGAGGTCGCTGCAGCCCTGGGCGTCGGGCTCGGCGCACACCGTGAAGGAGGTGGCCACTGCGAGCGTGGCGAGAAGCACGGAAACAAGCCTGGTCATGACGGTCGCCTCCTGGGCAATCAAAGGGAATCCCTCGCGTTCTTGACTACCTCGCCGCCGCGCACGATGACGGGGATCTTCTTCCCATCGGAGGCGACGAGCCCGATGTCCTTCAACGGATCGCCGTCCACCAGCAGCAGGTCGGCGAACGCGCCCGGCGCGACGCAGCCCAGCTTGCCTTCCATCATCATGAGCTCCGCATTGGTCGAGGTCGCCTGGCGCAGCAGCTCGAGCGGCGTGAACACCTCGCTGCGGATGGTGAACTCGTGAAGCACTCCTGCGTATAGGTCGAGCCGAGGAGGTCGGTGCCGAAGCCGATCTTCACGCCCGCGGTGCGCATCTTGTCCATGCCCGAGATGGCCTGCTTGTAGGCGTACTCGGCCTTCTCCTGGCTGTCGGGCGGGAATCCCAGTCGGCCCCGCCTCGACGAGCGCGGAGCAGATCGCCATCGTGGGGACGAGTAGGCGCGCTGGCGGCGATGAAGCGCGCGGTCTCGTCGATGATGAGCGTGCCGTGCTCGATCGAGCGCACGCCGAATTCCGCGCAGCGGCGCACCGCGCTCGCCGGATGGCAGTGCGCCGCGGCGTACGTCCGGCGCTCGGTGCACTCGCCCACGATGGCGCGGATCTCGTCCTCGCGGTACTGGTTCATCCAGATCGGGTCGGTGGGCGAGGCCACGCCACCCGAGCCCATGATCTTGATGCAGTGCGCGCCCTGGCGCAGCTCCTCGCGCGTGGCGCGCAGCACCTCGTCCACGCCATCGGCGATCTTGCAGAAGGCGTTGAAGACCCCGCACGCGCACATCGCGTGGTAGTCGGGGCGGTCGAAGAGCTGGCGCATGTCGCCGTGCCGCCCGTCATCGACATCATCTTGCCGGCGTAGAAGTAGCACGGGGAACGCACCAGGCCGTCGGCGATGGCTTTGGCGAGCGAGTAGTCCCCGCCGCCGATGTCGCGCGCGCTCGTGAAGCCGCAGTAGAGCAGGTGCCCCAGCATGCGCGCCGCGTGCGCCGTGCGGTACGCGGGCCCGAGCGCCTCGACCCTGTGGATGTTCACGTCGCTCGCGTACGCGTGCATGTGCGCGTCGATGAGGCCCGGCATGAGCGTGCGCCCGCCGGCGTCGATCACGCGCGCGCCCGCCGGCGCCTTGAGCGGCTTCGCCGACACCTCGCGGATCACGCCGCCGTCGACCAGCACTCTCATGCCTTCCGCGCATTCGGCATCGTGCCCGTCGAATACGCGGGCGTTCCTGAAGACCAGCGCGCCCATCTAGCGGTGCGACTCGACGAGCTTGGCGAGCGCGACGGCGCGGGTGCGGTTGCCTTCCTTGCCGAGCATGCTGACCCCAAAGCCGCCCTTGGCGTCCACGACGTAGACGAGGTAGCCCCCGCCCTGGAACGGCGCGCCCTTGATGCCGGCCGCGCTCGAGCCCACGCCCGCCACCGCGTCGCCGCTGGTTTGCTGCGTGGCCGCGACGATCAACGCCATGTGCTTCGCATCGGCGAGCGACAGGATTACCCGCGTGTCCCGGCTCCGTGCCAGGTGCATTTGCCGAGCGTGCCGCGAACCGTCGGCCCCGCCGCTCCTTCCCGACGCTGACGCCGGTCGCCTTCGCGATCTCGGCGGGCTGAGCAGCGAGCAGGGTAGCCGCTCTCCGCGGATGCGAAGGCGGCGCCGAATCCGATTGCCGCAGCGAAAGTCATGGCCAGCGTTCGGGCAGGTGTGCGTCGCATGGAAGGAGTCTCCTGGAGGACTGCAGGAGCGGGAATGATAGATTTGCCGTTCCCAAAAGTCGAACGACGCTCGCGCCCGCATCGTCTCGCCGCATCCCATGATCGAAGTCGCCCCGATCTCCCGCAACGACGCCTGGATCGACAGCTTGCCGAAGGATTCGCCGCCGAATGGCCGCAATGGGCGAAGACCATCACGCGCGCCGAGCGCCTCGCGCTGCGCCGCGGTCGGCGCGTCTTCCGGCGCCTCGAGCACGAGGGCGCGCCGACGGCGTGGATGTCGCGGCCGATAGGGTCACGCATGCCGCTTGTCTCATAATGCCGCTGCATTCGGTTCGAACGGAGATGCCATTGCTTCCCGAAGGAAACGTGATCGAGCTCGAGCGCGTGCGCCTGCGCCCCATCGACGAGGCGCGACGCCCCGGCGCTCTAGGACGACGCCGACCCGCAGACCTCGCGCTATCTCAGCCGCCCGCCGATGACCGAGCTCGCCCAGGCCGAGGAGATGGTCGCGAAGATCAAGGCGGGCTACGCGGACGGCACGGTGCTCCAGCTCGCCATCGAGCGCAAGGCCGGCGGCCCGCTCGTGGGCGTGTGCCTCGTCTTCCACATCCATGCGCCAAGCGCGCGCGCGGAGATCGGCTACATCCTCGCGCGCGAGCATTGGTCGCAGGGCTACATGGCGGAGGCGTTGCCCGCGCTCGTGGATCACGCGTTCGGGCCTATGGCGCTCAACCGGCTCGAGGCGGACATCGACCCGCGCAACAAGGCTTCCGCGCGCGTGCTCGAGCGGCTGGGGTTCAGGCAGGAAGGCTTGCTGCGCGAGCGCTGGATCGTGCGCGGCGAGGTTTCGGATTCGGCGCTCTACGGGCTGCTGCGAAGGGAGTGGCTCGTCCGGGAGGCGTAGGCGGCGCCGTAGGTACGTTGTCGAACAGACGCTCCGGGCGCGCCGAGGGAGCCCCATGGGCCGGGAAGGTTGTTTCGCAGGGCGTTCTCCCTTTCGTGGCGTGGCGCTGGCATTTTCGCCTTGCCGCACATAGGCTGCAACTTCCGGCATCGGCGCCGATCGGAGGGTGAGCGGCCATGCACCTTCCCCACTTCAAGATATCGAGGGTTTCCTGGCACGACCTCGCGCTCACGCTGGGGCCGTACGTGCTGCTTGTGATTGCGGCGTTCTGGCTCGCCTATCGCTTCGTGCGGCCCGCGCCGCCCGACACGATCGTCATCACGAGCGGGCGCGCCGGCAGCATGTTCGCCACCGCCGCCGAGCGCTATCGCAAGATCCTCGCGGGCGAAGGCATCACGCTGAAGGTCCTGCCGTCCGAGGGTTCGCTGGAAAACCTCAAGCGCCTGGGCGATCCCAAGACCAAGGTCGACGTCGGGTTCGTGCAGGGCGGCCTCGCCGACCTCGTGGACACGAGCAACCTCATGTCCCTCGGGAGCGTCTTCTACGAGCCGCTGCTCGTCTTCTATCGCTCGCCGCGGCCACTCGGCCGGCTATCGGAGCTGATGGGCAAGCGGCTCGCGATCGGCCGCGAAGGCAGCGGCACCCGCGCGATGGCGACCATTCTCCTCAATGCAAACGGGATCGCGCCCAACGGCCCCACGAAGCTGCTCGACCTGGAGGGCAAGGCCGCGCAGGATGCGCTCCTCCAGCATCGCGTGGACGCGGTCTTCGTCATGGGCGACTCCGCCGCGACCGCCAACATCGTCGCGCTGGTCCATGCGCCCGGCATTCGCCTCTTCGACTTCGTGCAGGGCGATGCGTACGTGCGCCGCTTCCGCTACCTCAGCAAGCTCGTGCTGCCGGCCGGCTCCTTCAACCTGGGAAAGAACCTTCCCCCGGCGCCGCTCACGATCGTTGCACCCACCGTCGAGCTCGTCGCCCGTTCCGACCTGCATCCCGCGCTATCCGACATGCTGATCGAGGCCGCGCACGTAGTGCACGGGCGAGCCACGCTCATCCAGAAGGCCGGAGAATTCCCATCGCCGCTCGAGCACGAGTACCGCCTGAGCGACGATGCCCTGCGCTACTACAAGACGGGCAAGGGCTTCGCGTACCGGCACCTGCCCTTCTGGCTCGCGAGCCTCGTTGATCGCGCGGTCGTGATGCTGGTACCGATCGCACTGCTGCTGGTCCCGGGCATGAAGATCGTGCCGCAGCTCTACCACTGGCGCGTGAGCGCACGCATCTACAAGCGCTACGGAGAGTTGATGGAGCTGGAGCGCGACGCGTTCGAGCAATCCACGCCCGAGCGGCGCGCCCGGCTCCTGAAGCGCCTGGACGAGATCGAGCAGCGCGTCATCACGCTCGAGCTGCCGGCCTCGTTCGCCGACAAGATCTACATCCTGCGCCAGCACATCGCCTTCGTGCGCAACTTCCTCCAGCAGGCCGAGGCGGCACGTAGCCGCTAGCGCATTCCCACGCGCGCGTGCGGTCAGTGGTAGTTCGCCGGACTATATGTACGCTGTCGAACGGACGGTCCGGGCCTCCTGGAGCAAAATGGGTCCATGCGCGCCCCGACGATCATGGGTGGACTGATGCTGGCCGTCTGCGGCTGTGCGTCGGTCTCCCCGCAGCGGACGGCGCCCTATGACGTTCCCGCCGCCTGGTCCGTCGCCGGCGTTTCCGCGACGGCCGGCACGGCGTCGCTCGCGCAGTGGTGGATGCGCTTCGACGACGCGCTCCTCGCACGCCTCGTGAGCCAGGCCCTGCAGGCCAACACCAGCGTGAAGAGCGCGGAAGCCTCGCTACGGCAGGCGCGGGCGCTGCGTGACGTCGCGGCGGCCGCCTTGTGGCCGAACGTCGGCAGTTCCGCCTCGGCGCAGCGCGGCGTGGCGGGCGGGCACAGCACGGGGAACACCTTCCGGGCGGGCCTCGACGCAAGCTGGGAGCTCGACATCTTCGGCGCCAATCGCAGTGCGTTGGCGGCGAGCGAAGCAAGCGCCGCGGCCAGTGCCGCGAGCCTGGGCGAAGTGCAGGTGTCGATCGCTGCCGAAGTGGCGCTCGCCTACATCACGCTGCGCAGTGCCCAGGTGCGCCTGGCCATCGCCAACGACAACCTGGCGAGCCAGCTCGAGACCCTGCAGATCACCCAGTGGCGCCTGCAGGCGGGCCTGGTTTCGTCCCTGGACGCCGAGCAGGCCGCTGCCACGGCCGAGCAGACCCGGGCGCAGGTGCCTGCTCTGCACACCGCCATCGAGCAAAGCGGCCATGCGCTCGCGGTGCTGACCGGCCAGCCGCCGGCGGCATTGGCGACGGTGCTGGCTGCGCCCGGCCCGGTGCCCCAGGCGCCTGACTCCCTGGTGCTCAGCATTCCCGCGGAGACGCTGCGCCAGCGGCCCGACGTGCGCGCCGCGGAATTCCAGGTGAGGGCGGCCATTGCTCGCGTATCCCAGGCGAATGCGGCCCTCGCGCCGAATTTCCAGATCGGCGGCTCGATCGGCCTCGCGGCATCGACGTTGAGCACGCTCGCCAGCCGTGCGTCGGTGATCGGCGCGCTCGTGGCGAGCGTATCGATGCCGGTATTCGACGCCGGCGCCCTGCGCGCCCAGGTGCGCTCGCAGCAGGCCGCGCTCGACCAGGCGTACGCGGCGTACGATACGACGGTGCTCACGGCGCTCCAGGAAGTGGAGGACGCGCTCATCGCCTTGCGCGGAGACCGCGAGCGCCTCGCGTCCCTGCGGCGCGCTGCCGAGTCCGCCGGCAACGCCGCGCTCTTCGCGCGCCAGCGCTACGGCAGCGGGTTGATCGATTTCCAGACCGTGCTCGATACGCAACGCACGCAGCTCAACACGCAAGACAGCGTCGCCGGCGCCAACGCCGACCTCGGCGCCGACCACGTCCGGCTGTACAAGGCGCTGGGCGGCGGCTGGCGTCCCGATGCCGATGCCGCGCCGCGCCCCGATCGAAACGCAGCCCAGGGTTCCCCATCATGAGCACGACTCCCACCGCAGCAGCGCCGCCCCCTGGCCCGGGCGCCGAAACCGATATCAAGACGCTGCTCGACGAGCCGGTGTCGTCCCCGTGGTATCGGCGCGGCGGCCCGTGGGCCGGCGCGATTCTCCTGGTGCTTGCGGCCGGTGGGGCGTGGTATTGGCAAGCGCGCAAAGCCGCCGACGCAGCCCCGAGCTACTCCACGCAGACGGTGGCGCGCGGCGATCTCACGCTCACGGTCACGGCGAACGGCACCTTGCAGCCGACACGCTCCATCAGCATCGGCAGCGAGCTGTCGGGCACGGTGCTGAAGGTCAATGTCGATGTGAACGACGTGGTGAAGAAGGGCCAGGTGCTGGTGGAGCTCGACACCGCCAAGCTGCGCGACCAGATCCTGCGCTCGCGCGCCGCGCTCGCCGCCGCCACCGCGAAGGTCGCGCAGACCGCGGCCACCATCCGGGAGGCGACGGCGGCCCTGGGCCGCCTCGAGGAAGTCGCGCGCCTGTCGGACGGCAAGGTTCCGTCCAAGTCGGAGCTCGATGCGGGACGGGCCACGCTCGCCCGCGCGATCGCGGACGACGCGAGCGCGCGCGCCGGCGTGAGCGATGCCCAGGCCGCGCTTTCCACCGACGAGATCAACCTCTCGAAGGCCTCCATCAGCGCGCCAGACGACGGCGTGGTGCTCACGCGCAGCGTCGATCCCGGCAATGCCGTCGCGGCATCGCTGCAGGCGGTGACGCTGTTCACGCTGGCCGAGGACCTGAAGAAGCTTCGCCTGTGGGTCTACGTGGACGAGGCCGACGTGGGCTCGGTGGCCACCGGCCAGGACGCGACCTTCACCGTGAGCGCCTACCCGAGCCGCAACTTTCCGGCGCACGTGACGCGCGTGGGATTCGGCTCGACCATCACCGAAAACGTCGTCACCTACCTCACCTACCTGGACGTGGACAACAGCGACTTGAGCCTGCGACCGGGAATGACGGCGACTGCGACGATCGTCGCGAAGCAGCGCAAGGACGTGCTGCTGGTGCCCAATTCCGCGCTGCGCTTCGAGCCGAGCGCCGCGGCCACCGCGGCACCGGCGGCCGGCGGCGGCATCGTCGCGAGCCTCACGCCGCGAATGCCCAGGAGAAGCACGCGCAGCCCCGCGGCGAACGGTGCGAGCACGGCGTTGGCGCGCCAGGTCTGGGTGCTGAAGGACGGCGTTGCGACGCCGGTGGCAGTCATCCCCGGCATCAGCGACGGGCGGATGACCGAGATCACCGGCGGCGACCTGCAGGCCGGCATGCAGGTGATCACCGACCAGAAAGCGGCGGCCAAGAAATGAGCGAGGCGCTGATCCGCCTGCGGGGCGTGACCAGGAAGTACGGGACCGGCCAGGCGGAGCTCATGGCGTTGAAGGGCATCGACCTGGACGTCGCCGCCGGCGAGTTCGTCGCCATCATGGGGCCGAGCGGCTCGGGCAAGTCGACCGCGATGAACATCCTCGGCTGCCTGGACACGCCCACCGCCGGGCAGTACCTGTTCCACGGCGCCCACGTCGAGGCGCTCTCGCGCGACCAGCGGGCGCGGCTGCGCCGCCGCTACCTGGGATTCGTGTTCCAGGGCTTCAATCTCCTCGCGCGCACCTCGGCGCAGGAGAACGTCGAGCTGCCCCTGCTTTATCGCGGCGAGACCGCGGCGGTGCGGCACGCGGCCGCATCGCGGGCGCTGGAATCGGTGGGACTGGGCGGGTGGGAACATCACACGCCGGGCGAGCTCTCCGGCGGGCAGCAGCAGCGCGTGGCGATCGCCCGGGCCATCGTTACCGAGCCGGCCGTGGTGCTGGCCGATGAGCCAACGGGGAACCTCGACACGCAGCGCAGCGAGGAGATCATGGAGCTCCTGCGGGCCCTCAACGTCGACCACGGCATCACCGTGCTGATGGTCACCCACGAGCACGACATGGCGGCCTATGCGCGGCGGGTGGTGCACTTCCTCGACGGCCGCATCGAAAGCGATGTCCCGAATCCGCACCCCGTTGCCTCGCGGGTGCAGGCGCCGGCCGAAGCTCGGGCACCCTGATGCTGCTCAGCACGCTCCTGCTCGCGCTGCGCTCGATCCGCCGCAACCTGCTGCGTTCATTCCTCACGATCCTGGGCATCGTGATCGGCGTGAGCGCGGTGATCACGATGGTCACGCTCGGCAAGGGAGCCACGCAGGCCGTGCAGATGCAGATCTCCAGCCTCGGCACCAACCTGCTGATGGTGCGCCCGGGGCAGCGCCAGGGGCCCGGCGGTTCGGGTGGCGGCGCCCCTTCGTTCAAGGAAACCGATGCCGATGCGATCCTGGGGCAGATCGGAGGCGTGGCCGCGGTTGCGCCCGAGGCCCGCGCCGGGGCCACCGTGATCGGCAACGGCCGCAACTGGGCCACCAGCGTGATCGGAAGCAACGATACCTGGTTCGTCACCGGCAACTGGAAGCTCGCGTCGGGCCGCGAGTTCACGGACGAGGAGACGCAAGCCGGCGCGGCCGTCTGCATCGTCGGCGAAACGGTGCGCCGCGAGATCTACGGCGGCACGCGCGGCCTGGGCGAGCAGCTGCGCATCAAGCAGTTCTCGTGCGAGGTGATCGGCGTGCTCGCGTCCAAGGGACAGGGCGCGATGGGCAACGACCAGGACGACACGGTGCTGGTGCCGCTGCGCACGCTGCAGCGCCGCGTCACCGGCAACCTGAGGGTCAACTCGTTGTTGGTGTCGATGCAGGACGGCAGCGACAGCACCCGCCTGAAGGCGGCGCTGCGGGATCTCCTGCGCGAGCGCCGCAAGCTCGCCGCGGGCGACGACGACAACTTCAACATCCTCGACACGCAGCAGCTCGCCGAGACGCTCTCCGGGGCCACCAAGGTGATGACGACGCTGCTCGGCGCCGTGGCCGCGGTGAGCCTGCTGGTGGGCGGCATCGGCATCATGAACATCATGCTGGTCAGCGTGACCGAGCGCACCCGCGAGATCGGCCTGCGCCTGGCCATCGGCGCGCTCGAGCGCGAAGTGCTGATGCAGTTCCTGATCGAGGCGGTGACCCTGGCGGCGCTGGGCGGGCTCATCGGCATCGGCATCGCCACGGGCGCCTCGTTCGTGCTGGCCCGGGTGATGGGCGTGCCCTACCTGTTCGACCCGGCCATCAACCTGCTGTCGTTCGTCTTCTCGGCCTGCATCGGTATTGTGTTCGGGTATTTCCCGGCGCGCCGGGCGGCCCAGATGGATCCGATCGAGGCGCTGCGGCACGAGTGAGCCGCGCGGAGGGCGCGGCGGTCACGACCGGCAACGGCGCCACGCCCCGGGGCTCACGCCGACCGCGCCCGTGAAGACGCGCGTGAAGTGGCTCTGGTCGGCGAAGCCGCAGGCGAGCGCGATCTCCGTAAGCGGCAGCTTCGGGTCCTGCAAAAGCTCTTGCGCGCGCTCCACGCGCCGCTTCAGCAGCCAGCGGTGCGGAGGCGCCCCGGTCGACTGCTGGAAGGCGCGGGCGAAGTGGCGCACCGACAGGCCGCATTCCGCGGCGAGGCGTGCGAGGGTCGCGTCGCCCCCGAGGTTCTCCTCCAGCAGCTCACGCACCCGGCGCTCCTGCCACGGCGCGAGCCCGCCGCGCACGCGGCCCCGCGCGAGCTGCAGGCCGCCATAGACCCGCGCGACGTGGTGGATGAGCGCCGCTACCACGTGATCCACGAAGAGGCTCGCGGCCTCCTGCGGCCTGCCCATCACGGCCAGCAGCGACGAGAGCAGGTGGTGGACGACGGGATCCGCGATGCCCACGCCGCGCTCGAACCTGAGCTCCTCGATGCGTGGCGCGCCGGCCTCTTCGGCGACTTCCGCGAGGATCTTGCGCGGCAGGTGGAGCATGAGGGAATGAAACGGGTCGCGCAGGTCGGCGACCGGATCCTGCCGCAGGTCGAAGAAGTAGGTCGTCCCCCCGAGCCAGTTGCGCGGCCGCAGGTGACGCTGCTCCATGAACAGGTCGTGGTCCTCGCACGCTCGCAGCTGCAGCGCGACGAGGTACGCGTCCTCGCGCGGCATCGACTCCGTCACGCCGAAGCCGGGTCCGCCCCTGAGCTCCGTCACCGACGCGGTGGACTTGCGCAGCGTGCGTGCGACGAGCTGCGGAGCGTCCGGCTGGCGGAACGCCCCTGCGATGGGACTTCGGATCGCGATCGATGCAGCCATGGGCACCCCGGAGGCCGGACAACGCGCAGGGAAAAGGATAACTCCACGGGTCAAGCGGTGAAAACAAGGGCCGTGCGAAAAGTGTCCTGATTAGACAAAACGCGCCCGCGAGGGCCAATACCGCGGCGGGGCGCGGAGCAAGCATCGCCTCACCTACCGCCCCGGGGGGCAGTCCATGCGCATCCGTGCCGCGTTTCACCTCGTCGTCGCGTTGCTGCTCTGCTTCAGCTCGCCGCGAGGATTCGCCCAGGCGCACATCGCCTCCAGGTTCGCCGTCGTGGACGGCGTGAAGATGCACTACCTCGAGGCGGGCAGCGGCCCCGCCGTGGTGCTCATCCACGGCTACGCCGAGACTTCGCGCATGTGGCGTCCCCTGCTGCCGAAGCTCGCCGCGCGGTTCACCGTGATCGCTCCGGACCTGCCGGGCATCGGAGACTCGGCGATTCCCGCCTCGGGCCTCGACATGAAGAACGCCGCCATCCGCGTCCATGCGCTGGCGAAATCGCTCGGGGTCGGGCACGCGCGCGTCGTGGGCCACGACATCGGGCTGATGGTCGCCTATGCGTACGCGGCGCAGTTTCCCGCGGAGGTCGACAAGCTCGCGCTCATGGACGCCTTCCTTCCCGGCGTGCAGGGCTGGGAGACCGTGTTCAACAATCCCGGCATCTGGCACTTCCGCTTCCACGGCCCGACGCCCGAGGCGCTGGTGCAGGGCCGCGAGCGCATCTACCTGGAGCACTTCTGGAACGATTTCGCCGCCGACAGGAAGCACTCGATCCCCGAAGCGGACCGCGAGGCCTACGCGAAGGCGTACGCGCGGCCGGGCCGCATGCGCGCGGGCTGGGCCTATTTCGCCTCGTGGCCGCAGACGGCGCAGGAATTCGCCGGCTTCGCGCGGAAGAAGCTCGACATGCCGCTGCTCGTCATGGGAGGGGAACGCGCCAACGGGGAGCTGCTCGCGCGCCAGGGCCACGCCGTGGCCACGAACGTGACCAGCGTGATCCTCGAGGACACGGGTCATTGGCTCATGGAAGAGCGCCCCGCGCAAACCGCCGCGGCGCTGGAGAAATTCCTCGGCCCATGACCGCGACGCTCGTCCTCATCGCATCGCGAAACTTTTCGGGCCGCCGGTGGTCCTTTCCAGGGCGAACGTGAGGCGAAGCCGACTACGCAGCACTTCGCCGAGATCCTGTTCTCCATCTAGTGCCTCGCAAAGGAGCCACCGATGAACGAAACCGCCGTGAAGGAGCGCCGCGCCGCCGCGCTCAAGACGAAGTCCGACCTGGGCGGCAAGGCCGCGCGCGACATCTCCGGCGCGCTGAACCAGCTGCTCGCCGACACATTCGCGCTGTACATGAAGACCAAGAACTTCCACTGGCACATGTCGGGCCCGCACTTCCGCGACTACCACCTGCTGCTCGACGAGCAGGCCGACCAGCTCTACGCCATCACCGACCCGATCGCGGAGCGCGTGCGCAAGGTGGGCGGCATGACGCTGCGCTCGGTGCACCACATCTCGCTGCTGCAGCGCATCCTCGACAACGACGCCGACTACGTGACCCCGCTCGACATGATCGCCGAGCTGCGCGAGGACAACCAGCGGCTCGCGGCGTACATGCGCGAGGCGCACGCGGTGTGCGAGGAGCACAATGACGTCGCCACCACGAGCCTGCTCGAGGTCTGGATCGACGAGGCCGAGCGGCGCACGTGGTTCCTGTTCGAGACCGCGCGGCACGGCGATGCGCCGGGGCGCTGACCACCAGGCAGACCGGCCATGAGGGACTCTCACGACACTCCCGCTGCCACGATCACCGCGCACGAGATGCGCGAGGTCGAGCGCGCCAACGCCTCGAAGCGCCAGCCGGTCGTGTTCATCCACGGGCTGTGGCTGCTGCCGAGCAGCTGGGAGCGCTGGGCGGCGCTGTTCGAGCAGGCCGGCTACACGGCGCTTGCGCCCGGATGGCCCGACGATCCGCAGACCGTGGGCGAGGCCAACGCGCATCCCGAGGTGTTCGCGCGCAAGGGCATCGCGGAGGTCGCGGCCCACTTCGAGCGGATCGCGCGTGGACTGGCGAGGAAGCCCGTCGTCATCGGGCATTCCTTCGGCGGCCTGCTCGCGCAGATCCTCGCCGGGCGCGGCGTGTCGGCGGCGACGGTGGCCATCGATCCGGCCCCGTTCCAGGGCGTGCTTCCGCTGCCTTTCTCGGCGCTCAAGTCCGCGTGGCCCGTGCTGGGCAACCCCGCCAATCGCAATCGCGCGGTGCCGCTCACCTTCGACCAGTTCCGCTACGGCTTCGCCAACGCGGTGGACGCGGCGGAGGCGAAGGAGCTCTACGAGACCTTCGCGGTCCCCGCGGCGGGCAAGCCGCTCTTCCAGGCGGCAAGCGCGAATTTCGACCCATGGAGCGAGGACAAGGTCGACACCGGGAACCCGCAGCGCGGGCCGCTGCTGCTCGTCTCCGGGGAGAAGGACCACACCGTCCCCTGGGCGATCGTGCACGCGTCCTTCAAGCTGCAGCAGCGCAATCCCGGCGTGACGGAGGTCGTGCAGATCCCGAACCGCGGCCACGCGCTCACGATCGACCACGGCTGGCGCGAGGTGGCGGAGAAGGCGCTCGCGTTCGCCGGGCGCTTCGTGCGCGCCGGCGAATCCGTCGAAGCGTAGAGTCGGGCTTCAGGCAGGGCACTTCCGGGGCCGCCTTCGGGCGGCCTCCTGCTGTTCACGGTCGGAGCGCACGAATGCACGCACGGCGCGCGTTGATCATCCTGTTGCCCGCCCTCCTGGTGGGATCGGGAGGCTACGTGTTCGCCCGCTATCGGGCCGACCTGGAGCACGCGCGCCTGCACGCGACGCGCGCCGCCGCGGTGGCGCACACCGTGTGCGGTCCGATCGAATTCGCCGTCGAAGGGCAGGGCGAGCCGCTGCTCATGATCCACGGCTCCGGCGGCGGATACGACCAGGGCCTCGCGTTCGGCGCGCCGCTGGCGCACGCGGGCTTCCAGGTGATCGCGATGTCGCGCTTCGGCTATCTCGGCACGCCGCTTCCGGCGGATGCCTCGGCGCAGGCCCAGGCGCGGGCGCACGCCTGCCTGCTCGACGCCCTGCACATCCGCAGCGCGGCGGTCCTCGGCGGCTCGGCGGGCGCGCCCTCGGCGATGCAGTTCGCGATCCTCTACCCGGAGCGCACGAAGCGCCTCGTGCTGGTCGTTCCCGCCGCCTACGTGCCGCGGCCGGGGGGCGCTCCCGCGATGAAGACGCCCGCCGGGACGCGGCTGCTGTTCGATACCGCGTTGAGGAGCGATTTTCTCTTCTGGGCGGCGATCCGCCTCGCGCCGCGCACGATGATGCGTGCGATCCTCGCCACGCCGCCCGAGGTGGTCGATGCGGCAAGTCCCGGGGAGCAGGCGCGCGTGCGGCGCGTGCTCGACGGCATCCTTCCCGTGAGCCCGCGGCGGCTGGGGTTGCTCAACGACGCCGCGGTGACCTCGACGCTGCCGCGCTACGACCTCGAGCGGATCACGGCGCCCACGCTCGTGATCAGCGCGGCCGACGATCTCTTCGGCACCTACGACGGCGCGCGCTACTCGGCCGAGCACATCCCGAACGCGCGCTTCGCGGGCTATCCCACCGGCGGGCACCTCCTGGTGGGGCGCCAGCGCGAGGAGACCGCGGCAATCGCGGCGTTCCTGCGCTGAGCGCGCGCCGCCTGCGCGGTGCGCCGGCGGCGCGGCCCGTCTCAGTCCTTCGAGCCCGTCTTGCGCTCGGCGGCCTGCGCCAACGCGGTGAGGGTGCCGATCCATGCGCCCTCGCTGTCGAACATGGCGCGCATCATCTGCGCCTTGTCGCCGAAGCGCTCGAGCTTGCGGTGCTCCAGCACCACGCGCGTGCGCTCCTTCGACTCCGCGGTGAAGCGCACCTCGACCTCGGTCCCGAAGCCCTCCTGGTACTGGAAGTCGGCATTGATGTCCCAGGCGAGGAGCACGCGCTCGTGCGGCTCCCACGCGAGCACGCGGCCCCAGTTGCACTCGGCTCCGTCGCCGGCGCGCTCGTACCAGCGCCCGCCCGCGCGCGGCTCGAGGATCGCGGTGAAGGGCTCCTTGCCGCCGATGTGGTGCGCGCGCGGCCACCAGGTGTCGATCCGCTCGGTGAAGGTCCTGAAGACGTGCTCCTGGGGAGCGTTCACGACGATGCTCTTGCGTACCAGGATGTCCTGCACTTCCGCGTTCATGAACGGTCCTTTCGGGGTGGGTGATAGGTCGATTCGGCCGCCGCCTTGAGCTCCCCCAGGGCGCGGGTCCACAAGACGTCGAGGTAACGGCGCAGGGCCGCGATGCCGTCGGGATTCACGCGATAGATGTTCTGCGTGCCCGATTTCTCGTGCTCGACGAGGTGCGCCGCCTTGAGCGCCTTCAGGTGCTGCGAGACGGCGGGGCGCGAGACGGGGAAGCAATCGGCCAGCTCCCCGACCGCCATGGGCTTCCTCACCAGGCGCTCGAAGATGGCGCGACGGGTGGGATCCGCGAGGGCGGCGAGCTGGGTGTCGGCATTGGTCATCGGATATCAGTAAGGCAATACTTACCGTAAGCATAGCCTTACCAAAAGGGCCTGTCAACGGGCCCGGGCGCGCTCCTAGTCGGCGCTCGGCACCGCGGCGCCTTGCTTCCGGCACACGAGCAGTACCTCGTCCACGTTCTCGGTGTCGATCAGTCCGGCGGCGAAAGCCAGCTTCTTCTGGAAGCGCACGCCCAGCGGCATGAGCACGCGGTTGTACCACCACATGGCCCGTTCGCGGCGATGCGTGAGGAACCACATGCCGGCATCGACCAGGCGGGATGATTTCGGCCGCATCCCGTACGCCGCGCTTTGCTCCACCGAAAATCCGTGCTCCGCGAGCTTGGTGAGCAGGCGCTGCGGTTCATAGCGCCGGCGATGACCGACAGCGACGTCGAATGCGCTCCAGTGCGCGGGATGCAGCGGCACCGAGAGCAGCAGGGTCGCATGGGGCGCGGCCACGCGCGACAGCTCGGACAGCACGCCGTCTTCGTCGTCGACATGCTCGACGATGTCGAACGCGCAAATGAGCTCGAAGGCGCCGGCCGGAAACGGCAGCGCGGAAACGACGCCCACGATGGCGTTCGCGCCGCGGGCACGCAGTTTCGCCACGGCCGGCGCGCTGAAATCCACGAAGTGCGTGCCCTCGAGCGGCAGCCGCGGCCTCAATCCCGGCGCGACTTCGAGCCGCGATTGGCCCCGAGAGGCGAGAGCGCTCACCAGTGGCCAGGTGTTGAACCGTTGCGGCTCGACGAGGCGCGCGTCGGTCCACAGCGGATCATAGAATCGGCGGTTGACTTCGAGCAGGTCCGGTCCGCCGGTGTCCGAGCGCGAGGTGTCCATCGCGCTTCACCCTGGCAAGCGGCGCCGGAGCGCACGACATCGCAGCGGCGTGGTCATCGACGGGCCCCCCGCGTCGCCTTCTTGATCAGTGCCTGCACCGCGGGCTTGCCGGGGTAGCCCTGCGCGTACATCTTCGCCTTGTCGGGAGGCAGGCGGTAACCCGCCGCGATGAGCTCCTCCAGCCCGTCGTGCCCCTGCCAGAGGCCCATCTCGAAGGGCGTCAAGCCCATCTTGTTCTTCGCGTCGACCTTCGCGCCCGCCTTGATCAGCATGCGCATCACCTCGCGGTCGCATCCGTGGCTCGCCGCCTCCATGAGCGCGGTGTTGCCGTTCGCGTCCGCGCCGTTGGGATCGGCGCCGTGCTCGAGCAGCAGCTTCACGACCGCCTTGGTCGCCGGCTTCGTGGGGCGCTCGCCGGCGCTGCAGGATTCGTTGCTGAAGAGCATCACGCGCAGCGGCGGGCCCATGCCGACGAGCTGGCCCGTGGGCGACATGCCCGCGTCGAGGAACGCGCGCACCAGCTCCACGTCCTGCTCCGAGAGCGCACGGTAGAACGACTGGGGCTCGAAAGTGACCTTGCGCGCGCGCAGCACCGCCATGCCGGCGGCTTCCGACGCCTTCGCGGCCGGCTTCGTCATCACGGGAGCGTCGGACGAGGGCAGGGTGCCGCCGCTCCCGCGGCCTCCGCGGGTGCCGAGCTTGGCGAGCGCCTCCTTCGCGGCCGAGCGCACGTCCGCGTCGGCATCGTCCTGCATCGCCTCGGTGAGCGCCGGCCGGCCGGCCCCGGCCACGCGCGCCATGGCGGCGGCCGGCACCGCCTGGTGCATCTCGCCGATCTCGCCGATCGCACGCGCGGCGTTGCGCCGCACGTTCGCCTCCGGGTCGCGCAGCGCCGCGACGGCCTTGTCGATCTCGCTCGCGGCAAGCCCGCCCGCGCTTCCGAGCGCCCACAGCGCTTCCGAGCGCACCGACGCGTCCGGATCGCGGAGCAGGGTGGCCGCGTGCGGCAGCCAGGCGGCGACGTCGTTGTCGGTGCCGAGCGTGCGCAGCGATCCGAGCGCGGCGTAGCGCACCCTGGGGTCGGGAGAGTCGAGGAACTCGACCACGAATGCCGTGTAGCCCTTGGGCTTCGGCTCGAGCAGGGCGACGGTCTCGAGCAGGACGACCTGTCCCGCCCGCGCGTGGCGCGCCGCATCCATCAATGGCGCGGCGAGGCTGGGGTCCTGCGTCTTCGCGAGGTCGGCGAGCGCGTCCTGCGCGATCTCGAGGTTGTTGCGCGTGAAGTTGCCCTTGGCCGAGGCCGCGCGCTCCAGGTAGGCCACCATCGGCTCCAGCAGCTTCGTGGCGGGCTCGTTGCCGATGAGGTTGCGCGAGACGAGGAAGCGCGAGGTGAGCGTCGCGTCGGGAGATTCGAACACGCGCTTGCGCGGGGCGACGAGCGCCGCCTCCTTCATGCCGATCGCCTGCAGGGCTCCCGCGGCCTGCGCGACGACGTTCGGATCGGCGTCCTCGAGCGCGCCGACGAGCTGGGGACGCGCGGGCTCGGAAGCCTTCCCGGAATCCCACAGCGCGCCGGCCGCGGCCTTGCGCACGCTCGCCGCGCGATCCGAGAGCGCCGCGGCGAGCGCGGCGATCGCCTCGGGCGTCTTGCGCCCGCCCAGCCATTCGGCCGCGGCCGCGCGCTCCTTGGGATCGCTGTCGTGGGCGACGGCCTCGAGTTTCTCCTTCATCCACTCGGCGTCCATCTTGTCCGGGTCGGTCTCGATCCCGAACAGCGCGCAGGCCGGTTGCGCGGCGAGGCCGGCGGCGAACACGGCGGCGAGGAAAAGGGCGCGGGACATGGCGGACTCCTGGAGGAGGACTCAGGCGCGCATGTTACCGGAGGCGATCAATCGAGCGTGGCGCCTCCGCAGGGGAACGGCAGGCCGTGCTCGCGGAAGAAGCGCATCGCCTCCGGATCCTGCGCGATCGTATCCACCGTATGCCCGCCCGCGGCGAGCGAGCCGCACGCGTAATATCCGGCCGCGCCGCCGCCGAGGGCCACGCCCCCGATCGCGCCGCCGCCCAGGGCGAGGCCCCCGATCGCGAGCCCTCCGGCCGCGGCGAGCACGCCGATGGAAAGCCCGCCGATCGAGACGAGGCCCAGCGCAAGCCCGCCGATGGCGACCACGCCGCGCGCCAGGCCGCCGAGGGCGAACACGCCCGTGGCCATGTCGCCGATGGCGATGAAGCCGCGGGCATGCCCGCGCACCTCGCCGCGATCGAAGTCCGGGCCGAATGCGATGTCGTAGAAGGGAAGGTTGCCGATCTCCCAGGACGCGCGCTTGCGCACGCCGCGCACCGCGATCACGCCGACGCTGCCCGCGCCCTGCATCGTGGAGAGCTTCTGCTCCAGGTCCGCCAATCGTTTCTCGAGCTGTTCGCGGCTTTGCACGGCCTCGGCCCTCCGCCATTGGCGCGCGCCAAGCCTAGCACAGCGGCTGCGCGTTCTCGCGCTGCGAAAGGACGCAGTAAAATGCCCCCGTGGCCCTTAGCCAGGAGCGATTCCATGTCGATGCCCGCGCGTCTGAGTGAGTTCGTCGATTCCATGACCCGGCTCGTCGATGCGGGAGGCGGGGAACCCCAGGTGCTCGCGGGCTGCCGGGAAGCGATGAAGCGCCTGGTGGCCGTGGACGACTGGCTCCCGGGCGAGGTGGCGAAACCGCACCCGACCTACTACCAGCAGTTCCTGCTCTACTGCGATCCGCGCGAGCGCTTCAGCGTGGTGAGCTTCGTGTGGGGCCCGGGGCAGAAGACGCCGGTGCACGATCACACCGTATGGGGCGTGATCGGCATGCTGCGTGGCGGGGAGACCTGCGCGCGCTTCAAGCTCGAGGGCTCGGCCCTCGTGCCCGACGGCGGCCCGGTGATGCTGCACCCGGGCGACGTCGACGCGGTGTCGCCCGCGATCGGAGACATCCACCGGGTGAGCAACGCCTTCGACGATCGCGTCTCGATCAGCGTCCACGCCTACGGCGCCAACATCGGCCGCGTCCGCCGCCACGTCTTCGACGTCGCGACCGGGGCGCAGAAGGAGTTCGTCTCGGGCTACGCCAATGCCTGAGGCGCGGGCCGCCCCGGCCCCGGATTGAGCGCCCCTTCCCCCGCTCCCGGCGCCCGAGTGCGCTCGCCCGCCGCGATCGCGGCCCTCGTCCTCGTGCTGTGCTTCGCGTGCAACATGCTCGGGCGCGGCGTGGGCGACACGTTCATCGTCTTCCTGCTGCCGCTGTCCGGCTCCTTCGGCTGGAATCGCGCGCAGGTCTCGAGCGTGTATTCGATCTACCTGGTGGTCACCGGCCTCGCCTCGCCGCTCACGGGCATGCTGCTCGACCGCTGGGGCCCGCGCTTCGTCTATCCGGCGGGCGTGCTGCTGCTGGGCGCCGGGTGCCTGCTCGCGGGGCACCTCACGCAGCTATGGCAGTTCCAGGCGTGCATCGGGATCTTGAACGGCATGGGCGTCTCCATGCTCGGCATGGTCCCCGCCTCGATGCTCATCAGCCGCTGGTTTCGCGAGCGCATGAGCACGGCGATGGGCATCGCCTACGCCGGCTTCGGCACCGGCACGCTGCTGATCGTGCCGCTCGCCCAGTACCTCATCGAGGCGCACGGCTGGCGCGACGCCTACCGCATCATGGCCATCGCCATCCTGCTGCTCTTTCCGCTGGTCTTCCTGCTGCCGTGGCGCGAGATCGCCGGCGGCACGCCGCGCGGCGAGCGGCGGCGCAACGACCCGCCCGAGGAGGCACGCGCATCGCCGGTGCGCAGCGCCCTGCGCACGCGCGCGTACTGGCAGCTCGTGCAGGTCTTCTCCTTCACCGCGCTCGCGATGTACGCGATGCTCGCGCAGATCGTCGCCTACCTCGTGCAGGTGGGGCTGCAGCCGATCGAAGCGGCGAGCGCGTTCGGCGCGGCGGGCCTGCTCTCGGTGCTCGGCATGACGGCCTCGGGGTGGTCGTCGGACCGCTTCGGCGCGCGTGCGACGGCCACGGCGAGCTTCGTGTCGACCTTCCTCGGGATCGGCATCCTCGTGCTGCTGTCGTTCTATCCGCTGCGCTGGCTGGTGATCCCCTTCGTACTGCTCTTCGGCATCTCCCAGGGCGCGCGCGGGCCCATCGTCGCGAGCCTCACCGCGCGCCTGTTCCGGGGCGCGGGCTTCGCGACCATCAACGGCACCATCTTCGCGAGCATGTCGATCGGCGGGGCGCTCGGCTCGTGGATGTCGGGCGTGCTCTACGACTGGACCGGCGGCTACCGCGCGAGCTTCGCGTTCTCGATGGCGTGCGTGCTGGTGGCCGCCGCGCCGTTCTGGACCGCCCGTCCGCTGGGCAAGCGCCGCTAGAGCGCACTTTCCGGCGCCCGCGAAGTGCGCGATTGCACTTGCATCGGGCGGTCATCGCCGTATGCTTGCCTGGGGCATGTCTTCGTCCACGGAGGGTCGGGCATGAAATGGGCGTTCGCTGCGCTCGTATTGGCCGCATCCGGCCTGGCCGGCGGCCAGCCCCTGCTCGAATGCCGCAACGACTTTGCGTTCCGTCGCGAGGCCGTGGACTCCTTCGCCGCGCGGGCCTACCACCAGCGGCTGGCGGCCTACCGGTCGGACGGACGGCTCGATCGCGATCCGGCGCTGCTCGCAAGATTGCGCGGGCTGGGCGCCACGCTGCGCGAGGCGGCGATCGAGGAGCGGCCCGAGGCGGGGGCGGTGCATTGGGAGATCCACACGTGCCGGCGCTGCGGCGAGAACGCCTCGGCGATGGCGGGCGGGCGCCTGCTGCTGGGCGAGGAATTCCTCGCGCGCATGAAGCTGAGCGACGACGAGCTGGGCTACCTGCTCGCCCACGAGATGGCGCACGTGCTGTGCGAGCACACGCGCGAGTTCGCGACGGTGGCGCGCTACTTCGCCGACAACGGGCTGCGGCGCGACTACGGGGACCTGCAGCACGAGCTCGACGAGAGCCTGCCGCTGCAGTTCCGCATGGAATTCGTGGGCGAGCAGCAGGAGCTCGAGGCCGACCGCATCGGGTTCTTCCTCGGCGCGCGCGCCGGATTCGACCCGGCGGGGATGACGAGCCTGCTGCGCAAGCTCGATCCGCAGCCGTATTCCCCGCTGCCCGCGATGCACCCGGATACGGGCTGGCGCATCGAGCAGGCGAACGTGATGCTGCGCGCGGCGAGGATCCTCTACGCGCGGGGCGAGCGCGAGCGCGCGCTGGGCGAGTCGGCGGGCCCTTAGGCCGCACCCCGGGGGGGGTCGGCGCGCCGCCCTGCGGATCGTTTATGCTTTCGATCCGCGTCCAATCCCCTCATAGAGGCACTTCGTGAAGAGCATCTCCATGTACCAGGCCTCGGTGCCTGTGTTCGTCCGCGGGCTGACCAGCCTCGCCGACATCCTCGAGCGCGCCGATGCCCATGCGGTCGAGAAGAAGATCGAGCCCTCGGTGCTGATCGGCAGCCGCCTGTACCCGGACATGTTCCCGTTGGCCAAGCAGGTCCAGATCGCCTCGGACGCGGCCAAGGGCGCGACGGCGCGCCTCGCGCAGGTGGAGCCGCCGAAGTTCGACGACGACGAGGCCACCTTCCCGCAGCTGGTCGAGCGCTGCCGCAAGACGATCGCGTTCCTCCAGACGCTCAAGCCGGAGCAGGTCGACGGCTCGGAGGAGCGCACCGTCACCTGGCAGACGCGCGCGGGCCCGAAATCGATGGAAGGGTTGCCCTACCTGCTGCACCATGTGATGCCCAATTTCTACTTCCACGTCACCACCGCCTACGACATCCTGCGGCACAACGGCGTGGAGCTGGGCAAGCGGGATTTCCTCGGCCGGGCCTGATTCGTCCATGCCGTCGTCCGGCCTTCGCGGCATTTCCCGTCCGAAGGGGCGCTGTCGCGCGATGCGGGCGCTGCTCGTCGCCGCGAGCCTTTCCTGCGGCATCGCGGTTGCAGCCGGACCGGGCGCCGAGCGACGCCATACCGACGAGCTCATGCACCGCTCCGGCCTGTGGACGCAGTTGGGCCAGTTTCAGGCGCAGGCCCTGGCGGGGGCCAGGGACGCCCACGCCCGGGCCAGGGCCGAGGGCGATCGAAAGGCGCTCGGCGACGACGACTTCGCGCGCCTGCTGGCGGCGATCACGTTCGCCTTCGCGCCGGACCGGCTGCGCTTGGCGCTCGCCCGGGAGTTGGCCGAGGCGCTCTCCGCCGGGGACGAGGAAGCGGCGCTGAAATGGCTCTCCTCCGGTCTCGGCGAACGGATCACGCGCCTCGAGGAAAGGAGCGGGGAGGTGACCGCGTCCCGCAGGGCGGAGATCGCATCCGGCAAGTTCCTTTCCTCCGCTTCCCCGCGGCGCGCGCAACAGTGCCGGCGTCTCGCCGAGGCCACGCAAGTCGGCGAAGCGGGCGCGAACGTGATGATCGACATGACCATTGCGATCGTCTACGGAGTCGCGGCAACCAACGAGCAGCCCGATGTCGACGCCTTGAGGCGGCTGAGGCAGCGCTTCGAATCGAAGCGTCCGCAATTGACGAAGGTCCTCACCGAGGGCGCCGTCGCCGAATTCGCCTACATCTACCAGGGCCTGTCCGACGAGGAGTTCGAGCGCTACGTGCAGTTCGCCGAATCGCCTGCCGGAAGCCGCTACAACGCGGCGGCGATAAAGGCCCTGGACAATGCGCTGACCGGGGCCGCGCTCGAGATGGGACAGCGTCTGGGCGGTTCTGCGTCGGGCGCGCGTCACATGCTCTTGAAGAGCGCCATGAACGGGATGCTCACGGCGAGCGTCTCGGGGCGGTTCTTCAGGCGGATCGTTCCCCGCCCCGTGTCGTCGCGCGTGATGCCCGCGATGGCCTTCAGGTTCACGATGGTCGAGCGATGGACCTGCTTGAAGGTCGCCGGGTCGAGCACGGCGAGCAGCTCGCGGATCGGCTTGCGGATGAGCGCCTCGCCCTCGGCGGTCATCACGACCGTGTACTTGTCGTCGGCCTTGAAATAGGCGATGTCGTCCACGAGGACCAGGCGCGTCTCCTTGCCCATGCTCGCGGTGACCCACTGCAGCGGGGCGTTGCCCGACTCGGCCGCGAGCTTCGCGCGCAGCTGCTCGACGATCGCCGCGAGCGCGCCCGCGTCGCCCGCCCCGGTGGCGATGCGCGCCTTCACCCGGCGTATCGTCGCCGCGAGCCGGTCGCGCGCGAGCGGCTTCAGGAGATAGTCCACCGCGCCGCGCTCGAAGGCGTCGATCGCGTACTGGTTGTAGGCGGTGACGAAGACGATCTGCGTGCCGGGGCTCGCGGGCGCGGCCGCCGCGGCCACCTCGAGGCCCGTGATCCCCGGCATGCGGATGTCGAGGAACGCCACGTCGGGCTTGTGCGCCGCGATCGCCTCCAGCGCCGAGCCGCCGTCCTCGCAGGCCGCGGCCACCTCGAGCTCGGGCCAGGCCTCGCGCAGCAGCGCGAGCAGCTCCCCGCGCAGCAGCTCCTCGTCCTCGGCGACGACGCAGCTAGGCATGGACGCTCGCCGCGGGGCCGGCCGCGGGCACGGTGATCGTCGCCGCCACGCCCTTGGGGAAGTTGGTCGCGATCGAGAAGCTCGCCGCGTCGCCGTAGGCGAGGCGCAGGCGCTCACGCACGTTCTTCAGCCCGATGCCGGTGCCCCCGCCGTCCTCGCTGAAGCCGCGCCCGTCGTCGGCGACCGTGACCGACACCTTGTCGCCGGACTCGCGCCCGATGATCCAGATGGTCCCGCCCCCGGGCACGGGCTCCAGGCCGTGCTTGATCGCGTTCTCCGCGAGGGTCTGCAGCATCATGGGCGGCATCGGCACGGCGTTGAGGGCGTCGGGCACCTGGATCTGCAGCGCGAGGCGCTCGCCCATGCGGATGCGCAGGATCTCGAGGTAGGCGCGCGCGCGCTCGAGCTCCTCGCCGAGCGTGGACAGCCCTTCCTCGGCGCGGGGGAGCGAGCGGCGCAGGTAGGTGATGAGGTTGCCCAGCATCTGGTCGGCCTTGGCCGGGTCGCTGCGCGTGAGCACCTGGGCGCTCGCGAGCGTGTTGTAGAGGAAGTGCGGCTCCACCTGCGCGTGCAGCAGCGAGAGCTTGGCGACGGTGAGCTCCTTCTCGACGGCGGTCTCGCGCGCGCGCGCCTCCTCGCCCTTGCGCCGCTCGGACACGCGCCGCGTGATGGCGCGCGTGACGGCCTGCTCGTTGTCCAGGTTCGTGCCGTCGTCGACCATGAACCAGTCCTTCCACGCGCCGCCGTCCGGCTCGCAGATCAGCGTGAGGCTCGCGCTGCGCTCGCCCGGCGCGACGGTGGCGTGCACGAGGTTGCGCCGTCTCGACCTTGCGCCTACCGACACCTGCACCTTGCGCCCGTCCAGGTACGGGTCCACGCGGCGCACGCGCGCATGGATCTGCAGGCTGTCGCGGGTGCTCTCGACGTTGTCCACGTAGGGCAGCTCGCGGATCGCCGCGTCCACGATGTCGAACGCCTCCTCGGTGGGAAAGGGGATCTCGACCTGGCGGCGGTGGCGGTTGGTGAGCGAGGCGCCGGTGGGATCGCCGGCGATCAGGCGCACGCGGCGCAGGTGCGTGATGGAAGTCACGTAGACGCGGATCAGGATGAAGAGCGAGGCGATGAGGTAGACCCACGCCGGGGCCCCCACCGCCGCCGTCCAGAAGATGAAGAAGAAGAGCAGCAGGAGGAACCAGGCGGTGAGCCGGCGGATCACGAAGAGGGACTCGTTCATGGGCGCCAAGGATAGCAAGCGCGTCGGCTGCCATCCTCCCCCATCCGACGAAATGGCCCCCGGGCGGCGCGAAACGGGGATCGCAGCGGGTGAAATCGCGCGCCTAGAGGGCGCGCCCGTCATAGCGATGCACGGTGAGCGCCGCGGGATCCACGCCCTCGAGGCAGCGCACGTTGATGGCGGCGGTGAGGTTGCCCCTGGGATCCGTGCCCTCGGAATAGGGGCTGATGCCGCAGGTCTTGCAGAACCGGTGCCTGATCACGTGCTTGTTGAAGAGATAGGTGCCCGCGTTCTCCTCGGGCGTCGCGAGGCGCAGGCGCTCGCGCGGAACGAACCAGAGCAACCAGCCCTTGCGCGAGCAGATGGAGCAATTGCATTCGACCACCGTCGCGATCTCGCCCTCGACCTCGTAGGCGACCCGGCCGCAGTGGCAGCTACCCTGGTACTTCATGCAGGTGTCCCTCCCAATGGCCCAGGCGCGCGGCCGCTTCGTACGTCGATTGCAGGAAGCGTAGCAGGGTCGCGTCGGGATCGGCCGCCGTGCGCACCGCGTCGTAGGGCAGGATGAACTCGCCCAGCTCCGCGCTGTAGAACGCCTCGGCCGGCTCGATCGGCGCGTCGCGGAAGCCCTCCGGCGCAGGGTAGGCGTAGGCGTAGAACGCGGGATAGGGGATCGGGCCGGAGCCGGCCCAGAACCCGCAGCTGCTCACCTCGTGGGAATACGCCTCGCGCGTGATCCAGTCCGGGAGGTTCGGCACCCCGCCGGGATGCACCGGCGCGCGCCGGCCCGAGAAGCGCGTGACCGCGAGATCGGCGGAACCCCAGAAGAAATGCACCGGGCTGCACTTGCCGATGAAGCGCGCGCGAAAGACGCGCAGCACGCGGTCGGCCTGCAGCAGCGCGCGCCAGTAGCGCTGCGCGTACTCGGCGTCGTAGGCGCGATGGACCTCGTCCTCGGCGAACGGGATCGCCGGCTCGATCTCGTTGGGCTTGCCGTGGATGCGTACGGCGAGGCCCAGCTCCGCGAGCGCCGCCATCACCTTGCCGTGGAACGCGGCCACGGACTGGGGCTCGAGCGCGAACTCGGCCGCGCCGCCGTCGCTCGCGCGGATCGCGAGCACGTGGCGGCGGAAATCGAACTCGATCTCGAGCGCGCGCTCGCCGTGGTGCAGGGTCGAGGTGGTGAGCCCGCGCGCGCTCACGTACAGCGTCGCATGCCAGGCATGGTTGAGCCAGGGCGCGAGCTTCACGCGCACCTTGCCCACGACCTGCAGCCAGCGGTGCAGCGTCTCGCGGGTGTCGTTCCACGCCTCCAGCGGCAGCGCGGGCCAGGACGCCTCGGGCATGGCGGCTCAGGGTACCTTCTTCATGACGATCTTGAACATGGTGGTCCACGCTCCCTTGTCGTCGGCCTCGCTCCAGGCCTCGTAGCTGCCGGCATCGATCACGGTCCATTTCGCGCGCACCGCCACCTCGTTGCCGCCCGAGGTGTATTGCGCGGCGGGAAAGACCAGCACGCCCGGCGCGGGCTCGACGGTTCCGCGCATGATCCCGCCCTGGTTCTCGATGTAGAGGTAGCGGATCGCGCGCGCCGTGGCGTCCCAGAAGTAGGTGGTCTCGCCCACGGAGTCCGGCCGTCCGACCGTGCGCACCGTGTGCACGTCGCGCAGGGCCTTTTCTCCGTACAGCCACTGGAAGCAATGCTCGTCGCTTTGCGTGGCGTCGGGAAACTCTCCCTTCCAGCAGTGCCCGGCGAGGAAGGCCATCGGCTGGAGGTGGTTCACGAACTGCGCGCCCGCGCCGAACGGGGCGAGCGCGGCCACCGCGGCCACGGCGCGCAAGGCGTTCCGAAGGACGGAGGCGTTCGAGGCTTTCATTTGCGTTCTCCTGGGGGCCTGCGGGTTTCTTCGGGGACGCTTCGGGCCGGGCCGCGCGGCAAGCGCGCGCGCGCTTCGGCGAGGCAGCCCTCGACCGCGTCCACCCAGGCCCCGGAGACGATAGGGCCCGCGCCAGGGCGTGTCAACGGGACGGCGGGCCGCGTCCCTTCAGGCGAGCAGCGGGGCGAGCTCGGCGCCGAGCGCCTCGGGCTGCGCGTGCAGCAGGTGCACGCTCGTGGCGGACGCGGCGCCCACGGCGCGCGCGCCGAGCGCGACCAGGCGCGCGGCGTCGATGCGGCGCGCGTCCTTCACCGTCACCAGCACGCGGCCGGGGAGCGGCTCGATGCCGGTCACGTTCGCCGTCCCGCCCAGCGCGGCGATCCAGTCGTCGGGCGCGCCGATCGGTGCGGGCGCCGCTGCGCGCAGGCGCGCCCGGATGTCGCCCGCCACCTGGTCGGCGATCGGGCCGACGACCACCTGCAGCCCCTGCGCTCCCACCTTCACCGTGCCGCTCGCCCCGAGCTGGCGCAGGCGCCCGGCGTCGATGCGTTCGCGATCCTGCAGCACCAGCCGCAGCCGCGTGGTGCAGGCATCGACCGAAGCGAGGTTGCCCGCGCCGCCGAGCGCGGCGATGAATGCGTCGGCAACGCCGGCCGCGCCGGGAGCCGGTGCCGCAGCGAGGGCCTGCGCCTCGTCGCGCTCGCGTCCCGGCGTGCGCAGGTCGAAGCGCACGATGCAATAGCGGAAGAGCCCGTAGTACAGGCCGAAGTAGGCGAGCCCCACGGGAATCAGCAGCAGCGGACGCGTCGCCTTGTTGAAGTTGAGCAGGTAGTCGAACAGGCCCGCGGAGAACCCGAACCCGAGCCGGCTGCCGAGCAGGTCCATCGTGACCATCGCCGCGCCGGTGAGCAGCGCGTGCAGCGCGTACAGCGCCGGGGCGAGGAACATGAACGTGAACTCGATGGGCTCGGTCACGCCGGTGAGGAACGAGGTAAGCGCGAGCGAGAGCAGCAAGCCGCCCGCGGCGCGCCGGCGCCCGGGCAGAGCCGTGCGGTACATCGCGAGGCAGGCCGCCGGCAGGCCGAACATCATCACCGGGAAGAACCCGGCCATGAAGACGCCCGCGCTGGGATCGCCCGCGAAGAAGCGCTTGAGGTCGCCCGTCACGCCGTGGTAGTCCCCGACCAGGAACCACGCGACGTTGTTGAGGATGTGATGCAGGCCGGTGACGATCAGCACGCGGTTGAGCACGCCGTAGATGAAGAGGCCGACCTCGCCCGAGCCGATCACGGCGCGGCTCAACGCGTCCATGCCGGCCTCGAGGTATGGCCAGCCGAGCCCGAACGCGAACGCGAGCCCGATGCCCGCCGCGCCCGCCACGATCGGCACGAAGCGCCGCCCGGCGAAGAACGCGAGGTAGGGCGGCAGACGGATGTCGCGGTAGCGGTTGTAGAGCGCCCCGGCGATGAGCCCCGAGAGGATGCCGATGGGAACGCTCAGCTTGGCGAGCTGGCGCGCCTTGTACGCCGCGCCCGCGAGGTCGGCGTGCGCCTTGCCCGCCTGCGCGATCACGTCCGGCGGCACGGCGATGAGGACCTCCGCGCCCTTGGTCGCGACGAGGAACGCGACCACGCCCGCGAGCCCCGCCGCGCCGTGGTTCTCGCGCGCGAGCCCCACGGCCACGCCCGCCGCGAAGAGCAGGCCGAGGTTGGAGAAGATCGCATCTCCTGCGGCGGCGAGCGGCGCGATGTCGAGCAGGTCGGGCTGGCCCAGGCGCAGCAGCAGGCCCGCCACGGGCAGCACGGCGATGGGCAGCATGAGCGCGCGGCCCAGCGCCTGCGTCGAATCGAGGAAGCGTGCCATGTCAGCCCCCGGTGAGCGAAGGTGCGGACGCGGCCCGCGCGCGGGCGCGCGCGACGGCGGCCAGCTCGCGCACCGCGGCCGCGGTGGTCTGCTCGAGCGCGCGCCGCGCGAGCTCGCGGCATTCGGCCGCGTCGAGGGCGCGCGCCATGCGCTTCAGGCGCGGGATCGCCGCCGCGGTGGCCGAGATCTCGTGGATGCCCAGCCCGATCAGCATCGGCAGCGCGTCCACGTCGCTCGCGAGCGCGCCGCACACCGAGGCGACCTTGCCGCGCGCGGCCGCGGCGTCGGCCACCAGCGCGATCAGGCGCAGCACCGCAGGATGCAGCGCGTCCAGGCGCGCGGCGAGCTGCGGGTGGCCGCGATCGATCGCGAGCGTGTACTGCGACAGGTCGTTGGTGCCGAGCGACAGGAAATCGCATTCCTCGGCGAGGGATTCGGCGAGCAGCGCCGAGGCGGGCGTCTCGATCATCGCGCCGATAAGCGGCGCGCGCGCCAATCCCAGCTCGCGCACGCCCGCATCCACCAGCTCGCGCACGGCGCGCACGTCGGCCACGTCGGTCACCATCGGCAGCAGGATGCGGCAGGCTCCCGCGGGCTCGACGCGCAGGATCGCGCGCAGCTGCTCACGCAGCAGCTGCGGCTGCGCGAGGCTCGCGCGGATGCCGCGCATGCCCAGCGCCGGATTGTCCTCGCGCTCCAGGGGCAGGTAGGCGATGGGCTTGTCGCCGCCGATGTCCATGGTGCGGATGCTCAAGGGGCGCCCGCCGAGCGCGGCGGCGATGCGCTGGTATTCGCCGGCCTGCTCCGCCTCGCCGGGCGGCTCGCGCCGGTCGAGGAAGAGGAACTCGGTGCGCAGCAGCCCGCAGCCCTCGGCGCCGTGGGCGAGCGCGTTGGCCGCCTCGGCGAGCGAGCCCAGGTTCGCGTTCACCACGATGCGCACGCCGTCGCGGGTGGCGGCTGGTGCATGGGCGGCCTCGAGGTCGGCGGCGCGCTCGGCGGCGCGCTGCGCCACCGAGCGCTCGGCCGCGGCCCACTGCGCGGCGGGCGGATCGATGTCGAGCCATCCGTGCTCGGCGTCGAGCACCAGGCGCGTGCCCTCCGCGATCCCGAGCGCGGCCTCGCCCGCGGCGACGAGCGCCGGCAGCCCCGCGGAGGCGGCGAGGATCGCCATGTGCGAGGTGGGCCCGCCGCGCGCGGTGCACACCCCGGCCACGCCCGCGCGCTCGAGCGCCATCATCTGCGAGGGCAGGATGTCCTCGGCCACGACGATCGCGCCGGGCGGGAACTCGCGCGTGGCCGAGGGCGGCTTTCCCGCGAGCACCTGCAGGACCTGGTTCTCGAGGTCGCGCAGGTCCGCGGCACGCTCGCGCATGCGCTCGTCTTCGAGCGCGAGCAGCATCTCCACGGTCGCGCGCGTCGCCTGGCGCCACGCGAGGCCCGCGCTGTGGCCGCGGCGCAGGCCTTCGTCCGCGCGCTGCCGCAGGTCCGGGTCCCGGGCGAGCTCGGCGTGGGCGGCGAGCAGCGCCTGGCCCTCGCCACGCGCGCTGTCGCGCTCGCGCTCGAGGTGCGTGGCAACGGAGTCGAGCGCGCGTGTGAGCGCCGCGCCCTCCGCCGCCTCGCCCGCGCCGCGCTCGGCGACGCGGATCTCGGGCTGGGTCCACGGCGCGCACGGACCGATCGCCAATCCGCGGCTCGCGATGGCGCCGTCCAGGCGCGTGCGCACCGGCTGCCCGGCGGCTGCCGCGGGCACGATGAGCCTGGCCGCCGGCTTCGCGAACAGGCCTTCCAGGGCCGCGAGCGCGGCGATCGCGTCGGCGCCCGCGGCGCGCGCCTCGATCGTATCGCCGCAGCGCACGCCCAGCGCCATCATCGCCACCGTGCTGCGCGCGTCGGCGCTGCGCCCATGGGCGACCAGCGCGACCTCGGCCGCGAACGGGCGCAGCGCCGCGGCCACCTGCGCCGCGGGGCGCACGTGCAGCCCGTGGTCGAACGGCACGATCAACGCACGCACCTCTTCCTGCGCGACGGTGACGGCCGCCTGCGAGGAGGCGTCGGCAACCACCTCCATCAGGAATGCGCCCGCGGCGATGGCGCCGGGTTCGCAGCGCCGCTCGATGCGCCCGCCCGAGGCGACGACGATGGGCGTCACCAGGCTGCGCGCGCGCCGGGCGAGCAGGTCGAGGTCGAACTCGATCAGCGCCTCGCCCGCGCGCACCCGCCGGCCCGGTGCCGCGAGCAGGCGGAAGCCCGCGCCGTGCAGCTCCACCGTGTCGATGCCAACGTGCGCCAGGATCTCGATCCCGGAATCGGTACGTACCGTCACCGCGTGCTGCGCGTCCTTCATCGGGACGATCTCGCCGTCGCAGGGCGCGCGCAGCACGCCCTCGGCCGGATCGATCGCCACGCCGTCGCCGGCCATGCGCTGGGCGAACACCGGATCGGGCACCTCCTCGAGCGGCAGGCACCAGCCGGCGCAGGGCGCGACGAGGCTGACGCGGCTCACGGCGCGCCGCCCACCAGGCGCACGGAATCGAGCACCCAGAGCGGATCGAGGCGCGGCTGCGCGAAGCGCAGGCACAGGTCGTGGGTGCCGCCGCGCGCCGGGATCGGGGCCGCGGGCAGGGTGGTCACGCCCTGCGAGCGCATGGCGGGCGCCAGGGGCAGCCGCGCCAGCAGCTCGCCGTCGCACGTTCCTGCATGCACCTCGAGCTCTCCTTGCGCGGTGAGCGGGGTTGCGAACCGGATCTGCGTCACATCGTCGCCGATCTGGAAATTGAAGGGAACCTGCCCCACGCGCGCCTCGATCGCGCCGACCCCGTCGAGGCGCGCGCGGCGCCAGATCCAGCACGGGTTCATGATGTCGACGAGGAAGACGGCGCGCGGACCCTGCGCCGGCGCGTCGTCCTCGAGGTTCAGCGCGATGCGATCGCTGCAAAGCGCGAGGTCCTGGCTCCTGCGCACGGGCCCGGTCGCGGGCGCGGGGGGCGGCTCGAACGCGCTGCGGGCGTAGTTCACGCCGAGCGCGGCATAGCGCGCCGGCATCGCGTCCACGCGGCGCCGGAAGTCCTTCCAGTCGAGGCGCTCGGGACGCGACCATCCGAGCTCGGCGATCGCAGCGGCGCGGGGAAACGCCATCCAGCCCACGCGTGCCTCGGTGCGGATGTGCTCGGTCCAGAGGTTGCCCTGCAGGCCCAGCACGTGGGCGCGCTGCGATGCCGTGAGCGCGGGGGGCATCGGATCGAAGCGGTAGACGTCCTCGAGGGAGATCACGCTCGCCCGCCCCGGGGCCTCGGTCGCGGCCGGCGACTGGCGATGGTCGAAGTAGAGCGTGGGATCGGTGGCGATCACCACGTCGTGCCCTTTCGCAGCCGCTGCCACCGTGCCGTCGATCCCGCGCCACGACATCACCACCGCGCCCGCCGGCAGCTCGCCCGCGAGGATCTCGTCCCAGCCCACGAGGCGCCGGCCGTGGGCGGCGAGGAAGCGCGCGATGCGTCCCGTGAACCAGGGCTGGATGTGCTTTGCGTCCGCGATGCGCAGCGCATGCATGCGCGCGCGCACGCTCGCCGAGGCGCTCCATTGCGCCGTCTGCACCTCGTCGCCGCCCACGTGGATGTAGCGGCCGGGGAAGAGCGCCATCACCTCGGTGAGCACGTTCTCGAGGAAGGTGAAGGTCGCCGCGTCGAGGTTGTAGACGTTGGGATAGATGCCCCAGTCCGAGGGCACATCGCGCGGCGGCTGCGCGCCCGCCGCCAGGGCGGGATAGGCGACGAGCGCGGCGGAAGCGTGTCCCGGCATCTCGATCTCCGGCACGATCGTGATGCCGCGGTCGGCAGCGTAGCGCACGATCCTGCGCACCTCGTCCTGGCTGTAGTAGCCGCCGTACAGGCGCGGCTTGCCGGTGGCCGCGTCGATGTCGGCGCGCGCCGCGGGGCCGGCCGGCACGCGCCACGCGCCGATCGAGGCGAGGCGCGGATAGCGGCGGATCTCCAGGCGCCACGCCTGGTCGTCGGTCAAGTGCCAGTGCAGCACGTTCAGCTTCTGCGCCGCCATGGCGTCGAGGAAGCGCAGGATGAACTGCGGCGACTGGTAGTGCCGCGCCGAGTCGAGCAGCAGGCCGCGCCAGGCGAAGCGCGGGGCGTCGTCGATGCGCACGGCGGGAACCGGGATCGCGCCGCCAGTGGCCTCTCCCATCCATTGCCAGAGCGTGGTGCCGGCGTGGTCCAGGCCCGCGAGCGTGCCGGCGGCGAGCGTGATGCGGCGGGGCGTGACCTCGAGGCGGTAGGACTCGCCGCGGCCGGGCATGCGCGCGAGCACGATCGCGCCGTCGCGCGGGGCGCCCGCGCGCACCGGGAGCGCGAGGCCGCGGGTGCGCGCGATGCGCTCGACGAGCACGCCCGCGGCACGCCGCGCCACCGCGTCGCCGGGCGCGACCACCACGGGCGTGGAGGCCGTGAGGCGGAAGGCGCCCGCGTGCCGCGCGATCGCGGCCGGGATGGGAACGAGCGCCGGTTCCTGCGCCGGCGCGGACGCGGCGGCGAGCAGCAGGGCGAGGGCGATGCCGGCGCGTCGATGCATGTCAGTAAAAGAAAGGCGGAACGTGATTGCGTTCCGCCCTCAAGAGGGGCCTCACCCCTGGGAGAATATCGCGGCTGGGGCCCTTAGAGCTTCACCCTCACGGTGAAATAGTACTGGCGCCCGTTCTTGTAGAAGGCGCGCGGCTGGTCCTGGCTGGCTCCGTAGTACTTGAGCGTCGGGTCGTTGAGGTTCAGCGCATCGAAGTTGAGCGATACGTTCTTCGTGAGGTCGTAGCTCAACGACGCGGCGAGCGTGCCGGTGTCGTCCTGGTATTCCGGGGTGCTGCGGTCCAGGCCCACGAAGAACGCCGAGCGGTACGTGTACGCGAGGCGCGCGCCGAAGCCGTGGCTCTCGTAATACGCGCTCACGTTGTACGTGTTCTTCGAGGCGCCCACCAGGTCGCTGGTCGCGTTCTGGCAGCCGAGGTCGTTGGCATCGCAGCTCTTGTCCTCCTTGGCGTTGGCGTAGGTGTAGTTCGCCTGCACGCCGAAGCCCATCCCGACCGGCTGCTGCCACGCGAGCTCGAGTCCCTTGACCGTCCCCTTGCTGTTGATCGGCGCGGAGATGGTGTAGGTGTCGAACGAGTTGGTGCGGATGTTGAGCAGCTGCGTCTGGTAGGTGCCGAACGCCACGTAGTTCGTGAGGTCCATGTAGAACACGCCCGCGGACACCAGCGCGCGCGGCGCGAAATACCACTCCCAGGTCGCGTCGAGGTTGGTCGAGCGGATCGGCTTCAGGTTCGGGTTGCCGCCGTTGCCGGTGTGGGTCGTGTCGTCGGCGGTGATCGAGCCGCCGAGCGCGCTGTAGTCGGGGCGCGCCATGGTGCGCGCCGCCGCGAGCCGCCCGATCATGTTGTTGCCCAGGTCGAAGCGCAGGTTGGCGCTCGGCAGGACGTCGTTGTAGGTGTTCTCCACCGGCTTCTTGTAGAAGGTGCCGAAGGCGGAGGTGGTGATGGCGCCCGGCACCTGCGCACAGGGCGCGAGGACCGCACAGACGTCGCCCGGCACGCCCACGTTTACGGTCACGTTCTCCTTGGTCTGCACGAACCGCACGCCCGCGTTGCCGCTCCAGCCCGGTCCGTCGAAGTTCGTCATGACGTAGGCCGCGTTCACTTTCTCCTCGAGCGCGAACTCGCCCGACCAGAACTCGCGCTGCAGCGGGTCGCGGTTGGAATAGATGTCGCCCCAGGTCTGCAGCACGCCCGGATCGAGCATCCACACCTGGCGCGGGAAGTTGCCGCCCAGGCCGCTGCCGAAGTCGCTGGGGTAGGTCTCGCCATTCCACGCCGGCAGGTTGGCCGCGTTGAACGGATCGGCGGCGAAGTTCGGTCCCTGCGCGACCTGGAACGTGTCGCGGGTGTGCTTGGACCAGCGGGCGCCGAACTTGAGGTTGCTGAACATGCCGCTGTCGAACGTGTATTCCGCGTCGACCTTGCCGTACTTCTCCTTGTCGTCGGTCTTGGCCGGGCTCGCGCCGAAGATCCAGTCGAGCGAGGTGCCGGTGAACACCGACGGGTTGCCGCTCGGGAACGCCACGTCGGCCGGCGAGCCGACGCCGTGCATCGTGTACGCGGCCCCGGTGTTGAACACGTCGCCCTCGAACACGTCCTGGTTCGGCGTGACGCCCTTGCCCGTGGTGTTGCCGATCTGCCCCTTGAGCTGGAGGCGGTTGTTCACCTGCCAGTTCGCGTCGAGGTTGTAGTAGTCGGTCTCGGAATACGTGCCGGGACGGTAGATCTGGTCGACGATGGCGTACTGCGCGTTGCTGCCCGGCATGCCCTCGTTGGGGAAGTTGGCCGCGGTGAGCGTGCCGTTCTGCACCGTGTAGCTGGTCGGGATGCGGTTGTCGGTCCCGATCACGCGCGAGCCCCAGAACATCCAGTTGCGGTTGTAGTTGGTGGCGTCCATGCGGGAATGGAACGCATTGAAGTCGAGCTGCACGTCGTCGCTGGGCTTCACCTGGATGTCGATGAGGCCGCCCTTGCGCTCGCGCTTCTGCTCGAACAGCGCCGAGCCGATGAGCGTCGGGTAGGCCACGCCCGAGAGATCCGGGCGCGCGGTGGCGAGCGGGCTGCCCGGCGCGATGGTGCCGTAGCCCAGGATCTCCTGCCCGTCGCGGCGCAGGTGGCGCGTCTCGGAGAATCCCTGCAGCATCACGCCCACGGTCTTCGCGTCGTTCTTCCAGTTGACGAGGGCGCTCAGCTGCGGATCGGACTTCTTGGGCAGGTCCGCGTAGACCATGCCCGCGGAGGCCTCGACCGTCACCGGCTTGCTGAACTCGAGGGGTTTGCGCGTGATGATGTCCACCGCGCCCGCGACGCCGCCTTCCACCAGGTCGGCGGTGGCGCTCTTGCGGATGATCACCTGGCTCACGAGCTCGGAGGGCAGCAGCGAGAAGCTCACGCTGCGGCCCACCAGCCCCACCTGGTCGAGCACGAACCAGTCGCCCGAGGCGATCGAGTGGCCGTTCACCAGGGTCTGCGTGAGGCTGGGGTTGGTGCCGCGCATGCTCACGCGGTCGTTCTCGTCGAAGCCGCCCTCGCCACCGGACGAGGAGCTGATCGTCACCCCCGGCACGCGCTGGATGGCGTCGGCGATGTTCTTGTCGGGCATCTTGCCGATGTCCTCGGAAGTCACCACCTCGGTCACGGTGTCGGCGTTCTTCTTCTTCTCGAGGGATTTCTCGAGGGAAGCGCGGATGCCGGTGACCGTGACGGTCTCCTTGGCCTCGGGCGCGGGCGCCTGTTGCGCCGAGGCGTGGAACGCGGCCCCCAGCAGGGCGAGCGTCACCGCAGATGCGATCGGTTTTTGCCTGAAATTCATGTTATTTCCCCTGGGGTGGACGGGTTGACCATGCCAATGCAGGACCAATGTAAACCAATTGGGTACCAGTTTGTCAATAGTTGCAAATTGGTATGATACTGGTAGTATCCAAGCAATGAGCTCCCTCGTCCAAGCCCTGCGCCCCCTCGATCCGGCCGACAGCCAGCCGCTGTACCAGCAGCTCCAGCGGGCCATCCGCGAGGCGATCGAGAACCGCGTGCTGGCGCCCGACGACGCGCTGCCGCCGGAACGCCAGATCGCCGCGGAGCTCTCGGTGTCGCGCATCACCGTGCGCAAGGCGATCGACGGCCTGGTGGAGGAGGGGCTGCTGGTGCGCCGCCAGGGATCGGGCAACTTCGTCGCCGCGCGCATCGAGAAGAACTTCGCCAAGCTCACGTCGTTTTCCGAGGACATGCGCTCGCGCGGGCGCACCCCGCGCAGCGTGTGGCTCAAGCGCGCCTCGGGGCACGTGACCCCTGAGGAAGCGCTTACATTGCGACTCAGCCCCGGCACCCCCGTCTATCGCTTCCACCGCTTGCGCTTCGCCGACGAGACGCCGATGTGCCTGGAATTCGCCACCATCGCCGGCACCGCCCTGCCGTCGCTGGACGCGGTGGGCACCTCGCTCTACGAGGCCCTCGAGCGGGCGGGGAACCGGCCGGCGCGCGCGCTGCAGCGCTTGCGCGCGCTGTTGCTCAATGCCGAGCAGGCCAAGCTGCTGCACGCGCACGAGGGCGATGCCGGCCTGCTGGTCGAGCGCGTGGGGTTCCTGCGCGATGGGGCCGCGGTCGAGTTCTGCCAGACCTACTACCGCGGCGACACCTACGATTTCGTCGCAGAGCTCAGCTCCCCGAGTGAATAGCCTCGATCCCGCGACGACCCTCATGTTCCAGGAGGCGGCACAGTCCGCCGCGGTGGTGCGCGAGCAGCTCGCGCGCAATCGCGCGCAGGCCGCGCGCCTGGGCTCGGAGCTGCGCGCTCTCGGCCCGCGCGCCGTGATCACCTGCGCGCGCGGCAGCTCGGACCACGCGGCGACCTACGCCAAGTACCTGGTCGAGACGCGCGTGGGCATCCTCACGGCTTCGGCCGCGCCCTCGGTCGCCTCGGTCTACCGCGCGGCCCAGGACCTGAGCGATTGCCTCTTCCTCGCGATCTCGCAATCGGGGCAAAGCCCCGACCTGCTCGCCACGGCGCAATCGGCGAAGCGGGCCGGCGCGCTTGTGGTCGCGCTTGTGAACGACGAAGACTCGCCGCTCGCGCACGAGGCGCACCATTGCGTCCCGCTGTGCGCCGGCGCCGAGCAGAGCGTGGCGGCCACCAAGTCCTACATCGCCTCGCTCGCCGCGCTCGCGCACCTGGTCGCGGAGTGGACCGGCGACGCCCGGCTGCTCGACGCGCTCGTCGCGGCACCCGCGGGACTCGAGCGCGCGTGGGCGCTGGGCTGGGAGTCGGCCGCCGGGCGGCTGCGCGATGCGAGCCACCTCTTCGTGATCGCGCGCGGCATGGGGCTCGCCGTGGCGCAGGAGGCGGCGCTCAAGTGCAAGGAGACCTGCGGCCTGCACGCCGAGAGCTTCAGCTCCGCGGAAGTGCGCCACGGGCCCCAGGCGCTGCTGCAGGGCGGCTTTCCCGCGCTCGTCCTCGCGCAGGACGACGAGACCCGTCCCGGCATCGAGGCGCTCGCGCGCGAGCTGGTCGCCCGTGGCGTGCAGGTGCTGGCGGCCGGAGCGGACATCCCCGGCGCGACGCCGCTGCCCACGATCGAGGCTCATCCCGCGGTCGAGCCGCTGCTGCTCGCGCAAAGCTTCTACCGGCTCGCCAACGCGCTCGCCATCGCGCGTGGATTCGATCCGGACCGCCCGCCGCACCTGCGCAAGGTGACCGAGACCACATGAGCGCGCAGGCCCTCGTCAACGCGCGCGTGCTGCTCGACGAGGGCCTCGCCGAGGGGCGCGCCGTGCTGGTCGAGGGCGAGCGCATCGCCGCCGTCGTCGACGCGGGCGACGCGCGCGTGCGCGCCGCCGCCGTCCATGACCTGCGCGGCGCCCTGCTGCTGCCCGGATTCGTCGACTGCCAGGTGAACGGCGGCGGGGGCGTGCTGTTCAACGACCACCCCAGCGTGGAGACGATCGAGGCGATCGGCCGCGCCCACCGCCGTTTCGGCACCACCGCGTTCCTGCCTACCCTCATCAGCGACGACCTGTCCGTGATCCGGCGCGCCATCGACGCGGTGCGCGAGGCGATCGCGCGCAAGGTGCCGGGGGTGATCGGCGTGCACATCGAGGGCCCGTTCATCAACGCCGCGCGGGCCGGGGCGCACGACGCGGCGAAGTTCCGCGACCTGGACGAGCCCGGCGTGGCGCTGCTTTCCTCGCTTGCCGTGGGCCGCACGCTCGTGACGCTCGCCCCGGAGATGACCACGCCCGCGACCATCCGCATGCTGGCCGATTCCGGCGTGGTGATCTGCGCCGGCCACACCAACGCGACCTACGAGCAGACGCGCTCGGCGTTTCGCAGCGGCGTGTCGGGCGTGACCCACCTCTTCAACGCGATGTCGCCCCTCACCAACCGCGAGCCCGGCACGGTGGGCGCCGCGCTGCAGGATCCCGATTGCTGGTGCGGGCTCATCGTCGACGGGCGCCACGTCCACCCGGCGGTGCTGCAGGTGGCACTGCGCGCCAAGCGGCCCGACCGCTTCATGCTGGTGACCGACGCGATGCCCAACGTGGGCTCCGAGCAGGACTGGTTCATGCTCCAGGGCCGGCGCATCACGGTGAAGGACGGCCTGTGCGTGGACGAGCACGGGACGCTCTCCGGCTCGGCGATCGACATGGCCACGGCCGTTCGCAACACCATCGACCTGCTCGGGGTGCCGCTCGAGATGGCCGTGCGCATGGCGAGCAGCCATCCGGCGCAGTTCCTGCGCCTGGGCGGCGAGCTGGGGCGCATCGCCCCCGGATACCGGGCGAACTTCGTGGTCGCGGACGACCGGATGCGCGTGCACGGCACCTGGATCGACGGCAAGCCGGACTGAGGCGCCGCACCCCCTGCCGGCTGCCCGGCGCGCCCCGGGCGGCCCCGGAACCACCTTGAATCGGGACGATCCGACCTCATTGTTGGATGCATCCATCCCGCATTCGTACCCGGATTCCCATGGCCGACTCCCTGCACGTCGTCTGTCCGCATTGCAACACCACCAACCGCGTGGCGCTGGCGCGCCTGGAGGAGGGCGCCACCTGCGGCCGGTGCAAGCAACCGCTGCTCGCGGGACGCCCGTTCGAGCTGACGAAGACCAACTTCGACCGCCAGGTCGCCGCGAGCGAGCTGCCGCTCGTGGTCGACTTCTGGGCGCCCTGGTGCGGCCCGTGCCGTGCGATGGCGCCGGCCTACGAGGAGGCGGCATCGCGGCTCGCGCCGCGCGTGCGCCTGGGCAAGCTCGACACCGAGGCCGAGCCCGGGATCGCGGCGCGCTATGCCATCCGCAGCATCCCCACGCTGGTCGCGTTCCGCAACGGGCGCGAGATCGCGCGCCAGTCGGGCGCGATGGCGGCCCCCCAACTGCTGCAGTGGATCAACGCCCATGTCGCGCCGAGCTGACCCCGCCGACTGGATGTGGGCGGAGGCGTGCGAGCTGCTCGAGCGGGCCGAGCGCATGCAGCGCCGGTTCTTCCGGCTGGGCTCCTCGGCGTGCGCCCGGTCCACGTGGGAGCCGCCCGCCGATGTCTACGAGGACGGGCGCGAGCTGGTGATCGTGGTCGCGCTGCCGGGCGTGGCCGCCGAGCACGTGCAGCTCGCCGCCGAGCCGGGCGCGCTCGTGGTGCGCGCCGAGCGGGCGCTGCCCTTCGCGGGCTCGCGCCTGGCGCTGCGCCAGCTGGAGATTCCCTACGGCTCGTTCGAACGCCGCATCGCGCTTCCCGAGGGGAGCTACGAAGCCGTTTCGCGCGAGCTCAACCGCGGCTGCCTCATCGTGCGGCTGCGAAGCCTAGGCTAGGAACCCCATGAACGAAACGACCAACCTGAGTTCCGAGCCGCTGCGCGCCGAGGGCGAGCAGCGGGTGGAGGCGCCCGCCAACGACGCGGCCGTGCACCGGCCGGTCCCCTCGCGCCCGCTCCCCGACGATGCGCTGATCCTGCTGCCGGTGCGCAATACCGTGCTCTTCCCCGGGCTCGTGGTTCCGCTCGCGGTGGGGCGCGAACGCTCGCGCGCCGCGGTGCAGGAAGCGGTGCGCCTGCAGCGCCCGATCGGCATCCTGCTGCAGAGCAAGCCCGAGGTCGACGAGCCGGGCCCGGAGGACTTGCACTGGGTCGGGACGAGCGCCGCGGTGGTGCGCTACATCACCGCCGCCGAAGGCAGCCACCACGCGATCTGCCGCGGGCTGCAGCGCTTCCGCGTGCTGCAGTTCCTGGAGGGATATCCCTTCACCGTGGCGCGGGTGCAGCTGATCGAGGATGCCGGCGCCGGCGACCCCGAGGTCGAGGGCCGGGCGCGCGCGCTCAAGCAGCGCGCGCTCGAGATCGTGCAGCTGCTGCCCCAGGTGCCCGAGGAGATGCTCGCCGCCTTCAACGCGCTGGAAGGTCCCTCGCAGCTCGCGGACTTCATCGCCGGCATGATGGACGTCGGCGCCGAGGAAAAGCAGCGGCTCCTCGAGACCTTCGACCTCAAGGCGCGGCTTGACCAGCTGCTCGACCTCATCTCGCATCGCATCGAGGTGCTCAAGGTCTCGAAGGAAGTCGACGAGCGCACGCGCGAATCGATCGGCGAGGCGAACCGCAAGCACCTGCTGCGCGAGCAGATGCGCGCCATCCAGAAGGAGCTGGGGGAAGGCGAGGAGGGCGGCGCCGAGGTGGCCGAGCTCGAAAAGGCGATCGACGCGGCGAAGATGCCCGCCGAGGTCGACAAGCAGGCGCGCAAGGAGTTGAAGCGCCTCGAGCGCATGCCCGAGGCCGCGGGCGAATACTCGATGGTGCGCACCTACCTCGAATGGCTGATCGAGCTGCCGTGGGCCGATGCGGCGCAGTCCCCGATCGACATCGCCGAGGCGCGGCGCATCCTCGACGAGGACCACTACGGCCTGGAGAAGATCAAGCGGCGCATCCTCGAGTACCTCGCGGTGCGCAAGTTGAATCCCGCGGGCAAGAGCCCGATCCTGTGCTTCGTGGGGCCCCCCGGCGTCGGCAAGACCTCGCTCGGCCAGAGCATCGCCAAGGCGACCGGGCGCAAGTTCGCGCGCGTGAGCCTGGGCGGCGTGCACGACGAGGCCGAGATCCGCGGCCACCGGCGCACCTACGTGGGCGCGCTGCCGGGCAACATCATCCAGGCGCTGCGCAAGGTGGAGACGCGCCACTGCGTGATGATGCTCGACGAGATCGACAAGCTCGGCGCCGGCGGCTTCCACGGCGATCCGGCCTCGGCGCTGCTCGAGGTGCTCGACCCGGAGCAGAACTCGACCTTCCGCGACAACTACCTCGCGGTGCCGTTCGACCTCTCGAAAGTGATGTTCGTATGCACCGCGAACGTGCTCGACACGATCCCGGGCCCTCTGCGCGATCGCATGGAAGTGATCCAGCTTCCGGGCTACACGGCGCAGGAGAAGCTGCAGATCGCGCGCCGCTATCTCGTCGCGCGCCAGCTGACGGCCGCGGGGCTCACCGCGGAGCAATGCGACATCGGCGACGAGGCGCTGATGGCGATCATCCACGACTACACGCGCGAGGCCGGCGTGCGCAACCTCGAGCGCGAGATCGGCAACATCTGCCGCTACGTCGCGGTGCGCATCGCGGAGGGCGGCGCGCAGGCAATGCGCATCGGCGCGGGCGAGGTGGCCGACATCCTGGGGCCGCGCAAGTTCGAGGCCGAGGTCGCGATGCGCAACGGCATTCCCGGCGTGGCGACGGGTCTCGCGTGGACGCCCGTGGGCGGCGACATCCTCTTCATCGAGGCTGCCCGCATGCCCGGCGCGGGCAAGCTGATCCTCACCGGGCAGCTGGGCGACGTGATGAAGGAGAGCGCGCAGGCGGCGCTCTCGCTCGCGAAGGCGCGCGCGCCGGACCTCGGCATCGCGCCGGAGCTCTTCGAGAAGTCCGACATCCACGTGCACGTGCCCGCGGGCGCCACGCCGAAGGACGGTCCGAGCGCGGGCGTGGCGATGTTCGTGGCACTCGCCTCGCTGCTCACCGGCCGCCCGGTGCGCAACGACGTGGCGATGACCGGCGAGATCAGCCTGCGCGGCCTGGTGCTGCCGATCGGCGGGGTGAAGGAGAAGGTGCTCGCGGCGCTGCGCGCCGGCATCACCACCGTGATGCTGCCGCAGCGCAACCGCCGCGACCTCGAGGACATCCCGGCCGACGCGCGCGAGCAGCTCACGTTCGTGTGGATCGAGGACGTCGACCAGGCGGTCGCCACGGCGCTCGAGCCCGCACGCTGAGCGCTCAGCGCGCGCTGTCCAGCGCGAGGTTGAGCTCCAGGACGTTCACGCGGGGCTCGCCGAGGAAGCCGAGTTGGCGGCCCTCGGTGTGGCGCGCCACCAGCGCGCGCACCTCGCGGCATCCCTCCGAGCGCCCTCGCCACCCGGCCCACCTGGTACTCGGCCGCCGCGGGGCTGATGTGGGGGTCGAGGCCGCTCGCTGAGGCGGTGACGAGGTCGACGGGCACGAGGGCGGTTTCCGGGGTCGGCATCCCGCAGGGCCTGGATGCGGGCGTCGGCGGCTCCGACCGCGCGTCGGGCCGAGGTTCGAGCCGGTCTTGGCGGCGGCGTTGTAGGGAAGGGCACCGTAGCCGAGGGGCGTCCCCAGAAAAGCGTGGGGTCAGATAAGGGCTGGCCGTACAGCGGCAGCCGATAGCCTGGCCGCTCTCGGATCAGGCTGCCCGCGCCTGCGCGGGCAAAAAAGTTCGCAACGGCGGTCATGGCCAGACGATAAACCAGACCCGTAAGAGGGCGAGGAGGACGAGGATCGGGAGGGCGGGCCGAAGTGTTGAGCGTGGCATGTGACCTTCATACAAGGTGTAGCGAGACCAGAAGCAGGTCGATAGCCTTGATGCCGACGAACGGCACGATCACGCCACCGAGCCGTAGATGAGCAGATTATCGCGCAGGAGCGCCGCGGCGCCCACGGGCCGGTAGCGCACGCCCCGCAGGCCAGCGGAATGAGCGCGACGATGATCAGGGCATTGAAGATCACGGCCGAGAGGATCGCGCTCTTCGGCGTGGCCAGGCGCATCACGTTCAGCGCGCCAGTGCGGATAGGTGGAGGCGAAGGCCGCCGGGATGATGGCGAAGTACTTGGCCACGTCGTTGGCGAAGCTGAACGTGGTCAGCGACCCGCGGGTCATCAGGAGCTGCTTGCCGATCTCCACGATCTCGATGAGCTTGGTGGGATTGGAGTCCAGGTCCACCATGTTGCCGGCCTCTTTGGCCGCCTGGGTGCCGGTGTTCATCGCCACGGCCACGTCGGCCTGGGCCAACGCCGGCGCGTCGTTGGTGCCGTCGCCCGTCATGGCCACCAGACGCCCCCGGCCTGGTAGTCGCGGATCAGCTTCAGCTTGGCCTCCGGGGTGGCCTGGGCCAGGAAGTCGTCCACGCCCGCCTCGGCGGCGATGGCGGCGGCGGTGAGCGGGTTGTCGCCGGTGATCATCACGGTCTTGATGCCCATCCGCGCGCAGTTCGCGCGAAGCGCTCCTTGATGCCGCCCTTCACGATGTCCTTGAGGTGGATCACGCCCAGCACCGGGCCGCCGTCTGCCACCACCAGCGGCGTGCCGCCCCTCTGCGCGATCTCCTCGACCACGCGCAGGTCCCCGGGAAGGCCCGCCTTGCTGTTTCGACATACGCCTCGATGGCATCGGCGGCGCCCTTGCGGATCTGTCGCGCCGTCCAGGTCCACGCCGCTCATGCGGGTCTGGGCCGTGAAGGGCACGAAGTCGCGCCCAGGGCGTCGAGGTCCCGCTCCCGCAGCCGAATTGGTTCTTGGCCAGAACCACGATACTGCGGCCCTCCGGCGTCTCGTCGGCCAGAGAGGCGAGCTGCGCGGCGTCGGCCAGGTCGCTCGCGGACGCCCGCAGCGGGCATAGAATCCGACCGCCTGGCGGTTGCCCAGGTGATGGTGCCGGTCTTATCGAGAAGCAGCACGTCCACATCCCCGGCGGCCTCCACCGCCCGCCCCGACATGGCGATGACGTTGGCCTGGATCAGCCGGTCCATGCCCGCGATGCCGATCGCCGAGAGCAGCGCCGCCGATGGTGGTGGGGATCAGGCACACCAGCAGGGCGACGAGAACCGTGACGGTGACCGGCTTGCCTGCCCGGCCGACGTCGACGCAAGAGAGAAGGGCAGCAGCGTGACCCACCACCAGAAAGATGATGGTGAGGCGGCCAGGAGGATGTCCAGGGCGATCTCGTTGGGCGTCTTCTGGCGCTGGCGCCTTCCACCATGGCGATCATGCGGTCCAGGAAGGTCTCCCCGGGTTGGCGGTAACGCGCACCACCAGCCAATCCGATAGCACCCGGGTGCCTCCGGTCACGGCGCCGGGTCCCCGCCGCTCTCGCGGATCACCGGCGCGCTCTCGCCGGTGATGGCCGACTTCGTTGACGGACGCCGCGCCCTCGACGACCTCGCCGTCGGCCGGAATGCTCGCCCGCCTCG
>CAWBYB010000014.1:0-928639 GCA_963792865.1 uncultured beta proteobacterium
CCTAACCCGTACAACACGCCGCCCAAACTTCAGGAAGGCATTCCGATCCAGTTCTGGGGCTTTCCACTGGGGGCGATCCTCGCCGGAGGGAAGAAGAATCCGGAGATCACGCTGGGCACCGGGACCCTGGCCGGCTTTCAGCACAACGCCGCCGGCAAGCTCGACCAACCAAAATCGGTGGCACGATGAACCCCGGCAACAGCGGAGGCCCCATCGTGGACGGCGATGGCCGACTCGTCGGCATCGCCGTGGCCATCGTGAATCCCGCCATCGGTACCGGTATCGGCTTCGCCGTACCCGTGAACGATCTCATCGCCCTTCTCGAAGGGAAGATGCTCGCCTCGCTCTTTGTCTCGACCGGCCTCGAACGGAATCGGGCGAAGTTCATCGCCATCGCACCGATGATCGACCCGCTAGCCGGATCGAGACGATCTTTATCCGCCGCTGGGCGGGGGACGGGGCGGTCCCCGATCGTGAAGGACCCCAAGACCGGGTTCAAACCCTTCGGCATGCGGATGGGAAGGCCAACCTTCCGGCGTTGAAGAGTTCCCCCTGAAAAAGCTCAAACTCTAGAATAAGGACGGCTCCTCCCTCGATCTTGCCATCGGCGAACTGTCCGTCCCACTGGATACCGGCAAGATCATTCTCCAAGTGGCTTCGCAGACCGGGCAAACCCGCAGACGGGATACAAATATACGGCGGCGTCCAAACCGGTGGAATACACGATGACCGTCGTCGACCTGCCGATGGCGACGGGACTGCGCAGCCGTTCTCCGATCTGACGGCCGACCCGAGTTCGCTGACAGGCCGAATCGTCGTGGCCAAAGGCCGGATCATGCGGCCGCCGATCAGCACGAACCGATTCAGACCTCATCATCGCCGAACTCACGGCCGAGTACCGGCTCGCATGAAGTTCCTCGTGAGCCGTGAGATGGCGAACGAGTTCGACGGAGTGGCGCGAGAGCAGCAGCCGATGCCGGTGCGGATCTCGTGCCTCGTGGGGCAGCGACTGTCGAACGGCATCGTTCCGGTTCGCGTATTGCGGGTCGATTTCATCGGCCCAGATATCGGGAACCGTATCGTCCGGACAATCCCCGCACCGCCCACCACTGGAATGGGAACTGGCCGCCCTCAACCGCGACCCTCGAAAATTCGCCGGCAAGTCGCTGAAGATCAAGTCGCTTACGCGATGCCGATCACGGCGAAGTTCAAGACCTCGGACGAGTTCGCCGTCCTCTTCGAAGGGTTGCAGCAGCCGCGGAACGTCAGGTTCACGATCACATTGGCTCAGAAGCTGCGGCTCGTCGAGAAGCTCGGGGACAGCCTGCGAATGGACATGGTGATCCGGGTCAAGGTGACGGGCTTGGTTCCCGACAACCAGCCCCAGAACGGTGCAAGGGTCGTGATCCCCATTTCGAAGATCGAGATGCTCAGCCGCGACGGTTCCGTCGTTTCCACGGTGGATAGGACGGCGCTACGCGAACAAGTTGCCGTTGTCGCCGCCGCGTTCTTTCCTCGGCGACTTGCCTTCGACTTCGTCCCAGTTCACGAGTTCGATCGGCGGCGGGATCAGCCGGGCGAAGTTGGTTGCGGACGCCGGGCTTCGCACCCTTGCCGCCGCGGTTCTGAATCTTGATCGCACCCGGGCCGAACTCCTGCGTCTTGCCGTTCTCGGTCTCGACGACGAGCTTGTCGAAGCGGCCGCCGACCAGCACGCCGCCGAGGCACTCGTCGCCGTCGTCGAGCTTGATGCCCATCACGCCCTTGCCCACGCCGGCGAGGATGTTCACCTCGTCGATCGGGGAAGTGGATGAGGTGCCCGCCGCGGGACGCCGAGCATCACGCTCGTCTTCGTCCGAGACCAGCTTCGCCATCACGACCTTGTCGCCCTCGTCCAGCTTCACATATCGCCGGCCGGCCTTGGTCGATTCGACGCGGAAGCGCCGCGAGCGGCGATGCGCAGCACGTTGCCGCCAGCTCGTCGCGACCAGCATGATACGGCCCGCCGGGCATGTCTCCCTTGGCCTGCTGATCTGGCGGGCGTGAAGCGCGGGTCGGTCGTGACCGCGGCGATGATCTTCACCTGATCCGCCAAGCGGAAGAACTTGGTGATCGGCTCGCCGTAGCCGGAGCTCGCCGGCACCTCGTTGATCCGCATCGTGTACGCGGTGCCGTCGTCGGCGAAGAAGACGACGTGGTCGAGCGTGCTGCCGGGCACGACGGCAATGACCTCGTCGCCTTCGCGGACGCGGGTCGTTTCCACGGACGCCAGCCGGCCGACGCGCTTGATCCAGCCGTCGCGCGTCAGCACGACGTTGGTGTTCTCGCGGACGATGTAGGCCTCCTCATCGAACTCGAGCACGTCTTCGTCGGAAGCCATGCGCGTCTTGCGGCGTTCCGCCGAACTTCTCGACCAGCTTCGTCCAGCTCGTCCTTGATGATGTCCCACAGCTTCCTCTTCGACGCCAGAATCGCCTCGATCTCCTCGGCCTGCGCCTTCTTCTCCTTCAACTCGTCGAGGATCTTCCTGATCTCCATCTGGGCGATCTTGTAGAGCTGGGCGTCGAGGATCGCGTCGGCCTGCTCTTCGTCGAGCTTGAACGCGGCCTGCAGTTTCTCGGCGGCGTCCGGCTTGCCGCTCGCTCTCGCGGATGATCTTGATGGCGCGATCGAGGGCGTTGAAGATGATCGCGGAAGCCTTCGAGGATGTGGATGCGCCGTCGCAGTTGCCGCAGCTGATACTCGAAGCGTCGGCGCACCGTCGCGAGGCGGAAGTCGAGGAAGTGCTGCAGGATGTCCTTGAGGCTCAGCCCGTCTTCGGGCACCATCGTCTTGCCGTCCGATCCGGGCACCAGGCAGGTCATGTTGTACGAGAACGATCTTCTGCAGATCGGTGTGCTTGTAGAGGTACGCCATCACCAGATTCGGGATCGGTGCCGGCTTGAGTTCCAGGACGATCCGCAGGCCGTCCTTCTCGTTCGATTCGTTCGACTGGCCGAGGAGTTGCGGCAGTCTCTGCGTCTTCGATGATGCCGCCGATCGCTCGCTTCGAGTTGGCCCTTGTCCACGCCGTAGGGGATCGAGGTGATGACGATCTGCGACTTGCCCTTGTCGAGCTTTTCCTCCTTCCACTCGCCCTGAACCTTGATGCTGCCGCGTGCCCTTCTTCGTAGATCTTGCGGAGGGTGGCGCGGTCGGTGACGATCTTGCCGCCGAGCGGGAAGTCCGGGCCTTTCACCTTGTCCAGCAGCTGCGCGACGCGTGGCGTCCGGGTTCTCGATGAGCAGGATGCAGGCGCGAAGCACCTCGCCGAGGTTGTGCGGCGGAATGTTGGTCGCCATGCCGACGGCGATGCCCGAGGTGCCGTTGACCAGCAGGTTCGGGAACTGGGCCGGCAGAACGACCGGTTCCTGCTTCGTGCCGGTGTAGTTGTCGCGGATGGTCGACGGTCTCCTGATCGAGTTCGGCGAGCAGAGTTCTCGGCGGCGCGCGGTGAGCTTGGCCTCGGTGTAGCGGTGGGCGGCGGGCGGGTCGCCGTCCACGGAGCCGAAGTTGCCTTCGCCGTGGACCAGCGGCACCCGCATGACCCAGTCCTGGGCGAGCCGCACCAGCGCGTCGTAGAGCGCCACGTCGCCGTGCGGGTGGTAGTTGCCCATCACCTCGCCGACGATCTGCGCGGACTTGGCGCGGCCTTGCGGTCGAACGTCAGGTTCAGGTCCTGATACATGCGTGTAGAGGATGCGGCGCTGCACCGGCTTGAGGCCGTCGCGGACGTCCGGCAGGGCCCGGCCCATGACCACCGACATGGCGTAGCGAATGAATCGTTTGCGGGCTTCCGCCGCGATCGAAACCGTTTCCACGGGCATCGGGATTCGTCCTTGAACTGGTCGGGCTCAAACGCGAAGCCCACGCAAACAACCCCCGCAAAGCGGGGGTTGGCGTGGGTGAAGGTGCTTCACGGATCATTCTATTTACGTTCGGGCGGCGGGTAAGCCTTCACGCAATCCTCGACCAGTTTCGCGAACGAAGCACCCGGCTCCTCGAATCCCTTGAGATTCCACAGGAAGAGGAACGCCTTGCCCTGGGGGTTCTTGTTGGCACTCATCATGCCGTTGCGAATCTGGCTCCAGCGACTTTCGGGTCGAGCCCGCCCTTGCCCTTGTGATAGATGATCACGGTGGGCGGGAAGACCTCGCTCGAACAGAGCACTTTCAACCGCGAGGCCTTGCCGGGATTGTTGTTCTGATAAGCCCGGAGCGAAGACATATCGACGAGTGCGGCCACGCACTTTCCCTTGGCGACATTATCCAGGGCCTCGTTCGGGACCGAGGTCTTCGGGAGTCATGGGGCAGAATGAACCCGGCGGGCACGACTTCTTCAGCTTCTCGACGTGGAGGAATCCGTGGGCCTTCATGTTGTACGGGATATCGACGTTCGCTCCCTTCAGGGCGTTCGGGGTCATCGCCATCGACTTCGCGTTCACCACGATGCAGGACTGCGGCAACTTCGCGGGGACCGTGACGACGAGCGGGGCGAGTTCCGGGTTCTGCTTCGTCAGCCACGCCCACTCGAATCCGTGGACGACTCCCATCTGAATCTTGTTCTGCTTCAGCTTCTCGGCAAGCGTAAAGCAATCTTCTTCGACCGCGACTTCACCGGGGAGCGAGGTGAATTTCTGGAACAAGCTGCTGAACTGCTGTCCACCGGCCTTGACGAGGGGTTCCGGAATGCCCTTGAACATGCCGCTCATGATGCCGACCGTGATGGTCTTGGTCGGGGCGGCGGCTTCCGGTTTGGCATTGGCACGGGGGGTGACCCCAAGTGCGATCGCCAGGAACATCGATGAAAGGATCGCGCACACTCGCAGCACGAGTCACCCCCTGGCCGGGCTTCGCCCGGATCTTGATTTGAAAACTCGAAACCCCGAATTTCAAACCCGGTTTCTGCTTTGGAAACCGGGTTTCTGAATGCCGAATGCGGGTTCACCAAATCTCTGGGAAGCTCCCGCGACTCATCCACAATTACCCGCTCCGTGGGAACCGGGTGTGGGGCTGGTGGCGAAGGCGGAGCCCCTCACCCGCCGTTCCGATGCTAGTCGCATCGGAAGGGTCGCACCTCTCCCCAGCGGGGAGAGGTGGGGAGTGTTGCGGCTCTTGCAAGAACTTCGACTCCACAGAGAAATTCGTCATGCCCAACTGAAACCCGGTTTCCCAAGCGAAACCGGGTTTCGACGCACCCCGCCTCAGCGTCCTGGGAACGCGGGTCGGACGCCGCCCGCCGTCACCCGCTCCAGCGCCGCCAGCGTGAGCAGGTACTGAAACGCCGCCTCCGCGTACTCCGCCTGGGCCTCGGCCGCCTGGGCGTAGCTGAGCAGCAACTGCTCCTTCGGAGACTTGGGGTTGTCGAACCCTTCGCGGATTCGGTCCATCAGGTCCCTGAGCGGCTTGTGTAACCCTGCTTCGCGAAACCGACTCGGTTTGAAGCCTTCTCGAAATCGATGAACGAATTCGTGGCTTCGAGAATCATCAGGTTGCGAACCTTTTCGTACACCATGTCGCATGCGCTGGCTGTACGCCAGCGTCCGGGCCACGCGGTCCGACATTGCCCACGACCTGCGGCGGCATCTCGGGCGGAATCGGTTCGGGCCGGTAATCCTGACTTCGGGTCGCGGCTGCCGGTCGGCAGAATTCGCGAATGGATATCCGAGGCCGACGCCGAGCGTCGGCACTTTGCGGCGCGAACCGAATTTTTCCTTGGGCGTAGACTTCGAGCCGAAAGGCATCGGCACGCGGCCGCCGCCAGCGCCAGTTCCGGACGCCGGTCCAACGCCATCTCCACAACCTGGTCTTCCGTCAAGGGGACATTCTGTTCCATCAGCGGCAAGCCGCGGTCCTTCACGCGGAACTTGCACCCGCGATCCAGGGCCATCATCTCCCGAAGCGCCGCCTCGGCCTGCTTCACGCCCGCCTGTGCCTTTACCCGAAGCCTTCCGCGACCTTCGCCAGACCGATCAACATGAGGTCGAACTTCGACTTGTTCATGTCACCGGGAGTCGCGGAGTTCAACAACTTCTCGGCGATGTCCACGAACTGTTCGATCTGGGCCACGACATCGTCGGTGAGTTGCTCCTGCTGCCGGGCGTAAACGACCGTGTAGTAGAGCCGCGTGACATCGTGGACGACCTCGTTGTGCAATTTCTGCACGTCGGCGCGCGGCCGCGATCACGCCGCGTGTCCGCTTGCTGCTTGCGGATCGGCAGGTCGGGGCTCAGCAGCGACCCGAGCCGGCCGATGTTGTGCAGGGCGGCTTGGCCCGTCGCCGTCGCGTGCTGGCTCGCCTGCACGGCCTTGAGCGAAGGTTGCCGATCCACCGCGATCGCGATGCACTCGCCCAGCGTAAATTCGGGGATGTCTTCCTTCGGCTTGTCACCATTGGGTTGGGCGAGCGTCTTGGTGGGAATGCCCGGAGCGCGGACCGTGGGCATCACCGACGCCGGCTGCTGCCCCAGACATTCTTCGGGAATGCAGACAACGAGTACCCCGATCAGCCCGAAGACGACTCCGGCTCGAACGAGACGCGCAAATCCGGTGCTCGCTGCGGACTGCTGCATCGCCTATCCCCTGGCCATCCTGGCCTTTTTCCGAAGTTTCCGGTCCCAATCTCCAGGCTACGGCCCGGTACGCGGAACCGGAAACGACGAAAGACAGATCGACTTCTCCCGCACTCGGCTAGACCGTGGAGTGCGGCGTCTCGCGAATCCGGCGAAGATTGGGTGCGGTTTATTCCGGCTGTGTCGGTCGCGCCTCGCGGCACGAAGATGCATAAACTTAAAGGAAAGCCGAAAATTACCGAAAATGGGAAGATCAATTGTTTTGGGCGCCGGTGATCGAAACCCGGTTTCAGCTTTGGGAAACCGGGTTTCTGGATCGCGAGAGAAACCCGGTTTCCAAAGCGAAACCGGGTTTCGACGCCCCATGATGAATCCGGCCCCCCTCCGAGATGCTTCATGCACCAGGTGAGCCCGGGAGTCGAACGTGCGGTGGAGGCGGCCCGGAACTGGGCCAAGCGGCGCGGTTCGTCCGCCGTTCATCTCGTGGAGTACGTACTCGGACTGCTCGACGAAGAGGAAGGCCGACCCGCGGTACTCCTCGAGAACGGTTTGGTCTGGACGTGGCACGGGAACGAGAAGCTCTGGCTGACTTGCCGGCTGCTTCGGGTCGGGAACAGCCGTTGCACCGGCTCTACGATGCGGCCCGCGACTGGTCGCTGGCTCGCCGTGCCGATCCCGCGTTCACGACCGATGCGTTCCTCGTCGCGCTGCTACTAGCCGATCGCGAATTCTGGCGAACCGTGCCGTCGTTCGATCGACTCCTGGATCGACTCGAAGAGTCGGTTCGCGCAGGAAGAAAGCCCGATGGCCGGACCGAACGATCCGGTGGTCACATTCGAGACATGCCGAGGCGTTCACCGATGTCGCCGCGGCTCGCGTTCTCGATGCGAACCTCAACCGCGGCCGCGAGTCGCTTCGCGTTCTCGAAGATTACTGCCGGTTCGTGCTCGACGACCGCTTTCTCACGGAGCAGGTGAAGGAATCGCGCGCACGCTCTGGCCAAAGCGGCCTCGCGGCTGCCGGCCGGGTTGCTACTGGCGGGGCGGGAGACGCTTCGCGACGTGGGAACGAGCGTGACCGCGGCCGGCGAATATCACTCGAAGCACGCCACGCGATGTCGCGGTGGTGAACCTGAAACGGCTCCAGGAATCGCTGCGGAGCCTCGAAGAATTCGGGAAACTCTTCGGACCGGAACTCGGCCGCGATCTCGAAGCGATTCGCTATCGGGCGTATACCCTCGAACGCGTCGATCGGTTCCCATTCCCGCGAACGACTGAACGATGCCCGGCTTTACGTGCTGCTCACCGGTTCACAATGCGCGATTATCCCTGGAGAAGGTGATCGAACGTGCCGCGGCGGGCGGCGCGAAGGATTTTCCAGCTTCGTGAAAAAGAACCTTCCGACCGCGAGCTGATCGCGCAGAGCCCGAGATGTTCGCCGCTGGACTCGCCAGGCGAACGCCCTCTTCATCGTGAACGACCGGCCCGACATCGCGCGGCTCGTCGAGGCGGACGGCGTTCATCTCGGGCAGGACGATTTGCCGGTGAAGGATGCCCGCCGAATTCTCGGCCCGGACGCACTGATCGGAGTCAGTACGCACTCGATCGAACAGGTGCGGCAAGCGATTCTGGACGGCGCGGATTACCTCGGCATCGGGCCGACGTTTCCTTCACAAACCAAGCAATTCGAAGCGTTTCCCGGCCTCGACTTCATTCGCGAAGCCTCGACGGAAACCTCGCTTCCCACGTTCGCACTGGGCGGGATCGGTCCAGCGAACATCGCCGAGGTGGTCGCGGCGGGCGGCCGCCGAGTCGCCGTCAGTTCCTGCATCGCCGCAGCTCGACGATCCCGAACCGGTCGCCCGGATTCTTCGGGCAGCACTGAACGGGTGAAGTGCCGCCGCGTGAATGGATCATTCCGCCGTCGCATTCACGTGAGCTCGCGATTCGCGAAGCCATCCTTCATATCCGTCATCTGTAACGACGAAATAAAAGACGTTGCGTGGCGAGTCTGGAGCGAGTCTAAGGGATTGGTAAAATGGGTGGACTAGGATCGACCGTGGTATCGCGACCGGCTCCGATGCCACAGCCCGAATGGGAGACGATCCCCGAACGTGACCGGAGTCATGGAATGGACGGCATTCGAGAACTGCTGGAAGCAGCCCGCGGCCACGGGCTGGTCACCGGACACTTCCGCGGACTGCTGCACATCGTGATCGGTCGAAAGATCACCCGCGCGAATGGGACCGTGCTTTCCACCGGATTGACCTGGCGCAACTCGCGCCGCTGCTGAAAGAACTCCGCTTCGATCGCGATTTGGTTCGCGAGTACGGGGCCGATCCGGACACCCTTGCCCCGCGCGACCGCGAACGCTTCTGGTATTCGGCCATCGCTCAGGCCCACGTCGATTCGATCGAGGCGAATGCGGAAGCGGATGCACTCGTGAGCGATTTGAAGAAACTGGGCTTCGTGGTCGGTCCGAATCCAACGATGGCAACTTCGCCGCTCAAAAAGTCGGAGCCGAAGGGCAAGTCGAAGGAGGATAAGCCGGGTAAGGGAAAGAAGAAATAAGCGGATTTCGCGCGATTCTGAACCATTCGCTCGGAAAACGGGGCTTTTCGGCGCGAAGAATGCATGACTCCTTGGCCGAACGGACACAATCCGCCCGCAGGAGTTTCCCATGACCGCGACCTATCAACTCCCTCAACGCTCCAGCACTCGCAAAGCCCCGCTTCCGACGCGTCCCGTTTCGGAAATGCTTGCTCGAACTGGCGTATCGACTGCACGCGCACGAAGGTCGTTGCACATGTTCCGCCCGCGACCGATTGGCGGCCTTGCAAGAGCCGATAACATTCTTACCGATCAGGGCATTCCCGGCGAGCGGCGCAAGAACATGCATCCCACCCGTACCACATCCAAAACGAAGGCGAAACAGCGTAACGTCGGTCCCTCGGTCGCCGTCCAGAACGATACGTCACCAGTTCACATCATTCCTTGGCTCACATTTCGGCGGTTTCGTACCCCACCGGCGGCTGGCGTGCCGCACCGTTCGCAAGCCATAGGCACTGTAAATGTTTGATGTCTCCGCATAGAGATATTCCCCACCCAACGAAGATCTGATCGTCCCCGGTCTGGCGTGCTCCAGAGCAATGGACTCGCATGTTTCTCGGTGGTATCCTTTCTTATCCGCCCAACCCCATCCCCGCTCAGTACGGCTGCCATCATGCCGCAGTTGGTTTACTCACACTCATTCTCGCGTCGGCAATTCCCAGACGGCCGCGGCCGCCGAACCCGCTCACGTTCGAAAAGGACGTGCGGCCGATCCTCAAGGCGTACTGCCTCGATTGCCACGGGGGCGGCGAGAAGATGCACGGGGGCTCGACCTGCGGCTGAAGCGGTTCGCGGTCGCCGGCGGCCAGAGCGGCCCGGCCGTCGTGCCGGGAACCGGACGAGAGCCTGCTCGTCGAGCGGATGAAGGCGGGCGAGATGCCGCCGGGCGAGAAGAAGGTCCCGCCGAGCAGATCGCGGTGATCGAGAACTGGATCGCCGCGCGGGGCGCGCCGACGCTCCGCGAGGAGCCCGCGACCTCCGCCGCCCGGGCTCGACATCACGGCCGAGGAGCGGGCCTACTGGTTCTTCCAGCCCCTGAACGGCCCGCAGCTGCCGCAGCTCGCCGGTCCGATCGCGTCCGCGGACGCCGATCGACGCCTTCGTGCTGGCGAAGCTCCGCGAGCACGGACTGGGGTTCGTCCCGAGGCCGACCGGCCGACCCTGATCCGCCGCGCGACCTTCGACCTGACCGGCCTGCCCCCGTCGCCGGAGAGTCGACGCGTTCCTGGCCGACGCGCCGCCGACGCCTATGAGAGGATGATCGACCGGCTGCTCGCCTCGCCGCACTACGGCGAGCGCTGGGCGCCGGCACTGGCTGGATGTCGCCGGCTACGCCGACTCCGACGGCAACGGCAACGACGACACCGTGCGGCCCTACGCCTACAAGTATCGCGACTACGTCATCCGCTCGCTCAACGCCGACAAGCCGCTCGACCGTTCATCGTCGAGCAACTCGCCGGCGACGAACTGGTGCCGCGGCCCTGGAACAACCTGACAGCCCGAGCAGATCGAGATGCTCGCCGCGACCGGGTTTCTGCGGATGGCCGCCGACGCACCCCGCCGGCGGCGGCGACGCAGGCGCTGGCGTCGAACCAGGTCGTGGCCGACACGCTCAAGATCGTCGGCTCGACGTTGCTGGGCCTGACGGTCGGCTGCGCCCAGTGCCACGACCACCGCTACGACCCGATCCCGCAGGCGCGATTATTATCGGCTCCGCGCCGTCTTCGAGCCGGCACTCGATCCCTCGCACTGGCGGCGGCCCGGGCAGCGGCTCGTCTCGCTCTACCACGACGCCGACCGGCCGAAGGCCGCCGCCATCGAGGCCGAGGCCGCAGAAGCTGCAGAGCGGAGGTCGACGGCCAAGACCGACAAATACGTCGCGGCGGCGCTCGAGAAGGAGCTCGAGAAGTTCCCCGAGCCGCTGCGGCCAAGCTCCGCGACGCGCTCGAGACACCGCCGAGCCAAGCGGACCGCCGAGCAGAAGACGCTGCTCGCGACCACATCCCAGCCTGAACCTCAACGCCGGGCGTGCTCTACCAGTACAACCAGGCCGCGGCCGACGAGCTGAAGAAGGACCAGGAGAAGGTCAACGCCAAGCGGGCCGAGAAGCCGGTCGAGGATTTCGTCAGCGTCCTCGACGAGCCGCCCGGCGTCCGGCCCGAGACGCAGCTCTTCCACCGGGGCGACCATCGCCAGCCGAAGCAAGGCGGTGACACCCGGCGACCTGACGATCGCCGCGCCCGAGGGTCGCGGTTCGAGATCCGACGCCGGGACCCCGGCTCGCCGACCTCCGGCCGGCGGCTGGCCTTCGCCAGGCACCTGACGAGCGGCACGCACCCGCTGGTCGGCCGCGTGCTGGCCAACCGGGTCTGGCTCCATCACTTCGGCCGCGGGCTCGTCGACACGCCCGGCGACTTCGGCATGCTCGGCCAACTGCCCACCCATCCCGAGCTGCTCGACTGGCTGGCCGACGAGCTTGCTCGACACGGGCTGGAGCCTGAAGCAGCTGCACCGGCTGATCATGACCTCGACCGTCTACCGCCAGTCGTCGCACCGCGATCCGGCCAAGGACGCGGTCGATCCGAGCGAACGCGCTCTATGGCCGCTACCCGGTGCGGCGGCTCGACGCCGAGGCGCTCCGCGACAGGATCCTCGTCGCTAGCGGCCGGCTCGATCGCACGCTGTTCGGGCCGCCGGTGCCGGTCGTCGAGGATGCCGTCGGCCAGGTCGATCCCGCCGGACGACTCGCCGCGGCGGAGCCTCTACCTCCAGGTCCGGCGGACCAAGCCGGTCTCGTTCCTGGCGGCCTTCGACGCCCCGGTGATGACGCGTCAACTGCGACCGCCGCGACGAGCACGACCACCGCCCCGCAGTCGCTCATGCTCATGAACAGCGAGTTCGTGCGCAAGCACGCCGGGCCACTTCGCCGGATCGCGGTCAAAGCCGAGGCGAAGGCCGATTCCACGCCCGAGCGGACAGGTCGCCGATCGGCCTGGCGGCTCGTCTACCAGCGGCCGATCCACCGCGGACGAACTGAGGCCTGGGCGTCGCGGCCTTCGCTCAACGAGCCAGCGATCGATCCTTGCCGGACCGGCGAAGAGACCCCGACCTCGCCGTGCTCACGAACCTCTGCCAGCAACTCCTCAACTCCAACGAGTTCCTCTATGTGGATTGACGACCGCACCCGACCCGGCGGGCCTTCCTGGCGAACACGGCGTTCGGCGTCGGCGCGTCGCCCTGGCCCACCTGCTGGGCGACGAGGGCCTGCTCGCCGACACGCCCGAGCAAGCCCGGCGAGAACCTGCCGCTCGAACCTGCATGCCGCGCAAGCCCGCACTTCGCCCCCAAGGCGACGGCGATGATCTCGCTGTTCATGCACGGCGGGCCGTCGCACGTCGACCTGCTCGACCCCAAGCCCGAACTCGCCGCGGCACAGCGGCACCGACTACGGCGGCGACGTCGTCTTCAGCTTCGTCAACCGGGCCAGCAAGAAGCTGTTCGGCAGCCCCTGGAAGTTCGCCAAGCACGGCCAGTGCGGCACCGAGGTCTCCGAGCTGCTGCCCGAGACCGCCGGGATCGTCGACGACCTCTGCGTGGTCCGCTCGATGCACACCGGGCACAACGGCCACGAGGTCTCGATCCGCTACTTCCACGGCGGGATCGCCGGCGATCACCGGCCGGCCGACGATGGGGAGCTGGATCGTCTACGGCCTGGGCAGCGAGTCGCGCAGAACCTGCCGGCCTACATGGTCCTCTCCGACCCCGGCGGGCCACCCGGTCGACGGCACGCACAACTGGTCGAGCGGGTTCATGCCGCCGCTCTACCAGGGGACCGTGCTCCGGCCGCAGGAGCCGCGGATCCTCAACCTCGACCCGCCGCCGCAGCTCCGAGGCGACGTCGCAGCGGCAGAACCTCGCGCTTCCTCGACCGGCTCAACCGGCGGCACCTCGAGCAGCATCCCGGCGAGGCCGACCTGGAAGTCCGCATCGCGAGCTACGAGCTGGCCGCCGCCATGCAGACCGCCGCCAAGGAGGCGCTCGACGTCTCGCAGCGAGCCGGAGTACATCCAGCGACTGTACGGCCTCGACCGACGGACGCGACCCGCGAGTACGGCACGCGCTGCCTGATCGCCCGCCGGCTGGTCGAGCGCGGCGTGCGGTTCGTGCAGCTCTTCCTCGGCGGCCAGCCGTGGGACAACCACAACACGATCCGCAGCGGCCTCCCCGCGATCTGCCGGCGCACCGACCGGCCGGCCGCGGCGCTGGTGCAGGACCTGAAGCAGCGCGGGCTGCTCGACACGACGCTCGTCCACTGGGGCGGCGAGATCGGCCGGCTGCCGGTCTGCGAGGGCGAACCTCGACGACAAGCGCCGGCCGCGACCACAACGGCCAGGGCTTCTCGATCTGGCTGGCCGGCGGCGGCATCAAGGGCGGGCATGACCTACGGCGCGACCGACGAGGTCGGCCACCAGGCCGTCGAGAACGTCGTCACCCCCAACGACTTCCAGGCCACCATCCTCCACCTGCTCGGCCTCGACCACGACAAGCTGGTCTACCACGCCAACGGCCGCGAGCAGCGCCTCACCGACGGCCGCCCCGCCCGCGTCGTGAAGGAAATCCTCGCGTGAACACACTTCGGCTCCGGATCGTCGCCGTTCTCGCTGCTCTGTTCGTCTCGGTTGGCGTCGCGCGCAGCCGCGCCGCCGCATGTGGTGCTGATCGTGGTCGATGACCTGGGCTGGATGGACCTGCACTGTCAGGGCAACGAGCGGCTGAACACGCCGCGGATCGATGCGCTGGCGAAGCAAGGCGTGCGCTTCACGAACGCCTACGCGGCGTCGCCCGTCTGCTCGCCGACCCGCGGGGCGCTGATCACCGGGCTGGCACCCGCGCGGCTGCACATCACGCAGCACGGCAAGGACGGCCCGGCGTTCTGGCCCAAGGACCGGAAGCTCCAGCCGCCCGCCGCCGAGCACGTGTTGCCGCTCGAAACCGTCACGCTCGCCGAACGCCTCAAGGAGGCCGGCTACGCGACCGGGTTCTTCGGCAAGTGGCACCTCGCGGGCGACCGCGACGCCAAAGATCCGACCGCGGGCGGCCCGGACTTCTGGCCCGAGCATCAGGGCTTCGACGTCAACGTCGGCGGCTGCGGCCTCGGCGGGCCGCCCACGTACTTCGATCCGTACCGCATCCCCGCGATCAAGCCGCGCAAGAAGGGCGAGTACCTGACCGATCGGCTGGCGGACGAGACCATCGCGTTCATGCAGGCGAACCACAAGAAGCCGATGTTCGTCTGCCTGTGGACGTACAACGTCCACTATCCGTTCGAGGCACCCGACGGATCTGATCGCGAAGTACAAGGGCAAGGAAGGGCCGGGGCTCAAGAACGCGATCTACGCCGCCCAGGTCGAGGCCACCGACCGCGCGGTCGGCAAGGTGCTCGACGAGATCGACCGGCTTGGGATCGCGGACAACACCCTCGTCATCTTCACCAGCGACAACGGCGGCTGGGACGGGGCGACCGACAACCGGCCGCTGCGGTCGGGCAAGGGAGACCTCTACGAGGGCGGGCTGCGCGTGCCGCTGATCGTCCGCTGGCCGGGCGTGATCGCACCGGGAAAGCCGGCGACTCCCGGCACGACCAACGACACGCCCGTCATCAGCATGGACCTGTCCGCGACGATCCTCGATGCGGCCGGCGTCAAACTCGAGCCGGAACGAAACGCTCGACGGCATCTCGCTTCGCCCGCTGCTCCAAGGCAAGAAACTGGACCGCGACGCGCTCTACTTCCACTACCCGCACTACGCCTGGCACAAGGCCAACCGCCCGGCGGCGCGATCCGCTCCGGGCAGTACAAGCTGATCCGCCGCTACGACGACAACTCGCTCGAACTCTTCGATCTCGCGAACGATCTCGGCGAGAAGCGGAACCTCGCGGCCGAAGAAACCGGAGTTGGCCGCGAAGCTCGACGAACAACTCGGACGCTGGCTCAAGGAGACGGCCGCGCAGATGCCCACGCCGATCAAGTGAGCCCCACCCATCCCGCGTGACTAGCGAATGGCGGCTGGAACGGTAAGATGAACCGAGACCACCGCCTCTCCCACCCGGAGCGTACCGTGAGCAGTCCGACTTTACCTCTCGACGATCGCGACGGCGTGATCTGGTACAACGGCAAACTCGTCCCGTGGCGCGAGGCGAAGGTGCATGTTCTCAGCTCACAGCCTGCACTACGGCAACGCCGTGTTCGAGGGTGCCCGCATCTACAACGGCAAGGTCTTCGAGCTCACCGAGCACTCGGCCCGGCTCATCAAGTCCGCCAAGATGCTCGCCTACGAACTGCCGTACTCGGTCGACGAACTCGACGCAGCCACGAAGCTGGTCGTCGCCGAGAACAAGCTCGATTGCGGCTACGTCCGGCCGCTCGCGTGGCGCGGGGCGGAGACGATCGGCGTCTCCGGCCACGGGACGAAGGTTCACGTCATGATCGCGGCGTTCCCGTGGGGCGCGTACTACGAGCAGAAGGCGATCAAGCTCATCACCAGCCGGTGGAAGCGGCCGAGCCCCGAGAGTTCGCCCGGCGGGCAGCAAGGCCGCCGGGCTCTACATCATCTGCACGCTCGCCAAGGACGAAGCCCTCGCCGCCGGCTGCCAGGACGCGCTCATGCACGACTACAAGGGCCGGCTCTCCGAAGCGACCGGCGCGAACCTGTTCCTTGCTCATCAACGGCGAACTGCACACGCCGACCACCGAGATGATCCTCAACGGCATCACGCGGCAAACGGTGATGGAACTCGCCCGCAAACGCGGCATCAAGGTGATCGAGCGCGAGATCTACCCGGACGAACTGGCGAAGGCGAGCGAGGTGTTCCTGACCGGCACCGCGGTCGAGGTGCAACCGGTCGGCGATGATCGACGACCGCGAGTACCCGCGTCGGCCCGATCACGCAGCAGATGCAGGCGGACTACGCGGCCCTGGTGCGCGTGACAGCCTGAAGTCGAAACTCGGAGCTCGAAACCCAATGAAATCCGCCGTCACCATCTCACTCGTCCCGAAGCCCGCGGCGGGCCGTTCGTGTTCTGGGACGACCTCGCCGCCGCGTGCCGCAAGGCCGCGGCGCTCGGCTTCGACGCGGTCGAGATCTTTCCGCCCGGGGCCGGACGCGATCGACGCCATCGAAGCTCCGCGAAGCTGCTCGATGACACCGGGCTGTCACTCGCGGCCGTCGGCACCGGAGCCGGATGGGTGAAGCACAAGCTCGCGCTCACCAGCCCCGATGAAGCGATGCGCGGCAAGGCGATGGCGTTCGTCGAGGCGATGATGGACTTCGCCGCGGAGTTCGAGGCACCCGCGATCATCGGCTCGATGCAGGGCCGCTGGTCGGACGGCGTCTCGCGCAAGACCGCGCTCGGCTACCTCTCGCAAGCGCTGCTCAACCTCGGCCTCTACGCCGCGAAGTTCGACCTGCCGCTGCTCTACGCGCGCTCATGATCGTGTCGAGGTAGCGGCGCATGTCGCCCTCGGCCTTGCGCTGCGCGAGCTCGCCGTAGCCCAGGATCGCGCCGAGGATGTTGTTGAAGTCGTGCGCGATGCCGCCCGCGAGCTGCCCGACCGCCTGCATCTTCTCGGCCTGGCGCAGCTGGGCTGCGAGGCGCTGGCGCTCTTCCTCCGCGCGCACCTTGTCGGAGACGTCCTTCACGAAGCCGATCACGCGCCGCGCCCCCGGCGCGCCGTCCATCGCGCCGATGCGATAGCCGTTCACGCCGAGCGTCGTGTACTCCCCGTCGTCGCGCCGGAAGCGGTACTCGAGCGCGACGTGGGCGATCTCGCCCGAGGCGAGCTTGCGGCGCAGCCCCTTCAACCGCATGCGGTCGTCGGGGTGCACGCGCTCGATCCACTGCGCCACGTTGGACAGCTGCTCGCGCGCGGTGCCCAGCACCGCCATCGTGTCGCCGTCCCACAGCACGCCGCCGCCGACCGGATCGAGCTCGTAGAGCAGGTTGCCGCTCGCGCGGATCACCGCCTCGTGGCGGCGGCGCCACGCCTGGGTCTCGCGCCCGGCCTCCTGGCGCTCGACCAGCAGGGAAGCGGCGAAGAGCGTGGTCACCACCAGCGTGGCGAGGTAGCCCTGCAGGAGCAGCAGCGAGCGCAGGTCCGCGACGCTGCCGATCGAGAACGGCCCGAAGCCGTGGCCGGCGTGCCAGTAGACGATGAGCCCGAAGAGCGCGAGCGCGAGGGTCGCCGCGCGCAGCCCGAGGCTCAACGCCGCCCAGATGAGGAAAGGTGCGCACAGGTAAGCAAGCGGGGGGATGAAGCCCGCCGACTCGGCGCGCGCGGTGAACACGTAGTTCGCGCTGAAAACCAGTCCCGCATAGAGCACCACGATCTCGGGCAAGCGCCGGCGCGCCTCGTCCAGCGCCTGCGCGAGACCCCTGCGGTTCCACGCGAGGATCAACGGCGCGACCAGCAGCATGCCGAGCAGCGTCGAGGCGAAGGTGACCGCCCATTGGTCGCGGAAGGGCACGGGGATGCGCACGTAGGACACGGAGGCCTCGACGACCGCCATCGCACCCACCAGCGGGAACATGCCCACGAGCAGGGACGACACGCCCTTCACGGTATCGACCTGCACGCGCGGGCCCGCCAGGCGCTGCAGGGCCGCGGCCACGAACAACGGCTGGCCGCAGTCGAGCACGACGTCGATCGCCAGGCGCTGCCACGGATAGCCGAACCCGAGCCCGACCACCAGGGTTGCGAGCCCCACCAGGGCCAGGTAGGCCGGCCAGCGCCGGTACGGGGCCACCAGCAGCACGCCGAGCGCCAGGCCGTCGGCGGGCCAGATGAACTGCGGCAATTTGGCGTGGATCGGCAGGCTCGCGGCATAGGCGGCGAGCGCGAAATATGCGAGCCCGAAGGCCGCGTAGGCGAGCGCCTGGCGCGCCGGTCGGGCCTGCGCCGCGGGAGCCAGCGGGGGCGTCTGCGCGCTCACGGAACCGCGCCCGTTTGCGGGGGGCTTGCGAACATCATGCGATTCTACGGTCAGCGGCGTTAAAATGTCCCAAACAACGACTTGAAGACCCCCCCAAGGTGGAAGCCCATATCCTGGTTGTCGACGACGACGTCGCCATCCGTGAGCTGATCAACGAGTACCTCACGGAGAACGACTTCAAGGTCTCCGTGGCGGAAACCGGCGCGGACATGGATCGCGTGCTGGGGGTCGAGATCGTGGATCTCGTGATCCTCGACCTCAAATTGCCCGACGAGGACGGGCTGGCCATCGCCCGGCGCCTGCGCGAATCCCTCGACCTGCCCATCATCATCCTCACCGGGCGCAAGGAGGAGGCCGACCGCATCATGGGCCTGGAGCTCGGCGCCGACGACTACGTCACCAAGCCGTTCAGCAACCGGGAGCTGCTCGCGCGCGTGCGCGCCGTGCTGCGTCGCACGGAGGGCAAGCGGGCCACGCGCCGGGGCGAGACCGTGCGCGCCTACCGCTTCGTGGGCTGGGAGCTCAACACCGGCACGCGCAAGCTGAAGGGCCCGGACAACCGCAACGTCGAATTGACCAACAGCGAGTACGCGCTGCTGGTGGCCTTCCTGCGCGCCCCGCAGCGCATCCTCACCCGCGACCAGCTGCTCGAGTCCAGCCGCCTGCACGACGACATCTACGACCGTTCCATCGACGTCCAGATCCTTCGCCTGCGCCGCAAGATCGAGGAAAGTCCCAACCAGCCCACGCTGATCCGCACCGAGCGCGGGGCCGGGTACTACCTCAACTGCACCGTCGAAACGGTGTGAACGCCCCGGTACCGCCGATCGACGCCATCCTGGTGGTGGTGGCGGCGTGGTACGTGATAGGCCTGGCGGGCATCGCGGCGCTGCGCAGCTTCCGGGTCGTCGCCTTCGTGCTCTTCCCCCTGTCGGCGCTGCTGAGCCTCGCCCTGGCCGGATTCGCCCTGTCCGCGCTGCCCGGCAACGCGCAGACCGCGGTCCTCGCGATCGGCCTTCCGGATCTGCCCTTCCACCTGCGCCTGGACGCGCTCTCGGCCTTCTTCCTCGCGGTCCTCGGCCTCGCGAGCGCGGGCATCTCGATCTTCGCCGGCGGCTACTTCCGCGCGGGCGAAGGCACGCCGCCGGGCCTCATGTGCCTGCAGTACCACGTGTTCCTCGCCTCGATGGCGATGGTGATGCTGGCCGACGACGCCTACGCCTTCATGGTGTGCTGGGAGATGATGGCGCTCGCCTCGTTCTTCCTGGTGACCACCAACCACCGCATCCCCGAGATCCAGCGCGCGGGCTTCCTCTACCTCCTGGTGGCCCACGTGGGCGCGATCGCGATCCTGCTCTGCTTCGGCGTGCTCCAGGCCAACACCGGCGACTACACGTTCGCCAACATGCGCGCGCAGCACCTGTCGCCGTTCTGGGCCTCGGCCGCGTTCCTGCTCGCGCTCTTCGGCTTCGGCGCCAAGGCGGGGATCCTGCCGCTGCACATCTGGCTGCCGGAGGCGCACCCCGCGGCGCCCTCGCCGGTGTCGGCGCTCATGAGCGGGGTGATGCTGAAGACGGCGATCTACGGCATGGCACGCGTCACCTTCGACCTCGTGCACACCCCGCTCTGGTGGTGGGGCGTGGTGGCGCTGGTGGTGGGCCTGGCCACCGCGCTCTTCGGCGTGGTGTTCGCCGCGGCGCAGGTGGACATGAAGCGCCTGCTCGCCTATTCGTCGATCGAGAACATCGGGTTGATCGTGGTGGCCTTCGGGCTGGCGATCGTCTTCACCGCCTACGGGATGCACTCGCTCGCCGCGCTCGCGATGACCGCGATGCTCTACCACTGCCTCAACCACGCGATCTTCAAGAGCCTCCTTTTCCTCGGCACGGGCTCGGTGCTGCACGCCACCAAGGAGCGCAACCTCGGCAAGCTGGGCGGGCTCATGCGCTACATGCCGTGGGTGGGGGCGACCACGCTCGCGGGCGTGATCGCGAGCGCGGGCCTGCCGCCGTCCAACGGCTTCGTCTCCGAGTGGCTGCTGCTGCAGAGCTTCCTGTTCACTGGCGCGCTCCCGAACCCGTACCTGAAGATGCTGGTGCCGGTCTTCGCCGCGGGAGTCGCCCTCGTCGCCGCGCTCGCGGGCTACGTGATGGTGAAGTTCTTCGGCGTGATCTTCCTCGGCAAGCCGCGCGAGGAGAAGCTCTCCGAGGCCCATGACGCGAGCAGCCTCGAGCGCCTGGGCCTCGTATGGCTCACCGCCGGGTGCGTGCTGCTGGGGCTCTTCCCGGTCGCGGTGATCGAGGTGATCGATCCCGTGCCCTTCGCGCTCGTGGGCCGCGGGCTCGCGCAAAGCGGCCACATCGGCGACTGGATGCTGCTGGCACCGGTGTCGGCGGAGCGCGCCTCGTACAGCCCGCTCATCTTCCTCGTGGCCACGGTGGCGATCGTGCTGGTGACCATCCTGCTGGTGCGCCGCTTCTACCACGGGCGGCTGCGCCGTGCGCCACCGTGGGGCTGCGGCTTCCCGTCCGGCACGGCGCGCATGCAGGACACCGCCGAGGGCTTCGGGCAGCCGATCCGCCAGATCTTCGAGCCCTTCTACCGCATGCAGCGCGAGCTGCCCACGGCCTTCGATTCCCACCCGCGCTACCGCGTGATCGTGGAGGACCCGCTGTGGGGCTGGGTGTACCTGCGCATCGCCGCGGCCACCGATCGCATCTCGCGCTTCGTGGGCCTCATGCAGCGCGGCCGGATCTCGATCTACCTGCTCTACAGCTTCCTCACCCTCGTGACGCTCCTGTTCCTCACCCAGGCATGAACCTCGAAGGCATCCTCGCGCAGTTGACCGCCATGGTCGTGGCCCTGGTGCTGGCGCCGCTGCTCATGGGATGGGTGAACCAGTGCCGCGCCTGGCTGCAGAACCGGCGCGCGCCCCCGCTCACGCAGCCCTTCCGCACGCTGCACAAGCTTTTCTGGAAGGAATCCGTCGTCGCCTACGACGCCACCGTGATCTTCCGGCTGACTCCGTACATCGTGTTCGGCTGCATGCTGCTCGCGTGCATGATCATCCCGACCCTGTCGACCAACCTGCCGCTCGCCCCGGCCGCCGACGCGATCGCGCTGGTGGGCCTGTTCGCCCTCGCGCGCCTGTTCATCTCGCTCGCGGCCATGGACATCGGCACCGCGTTCGGCACGATGGGCGCGCGCCGCGAGATGCTGGTGGGCTTCCTCGCCGAGCCCGCGTTCCTGATGGTGCTCTTCACCGCCTCGCTCATCTCGAACTCCACCTCGCTCGCCACCATCGTGGGCACGCTCGCGCACCGCGAGCTCACGATCCTGCCCAGCCTCGCCTTCGCCGGGGTGGCGTTCATGATGGTCTCGCTCGCCGAGAACGCGCGCATTCCCGTGGACAACCCCTCGACCCACCTCGAGCTCACGATGATCCACGAGGCGCTGGCGCTCGAGTATTCGGCGCGCCACCTGGCGCTGATCGAGTGGGCGGCGGCGCTCAAGCTCTTTGCGTACTCGTGCGCGGGCCTCGCGCTCTTCTTCCCCTGGGGCGTGGCGGAGGCGAACGACCGCGTGGCGCTCGCCCTCGCGCTGCCGGTGCTGGTGGTGAAGCTCGCCGCGGGCGGCTTCGCGCTGGCCGTGATCGAGACCATCCTCGCCAAGATGCGCATCTTCCGCGTGCCCGAGTTCCTCGCCACCGCCTTCCTGCTGGGCGTGCTGGCGCTCCTCGTGCACCTGCTGCTGGGGGCCTAGCGTGAACCCGCTCGCCCCCCAGCTCGTGAACCTCTTCGCCGCGGTGCTGCTGCTCATCGCCTTCGCGATGCTCTCGCAGCGGCGCATCGTCGCGCTCATCAACCTCTTCGCGCTGCAGGGCCTCGCCCTGGTGGGCTCGACGGCGACCGTGGCCTACGCCACCGGGCAGCACCACCTCTACTACTCGGCGGGGATCACGTTCGTGCTCAAGGTGATCGTGCTGCCGCTGATCCTGCACCGTCTCATCCGGCGCCTGAACGTGAAGTGGGACATCGAGACGCTCATCAACATCCCCACCATGATGCTGGTGGGCATCGTGCTCGTGGTATTCGCGTTCAACCTGGCGCTGCCGATCTCGGAATTCTCCCACTCGGTCGCGCGCGGCACGCTCGGCATCGCGCTCGCGTGCGTGCTCATGTCCTTCCTCATGATGATCACCCGCTCCAAGGCGGTGCCCCAGGTGATCGGATTCCTGTCGATGGAGAACGGGCTCTTCTTCGCGGCCACCAGCGCCACCTACGGCATGCCCATGGTGGTGGAGCTCGGCATCGCCCTGGACGTGCTGGTGGGCATGGTGATCCTCGGGGTGTTCCTGTTCCAGATCCGCGAGCAGTTCGATTCGCTCGACATCAGCCACCTCGAGAAGCTCAAGGAAGACTGATGGATCCGCTCGTCATCCTGCTCGCCACCCCGCTCGCCGGCGGCTTCTTCCTGTGGGTGCTGGGCGAGCGCGACAGCGCGCCGGAGGTGAACAGCGCCTTCTGCTTCACGACCTTCGTCGCCGCGGTGTGGATCACGGTCGAGGTCGTGGCCAACGGCCCGATCACGGGCTTCTACGAGCAGTTCTTCGTCGATCCGTTGAACGTCTTCCTGGTCTCGCTCACCGCGTTCGTGGCCTTCACGACCTCGCTCTTCTCGCGCCCGTACATGCGCACCGAGCGCGACAAGGGCCGCATGACCCCGGCGCGCCTGCGGCTCTACCACAGCATGTACCAGGTCTTCACCTTCACCATGCTGCTGGCGCTCACCACGAACAACATGGGCATCCTGTGGGTGGCGATGGAGGCGGCCACGCTCGCCACGGTGCTGCTGGTCTCGGTGTACCGCACCGCCGCGAGCCTCGAGGCGGCGTGGAAGTACTTCATCCTGTGCGGCGTGGGCATCGCGCAGGCGCTCTTCGGCACGATCCTGCTCTACTTCGCCGCCGAGCGCGTGCTGGGCGCCGAGGGCAACGCGCTGCTCTGGACGCACCTGAACCTCGTGAAGGGGCAGCTCGAGCCCGCGATCATGTCGCTCGCGTTCGTGTTCCTGCTCGTGGGCTACGGGACGAAGGTGGGCCTGGTGCCGCTGCACAACTGGCTGCCCGACGCGCACGCCGAGGGCCCCACGCCGATCTCGGCGGTGCTCTCGGGGCTGCTCCTGAACGTCGCGCTCTACGCCGTGATCCGCTGCAAGGTGCTCGCCGACGGCGCGCTCGCCTCGCGCTTCGCCAGCGACATGATGATGGGATTCGGGCTGCTCTCGGTCGTGGTGGCCGCCTTCTTCCTGTCGCGCCAGCGCGACATCAAGCGCATGTTCGCCTACTCGTCGATCGAGCACATGGGCCTCATGACCTTCGCCTTCGGCATGGGCGGGCCGATCGCCAACTTCGCCGGGCTGCTGCACATGACGGTGCATTCGCTGGTGAAGAGCGCGATCTTCTTCGCCGTGGGCCACGCGGCGCAGAAGGCCGGCACGCAGGTGATGGAGGACATCCGCGGGCTGCTGCGCGTGAGCCCGACGGTGGGCTGGGGCCTCGTGATCGGCTCGCTCGCGATCCTCGGCATGCCGCCGTTCGGGATCTTCGCGAGCGAGTTCCTGATCCTCACCACGGCGATGCGCGAGCACGCGTGGGCCACGCCCATCCTGCTGCTCGCCCTCGGCGTCGCGTTCGCAGCGGTCTTCAGCCGCGTGCAGCCGATGGTGTTCGGCGAGACGGCGTTGAAGCGCCTGCCGCACCAGCCGGCGCTCGCCCCCGTGTTCATCCACCTGGGGCTGGGCCTGATGCTCGGGCTCTACATCCCGCCCTATCTCGCCGCGTGGTACCAGCAGGCGGCGAAGCTCCTCGGCTGACCATGCGCATCCCCGGCATGCCCCACGCGACGCAGCCTCTCTCCGGGGAAGTGCCGGCCGCGTGGGCGCGCGTCGATGCGCCCGCTTGGAGCGAGGCGGCGGTGCGCGCGCGCGAAGCGGGCTGCCGCCTGGTCGCGCTCTGGGGCGCGGACCATCGCGACCGTGACGGCGCGTACTCGGTGCTCGCGGCCTACGCGGTGCCCCAGGGGCTGGTGGTGATCGAGCTGGCGGTGGATGGGGCGCGCGCGGCCTATCCCGACCTCTCGGGGATCTTTCCCTCCGCGGTTCGCCAGCAGCGCGCCACGCGCGACCTGCTGGGGCTCGTGCCCGAGGACGGCGAGGTGGACGCGCGGCGCTGGCTGCGCCACGGCGCCTGGCGCGAGGACGAGTTCCCCCTGCGCCGGGATTTCGATCGCGACGCGCCGCGCGAGCCCGGCATCGACGACTATCCGTTCGTGCGCGTGGAAGGCGACGGCGTGCACGAGATCGCGGTAGGCCCGATCCACGCCGGCATCATCGAGCCGGGGCACTTCCGCTTCTCCGTGGTGGGCGAGAAGGTGCTGCGCCTGGAGGAGCGCCTGGGCTACGCGCACAAGGGCATCGACAAGCGCTTCGAGGATTTCGCCGTCGCGGAAGGCCACCGGCTCGCCGGGCGCGTCTCGGGCGATTCGACGGTGGCCTATGCGTGGGCCTACGCGCAGGCGGCCGAATCGGTGCTCGGGATCGCGCCGCCGCCGCGCGCACGCTGGCTGCGGGCGCTGATGCTCGAGCGCGAGCGCATCGCCAACCACCTGGGCGACCTGGGCGCGCTCGGCAACGACGGCGGCTTCGGCTTCGCGCTCGCGCAGTTCATGCGGCTCAAGGAAGACTGGCTGCGCGCGAGCGCCGCGGCCTTCGGCCACCGCTTCATGATGGATCGCATCGTTCCCGGCGGCGTGGACGCCGACCCCGACCGGGCCGAGCTCGGGCAGCTCGCCGCGCAGGCGCACGCGATCGCGGACGAGGTGCACGCGCTGCGCCGCATCTTCGACGAGCACTCGGGGCTGCAGGATCGCTTCCTCACCGCGGGGCGCGTCACGGTGGACCTCGCGCGCAAGCTGGCACTCGGCGGCCTCGCGGGACGCTCGAGCGGCATGGCGCACGACCTGCGCGTGGACCATCCCGCCGAGCCCTACGGAATGCTCAAGGTGAAGAAGGTCGTGCACCAGGCGGGCGACGTGGCCGCCCGCGTGCTCTCGCGATTCGAGGAGATCGACGAGTCCGTGCGCCTCATCGAGGGGATCGTCGATGGGCTGCCGGCAGGGGAGACGCGCATCGCGCTGCCCGAAGCGCGCGACGGCGCCTTCGGCGTGGGGTGGATCGAGGGTTGGCGCGGCCCGGTGCTCGTCGCGCTCGAAGCCGGCGCGCAAGGGCGCATCCGGCGCTGCCACGCGCACGATCCCTCCTGGGAAAACTGGCCGCTGCTCGAGCATGCGGTGATGGGCAACATCGTCCCGGACTTCCCGCTCATCAACAAGAGCTTCAACCTGAGCTACTCCGGAACGGACCTGTGATCCCGATCCTGCTCAAGATCATGAAGACGGGCATCGTGAGCGAGCCCGCGCCCGGCACGCGCGAGGAATGGCGCACGCGCGCAAGCCGGATCCAGGACGAGATCGTGAAGATCCTCGGGCGCGCGCTCGTGATCCGGCAGGTCGACGCCGGCTCGTGCAACGGCTGCGAGCTGGAGTTGAATGCGCTCAACAATCCCTACTACAACCTCGAAGGCCTGGGGATCAAGTTCGCCGCGAGCCCGCGCCACGCCGACATGCTGCTGGTGACCGGCCCGGTGTCGCGCAACATGGAGCGCGCGCTGCGCGTGGCGTATGAAGCGATGCCAGACCCCAAGCTGGTGGTGGCCGTGGGCGATTGCGGATGCGACGGCGGGATCTTCGGGGTGAGCTACGCCTCCTGCGGCGGCGTCTCGAGCGTGATCCCGGTCGACGTCACGGTGCCGGGATGCCCGCCGCCGCCCACCGCGGTGCTGCAGGGAATCCTCACGGCGATCTCGGCCCGGGCGTAGCTGGGAGTCGGCAGAATGGGCGGTACACGTTCGGCGGCGTCGAGGGAAAGCTTCCGTCCATTCTCCGGTCAAGCGAGATGCCTGATCGTGCACCTCGCTGCCGTCGGTGGTTGCGGAGCCTCGCCTCCGATGCCGTAATATTCTCGACCGAGCTCATGGGAAACGACGATCGCAGCGGACTCCGAGGAGACGTCAAATATGTCGCGGCGCCACGGAATGAACGAGGAGTGGCTCAAGTGGTTCCCTTCCAATCCGCCGGCTCGCCAGGGTGCCAAGCTGCCTGTGCGCGTGCCCGGCCTGAAAGTCTCCATTGCGGCGATCGCCGAGGCCTGACGGCGTGCGAAAGGCCATAGTCCTCGCCCCCGGGCAGGGGCGTGCATACCCGATGGGGCGAATCGCCGCCGTGTTCAAGGCGGACGGAGAGGAAACCGAGTCGCGCTACTCGGTATCGGAGTGGTGGCTCGAGCCGAGAACCCAGGGGCCCGGGGCTCACTCGCACCCGGAGGACGACCTCTTCTATGTCATCGAGGGCGTGATGAGCCTGCGCGTGGGCGAGGAGTGGCACGATTGTCCGAAAGGGTCCTTCGTTCTCGTGCCCGGCGGGGTCACGCATGACTTCGAGAATCGAGGAAGCGTTCGTGCCGGTGTCCTCAACTTCTCCTCGCCCGGGCCTTTCGAGCCGGAAATGCCGGGCATCGCCGAGTGGTTCGCGCAGAATCCGCCGAAAGACACCGGCGTCTAGCATCTCGAAACTTCACCGGGACGAGAACATGAAAAAGTCGGTCGCGAGCCAGGACCAGCCGGCATCGGATCTCATCTCGAAGAGAATCGCCGAGCTCGGGGACTGGCGCGGGAAGACCCTCGGCAGGATGCGCAAGCTCATCCGGGAAGCGGACCCGGGCGTCGTCGAGGAGTGGAAGTGGATGGGCACCCCGGTCTGGTCGCACGACGGCATCATCTGCACCGGGGAAACCTACAAGATGGTCGTGAAGCTTACCTTCGCCAAGGGCGCATCCCTGAAGGATCCGGCCCGCCTGTTCAACTCGAGTCTCGACGGAAACGTGCGCCGCGCGATCGACATTCCCGAAGGAGAAGAAGTCGACGCGGCCGCCTTCAAGGCGCTCGTTCGCGAGGCGGTCGCTCTCAACGGTTCCGCCAAGTCGAAGAAAGCGAAGTCCTGAGGGATTGCGGCGTTGATGAACGTGCGAGCGCGGACCGACAAGCCGGAGCATGCGACGGCTCTCTTGCGCAATGTCGCCATCGCCGCGGGCATGGCGAGCGTCATCCTGGCCTGCGAATACGTCTTCCGGCATTACGTCCTGTTCTGGATGCCGACGGTGGGCAGCCTGCGCGTCAACGATATGCTGGCCCTGGCGATGGCCTATTCCCTGCTGACCATCACCTGCGGCTCGCTTGCGCACGTCGATTGGCGCCGGGAGCTTCGCGACCTGGGGCAGGCATTGCGCGAGTTCTCGACTCAGTGGACCTATACGCCGTGGCTGTTGGGGATGATGCTGGGCCTGGTCGTCCTGCCGGCCGTGGATCAGCGGCTGTGGGCCGGACTTCGCATTCCGATGTGGGTCAGCAGCTACCGGAATGCAGACCTCTGGTTTCCGCAAGCGGCGCCGGCGCTGGAGGTTCTCACCCTGCTCGCAGTGAACGGGATCCTCGTGCCCATTGCGGAAGAATACCTGTGGCGCGGGCTGATCCAGGCGCGCCTCTCGCGAGTGCTGCCTGGCGCCGTGGCCATCGGAACGACAGCCATCTTCTTCTCGCTCAAGCACGTGGCCGTGGACGCCTCGTGGGGGCGCTTCCTCACGTTGGTGGCGTTCGGGAGCATCTGCGGGATCGTGGCACAGCGCCACACCTGGAGGAGCTCGGCGGCGCTGCACATGGCCGTCAACACGGCGAGCACCGCCGTCGCTCTTGCGCTTGGCAAGATATAAGGCACCGGCGTGCAATCATTGCCGAAGATGCGATCCTTCCGTCGTTAGCGCGCGATGACCATCTTCGCGTACGCCGCCGCTGCCGTCCTGGGACTCATGTTCTCGTACGTCGGCCTGGTGTTCGCCATGGTAGGCGGCCGTGAGGCCGCCTACATCATGGGCGCGCTGCTGCTGCTCGCGTACGCCGGCGTGATCCTCTACGTCGTCAGGAAGGCACGAGCGGGCAAACACTCGCCATTTGCCTTGGTCCTGCCGATGTTCCTCGTGGCCGTGGTGCTGCAAGCGTTCCTGGTCGGGAAATATGCGTTTTCATTCCTGGTGCCCGATTCAGGGCCTTTCATTTCGGAGTGCAAGACGACGGGCGCCACATTCACGAAACTGCCTGCCTCACCGGTTCGCTCCATTGCCTATGACTGGAATACCAGGTACTCCCCTCCGTTCAGTCAATTCAAAGTCAGGTTCGGCACGCGGATCACGTCCCTGGGGCGCTCGGACCTCCCCTATCCGAAGAGCATAGAGTTCACCGAGCGAAAGCGCTCCAACCTTGAAGGACGCCCGGCCCAGGGGCCGGATGGGCCCTACATCAGGTTCCCCAGGGCCGGCGCCTACTACGGCATCCCCGCCCTGACTGCCGATGTGCTTGTGTACTCCCGAGTGGGCCCCGAAGAAGAGTTGCAGAAGGCGGAGTCGGAACAAGGCATCGTTCGCTACGAGGTAACGGTGACGGACCGGCGCACGGGAGACAAGCTGGCATCGTTGCGCTACATCATCGATGCAAAGCAAAGGCGGGGTTGCGGGCTGACGGGTGAGAACACCATGAGCGAACGCTCGTTTGTCTTGAAGGCCACCGGCCTGGAGTAGCAAGGCACCCTTTGCTTCGTCGAGTACCATATGCGGCGTCACCGGGCCGGCCGGAGGAATGGGGAAGCGAACATGGGGAGAGGAATGATGCATTCAGGACTGTTCGTGCGCGGTGTCATCGTCGTTGCGGCGATCGGGTGGTCTGCTGCCGCCCTCGGCCAGGAGGATGTGGCAGGGGCGAAAGACCATCCGCTGCTCACCCGCTACCCGGGCTCGTTCATCACCGAGTACGAGAAGAACTACAACGCGGTCGAGTTCACGGTCGGCATGAACGCGGGCGTGCCCGTGAAGAAGACGATCGAGGGCGACGCCACGACGCTGGTCTATTTCCACAAGAATCCCGACCGGCAGCCGAGTGCGCTGCAGGTCCTGCGTAATTACCAGAATGCGGTGAAGGCGATCGGCGGCGAGGTGGTGTACGAGCGCCTGCCGAAGGAGGGCGACGGCGGCGAGACGACGCTCAAGGTAACGACCGGGGGCAAGGAGGTCTGGGTGCGCGTCGAGCCCGGCATCTTCAGCGCCCCCACACAGAGCTACAAGCTGCAGGTGGTCGAGGTGGCCGCGATGCAGCAGGTGGTGAGCGCGAACCAGCTGCTCGACGAGCTCAACAAGGCGGGCTTCATCGCGCTCTACATCAACTTCGACACCGGCAAGGCCAACCTCAAGTCCGACGGCCAGGCGACGGTGGCCGAGATCGTGAAGATGCTCAAGGCCGCGCCTTCCCTGAAGATCGCCATCGAGGGCCACACCGACAACGTGGGCCAGCCAGCCGCCAACAAGGTGCTGTCGGAGAAGCGCGCGCGCAGCGTGATGGCCGCCATCGTCGCGGGCGGAATCGACGCGAAGCGCCTGTCGGCCGCGGGATTCGGCCAGGAGCGGCCGATCGCCGACAACCGCAGCGAGGAAGGCCGCGCGAAGAACCGGCGCGTGGAGCTGGTGAAGAAGTAGCCGGCCCGGTCGACCATGGAGGAGTTCCCCAAGGATATCTACTCGGAACCCGAGCCGGACGTCGATACGCTCGCCAACCTGGGGCCGCTCACCGGGATGGCGGGCATCTGGACCGGCGCGCGCGGCCTCGACGTCAACCCGAAGCCTGACGGCCCCGAAAGGCAGGCCTTCATCGAGCACGTGGAACTGCAGCCGATCGATGCGCAGACCAACGGGCCGCAGCTTTTCTACGGATTGCGCTACCACACGCGGATCGTCAAGCCCGACGACGTCGAGACATTCCACGACCAGGTCGGCTATTGGCTGTGGGAACCGGCAACGGGCGCCGTGATCCTGACGCTCTCGATACCGCGCGGACAAACGGCGATGGCCGTCGGTCGCGCTGCGGCCGACGCGAGGACGTTTCGCCTCCAGGCGGTCCGCGGCTCGCTCACGAACGGGATCGTGTCGAATCCGTTCCTGGAGTACGCGTTCAGGACCGAGAGCTACACCGTCACGGTCTCGATCAACGCCGATGGAACGTGGTCCTACGAGCAGGACACCGTGTTGATCATCCCGGGCCAGGCGGAGCCGTTCCACCATACGGATCGCAACACGCTCCGGAAGCTCGGCGAGCCTACGCCCAATCCCACGGCGCAGGCGAAGGCCGCGAAGCCGGGAAATACCCAGGCGCGATAGGCGCCATGAAGATCGAGATCGACGACCTCTCGCGCCCCGAGATACATGCGCTGCTGAACGAGCACCTGCGCAACATGTACGAGCTCTCGCCGCCCGAGAGCGTCCACGCCCTCGACCTCGAGAAGTTGCGCCGGCCCGGGATCACCTTCTGGTCCGCGTGGAACGGTGCGCTGCTGCTCGGCTGCGGCGCCCTCATGGAGCTCGATGCAACGCACGGCGAGGTGAAGTCGATGCGCACTCCGGGCGCGCTACGCCGCCGGGGCGCGGGGCGGGCCATCCTCGACCACATCATCGGGGTCGCGCGGTCGCGCGGCTACCGGCGCCTGAGCCTGGAGACCGGCGCCCACGAGGCGTTCAGGCCCGCGCAGAGGCTCTACGAGAGTTTCGGGTTCGCGTATTGCGGGCCGTTCGGCGAGTATGTCGAGGATCCGAACTCGGTATTCATGACCCTGCAGCTGTAGGAAAGGAAACTCGACCATGCCCACAGGCACCATCCGGCTTCACCGCGTCCTGCGCACGACACCCGAGCGCGTCTACAAGGCTTTCCTGGACGCCGACGCCATGGCCAAGTGGCTTCCGCCCCATGGCTTCACCTGCAAGGTCCATCACATGGACGCCAGGGTGGGCGGCACTTACCGGATGTCGTTCACGAACTTCTCGACGGGCCACGGGCACTCCTTCGGCGGCGAGTATCGCGAGCTGGTGCCGTGGACGAAGATTCGCTACACCGACAGGTTCGAGGACCCGAACCTGCCCGGGGAAATGCAGACGATCGTCACCCTCAATCCGGTGTCGTGCGGAACCGGGCTCGAGGTCGTGCAGGAAGGATTGCCCGAGGCCATCCCGGTCGAGATGTGCTATCTCGGCTGGCAGGAGTCGCTCGCGCAGCTCGCGACGCTGGTCGAGCCCGAGATCCCGGGATAGCGCCGGCGCCCGCGAAACGAGTAGCGGCAACGCATGTCGTATGATGGGCAGCCCTGGCACGGTGCGGTTGCGCGCTCGTCAGGGGCTCGGCCACAAAGGTCTTTCGAATGGGAAGCTCGGTCCTGCTGGACCTGATGGGAGGCGTCGCGCTCCTGCTGTGGGGCCTGCACATGGTCCACAGCGGAGTCGTGCGCGCGTTCGGCGCCGACCTGCGGCGGTTGCTCGGCGTGGCCCTGCGCAATCGCTTCAAGGCGTTCCTCGCGGGCATCGGCGTGACGGCGCTGCTCCAGAGCAGCACGGCGACGGCGCTGATGGTGAGCTCGTTCTCGGCCGAGGGCGTCATGGGGCTGGTCCCGGCCCTGGCGATCATGCTGGGCGCCAACGTCGGCACGGCGCTCGTCGTCCAGGTCCTGTCGTTCGACATCTCCTTCGCATCGCCGATCCTGCTGGTGGTGGGATTGATCGCCTTCCGCCGCGGGGCGCGCACCGTCGTTCGCGACCTCGGGCGGGCCGCGATCGGCGTCGGGCTCATGCTGTTGTCGTTGCACAGCCTGATCGCGACCCTCGAACCCGCCGAGAACGCGCCGGCGGTGCATGCCGTGCTCTCCGCGATCACGGGCGATCCCCTCCTGAACATCGTGCTCGGCGCGGTGTTCGCCTGGGCCGCCCATTCGAGCGTCGCCGTGGTGCTGCTCGTGATGTCACTGGGCAACTCGCAGTTCGTCACGCCGGTCGCGGCGCTGGCGCTGATCCTCGGGGCCAATCTCGGCAGCGCGGTGAACCCGTTGATCGAGGGAACCTCGACCGGCAATGCCGCGGCCCGGCGCCTTCCGGTGGGCAACCTGATCAATCGCATCGCCGGATGCGCGGTCGTGCTCCCGTTCCTCGGACCGATCGCGCGCGAGCTCGCGCTGCTCGCACCCAATCCCGTGCGCATCGCGGCGAATTTCCACCTGGCGTTCAACCTCGCCGTCGCCGCCGTGTTCATGCTGGTGCTGCCCGGCTTCGCGCGGCTGCTCGAACGCCTCCTGCCGGCCGGCAGCAAGACGGCGGATCCGGCCACGCCCCTGTACCTCGATCCGACCGCGCTGGAGACGCCCGCCCTCGCCCTCGCCTGCGCCGCGCGCGAGACCCTGCACATGGGCGACATGGTGGAGGTCATGCTCGAGCAGACGATGACGGCGTTGACGACCAACGACCGCAAGCTGGTGGCGGACATCTCGCAGATGGACAACGCCGTCGACCGCGTGCACGAGGCGATCAAGCTCTACGTGGTGAAGCTCACCCGCGGCAGCCTGGAGGACCGCGAGGGCAGGCGCGCGATGGAGATCATCGCCTTCGCGATCAACCTGGAGCACATCGGCGACATCATCGACAAGAACCTGATGGAGCTGGTCGCGAAGAAGATCCGGCGCAAGCTGAGCTTCTCCACCGAGGGCGCGGCGGAATTGCAGGAGATGCACCAGCGCGTGCTCGACAACCTCAAGCTCGCCTTCGGCATCCTGGTCTCGGGCGACGTCCGGGTGGCGCGCCAGCTCCTGGACGAGAAGCGCAAATTCCGCGAGGCGGAGATCGCCGCGGCCGAGAGCCACCTGTCGCGGCTGCGCGACGAGCGCCCCGAAAGCGTCGAGACGAGCGCCTTGCACCTGGACGTGCTGCGCGACTTCAAGCGCATCCACTCGCACATCTGCGCGGCCGCCTATTCGGTGCTGGAGGCGGCCGGCGAGCTGCCCTCGAGCGTGAAGAGGGCGTCCCGGGAATCGCCATCGCCCGTCGAGGAGGGCGGCGCGCAACGCATCGGGCCCAAGGGCGCCACGCCGAACCCGCGTTGATGACGCAAGTCGCGCTCTGGCGCAGCCGCGACTACATGCTGCTGTGGAGCGGCCAGGTCGTCTCCACGCTGGGCTCCGCCGCCTCGACCATCGTCTACCCGCTGCTGGTCCTCGCGCTGACCGGTTCGGCGGAAGCGGCGGGTATCGCCGGCGCGCTGCGCGCGATCCCCTACCTGGTCTTCAGCCTCCCCGTCGGCGCCCTGATCGACCGCTGGGACCGCAAGCGCGTGATGATCCTGTGCGACGTCGGCCGCGCGATCACCGCCATCAGCATCCCGGTCGCGATCGCGCTCGGCTGGCTCACCCTGTGGCAGATCTACGCGGCGGTGCTGATCGAAGGCAGCCTCTTCGTCTTCTTCAACATCGCCGAGGTGGCGGCGCTGCCGCGCGTGGTGCGCCAGGACCAGCTGCCGCAGGCCGCCGCGCAGAACGAGGCGGGCTTCGGCGCGGCCAGCATCGTCGGGCCCTCGCTGGGAACGTTCCTCTACCAGGCGTTCGGGCGCGGCGTGCCGTTCATCGCCGATGCGATCTCGTATTGCGTGTCGGTGGCCTCGCTGCTGGCGATCCGCACGCCGTTCCGGTCGCAGCCGGCCGCCGCCGCGCGCGACCTGCGCTCCGAGATCGCCGACGGGCTGCGCTGGCTGTGGGGCAAGCCGCTGATCCGCTACATGGCCTTCCTCACCGGCGGCATGAACCTCATCAACGCCGCCGCGCCGCTCATCATCATCGTGCTCGCCAAGTCCCTGGGCGCGAAGGACGCCGAGATCGGCGTGATCTTCAGCGTCGCCGGCATCGGCGGCATCGTGGGATCGCTCGCGGGCGGGCAGATCCAGAAGCGCTTCGCGTTCGGGCGGGTCATCGTCGCGATCGTCTGGCTCGACGCGCTGCTCTTCCCGCTCTACGCCGTCGTGCCTTCCTACTGGCTGCTCGGCGTGATCTCCGGGCTCACGTACCTGACGAGCCCGGTATACAACGTGGTGCAGTTCAGCTATCGCCTCGCCCTCATCCCCGACGAGCTGCAGGGGCGCGTGAACAGCACCTTCCGCCTGCTCGCGTTCGGGTTCATGCCCATCGGCGCGGCACTGTCCGGCGTGGCGATCGAGCACCTCGGCGCGGCCGGCGCCGTGGCCCCGTTCTCGATCGTGCTCTTCGCGCTGGCCGGGCTCACGACGCTCAATCGGCACGTGCGCGACGCTGCGCCCATCGAGCGTGCCCGCGCCACCTGAGGACGGAGACGATCGCGCGGAGTTGGACGCGCGCCAACCCGATACAATGGCCGCCTCGAGTCGGGGGCAAGCGCCCGGAGGAACGTGAGGAACTGGGGAAGACCCGCGGTTACGGCCACGCTCGCGGCGGCAGCGATCCTCATGGTGACGCAGGGCGTGCGCCAGTCGATGGGGCTGATCGTCTCGCCGCTCAATACCACGACGGGCCTGGGCATCATCACCATCAGCCTCGCGCTCGCGGTGGCGCAATTCGCGTGGGGGGCGATGCAGCCGGTGGCGGGGGCGCTCGCCGATCGCTACGGGCCGCGCCCCGTGCTCGTGGGCGGGCTCGTCGTGCTCGCGGCGGGCAGCGCGCTCACGCCCTTCGTGCACTCGGGCCTCGGGCTGATCTTCACGCTGGGCCTGCTCTCGGCGATCGGCTCGGGCGCCAGCAGCTTCTCCGTGCTCCTGTCCGCAGTGGCGCAACGCCTGCCCGTGCAGGCGCGAGGCACCGCCTCGGGCGTCATCAACGCGGGCGGATCGTTCGGGCAGTTCGTCTTCGCGCCCGTCGTGCAGCGCCTGATCCAGGCGTTCGGGTGGGTCGGCGCGATGTGGGCGCTCGCGGGGGTGGCGCTGGCCGCGCTGCCGCTCGCCACCATGACGAGCCGCGGAGCGACGGCCCACCACGCGCCGGCCTCCGACGACGGCGGAATCTGGAAGAACGTGCGCGAGGCGATGGGCGATCGCAGCTACATCCTGCTGCACCTGGGCTTCTTCACCTGCGGCTTCCACATCGCGTTCCTCGTCACGCACCTGCCGGGCGAGGTGCACCTGTGCGGGCTGCCGCCGACGGTGGCGAGCTGGTCGCTCGCGATCATCGGCCTGGCCAACATCGCGGGAAGCCTGCTCGCGGGAGCCAGCGTCTCGCGCTTCCGCAGCAAGCACGTGCTCGCGGCGATGTACGGCTCGCGCGCGCTGCTGATCGCGGCCTACCTCGCGGCGCCGAAGACCACGACCACCTTCTACCTCTTCGCGGCGGGCCTCGGCTTCACCTGGCTCGCGACCGTGCCGCCCACCGCGGCGATCGTCGGCAAGCTCTTCGGCATCCGTTATCTCGCCACGTTGTTCGGGTTGACGCTGCTCTCCCACCAGGTGGGCGGGTTCCTCGGCGCGTATCTCGGCGGCATCGCGCTGGTCCGCTTCGGCGACTACAACTGGATGTGGTACGCGGACATGGCGCTGGCCGCGGCGGCCGCGTTGGTGAACCTGCCGATCCGCGAGGCGCCGGTGGGGCGGGTGGCCGCAGCGGCGGCCTAAAGCGCCCGCGCGGGCGACCGGGAATTTCACGCGAGGCCGACCGCGATCTCCTCGAGCATCACGCGGATGCGCCCGATGCTCAGGGTGCGCCGCGCCACTTCCTCGTACCAGTAGACCGCGGCCGCATCCGGCGCGGTCGAAAGGTCGTCCCAGGTGCGCTCGCAGGCCTGCGCGAGGCGCCGCGCCTTGCCCAGCGCGACCCATTCGGAGGCGAGCACGGGCAGCGGCGCCTCCGCGAGCCGTCCCAGGGAAAGCGCGCGATCCACCTCGTGGGTCAACGGAACGACGGTGGAATCCGCATCCACCACCAGGATCGGCGCCGCCTCGGCGAGCTGGCGAACCGTGCCCGGGGGAACGAGCCGCTCGCGATACGCGAGCAGCTGCTCGCGCGTGAGCGCGTCGACGTGCACCGCGACGCCCAGTTCGCCGCCCAGCCGCTTGGCTTCGCACAGCGCGGCCACCAGCTCGAAGGCGTCGGGCCGCGCCTGCACCATGCCGTCGAGCGCGCGGCCATGCAGGGTCAGCGGATGGACCTGGACGCCGCGCGCGCCCTGCTCCGCGGCGAGGCGCACGACGAACTCGAGGCTGTCGACGTTGTGCTGCGTGAGCGTGAAGATGAAGCCGAAGGCCACTCCCGAATCGCGCAGCACCTCGAAGTTGCCGAGCGTGCGCTCGAAGGCTCCCGCCTGGCCGCGCATGCGGTCGTGCTCCTCGGGGCGTCCGTCGATGGAAACCGCGAGCACGTCCACGAGCGGGGCGATCGGCATCCAGCGGCTGTAGCTCGCGAGCATCCCGTTGGTGGTCATCGTGGTCTGCATGCCGGCCGAGCGCGCGTGCGCGAGCAGGCGGGCGAGCCCCCGGTAGAGCAACGGCTCGCCGCCCGAGACGGCGAGCTGGGTGTATCCCAGCCGCGCCGCGTCTTCCACGCACGGCAGCAGGAGCGACAGGGCAAGCTCCTCCCGCACGCCGGGCCCCGACGACGAATAGCAGTGCGCGCAGGCGAGGTTGCATCGCCGCGTGGGGTGCACCTGCAGCACCCGCGTTTCGCCGGCCGGGCAATGCATCAGCGCAACCCTCCCAGGCCCGCGCCGATCCCGTTCAGGCCGCCCGGCTGGTTCACGTTGGCGGTCTCGTTCACGATGCCGAAATCGACCTGCAGCATGGCGAGGTCGGGGATCGGAATGCCGTTGATGATGATGTGCGGCGGACGGGGCGTGCCGCCGTGGACCCGGTGCCACTTCAACCAGAAGAGGATGTCGTTGCCGCAGATCGGCACGTCATCGCCGTCGTAGCGCACCGTGAGCCGCACGCCGCTGGGGTTCTCGCCGCCATAGACCACGGCGCTTTCCACCTTGCCGCGCGACTTCTCGAAGGCGTTCACGATCTCGCGGTAGGACTCCTCCGTGAGCGTGCGCGCCTTCCACGCCGCCATGAGCTTGCTCGAACCGCGAACCACGTCGTCAGGCATGTCTGCCTCCATGAAAAAGGTTGTGGGGTACGGGCGGGGGCCCGTCGGGACAATCTAGGCGGGCGGGTGCGGGAGGGCTATCGGGTTTTGTGCGGGATCGATGCGGAAAATTACGCGGGCGCGGGATGTATTAACATTGGTTACTGTGCGCCCCGACCATCAGGGGGCCTGCCACCGATATCCAAGACAGGGCCGCAACGCAATGCGATCGAACCCCGGGGAGCCGGATGCCCAGCAGGCCGAGTCATCCTTCGCCGCGATGCTGGCCACGCGCGGGGAAGCGCGCCGCGCGTTCACCACCGTCGTCATCCTGACCCTGGTCTTCCTGGCGCTGGTGCCGTTCGCGAAGGTCCGGCTCGGAGCCTACTGGGCGTTCATTCCGACCTACCAGGCGGCGCTCGTGATGTGCGACCTGATCACCGGGGCCCTGCTCTTCAGCCAGTTCTACTTCCTGCGCTCCACCGCCCTCTTCGTGCTGGCGTGCGGCTACCTCTTTTCGGCCAGCTTCGCGTTCGTGCACATGCTGACGTTTCCGGGCCTGTTCGCCGCCCGGGGATCGCTGGGCGCGGGGCCCCAGACGACCGCCTGGCTGTACATGTTCTGGCACGCCGGGTTTCCCCTTTCCGTCATCGCGTATTCGCTGCTGAAGGCGCGCAGGAGCACCCTGCGCCGGGCGTTCGCGCCGGGCGCGCTGATCGCGTTCGGCGTGGGCTCGGTCGCGACGTTGACCTTCGCCTTCGTCCTGCTGGCCACCGCCGGCGTGCCGGCGCTCCCCGCGATCATGGTGGGCGACCACTATTCGCCCGCGATGATCCTGGTGGTGGGCGGCGTATGGCTGATGAGCCTCGCCACGCTGGGCGTGCTCTGGTGGCAGCGGCCGTACTCGCTCCTCGACCTGTGGCTCATGGTGGTGATGTGCGCGTGGCTCTTCGACATCGCCCTCTCCGCGGTGCTGAACGCGGGACGCTTCGACCTGGGCTTCTACGCGGGACGGGTGTGCGGCCTCATCGCGGCGAGCTTCGTGCTGCTCGTGCTCATGGTCGAGAACGGGCGGCTTTACGCGCGCATGATCAAGGTGCGCGACCTCGAGCACGCCGAGCACGAGAAGCTCCTGGCGCTCAACCGGGACCTGGAGGCGGCGCGCGAGGCCGCGCAGGCCGCCGATCGCTCCAAGAGCGCGTTCCTCGCCACCATCAGCCACGAGATCCGCACGCCCATGAACGGGGTGCTCGGCCTGCTGGAGCTGCTCTCGCTCGGCACCCTGGCGCCCGCGCAGCGCACGCAGGTGGCCACCATCCGCGAGTCGGCGCAGTCGCTGCTGCGCATCATCGACGACCTGCTCGACATCTCCAAGATCGAGGCAGGCCGGCTGGACCTGAGCCCTGAGCCCGCCTCGGTGCCGGAGATCGCCGCCTCGGTGACGGCCGCCTACGCCGGGGTGGCGAGCAGCAAGAACCTCATCCTCGAGGAGGAGGTCGATCCGAAGATCTCGCCCTGGTTGATGGTGGACCACCTGCGCCTGCGCCAGATCCTGAACAACCTGGTGAGCAACGCGATCAAGTTCACCGACCGCGGCAAGGTGAGCCTCGCCGCGCGGCTGGTCGCGCACGAGGACGGGCACGACGTGGTGCGCTTCACGGTGCGCGACACGGGGATCGGCGTCTCGAAGGCGAACCAGGCGAAGCTCTTCCAGCCCTTCGTGCAGGCCGAGGCGCGCACCACGCGCCGATTCGGTGGCACGGGCCTGGGGCTGAGCATCTGCCAGCGCCTCGCCGGCATGATGGGCGGGACGATCGAGATGGACAGCGCCGAAGGGCGGGGCACCACCATGGCCTTCGAGCTGCGCCTTCCGGTCGCGGCCGGCTCGCCCGCTGCCGCGCGCCCGGGGCGCCTGCAGCCGGCGCAGCCCGAGAATCCGGCGTTCCGCGAGGCCCCGTCGGTCGCGGTCGCGGAGCTGGAGCGCACGCTCGTGCTCGTGGCCGACGACCATCCGATCAACCGCCTGGTGCTGCAGCGCCAGCTCGCGACCATCGGCTATGCGTCGGAATGCGCCGAGAACGGGCGCGAGATGCTCGAGCTGTGGCGCACCGGGCGCTTCTCGCTGCTGCTCACCGATTGCCACATGCCGGAGATCGACGGCTACGAGGTGGCGCTCACCGTGCGCAGCGAGGAGCGCGACCAGAACCTGGCCGCCATCCCGATCATCGCCTGCACCGCCAACGCGATGAAGGGGGAGGCCGAGCGCTGCCTCGAGGTGGGCATGAACGACTACCTCGCGAAGCCGGTGCAGATTCCCGAGCTCGCCGCGAAGCTGCGGGTCTGGCTGCCGTGGCAGGAGGGCGTGTCCCCGGCTCCGGCGGCGTCCGCGACGGCCGGCCGGCTCGTGGAGGACTGGACGCTGGAGGTCATCGACAAGCCGACGCTCGACGCGGTGACCGGCGGCGACGACAAGCTGGCGCGGGAACTGCTGCGCGGCCTGGGCGAGTCCTATGAGGCGAACTACTCCGAGATCATCTCCGCGCTCGAGTACCGCGACCACGGGCGCGCCGCCGAGCTTGCGCATCGGCTGGCGGGCGCCTGCGCGACGGTCGGCGCCCTGCGCCTCTCGCGCCTTTGCTCACGCATCGAGACCGCGGCGCGCAACGCCACGTGGAAACTGCTCGACGAGCTCAAGCCGCAGCTCGACCGCGAAGTGATGCTCCTGCGATCCCACCTCAGCGCGACGGAGCATTGATCGCCGCAACTCCGAGAACGATCGCCGCCAGCCCGAACCCGATCGCCGGCGTGACCTGTTCTCCCAGCACCACGATCCCCAGCAGCACGCTGACCCCGGCGCGAAGATAGCTCTGGCTCGCGACGCCCATCGACCCGAGCGTGCGGACCAGCCGGAAGTAGAGCAGCAGCGCGACGCCCGTGCACAGGAATCCGAGCGCGGCGGCGGCGGCGAGCGAGCTCGCCGACGGGTGCAGGTTCCACGGCCGATCGAGGAGCATGCACAGCGGGACGAGGCACACCGTCGCCCAGATCATCGTGCCGGCGGCCGTGACCGTCGGCGAGATCGAGGAGAAGCGCTTGCCGTGGATCGCCGCGCAGGCATAGAGGAACGCGCCGAGCAGGCACGCGAGCTGGCCCGCGACCTGCCCATGGAGCCCGCGCAGGGCATCCTCGCCCACGATCAGGGCCACCCCGACCACGCCCAGCAGCGCCCCGGCGAATCTCCGGGCGCCCACCGTCTCGTGCCGTGTGACGAGCAGGGTGATGAAGAAGACGAAGATAGGCGAGGTCGAGTTGAGCACGCCCGCGAGCGCGCTCGCCACGTGCTGCTGTCCCCACGCGAGCACCGTCCACGACCCGATGCTGTTGAAGAACGCCTGGACGAGCAGCATCCGCCGCGTGCGGCCATCGGCGGGAAATCGCGCGCCTTCGTGCCGCATCACCGCGACCAGCAGCAGCGCGGCGATCGCCACCCGCAGCGCGATCAGCGTGACCGGCGGGATCGTGACCAGCGCGACCTTGATCAACAGGTAAGACGAGCCCCAGAGCGCCGCGAGCAGCCCGAGCAGGGCGAGCTCGGAGCGCCGGCTCCCCGGGGCGCCTGCGGCAATCGACATGGGCGGTCTCGGTCAGGCGATGCCGGCATCCTGGCAGGTTGCCGCACGACGATGGTTCGACTAGAATCGAACCATGAAGGACGGCCCGAATATCGTGGGGATCGCGGCGCTGATCGGCGACCACGCCCGCGCCGACATCCTCACCGCGCTCATGGCCGGACAGGCGCTCACGGCGACCGAGCTGGCGGGCGTGGCGGGCGTCACCAAGCAGACCGTGAGCTCGCACCTCGCGAAGCTGCTCGAAGCGAAGCTCGTGAGCGTGGCGAGCCAGGGACGGCACCGCTACTTCCGCCTCGCCGACGACGACGTGGCGCGCCTGCTGGAAAGCCTGATGGGCGTGGCCTTCCGGGCCGGCGCGGTGCGCCTGCGTTCCAGCCCGCGCGAGCCCGCGCTCAGGAAATCCCGTGTGTGCTACGACCACCTCGCGGGGGAGCTGGGCGTGCTCGTCTTCGACAGCCTGAAGCAGCGCCGCCTGTTGAGGATGGACGCCGATGCGCCGCACCTGACTCGCGACGGGCAGCAGTACGTGCGCGATCTCGGCATCGACCTCGCCGCGCTGGAGCGACAGCGCCGGGCGCTCTGCCGCGCCTGCCTGGACTGGAGCGTGCGCCGCTACCATCTCGCCGGCTCCCTCGGAGCCGCGCTGCTGGAGCGCTGCCTGGACCTGCGCTGGGCCCGGCGCGAGAAGTCCTCGCGCGTCGTGAGCTTTTCCGCCGCCGGGGAAAAGGCGCTGCGCGAGCAGTTCCGCGTCCCTTCGGCCTGAGGAGATTGGCGCAAGCCCGCGCTACAATTTTTCCATGGCACCCGCGCTGTCCGTCCTCATTCGCAGCATGAACCGCGACCACCTCGCGCGCGCGCTGCGCTCCATCGCGGCGCAGGATCATCCGGATGCGGAAGTGCTCGTGATCAACGCGAGCGGCGCGGCACATCGCGCCTTGCCGGAGCGATGCGGGGCGTATCCGCTGCGCCTCGTCGATGCCGGAAAGCCCCTGCGGCGCCCGGAAGCGGGCAACGCCGCGCTGGAAGCGGCCCGGGGCGAGGCGCTCTACTTCCTGGACGACGACGACGAGACGCTTCCCGGCGGCCTGTCGACCCTCACCCGGGCGCTGGCGGCGAACCCGGGATCGATGCTCGCGCATGGGCGCGCCGAGATCGTCGACAGGGACGGGCGCTTCGTGAACCTCTACGGAAGCCCGTTCCGCCCCGAGATGCGCTTCAGCTGCGGCTTCTTCGGGGTCGGCGCGTTCGCGATGTCGCGCGAGCTCGTGGCGCGCGGCGTGCGCTTCGACACGAACCTCGAGATCCTCGAGGACCTCGAATTCTTCGCGCAGTGCTCCGCGCTCACGACCTTCACCTACGTCGATGGCGTCGTGCATCGCTATTGGTCCGATGCCGGCACCTCGGGCGCCGGCTTCGGGGGAAACGAGGACCCGGCGCGGATTCGCGGCGCCCTGTCGTACATTCACCGGAAATGGCAGCGCGGCGCCGCGCAGGGCGTGGTCTGATCGGCGTTCCCCGCGGCGCCACGGGCGCGCGCGCCGGGCCTACTCCTTGGCTGCCGCCTTGCGCCACGCCGCAGGCGGCATGCCGAACTCGCGCTTGAATGCGCGCGAGAACGCGGCTTCCGACTCGTAGCCGCTGCGCTCGGCGATGCGCGCGACGGCCTCCCCGCCCGAGCGCAACGCCTGGGCCGCGAGCGCCAGCCGCCAGCGCATCAGGTACTGCATGGGCGGCTCTCCGACCAGCGCCGCGAAGCGTTCGGCCAGCGCGGAGCGCGAAAGCGCCGACTCGCGCGCCAGCTCGTCCACGGTCCACGCCCGTGCGGGCTCGCCGTGCAGGAGCGCCAGCGCGCGCCCCACCTGCGCGTCGCGCACGCCCGCCAGCCAACCGGTGCCTCCCGGCGGCAGGCCCTCGACGTAGCGGCGCAGGGCTTCCACGAACATGAGCTCCGAGAGCTTCGCGAGCATGGATTCCGCGCCCGGGCGCGAAGCGGACGATTCGCGCACCCCCACGCGCAGCAGCTCGCGCAGCAGCACCGATGCCGGCCCGTCGCCCACCGGGATGCGCAACACGCGCGGCAAGGCCTCGAACAGCGGGCGGCATACGCCGCGGTTGCACGCGAGGTAGCCGCACACGAAGCGCGTGGCCGCGCCGCCGCCGCCGTGGCGCAACTGGACGAATTCGCCGTCGGCCGGGGCATCCGCATCGACCAGGCTTTCCGACCCCAGGGGCGCAAGGCCGAGGTCGCTGCCCATCAGGTGCTTGTCGTCGCGCAGGATCAGGATCAGGTCGCCCGATGCGGCTTCCAGCACCGCCTCCTCGTCGAGCAGCCGTACCTTGCATGCGCCCTCGGTCAGGAAATGGAAGAACACCACGTGCTCGGCCCCGGCGAGGCGCGCCCGGACGCTCTGCACGTCGCATTCGCCGCGAATGCACCACGGCGCCGTGAACTCGGCGTTGAGGTAGAAGGCGCCCTCGAGGCGCAGCGACTTCAGGACGTGCGACAGGGCATCCATGGGGTATCGGTCAACAAATGCGGCGTTTCGGCCAAGTCGCGACGCGAAAGGGGATGGATACTAGCACCCTTCGTGGCGCGAGAAGCTTCGCGCCATTTTCCATTCACGCCACCGGGAGTTCGTCATGAGCAACGAGAGGATCTACAAGGGCGGCTGCTTTTGCGGCGCGGTCCAGTACACGGTGACCGGCGAGCCGGCCGGCATGGGCTATTGCCATTGCGAGTCGTGCCGCAGCTGGTCGGCCGGGCCCGTCAACGCGTTCACCCTGTGGAAGCCCGACGCGGTGCGCGTCACCAAGGGCGCGGACAACATCGGCACCTACAACAAGACGCCGAAGAGCTATCGCAAGTGGTGCAAGACCTGCGGCGGCCACGTCTTCACCGAGCACCCGGGCTTCGGGCTCACCGACGTGTACGCGGCGACGATCCCGGATTTCCCGTTCCAGGCCGGGGTCCACGTCCACTACCAGGAGACGAGGCTGCCGATGAAGGACGGGCTGCCGAAGATGCGCGACCTGCCGAAGGAGATGGGCGGCTCGGGCGAGAGCCTCAGCGAATGACGGCCTCGGCCGGCTGCGGGTGGCCGAAGAGATAGCCCTGCGCCCGGTCGCACCCGTGCTCGCGCAGGTAGTCGGCCTGCGCCCGGGTCTCCACTCCTTCGGCAAGCACGATCAGACCCAGGTTGTGGGCGAGCGCGATGATCGCGCCCACGATCGCGCACGCCTCCGGGTCGTCCGGCAGGTCGGCAACGAACGACTGGTCGATCTTCACCGTGTCGATCGGCAGGCGCTTCAGGTAGCTCAGGCTCGAGTAGCCGGTGCCGAAGTCGTCGATGGCGAGCTGCACGCCCAGCCGGCCGATGGCGTCCAGCGTCGCCGTGGTCTCCTGCCCGTGCTCGATGATGGAGTTCTCCGTGATCTCCAGCTCGAGCAGGCGCGGGTTCAACTGCGCGCCGGCGAGCGCGTCCTGCACGCACTGGACGAAGCCCGGGTGGCGCAGTTGGCGCGCGGTCACGTTGACGCCCACGCGCACCGGCAGCTCGGCGGTGCGCTGCCACTGCGCGGCCTGCCGGCAGGCCGACGCGAGCACTTCCTCGCCCAGCGCGACGATGAGGCCGGTGGATTCCGCGACCGGAATGAACTCTCCTGGGAGCACGAGCCCGCGCTTCGGATGCCGCCAGCGCGCTAGCGCCTCGTAGCCCACGAGCGCGCCCGTGACCAGCTCGACCTGCGGCTGGTAGTAGACGAGGAATTGCTTGCGCTCGAGGCCCTGGCGCAGCGCGCCCTCCAGCTCGAGGCGGCTGCGGGCCGCGACGTTCATGCGCTCGGCGAAGAATTGCACGGTGTTGCGCCCCGCATCCTTCGCGCTGTGCAACGCGATGTCGGCATTGCGCAGCAGCAGGCCCGCGGAGTCCGCGTCCTCCGGGTAGATCGCGATCCCGATGCTCGCCGTGACCACGAGCTCGCGCCTCTCGACGGACATCGGCCGGGAGATCGCGGCGAGCAGGTTCTCCGCGACCTCCACCGCCTCGTGCGGCGTGCGGATGACCGGGATGAGCAGGAGGAACTCGTCTCCCCCGGGCCGCGCCACGGTGATGTCGCCTCCCACCGATTCCGTGAGCCGCGCGGCGATCGTCTTGAGCACCAGGTCGCCGACGTGGTGCCCGAGCGAATCGTTGATCCCCGTGAAGCGGTCCAGCCCGATGGAGATGATCGCCACGCGGTGCGTCCAGCGCGAAGCCTCGTCGACGGCCTTCCGCACGCCTTCGCCGAAGAGGGCGCGGTTGGTGAGGTCGGTGAGCGTGTCGCGGGTGGCGAGATAGTGCAGGCGCTGCTCGGTGCGCTTGCGCTCGGTGATGTCCACGTTGGTGCCCGCCACGCGCGTGGTGCGCCCCGCGGCGTCGCGCTCGACGACGCGCCCGCGGCTCAGGATCCAGATCCACTCGCCGTCGCGGCGGCGCACGCGGTGCTCGAATTCGTAGGCCTCGCGCTTGCCCGACAACGCCTCGATGCCCACTTCCCAGACGGCGTCGCGCTCCTCCGGATGGACCACCTCGAGCAGCTCGCTCACGGTGGTATGGGTCTCGCCCGGCTCCGCCCCGATCATCTCCGCCCATCCCTCGGTGAGGAAGGCGCGCCCGGAGGGCACCTCGACCTCGAAGAGCGCGAGGCGCGCGCTGTCCAGCGCGCGCTCCAAACGCTTCCTCATGTCGCGGCTTTCCGCGAGCGCGTAGCGCCACTCCGCGGCGATGGCGGCGATCACGACCAGGACGATGGCAACCACCACCAGGGTCAGCTGGAGGTGGACCAGCGCGGCGTGCGGGTCGGCGTTCAGCGCCGCGTACGGGCCGAGCCCGTTCGCCGTGTACCAGAACGTCTGCAGGGTCACGATCGCGAGCGCCAGCGTGCCCCCGGGCAGCGCGAATCGCACCGCCGCCCAGAGCAGGAACACCGTCGGCACGAGCATCGGGGTGCGCGACAGGATGATCCATCGATCGAGCGAGCCCGGCGCGGACGCGTACTCGAAATGGACCGCGAGGACGAGGCCGGCCAGCAGCAGGACTGCCTCCAGCCGGCGATACGGTGTCGACTCGCCCACCTCGCCGCGAAGCTCGCTCGTGAACGCGAGCATGAGGGGCGCGATGACCAGCATCCCCAGCGTATTCGACACGCACCAGATGCCCCAGATCTTCCAGAAGTCGCCGCGATGCAGCAGCCAGTCGACGGCGTTGGTCATGAGGATGGCCACGGCCATGACCGTGATGGTGAGCAGCATGAAGCGCACCGCGCCCGCCACCGACTCGATGCGCGGACGCGCGCCGAGGATGCGCGTGAGCACCGTCGCCACGAGCCACGGCTCGAAGGCGTTGAACGAGGAATAGAGCACGTCCAGGCCGAGGGGCTTGTTGCTCGCGAGGAAATTGCCCAGGAACACGGCGGCCAGGTAGTAGGGCCAATGCGCTTTCCGGGTGCAGAGCAACGCGCCCAGCGCGAGGCCGTCGGCGGGCCATATGTAGGAGATCCCGCTCGAGCGCACGGGAAGCGCCAGGCTGTAGCTGGCGAGCGCCCAGTAGCCCGCCCCCACGAGCAGCGCGAGGGCGGCGTGCCGGTAACGTTCGTCCAATCCCGACCACTCGCGGCCGAGCATTCGGAGGTTCATGGAAGGGGATCCGGGGCGCCAGCGGCCATTGTGACCGAAGGAGCGGGATCATGCTCCGCTAGCGCGCGGGCATCCCCCAATCGTTGCGCACCATGATCGCGGTGGCCTTGCGGTTGAGCTCGGGCCAGACCTTGCCGGGCTTCTCGTCGAAGATCCACTTCGCCTCGGCCGGCAGCCGGTGCCAGTCGCCGCGCAGGATCTCGAATTCCAATTGCCCGGGATCCCAGCCCGCGTATCCCGAGAAGATGCGCAGCCCGTCCGCGGGCCGCTGGCGGCCGAAGAGCTCGCCCAGGAGCTTGCGGCTCGAGCTCGCGTAGACGTTGGCGAACACCTCGGTCGAGGCCGGCGGCGGCGAGGGCAGGCGGGCGAGGAACAGGACCGTCTGCGGCTCCACCGGTCCGCCGTAATAGATCTTGTCGCCCGCGGGCACGACGCGCTCGAAATCCGGCAGCGCCAGCGCGAGCGGGATCGCGGTGGGCCGGTTGATCACCAGGCCCATCGAGCCGCCCTCGTCGTGGCGGATCAGCAGCACGACGGCGTCGCGGAAGTTGGGATCGGGATGGTTGGCGCGCGCGACCAGCAGGACCGGGCGCGAGAGCTCCGGCATGTCCTCGGCGAAGCACGGCGCCGCAACGAGGAGCAGGAGCGCGCAAAGGGATCGAAGCAGCGTCATGATGCGACCCTCCGAAACCATTCTACCCCCGGCGCTCGCGCCGGAAGGCCCGCGCTAGCGCTCCGCGTCCACCCGCACCTCGCGGCTGTCCGCGCGCCCGTGGTCGTCGATGGCGCGGATCAGGTAGCGCCCGGCGGAGGCCGGGCTCCAGGTGAGCGGCGCGCCGGCGCCGGAAGATCCGAGATAGCTCTCGCCCGCGAACCAGTGCACGCGGCGCGCGTCCGCGTCGAGCGCGGCGGAGAGCGCGATCTGCGGCGGCTTGGCGGCGTTCAGCCTCAGCACGTAGGCCGCGCCCGTGATCGGCGACTGGATGCGGGGCCGTGCGCCCCGCGCATCGCCCGCGCCGTCGCCGCAATCGGCCGCGGGCGGCGCGCGCCGCGGCAGGCCGGCCTGCCGGAACAGGCGCTGGATGTCGGACGGCCAGTACTCGAACACCTCGAGGCGCGCGCGCCTCAACTCCGCCGGCGTGCACGCCACGCGCCCGGTGCGCGGATCGATCGGCACCGCGCGGTGCAGGGTGCTCACGCGGATCGGCGACTTGCCCGGGATGAACCACGTCGTTTCGCGCCGCGGGCACCAGGCGTTGGGAAGCTCGCCCGAGGCCGCGCACACCTCGACGCGCGCGAGCCCCGCGGGCCGGCGCAGGAAGACTTCGGGATCGAGCCGGTGCTCGGCCTCGAGCGCGTCGGTGACCTGGAAGAAGAGCGGCGCGGCGGCGCGCACGCCCACGAACGCGGGATTGCCCGCGCCGTCGAAGTTGCCGATCCACACCACCAGCACGTAGGGCCCCGCGATGCCCGCGGTCCACGCGTCGCGGAACCCCCACGAGGTGCCGGTCTTCCACGCGATGCGCCGCAAGCCCTGGCGCTCCGCCGTCGACGAATCGGGCCGCGGGTTGTCGCGCAGCATGTCGAGCGTGACGAACGCCGCTTCCTCGGAGAGCAGCCGCACGCCGGGGGCCCCGGGCTCGTCGACGCGGTAGCGCAGCGGCCTCGCCACGCCGCGATTGGCGAGCATCGCGTACAGGCGCGCGAGCTCCTCCATCGTGACGTCGCCGCCGCCCAGCGCGAGCGCGAGGCCGTAGTGGCGCTCGCTACGCATGCGCGCCACGCCGGCGCTCTTCAGGAACTCGTAGAGCGAGGGCGAGGCGAGGTTCGCCGCGAGCGCCACGGCGGGGACGTTGCGCGAGCGGATCAGCGCGTCCTTCGCGGCGATGGGGCCCACGAACGCGCCGTCGAAGTTCTCCGGGCTGAACGCACCGAAGCTCGTCGGCGCGTCGCGCAGGATCGTGTCCGGGTGGATCAGGCCCTGGTCGAGCGCCAGCGCGTAGATGAAGGGCTTCAGCGTCGAGCCCGGCGAGCGCGGCGCCGTGGCCGCGTTCACCTGGCCGTCGATGTCCTCGCGGAAGAAGTTCGCCGAGCCCACGAGTGCCTTCACCCCCATGTCGCGCGTGTCGACGAGGATCGCGGCGGCGTTGACGATGCCGAGCGGGGCTTCGCGCGCCACGTACTGGCGCACCTGGCGCTCGAGGGTGCGCTGCAGCCGCAGGTCGAGCGTCGCGACGATGGTGCTGGCCGGATCGTCGCCGCGATTGGCGATGAGCTGCGTGGTGAGGTGCGGTGCCGCGAAGGGCAGCTCGCGCGGCGTGCGCAGCCCGAGCGGGGCGGCGACGAGCTCCGCGTAGCGCGCGGCCGCGGGATGGCGCCCGATCCACGCCCGGAACAGGACCGCGCGCGAACGGGCGAGCGAATCGAGGTCGCGCGCCGCGAACGCCCGCCGCGCGGGGCTCTGCGGAATCACCGCGAGGGTCAGCACTTCGGGCGTGGTGAGCGCGCGCGCCGGCTTGGCGAAATAGATGAGGCTCGCCGCGCCCACGCCCTCGACGTTGCGCCCGTACGGCACGAGGTTCAGGTAGGCCTCGAGGATCTCGTCCTTCGAGTAGAGCGCCTCGAGTGCCAGCGCGCGCGCGGCCTGGCGCAACTTGCCGCCGATGGTGCGCGTGCCGCGATGCGAGACGATGCGCGCGAGCTGCATGGTGAGCGTGGAGCCGCCCTGGCGCTCGCCTTCGGCGTACGTGCGCCACGCGCCGCGCGCGATCGCGAACGGATTCACGCCCGGATGCCACCGGAACCACCGGTCCTCCTTCAGCACGACCGCCTCCACCAGCTCGGGCGGCATGCGCGCGAGCGGCGTCCAGAGGCGGTACTTGTCGTCGCTCGAGAGCGTGAGGCGAAGGAGCTTGCCGTTCGCGTCGGTCACCACGAGCGAGGTGGGCACGATCGATTCGAACGGCACGCGCCAGAGCGCACGGGCCCCCGCGATGCCGAGCGCGGCGAGCGCGGCCAGCGCCGCCAGCGCGGCCAAGGCGCGCCGGGAGGCGATCGCCGCGAGCGCGCGCCTCATCGCTCCGGCGCCTGCACCGCGATCGTCCCGGCAAGCGAGCGCGCCGAGACGCCGCGTTCGTACATCGCCTCGGCATAGGCCGGCGGCACGGTGAAGCGCCCCGCGTTGGTCGCCTTGATGCGGTAGACGAACTGCTGCGTCTCGGCCGCGACCCATCCGTAGAGCACGACGCGGTCCTCGCGCACGTCGACGTACTCGGGCTTCCACGTCGAGGCGCCGGTGCCGATCGGCGGCGTCCACGCCGGCTCGCCCTCGCTCGCCTGCTTGAGCGCGCGCGGCTCGAGCACGACCTCGAAGCCGCCCGGCAGGAGGTCGACGATCGCCACGTTGTCCACGAACTTGCGATCGACGCTGCGCACCTTGAGCCGCACGTCGATCTCCTCGCCCAGCTTCACCGAGCTCACGGCCTTGCCGTCGGCGCCCACGAACTCGCGCAGGATCTCGAGCCCGTCGCGCACCTCCTTCGTGGGCAGGGAGTGGTCGAATCCGGAGCGCGTCACCGCGTAATAGGCATCGAGCTCGCCGGGGTTGGCGAGCCGCAGCTTCCTCGCCTCGGGCGTGAAGGCCACGCGCGGAATCAGCGAGGCGGGGAGTGCCAGCGCCCGCGCGCTGCCGTCGGCGAGGACCTCGCTCATCGCGAGCTTCGCCGCACCCGGCACGTTGCCCCCGAGGTTGGCGACGGCGTCGAGCGCCAGCAGCGCGTAGGCCGAGCCGATGGTGTTGTAGCCCCCGCGCTCGAGCGGGCGCACCAGGCTGTCGAGCGCCGCCACCTTGAGCTCCCGGTAGCGCGCGGGGAAGTGCCGGGCGAGGAGGAAGACGATCTGCGCGTCGCGCGTGAGCGGGTCGTAGTAGAGCTCGTATTTCGTGCTCGTGCCCGTCGCGAGCTCCGAGACCGCGCGTTCGGCGAGGCGCTCCTGGCGCATGAGCTGGTAGGAGGCGCCCAGCCACGCGGCCACCACGTCGTGCTTCCACGCCTTCGGGTAGCGCTCGTCGAGACGCTTCTGCAGCGCGGCCACGAGATTGGTGGCGAGGATTCCCTGGCGCGTGAGCACGTAGATCGCCTGCGCCCGCGCGCGCTCGTCGGAGAGCGTGCCGCCCTCGGTCGCGGCGAACTCGCGCAGCCACGCGTTGCCCGCGCGCAGCATGTCGTCGGGCACCGCGTACCTGCGCTCGCGCGCCTCCACCAGGAACAGCATCGCGTGCACCGAGGGCACCGGCACCACCTTGAGGCTCGAGGTCCACAGCCCGAAGCCGCCCTCCGCGTTCTGCCGCGAGCGCAGGATCGAGACGAGCGCGGCGATGCGCTCGGCCGGCGCGGGCCCGGAGCGCGGCTCCTTCACGTAGCCGAAGTCGGGGCGCTCCGAGAGGATGAGCGCCGGGATGGCCTCGCTCACGAGCTGCTCGGTGCACAGGTAAGGGTACCCGGACAGGTACGCCGCGAGCCCGTGGGCCAGGGTGAGCGGCACGTACGAGATCGTCGCCTCGAGCTTGCGGTACTCGGGGAACATGTCGCGCGCCACGTCTAGGTCGCGCTCGCCCTTCACGGTGCCCGCGAGGATCTCGCTGCGATAGGCGATCGCGGGCCGCAGGCTCAGGTCCGTGGCCACCTGGTTCGACCTCGTGCCGTGGCTCGCGGCGAAGGTGAGCGTCGCCGAGCCCAGCCGGTCGGTCGCGCGCACGCGAAATGTCGCCGAGCCTTCGCGCAGCTCGCCGATGCGAAGCTCGGCCTTCTGCGCGCCGACGACCACGAGGTGGGGCGAGGTCGTGAGCTGCACCGTCACCGCGGCCTCCGGGCCCGAGCCGGCGATGGTGTTCGCCACACCCACGCTCACCTCGAACTCGTCGCCGGGAGCGACCGTGGCCGGCACGTTGGGCGAGAGCACGAGGTCGGCGCGCACGATGGCCTTGCGCTGCGCCACGCCCACGGCCTCCTCGGACACCGCGACCGCCATCACGCGCAGCGCCCCGTTGAACGTGTCGGGCACGCGCCAGGCGATCTCCTTCTCGTCGCGGCCGACGTCGAGCACGCCCGACCAGAACACCGCCGGCTTGTCGCGCCTGCGCTTGAACGGGTTCAGGTTCTTGCCGATCGCCGCCTCGCCGCCGCCGCCGGGTGCCGCGTAGGCCATCACGCGCTTGTACTCGGGCAGGATGAGATCCAGGATCTGCGAGGTGCGCACGCCGAGGCGGCGCTTCTGGAAGAAGTACTGCAGGGGATCGGGCGTGCGGTACGCCGCGACCTGCAGGATGCCTTCGTCGACCGCGAACACGACCACGCGCGAGGGACGCTCCGCGCGCACCTTCATGCGCATCTCCTCGCCGGGCTGCACGCGCTCGGGCGCGCTCACCGTGAGGGCCTCGCGCCGGGCGTCCAGGCTCACCGAGAACGGCACCACGCCGTAGGAGAGCGGGCTCATGAAGATCTCGTCGGAGTTCGGGTCGCGCACGAAGGTCACGCTCACGTAGCCGTTGCCCTCGAAGTCCTTCGGCACGCGGATCTTCTGTACCGAGCCGGTGGTCTTCGACCGGAACCACGCGTGGGCGTAGACGCGGTCGCGCTCGATCGTGATCAGGCCGCTGCCGGCGTACGGGGCCTGCACGCTCACCTCGATCTCCTCGCCGCGCTGGTAGTCGGTCTTGTCGAGCGTGAGCTGCAGCTCGGCGTTGCGGTCGAGCGCGCGCGCGATGTTGCCCTGCCCCGCCACGCCGTACTCGACGCGGGAGAGCTCGAGGCCCTTGCCGTCCTTCACCACGAGGGCGAACTGGCCGGGCCGGTGCGTGTCGAGGGCGAGCGCGATGCCCTGCGCGGGGATCGAGAAGGGCTTCTCCTCCAGCACGGTCTCGCGCTTGCGCGACTCGTACTTGAAGGTGCCGTTGTCCTGCTTGGTGAGCACCGAGACGAACTTGCGCTCGATGCGCGCGAGCGTGAGCGCGGGCACGGCGGCCTGCTTCGCGCGCGGGTCGATGCCGATGAAGGAGATGGTGCGCGCCGCTTCCTGGGTGATGTAGCCCAGGTCGCCGTCGGCCTTGAAGCCCACGAGGTAGGGCATCGAGGAGACGAGCTGCGCCGCCTCGGCGGCGACGCTGCGCCCGCCCGCCGCTTCGAAGCCCTCGGCCACGAAGGACAGGCGATAGGTCGCGTCGGCGAAGCGCTGCAGGTTCAGGTCGAACTGCGCCTCGCCCCGGGCGTCCGTGGTGGCGGGCGCGAGCTTCTCCTCCACGCCTTCGCGCGGCCGGCGGGGATCGTAGAACTGGTAGTCGCGCCACGCGGCGAAGGCGGGATACGCGGGGGCGAGCCGCATCGTCGCCGTGACGCGGCGATTCTCCGCCGGCGTGCCGAAGAGGTTCTGCAGCAGCACGCGCGCCTTCAGCTCCGCCGGCGACACCCAGCCGTCGGCCGATTCAGCGCTCAAGTGCGCGCTCATCTTCATGCGATCGGGCAGGAATTCCTGCACCTTCACGGTCGTGGAGCCGAGCTGGGAATGGCGCCGGCCGTCCTTCACGAGGTAGAGCGAGATGCTGTACACGCCGGTGGGCGAGGTCTCCTGCGTGGCGTAGCGCATCTCCTCGAAGCCGGCGGCGCCCAGGCGCAGCTTCTCGCGCTTCACCGCGAGCCCGCGCGGGTCGAGCACTTCGACCTCGACCGGCACGCCCCTGGGCGCCTTCGCCCATTCCTTCGCTTTCACGATCAGCCCCACGTGGATCTCGTCGCCGGGGCGGTAGATGCCGCGATCGGAGAAGAGGTACGCGTTGAGCCGCCCGGCATCGGCCGATTCCGTCACGCCGCCCACGTCGAAGCGCGAATAGTCGAGCTCGCGGTCGTAGCGCCCGACCGGCAGGAACGAGTAGTCCCCGCCCTTGCGCACGAGGTAGAGCGCCGGGGTGCGCTCGTTGGCGAGCCCGTTCGTGCTCGCGAGCTGCGCGTGGCCCGCCGCGTCGGTCGCCTGCGTCATGAGGGCGAGGCCGTTGCGCCCGAGGAGATCGACCGTCGCGCCCGCCACCGGCTCGCCCGTGGCGATCGATTGCACGAAGACGTCCTGCGAGCCGTCGAGGGCGCGCTTGACGACGATGCCCAGGTCGGTGAGCACCACGAGCCTGCGGTCGCGCCGGCCGGTGGGGCGCTGGCGTACCGGGTCGTAACTCAGTGCCGTGAGCAGGAAGATGCCGCGGCGATTCGCCGGGTCGGCCTCGAGGTACTTCGAGAGGTCGAGCGCGTGGTACTGCGGCGTGCCGGGGTCCTTCTTCGGCAGCTGCACCACGAGGTCGAAGCGCTCGGTGATGTAGGTCTCGTCGAAGCTGTCCAGGAACGCCGGGTTGGAGAAGTTGCCCTGCGACTGCGTCACCAGGTGCTGGACCTGCTGCGGCAGCACGCGCCCGATGGTGAAGCGGATGCCGTCGATGTCGCGCGCGAGCACCGGCAGCTTCTTCTCCCCCGAGAGCGACAGCAGCGAGCCGGCGCTCATGAATTTCAGCTCCATCGGGTAGGCGGGCACGCGGAAGATGCGCTCGTAATGGTCGCCCAGCACGTAGCCGCCGAACGATCGCAGCCCCTTGCTCGCGCGCACGTAGAGGTAGCGGCCGGGCGTGGCCTTGTAGCGGAAGCTGTGGACCTCCGTGTGCTCGCGCTCGCCGGGAATGGGCTCCAGGCGCAGCGGCTCGGCTTCCCGCATCACCGCGGCGCCGACCTGCCCGGGATCGCTCCACGGGAACGGGCGCTTGCGATCCTCGGCCCTGGTGCCCGGGTCGTAGACGGGAAGGACCCACGCGCGCACGTCCTGCGCCATGTCGCGCTCGTCGACCGTGGCCGAGGTGCCCAGCACCAGGATCTGCTCGGGCTCGAGGCGCTCGTTGTTCACGAGCGTGAGGCCGCCGCTCGTCACGCGCAGGCTGTTCAGCCCGGGGATGATCACGCTTTGCGCGAGCTTCTCCTGCGTGCCGGGGCCGCCGCGCGCCGCGCGCACGCCGGCCTCGACCAGGATGTCCAGGCGCGTGTCGCGCGGCGGGATCGCGAGCGTCTCGGTCACCAGGAAGGCCTTGAGCCTGAGCTTGTCGTAGGTGATCCGGAACGCCGTGCGGCCTGCGCCCATGCCGAGGAAGCCCGGGGTCTCGCCCTGCTGCCTCAGCGCCACGCGCCGCTCGAGCTCGGCGGCGTCGACCGGGTGGGTGAAGCGCAGCGTGGCCGTCACGCGCCGGCCGCTGGGATCGGTCGGGTCCTGGTAGAAGCGCGCTTCCTCGAAGGTCGCGCCGAACGCCGCGGTGTGGAAGGCGGCGTGGAGCTCGGCCATCCGCACGTTGGACACGAAGAGCTTGCGGTCGAACTCGACGCGGTACTCGGTGCCGACCGGCCAATCGTCCTGCGGCTGGAACACGAGCACGCGATCGCCCTCCCACCACCACTTGCCTGCCACGGCGGGCGTGACGGTGATGCCGCGGGTGACTTCCTTGTCGACGGCGGCGAGCGGCGCCACGGGAAGGCTGAACGCGATGCGCACGGAGTTGGGCTTCGCGTCCTTCGTCTCGATCTCGGTGCGCGCGGGCGAGGCGACGGAGAAGGTGACCGCGACGGGCCTGGGCTGCGCCTGGTACCAGCGCCAGCTCGCGTAGCCGCCGGCCGCGACCGCCAGCAGGGCGGTGGCTACCGCGGCCGAGACGACGCGGTGGCCGAAGATCCACCCCCAGCGCCGCGCGATGCGCTCGCCCGTCCAGCGCATCCACGCCGGCGCCTGCCACGACCACGTCCCGAAGAGCGCCCTGGCGGCGCGCTGGATAGCCCCGATCACGTCCTTCTCCCTGGGCGCGCCATGGTCCGGGTTGGGCGCCCCTTCATCGATGCTCGCGGCCGATTATGTCGGCAAGCGGCAACGATTGTGGCAAAGCAACGACGGGCGCGGACCGGGCGGCGAATTCGCCGTCCGAAAGCGGCGAGCATCGCGCCGCGCCGGCAAGCATGATGGCTCCACCTGCCGCCGTGGAGACCGCCATGTCGTTTCGCGTCCTCGGGCTCTCGCCCGATCCGTTCCGCCCCCTCTTCGAGCTGACCGATGCCGAGCTTCGCCGCAGGGGAGCCCGGCGCGTCTTCGCCGACGATCCGCGCCATCCCTGCCGGGTGAGCCTCGCGCACGCGGCCGTCGGCGAAGAGCTCCTGCTCCTCAATTTCGAGCACCAGCCGGCCGATACGCCGTACCGCTCGACCCACGCCATCTATGTCCGCAAGGCGGCGCAGCGCGCCTTCGAAGGCGTCGATTCGGTCCCCGAAGTGCTCGCGGCGCGACTGCTTTCGGTGCGGGCCTTCGATTCCGGGGACATGATGATCGAGGCCGACGTCTGCGAAGGTGCGCATGCCGCCGACATGTTCGAACGCCTCCTGGCCGACCCGCGCGCCCGCTACCTGCACGTCCACAACGCGCGCCGCGGCTGCTACGCGGCCCGCGTCGAACGCGCCGCCGGCTGACGGGGCGGGGCGCCGCGTCACGATCCGGTCATCGGCCTGCCACGGGATCGTCATGATCCCGTGTTGCAATCTCGCGCAATGCTCACCCTGCCGCGCGCCGAACCGGATCGCTTCAGCCTGGACGCCCCGATGCTGGGCGAGATCCTGCGCCACGCGAAGCCGCTCGGGCACCACGAGGACGCGGCGAGCCTGAACATCGGCTTCGGGTTCGTCTACTACGGGCTCGCGCGTGCGTTGCGCCCGAAGCACGTCGTGGTCATCGGCTCGGGCTTCGGCTTCAGCGTGGTCTGCCTCGCGCTGGGCCTGAAGGACAACGGCCTCGGCCACTTGAGCTTCGTCGACCCGTCGTACTCCGCGCTCAAGGACGGGCTGCTGCGCACCGTCGGGGGCACCGCGCAGTGGGACGAGCCGGCGAAAGTACGCGAGCACTTCGCGCGGTTCGGCGTGGCGGACCAGGTGCGCCACCACCGGATGACGAGCGAGGAGTTCTTCGAGGGCTACGAGGGGCGCGGCCTGCCGCAGATCGACCTCGCGTTCATCGACGGCAACCATTCCTTCGCGAGTGTGCGCCACGACTTCCTCGCGGTCCTGCGCCGCAGCCATCGCAACGCCTACATGCTGCTGCACGACACGAACATCTACCTGCGCGAGCTCGTGCGCCACGCCGGGGTCAGGCGCTGGCTGCGCGGGGTCGAGCGTGACCGCAAGGCGTTCGAGATCGTGGACTTTCCCTTCTCCTCGGGAGTGGCGCTGGTTCGCGTGCTATGCGACGGCGATTGGCGGCCCGAGCCCTGAGCGTCGCCGCGCTGCTCGCGCTCGGTGCGATCGCCGCATACCTCTTCTGGCGCCACTACTGGTTCTTCCGCAACCCGGAGCGAGTTCCGCCCGCAGCCGCCGGGCTGCTGAGCCCCGCCGACGGCACCGTGGTCTACGTGAAGCGGGTCGAGCCCGGGGCCGACGTGGTGGTGATCAAGCAGGGCGTGCGCGCGACCGTGCGCGACCTCATGGGCGAGGACTTCGCGCAGGCCAAGCTCGTCGTGGGCATCTTCATGAGCCCCTTCGACGTGCACTACAACCGCGCGCCGCTCGCGGGCACCGTGGGATTCGTCCACCGCCATCCGGCGCACGGTGGCAACGCGAACATGGGCGAGATGCACCTGCGCAGCCTGTTCGGGATCGAGCCGCGCTACGCGGGCAGCATGCACATCGTGCAGAACGAGCGCGCCGTGACGCAGTTCGTGGGCCGCTACGGCGGGCAGCCGCTGCCGGTGTACGTCGTGCAGATCGGCTCGTTCGCGGTGCACGGCATCGACAGCTACTTCGCCCCCGGCGCGCGCGTCGAGCGCGGCGAGACCTTCGGCATGATCCGCATCGGCTCGCAGGTCGACCTGGTCGTGCCGTGGCGCGAGGGCTTCCACGTGCGCGTGCGCCCGGGCGACAAGGTCGTCGCGGGCGAGACCGTGCTCGTCGGCTTCGGCGCCCGCTGAGCCGGGCGCCGGGCGTTCAGTAGCTCCTGGCCGAGGCGAGCTCCTTCAGGGTGAACGTGTAGCTCGACTTGTCCAGCGGCTTGTGGCACGCGAGGCATTCGGCCTGGTTCACGCCGGGACGGTGCTCCTTCGCGGCCGTGAAGACGGCATAGTTCCAGTTCTCGTTGCGCAGCATGTCGGGAATGTCCTTGCCCCAGCCCGCCTCGCGCTCCATCGCCGTGTAGGCGACGATCTTGTCCGGCGCGAAATGGCCGTCGGCGCCCTTCACCGGGTTCTTGTCGGCGTCGAGCTTGGCCGCGTACACCTCGACGAAGAGGATGGACCCGTCGGGAAGCGCCTCGCCGGCGCGCGCCGCCTTCAACGCAACGGGGTTGGCGTAGTAGTAGCGCACCGCCTTCGCGGCCGGGAAGTCGATGGTGTGGTACTTGGTGAACGTGCCCGCGTAGCCCTCGGGGAACGCGATCCCGGTCTTGGCGACGTTGGGCAGGAAGGCCGACTTCGCGCCCGCCGGTGCGCCCGGCAGCGACGAGAAATAGGCCGCCACGTTCGCGATCTCGTCGGCGGAAAGCTGGGAGGCGATCGCGTTCATGATCGGGTTCTTGCGCGTGCCTTCCTTGAGCGCCTTCAGCTGCTCCTGGATGTAGCCCGCGCGCTGGGCCGCGAGGTTGGGGATGTTCTCGCTCACGCTCACGCCCGCGGCGCCATGGCAGGCGGCGCACACGGTGGCCACCTTCGCCTTGCCGGCCTCGATGTCGGCGGCCATCGACAGGGGTGCGGCGAGCAGCAGGACGGGCAATGCGAGACGCGTCTTCATGGGGCCTCCTTGGGGGCGTGCTGGGGGGTGAACCATCCGGCAGGGGAGTCTATTCCCTTTGCCCGCGCACGATGCCCCGCGGCATCTGGGTTAAGCTGCCGCAACCCGGCGCAGGCATCGGCGCCTCCCGGGCAGCCCGATGATCGACCTGCGCTCCGACACCGTCACCCGTCCCTCGCCCGCCATGCGCGAGGCCGTCGCCGTCGCGCCCGTGGGTGACGACCAGTACGGGGAAGACCCGACCACCAACCTGCTCCAGGAGCGCGCGGCGCACCTCCTCGGCAAGGAGGCGGCGCTGTGGCTGCCGAGCGGCACGATGGCCAACCAGGTGGCGCTGCGCGTGCTCACGCGCCCCGGCGACGACGTCATCGTGAGCCCCGAGGCCCACGCCGTGTGGCACGAGACCGGCGGCTCGGCGGCCAACGCGGGCGTGCAGTTCACGGTGGCCGGCAAGGCCGGGGTCTTCGACGCGGCCGAGTTCGCCGCGGCGGTCAAGCCGCGCGGCCACGTGATCTACCCGCCGACCACCCTGGTGGAGATCGAGAACACGCACAATCGCGCGGGCGGGGTGATCTTTCCGCAGCCGGAGGTGGAGCGCATCTGCGAGGCGGCGCGGGAAAGGGACATCGCCTCGTATCTCGACGGGGCGCGCATCTGGAATTGCGCGGTGGCCCTGGGAGTCGCACCCGCGACGCTCGCCGCTCCCTTCGACCTCGTCGGCGCGTCGCTCTCGAAGGGACTGGGCGCGCCGGGCGGATCGCTCCTCGCCGGCTCGCGCGCGTTGATCGGCAAGTGCGTGCGCCACCGCCGCATGCTCGGCGGGGCCATGCGCCAGGTCGGGCTTTTCGCCGCGGCCGGGCTCTACGCCCTGCAGCACAACTACCAGCGCCTGGCCGAGGACCACGCGAACGCGCGCCTCATCGCCGAGCGGCTCGCGGGCAGCGCGCGCGTGATCCTCGACCTCGCCAGCGTGCAGACCAACATCCTCGTCTTCCACCTCAAGGCCGACGCGCCCGACGGGCCCGCGGTGGTCGAGCGCGCGAAGCAGCGCGGCGTGCTGGTGTTCGCCTTCGGCCCGCGCACCGTGCGCCTGGTCACCCACCTCGACGTGAGCCGCGAGCAGTGCGGCGAGGCCGCCGAGCTGCTGCGCGCGGCGATCGAGGAATAGCGCGATGGTGAAGGCGCTGCTCTTCGACGTGTTCGGCACGCTGGTCGATTGGCGGGGCTCGATCGCGCGCCAGGCGCGCGAGATCCTCTCGCCCCTGGGCGTCTCGATCGACTGGGAAGCGTTCGCCGACGCGTGGCGCGCGGAATACCAGCCCGCGATGGAACAGGTGCGCAGCGGCCGCATACCCTTCTGCAAGCTCGACCTGCTGCATCGGCGCAACCTCGACGTGGTCCTCGAGCGCCTCGAGCTCGACCGCGTCGACGAGCCCGCGCGCGCGCGCCTGAACCTCGCCTGGCACCAGCTCGACGCCTGGCCGGACGTTGCGCCGGGCCTGGCGCGCCTGCGCACGCGCTTTCGCGTGGCCCCATGCTCGAACGGCAACATCTCGATCATGGCCGACCTCGCGCGCCACAACGGGCTCGCCTGGGACGCCATCCTCGGCGCGGAGCTCGCGCGCGACTACAAGCCCGTGCCCATCGTCTACGTCGCGTCGGCCGCCGCCTTCGATTGCGCCCCGGGCGAGGCGATGATGGTGGCAGCCCATTCCCACGACCTCGCGGCCGCGGCCGCCGCGGGGTTGAAGACCGCCTTCATCGCGCGCCCCGACGAGCGCGGGAAGGGCAAGGGCGAGAGGCATGCCGGTGTGCCGGTGGACCTCTCCGCGGCGAGCCTGCTCGAGCTCGACGGCAAGCTGCGCTGAGGCGAGCCCCGCGCTCTTGCAGTTGAAACATGGGAAGTGCGCTGGATCACAGCCCCGAGCGCCCCGCATGCACGAGACTCCGACCATGTAATTGACTCGTGGAGACGTCCATGTCGTGGTTCAAGGTCCAGGCTCGCGTGGAGCACATCAGCACCGGCACGTTCAAGGCGATGGCGTACGCGATTCCGCGGGAGATCGATTCGCTCGGCTCGACCACGGAGCGCGTGGAGCACATCGCCGGCTCGGACGACGAGGCCACCCGCGCCGCCGTGAGCCTCGCCTCTTCCCTCACGCGGGCACTGCTCATGCGCGGGGACTCCGTGGACAGCCTGGAGATCGTCTAGTCCCGCTGCGGGGCGCTCTCCAGCAGCGCCACTGCGCCCTCCCCGCCGTCGGCGCAGATCGACACGATCGCGCGCTTGCCCGGGCCCAGGGCCGCGAGCTCCTTCACCGCCTGCGACAGGATGCGCGCGCCCGTGGCCCCGAACGGGTGCCCGATCGAGATGCTGCCGCCGTTCGGATTGAAGCGCTCCCAGGGAAAGCGCCCGAGGCGCGCGTCGATGCGCACCTTCTCGCGCAGGAAATCCTCGCTCTCGAGGGCGGCCACGTTGCACAGCACCTGCGCGGCGAATGCCTCGTGGATCTCCCACAGGTCGATCGCATCCAGCGTGAGCCCATGGCGCGCGAGCAGCCGCGGAATCGCGTACGCGGGGGCCATCAGCAGGCCCTCGTGGAACACGTCCACCGCGGCGAGCTCGTAGTCCACGAGCTTCGCGCGGGCCCGGCCCGCGGGCAATCGGGCGAGGCCCGCGTCGCTCGCCACCCAGATCGCCGCGGCCCCGTCGGTGAGCGGCGAGGCGTTGCCCGCGGTGATGGTGCCCTGCCCGCTCGCGCGGTCGAACGCGGGCTTGAGCGTGGCGAGCTTCTCCGGCGAGCTGTCGGCGCGCGGCACGCCGTCCCGGGCCATGCCCTCGACCTGAATCACCAGGTCGTCGAAGAATCCCCCGGCCATCGCCGCCACCGCGCGCTGGTGCGAGGCGAGCGCGATGCGGTCCTGGTCGGAGCGCGCGATCTTCCACTGCCGCGCCATCTCCTCGCAGTGCTCGCCCATGCTCTTGCGCGTGGCGCGATTGGCCACGCTCGGAACGTGCAGGCCCACGTCCTTCCACCGCAGCTCGGCGAGGCGGTCGATGCGCTCGCCCAGCGAGCGCGCCTGCGACAGGCGCCGGATCCAGTCCGACAGGCCCTGCTTCAAGCCGATCTGCACGCGGCTCATGCTCTCCACCCCACCGCACAGCGCGAGCGCGATGTCATCGCCCAGCATCCCGGCCGCCTCGAACACCGCGACCATGCTGGTGGCGCAGGCGAGCACCGTGGAGTACGCGGGGGTCGCCTGGTCGAGCCCCGCGTCGATCAGCACTTCGCGCGCGATGTTGCTGTAGCCGAGGTTGGGCGCGACCGTGCCCCACACCATCAGCTCGGCGCGGTCGCCCGCACGCAGCTGCGCGGCCATCGCCTTGGCCACGGGCACCGACAGCGCCACCGCATCGAGGCGGCGCAGCGCTGCGTCGACGCGCGCGAAGGGCGACCTCAGGCCGGCGACGAGCCAGGCGTTGCGCGTCATGTCCATCCGCCGCCTCCGTGCTCCTTTTCGAACTTCTCGCGGTCCTGCGCGAACTGCCGCTCGAGCTCCTCGCGGCCCGCCTTCGCGATGCTCAGGCGCCGCGCCTCGTCCTGGTAGTACGGCAGCGTGGCGTCGACGCTCGCGATATTGTGCCTGCGGAAAGTATCCGCCATCTCGCGGGCGCGATAGCGGTCCATGCCGAGGGCCTCGAGGGCGGCGCGGCCGATGCGCAGCGCCGACTCGAAGGTCTCGCGCTCGACCACCTCCACGCCGCGCAGCTTGAGCTCGAAGTAGTGCGACACGTTGCGCGCGCGGGCGAGGATCGGCAGGTGCGGAAAGCTCGCGCGCACCCGGTCGACGAGCGCGATGCTGTCGTCCACGTCGTCGATCGCGTTCACCAGGAGGCGCGCCTTGTCGGCGCCCGCCGCCTGCAGCAGGTCCAGGCGCGTGGCATCCCCGTAGAACACGCGGTAGCCGAACTTGCGCAGCGACTCGATCTGGTCCAGGTCGTGGTCGAGCACCACCGCGCGCACGTCGTTGGCGAGCAGCAGGCGCCCGACGATCTGCCCGAAGCGGCCGAACCCCGCGATGATCACCGGGCCGGTCGCGTCGATGGTGTCGGGCTCGCGCGCGGGCGCCGCGCGCCGGCGCGCGAGCCGGTCGTGGGCCAGGAGCAGCAGCGGTGTCGCGCCCATGGACAGGGCCACGGTGATGGTGAGCAGGCCTTCCCATTGCGGCGTCAGGAGCTCCACGGCGCGCGCGGAGCCGAACACGACGAAGCCGAACTCGCCCGCCTGCGAGAGCAGGAAGGCGAAGAGCCGGCAGCCGCGCACCCCGATGCCCAGCGCGTAGGACACGGCGAAGAGCGCGCCGATCTTGATCGCGAGGAACCCCGCGAGCAGCAGCGCGATCGTGCCCGGGCGGCTTGCGAGCAGCCCGAAGTCGATGGTCATGCCCACCGAGATGAAGAAGAGTCCCAGCAGCAATCCCTTGAACGGCTCGATGTCGCTTTCGAGGGCGTGGCGGAATTCCGAATCGGCGAGCAGCACGCCCGCGAGGAAGGCGCCCAGCGCCATCGACAGCCCCACGAGCGAGACCAGCTCGGCCACGCCCAGCACGAGCAGCAGCGCGAACGCGGTGAAGAGCTCGCGCAACCCCAGCTTTGCGATCAGCCGCAGCGCCGGGCGCGTGAGGTAGCGGCCCACGAAGACGATCGCCGCGATGGCGAGGCCCGCCAGCGCCAGCTTGCGCCACAGTGGCTCCCCGCCCGCGCCGCCGGCGCTGGCGAGCAGCGGCACCAGCGCGATGAGCGGGATCGCGGCGATGTCCTGGAAGAGCAGGATGCCGAACGCGGTGCGCCCGGTCTCGGTATTGAGTTCCTTGCGCTCGCCCAGGGCCTGCACGCCGATCGCGGTCGAGGACAATGCGAGCGCGAGGCCCGCCACCAGCGCCGCCTGCCACGCAAGCCCGAGCCAGAGCAGGAAGGCGCCGAGCGCCGCGCCGCACACCGCGAGCTGCACCGCGCCCCCGTAGAAGACCTCCTTGCGCATCGCGATCAGCCGGCGCGGATCGAGCTCGAGGCCGATCACGAAGAGCATCAGCACCACGCCCAGCTCGGCCAGGGCCTGCGTCTCGCCCACGCCGTGGATGAAGCCCAGGCCCCAGGGGCCGATCGCGGCGCCCGCGATGAGGTAGCCCAGGATCGAGCCCAGCCCGAGACGCGCGGCGATCGGCACGCACACCACCGCCGCCGCGAGGAAGATGAGCGCCTCGTGCATCAGCGGGCCTTGTGCTGTGCGGCCCAGTGCGTGAGCCGGCCGCGCAGGCGCTGCGCCGCCGCGTTGAGCTGCGCCTCGCTCACCACGTGGCCGCCGTGCAGCACGAAGGGCTCGAGCCAGTGCATGCCGCAGAAGCGCGCGGTCTGCCGGACCACGGGGGTGAACGCCTCGAACGCGTGCGCGTGCCTGCCCTGCTCGGTGTACGCGGCCTCGTCCGCGCCCGTGGTCACCGCCCAGAGGCATTCCTTTCCCTGCAGCGCCGTCCCGCCCTCGCCGTAGGCCCAGCCCTTGGCGAGCACCACCTCGAACCATTGCTTGAGCAGCGCGGGCACCGTGTACCAGTAGATCGGATGCATCCACACCACGAGCTGCGCGCGCTCGAGCGCGGCGCGCTCCGCGTTCACGTCCACGTCGAAGTCGGGATACAGGTCGTAGAGCGAGCGCACCTCGAGCGTGGGCATCCCGCGCACGGCACCCAGGAGCGCGGCGGTGGCGCGGGAGCTGCGCGGATACGGGTGCGCGTGGATCACGAGGATCATCGCGTGAACCACGCCGTGAGCGCCGCGGCCGTGGTGTTGTCGGCGGCGATGCCCGCGAACACCGCCGCGCCCACCCAGTTGTTGGCGCGGAACGCCCGGAAGCAGCCCGCGCGGCTGCGCTCGCGGATCATGGGGTAGTGCGTGAGGGCCAGCACGGCGGCCGCCACCACGCCGGCGAAATAGTACGGGCCGCATCGCTGCCACCAGCCGATCGCCGCGAGCGCCGCGACGAAGGCGAGGTAGCAGCCCATCACCGCCGCCACGTCGTGCCGGCCGAAGAGGATCGCCGAGGTGCGCATCCCGAGCTTCACGTCGTCGTCGCGGTCCACCATCGCGTACTCGGTGTCGTAGGCGATGGTCCAGAAGACGTTGGCGGCGAGCAGCGCCCAGGCAGCCGCGGGCACGGCGCCGGTGAGCGCGGCGAACGCCATCGGGATGCCGAAGCCGAACGCGATCCCGAGCCAGGCCTGCGGCATCCAGAAGAAGCGCTTGGTGAAGGGATAGATCGCGGCGAGCGCCAGCGCGGCGAAGGAAAGCTCGATGGTGAGGCGGTTGAAGCGCAGGATCAGCAGGAAGGCGCCGGCGGCGAGGGCGGCCGCGATGGCGAGGGCCTCCCAGGGCTGGATCTCGCCGGCGGCGAGCGGGCGCGCGCGCGTGCGCTCCACGTGCGCGTCGAAGCGCCGGTCGGCCCAGTCGTTGATCGCGCATCCCGCCGAGCGCATCACCGCGGTGCCGAGCACGAAGATCCACAGCACCATCGGGGGAGGCAGTCCGCGGCGCGCGAGCCACAGCGCCCACAGCGTGGGCCACAGCAGGAGCAGGATGCCGATGGGCCGGTCGAGGCGGATCAGCCGTTCGTAGGCGTCCAGGCGCGCCGCGAGGCCCTTCATCGGCCGAGCTCCCGCAGCTCCGGCAGGAAGACTTCGGTCACCACGAGCGCCCGTCCCTGCCGCGTGAAGCGCGAGCGGCGCGCCCACAGCGCGGGAAACTCGCGGCCGAAGAGCTGGCGCGCCCGCTTCCAGAGCGGATGGCGGCGGTCCACGCGCGCGTACTCGAAGGGCTCGCGGCGCACGAGGGGGTCGGCGAAGAGCACGGCCGCGAGCGGCCGCGTGCCCAGGCCGCGCAGGCTGCGCCAGACGCCATCGAGGTCGCGCCGCGCGGTGATCGAATGAGCGAACGTGACCGGCCGGCCTCCCGCGTGCAGCACGACCTCGCGCACGAACGCGAGCCGATGGTGGGGACGTCCGAGCGCTTCGTATTCATCGTCGTTGGGGAAGCGCAGGCGCTGGCTCACGATCTGCACGCGCATCGCCCCCGCGCGCTCCACTATGCGCCGCGTGAGCGATCCGGGATAGGTGAGCCAGGGCCTCCACGGGTCCGTGTGCGCGGCGGGGGCGCAATTCCATCGGTTCATGCCTTGAGGTAGAACTTTCGCGTGCCGAGCCAGCGGTCGAGGTGGCGCGCGACCGAGCGCGACCTGGCCGCGAGCAGCTCGTCGGCCATGGCGCGCGCGTCCTCCAGCAGGTCCGTGTCGCGCTCGATGTCGGCGAAGCGCAGCAGCGGCGCGCCGCTCTGGCGCGCGCCCAGGTACTCGCCGGGGCCGCGCAGCAGCAGGTCCCGGCGCGCGATCTCGAAGCCGTCGTCGTTCTCGTAGATCACCTTCAGGCGCTGGCGCGCCGCCTCCGACAGCGGCTGGTGGTAGAGCAGGATGGCGAGGCTCGCCTTCGAGCCGCGGCCCACGCGCCCGCGCAGCTGGTGCAGCTGCGCGAGGCCCATGCGCTCGGCGTGCTCGATCACCATGAGCGTCGCATTGGGCACGTCCACGCCCACCTCGATCACGGTGGTCGCGACCAGGAGCTGGATGCGCCGTGCCTTGAAGTCGCTCATCACCTGCGCCTTCTCGGCGGGCTTCATGCGCCCGTGCACCAGGCCCACGGCGAGGTCCGGGAACGTCGCCCGGATGGTCTCGAAGGTATCGATCGCGGTCTTCAACTGCAGCGCCTCGCTCTCCTCGATCAGCGGGCAGACCCAGTAGGCCTGGGCGCCGTCGCGGCAGCTCTCGCGCACGCGCCGCACCACCTCGTCGCGGCGCTCTTCCGAGACGAGCTTGGTGACGACCGGCGTGCGCCCCGGGGGCAGTTCGTCGATCACGGTCACGTCCAGGTCGGCGAAGTAGCTCATCGAGAGCGTGCGCGGGATGGGGGTGGCGCTCATCATGAGCTGGTGGGGCTCGCCGCCGCCTTTCGAGGCGAGCGCGAGGCGCTGCTCCACCCCGAAGCGGTGCTGCTCGTCGACGATGGCGAGGCCCAGGCGCGCGAAGCGCACATCCTGCTGGAAGAGCGCGTGGGTGCCGATGGCCAGTTGCGTCTCCCCGCCCGCGATGGCGGCCAGGGCCGCCTTCTTCGCGCGCGCCTTCAGGCCCCCGGCGAGCCACGCGATCCTCACGCCGAGCGGCTCGAGCCAATGCGAGAGCTTGAGGTAGTGCTGCTCGGCCAGGATCTCCGTCGGGGCCATGAGCGCCGCCTGCCATCCGTTCTCGATCGCCTGCAGCGCGCCGAGCGCGGCCACCAGCGTCTTGCCGCTGCCCACGTCGCCCTGCAGCAGGCGGCGCATCGGGTGGGGCTGCGCGAGGTCCTTCGCGATCGCGGCGCGGGCGTTGCGCTGGGCGCGGGTGAGCGCGAAGGGAAGCGACTTCACGAGCGCGTTGGTGAGGGTGTGCGTCTCGGCCAGCGGTGGGGCGGCGCGCGCCCTCCTCTCGCGGTAGGCGAGCCGCATCGCCAGCTGCTGCGCGAGCAGCTCGTCGAACTTCATGCGCCGCCACGCGGGGTGCGTGCGCTCCTCGAGGCTCGCGGCGTCGACCTGCGGCGGCGGGCGGTGCAGCAGCAGCACGCTTTCGCGAAACGCCCGCAGCCCCAGCTTCGCGAGGGGCTTCGCCTCGAGCGTATCCTCGAGCGCGAGGGTGTCCAGGGCGTGCGCGATCTTCTCGCGCAGCGCCGACTGCGACAGTCCCGCGGTCGTCGGATAGACCGGGGTGAGCGATGCCGGCAGCGGCGCGCCCGGCTGCACGAAGCGGTACCTGGGGTGCACCATCTCGTCGCCGAAGAAGCCGGGGCGCACCTCGCCGAACAGGCGCACGCGCCGGCCGGGGACGAACTGGTTCACCTGGCTCGCGTAGAAGTTGAGGAAGCGCACCCAGAGCTCGCGCCCGCCCTCGGCGAGCTTCACCACCAGCGTGCGGCGCGGGCGGTACTTCACCTCGGCCGCGACCACCTCGGCCTCGACCTGCACGCTCCGGCCGGAGCGCGCATCGGCGAGCGCGGTGAGCGTCGTCTCGTCCTCGTAGCGCAGCGGCAGGTGCAGCACGAGGTCGAGGCTCGAGCGGATGCCGAGCTTCTCGAGGCGCGCGGCGATGCCGGGACTCGTGGGGCGCGCGCTCGGCGCGACGGCGACCTTCACGCGCCGGGCGGTGTTCCCAGGTGCATCACCGCGTCGATCTCGACCAGGGCGGCGCGCGGGAGCGAGGCCACGCCCACGGCGGCGCGGGCGGGATAGGGCTCGCGAAAGTACGTCGCCATCACCTCGTTCACCTTGGCGAAGTTCGCGAGGTCCGTGAGATAGACGGTCACGCGCACGACGCGGTCGAAATCGCCGCCCGCCGCGCGGCATACCGCGCGCAGGTTGTCGAACACGCGCCGCGCCTGCGCTTCGAAGTCCCCCGCCACAAGCTGCATCGTCTTCGGGTCGAGCGGGATCTGCCCCGACAGGTACACCGTGTCGCCGGCGCGCACCGCCTGTGAATAGGTGCCGATCGCCGCCGGCGCCTCCGTTGTCGCGACGGGTTTCATGCGCGGAAGGATCTCACGTGTGGTTGTCGGCTGCCCGCTGGCGTTGAGCGGCGTCGCTCTTCGTCCGCTCCAACGCCGTTCCCGCTGTCATTTGCTCTTCTCATGTTGTTGTCTTCTTCTTGAGGCGGGAGAGCCGCACCACCTCGGGAATGCGCCGCAGCCGCCGGAACACGTGCGCGAGGTGCATGCGGTTCTTCACCTGGATGGTGAAGATGATCGTGGTGTAGGCCGGGCTCGTGCGCCGCTCGGTCTCGATGTAGTCGATGTTGGAGTCGGCCTCGGAGACCTCGGCGGCCAGGCGCGCGAGCACGCCGCGGTGGTTCTGCGCGATCAGGCGCACGTTCACGTCGAAGAGCCGGTCGGCGGAGGGGTCCCACTGCACGTCGACCCACTTCTCGGGGTCGAAGTGGAAGGGGTGGATCGCCGGGCAGTCGTGGGTGTGCACGACCAGGCCCTGGCCCTTCTTGATCTGCGCGATGATGGGATCGCCCGGGATCGGCCGGCAGCAGGGCGCGAACTGGATCGCGAGGCCCTCGGTCCCGCGGATCGTGATCGAGTCGAGGCGGTGCTCGCCGTCGGCGGAAGGCTCCGCGATCGAGAGCAGCTTCTTCGCCACCACCACGGCCAGGCGCTTGCCCAGGCCGATGTCGGCGAGGACCTCCTCGCGTGTCTTGGCCGCGTCGCCCTTGAAGAAGCGCGTCCAGTGCGCCCCGCCGATCTCGTCGGGGTTGGCCTTGAGCGAGCGCAGCGCCTGCACCAGCAGCAGCTCGCCCACCTCGCTCGATTCCTGCAGCTGCATGGTCTTCAAATAGTGGCGGATGTGCGAGCGCGCCTTGCCCGTGGCCACGTACGAGAGCCACACCGGGTTGGGCCGCGCGTGCGGGTCGGTCACGATCTCGACGCGGTTGCCGTTGCGCAGCACCGTGCCCAGCGGCACCGGCTCGCCGTCCACCTTCGCCGAGACGCAGTGGTTGCCCACGTCGGTGTGCACCGAGTATGCGAAGTCGATGGGCGTGGCGCCCTTGGGCAGCGCGAAGATCTTGCCCTTGGGCGAGAAGACGTAGACCTCGTCGGGGAAGAGGTCCACCTTGATGTGCTCGAGGAATTCGAGCGCGTCGCCGCTCTCGCTCTGGATCTCGAGCAGCGATTGCAGCCACTGGTGGGTCTTCAGCTGCACGTCCTTCGCGTCGTCCTCGGTGCTCTTGTACATCCAGTGCGAGGCCACGCCCGCCTCCGCCACCTTGTGCATCTCCTGGGTGCGGATCTGGATCTCGATCGGCATGCCGAAGGGGCCGAAGAGCGTGGTGTGCAGCGACTGGTAGCCGTTGGCCTTGGGGATCGCGATGTAGTCCTTGAACTTGCCGGGGATGGGCTTGTAGAACGTGTGCAGCGCGCCCAGCGCGAGGTAGCAGCCCGGCACGTCGGGAACGATGATGCGGAAGCCGTAGATGTCGAACACCTCGGAGAACGAGATGTTCTTCTCCTGCATCTTCTTGTAGATCGACGAGATGTGCTTCTCGCGCCCCTTCACCTGGGCGTCGACCTTGAACTCCTTCAGCCGCGCCAGGATCGCGTCGTGGATCTTTCCCAGGGCGTCGCGCCGGTTGCCGCGCGCCTTCTTCAGCGCCTTCTCGAGCACGCGGAAGCGCGTGGGGTGCAGGAACTGGAAGCCCAGGTCCTCGAGCTCGTAGTAGAGCGCGATGAGCCCCAGGCGGTTGGCGATGGGCGCGTAGATGTCGAGCGTCTCGCGCGCGATGCGCTCCTGCTTCTCGGCCGGCACGGCGTCGAGGGTGCGCATGTTGTGCAGCCGGTCGGCGAGCTTGATGAGGATCACCCGCACGTCGCGCGCCATCGCGAGCAGCATCTTGCGGAAGTTTTCCGCCTGCGCGTGCTGCAGCGTGGCGAACTCGATGCGGTCGATCTTCGACACGCCGTCCACCAGCTCGGCCACCGGCTTGCCGAAGGTCTTCGCGATCTCGCCCTTCGTGGTCGGGGTGTCCTCGACCACGTCGTGCAGCAGTGCGGCCATCAGCGCCTGGGCGTCCAGGTGCCACTCGGCGAGGATCTTGGCGACCGCCAGCGGATGGGTGATGTACGGCTCGCCGCTCTGGCGGTATTGCCCCGCGTGCGCGGCGCGCGCGACCTGGTAGGCGCGCTCGATCTGCTCGATGTCGGCGGGCTTGAGGTAGCCCAGTACGGCGGTGAGTTCCTCCGGCCCGGGCCCCGGCAGCGACGCGCCGGAGGCCTTGAGGCTGCTTGCGACGGAATGGACTCCGAGCGCAGGCATGGGCCGTCAGCGGGGGGTCACAACACCGGCGGGGTCGGCGCCGGCGGGTTGAGCAGCTCCTTGCCTACCTTGCCCCCGGCGATCTCGCGCAGCGCGATCACGGTGGGCTTGTCCTTGTTGGGCTCCACCAGCGGCGTTGCGCCGAGGGCGATCTGGCGGGCGCGGTTGGTCGCCGCGAGCGTGAGCTCGAAGCGATTCGAGAAGTGCTTGATGCAGTCGTCGACGGTGATGCGGGCCATGGCGAAGTCTCCGTTACCTGAATTGCGCGAGCAGCGAGGCGAGGCGAACGGACTGCTGGGCGCGCGATACGCGCGTGGCGCGCACCACCCCCATCAAGTCCGCGACCGCCTCGTCGAACGATACGTTTACAATTATATATTCAAATTCAAGAACATGCGAGACTTCTTCACGAGCGCTCGCCATGCGCCTCGCGATCACCTCCGCGGGGTCCTTGCCGCGCGCCTCCAGGCGGCGCTGCAGCTCGGCGAGCGAGGGCGGCAGGATGAAGATGCCCACCATGTGCGGGAAGAGCGCGCGCACCTGGCGCGCGCCCTGCCAGTCGATCTCCAGCAGCACGTCGTGGTCGCCTGCCAGTTCGGATTCGATCCAGCGCCGGGAAGTTCCATAGTAGTTGCCGTAGACCTGCGCGTGCTCGAGGAAGTCGCCCGCGGCGATCATGGACTCGAACTGCCCGCGCGACACGAAGTGGTAATCGCGCGCGTGCTCCTCGCCCTCGCGCGGGGCGCGCGTGGTGAACGACACCGAGAGGCGGATGTTGGGCTGGTGGCGCAGCAGCTCGTTCACGAGGCTGGTCTTTCCCGCCCCCGACGGCGCGACCACCACGAAGAGGTTGCCCGATGCACGGGGGCGTTGAGCGGCGAGCCTGTCGTCCGCTCCAACGCCGTTCCCGCTGCGTGCCCTTTCCCCGCTCATTCGATGTTCTGGACCTGCTCGCGCATCTGCTCGATCAGCACCTTGAGCTCGACGGAGATGCGCGTCATGTCGTTGGCCACGGACTTCGAGCCCAGCGTGTTGGCCTCGCGGTTGAGCTCCTGGCAGAGGAAGTCCAGGCGCTTGCCGCAGGCCCCGCCCTTGCCGAGCACGCGCGCGAATTCCGCGATGTGCGTGCCCAGCCGCGAGAGCTCCTCGTCCACGTCGATGCGCGCGGCGTAGAGCACGACCTCCTGCTGCACGCGCTCGTCGGAAGGCGCGGCGCCGGCCTCGGCGATCTTCGCGGCGAGGCGCTCCTGGAAGGCGCGCACCGCGGCGGGCAGCAGCGGCTGCGCCTCCTGCACCAGCGCGCCCATGCGCTCGAGGCGCTCGCGCAGCATCGTCTCGAGCTTGGCGCCCTCGCGCGCGCGCGTCTGGTCGAGCTCGGAGAGCGCGCGCTCGACGAGCCCCATCAGCGGATCCTTCACCGTGTCGGCGCGCAGCGACTCCTCGCCCAGGACCCCGGGCCAATGCAGGATCTCGGACACGGACAGCGCCCGGGCCTCGGGGAAGCGCTCGCGCACGCGCCGCGCGGCCGCTTCCAGCGCGGCGAGCGCCTCCTCGCCGGGAGTCATCGCGCGCTGCGCGTTCGCGGCCGGCGTGAACGTCACGCGGCAATCGACCTTGCCGCGCGTGAGCCGCGCCGACACGGCCTCGCGCATCGCCGGCTCGAGCGCTCGGATCTCCTCGGGGATGCGGGTCTGGAACTCGAGGTAGCGGTGGTTGACGGTCTTGAGCTCCACCGCGAGGCTGCCCTGGGGCATCTCGAGCGCGGCGGCGGCGAAGCCGGTCATGCTGGCGATCATGTGACTGGGCCCCGCTTCGCGACCAAGTGTGGAGGATTCGCCTTTACAAGGCGGGAGGGAGTGCCGACAATTGAGAAATTATATCGGAACCCCCGCTCTCCCAATGCCCCAGCAGGCGAATCAGCCGCTGCCCTCAGGCTACGTGCTGAACGGCTACCGCATCGAAAAGCCCCTGTCTTCCGGAGGATTCAGCATCGTCTATCTCGCCAAGGACGACAGCGGGACGCCCTTCGCGATCAAGGAATACCTGCCATCGTCGCTGCCGCTGCGCACCGAGGGCGTGGAGGTGCAGGTCACCGACGAGGCGAACCTCTCGATCTTCCGCCACGGCCTCAAGTGCTTCTTCGAGGAAGGCCGCGCGCTGGCGATGATCTCGCACCCGAACGTGGTGCGGGTCGAGAACTTCTTCCGCGCCAACGAGACCTGCTACATGGTCATGCAGTACGTGCGCGGGCGCACGCTCCAGTACCACATCCAGCGCCACCGGCACGAGTTCACCGAGGCGTTCATCCGGCGCATCTTCATCAACCTGATGAACGGGCTGCGCGAGGTGCACTCGAGCAAGCTGCTGCACCTGGACATCAAGCCGGCCAACATCTTCATCGCGATGGAGGGCCGGCCCGTGCTGCTCGACTTCGGCGCGGCGCGCATCACGCTCTCCGAGGAGGCGATGAAGCTGAAGCCCATGTACACCGCGGGCTTCGCCGCCCCCGAGCATTACCGCTTCAAGCCCGAGGAGCTGGGCCCCTGGAGCGACATCTACTCGGTGGGCGCCACGATCTACACCTGCATCGCCGGGACCCCCCCGCAGGCGGGCGACCAGCGCGAGGAGAAGGACCGCATGATCCCGCTGCGCACCCTCGCGCGGCAGGATTACTCCGACGACCTCTACGACATGGTGGATTCCTGCCTCGCGCTCGACTGGCTCAAGCGCCCGCAGACCGCCTTCGACCTGCAGCGCCGCCTCATGAACGAGCCCGAGGGGAAGCGCGGCTTCCTCGAGACGATCAACCGGCCGTTGTCGAAGCTCTTCTCCCGCTAGCGCGTGCGATGCGCTTCACCATCTTCCAGGACAGCCGCGTCGGCGACCGCAAGGGCAACGAGGACCGCGTCGGCTACTCGTACAGCCGCGACGTGCTCCTGATGGTGATCTGCGACGGCATGGGCGGGCACATGCAGGGCGAGGTGGCCGCGGAGATCGCGCTCTCCGAGATCACCCGGCGCTTCCAGCAGGAGGCGCGCAACCGCCTGAAGCGCCCGTTCGAGTTCCTGGTCTCGGCGATCCAGTCCGCGCACCGCGCGATCGTCTCCCACGCCGTCGAGCAGAACCTGCTCGAATGCCCGCGCACGACCTGCGTGGCGTGCATCGTCCAGGCCGGGCGCGCCTTCTGGGCGCACGCCGGCGACTCGCGCCTGTACGTCCTGCGCGGCGGCGAGCTCTTGGCCTCGACCACCGACCATTCGCGCGTGCAACAGATGATCGATGCGGGCGAGATCACCGCCGAGGCCGCCACGCGCCACCCCGACCGCAACAAGATCTACAGCTGCCTGGGCGGCGTGGTGCCGCCGGTGATCGACACCGGGCGCGACTTCGCGCTCGAGGTGGGCGACACCATCCTGCTGTCCACCGACGGCTTCTGGGCGCAGATCCCCGCGGGCCTGATGAGCACGATGCTGCGCAAGCAGACGGTCGTGGACATCATGCCGGGGCTGCTCGCCGAGGCGCAGCGCCGCGCGCAGGGCGAGTCGGACAACCTGTCGGTGGTGGCGATGACCTGGGAGAACCAGGACGATCCCAGCGTCGCGGACACCGAGAGCATGGACGACGAGCAGTTCGCCTCCTCGACCAACACCACGCAGATGCTGGGCGCCGATACGCCCGCCGACGACGTGACCGACGAGGACATCGAGCGCGCCATCGCCGAGATCCAGAACGCGATCAAGAAGGTGCCGCGCTGATGGCGCGCGGCGACGGGCGAGGCGCCGACGCGCTGCGGCCCGTGCGCTTCCAGCGCGCGTACACGAAGCACGCCGAGGGCTCGGTGCTGGTGGAGATGGGCCACACGCGCGTGCTGTGCACCGCGAGCGTGGAGGAGAAGGTCCCGGGATTCCTCAAGGGCAAGGGCAGCGGCTGGGTGAGCGCGGAATACGGCATGCTGCCGCGCGCGACCCACACGCGCGGCTCGCGCGAGGCGGCGGTGGGCAGGCAGTCCGGTCGCACCCAGGAGATCCAGCGGCTCATCGGCCGCAGCCTGCGCGCCGTGACCGACCTCGCGGCGCTGGGCGAGCGCCAGGTCACCATCGACTGCGACGTGCTGCAGGCCGACGGGGGCACGCGCTGCGCCTCGATCACCGGCGCGATGGTGGCGCTCGCCGACGCGATCGCGGGCCTGCGCGCGCGCGGCGTCCTCGCCGCCGACCCGCTGCGCGACTACGTGGCGGCCGTCTCGGTGGGGATCGTGCGCGACGAGGCGCTGCTCGACCTCGACTACGAGGAGGACTCCGCGTGCGGCACCGACATGAACGTGGTGATGACCGGCGCGGGCCGCTACGTCGAGGTGCAGGGCACCGCCGAGGGCGCGCCGTTCACGCGCGAGCAGATGTCGACGCTGCTCGACCTCGCCGCCGGCGGCATCGCGCAGCTCGTCGCGCTGCAGCGCCAGGCGCTCGGGCGCTAAAGGCGCCTGCCGGGAACGGGAAGCGCCGCGCGAGCACCCGTGAGCCGCGTCGTCATCGCCTCGAACAACCCGGGCAAGCTGCGCGAGCTGGGCGCGCTGCTCGCTCCGCTCGGCATCGAGGCGCTCGCGCAGTCCGCGCTCGAGGTGGGCGAGGCCGAAGAGCCGCACGCGACCTTCCTCGAGAACGCGCTCGCAAAGGCGCGCCACGCGAGCCGGGCCACGGGGCTCGCCGCGCTCGCCGACGATTCGGGCCTGTGCGTGCCCGCGCTCGGCGGCGCCCCCGGCGTGCAGAGCGCGTACTACGCCGGTCACGAGGGGGAACGCGCGCAGCGCGACGCCCGCAACAACGCGAAGCTCGCCGCGGCGCTGCGCGCGGTGGCCGACCGTTCCGCGTTCTACTACTGCGTGCTGGTGCTGCTGCGCTCGGCCGACGACCCGACGCCGCTGGTGGCCGACGCGACCTGGTGGGGCGAGATCATCCCCGAGCCGCGCGGCAGCGGCGGCTTCGGCTACGACCCCCATTTCCTCACCGCGAGCGGGCGCACCGCCGCCGAGCTCGCGGCCGAGGAGAAGAACCGTGCGAGCCACCGCGGCCGCGCGCTCGCCGCGCTCGCCGCGCGCCTGGCCGCCGAGCGCCTCGCCCCGTGAGCCCGAGCCCTGCCGGGGCCGCGCCCCTGGCCGACTTCACCCGCGTGCGCCTGGCCGAGCTTCCGCCGCTCTCGCTCTACGCGCACATCCCGTGGTGCCTGCGCAAATGCCCCTACTGCGATTTCAACTCGCACGAGCGCCGCGGCGAGCTGCCCGAGGACGAGTACGTCGCCGCGCTGGTGGCCGACCTCGAGGCGAGCCTGCCCGCGGTGTGGGGACGGCGCCTGCGCACGATCTTCATCGGCGGCGGCACCCCGAGCCTGTTCTCGGCGCAGGCGATCGACCGGCTCGTGACCGCGGTGCGCACGCGGCTTGCCGTCGATCCGGACGCCGAGATCACCCTGGAGGCCAACCCCGGCACGTTCGAGGCGGCGCGCTTCCGCGGCTATCGCGCGGCGGGGATCACGCGCCTGTCGGTCGGCGTGCAGAGCTTCGACGACGCGAAGCTCGCGGCGATCGGGCGCGTGCACGGGGCCGACGAGGCGCGCCGCGCCCTCGCCGCCGCGCTCGAATCCTTCGATACCGTGAACGCGGACCTCATGTACGCGCTGCCCGGGCAGTCGCTCGGCGAGGCGCTGGCCGATGTGCGCGCGGCGATCGCGGCCGGCGTGCCCCACGTCTCCGCCTACCACCTCACCCTCGAGCCCGACACGCAGTTCCACCGCCATCCGCCCGCGCTACCCGACGACGACCTCGCCGCGGACATGCAGGAGGCGATCGAGGCCGAGCTGGCCGGCGCGGGCTACGAGCATTACGAGACCTCGGCGTTCGCGCGCCCGGGGCATCGCGCGCGCCACAATCTCAATTACTGGACATTCGGCGACTACCTCGGCATCGGCGCCGGCGCGCACGCGAAGGTCTCGTTCCGGGAGCGCATCGTGCGCGAGACGCGCGTGCGCAATCCGGCGGCGTATCTGCGCGGCGCCCTCGAAGGCGGCGCGGTGCGCGAGGCGCGCGAGCTCGCCGCCCGCGAGCTGCCGTTCGAGTTCATGCTCAACGCGCTGCGCCTGACCGAGGGCTTCCCGGTAGCGCTCTTCGCACAGCGCACGGGCCTTGCGATCACCGTGGTGGAACGCGAGCTCGCGGCCGCGGAGGAAGCGGGCCTCATCGAGCGCGACCACCTGGCGATTCGCCCCACGCGCAAGGGACAGCGCTTCCTGAACGATCTGCTCGAGCCTTTCCTTCCGGCGCGGGAAGCGCCGCCGCCCGGCACCCCGGTCAGTATTTCCCCGGGGGATACGGCCCGTCCTTGACGAACGGCGGCTCGCGCCCCACCAGCGCCTCGAGCATGATCAGCTCGGCGTCGGTGTGGTTGCGGAACTTGCCCGGGTCCGCGCGCATGATGCCGCCGGACTCGCTCAGCAGCAGCGGATCCTGGTGGTGCGTGGTCTTCACGACCTTGTCGGACATGCCCGGCCCCTGGACCACCGCCTCGCCGTAGCACAGGCAGAAGTAGACGTCCTCGGGCAGCACCTCGAGGTAGCAGCCGGTGCCGCGGATGCCGATGGTGGCGTAGGCCGCCGTGATGGCCACGGGCTTGCGCGCGAACACCGAGAGCACCTTGCCGGTGGTGACCAGCAGCCCCGCGAGGACGCCTTCGTGGGCGCGCGTCTCGATCGCCGTATCGGAGCGCAGCAGGAACGCGTCGCCGTGGATCACGATCAGGGCCTGGCTCCTCGGTCCCGTGGCCACGCGCTGGCCCAGGGCCACGGGCGTGCCGGTCCGGGCGGGCTTGCCGTCGACGCTCGCGGTGCCGTCCAGGCGGTTCACGCCCTGCACGGTGCCCAGGTCCCCCTTGGCGAGCGCCTCCGACATCCACGCGGAGAGGCCGCCCGCACCCAGCGCGCCCCCGGTGGCGATCATGCGCAGCAAGCGACGACGAGCGCGCGCGTTGCTCACCGATCAGGCCCGCACGAAGACGATGTCCCAGACGCCGTGACCCAGGCGCCGGCCGCGCAGCTCGAACTTGGTCTCGGGCCGCGAGGGCGGACGCGGAGCGAAGTCGCGCGCGGTGTTGCGCAGGGCGGCGACGCCGGAGAGCACGGTGAGCACATGCTGCGCATAGTCCTGCCAATCAGTGGCAACGTGCAAGTGGCCGCCCGGGGCGAGGCGCGAAGCGGCCAGCGCGGCGAATTCGGGCTGCAGCAGCCGGCGCTTGTGGTGGCGCTTCTTGGGCCAGGGATCGGGAAAGAACACGTGGATCGCCGCGAGCGATCCGGGAGGCACCATGTCGCGCATCACCTCGACCGCATCGTGGGGCACGATGCGCACGTTGCCGATGCCTGCGTCCGCGAGACGCTTGAGCAGGCTGCCCACGCCGGGGGCGTGGACCTCGATCGCGAGGTAGTCGTTGCCCGGATTTTCAGCGGCGATGCGCGCGGTGGTCTCGCCCATGCCCGAACCGATCTCGGCCACCACCGGCGCGTTGCGCCCGAACAGCGCCGCGAAATCGAGCGGCGCGGTGCGATAGGCGACGCCGAAGCGCGGCAGCAGCTCGGCATACGCGCGCTGCTGGGCAGGGGAGAACCGCCCTTGCCGCAATACGTAGCTGCGGATGGGACGGTGGGTCACTAGGGATGGCGGCATGGCAGAGGCGGCGATTATAGGCGAACCCATCGAATTGACAGGGTTGGGGTCGGGGCCTAAATTGATCCCAAAGGATGGTGTAGACGATGAAGCTCGGCTTGGGTTTGCTGGGAGTTGCCTGCGCGTCGATGGCGTCCGCGGCTTTCGCCGCGGATTACGTCGGCACGCTCAAGCCCCCGCGCTCCGCCCTGGGATTGTCCTCCGCGCTGTATTCCTTCTCGACGATGCCCGCCCCCGCGTCCGCACCGGACAGCGGCTTCGGCCTGAAGCTGGGCTACAAGTACTCGCGCTACCTCTCGGTCGAGGGCGAGCTCAACGATTCCGGGCGTGCCACGCCCGATCCGTTCGCCTCCGCGCTGCCGGGCACGCCGTTTCGCGCCAGCGGCTTCGGCGTCGACACGATCGCCACGCTGCCCCTGTGGCACTTCTCGTTCTACGGGCGCCTGGGCGCCTACCATGGCGATCCGCGCAATCCGTTCACGCCGTATTCCGTGTCGCTGCTGGGCGACGGGGCCGCGCGCACGCGCCTGCGCTACGGCCTGGGCGTGCGCTACGACTTCAACGCCGCGCTGGGAATCCGCGCCGAGGTGGAACGCTACACGCCGCTGGGCACCCCGCTCACCGGCGATCCCGAGGGCGACCTCTTCTCGGTCGGCGTGAGCTGGCGCTTCTAAAGCGCCTAGGCGCTCTTCTGGATGAGCCCGGAATCGGGCGAGCTCGGGCTCGCTTCGTAGGGCTTCTTCGGCATGCGTCCCGCGAGATGGGCCTCGCGCCCGGCCTCGACCGCGAGTTTCATCGCGCGCGCCATGCGCACCGGCTCGCGCGCCTTCGCGATGGCGGTGTTCATGAGCACGCCATCGCAGCCCAGCTCCATCGCGACCGCCGCGTCGGAGGCGGTGCCGATGCCCGCGTCGACCAGCACCGGCACGCGGACGCGATCGATGATGATCTGCAGATTCCACGGGTTGAGGATGCCCATTCCCGAGCCGATGAGCGAGGCGAGAGGCATCACCGCGACGCAGCCCAGCTCCTCGAGCTGCTTCGCCATGATGGGATCGTCGCTGCAGTAGGCCATCACCTGGAAGCCCTCTTCGACGAGGATCTTCGCCGCCGCGAGGGTCGCCGGCATGTTGGGATAGAGCGACCGAGCGTCGCCGAGCACCTCGAGCTTCACCAGGGCGTGCCCGTCGAGGAGCTCGCGCGCGAGGCGCAGCGTGCGCACCGCGTCCTCGGCGCTGTAGCACCCGGCGGTGTTGGGCAGGATGGTGTAGCGCGACGGGGGCAGCGCCTCGAGCAGGCTGGGCTCGCCCGCGTTCTGGCCGATGTTGGTGCGGCGGATCGCGACCGTGACGATCTCGGCGCCGCTCGCCTCGACGGCCTGGCGCGTCTCTTCGAAGTCGCGATACTTGCCGGTGCCGACCAGCAGGCGCGAGCGGTAGGCCTTCCCCGCGACGACGAGCGCGTCGCCCGCTTCGATCTTTTCCGGTGCGTTCACTCTAGCCTCCTCCCACCGCCATCACGACCTCGACGCGGTCGCCGTCCGCCAGGCGCGCCTCGGCGAAGCGGCTGCGCGGCACGATCTCGCCGTTGCGCTCGACCGCGAGCCGCCGGCCGGCGAGTGCCAGCTCGTCGAGCAGCTGCGAGAACGTGAGCGGGGCGGGCAGCTCGCGCGGCGCCCCGTTCAGGGTGATCCGGATGGGCGCGGACATGGAAGGGAAATTCTATACGCAAGCCCCGGCGCGCGGGCTGGCTTGCGCTCACATCTGCCGGAAGCGGTGCGCGTAGGCCCGGCTCACGGCGAGCTCGGTGCGGCCGTCCTTGAGCTTCACGTACACGCGCCCGGCGAGGTCGCGGCGCGTGGCGGCCACCTCCTCCAGGTTCACCAGCGTGCCGCGGTGGATCTGCCAGAACACCTCGCCGTCGAGCTGGGCGGCGAGCTCCGCGAGCGGCATGCGGATCAGGGACTCGCCCTCGCGCGTCACCACGCAGGTGTACTTGTCCGCCGCCCGGAAATAGAGCACGTCGTCGACCGCGATCTGGTGCACGAGCTCGCCCTTGAGGGCGCGCACCCAGCGCAGCCGCCCGCCGGCCCCGGGGATCGCGCGGGCGAGCTTCGCGATCACCTCGTCCAACGCCGGGGCGCGCTCCGCCGCCGCGAGCTTTGCGCGCAGCCGCTCGACGCACTTCGCGAGCCGCTCGTCGGTCACGGGCTTCAGCAGGTAGTCGACGGCATCGCGATCGAAGGCTTCCACCGCGTACTGGTCGAACGCCGTCACGAACACCACGTGGGTGTCCGTGTCCACGCGCCGCGCGAGCTCCAGGCCCGTGAGGCCCGGCATGCGGATGTCGAGGAACGCGACCTCGGGTTGCTCGTCCTGGATCGCGCGCAGCGCCTCGAGTCCGTTGGCGGCGAGCGGCAGCACGTCGAGCTCCGGCCAGAGGCTGCGCAGGCGCGCGCGCAGGTGCTCGGCGAGGTGCGCCTCGTCGTCGGCGATGAGTGCGCGCGCGCTCACGCCGGGATGCGGATCGTCACCAGCGCGCCGCCCGCCGCGCGATCGGCCACCGCGAGCGCCGCGCGCTCGCCGTAGAGCCCGCGCAGCCGGTCGCGCAGGTTGGTGAGCCCCACGCCCCCATGCGTGGTCGGCGCGAACCCGACCCCGCTGTCGGCGACCTCGATCACGAGGTCGGCGCCATCGCGGTGCGCCCCGAAGGCGACGGCGCCGCCTTCCAGCTTTGGCTCGAGGCCGTGGCGGATCGCGTTCTCCACCACGGGCTGCAGCAACATCGGCGGGATGGAGAACGCCGCGAGCTCCGTCGGGATGTCGATGGTGTAGGCGAGGCGCCCGCCCATGCGCACGCGCAGCACGTCGAGGTAGGCGGCGATGAGCTCCCCCTCCGCACCGAGCGTGGTCGTGTCGGTGCGCGTGGCGGCGAGCGAGGCGCGCAGGAAGCGGATGAAGCTCTCGAGCATGCATTTGGCCAGCGCCGGGTCGGAGTCGACGAGGCTCGCCACGTTGGCGAGCGTGTTGAAGAGGAAGTGGGGCTCGATCTGGGCCTGGAGCGCGCGCAGGTTGGCGAGCACCGCCTCGCGCTCCACGCGTTCGGCTCGCACGCGCTCCTGCTCGTAGCGCGCCTGGGCGCGCGCCTCGCGCTCGCGCCAGAAGAAGATCGAGGCGAGGATGGCCGAGATCACGACGCTGGTGCTGGCGATCGCCACGATCCATCCGGGACTGCTGATCCAGTGGTCGAAGCCGATGTCGATGAACTGGGAGGCGAGCCAGAAGCCCGCGATCACGCCGGCCAGCGGGATGCCGGTGAAATACACGGTCCTCGGCACGAGGCCCCGAATGCGCGACCAGCCCTCGATCCCCAGCCGTTTGCCCGCGGCGAACCCCGCATGGGTCGCGAAGCCGATGCAGGCCGAGACGAAGAGATAGATGCCGTAGACATGCCACGAGGGCAGCTTGCCCGAGGTTCCCGTGGCGATCAGGAGGAAGAGCGTGCCCAGCACCCAGCTCCAGATGAGGGTGTAGATCAGGTCGCGGGCGAGGCTCGGCCGGAAGCGCCGGAAGTACGGGATCAGCTCCAGCGGGTGGCGGTTGCCGTCGAGGTCGCGGCCGGGGTTCGAGGCCATGGCGCCATGCTACCGCCTCGCCGGGGCCGGCGACGGCGGATTGCGACGAACCGCCGCCCGGGAGCGCGAACCGGTAAAATGCGTCGCGAGCCGCGGGTGTAGCTCAATGGCAGAGCAGAAGCTTCCCAAGCTTACGACGAGGGTTCGATTCCCTTCACCCGCTCCAATCCCGCGCTCGCGCGTCCGGCCGCTACACTCCAGGGCATGCCCCGCACCCCCGCCCCCCGCAGGCCCCCCTCCTCGCCCAGCTTCGCCGCGCGCGTCGTGCGCTGGCAGCGCGCACACGGCCGCCACGACCTGCCTTGGCAGGGCACGCGCGACGCCTACCGCATCTGGCTCTCCGAAGTGATGCTGCAGCAAACGCAGGTCGCGACGGTCATCCCCTACTACGCACGCTTCCTCGCGCTATTCCCCACGGTGCGCGCGCTCGGCGATGCGGAAGCGGACGCGGTGATGGCCGCGTGGAGCGGCCTGGGCTACTACGCGCGCGCCCGCAACCTGCACCGTGCGGCGCAGGCGGTCGTGCGCGAGCACGGGGGCGAATTTCCTGCCACCTTCGACGCGCTTGCGGCGCTGCCCGGCGTGGGACGCTCGACGGCGTCGGCGGTCTGCGCGCTGGCGCGCGGCGAACGGCGCGCGATCCTCGATGCCAACGTGCGCCGCGTGCTGAGCCGCCATGCCGGCATCGGGGGCGATCCGGCCGGCGCTGCGACGCTCGCGCGGCTGTGGACGGAAGCCGAGTCCCGCATGCCGCGCCGCGACATGGAAACCTACACCCAGGGCTTGATGGACCTGGGCGCCGGCGTCTGCATCGCGCGCGAGCCGCGCTGCCTGCTCTGCCCCGTCGCGGCGGACTGCGTGGCGCTCGCATCGGGACGCATCGGCGAGCTGCCTGCGCCGCGGGTGCGACGCGAGCGGCCGCGCCGGCGCATCGCGATGCTGGTGGTGCTCTCCCGCGGCGAGGTGCTGCTCGAGAAGCGCCCGGCGCGCGGCATCTGGGGCGGCCTGTGGTCGCTGCCCGAAGCCGACGCCGCGGCCGCGCCGCGTCGCGTGCTCGAGCGCGATTGGGGGCTCGCCGCGCGCGCGGTCGCCCCGCTCGCGGCCTTCGAGCATGCGTTCACCCACTTCACGCTGGAGGTCACCCCGTGGCGCATCGAGGCGCGCGGCCGGGGGCGGCTGCCAGCGGGGCGCGCGGCGAGCTGGCTCGCGCTCCAGGACGTCGCGGGCGCGGCGCTGCCCAGCCCCGTGAAGCGCCTGCTCAGATCAATCGCTGCTGGCGCAGGAACTTCTCCAGTATCGCCAGGCGCAGCGTCGCGTCGGTGAGCTCGAGCAGCTTCTGCTTCACGTCGCCGCGCAGCGGCAGGATCTCGGCCAGGCGGAAGCTCACCCAGCTCGCGTCCTCGAAGCGCAGCGGCTCGACGAAGCGCGCCACGCCGATCCCCGCGATCGCCTTCTGCAGGAACTGCGCGCACGGCGCGAGCCCCGGCGCGTCGGGCGCGGCCGGCTCGGGCGCGAAGCGCTCCACCTCGCCCACGATGAGCCCCTGGGGCGTGGTCGCGGTGGACACGATGCGGAAGCGCTCCAGTCCCTCGGCGCGCACCTTGAGCACCGGCGGGTGCTCCACGTCGCACTCGGCGATGCGCGCCAGGCAGCCGACGGTCTCGGGCACCGCGGGCGCGCCGACTTCCGCGCCCTCGCGGATGAGGCACACGCCGAACGGCTTGTCGCCCTTCAGCCGGTCGCGGACCATGTCGATGTAGCGCACCTCGAAGATGCGCAGCGGCAGCGCCGCCCCCGGGTAGAGCACCGCGTTCAGCGGGAAGATCGGGACCGTCTCGGTGCGCCGGGACGGGGCGAAGGGGTTGAGCATCGGCGAGCGCGCCCCGGCGCGCTAGTCCTTCAGGTCGCGGTGGCGCAGCACGACCTGGTACTCGGAGGCGAAGCGCTCGGCGAGCTGGTCGGCGATGTACACCGAGCGATGCCGCCCGCCGGTGCAGCCGATGGCCACCGTGAGCGAGGCGCGCTGCTCGAGCATGAAGCGCGGCAGCCAGCGCTGGAGGAAGCGCTGGATGTCCTCGATCAATATCCCGGCCTGCGTCTCGCGCTCGAGGAAGTCGATGACCTCGCGATCGTGCCCGGTGAGCGGGCGCAGGCGCGGGTCGTAGTGCGGATTGGGCACCACGCAGCGCGCGTCGAACACGAAGTCCGCGTCCAGCGGCACGCCGCCCTTGTAGCCGAAGGATTCGAAGCACAGCGCGAGGCGCGTGCGGTCGACGACCACGAGATCCTGCATCCACCCGCGCAGCTGCGAAGGCGTGAGCGCGCTGGTGTCGATGCGCTGCCCGGTCTCGGCGAGCCAGGCGAGCACGCGGCGCTCCTCGGCGATGGCCTCGAGCAGCGACTGCCCCGCGCGCGCGAGCGGGTGCGGGCGGCGCGTCTCGGCGAAGCGCCGCAGCAGGCTCTCGTCGGTGGCGTCGAGGAAGACCACGCGCACGTCGCTGCCGCGCGCGCGCTCCTTCTCGACGATGGCGGGCAGGCGCCCGAGGCTTTCGCGGCTGCGCGCATCGGTGCTGATGGCCACCTTCGCCTCGCCCAGCCCCAGCGCGTAGTCGGCGAGCGGGCCCACCAGGTCCGCGGGCAGGTTGTCGACGCAGAAGTAGCCCGCGTCCTCGAGGGCCTTGAGGGCCACGCTCTTGCCCGACCCGGACAAGCCGGAAACGAGGACGAGCTGCATCACTCGCCGTCTTCGGGCGCCGTGTGGTTTCCCGGGCGCATCGCCGCTTCCTGGCGCGAAATGAACTCGCGCGTCGAGTCCATGCCGCGCGTGAGCAGGATGTGGTTGCGCACCGCCGCCTCCACCAGCACCGCGAGGTTGCGGCCGGGCGCGACCGCGAGCGTCACGGTGGGGATCTCCACGCCCAGGATCTCCTGCGTGCCCGAGCGCGTGGCCAGCCGGTTCCTCGGCTCGTGGCCGCCCGCGGGCGCCTCGAGGTGCACGATGAGGCGCAGCGCCTTGCGCGGGCGCACCGCCGTCTCGCCGAAGATCGAGCGGATGTTGAGCACGCCCAGCCCGCGCACCTCGAGGAAGTCGCGCAGCATCGGCGGGCAGCGTCCCTGCACCGTCTCGGGCCCGATCTGCTGCAGCTCGACCACGTCGTCGGCCACCAGGCCGTGGCCGCGCGAGATGAGCTCGAGGGCGAGCTCGCTCTTGCCGATCGAGGAGTCCCCGGTGATGAGCACCCCGATCTCGAGCACGTCGAGCATCACGCCGTGCAGCGTCGTCACCTCGCCCAGCTCCTGCTGCATGTAAGGGCGCAGCACGTTGATCACGTGCTGGCTGGGCTCGGTGGACGTGAGCAGCGCCGTGCCCGCGCTTTCGGCGGCCCGCGCCAGCGCGTCGGGCGCCGGGACGCCGTCGCACACGATCACGCACACCGTGTCGCCCGCACAGATGCGCCCGGCGGTGGGGCCGAGCACCTGCGCCTCGAGATGCGCGAGATAGTCGACCTCGCGCGGGCCCAGCACCTGCGCGAGCAGCGGGTGGATCAGGTTCAGGTGGCCGATGAGGCCCACGCCCGGCCTGTGCAGCGCCTCGCCGTCGAACTCGCGCGCGGCACCCGCGGCGCCGCCGGCCCAGGCGAGGCCCAGGCGCTCGCGGCGCTCGTCAAACAGCTGCTGTACGCTGAGCCGGGGCATAGGGCGACCACTCGGTGATCAGCCGGTGCGCCGCCTGGATGTCGTCGGTGGCGGCGAGCGCGTCGCGCAGCGAGGCGTCGCTGAACATCTGCGCCAGCTCGGAGAGCAGCTCCAGGTGCGCCTCGGTCGCGTGCTCGGGCACGAGCATCGCGAAGATGAGGCTCACCGGCTCGCCGTCGGGGGCCTCGAACGGAATCGGCGCGGCGGTGCGCACGAAGGCGCATACCGGCTCCTTGAGCGTGCGGATGCGCCCGTGCGGGATCGCCACGCCGTATCCCAGGCCCGTGGATCCGAGCTTCTCGCGGTCGAAGAGGCTGTCGAAGACGCGCGCGCGGGGAATCTGGCGCGAGTTCTCGAACAGCAGCCCGATCTGCTCGAACAGCCGCTTCTTGCTGCTCACGTCCAGCCCGAGCAGCACGTGGTTGAGGGGAAGCAGGCGCGAGACGAGGTTCATGGCGCGGCCGCGCTAGGCCTGCGGGATGCGCTTGATGCCGGAGCCGTGGCGCAGCACCTGGAAGCGTTCCTTGTGCTTGATCACCTGCCGGTCGAGCTTGTCGATGAGGCAGTCGATCGCCGCGTACATGTCGGGCTCGTGGGACTGCACGTGGATGTCCTTGCCCGACAGGTGCACGTTGGCCTCGATCTTCTGGTCGAGCTTCTCCACGGTCATGATCACGGTCACGTCGATCACGTGGTCGAAGTGGCGGTTGATGCGCTCGAGCTTCGACACGACGTAGTCGCGGATGGCGGACGTGATCTCGACGTGGTGGCCGGTCAGGTGCAGGTTCATCGGGGGCTCCCTTTCAGATCGGTTTCGCGGTGCTTCGCAGCCCCGCCTTCAGATCGACTTCCGGAGGTTGGCGGGCTGGATGTGCATGGCCTCGCGATACTTGGCCACGGTCCGCCGCGCCACCTGGATGCCTTGCTGCGCGAGGATGTCCGATATGCGGTGGTCGGAGAGCGGCTTGTGTCCGTCCTCGGCCGCCACCAGCTGCTTGATCAAAGCACGGATGGCGGTCGCCGAACAGGCCCCGCCCGTGTCAGTTGAAACATGGCTGCCGAAGAAGTACTTGAGCTCGAAGATCCCGCGCGGGGTGAGCATGTACTTCTGCGTGGTCACGCGCGAGATCGTGGATTCGTGCAGCCCCACCGCCTCGGCGATCTCGCGCAGCACGAGCGGGCGCATCGCGACCTCGCCGTGCTCGAAGAAGTTCCTCTGCCGGTCGACGATCGCCTGGGTCACGCGCAGGATGGTGTCGAAGCGCTGCTGCACGTTCTTGATGAGCCAGCGCGCCTCCTGCAGCTGTCCCGTGAGGTGCTTGCCGCCGTTGCCCCGCGAGGCCTGCAGGATGTCGGCGTACATCTTGTTTATGCGCAGGCGCGGCATCGCGTCGCGGTTCAGCGCCGCGTTCCAGCGCCCGGCGAGCTTGCGCACCACGACGTCGGGCACGATGTAGCGCACGTCGCCCTGGTCGAACGCGCGGCCGGGCTTCGGGTCCAGGGTGAGGATGAGCGCGTGCACCTCGCGCAGGTCGTCCTCCGGCAGGCCGAGCAGGCGCTTCAGGCGCGTGAAGTCGCGCGCCGCGAGCACGTCCAGGTGCCGGGTCACGAGCTCGATGGCGGCGTCGCGGAAGGGTGTGTCCTCGGGCATCGCGCGCAGCTGCAGGCCGAGGCACTCGGCCGCGTCGCGCGCGCCCACGCCGGTGGGCTCGAGGTTCTGCACGTGCCTCAACGCGATCTGCAGCTCCTCGATCTCGACGTCCGACATGGCCGCGATCGCCGACTGGCGCAGCTCCTCGAGCTCGCTCTTGAGGTAGCCGTCCTCGTCGAGGTGGCCCACCACGAATTCGGCGATGCGCTTGTCGCGCGAGGTGAGCCCGGTGAGCGCGATCTGCTGCAGCAGGTGCTCGTGCAGCGTGGGCTCGGAGGCGGCGAACTGGGTGAAATCGTCGCGCTCGTCGTCGTCGCGCCGCGATCCTCCCGTGGGGGCGTGCTCGTCGCCGAAGCCGTGGTCCTCGGCGAGGCTCGCGGATTCCTCGCGCCCCTCGTCGGACGGGCCCGGCGCCTGCGCCTGCGCGTCCCCGCCGCCCGAAACCGCGGGCTGCGCGTCATCGCCGGAGGCGAGGTCGGCGCGTTCGAGCAGCGGGTTCTCCGCCAGGTAGCGCTCGAGCTCCTGGTTCAGTTCCACCGTCGACAGCTGCAGCAGCCGGATGGATTGCTGGAGCTGCGGGGTGAGCGTGAGATGCTGCGATAGCTTGAGCTGGAGGCTGTGCTTCATGTCGAAGGTTCCCGGACGGAACCGACTGTCCGCTAGAGGCGGAAGTTCTCCCCGAGATACACCTTTCGGACCGCTTCATTATAGACGATATCCTGCGGCTTCCCGAAGGCGAGCACCGTTCCCTGGTTGATGATGTAGGCGTGGTCGCAGATGCCGAGCGTCTCGCGCACGTTGTGATCGGTGATGAGCACGCCGATGCCGCGCTCCTTGAGGAAGCGGATGATCTGCTGGATGTCGAGCACCGCGATGGGATCGACGCCGGCGAAGGGCTCGTCCAACAGGATGAAGCGCGGGCTCGTCGCCAGCGCCCGCGCGATCTCCACGCGCCGCCTCTCCCCGCCCGAGAGCGAGAGCGCGGGGCTCGCGCGCAGGTGCCCGATGTGCAGGTCGTCCAGCAGCTGCTGCAGGCGCGCGTCCACCTCCTCGTCCTCGAGCCCCTGCAGCTCGAGCACCGCCTGGATGTTCTGCGCCACCGTGAGCTTGCGGAAGATCGAAGCCTCCTGCGGCAGGTACGACAGGCCCAGGCGCGAGCGCCGGAAGATCGGCAGGTGCGTGAGGTCCTCCCCGTCGAGCGTCACCACGCCGCGATCGATCGGAACGAGGCCCAGGATCATGTAGAAGCAGGTGGTCTTGCCCGCCCCGTTGGGCCCCAGCAGCCCCACCACCTCGCCGCTTTCCACCGCGAGCGAGACGTCGGAGACCACGGTGCGCTTGCGATAGCGCTTCATGAGGCCCTCGGCGCGCAGCACCGAGGAGTGCGGCTCGGGCCTCACCAGCGTGAGGCGTTGCGAGGCGGCGTTCGCGGCGGGAGGCATCTAGTGCGTTCCCTGGTCGGGCTTGAGCTCGAGGGGCGGCGCCTCGGGCTGCGCGCCCGCCGCGCCCTGCCTGGGCGGCAGGATGATCGCCTTCACGCGCGACGCGGTGACCGGGGCCGCGCCGGGCGGGGCGCCGGAGACCTCGGCGAGCTCCTTGCGCATGTCGTAGGAGATGAAGTCGCCCGCGATCTCGTTCTGGCTGCGCTTCACGCGCGCGTGGTTGTAGAGGCGCAGCACGTCGTTGCGGTCGTCGAATTCGGCGCGCTCGGCATAGCCCTCGACCCACTCGTCGGAATTGTCGAGCTTCTGCCGGAAGGTCACCGGCGAGCCGATGGCCACGTAGTACTTGTGGCGCTCGGCGTCCTCCCGCACCGTGACCTTCGACGCGGTCATGCGCATCGTGCCCTGGGTCACCACGACGTTGCCCTCGAACGCGCTGGACTTGTGCGCGTCGTCGGCCAGCAGGCGATCGGCGCCCACCACGATCTCCTTCTCGCGGTCGGCCTTTTCGGCAAGCGCGGCGGGGGCGGCGAGCGCCAGTGCGGCGGCGAGGATCGTGGCGGCGGTGCGCATCAGCGGGAAGGCTTGTAGTACGCGCGCACGCGGTCCAGCCTGAGCGTGCGCGCCTTGTTGTCGAGCTCGAGGCCCTCGGCGACGGCGCGTCCCGACGGGCTCGTGAGCGTCACCTCGCTCGAGGTGCGCGCCACGCCCTCGTCGGGCAGCACGAGGAGGCGGTTCGTGGCGATGTGCACCGGCTCCATGTTTTCGTCGCCCTCGCGCACGAGCACCACGTGCCCCTCGATCCACACCCGATCCCCGCCCCGCTCGAGGCGGCCGTGATCGGCGGTGATCGTGATCTTGGGCTGCCGGGGCTCGAAGGCCTCGAGGGTGAGCGACTCCAGGAACGCCGAGTCGTCGTCGGGATAATGTACCATCTTCCGCGCGGCCAGGGTGTAGAGCACGCGGCCGTCCTCGCCCAGCTTGCGCGCGTTGAACTTCTCCACCATCGTGTCCGGATCGTGGCGCAGCGCGCCGCCCCCGTGCGTCGCGCCGGGCTGCACGAGCTGGTTCAGCCACAGCGTCATCGCCACGAGCAGCCCGAGCACCGTGAGCGGAAGCCAGGAGGTCGGTCGCACCATGGGCGGCTGGGCGGCGGCGCGCGTCGGTCATGCCGGGGGCGGCGGGGCGAGCCTGCCCTGCGCGCGCAGCACCAGCTCGCAGAACTCGCGCACCGCGCCGCGCCCGCCGCCGGCGCGCGTCACGTAGTGCGCGCGCGCCTTGACCGCGTCCACCGCGTCGGCCACCGCGACCGCGAGCCCGCAGCGCTCCATCACCGGCAGGTCCGGCAGGTCGTCGCCCACGAACGCGCACGCGCCCGGCCCGAGGCGCAGCTCGCGCAGCAGCGCCTCGAAGGCGGCGACCTTGTCCGCGGCACCCTGCACGACGTGCGCGATGCCGAGCTCGTGCGCGCGCAGCGCCGTCGCCTCCGAAGCGCGCCCCGAGAGGATCGCCGCGTCCACGCCGGCCGCGAGCAGCATCTTCACGCCGTGGCCGTCGTGGATGTTGAACGCCTTGAGCGCCTCGCCCTGCGCGCCGATGTAGAGCGTGCCGTCGGTGAGCACGCCGTCCACGTCGAAGATGGCGAGCCGCACGCCCCGGGCACGCTCCAGGAGGTCATCCAATCTAGACGACCCCGGCCGCGAGCAGCATCTCGAAGGTGACCGCGCCGACCAGGCGCCCCTGCGCCGAGGTCACCAGCAGGCGCCCGCCGATGCGGTGGGCCTGCATCATCTGCGCGGCTTCCGCGGCGAGCTTCTCCGGCGCGATGGTGCGCGGGTTCGCGGTCATCACGTCGCCCACGCGCACATTGCGGATCATGTCGTGCTTCTCGAGGGTGCGGCGCAGGTCGCCGTCGGTGTAGACGCCCAGGAGCTTGTCGTCCGCGTCGACGACCGCGGTCATGCCCAGGCCCTTCCTCGACATCTCGAGGATCGCCTCGGGCAGCATCGCGTCCGGCGCGTTGCGCGGCAGCTGCTCGCCCTTGCGCATGATGTCGGACACGTGCACGAGCAGCCGTCGGCCGAGGGAGCCGCCCGGGTGGTGCAGCGCGAAGTCGTCGCTGCCGAAGCCGCGCGCCTCGAGCAGGGCCACGGCGAGCGCGTCGCCCAGCGCGAGCGTGGCGGTGGTGCTGGCGGTGGGCGCGAGGTTGAGCGGGCAGGCCTCCTTCTCGACGCTGCCGTCCAGGTGCACGTCGGCCTCGCTCGCGAGCGTGGAGTTCGCCCGCCCGGTGATCGCGATCACCGGCGCGCCGCGCCGCTTGATGAGCGGGAGCACCTTGAGGATCTCCTCGGTCTCGCCGGAATACGAGATCGCGAGCACGACGTCCTGCGCGGTGAGCATGCCGAGGTCGCCGTGGCTCGCCTCGCCGGGGTGCATGAAGAACGAAGGCGTGCCCGTGGAGGAGAGCGTGGAGGCGATCTTGCGCGCCACGTGCCCCGACTTGCCCATGCCGGTCACCACCACGCGGCCCCGCGTCTCGAACATCAAACGGTGCGCGGCGAGGAAGGCCTCGCCCAGGCGCGCCTTGAGCGCGCGCACCGCGTCGGCCTCGATGTCGAGGACGTTGCGCGCGAGCTCCAGGAAGCGCTCCGAGTCGGCCAGCGCATGGGGTTGTAGTAGATTCGTCATGAGCCGGGAAGTATAAATCCAATGCCCCTCCACCGCCGCCGCGCCGCCCCATGCACGACGCCCTTTCCGTCGCGCTGATCCTGCTCGCCTCGGCGGTCGCCGTGGTGGTGGTCTTCCGCCAGCTTTCGATGCCGGCCATCCTCGGCTACCTCATCGTCGGCGCCCTGGTCGGGCCCAACGCGCTCGGGTTCGTGCCCGCCACCGAGGCTCAGCGCTACCTCGCGGAATTCGGGGTCGTCTTCCTGATGTTCTCCGTCGGGCTCGAGTTCAGCCTGCCCCAGCTGATGGCGATGCGCCGGACGGTCTTCGGCTTCGGGGGCGCGCAGGTGGCCACGATCCTGGCGCTGGGCGCCGCGGGGGCGTTCGCCACCGGGGAATCGTGGCGCGCGGGTCTCATCGTGGGCGGCGTGGCCGCGATGTCCTCGACGGCGATCATCTCCAAGTCGCTCGCCGACCGCGCGCAGCTGCACAGCGACTACGGCCGCCAGGCGATGGGCGTGCTGCTCTTCCAGGACCTCGCGGTGATCCCGCTGCTCGTGCTGATCCCGGCGCTCGCGCTCTCGAAGGGCGAGATCGCGATGGCGATCGGCGTGGCCCTCGCCAAGGCCGCGATCGTGCTGGCGATCGTGCTCTGGCTGGGCCAGCGCCTCACGCGGGCGCTCTTCGACCTCGTGGCGCGCCAGAAATCGTCCGAGCTCTTCGTGCTCTTCGTGCTGCTGGTGACCCTGGGGCTCGCCTGGGTGACCGACCAGGCCGGGCTGTCGCTGGCACTCGGCGCCTTCCTCGCGGGCATGCTCATCTCGGAGACCGAGTACCGCTACCAGGTCGGGGACTACATCAAGCCGTTCCGCGACGTGCTGCTCGGCCTCTTCTTCGTGACCATCGGCATGCTGCTCGACCCGCGCTCGCTCGCCGCGCACTTCGCGGCGATCGCGGGGCTGCTCGTGGTCCTGCTCACGGGGAAGTTCGTGGTGATCTACGGGCTCGCGCGCGTCTTCGGCAACGGCAAGCCCACGGCGCTGCGCGCCGCGATGGCGCTCGCGCCCGCGGGCGAATTCGGCTTCGTGCTGCTCGCGCTCGCGCTGCGCGAGGACATGATGCGGCCCGCCACGGCGCAGGTGCTGCTCGCGGCCACGTTGCTTTCGATGCTCGTCGCCCCGCTGATCCTCGCGCGCATGGAGCGCATCGCGCTCTATCTCATCGAGAGCGAGTGGACCTCGCGCGCCGTGGCCCTGCACAGCCTGGCGGTCAAGTCGATGGCCACGCGCGGGCACGTGATCGTCTGCGGCTACGGGCGCAGCGGCCAGGCGCTGGCCCACTTCCTCGAGCGCGAGAACATCCCGGTGATCGCGCTCGACGCCGACCCGGAGCGCGCGCGCGAGGCGGCCGCCGCGGGGGATTCCGTGGTGTACGGCGATGCTTCGCGCCGCGAGGTGCTGGTGGCCGCCGCCCTCTCGCGCGCCACCGCGGTGGTGGTGAGCTTCGCCAACACTTCCAAGGCGCTGGCGATCCTCGCCCACGTGCGCGAGCTGCGCCCCGAGCTGCCGGTGATCGTGCGCACGTTCGACGACAGCGACGTGGCGCGCCTGCGGCAGGCCGGCGCCGCCGAGATCGTGGCCGAGGTGGTCGAGGGCTCGCTCATGCTCGCGACCCAGACCATGATGCAGCTCGGCCTGCCGTTGAACCGCGTGCTGCGCCGCCTGCGCGAAGTGCGCGAGGAGCGCTATCGCTTCGTCGGCGGATACTTCCACGGCGTGACCGATGTGGAGGTCGCCGATGTCGACCAGCCGCGGCTGCGCACACTCGTGGTGGGTCCCGACGCGGCCTGCGTCGGCAAGACGCTCGCATGGGTGGGCCTGGACGCGATGGACGTTCAGGTGACGGCGGTGCGCAGGAAGCACTCGCGCGAGGTCAATCCCTCGCCGGAGACGGTGCTGCGCGCGGGCGACGTGCTGGTGCTGCTCGGCAGCCAGGAGCGCCTCGCGAAGGCGGAGATCCGCCTTCTGCTGGGCTGAAATGGTGAAATGGGGTCAGGTTAGATTTCGAACCTGTCCCCTTTTCCTCGGTCGCCCCTGCGCTCGCGGCACGACGCACCGCTCCAGGCGCGCCTCGACCTTCGCACAGAATTCCGGCGAGCCCAGTGCGCGGCACTTTCGCATGCTCGCGCGCAATCGTTCCAAGTCCGCGTCGCCCAGGCCCCTTTCCACCAATTGCCGGTAGCTCGCGCCCCGCTCGACCACCGAGGCACCGAGGCCCAGGTAGAGCGCGTGGGGCTCCAGCGGCGCCTGCGGATTCCCGCTTCCATTCTGGCGATAGCTCGACCATGGGTAGTCGCCCGGCGCCGCGACGATTCCCGCGCGCACCGGATTGAGCTCGATGTACGTCATGCACGTGAAGAGGTACGCCTCGCTGTCCACGAGGCTCGACCTGAACCGCCCCTCGAACAGGGTTCCCGTCCTCCCCCAGCGCAGATTGACTACGCGAGCGAACTTGCGGCCGACGCGCTGCATCAGCTCGGACAGCTCCCCAGGCGCGTGGCCGGTCGCGAGCAGGTGCACGTGGTTGCCCATCAGGACGTACGCGTGCAGGTCGCAGGCGCAGGCATCGAGCGCTTCCTCGAGGTACCTGAGGAAGATGATGCGGTCGGCGTCGTCGCGGAACATGACGCTGCGATTGTTGCCGCGCACGATCAAGTGCTGCGGAACGCCGGGAATATCGATGCGCGGCAGTCGAGGCATGCGAGAGTAACGCGCCATGGGCCAGCACGGCGCACCAAAACGAAGGGCCCGCCGAAGCGGGCCCTGGTCTGTGAAAACGGGACAGGTTCGAAAACTAACCTGACCCCAGCTCACAACTCAGAACACCATGCACACCGTGTAGTTGGTCGCGTCGTCGACGCTCGTGGTCGGCGTGGAGGCCGAGCCCAGCGCCGCCGTATCGAGGTGCGCGCGCATGGAGCCACCAGCCGTGTTGCCGTCGTCCATCTGGATGTCGAGCTGCTTGGCGAACTTGCCGAGGATGCCCTTCGAGCACACCTGGTAGGTCCCGCGCATCGGGTTGGTCGCGTTCGCCGCCAAGTTGTCGATCTCAATCTGCGAGTCCTGGGCGCTGCTGATGCCGATCTTGCCGCCGGTCGCGTTGGTCGGGAGATACGTGAGATCGGCTACGTCCGTCGGTCCCGAAGCGAGGTTCGCGAGGCGCACGTGCTGCCAGAAGAGGTAGGACTCGTCGGTGTTCGTGGCCGAGTTCCACAGGCCGTCGATCACGCCGTTGCCCTGCGCGTTGGTGGGCGTGGTGGCGGGCGTGGCGCCCGTCACGTGGGCGGCCACCGCGGCATCGTCGCCCGGCAGCGCCTTGAACTTGTCCTGGTAGGCGTAGATGTAGGTGGGGATCACGCGAAAGTCGTTCGCGATGTTCTTCACCTTGGCGCTGTTGATGAGCTCCTGGCCCTTGAGGATGCCGCCGAGCAGCAGGCCGATGATCACCAGCACGATCGCGATCTCGACCAGCGTGAAGCCGGATTGTTGCCTTCTCGTTCTCATGCTTGCCTCCGTGATGAGTCGTTTCCTGCCCGTTTACCTGCAATCGCCATGCCAATTGGACAATATACTGTTTAATAAGCCTATTTTGCAATAGCAGGGCGGCCAGAGTGCCTCCCAAGGCCCGCTCGATCGTCCGAGTCCGCGACAGCGAGCGTCGGCTTGCCGACACCCAGGACGCTTTCTGGCGCCCGCGCGCGATTTTCAATTATCCTCGGCCGTTACCCTGCGCGATCCCCTCCTTGGCGTCGATTTCCTCCCCCCTTTCGCACCGGCTTACCACCGCCGTCGTGGCCGCCCGCCGCTGGGTGGTGCTCGCGATGCTGCTCGCGCTGCATGCCGCGCTGGTGTCGCAACCCGGGGAAATTTTCCAGAGAATCTGGTTGCTCGTGCACTTCGGATTGTTCCTGCTCTGGCAGCCGTTCTTCGCCGCCGAGCGCGAGCTCGAGGTGCTCTCGGTGGTGTTCCTCTTCGCGATCACCGCGGCCACGCTCTATTTCCTGGCCGGCTGGATGATCGTGGCCTGGCTCCTGGTGCTGCTCGGCATCCTGGGCGGGCGCGTGTTCACGATCGAGGCGGCGCGGCGCAACCGCTTCTACCTGGTCGCGTTCGCGTACGTGCTCACGATCCTGCTGCTGTGGGCCGTGCCCTCGCTCGTCCTCGGCGGCCACATGCTGCCCGAGGCGCTGTCGCGCTTCGTCAGCTCGCTGCTTCCCTTCGGCCTGCTGCTGCTCGTCGTGCTGCCGCTGAGCCCCGCGCGCGCCGAAAGCGGGCAGGTGTTCGATTTCTTCTACGCGGTGCTCGTGTTCCAGCTCGGCGTCGTGCTCGTGCTGGGCTCGATGGCGCTCATGCGCTTCACCAACGAGAATTACGAGGCGTCGGTGGCGCTCACGGCGCTCGGATTCGGCGTGGGACTGCTGGTCTTCGCCGTGCTGTGGAACCCGATGCGCGGATTCGGCGGATTGCGCACGTACTTCTCACGCTACCTGCTGTCGGTGGGCATGCCCTTCGAGCTCTGGATGCGCCGCGTGGCGGAGCTGGCGGAGACCGAGGGCGACTCGGGCCGCTTCCTCGAGGCGGCCCTGCAGGAGATCAGCGACCTGCCGTGGATGCGCGGGTGCGAGTGGCGCTCGCCCTGGGCCCAGGGAAGCCTGGGCCAGCAGGCGCGGCACGCCACGCGCTTCACCTACCACGACCTCGAGGTCGTCTTCCACACCGAGATGGAGCTCTCCCCCGCGCTCTTGCTGCACATGCGCCTGCTCGCGCAGGTGGTCGGGGAATTCTACGAAGGCAAGCGGCGCGAGAGCGCCCTGCGCCAGAACGCCTACCTGCAGGCCGTGCATGAGACCGGCGCGCGGCTCACCCACGACGTGAAGAACCTGCTGCAGTCGCTCTACGCGCTCACCTCGATGGCGCCGCGCGATTCCGCCGACGGCTACGCGGGGCTGCTGCAGCGCCAGCTCCCGCAGCTCACCAAACGGCTGAACGCGACCATCGAGAAGCTGCGCGAGCCGGAGGTGGCCACGCGCGAGCTGCCGGTCGCCGCGCAGGCGTGGTGGGACGAGCTCGAGCGCCGCCTCGCGGGATCGGAAATCGCCTTGCGCGCCTCGATCGAGGCGAGCGCACCGGTTCCGTCCACCCTCTTCGACAGTTTCGTCGAGAACGCCCTCGAGAATGCGCGCGCGAAAGCCGCACGGGAGCCGGGCATCGCGCTGTCGATCGCGCTTGCGTGCGATGCAAGCCACGTCGAGCTCGCGGTGTGCGACACCGGCAGCGCGGTGCCCGACGAGCTCGTCCGGCACCTGTTCCGCGAGCCGGTCGAGCGCGGCGGGGCGGGGCTCGGCATCGGGCTCTTCCATACGGCGCGCTTCGCGCTGCAGGCGGGCTTCCGGCTGGAGCTGCGCTCCAACCGCGACGGCGACGTGTGCTTCGTCCTGCTGCGCGAGATCGCGCGCGGCTAGGCCAGCTCCGAGACCGCTTCCTCGAGCGCCTCGCGCCAGGGGGCCAGGCGCACTCCGAAGGTCCGCGCGAGCTTCTCGCCGGACAGGAGCGAGTTGGCCGGGCGCCGGGCGGGTAAAGGGTAGTCCTGCGTCGCGATGGGCACCAGGCGCGGCGCGGTGAACGCGGCGCCCCTGCGCCGGGACACGGCCTCGAAGATCGCCTGCGCGAAGCCGAACCACGTCGTCGCCCCGGACGCGGTGGCATGGTAGAGCCCCGCGTGCGCCGCCGCCGCCTCGACGTCTTCCGCGGTGAGCGCCCGCGCCGGCGCGCCCCGTCGCAACAACGCCGCGGTGGCGCGCGCGATCTCGCGGCTCCAGGTGGGCGCGCCGCGCTGGTCGTCCACCACGCGGATCTCCTCGCGCTCGGCCGCGAGGCGCAGCATCGTGAGCAGGAAGTTCCTTCCGCGCGGCGCGTACACCCAGCTCGTGCGCAGGATGAGGTGCGCGCAGCCGCTCGCCGCGATCGCGCGCTCGCCTTCGAGCTTGGTGCGCCCGTAGACGCCCGCCGGAGCCGGCGCGTCGTCCTCCCCGTAGGGCGTGGCCTTGGCGCCGTCGAATACGTAGTCGGTCGAATAGTGCACCAGCAGCGCGCCGGCGCGGCGCGCCTCCTCGCCGAGGATGCCCGGTGCCACGGCGTTCACCGCGCGCGCCTCGTCGGCGTGCGATTCGGCGCGATCGACCGCGGTGTACGCGGCCGCGTTGAGGATCAGCTGCGGGCGCGCCTCGCGCACGCGCCGCACGATGTCGTCCGGGCGCGCAAGGTCGAGCGAGGCGTGGTCGTGCAGCACGAGCTCGGCGCGTCCCTCGAGCTCGCGCGCGAGATCGGCGCCCACCTGGCCGCCGGCCCCCGTCACCAGCGCCCGGATCACGGGTACGTTTCCGCCTCGGCGAGCGGCACGCCGGCCGCGTCCCTGGGCTTGAGGATCGGTGCGCCCTCGAGCGGCCAGTCGACCGCGAGCGCGGGATCGTTCCAGAGCAGCGTGCGCTCGTGCTCGGGGGCGTAGTAGTCCGTGGCCTTGTAGAGGAACTCCGCGCTTTCCGACAGCACCAGGAAGCCGTGGGCGAACCCCGGCGGCACCCACATCATGCGTCGGTTGCGCGCCGAGAGGCGCTCGCCCACCCAGCGCCCGAAGGTGGGCGAGGAGCGACGCAGGTCCACCGCGACGTCGAACACCTCGCCCGCCACCACCCGCACGAGCTTGCCCTGCGGCTGGCGGATCTGGTAGTGCAGCCCGCGCAGCACGCCGCGCTCCGAGGCGGAGTGGTTGTCCTGCACGAAGTCGATGTCCGCGCCCGCGAGCTGCGCGAAGGCCTTGCGGTTCCAGGTCTCGAAGAAGAAGCCGCGCGCGTCGCCGAACACGGTCGGCTCGATCACCAGGACGCCGGGAATCGCCGTGGCGACGCCGCGCACTCAGAACACCTTGTCGCGCAGCACGGCAAGCAGGTACTGGCCGTACGAGTTCTTGCGCATCGGCTCGGCGAGGCGCTCGAGGCGCTGCGCGTCGATGTAGCCCATGCGATAGGCGATCTCCTCCGGGCAGGCGATCTTCAGGCCCTGGCGGCGCTCGATGGTCTCGATGAAGTGCGCCGCCTCGAGCAGGCTCTCGTGCGTGCCGGTATCGAGCCACGCGGTGCCGCGGCCCATCACCTCGACCGCGAGGCGGCCGGCCTCGAGGTAGCGCCGGTTCACGTCGGTGATCTCGAGCTCGCCGCGCGCGGAGGGCGCGAGCGCCGCGGCGATCTCCACGACCTGCGCGTCGTAGAAATAAAGGCCCGTGACCGCGTAGCGCGATTTCGGCTCCGCGGGCTTCTCCTCGATGCTCGCCGCGCGGCCGCGCTCGTCGAATTCCACCACGCCGTAGCGCTGCGGATCCTTCACCGGGTAGGCGAAGACCGTGGCGCCCTCGGCGTTCGCGCCGGCGCGCTGCAGGCTCTCGGCGAGGTCGTGGCCGTGGAAGATGTTGTCGCCCAGGATGAGGCAGCTCGGTCCGCCGCCCACGAAGCTGCGCCCGACGATGAAGGCCTGCGCGAGCCCGCCCGGCTCGGGCTGCACCGCGTAGGAAAGCTCCAGGCCCCAGTCGCGCCCGTCGCCCAGCAGCTCGCGGAAGCGCGGCGTGTCCTGGGGCGTGGAGATCACGAGGATCTCGCGGATGCCGGCCAGCATGAGCGTGGAGAGCGGGTAGTACACCATCGGCTTGTCGTAGACCGGCAGCAGCTGCTTGGACACCACCCGCGTGGCCGGGTACAGGCGCGTGCCGCTGCCGCCCGCGAGGATGATCCCGCGCCGGCTCACGCCGCGCTCCGCGCGGCGTAGTTGGTCTCCACCCATTGGCGGTATTCCCCGCTCTTCACCTGCGCCACCCATTCGGCGTGCTCGAGGTACCAGCGCACGGTGCGCGCGAGGCCGCTGTCGAAGCTCTCGCGCGGGCGCCAGCCGAGCTCGCCGCGGATCTTGCCCGCGTCGATGGCGTAGCGCCGATCGTGCCCCGGGCGGTCGGCGACGAACGCGACGAGCCCGCGGTAGCCCCCGGCGCGCGGGCGCACCGCCTGCAGCGCGTCGCACAGCGCGTGCACCACCTCGAGGTTGTGCCGCTCCGAGTCCCCGCCCACGTTGTAGGTCTCGCCGGGCCGCCCGCGCGCGAGCACCAGGCGCAGGGCCTCGCAATGGTCGCCCACGTAGAGCCAGTCGCGCACCTGGCGGCCGTCGCCGTAGACCGGCAGCGCCTTGCCCTCGAGCGCGTTGGCGAGCATGAGCGGGATGAGCTTCTCGGGAAACTGGAACGGGCCGTAGTTGTTCGAGCAATTGGTGGTGATCGCGGGCAGGCCGTACGTGTGGTGGTAGGCGCGCACCAGGTGGTCCGAGCCGGCCTTCGAGGCGGAGTACGGGCTGTTGGGCGCATACGCCGTGGCCTCGGTGAAAGGCGGATCGGATTGCGCGAGCGAGCCGTAGACCTCGTCGGTGGAGACGTGCACGAAGCGGAAGTCCGCGCGCGCGCCGCCCTCGAGCTGCTGCCACCACGCGCGCGCCGCCTCGAGCAGCGTGAACGTGCCCACGACGTTGGTCTGCACGAAGGCCGCGGGGCCGTGGATCGAGCGGTCCACGTGGCTCTCGGCGGCGAAGTGCACCACCGCGCGCGGGCGGTGCTCGGCGAAGAGGCGCTCGAGGAGCTGGCCGTCGCACAGGTCGCCGCGCACGAAGCGGTGGCGCTCGTCGCCCGCGAGCGCGGCCAGGTTCGCGAGGTTGCCCGCGTAGGTGAGCTTGTCGAGGTTCACCACGGGCTCGCCCCCGTCCGCGATCCAGTCGAGGACGAAGTTGGAGCCGATGAATCCCGCCCCGCCGGTCACCAGGATCATTGCCTGCCTCGCGCCCCGGGCTTCGCGCCCGACTTGTCCAGCTCGATGAGCTTCAGGTACTTCTGGAGCGTATTGTTGCAGCCGATGGCGATATGCGCGAATCCGGGCCCACCGTCGAGGAACCCCAGGCGCAGGAAATAGAACTTCACGAAGCGCGCGAGCGGGCTCGCGACGAGCCTCCAGTAGCCCGCGCGCACGCCCTGGTCGTAGAGCGCGCGCGCGTGCAGCGTGGTGTAGCGGTTCTGCTTGGCGAGGTAGGCGGCGACGTCCTCCGCGGAATCGTGCATCAGGTCCCCGTCCAGGCGCCCGACCTCGGCGGTGGTGAGCACCGCCTCGTGCACCTCGTCGTTCGACCAGCTCGCGTGCGCGCGGTGGAAGAAACGCAGGGTCCAGTCGGGGTAGCCCTCGCCGTGCGCGAGCCAGCGCCCGAGGAAGCGGTTGCGGCGCGCCATGCGCCAGGCGTGGTAGCGCGGGCTCGCCATCGCCGCGCGGATCGAGCGCGCGAGCGGCTCGCTCACGCGCTCGTCGACGTCCAGGCACAGCACCCAGTCGTGGCGCGCGATCGATACGGCGAGCTGCTTCTGCCGGCCGAAGCCCAGCCACGCGCGCGTCTCGACCCGCGCGCCGTGGCCCCGCGCGATCTCGACGGTCGCGTCGCTGCTCCCGGAGTCCACCACGAGGACCTCGTCGGCAAAGGCCACGCTCGCGAGGCACGGCGCGATCTGCGAGGCGGCGTTGAGCGCGATGATGGCGACCGTGATGGGGAGCTTCTCGTCGGCGGGTATCGCCACGGCGGTTCGATGGGACGGCGGCTGCGAAGGCCGCCATTCTACCCTTGAGGCGGCGGATTAGAATGCGCCATGCCCGCGCCGCGCATCCTGTTCGTGAAGCTTTCCTCGCTCGGCGACGTGGTCCACCACCTTCCCGCCGTCACGGACCTCGCGCGCCGCCTGCCGGGTGCGCACATCGGCTGGGCGGTGGAGGAAGCGTACGCGGACCTCGTGCGCCTGCATCCCGCGGTCGCGGAGGCATACCCGGTCAACCTGCGCCAGCTGCGCGCTCACCCGCTCGCGCCGGCGCAATGGCGCCGGCTCGCGGCGCTGCGCTCCACGCTGCGCGCGGGGCGCTGGGACTACGTGATCGACACCCAGGGCCTCATCAAGAGCGGCATCGTCGCCGGGTTCGCCGGCGCACCGACGTTCGGCTTCGATGCGAAGAGCGCGCGCGAGCGCCTGGCCGCGCGATTCTACGACGTGCGCGTCGCGGTGCCGCGCGGGCGGCACGCGGTGCAGCGCAACCGCCGGCTCGTCGCGAACGTGTTCGGCTATGTTCCGGACGCGACACCCGACTATGGAATCGTCGCGCCGCCCGCGCCGCCGCCGTGGGCGCCGGCAGCGCCGTACCTGGTGCTGCTGCACGCCGCGAGCCGCGCGGCCAAGCGCTGGCCCGAGGAACGCTGGATCGCGCTCGCGCGCAGGCTTTCCGGCGACGGGTGCACCGCGGTCTTTCCGGGCGGCAGTCAGGCCGAGCGCTGCGCCGCGGCGAGGCTCGCGGCCGCGGTGCCGGGCGCCCTGGCCGCGCCGCAAACCACGCTCGCCGATGCCGCGGCGCTGCTCGCCCATGCCGCCGCGGTCGTGGGCGTCGATACCGGGCTCACGCATCTCGCCGCGGCGCTCGGCCGGCCCACGGTCGGAATCTACTGCGCGACCGACCCGGCGCTCACCGGGCTTTGCGCGGGAAGCGAGGCGATCAACGTCGGCGGCGCGGGCGCCGCCCCGGGCGTGGAGGCCGTGGCCGAGGCGATCGGCAAGCGCTGCGCGGCGCCATGATGCGCGCCGCCTACGCGCTCGCCTGGCTCGCCGTCATGCCGTGGGTGCTGCTGCGCCTCGCATGGCGCGCGCGCCGCCAGCGCGGCTACCTCGACCGCGTGGGGGAGCGGTTCGGGCGCTACGCGCCGGTCGACGCGGCGCCGCGCATCTGGGTGCATGCCGTCTCCGTGGGCGAGACGCGCGCCGCGGTGCCGATCATCGAGGCGCTCGCGCGGCGCTATCCGGGCCACCGCATCCTGCTCACCCACATGACACCTACGGGGCGGGCGACGGGCGAGGCGCTGCTGGGCGATCGCGTCGAGCGCGCGTGGCTGCCGTACGACCTGGGCTTTGCCGTGCGCCGCTTCGTCGCGCACTTCCGTCCCGAGTTCGGCATCCTGCTCGAGACCGAGATCTGGCCGCGGCTGCTCGAGGAGTGCCGCGGCGCGGGCGTTCCCGTCGTGCTCGCCAACGCGCGGCTCTCGGCGCGTTCGGCGCGCCGCTACGCGCGGGTGGCCCGGCTCACACGCTGGGCCCTCGCCAACCTGGCGGGGATCGCGGCGCAGAGCGCGACGGACGCGCAGCGCTTCACCGCGCTCGGGGCGCGCTCCGTGGCCGTGACGGGCAACGTGAAATTCGATCTCGAAGTGCCGGAAGCAGTGCGCGCGCGCGGCCGCGAGTTCCGCGCGTGGTTCGGCGCGCGGCGGCGCGTCTGGGTGGCAGGCAGCACGCGCGAAGGCGAGGAGGCCCTGCTGCTCGAGGCGCTTGCCGCTGCGCCGCCCGCATCCGAGGTCCTCCTCGTGCTCGTGCCGCGCCATCCGCAGCGATTCGAAGAGGTTGCCGCCCTGGCCGAGGTGCGCGGATTCGCCACGGCGCGCCGCTCCGACGCGCGCGCCGTGGATCCCGCGGTGCGCGTGCTGGTCGGCGACTCCATGGGCGAGATGCTCGCCTACTACGAGGCCGCCGACGTGGTGATCATGGGCGGAAGCCTGCTGCCCTACGGCGGGCAGAACCTGATCGAGGCTTGCGCGCTGGGGCGCCCGGTCATCGTCGGACCCCACACCTACAATTTCGAGGAGGCCTCGGAAAGCGCGATCGCCGCCGGCGCGGCGCTGCGCGTGCGCGACGCACGCGAGGCGCTGGCCGCCGCCGCCGCGCTCGCGGCCGACACGGCGCGCGCGCGCGCGATGGGCGAGCGCGCGGCCGCCTTCGTCGACGCCCACCGCGGCGCCGTCGATCGTCTCATGGGATGGCTGGGCAGCGCGCTCGCGGCGCATCCGCCCGGCGGCGCGCGCCGCTAGCGGGCGAGCGCCCGGTTCACCTGCTCGATGTCGCCTTCGGCGAGCACGCCCGCGGCGGCCTTCAAGCGCAGCAGGTTCAGCAGGTAGCTATAGCGTGCCGACTGCAGGTCGCGCCGCGTCTGGAACACCTGCTGCTGGGCATTGAGGACGTCGACGCTGGTGCGCACGCCGACATCGCGCCCGAGGATCGTGGAATCGAGCTGGCTCTGCGTGGACACGAGCGCCTGCTCGAGCGCGCCCACCTGCGCGATGCCGTTGGTCACGTTGAGGTAGTTGGCCCGCACCGACTGGGCCACCGTGCGCTGCGCGCTCTCGAGGTCCTGCTCGGCCCGGTCGCGCGCGGCAAGCGCCTGTCGATAGCGCGACTGGATGATCCCGCCGGAAAAGATCGGCACCGACAGCGTGAGCCCGATGCTGCTCGCGTTGCTGATGGGTGAGGCCGGCGGCAGCGCCGAGGTGGGATCGTCCACGCGCGCGAGGCTGCCGGAAAGATCGAGGGTGGGCAGGTGCCCCGCGCGCTGGCGGTCGACCTCCTCGCGCGCGATCTCGAAGGCCGCGTGCGCGACGGCGATCTGGAAGTTCGCCTCGGAGGCCGATTTGACCCACGCCTCGATGTCGTTGGGCTTCGGCTGCGCGAGCTCGAGCGGGTCGCGCAGGGGCGCGAGGCCGTTCGGGATCTTGCCGAGCAGCACCTGCAGCGCGCGCCGCTTCACCTCGAGGTCGTTCTTGTCGGAGATCTCCTTCGCGACCGACTGGTCGTAGCTCGCCTGCGCGTTGAGGGTGTCGACGATGGTCGCGGTGCCGACCTCGAAGTTGCGCTTCGCCTGCGCGAGCTGCTCGGAGATCGCGCTCTTCTGCGCTTCCGACAGGGCGACGTTGTCCTGGGCGAGCAGCACGTCGAAATACGCCTGCGCCACGCGCAGCCCCAGGTCCTGCTGCGCGGAGGCGAGCGTCGCCTCGGCTTGCAGCACCTGCTGCTGCGCCTGGGTGATGGCGATCCAGTTCTGCGCCCGGAACAGCGGCTGGGAGAGCGTGATCGAGATCGACTTGGTGTTGAAGTCGGCGTCGGGCATGCCGTCGCGCGTCGCATGGGTGCGGAAGATCGAGCCGTTCGCGGACACCTGCGGCAGGTAGCCCGCGCGGGCCTGCGGCAGGGCCTCGATGCTCGCCTGGTACTGGGCGCGCGCGGATTGGTAGACGGGGTCGCTCACCAGCGCGTCGCGGTAGAGCGTCACCAGGTCGGCCGCCCCGGCGGGGCCGCCGGCCAACGCGAGCGCAAGGACTAGGGGAGAGAATTTCATGGCGTCTTTCGATTCGTTTCGCTACGGCGTTCGCGGTTGCAGGGGGATGGCATCGCGCCCGGGGCGCGGCCGGCGGGCGCGTCGCACCCGCCTCAGAAGCGGAAGCGCTGCGGCTGGGTCGCGTTGACGAGGGGCTTGAGCAGCGTCTCGAAAAGCTCGGTGTGCACGAACGAGCCCGCGACCGGACCGCGCACCAGGGTCGCCTTCATGACCGGCAGGTCGCCCACCACCGCGAAGAGCCTTCCGCCGGGCTTGAGCCGGTCGAGGAACGCCTGCGGCAGCACCGGCACGGAGCCGGTGAGCACGATCACGTCGAAGGCCGATTCGGCGAGCGGTGCCCGGGCGCTGTCGCCCTCGAGCAGCGTCACGTTCCTCGCCCCGGCCGCGCCCAGGCACTCGGCGGCGCGCCGGGAGAGCTCGACATGGATCTCGGCGCTCGTCACGTGGCGAGCGCGGCGCGCGAGCAGCGCGGTGAGGTAGCCCGAGCCGGTGCCCACCTCGTACACATCGTCCTGCGGCTGCAGCGCGAGCTCCTGCAGGATGCGCGCCTCGATCTTGGGCTGCATCATCGACTCGCCATGGCCCAGCGGGACCTCGAGGTCGGCGAAGGCGAGGCCGCGATGCTCCGGCGGGACGAAGTTCTCGCGCTTCACCTCGAACAGCAGCTCGAGCACGGCGGGATCGAGGACCTCCCAGGGGCGGATCTGCTGCTCGATCATGTTGTAGCGCGCTTGCTCGATGTTCATGGCGGAGGGGTCGGCGGGGCCGGGGAGAGGGGGGGCGAAACCAGCGCGAATTGTAGCAAAGCCGCACGTCGGGTCCCTTGCGCTGGATCAGTCGAGCGTGCGCTGGTAGCGCAGCAGGGCGGCGACCGACACCACCAGCATGATGGCCGCCAGCGCCCACACCTGCCCTGCGATGTCGGCCAGGCCGCTGCCCTTGAGCAGGATGCCGCGCACGATCCGCAGGAAGTGCGTGAGCGGCAGGACCTCGCCCAGCGCCTGGGCCCAGCCCGGCATCCCCCGGAATGGGAACATGAACCCGGAGAGCAGCATCGAGGGCAGGAAGAAGAAGAACGTGAGCTGCATCGCCTGCATCTGGTTGCGCGCGAGCGTGGAGAACGTGAACCCGATCGCGAGGTTGGTCGCGACGAAGAAGATCAGCACGCCCGAGAGCAGCGCGAGGCTGCCCACCATGGGCACGCCGAAGAGGAACTTCGCCGCCACCAGGATCACGACCACCTGGCCGTAGCCCACGACGATGTAGGGCACGATCTTGCCGATCATCACCTCGAGCGGGGTCGCCGGCGTCGCGAGGAGGTTTTCCATCGTCCCGCGCTCGCGCTCGCGCGTCATGGCGATCGAGGTCATCATCACCATGGTCATCGTGAGCACCACGCCCATCAGGCCGGGAACGATGTTGAACGCCGTGATGCCCTCGGGGTTGTAGCGCCGGTGCACGACGATCTCGAAGGGCGCCGGCCCGGCGCGCTCGCCCGCGAGCGGGCCCTGCAGGTCGCGGTCGAGCGCCGTGTAGTTCAGGACCTGCAGCGCGGCCAGCGCGTTGCCGGTGGCCGCCGGGTCGGTCGCGTCGGCCACCACCAGCACGGGCGGGCGCTCGCCGCGCTGCACGCGGCGCGCGAAGTCCTCGGGAAACTGGAACACGAACTGCACGTCGCCGTCGGCCACCAGCCGGTCGGCCTCGGCCACGCTCCGCGGCCGGGCCACCACGCGGAAGTAGCCGGTGTTCTCGAGCGCGCTCACGAGGCTGCGCGAAAAGACGCTCTGCTCGGAGCTCACGACCGCGGCCGGCAGGCCCTTCGGGTCCAGGTTGATCGCGTAGCCGAACAGCACGAGCTGCATGACGGGGACCCCGACCATCATCGCGAAGGTGAGGCGGTCACGGCGCATCTGCACGAACTCCTTCATGAGCACGGCGATGAAGCGATGCCAGGTGAACATCGCTACCCCCCCGCCGCGCTTGCGCGCATCAGATGGATGAAGGCGTCCTCGAGCCCGGTCTCCACCCGCTGCACACGCACGCCGGCGCGTTTGCCGATGGGCGCGAGGGCGCGCTCGAGCGCGCCCGTGTCGGTGCCGCTCACGTGCAGCGACGCGCCGAACGGAGCCACCATCTCGACGCCCGGCGCGCGCTCGAGCTCGCGGGCGAGCGCGAAGAGCTCGCTGGCGGGGCCTTCGATCGACCATGTCGCGAGCCCCGTGCGATCGATCACCTCCTTCGCGGAGCCGGTGACCAGGAGCTTCCCGTAGGCGACGAACGCGAGCGCGTGGCAGCGTTCCGCCTCGTCCATGTAGTGCGTGCTCACCAGTACCGTCATTCCATCGCCGCACAGCCGGCTGATGTGATCCCAGAAGTCGCGCCGCGCCCCCGGATCCACGCCGGCGGTGGGCTCGTCGAGCAGCAGCAGCTGCGGGTCGTGCAGCAGGCAGGCGGCGAGCGCGAGGCGCTGCTTCCAGCCGCCCGAGAGCGTGCCGGCGAGTTGCCGGCGCCGCGACGTGAGCCCCAGGCTCTCGAGCGTGGCATCCACGAGGCGCGCCCGCCCGGGCATCGCGTACATCCGGGATACGAAATCGAGGTTCTCCTCGATCGACAGGTCCTCGTAGAGGCTGAAGCGCTGGGTCATGTAGCCCACTTCGCGCTTGATCGCCGCGGAGTCGGTGATGATGTCGTGGCCGAGGCAGGTGCCGCGGCCGGCATCGGGCGTGAGCAGGCCGCAGAGCATGCGGATCGTCGTGGTCTTGCCGCTGCCGTTCGGCCCCAGGAAGCCGTAGATCTGGCCGCGGCGCACCTTCAGCGAGAAATGGTCGACGACGGTCTTGTCGCCGAAGCGCTTCGTGAGGCCCTCCACGTCGATCGCGAGGGGCGCCTCGGCTTCGCGGACCGCCGGCGCGCCCGTCATTTCAGCGTCACGTCCACGGGCTGTCCCGGGTGCAGCTTCGGGGCGTCCGCCGCCGACGGGCGCGCCTCCACCAGGAACACGAGCTTGGCGCGGTTTTCGCGGCTGTAGATCACCGGCGGGGTGTACTCGGCCTGCGGCGCGACGAAGGATACGTGCGCGGGAATCTTCGCCGCGCACCCGTCGCACGCGATCTCGACCTGCTGGCCGACGCGCACGGCGCCCAGGCGCGCTTCGGGCACGAAGAAGCGCACCTTGATGTTCTCCGGGGGCAGGAGTGCCACCACCGGCGCGCCCGCCGCCACCCACTCCCCGCGCACGAAGTTCGTGTCCGTCACCAGGCCGCTCACCGTCGAGGCAACGGTCTTCTGGCGCAGGGCCCAGTCCGCCTGGTCCAGCGACGCCTGTGCGGCGGCGACGTCGGCCTGCGCCGAGCGGACCTCGTCGGGCCGGCTGCCGAGGTGGGCCGTGCGCAGCTGCGCCTGCAGCTCGGCCACGCGCAGGCGGTCGCGCTCGCGCGCCGACTTCGCCTCGTCGAGCTTCTGGGGACTGAGGAAGCCCTTGGCCACGAGATCCGCGGTGCGCTCGTAGTCCTTGGCGGAGAAGCCGGCCGTCGCCTGCGCCTGGCCCAGCTGCGCGCGTAGCGCTTCCAGCTCCGAGGGGCGCAGCCCCTTGCGCGCGTTGTCGAGCTGGGCCTGCGCGTGCCGCAGGCGATCCTGCGCTTCCTTGCGCGCCGCCGTCTCGTTCTCGGATTCCAGCGCGTAGAGCGGCGCGCCCGCCTGCACCTGCGCGCCGCGCGCCACGTCCAGCTGCACGAGCGTGCCGGCGAAGGGCGCCGCCACGCGCACGTACTCGCCTTCCGCGTAGCCCTGCAGGGTTGGCGTTTCGGGCTGGCCGCACCCGGCCGCAAGCGCGGCGACGAGCAGGGGGAGGTATCGCTTCATGGCTTGCCTTTCGTCTTTCGCCGGGGGCGCTTCGCGGCGGTCGACGCGGGAGCGGACAGGGCCGCGAGCGCGAGGTCGATGCGCTGGTCGATCGCGGCGTCGGTGAGCAGCGCCTCGCCCAGGGCGCGGGCGGAGGCGCGGGACATCGCGCCGCTGTCGATGAACGAACCGCCGGCGAGGATCGGCATCAGCAGCGATCCGGCGCACACCGCGAGCGCCTGCGTGCCCGCCATGTCCCTGATCTCGCCGCGCGCCTGGCCCTCGGCGACCAGGCGCAGGAGCACCGAGACGTGGCGCGGCAGGTTGTCCTTCAGGAAGTCGCGTGCGCACGCCTCTCCGCTCAGCGCGTCGGCGAGCACGCGGGCGATGAACTTGCGATTCTCGCGCGCGAAGCGCCCGAGCGTGCGCAGCGCGGCGCGCAGCAATTCGACGGCGGTGAAGTCGGCGGGCCGCGCGGTCTCGAGCGTGAGCCGGCTGTACATCTGCTCGTAGGTCTCCTGCATCACGGCCCGCAGGAACGCCTCGCGCGTCTTGAAGTGGTAGTGGAACATGCCGATGTTCACGCCCGCGGCATCGGCCACCTGCCGGATCGTGAGGCCCGCGCACCCCACCTCGGGCAGCAGCACCCGCCCGGCGGCGAGCAGGACGCGATCGAGGCTGCGGGAAGGACGGGGCATGGCGCGCCGGGACGAACGGGGATGGTCGTAACTATACGAAAGTATAATTATTCAGTCAAGTAGTTTCCTTCGAGCCTTCTGCCGCCCCTCGGCATCGCGGCGCTCCGCGAGGCTCGCGCGCCGCGGCGGCGCTCCGCCCTGTTGCTATACTTCTCGTTCGAAACGCAGGGGTCCGGCGCGGCGGCGAATGCCTCCCGGTGAGAGAGTCCCTTGGAACCTGATCCGGGTCATTCCGGCGTAGGGAGCGTGATCGGCCCCGCCTTTCCGCGCCCCCTCCTCCGCCGTGACCACGAAGGAGCGCCACCATGAACGCGATCCCGAGATTCGTCGCCGCATCCGCCCACGTGGACGAGGCCGCCATCCAGCCGCTGCCACGCTCGCGCAAGGTCTACTTCCAGGGCGCGCGCGCGGACGTGCGCGTGCCGATGCGCGAAGTCTCCCAGAGCGACACGCCCGCCGCCTTCGGCGCCGAGGCCAATCCCGCGGTGTACGTCTACGACACGAGCGGCCCGTACACGGACCCGTCCGCGCGCATCGACATCCGCGCGGGCCTCGCGGCGCTGCGCGCGGGCTGGATCGAGGAGCGCGCCGACACCGAGCGCCTCGACGGGCCCAGCTCGCGCTTCGGGCGCGAGCGCCTGGACGACCCGAAGCTCGCCGAGCTGCGCTTCGAGCTGAAGCGCCTGCCGCGGCGCGCACGGCCCGGGGCAAACATTACGCAGATGCACTACGCGCGGCGCGGCATCGTCACCCCCGAGATGGAGTTCGTCGCGATCCGCGAGAACCTGCGCCGGCACGAATACCTCGCGGGGCTCGAGGCCTCCGGCCCGGCGGGGCGCAAGCTCGCGCAGCTCATGGGCCGGCAGCACCGCGGCGAATCGTTCGGCGCGTGCATTCCCGAGGACATCACGCCGCAGTTCGTGCGCGACGAGGTGGCGCGCGGCCGCGCCATCATCCCCGCGAACGTGAACCACCCGGAGAGCGAGCCCATGGCGATCGGGCGCAACTTCCTGGTGAAGATCAACGCGAACATCGGCAACTCCGCGGTGAGCTCGTCGATCGGCGAGGAAGTCGACAAGATGACCTGGGCGATCCGCTGGGGTGCGGACACGGTGATGGACCTGTCCACCGGGCGCCACATCCACGAGACGCGCGAGTGGATCGTGCGCAATTCCCCGGTGCCGATCGGCACCGTGCCGATCTACCAGGCGCTCGAGAAGGTGGACGGCAAGGCGGAGGAGCTCACCTGGGAGATCTTCCGCGACACCCTCGTCGAGCAGGCCGAGCAGGGCGTGGACTACTTCACCATCCACGCCGGCGTGCGCCTGCCCTTCATCCCGATGACCGCGAGCCGCATGACGGGCATCGTGTCGCGCGGGGGTTCGATCATGGCCAAGTGGTGCCTCGCCCACCATCGCGAGTCCTTCCTCTACGAGCGCTTCGAGGAGATCTGCGAGGTCATGAAGGCGTACGACGTCTCGTTCTCGCTCGGCGACGGGCTGCGCCCCGGCTCGATCTACGACGCCAACGACGAGGCGCAGATCGCGGAGCTGAAGACCCTCGGCGAGCTCACCCGCGTGGCCTGGAAGCACGACTGCCAGGTGATGATCGAGGGTCCCGGCCACGTGCCGATGCAGCTCATCAAGGAGAACATGGAACTCGAGCTCGAGCATTGCCACGAGGCGCCGTTCTACACGCTGGGCCCGCTCACCACCGACATCGCGCCCGGCTACGACCACATCACCAGCGGCATCGGCGCGGCGCAGATCGGCTGGTACGGCACCGCGATGCTCTGCTACGTGACGCCCAAGGAGCACCTGGGCCTGCCCGACAAGGAAGACGTGAAGGACGGCATCATCACCTACAAGATCGCCGCCCACGCCGCAGACCTCGCCAAGGGCCACCCCGGGGCGCAGATCCGCGACAACGCCCTTTCCAAGGCGCGCTTCGAGTTCCGCTGGGAGGACCAGTTCAACCTGGGCCTGGATCCCGACAAGGCACGCCAGTTCCACGACGAGACGCTGCCGCAGGAAGGCGCCAAGCTCGCGCACTTCTGCTCCATGTGCGGCCCGCATTTCTGCTCGATGAAGATCACGCAGGACGTGCGTGAGTTCGCCGCCAAGCTGGGAGTCTCCGAACAGGAGGCGCTCGCGAAGGCAATGGAGGTGAAGGCGGTCGAGTTCGTCCGGCAGGGCGGCGAGATCTACAGCAGGCAGTAGCGGCAGGCAGCCGCCCGCGGGCGGCGGGATGAGGATGCGGGCATGGAGCTTTTCGCCTCCGACGCGCACGTCGATGCGCTCGAAGCAGCGCTCGGGGGGTCTCCCGGCCCGGCGCGCGAGGATCGCGTGGTCGAGCTCGCGTGGCACCTGCGCCAGCGCGACACGGACCGCGCGCTCGCCCTCGCCGACGAGGCGTTCCGACGGCTGACCTCCGCGCAGGCTGCCTCGTCACGGGCGCTGCGCGCCCGCATCGACCTCGTGCGCGCCGAGTGCGCGTTGCTCCAGCTTCGCCTCGACGACGCGCGCGCGCTCGGTTCGCGCGCCGCCGATGCGTTCACCGCGCTCGGCGACGCGATCGGCGAAGGCGATGCCGCGCTCGCGCTCTCGCGGCTCGGGCAGGCGATAGGCGATTCCGCGGCCGACCAATGGCAATGCGCGCGGGCCGTCGAGGCGTTCGGTCGCGCTCCCGATGCCACGCGCCGGGCCTTCGCGCGCATGGGCACGCTGATGGCCCAGGGCCTGAAGGACGCCGAGCGCGTGCGCGCCGAGATCCGCGCCATCCGCGGCGCGCATGCCGAACCGAGCGCCGAATGCCTGCTGCGGCACATCGAAGCCGTCCTCGCGTTCCAGGCCGGGGACTTCTCGACGGCGATCGAGGGCTTCTCGGCGGTGGCGAAATCCGCGCCGGCCCAGGGACTGGTGGAACTCGGGCTGAACGCCCAATTTTCCATGGCGGGCGCGCTCTCGAACCTCGGCGACCAGGCCGCCTCCGCCGAGGTGGCCGAGCGGCTGCTCGCCGCGGCGAGGCACAAGGGATGGCCGCGCACCATCGCAGTGGCGCTGTCGCACCTGGGGCGGCTGCTCGCGCAGACGAACCAGCCGCAGCACGCCGTGGAGACGCTGGAAGAGGCGATGCGCCTCACGCGGCCGCTGGCCGCCTCGCGCCTATACGCGATCCTGCACCACTTCCTGGGCGACGCCGAGCTCGCGCTCGGGCGGCACGAGCGCGCGCTCGAGGAGCTCGGCCGCTCCGAGGCGATCCTGCGCGCCCTGGGCTTCCTGCCCGAGGTTGCGGGGCTGCTCGCGATCCAGGCGCGCGCACTCTCGCGCCTGGGACGGATCGATGCTGCGCTCGAGCGCGCGCGCGCGGGCCTCGAGCTCGCCCGCGAAACCGGTGCACGCCTCTGGGAGGTGGAGGCGCTGCGCGCGCTCGCCGAGATCCACCTCGCCCATCCCTCGCCGGAGCGCAGCCCGCGCTCGGCGCTCGAGCTCCTCGAACGCGCCTTCGCGCTGGTGGAGCGCATCGGCGGCCACCACCAGAAAGGCGAGCTGCTGGTCGAGATGGCGCAGGTCCACGAACGCTCCGGCGACCTTGCCGCGGCGCTCACGGCCGAGCGCGCGGCGCGCGTCGAGCAGGTGAACGAGGAGCATCAGCGCGCGGTGAACCAGGTGCTGCTCGCGCAGGTCCGGCACGAAACCGAGCGCCAGCGCCTGGAGGCCGAGCACCAACGCTCGCTGGCGCAGGCGGAAGCGGCGCGCCACCACATCCTCGAGGCGGTCCACGCGCAACTCGAGGAGGAGCATCTCCGCCTCGCCGCGGCCGAGGCGGAAATGCGCAAGCTCGCCACCACCGACGCGCTGACGGGGCTCGCGAACCGGCGCCGATTCCTCGCGGCTGCCGAGGAGGAGCTCGCCCGCGCGCGCCGCTACGCCAGCCACCTCGCGCTCGTGATGGCGGACGTCGATCACTTCAAGGCGATCAACGACCGCTACGGGCACCCTGGCGGGGACCAGGTCCTGATGGAGGTCGCGGCAGTTCTCGCGGCGGGCCAGCGCCCGGGCGATGTCGCGGGGCGACTCGGCGGCGAGGAGTTCGCGCTCCTGCTGCCCGGGGCGGCCGCGCCCGACGCGGCGCAGGTCGCGGAGCGCCTGCGCGCGCAGGTGGAGGCGCTCGCGATCGAGTGGCGGGGACGGCGGATCGCCGTGACGGTGAGCTTCGGCTGCGCGGCGTGGCCGGGCGCGGCGCCCGATGCGCGCGAGCCCGTTGCCGCCGCGCTCCAGGCCTTGATCCAGGAGGCCGACACCGCGCTCTACGAGGCGAAGGCCGGCGGGCGCAATCGGACGGTGGTGCGCGCCGGGCGCGCGCCGGGCGCGACCCCGGAGCACGGGGACGGCCCGCCCGGGAGGCGATGCTAAACTCGCCGCGATGGATCTTCACGCGCTGCTGCATGCCCTCCTCCTGGGCGTGGTGGAGGGGCTCACCGAGTTCCTCCCCGTCTCGTCCACCGGCCACCTGATCATCGTCTCCGACCTGCTCGGCGAGAACGGCGAGAAGGGCAAGATCTTCGACATCGTGATCCAGCTGGGCGCCATCCTCGCCGTGTGCTGGGAGTTCCGGGTGCGCATCGTGCGCGCCTTCGCGGGCCTGGGCGACGACCCGGTCCAGCAGCGCTTCGCGGCGAACCTGTTCGTGGCCTTCCTGCCGGCCGCGATCGTGGGCCTTGCCTTCCATGCGCAGATCAAGAAGTTCCTCTTCAACCCCACCAGCGTGGCGATCGCGCTCGCTGTCGGGGGTCTGGTGATCTTCGCGGTGGAGCGCTGGTACTCGCGCAGGCCCGCCGCGCGGGTGCTCAGCATGTACGACATGACGTGGAAGGATGCGCTGGTGGTCGGCATCGCCCAGTGCTTCTCGCTCATTCCCGGCACCTCGCGCTCCGGGGCGACGATCATGGGCGGGATGATGTTCGGGCTCTCGCGCGCCGTGGCCACCGAGTTCTCGTTCTTCCTCGCGATCCCGGTCATGTTCGCCGCGACCGGCTACGAGCTCGCGAAGAACCGCGCGCTGCTCTCGGCCGACGACCTCGCCATGATCGCGGTGGGCTTCGCGGTGAGCTTCGTCGCGGCGCTCGCGGCGGTGAAGGGCCTCATCCGCTACGTGGCGCACCACGATTTCCGCGCCTTCGGCTGGTACCGCATCGCGCTGGGCGCGGCGGTGCTGCTCTACTTCGCGCGCTGAAGCGGCGCGGCTTCAGGCGAGCGCGGATTCCTGCGTGTAGCGCTTGATCAGCGCGAGCAGCTGGTCTTCCTGGTAGGGCTTGCCCATGTACTCGTTCACGCCGATCTCGAGCGCGTGGTTGCGGTGCTTGTCGGCGGTGCGCGAGGTGATCATGATGATCGGGATCGCGCGCGTCGCCTCGTCGGCGCGCACGTTGCGCGCGAACTCGAAGCCGTCCATGCGCGGCATCTCGACGTCGAGCAGGATGCAGTCCGGGCGCACGTCCTGCAGCTGCTGCAGGGCGTCCACGCCGTCCTTCGCCGTGGCCACCTCGTAGCCCTCGCGCGCGAGCATGCGGCCGGTGATCTTGCGCACGGTGAGCGAGTCGTCCACCACCATGACCAGCGGAGCGCCCGATTTCTGCTCGACCACGAGGGGCGCGGGGGACGCCGCGCGCGCGGCGCGCGGCAGCTCGCCCCCCGCCGGCGCCTCGCGGTGCACGAGCTGCACCGGGTTGAGGATGAGCACCACCTGGCCCGTGCCGAGCACGGTGGCGCCGGCGATTCCCGCCAGCCGCGAGAGCTGCGGCCCGATGGTCTTCACCACGATCTCGCGGTTGCCGAGGATCTCGTCCACGCGGATCGCCGCGCGCTGCACGCCGCTCTTGAGCAGCAGCACCGGGATCTGGCGCGCGGGAGTAACGGTGTCGATCTCGCCCAGCAGCGGGAGCAGCGAGCGCAGCGGGTAGCGATTGTCCTTCCACGCCACCTCGCCGGCGACCGCCACCTCCTCGTACGCCGGGGCCTTGTATTCCTGCACCTGGTCGACCATCACCGAGGGCACGGCATAGACCGTCGGGCCCGCGCGCAGCATCACCGCCTGCGTGACCGCGAGCGTGAGCGGCAGCGTGATGCTGAAGGTGGTTCCCCGCCCGGCCGCGGAGGCGATGTCGATGCGCCCGCCGAGCGAGGTGATCTCGTTCTTGACCACGTCCATGCCGATGCCGCGGCCGGCGATCTCGCTCACCTCCTTCGCCGTGGAGAACCCGGGCATGAAGATGAACTGCGCGAGCTGCGCTTCGGGCAGCTCCACGTCGGGGGCGAGCAGGCCGGATTCGACCGCCTTCTGCCGGATGCGCGCGAAGTTCAGGCCCGCGCCGTCGTCGGACACGCTCAGCACGACCTCGTTGCCGCGCTGCGCGGCGTCGATCGCGATCTCGCCGATCTCGGGCTTGCCCGCGCGCACGCGCTCCTCGGGGGTCTCCAGGCCGTGCGCGATCGCGTTGCGCAGCAGGTGCTCGAAGGGCCCGGTGATCTTCTCGAGCACCGAGCGGTCCAGCTCCGTGCGGGTGCCCTTGAGCTCCAGGTTCGCCTTCTTGTCGAGCTCCTTCGCGGTCTGGCGCACGATGCGGTAGAAGCGGTCGGCCAGGTTGCCCAGGGGCACCAGGCGCACGCCCATGAGGCCCTGCTGCAGGTCGCGGTTCAGGCGCGCCTGGGCATGGATCGCGAGCTCGGTCTCGTCGAGGTTCTTCTGCAGCCCCTGGTGCAGCGTGATCACGTCGCCCAGCGACTCGGCCAGGAAGCGCGTGAGCTCCTGCATGCGCGAGAAGCGGTCGAACTCGAGCGGATCGAAGGTCTCGCCGGTCTCCTCCTTCAGCTTGATCGTGCTCTGCATCTGGCCTTCGGAGGCGATCTCGATCTCGCGCAGCTGCGAGCGCATGCGCGAGATGTTGTCCGTGAGGTCGACGAGGGCGCGCTTGAACGCCGCCATCTCGCCCTCGATGCGCAAGCGCGCGATCGACAATTCGCCCGCCTCGTTCACGAAGCGGTCGATCATGTCGGCGTTCACCCGCAGCAGCGCGGCACGGCTCTCGCGCAGCTCCGGGGGCAGCGCGTCGCGCTGCGCGACTTCCTGGGCCGCGGCCGCGATCACGGCGAGCCCGGCGGGCTTGTCCTTCTGCTGCTCGAACACCGCCCCGACCGGTACCTGGATCGGCTCGGCCTCGACGATGTCCTCGCCGCGCCCCAGCCGCTCGAGGGCGAGCGAGAAGCGGTCGACGCGTTCCTCGATCTCCTCGAACTGCCTGGCCTGCGGCGCCTCGACCTCGTCGATCGCGTTGATCCGCGTCTCGAGCACGTGGGCGAGCTCGCCCAGGCGCATGAGGCCCGTCATGCGCGCGCTGCCCTTGAGCGTGTGCAGGTGGCGCTGCAGGTCGGCCGCGTGCGAATGGTCGGACGGGGCCGCCTTCCAGCGCCGCACCCCCTCGCTCACCGCAGGAACGATCTCTCTTGCCTCGACGAGGAAGACGGGCAGCAGGTCGCGATCGACGTCATCGGTGATCTTGCGCTGTTCCTTGCCCGCCTCGAACGGACGCTCGCCGGCGGGCTGGGCGGGGGCGCCCGGCGCTTCGGCGTGCACCGCGACAGGCGCATCGCCAACCGCCGCGGGCGGCGCGAATGCGGGCATGGCCTCCTCGGGCGCAGGCGCGCGCTCCATCGGCGCCGGTTCGGCGTATTCCTGCGTGGCGTGCACCGCGGGCTCGAGGCGCTCCGCGTGCACCTCGGGGACCTGCATTTCCGGCTCCGCCGGCCGGGCGAGCGTTTCCGGCGCCGACTCTTCCGGCGCCGCTTCTGCGGCAGGTTCCTCCGGCGCTTGGCGGGCTTGCGCCGGGATCTCGCTGCCCGTCCGGGCTTCGGCACGCGCCTCGAGGGCCTCGCGTACCACGCCCGGCATGCGGATATGCGTTCCCTGCCCGGTCTTGCGCGCCTCGCGCAATCCCTCGCGCAACCGCGCGAGCTGCTCGATCACGTCCTCGCGCGGGAATGGCATCGCGCGGCCGCGCACCGATTCGACCATCGCCGTGAGCGCGTCGATCGCCGCGCGCGTGACCTCCAGGCGGTGCGCGTTGAATTCGGGCGGCAGCTCCATCGCATCCTGCAGCCACTTCTCGAGCGCGTAGGCGGCGTCGGCCAGGCCTTCGAATCCGGTGGTGCGCGAGCTGCTCGAAAGCGTGTGGGCCGCGCGCATGAAATCGGCGCCGACCGGATGCAGCGGGTCGGCCTCGATGCGCGACATCTGCGCGTTCAGCAAGGCGACGTGCTGCTCGGCCTCGCCCAGGTAGATCGCGAAGAGCGCCGCGGGAAGCGTCGCGCTGCCGATCGTCACGGTCTCTTCGGCCTCCGGCGCGGGCGATTCGGCCTGGGGCTCGGCGGCGGTCCCCTCGACGATCGCGGGCTCCGGCGCGGCCATGACGAGCTCCGCGAGGTCGGGCACCGCCGGCGTCGGCGGGGGTTGCGATTCGGGTTCGAGCGCGGCGGGCGCCGCTTCGGGCTCGACTGCAGCGGGGGCGGCACCCAGGTCGAGCGACTCGAAGTCGAAGGCGGGCGCGGCAGGCTGCGCAGGCGCGGGTTCGGGCTCCGGTGTGAGGGGCGTGGACGGTTCCGGCGCCAACGCGGCGAAGTCGAGCTCCATGGCCTCTTCCACGGGCTCCGGCGGGGACGGCTCCGTCGCCAGCTCGGGGGCCGGGGACGGCGCGGCTGTCTCGGCGGCGGGCACCGGCGCCACCTTCTGGTCGCTCTTGAGCGCTTCGGCCTGGCGAATGATCTCCGCGCCATCGATCGCCGCGGCTCCGCCCTGCTTGAGCTCTCCCACCCAGCGCAGGAAGGATTCGCGCGCGAGACCGATGAAGGCGAGCAGATCCGGGCTCGCGGGCTTGTCGTCCTTCAGCCACTTGTTCATCACCTGCTCGCACTGCCAGGCCATCTCGCCCAGTTCCGTGAGCCCGACCATGCGTCCGCTGCCCTTGAGCGTGTGGAAGCCGCGGCGGATCGTCGTGAGCGCCTCCCGGTCGTGCGGCGCGTGGAGGCACGTCGTGAGATGGCTCGCGATCGTGTCGAGGACTTCGCCCGCCTCCTCGAGGAAGATGTCGAGCAGCTCCTTGTCGATCTCGGCGCCCGGCGCATCCACCAGCTGCACGACCTGCGGGGCCGGCATCTGCGGCGCTTTCTCGGGCGCGAGTCCCTGGATCGCGCGGAACACGCCGGTCTGGTCCGGCGTCACGGCATCCTTGATGACCTGCAGCGCCTCCTCGCTCTGGCGGGCCACCGCGGTGTCGGAGACGACCGAGGCGTCGCGCTGCAGCTTGCCCACCGCCTTCTCGAGCCGCTGGCGCGTGTCGGTGGCGGGCTTGTCCTTCCAATCCTCGTAGAGCGCCTGGACCTTCTGCTTCTGCACCTCGATGTCGAGCGGCGAGACGGTGCCGGTGCGCCGCACCTCGGCTTCCGCGCGGCTTTCTTCCGGCTCCGACAGGCCGAAGCGGCGCAGCGCGGGCAGCAGGACCTCGCGCGGCGAGGCCGTGCCTTGCTGCAGCGCGGTGACGTACAGGCCCAGGGCCGAGAGGCCCTCGGCGACCATCTCGGCCGCCTCGCCCGTCCCGTCCACGGAGCCCTCGGCGAACTGCTGCACGCGCGCCATGACCGCGGCGTTGAGCGCGGCCGCGTCCATGAGCTCCAGGATCATGAGCGCGCCCTGCACCTGCGCGAACTGCGCCGTGAGGTTGGCGAGGTCGCCGCGCCGCGCGGCATCCCGGAAGAAGCCGTCGAGCACTTGCTCGATGTTCTGCAGGTTGACCTGCACCTCCTGGCCCACCTGGAAGATGAGCAGCTTTTCCTGCGCCCGGCGCGTCATCTCGTCGAGCAGCCCGCCCTCGATCACATCCACCGGCGGCAGCACCTCGCCCGCCATCGCGCCCTTCAACCGCTCCGTGACCGTGTGCGCCTGGCGCGCGAAATCCGCTCCCAGCTTGAGGTGGTTCTCGAGGGCGGATTCCAGGAAGAGCATCGCGGTGGCCACCTCGAGGGCCTGCGCTTCCGAGGGCGGGATGGCCTTGCTCTTGAGCGTGGGCGCGACGTCGGTGAGCTGCGCCAGCACCAGCTGGATGTCGCGGTTGGGAAGCCTGGCGGCGCGCTCGACGAGCGCCTGGCCCTGCTTCTCGAACGGCTCGAGCGCCGCGCGATTGCCCGAGGTGAACTTGAGCCAGGTGTCCTTCTGCTGGGCCGTGAGCTCGCGCAGCTCGCGCACCAGCGCCCCGAGAGCCTCGTCGTCGGGCCCGTGCAGCCCGCGGTCCGGTATGGCGAGCAGCTGCTCGAGCCGGTATATGTCCTTGAGCATCGCGATGCGCTCGGACACGCCGCCGGCGCGCCCGATCGCGAGCAGCAGGTCGCGGAAGATGCGCTCGGCGACCTTCGGGGAGCCCTCGATCAGCTGCTTGATCTGCTGGTCGAGCCGGGCGAAGAGCGGCTTGGTCGTCGGCCCGACTTCCATCCCGCCGAACACCAGCGCATCGAAGAACGCGGATGCAGCCGTCCAGAACGGGCGGTTGGCCGTCGCGGCCTGCAGCGACTCGATGGCGGTGATCGCGCCATGCATCTGGCGCATCGCCTCGGCGGTATCACCGCCCTTGAGCATGCGCAGCAGCCCCTGCTGGTACTGGGAGCGCTGCAGCGCGAGCGCCTTGCCGAGCACCGAGTCGTCGAGCTGTTGCCCGGCCGGCAACTCGGGCAGCTGCGCGGAGAGGTTGGGAAAGAAGAGGTCGCCCTCGTTGGCGTCGTTCTGCCCGCGCGCGCGGTTGAGCTCGAGGTATGGCGCGAGCAGGCGCATCGGGTGGTCGGTCTGGCCCCCGATCAGCGCATCGAGGTACGCGGTGAGCGCCGAGATCCCGCGCTTGGCGATGGCCACCTCCGCAGGCAGGCGCACCTCGTCCTCGCCCTCCAGGAACGCGACGAGCTTCTCCAGTTCCTCGTTGAAGCGCGTGGCCGCGGCGAGGCCCACCATCGCCAGCGCGCCGGTGGCCTGGTGCAGGTGCGTGAGGATGTACTTGACCGGCGCGCGCTCGCCGGGCTTGGCCGCGAGCTTGTCGAGGTTCTCCCGCGCCTGGTTGAGCGAGTGGTCGATCTCGGTCTTGACCCAGGTGAGGGGTCCGAGGTCGAAATCGCTGATCGGGTTCGCCGCCATGTCCGCTGCCTGTCTCGCCTCGATTCCTGCGCGCCGCTACAGCTTGAAACCGGAGACGGAGCTCTTGAGCTCCTGGGCCACCGCGGCGAGGTCGCGGATGGAGCCCGCGGCCTGCTGCGTGCCGCGAGTGGTCTGGCGCGTGATCTCGAGGATGTCCTGCATGTTCTGCGCGACCTTGTTCGTCGCGTTCGCCTGCGTGTGCGTCGCCTGGGAGATCGTCTGGATCAGCTGCGCGAGGTTCTTGGTCACGTGGTCGATCTCGGTCAGCGCCTGGCCGGCCGCGTCGGAGAGCTTGGCGCCCTCCACCACGCCCATCGTCGACTTCTCCATGGCGGCCACGGCATCCTGCGTGTCGGCCTGAATCGTCTTCACGATCGCGCCGATCTGCTTGGTGGCCTCGCCGGAGCGCTCCGCGAGGCGCTGCACCTCCTCGGCCACCACCGAGAAGCCGCGCCCCGCCTCGCCGGCCGAGGCGGCCTGGATGGCCGCGTTCAAGGCAAGCACGTTCGTCTGCTCGGTGATGTCCGAGATCAGCTCGACGATCTCCCCGATCTCCTGGGAGCTCTCGCCGAGGCGCTTGATGCGCTTCGAGGTCTCCTGGATCTGCTCGCGGATGTCGTTCATGCCCGAGATCGAGTTCTGCACCGCCGCGCGGCCCTTGTCGGCGGCCGCGAGCGAGCGCTGCGCGACGCGCGCGCCCTCGTCGGCGGTCGAGGACACCTCCGAGATCGAGCGCGAGACCTGCAGCACCTGCGCGGTCGTCTCCTCGATCTCCTTCGACTGGCGCTCGGCGGCGCCGAGCAGCTCGGCCGAGATCGACTGCGCCTGGGCCGTTTTCTGCGTCACCTGGATCGCCGCGCTGTTCACGCCCGCCACCAGGGTGCGCAGCTCGTCGATGGTGTAGTTCATCGAGTCGGCGATGGCTCCCGTGATGTCCTCCGTCACCTGGGCGCGGATGGTGAGGTCGCCGTCGGCGAGGTCGCCCATCTCGTTGAGCAGCCGCAGGATCGCCTCCTGGTTGCGCTTGTTCTCGCTTTCCGCCTCGGCCGCGCGCCGGCGCGTGTCGGCGAGGAAGACGAGGGCCATCAGGGACAGCACGGCGATGAGCAGCGCGACGAGGACGACCACTACAGCGAGGCTCAGCACGGGCTTCTCGGCCTGCAGCGACTCCTGCGTGCGGGCCACTGCCGCCTGGAGCTGCTCGCTCGTCGACCCCAGCTGCGCGGCGGCGCGGCGGGCCGCCACCAGCTTCTGCAATTCGCGCAGGATCGGTCGCGCGTTCTGCTCGAATTGCGTGAACTGCTGTTTCATCTCGGCCAGCTTCGCGCGCGTCTCCGGATCGCGTATCGCCACGAGGCCCAGCGTTTCGCTGCCGGACTCGAGGCCCTTGATGAGCTCGCGCAGCTCGTTGGTGTCCTTGCCGATCAGGAACGGCACCTCGGGCTCGATCGTCTCGGATCCGAGGATCTCCGCCGAGCCGCGCCCCAGGCGCTCGGCGAGGAAGGTGAGGCGGTTGGCACGGATCACCTGCGTGGGCGAGGAGCCCGATTGCGACATGAGGCCCGTGAGCTCCTGGGACGATTCGGCCATGTCCGCCGACACCGCGCGGATCTGGGCGATGTTCTGCGCCAGGGCCACCAGGTCGTTCCTGGCGTTGAGGATCTCGCTCGCGGCGCCGGCGCTCTCGGGCCAGCGCTTCGCCAGATCGTCGATGCGCCCGGTCAGCTCGTCGGTGGTGGCCGCGCTCGGGACGTTCACGTCGAAGGCGAAACCGCCCTTCTGGAGGATGTTGAGGTAGTGGGCGAATTGGTCGCGGCTGTCCTGCAGCTGGTCGAACGCATTGCGCTGGCCGCGGGCGGCAAGTCCGGCCGCCTTCGCGAGGCGCTGCGTGTGGAACTGCATCTGCGAGGTCACGGTCACGTAGGTCGCGTTGCGCGCGCGCAGGGTCGTGTCCTGGTAGATCATGAATGCGGTCACCGCGATCAGCAGCACCGCCGCGATGGCGAGCACCTGCAGCTGGCCGGTGACGGAGCGGGCGCCGATCAGCGGCAGGCGGAAGCGCGCGAGCCCCGCGCCGGGCTGCTCGGCCTTCGCCGCCCTGCGGGCCGACTCGGCCGCCTTCGCGCCCGCGCGCGTCGACGTGCCTGCGCCGATGTTCGTCATCGTCGAGGACTGGATCGTGCCGGGGGGGCGGACGGCGGACTTCGCCTTGGTCCCGCCCAAGCGCCGGAACCAGTCCCCGATCGAGGATTTGGACTTGATCGTCTGTGCCTTTGCCATTTCGCTCTCCTACGCGCCTACTTCCAGGAACCGCGGCTCTCGCACGAGCGCGGGAAGATCGAGCTCCAGCCACCGGGTGCCGCCGGCATCGGTGTAGGCGCCGCCCGCCCAGGGCTGCGCGTCGGCGGGCCGCGGCGCCGCGGCGAACTGCTCCGGGTTGCGCAGTCCCAGCATGCGCGACACGAGCAGCCCCGCGCCCGCCACCAGCCGGTCGGAGACCAGGATCACGCGCCGCTCCATTCCCGGGCTGATCGGATCACCGCCCTGGAACGCGGAAAAATCGAGAACGCTGTAGAGGTTGCCGCGGATGTTGGCCACGCCGCGGAACCAGGACTGGGTGAGGGGAACCTGCACCGAGGCCGGCACCGGGATCACCTCGCTCACCTGGTGCAGGGCGACGAACCAGTTATCGGAGCCGACCTGGAAGCCCAGCTTCGAGGAGAGCGTGGCGCGCGTGGCGGCCGTGCGCAGCCGCTCGGCAACCGAGAGCTGGAATTCGCGAAGACCGGTGCGCCGCGCCATTCGCCTAGCTCAGGGCTTTGATCTTCTCGAGCAGGTCGCTTTCCGACAGCGGCTTCGTGATGTAGTCCTTCGCGCCCTGCCGCAGGCCCCAGATCTTGTCGGTCTCCTGGTCCTTGGTGGTGCAGATGATGACCGGGATGTGCTTGGTCTTCTCCTCGCGCGTGATGGCGCGGGTGGCCTGGAAGCCGTTCAGCCCCGGCATGACGACGTCCATGAGGATGAGGTCCGGCTGCTCGCTCTTCGAGCGCTCGATCGCCGCCTCGCCGCTGTCGACCAGCAGCACCTCGTAGCCGCGCTTCTTCAGCAAGCCCTCCATGAAGGCGCGCTCGGTGGGGGAATCGTCCACCACCATGATTTTTCTGATGGCCATCTATCTACACTCCGTCATCGGGTTTCCTGGATCGTTTCGGCTCACGCGGGGCTGCGCTGCGCGAGGTGCACTTCCACGGCCTTCAGCAGGCTCTCCTTGGTGAAGGGCTTGGTGAGGTATTCGTCGGATCCCACCATTCTCCCGCGCGCACGGTCGAACAGGCTGTCCTTCGAGGAGAGCATGATCACCGGCGTCGCCCGGTGCTTGCCGCTCTTCTTGATCAGGGCGCACGTCTGGTAGCCGTCGAGGCGCGGCATCATGATGTCGACGAAGATGAGGTCGGGCTGGTGGTCGGCGATCTTGGCGAGCGCGTCGAATCCGTTCTCGGCGAGGATCACCTGGCAGCCGGCCTGCATGAGGAATATCTCCGCGCTGCGCCGGATGGTGTTGCTGTCGTCGATGACCATGACGCGCACGCCCGCGAGGTTCTTGGAGTCCGCCACACTTTCCTCAATGTTTTGTGCCGGCCCGTTGCCCGGGAATCCGGTTCCCCCGCATTGGAAAGCCGCAGGGCCCCGGTCGGGCGGCGCCTCCCGACACGCCCGCCAGCCTCCTCTTCAAATGATGCTCAGGTTATTCCTTTTATCCAGCCAAAACAATTGCTAATCCAATCTATTTCATCCCGTTTGGGAGGAAATAATGGGGGCGCCTGCGTGCCGGCAAACCTCAGGCCTCCACCATCTCGAAGTCATCCTTGCGCGCGCCGCACTCCGGGCAGCACCACCCGGCGGGAATGTCCTCCCAGCGCGTGCCGGCAGCGATGCCGTCGTCGGGCCAGCCCTCGGCCTCGTCGTAGATGAATCCACAGGCGAGACAGCGCCAGGTCTTGTACGCCACGGGGGCCGTCGCGGTCGAAGGCATAGGCGAATACAGGTGGGGTTGAGTAGAATGTGAGGGCCGCGCGCGCTCCCTGCAAACATCGTATCCACCCCCGGTTGGCGCGCGCAACGCGGGCCGGGTTTCAAGTGTAACCCCGCGCAAGCGCCTCGCGTCCTCCATGAACGATTCCGTGCTTTCCCTTCCCGCCGTCCTCACCTTCGCGGCCTCCGATCCCACCAGCGGCGCCGGCCTGCAGGCCGACCTGCTCGCGCTGGCGAGCATGGGCTGCTATCCGCTCTCGGTGGTCACCGCCCTCACCGTGCAGGACACCGCGGGAGTCGAGGCCTTCCTGGCGATCGATCCCGACTGGGTGGCGGACCAGGCGCGCTGCCTGCTCGAGGACATGCCCGTCGCGGCATTCAAGATGGGGATGCTGGGATCCACCGAGATCGTCACCGTCGTGGCGGAGATCGTCTCCGACTATCCCGACGTGCCGCTGGTGCTCGACCCGGTGTTCGCCTCGGGGCGCGGCGACGAATTCGCCGGCGAGGAAATGGTGAGCGCGATCCGCGAGCTGCTGGTTCCCCAGAGCACCATCGTGACGCCCAACATCCCCGAGCTGCGCCGCCTCGCCGGCGAAGACGACAACGGGGACGCGGACCTCGCCGAGTGCGCGCAGGTACTGCTCGACACCGGCTGCGAGTATGTGCTGGTGACCGGCACCCACGACGCGACCTCCGAGGTGGTGAATACCCTCTACCACCGGGGCGGCGTGCTGCGCTCGGATTCCTGGCAGCGGCTGCCGGGCAGCTACCACGGATCCGGATGCACGCTCGCCTCGGCCCTGGCCGCGAACCTGGCGCGCGGGCTCGACATCGGCGATGCGGTATACGAAGCGCAGGACTACACCTGGCAGGCACTCGCGAACGCCTTTCGGCCCGGCATGGGCCAATACCTTCCCGACCGCCTGTTCTGGGCGCGCGAATCGGGCGGGGACGGCGATGCCAAGTGAACGCCCCGCGCTGCGAGGCCTGTACGCGATCACGCCGGAAACGCCGGACACCGAAGTGCTGATGGCGAAGGTCGATGCGTGCCTCGCCGGGGGCGCGGCGCTCGTGCAATACCGCGCCAAGGGGCTCGGGCCCGATGCGGCGCTCGAGCAGGCACGCGCCATCGCCGCGCTGTGCCGCCGCTGGGGGGCCCTGTTCATCGTGAACGATTCGATCGACCTGGCCGCGGCAGCGGGCGCCCACGGCGTGCACCTCGGCCGCGACGACGCCACGGTGCGCCAGGCCCGCGCCCGGCTTCCACGCGCGGTGATCGGGGCCTCGTGCTATGCGGATCCCGGACTGGCGCGCGATGCGGCGGCGGCGGGCGCGGACTACGTGGCCATCGGCAGCGTATTCCGCTCGTCCACCAAGCCGGGCGCGCTTCGCGCGCCGCTGCACGCCATCGCCGCCGCGAAGCACGCGGGCGGCCTGCCGGTGGCCGCCATCGGCGGAATCGACACCACCAACGCCGCGCTCGCCGTCGCAGCGGGTGCCGACATGGTCGCGGCGATTTCCGCGGTCTTCGACGCCCCCGACGTGCGCGCGGCGGCCGTGGCGATCAGCTCGCTATTCGCGACGACCTCGGGGAGTAACCAGCATGTACGAACGCAGCCGCGAGCTGTTTGAGCAATCCAGGCAGCTGATCCCGGGCGGAGTGAACTCGCCCGTGCGGGCATTCGGCGCCGTTGGCGGCGTCCCGGTGTTCCTGCGCGAGGGACGCGGCGCCCGCGTCGTGGACGTGGACGGCCGCGAGTACATCGATTACGTCGGATCATGGGGTCCCCTCATCCTCGGGCATGCGCATCCCGACGTGCTGGCCGCGGTGGGCCAGGCGGCCGCGCGCGGGCTGTCGTTCGGCGCGCCCACGGAGCTCGAGTTGCATATGGCGCAGCTGCTCACCTCCAGCCTGCCCTCGCTCGAGCAGGTGCGCCTCGTGAGCTCCGGGACCGAGGCGGTGATGAGCGCGCTGCGCCTCGCGCGCGGATTCACCGGGCGCTCCGTGATCGTGAAGTTCGAAGGCTGCTACCACGGCCACAGCGATTTCCTCCTGGTGAAGGCGGGCTCGGGGGCGCTCACCTTCGGAAATCCGACTTCCGCGGGCGTGCCCGCGGAGCTCACGAAGCACACCCTCGTCCTCGACTACAACGATCCGCAGCAGGTCGACGACGCCTTCCGCCGCTACGGCGACACCATCGCCGCCGTGGTGCTCGAGCCCGTGGCCGGCAACATGAATTTCGTGCGCCCTGGCCTCGAGTTCCTGCAAGGGCTGCGCGCCGCGTGCACGAAGCACGGTGCGGTGCTGATCTTCGATGAGGTGATGACCGGCTTTCGCGTCGGAGCGCAGGGCGCGCAGGGATTGTTCGGGATTCGGCCGGACCTCACGACCCTGGGCAAGGTGATCGGGGGCGGAATGCCCGTGGGCGCATTCGGCGGCCGGCGCGACATCATGGAAAAGCTCGCCCCCGTCGGGCCCGTGTACCAGGCAGGCACGCTATCGGGCAATCCGGTGGCGGTGAGCGCCGGGATCGCCACGCTCGAACGCGTCCTGCGTCCCGGATTCTTCGACGCCCTCGGCGCCACGACTTCGGCCCTGGTCGCGGGGCTCTGCCGCGTGGCCTCCGAGGCGGGCATCGCGTTCAGCGGCGCGAGCCTGGGCGGAATGTTCGGGGTCTTCTTCCGCGACCAGCCCCCGCAATCCTTCGCGCAGGTGATGCAGTGTGACCGCGAGGTGTTCCGGCGCTTCTTCCATGCGATGCTGGAGCGCGGCATCTATCTCGCGCCGTCGGCCTACGAGGCGGGATTCGTTTCCGCGGCCCACGGCGAAGCCGAGCTCGCGGCGACCTTCGCCGCCGCCCGCGAGGCATTCTCCATCGCACGCGGTCCGTGAAGCTCGCGCTCCTGCCTTCCGCAGAACGCCTCGCGGCGGTGGGTCTCGCGACGGCCGGGCTCACGATCATCGGCCTCGCGCTGCTGGTGGTGTCCGATCTCGCGCGCGAGTCGGACCTCCACGAGGAGGTCATGACGGTCCAGCAGGCGCAGGACCGGCTCGAGGCCTTGCGCGTGCAGGTGAACGAGCTCCTCGGGGCCGCCCGCCTTGGCGCGGCCACCGGCGACGGCGCGGCGTTTCGCAACGTGGAGCGCCGCGCCGTCGAGATCCACGAACGGCTCGACGCACTGCGCGCCGAGGAGGATTCGGCCATCCCGTCACTCGACGTGCTGGTGCCTCAGGCCCGCCTGTTGGTCGTGAACGCGCGCTCGGTAGCCCCGGCGTGGACGCAGCATGGAGCCGAGGCCGCAGCCGCGGCCGCGAAGCAGGCCGAGCGCGCCGCATCGGAGCTGGGCATCACCCTCGACAGCCAGGTCGAGGCGCTCACGGCGCGCGTGAGCGATCGCTCGCTCGCTCGCATCCGCATCGACCGCAGCTTGCGGCAATACGTCGGCTGGTTCGTCGCCGGATCCATCGCGGTGCTAACGGTCCTGTTCCTGGCCTATCGGCGAGTGCTGGCGCGCGAACGTGCCGCGCTGCGCCGTGTCGAGTGGCTCGCGCACTTCGATTCGGTCACCGGCCTGCCGAATCGCGCCTTGCTGGGAGATCGACTCGCCCAGGAAGCGGCGCGCGCGCACCGGGCGGACGAACGGTTCGCCATCCTGCTGTTCGACCTCGACGGATTCAAGGAGGTCAACGACACCTGGGGCCACTCGGCGGGGGACCGCGTCCTCGCGCTGGTCGCCGATCGTGCGCGCAACTGCATGCGGGCTTCGGATACGGTCGGCCGCCAGGGAGGCGACGAGTTCCTCGCGATCCTGCCTGAGACGGGAGCCGAGGGCGCCCTCGCGGTGGCCGAGAAGCTACGCCTCGCGCTGCGCGAGCCTTACCCGATCGAAAGCGGCGTGGCCAGGGTCGGCGCGAGCATCGGCGTCAGCATCTTCCCGACCCACGGCTCCGACGCCGAGGCGCTGCTGCGCGCCGCGGACACGGCGCTCTACAAGGCCAAACGGGAGGGCAAGGATCGCTCGTGCCTCGCCGATCTTGTGGCGGCGCGCCGCGATCGCGAGGCGATGCCGGCGACTCCGCGCTAGGCGAGGGTCAGCGCAAGCCCGCGATGTACTCGGAAACCGCCTTCATGTCGGCTTCCGAAAGCCGGGACGCGACCATGCCCATCACGGGATTTGCCCTGGTCCCGGACGCGTAGGACTTCAGCCAGCCGAAGCTGAGGTCCGCGTACTGGCCGGCGAGCCGGGGATATTGCGAAGGGATGCCCGCCCCGTCCGCACCGTGGCACCCGGCGCAGGCCGGCGCCCCCGTCGACTTGACACCCCTGCGCCAGATCGTCTGGCCACGTTCGGCCAGGGCCTTGTCCCGCGCGAACCGCGGGGAGCGCTTCTGGGACGCGAACCATGCGCCGACGGCGCGGATGTCTTCGGGCGTGAGCCCCGCCGCCATACCCTGCATGATGGGACTCTGACGCGCGCCGGACTTGAATGCCGCGAGCTGCGTGGCGATGTAGTCCGCGTGCTGGCCCGCCAGCACGGGGTTGGAGGGCGTGATGCTGTTCCCATCGGCCTGGTGGCACGCCACGCACACCGTGGAGGCGATCTGCCTGCCGCGCGCGATGTCGGGCTTGGGCGCTGGCGCGGCCCACGCCGCGGCGCCTGCGTAAACTAGCATCATGAGCCCGGCAAAACCCGTAAGAACGCGCATCGGAGGACCTCGCAAGAAGGGCGGGAACGACGAACAGGCGAAACCACGGGATTTTACCGTAGCCAAGCGCCCCAAGGCCACCGTCGGCGATGCGGGCAGGCGCCTCGCGCTCGAGCGCGCGGCCTACGTGCTGTCGGTGCACGATCCGCGGGAATTGCCGGCGCCCGCCGGCCCGGAGCTCGCCTTCGCCGGTCGATCCAATGCCGGCAAGTCGAGCGCGATCAATTCGCTTGTCGGCCGGCGGCGTCTCGCGTTCGTGAGCAAGACACCCGGACGCACGCAGCTCATCAATTTCTTCTCGCTCGGCTCGGATGCGTTCCTCGTCGACCTGCCCGGGTACGGCTACGCGGGCGTCCCCGGGGAGGTGCGCCGCCACTGGGAGCACCTTGTCGGCTCCTACATCGCCGAGCGCGCCTCGCTCGCCGGCGTGGTGGTCGTGATGGATGCGCGCCACCCGCTGACCACGCTCGACCGGCAACTCCTGGACTGGCTGCGAGGGGCGTCCCGGCCGACCCACATCCTGCTCACGAAGGCGGACAAGCTCTCGAAGCAGGCCGCCCAGGTCACGCTCGCCGGAGTACGCCAGGAAACCGCGGTCCATTGGCCCGGGACCAGCGTGCAGCTCTTTTCGAGTCTCAAGAGCCAGGGGATCGGCGAGGCGGCGGAGGCGCTCGCCCGCCTGGCGCATCCGAAAAAAAATAAAGCCCCGGCTAAAGGGGAATAAAGCCGGGGCCAAAAGAGCCTTAATTTGGATTAAGGCGCCCGCTCAGGGAGGAGAAGCGGGGAAGGAGTTACCCTTCAGCCCGTAGGAGCGATGCAGCCATGCTAAAGTTCCCCGCGTTCCCCGCCACCCGCCAATGAATTCCATGTTGGGACGTTTCCCCGCGCGCCGGATGCGCCGCGCGCGCCGCGACGACTTCACCCGGCGTCTCGTGCGCGAGGCGCGGCTTGCGCCCGACGACCTGATCCTTCCCGTGTTCGTGCGCGAGGGCGCCAACGTCGTCGAACCGGTGCCCTCCATGCCGGGAGTGAGCCGGATGAGCCTCGACCAGCTCTACCCTGTTGTCGAGCAAGCGCTCACTCTGGGAATTCCGGCGATCGCGCTGTTCCCTGTGGTCGAAGCCTCCGGCAAGACCTCGGGGGCCGAGGAAGCCTACAACCCCAAGGGCCTGGTCCCGCGCTGCGTACGCGAACTCAAGCGCCGCTTTCCCGAGATGGGCGTCATCACCGACGTCGCCCTCGATCCCTACACTTCGCACGGACAGGACGGCCTCGTGGACGACGCGGGCTACGTCGTCAACGATGAGACCTTGGCGGTCCTCGAGAAGCAGGCGCTGAGCCATGCCGAGGCCGGCGCCGACATCGTGGCGCCCTCGGACATGATGGATGGCCGGATCGGGGCCATTCGCTCCGCGCTCGACGCCGGGCGCCATATCCAGGTGCGGATCCTCGCGTACTCGGCCAAGTACGCCTCCGGCTTCTATGGGCCGTTCCGCGACGCGGTGGGCTCCGGGACGCAACTGGGCAAGGGCGACAAGAAAACCTACCAGATGGATCCGGCGAATTCCGACGAGGCTCTGCACGAAGTCGCCCTCGACCTGCAGGAGGGCGCCGATTTCGTGATGGTGAAGCCCGGGCTGCCATACCTCGACGTCGTGCGCCGGGTGAAGGAGCGCTTCGGGGTCCCGACCTTCGTCTACCAGGTGAGCGGCGAGTACGCGATGCTCAAGGGCGCGGGAGCGCAGGGCTGGATCGACGGCGACGCCTGCATGATGGAGGCCCTCGTGTGCTTCCGGCGCGCCGGCGCCGACGCGATACTCACCTACTTCGCGCTCGAGGCCGCGCGGCGCCTGCGCGAAGCCTGAAGGATTCCGCGCCTCAGCGTTCGAGCAGCGCTTCCACCTGTTCGAGGCGCGCGCGCACCAGGAGGTCCGAGTCGGTGCGCGCCCGCGGGACCGCGCGCTCGTCGTCGCGGTCCAGCACCGTGAGGCTCACGGGAACGCCCTCGACGTCGAGGCGGATGCGCGGGACCGACTCCAGCTGCTCTCCCCTGCGCATGCGCCGCGTGGTCTCCTCGAACCGATACCGCCGATTGAGCAGGAAGAGCGTGAGCGCCTTCGGGTCGTCGGTGTAGAGCTGCAGCTCGACGTCGGAATACTGGCCCGCGGTCCCCGAGAGCACCGAACCGACCAGCACGGGACGGAATTCGTCGAAGTCGCGCATCACTTTCACCGCGGTCTCCCGCAGCCGGCGCAGGTGCCCCGGCTGGTCGTCCTTCTGGTAAAGCCCCTGGTATTCGCGCAGCGCCGCTTCGATCTCCTGGTTGTCGGGCAGGAGATTGCCGTCGGTGAGGCCGGCCTGGCGGGCGGCCTTCCACTTCGCGGCCCCATAGTCGGTCACGCCGTCCTCCGCCATGAGACGCGCGGCGATGTAGGCCAGGTGGCGGCGCAGGTTGGCGTCGCGTCGCGATCGGGACTTGCCCATGGGCCTCCGCGGGTGCGCTCAGAAGATCTGGTTCTTCACTTCCTCGGCCGGGCGGTTGCCGTCGCGCGCGAACGCAGTGTCGCCAGCTTCCGGCTGCGATTCCTGGTAGAAATATTCGACCGTATGACTGTGCCCGTCGAGTTCCTTCAGGCCGGTGACGGGATCTATGTTCACGGCCACCACTCCCTGGGGCGGGTCGAGCTCGCTCTCCGGGACTCCCTTCAGGACTTTCCCGGTGTACTCCATCCAGATCGGCAGCGCCGCCTGGCCGCCCGTCTCGTTGTTGCCCAGGCTCGCCGGCGTGTCAAATCCGATCCAGGCCACGGCCACCATCTGGGACTGGAAGCCGCAGAACCAGGCGTCCACATGGTCGTTGGTGGTCCCCGTCTTGCCGGCCAGGTCGTCGCGCCCCAGCGCCATCGCCTTCTCGGCCGTGCCGTGGCGCACGACGTCTCGCATCATGGAGGTCATGAGGAAGGAATTGCGCTCGTCGAGCACTCGCTCGGCGTCCGCGCCGGCGGTCTCGGGCTTGGCCACGTAGAGAGTGCCGCCGCGATGCTCCTCGATGCGCGCGATGAACCAGGGCTTCACGCGGTAGCCGCCGTTCGCGAACACCGAATAGGCGGTCGCCATCTGCAGCGGCGTGGCCGATCCGGCGCCCAGGGCCATCGTGAGGTATGCCGGATGCATCTTCGGGTCGAAACCGAAGCGCTGGACATAGTCCTGGGCGTACCCGGGCCCGATCGCCTGCAGCAAGCGGATCGAGACCATGTTCTTGGATTTCATCAGGGCGGTGCGCAGGCGGATGGGCCCATCGTACTTGTTGTCGTAGTTGTGCGGCTCCCAGAGCTGGCCTCCGGTCTTCGCAGCGTCGATCACGAACGGCGCGTCGTTCAGCACGGTGGCCGGCGTGAAGCCCTTTTCCAGGGCCGCCGAGTAGATGAACGGCTTGAAGCTCGATCCGGGCTGGCGCCACGCCTGCGTCACGTGGTTGAACTTGTTGGCGTTGTAGTCGAAGCCGCCCGCCAGCGCCAGGATGGCGCCGTTGGCCGGATCGAGCGAGACGAGCGCCGCCTCGACGCGGGGGACCTGTGCGATGCTCCAGGCCCCCTTGGCACCCGCCTGCAAGCGGATGATCGAGCCGCGGCGGATCGCGCGATCGGGATTGCGCTCCGTCAGCGCCCGGGCCGCGAACTTGAGGCCCTCGCCGCTGATCGTCACCTCGTCGCCGCGGCGCATGATCGCCTTGACCGCCCGCGCCGAGGCCTGCACCACCACCGCGGGCACCAAGTCGCTCACGGTGTCGCGGTCCTGCAGGGCCTCGTCGACGGCGTCCTCGAGGTCATGCCCCGCCGCCGGCAGATTGGCGTGGCCCTCGGGGCCCCGATAGCCGTGGCGCCGATCGTAGTCGAGCACGCCCTGGCGCAGGGCTTCGTCGGCCGCCTCCTGGTCCTTGCGCCGGATGGTCGTGTAGACCCTCAGCCCGTTCACGTACGCGGCGTCTCCATACTGTTCATGGACCGCGGCACGGGCCATTTCCGCCACGTAGTCGGCCTGCAGCGAGTAGGTCTCCCGCTCGGCGGTGTTCAGCCGCAGGGGCTCGGCGAGCGCCTTGCGATATTGCTCATCCGCCAGCCACCCCACGTCGTGCATTCGGCGCAGGACGTAGAGCTGGCGCTTGCGCGCCGCCTTGGGATTGGCGAAGGGATTCTGGCGCGAGGGCGCCTGGGGCAGCCCGGCGAGCATCGCCGCCTCGGCGGGGCTCAGCTCGGACAGGTTCTTGCCGAAGTACACGTTCGCGGCGGAAGCGAAGCCGTAGGCACGCTGGCCGAGGAAGATCTGGTTGATGTAGAGCTCGAGGATCTGGTCCTTCGTGAGGTTGCCCTCGATCTTGAAGGCGAGCAGGACCTCCGACATCTTGCGAGCCAAGGTCTTCTCCCGGGTGAGGAAGAAGGTGCGCGCCACCTGCATGGTGATCGTGCTGGCGCCTTCCTTGCGCCCCTGCAGGTTGGCAAGCGCCGCCCGGACCACGCCGGCGAAGTCCACGCCCCCGTGCTGATAGAACCGGTCGTCCTCGGCCGCCAGGATCGCCGCCTTCATCACCTGGGGAACCTCGCTGATCTTCACGACCGCCCGCTTCTCCTCCCCGAACTCGCCGATCAGGTCGCCTTCGGCGCTGTAGATCCGCAGCGGGATCTTCGGCTTGTAGTCGGTCAGAGCCTCCAGGCTAGGCAGGTTGGGCCACAGCAGGACCACGGTGAGCGCCCCCACGCCCGCGGCGACCACGGCCAGGGAGAAGGCGATCAGGGCCGGGTAGAACCACCAACGGGAGGTCATCGGGCAAGGGGGAGCGGCGGCACGGGCTTGTGAGGCCTTCGGGCGGGCCGCGGGTTCAATTTACCGACCCCATTATAGGCGCCGCACATCGCCCTAAGGCCTTGCCACAAAATGCTTTACAGGCCTAGTACTTGTTGCTAGCATCTAAAGTAGATTCTCCGTTTGGGTGCTAACCTTCCACTATGCTTAAAGAAAAATTAGCAGCCCAGTTCGATTTCCTGAAAGCAAAAGCGCCGCCCCTGGTGGGCTGCGACATCAGCTCGTCCTCGGTCAAGATGGTCGAGATCGCCGAGGCGGGCCGCAATGTGTACCGCGTGGAGCGCTACTCGATCGAGCCGCTTCCCAAGGACACCGTGGTCGACGGCAATATCGCGAACATCGAGGCGGCCGGGGAGGCCATCAAGCGCGCCCACAAGGCCCTCGGCTCGCGCATCCGCAACGTCGCGCTCGCCCTGCCGGCCGCGGCGGTGATCACCAAGAAGGTCATCCTGCCCGGCAACCAGCGCGAAGAGGACATGGAAGTCCAGGTGCAGGGCGAGGCCAACCAGTACATCCCGTTCTCCCTCGACGAGGTGAACCTGGACTTCCAGGTCCTCGGGCCGGCTGCGTCCGGGGAGGAGGAGGTCGAGGTGCTCATCGCCGCCTCGCGCAAGGAGAAGATCGAGGATCGCGTAGCCGCCGCCGAGGCCGCCGGCCTGAAGACGGTGGTGATGGACGTGGAGTCCTACGCCTCGCAGACCGCCTTCGAGCTGATCTGCGGGGGCAGCTCCGGAATCTCCGAGAGCGAAGTCACCGTCATCGTCGACATCGGCGCGACGGTCACGCGCGTCACGGTGGTGCACAACGGCCAGACCGTCTATACGCGCGAGCAGCAGATCGGCGGCAACGCGCTCACCCAGGACATCGCCCGTCAGTTCGACATGCCGCCCGAGGAGGCGGAGGCAGCCAAGCGCGTCGGCAACCTCCCCGAGAACTTCGGGCCGGACGTGCTGCAGCCGTTCAACGAGAAGATCGTGCTGGAGATCCAGCGCGCGCTGCAGTTCTTCTTCACCTCGACCCAGTTCAACAAGGTCGACCACATCCTGCTCACCGGCGGCTGCGCGATGCTCGACGGCCTCGAGGAAATGGTGGCCCAGCGCACCCAGGTCCACACGGTCGTGGCCAACCCGTTCGCCAACATGGCGCTCTCCTCGAAGATCAAGCCGCGCCAGCTCACCATCGATGCACCCTCGCTCATGGTGGCCTGCGGCCTGGCGATGCGGAGGTTCGACCCGTCATGATCCGCGTCAACCTACTTCCGCACCGCGAAGAGAAGCGCAAGCGGCGCGAGCAGCAGTTCCTCGCGCTCGCCGGATTCGCGGCGCTGATGGGCGCGCTCGTGGCCGGCGCCGTCTGGCTCTTCCTCGACGCCCAAGTGGCGCAGCAGAGGTCCAACGTCGCCTACATGAAGAGCGAGATCGACAAGCTCGACAAGCAGATCGAGGAGATCCGCAAGATCCGCGAGGAGACCGCCTCGCTGCTCGCCAAGAAGCGCGTGGTGGAGGGCCTGCAGGCCAACCGCTCGGAGCCGGTGCAGCTGCTCGACCAGCTCCTGCGCCAGCTTCCGGAGGGCGTGTACCTGCGCTCCATCAAGCAGAGCGGGCCGAAGGTGAACGTCATCGGCTACGCGCAATCGAATGCGCGCGTCTCGACGCTGATGCGCAACCTCGGCGCCTCGCCCTACCTCGAGAATCCCGAGCTCATCGAGATCAAGGCGGTTCCCGCGCCCGGCAATCCGGGCACCCGCGTCAACGAATTCAGCATGAACATCTCGATCAAGCGCGCCCAGTCCGATGAGGTTCCGGGCAGGGGCGCGTCCAAGACGGCGGCGAAGAAATGAACCTGATCGAAGAACTGCGCTCGCTCGACCCGAAGCAGCCGGGAAACTGGCCCTGGCCCGTCAAGACCGGCGCCTTCCTGGTCATCTTCATCCTCATCCAGGTCGGCGCGTACTTCCTGATATGGCAGTCGCAGACCGAGGCCATCGAAAAGGGGCACCAGGACGTCGCCAAGCAGAAGGAAGTGTTCCTCGAGAAGAAGCGCCTCGCGGTGAACCTCGAAGCCTACAAGCAGCAGCGCCAGGAGATCGAGCAATCGTTCGGCGCGCTGTTGAAGCAGCTGCCCAACAAGAGCGAGATGGACGCGTTGCTCATCGACATCAACCAGGCCGGCCTGGGGCGCGGGCTCACGTTCGAACTGTTCAAGCCGGCGGCGAAGGAGAACTTCACCGAGTTCTACGCCGAGCTGCCCGTGCAGATCAAGGTCACCGGCAACTACCACGACCTGGGCGCGTTCGCGAGCGACGTGGCGAAGATGCCCCGCATCGTGCTGCTGACCGATCTGCAGATCGATCCGCCGAAGAACGGAGTGCTTTCCATGGAGGCGGTGGCCAAGACCTACCGCTACCTGGATGAGGAGGAAATCGCGAAGCAGCGCAAGGCGACCAAGGCCGCCAAGAAGAAGCCGGGAGGCAAATGATGAAGCGTCTTCTCGTGCCCATCGCGCTGGTCGTGCTGGGGGGCTGCAGCTCGGAGGGCGACGATTTGAGGAAATTCGTCCGCGACTCCGAGAAGGGGCTTCCGCGCAAGATCGAACCGCTTCCCGCGGTCAAGCCCTTCGAGCCGTTCACCTACGAAGGCTTCGATCTGCCGGATCCGTTCAAGCCGCGCAAGCTCACCGCGCCGAAGGAAGGTGGCGGCGGCGGGCTCGCACCCGACCTGAATCGCCGCAAGGAGCCCCTCGAGGCGTTCCCGCTGGAGCAGCTGAAGATGGTGGGTACCCTTTCTCAAGGCAAGGACACATACGCCCTGGTTCGCGCCGACAAGACCCTCTACCGGGTCAAGAAGGGCAACTACATGGGCCAGAACTTCGGCTTGATCACGGAAGTGACCGACAACGAGATCAAGCTCAAGGAAATCGTTCAAGACAGCGCCGGTGATTGGGCCGAGCGGCAAAGTGTTCTGCCGCTGCTGGAGGAAACCGGCAAAGGGGACAAAAAGTGACAACGACGTTCCGCATCCCATCTCCCGGCAGGTTCGGGGCCGCGCTCGCCGCTTTCGTCCTCGCCTTCTGCGCGCCGCTCGCCTGGGCCGAGGGGCCGGCGAAGAACGCGGTCGAATCCATCGACTTCTCCTCCGTCCAGGGCGGCAAGATCCTCGTGAAGGTCGGATTGAAGGACCCGCTCACGGCCGTGCCCCAGGGCTTCGCCGTCACCAATCCGCCGCGCATCGCGATCGATCTGCCCAACACGGTCAACGGACTGAACAAGAACCAGGTCGAGGCCGGGGAGGGCGACCTGCGCAGCATCTCCGTGGTGCAGACCGCCACGCGCACGCGCCTCGTCATGAACCTCTCGCGCAACCTCAACTACACGCAGGCGATCGACGGCCAGCTGCTCATCATCACGATCGAGGGCGCGCAGGCGACCACCACGGGTGCGGCCGCAACCACCTCGCCCACCGGCGCCGGCACCGTGTTCGCCGAGGCGCCCGCGACGACCGGCGTGCGCTACAACCTGCGCGACGTCGACTTTCGCCGCGGCAACGCGGGCGAGGGCCGCATCGTGGTCGACCTCTCGTCGCCCAACATGGGCATCGACATCCGCCAGCAGGGGCGCCAGGTCCTGGTCGACTTCATCAACACGAACGTGCCGCGCAACCTCGTGCGCCGCCTCGACGTGGGCGATTTCGGCACGCCGGTGCGCTTCGTCGACACGTTCCAGCAGGGCGCGAACACGCGCATGGTGATCGAGCCACGCGGCATCTGGGAATACTCCGCCTACCAGACCGACACCCAGTTCATCCTCGAGGTGAAGCCCGTCAAGGAAGATCCCAACAAGCTGGTGCAGAGCTCGACGCCGGGATACGCCGGCGAGAAGCTCTCGCTCAACTTCCAGAACGTGGAGGTCCGCGCGGTCCTGCAGGTGATCGCCGATTTCACCGGGCTGAACATCATCACGAGCGACACGGTCGGCGGCAACCTCACCCTGCGCCTGAAGGACGTGCCGTGGGACCAGGCGCTCGACATCATCCTGCAGGCCAAGGGACTGTCGAAGCGCAAGAACGGCAACGTGGTGCTCATCGCCCCGACCGATGAGCTCGCGGCGAAAGAGAAGCTCGCGCTCGAGGCGAACGCGGCCGTCTCCGACCTGGAGCCGGTGCGCACCGAATCGTTCGCGCTGTCCTACGCGAAGGCGGAGGACCTGGCGAAGCTGCTTTCCAACAAGGACCAGAAGATCCTGTCCAAGCGCGGCAGCGCCACCGTCGATGAGCGCACCAATACGCTCTTCGTGCAGGACACCAGCTCCCGCCTCGAGGAAGCGCGCAAGATGATCCTGCAGCTCGACGTGCCGGTGCGCCAGGTGTTGATCGAGGCGCGCATCGTCATCGCCGACGACAAGTGGGGACGCCAGCTCGGCGCGCGCTTCGGCACGCAGTCGGCCTTCAGCACCAACAACTACAACTTCGGGGTGTCCGGAAACCTGACCGACACGAACTCCCCGCTCAGCAACAACCCGGTCTCGCGCGGCTCGGCGTCCCTCACCTATCCGGGCGGCGCCACTTCCACCGCGGGATTCTCGGGCGGCACCGACGCCACGGGCACGATCCCGATCGGCGCCCAGCCCGAGCAGCTCAACGTGAACCTTCCGGTCGTGGGCGCGGCCGGGTCCCTCGCCCTGTCGATCCTGAACCTTGGCAGCGGCAACCTGGTGAACGTGGAGCTCTCCGCCCTCGAGGCCGACAACCGCGGCAAGGTGGTCTCCAGCCCGCGCGTCATCACCGCCGACAAGAAGAAGGCGATCATCTCGCAGGGCACGGAGATTCCCTACCTCACGGCGGCGGCGAGCGGGGCGACCACGGTCGCGTTCAAGCCGGCGGTGCTCGAGCTCGCGGTCACTCCGCGCATCACGCCCGACGACAAGATCATCATGGACCTGGAAGTCAAGAAGGACGCGGTCGGCCAGATCTTCGCCGGAATCCCGTCCATCGACACGAAGAAGGTCTCCACGCAGGTGCTCGTCGACAACGGCGACACGGTCGTGCTGGGCGGCATCTTCGAGCAGACGACGCAGACCACCGTCACGAAGGTGCCGATCCTCGGCGACATCCCATTCGTGGGCGTGCTGTTCAAGAACACGGTGAAGCAGGACGACAAGACGGAGCTGCTGATCTTCGTGACACCCAAGATCGTGAAGGACACCCTGACCGTCCGCTGACGCGGGTTCCTCCACCACCCCAGGCCCCGGACATCCGGGGCTTTTTTTTCGGCTATCCTCGGACGATGGGCAGCGGCAACATCTTTCTCGTGGGCATGATGGGCGCCGGCAAGACCACGCTCGGCAAGTCCCTCGCGCAGCGCACCGGGCTGCGGTTCGTCGATACGGACCGGGTCCTCGTGGAGCGCACCGGCGTTCCTGTCGCGACCATCTTCGAGTTCGAAGGCGAGGAGGGCTTCCGGCGCCGTGAGTCGGGCGTGCTGGCCGAGCTCGCCGCGCGGCCCGGGTGCGTCATCGCCACGGGCGGCGGAGTGGTGCTGGCCGAGGAGAACCGGCGCCTCATGCGTCGGGAGGGCACGGTGGTCTACCTGCGCGCCCGCCTCGAGAGCCTGTGGGACCGGACCCGCCACGACTCGAGCCGCCCGCTGCTGGCCACCGAGGATCCCAAAGCCACGCTCGCCGCGATCCTCGAGAAGCGCGACCCGCTGTACCGGGAGGCCGCGCACGTCATCGTGGACACCGGCTCCCAAAGCGCGGCCTCGCTGGTGAACCGCGTGCTGGCCGCGTTGCAGGAGCATCGCGCGGCCGCGGCGAGGCCGGTGCCATGACGCGCCTCGAGGTGGACCTCGGCGCGCGCTCCTATCCGATCCACATCGGCGAGGGCCTGATTGACCGGGACGATCTGTTTCGCGAGCACGTCACGGGCCGCACCGCGGCCATCGTCACCAACGAGACCGTGGCCCCGCTGCTGGCGCAGCGCCTGTCGGCGACGCTCGAGCGCGCCGGGGCGGCCTGCCTGAGCATCGTCCTGCCCGACGGCGAAGCCTTCAAGACCTGGGAGACCCTCAACCTCATCTTCGATGCGCTGCTCGCGGCCCAGGCCGACCGGCGCACCGTGCTGGTCGCGCTGGGCGGGGGCGTCGTGGGCGACCTCGCGGGTTTCGCCGCGGCGACCTACCAACGCGGCATCGCACACGTGCAGGTGCCCACCACGCTGCTCGCGCAGGTCGATTCCTCGGTCGGCGGCAAGACGGCGATCAACCATCCGCTGGGCAAGAACATGATCGGCGCGTTCCACCAGCCGAGCGCCGTCGTCATCGACACCGCGACGCTGGCCACCCTGCCCGCGCGGGAATTCGCCGCGGGGATGGCCGAGGTGATCAAGTACGGCGCCATCCACGATGCTCGGTTCCTCGACTGGATCGAGGCCGACGCCGGGCTGCTCGCGCGCCGCGATCCCGGCGCGCTCGCCCACGCGATCCGGCGATCGTGCGAGATCAAGGCCGCGATCGTGGCCCAGGACGAGCGCGAGGCCGGCGTCCGGGCGCTCTTGAACTTCGGCCACACCTTCGGCCATGCCATCGAGTCCGCGGCCGGTTACGGCAACTGGCTGCACGGCGAGGCGGTCGCCGCCGGGATGGCCATGGCGGCGCGGCTGTCGGCGCGCCAGGGGCGCGTGCCGTCCTCGGACGTCGATCGCCTCGTCGCGCTGCTGGAGCGATTCGGCCTGCCCGTGCGCCCTCCCGCCATCGAGCGGCGGACATGGCTCGACTACATGGGCCGCGACAAGAAGAACGAAGGGGGGCGCATCACGCTCGTGCTCCTCGATCGCCTGGGGAATGCCGTGGTGACGAAGGGGACCCCGATGCCCGAGCTGCAGGCGTTCCTCGATTCCCTCTAGGCCGAGGGCTCCGCGCCCTCCAGGCGCCGCAGGAAGACCCCCATTTCCCGCGCGGCCTGCTTGTCGCCGCGGCGCTGCGCCGCATCGATGCCGCAGCGATACGCCTGCGCCGCGCCGGGAAGGTCGCCAGCCTGCGCCAGGGCCTTGCCGAGCAGCTTCCACGCCGCCGAATAGTCGGCGTCCTGCGCCACCGCGGCGCGCAGGTGCTCGGCGGCGCGCAGCGCGTCTCCGGACTTGAGGTAGTGCGTTCCGAGCCCGAAGCGCAGCAGCGCGCTGTCCTTGCCCGACGCGAGCAGCGCCTCGAACCTTTGGGCGGGATCCATCGCCCATTCACGGTATCATGCCCCGGTTCCGTGGTGCGAACGGCGCGCCGCGATTTCCCATAGGAGGTCTCGATGTTGCGCATATTCTCCATGGCGGTGGCGGCCCTTTGCGCGATGCTCGCTCCGTTCGGCATCCACGCGAAGGAGCGCGAAGTCACGATCGGGCTGCAGGCGGCGATCACCTCGATCGATCCGCACTACCACAACCTGTCGCCCAACAACAGCCTGCTGTCGCACATCTTCGAGCCGCTCATCAAGCGCGACGCGAACCAGAAGATGGTGCCCGGGCTCGCCACCTCGTGGAAGGCGCTCGACGACCTCACCTGGGAATTCAAGCTGCGCAAGAACGTCCATTTCCACGACGGCTCGCCCTTCACCGCGGAAGACGTCGCCTTCACGTTGCAGCGGGTGCCGAAGGTTCCCAACAGCCCATCGTCCTTCGCGACCTTCACCAAGTCGATTGTCGAGGTGAAGATCGTCGATCCGTACACAATCATCTTCAAGACCGCGACTCCCCACGTGCTGCTGCCGAGCGACTTGGCCTCGGTCTTCATCGTCTCCAAGCTGCACGGGCAGGGCGCGACCACGGAGGACTACAACTCCGGCAAGGCGGCGATCGGCACCGGTCCCTACAAGTTCGTCGAGTACATCCCGAACCAGCGCGTGGTCCTCAAGGCCAACTACGGTTACTGGGGCGGCGAGGAGCCCTGGGACAAGGTGACCTTCAAGATCCTGTCGAACCCTGCCGCGCGCGTGGCGGCGCTCCTCTCGGGTGACGTGCAGATGATCGAGACGGTGCCCACCAACGACATTGCGCAGCTCTCCAAGGACACGCGCTTCTCGCTCGCGTCGAAGGTGTCCAACCGCGTGATCTACGTGCACATGAACCAGTCCACGGAGGGCTCGCCGCCTTTCGTGACCGACAAGGCGGGCAACCCCCTGCCGAAGAACCCGTTCCGGGATGCCCGCGTGCGCAAGGCGCTGTCCATCGCCATCGACCGCGAGACCATCGCGAAGCACATCATGGAGGGCAAGGCGGTGCCGGCGGGCCAGCTGCTGCCGGACTTCTTCTTCGGCACCAGCAAGAAGCTCAAGGCACCCAAGTACGATCCCAAGCTCGCCAAGAAGCTCCTCGCCGAGGCGGGCTATCCCGACGGGTTCGCGCTCACCATCTTCGGGCCCAACAACCGCTACATCAACGACGTGAAGATCGCCCAGGCCATCGCGCAGTTCTACTCGCGCATCGGCATCGAGGCCAAGGTGCAGACGTATCCTGCGAGCGTGTACTTCACGCGCGCCTCGAAGCTCGAATTCGGCTACATGCTGCTCGGCTGGGGCACCGAATCGGGCGAGCAGGGCTCGAGCCTGCGCTCGCTGCTCGCCACGCATGACCCCTCGAAGGGCATGGGCGTGACCAACCGCGCGCGCTACTCGAACCCCGAGCTCGACCGCCTGATCGAGGAGGCGATGAGCACGATCGACGACAAGAAGCGCGAGGGCCTGATCCAGAAGGCCGCCGAGCTCGCGATGGGAGACACCGCGTTGATCCCGATCCATTTCGAGGTGAGCACCTGGGCGACGGCGGCGGGCTATCGCTACACGCCGCGCACCGACCAGTACACCCTCGCCATGGGGCTCAAGCCCGCGCACTAGCGACCGTCGCGGCGAACCGGGGCCCCGTGCGCGCCGCGCGGGGCTTCACGCGCCCGGGCACCCGGGGTGCGACAATCCGCCATGCTCGCCTACGCCATCCGCCGATTGGGCCAGAGCGTCTTCGTTCTGGCGCTGATGTCGCTCATCGTTTTCCTCGGTGTCTACGCGATCGGCAATCCGATCGAGCTCCTCGTCAATCCGGAGGCCGACGACATCGAGCGCGCGCGCGCCGCCGCCGCCCTGGGTCTCGATAAGCCGATCCTGCAGCAGTACGTGTATTTCCTGGTGCACGCAGCCAAGGGCGACCTGGGGCGCTCGTTCGTCTACAACATCCCGGCGGTCCAGTTGATCCTCGAGCGACTGCCCGCGACGCTCGAGCTCGCCATCGTCGCCACGCTGCTCGCGATCGTGATCGGCGTCCCCCTGGGCCTGCTCGCGGGCCTGAAGCCCCACTCCTGGGTGGGGCGCAGCATCATGGCTGGCTCGATCCTAGGCTTCAGCCTCCCGACCTTCTGGGTGGGGTTGGTGTTCATCATGGTGTTCTCGGTGCAGCTCGGCTGGCTGCCGCCCAACGGCCGCGGCGAGACCGTGCTGCTGCTCGGGGTGCCGGTGAGCTTCCTCACGCTCGACGGCTTGAGGCACCTCGCGATGCCTGCCCTCAACCTGGCGCTGTTCAAGCTCTCGCTGCTCGTGCGGCTCACGCGCGCGGGGACGCGCGAGGCGATCCTCCAGGACTACGTGAAGTTCGCGCGCGCCAAGGGCCTGGCCCCACACCGCGTGATCGGCGTGCACGTCCTCAAGAACATCCTGATCCCGATCGTGACCGTGATCGGGCTGGAGCTGGGCTCGGTGATTGCCTTCGCGATCGTCACGGAGTCCATCTTCGCCTGGCCAGGCACCGGCAAGCTCCTCATCGATTCGATCAACCAGCTCGACCGGCCCGTGATCGTCGCCTACCTGCTCGTGATCGTGACGATCTTCATCTTCATCAACTTCGCGGTCGACATCCTGTACTCGCTGCTCGACCCGCGCGTGCGCCTCGGCGGCGCCGCCGCGGGGCACTGAGGCCATGGGCATCGCCGCTACCGAAGCCCCCGTCCCGCCGCCCGTGCGCGCCGAAGTGGAATCGCCGTGGCGGCGCTTCGCCGCGGAGTTCGCGGAAAGCCGCCTGGCGCTCTTCGGGCTCGCCCTGCTCGCTGTGCTCGCCGTGGTGGCGCTCGCCGCACCGTGGATCTCCCCGCAGAATCCGTACGACCTGGCGCAGCTCGACGTCATGGACTCGCAGCTCGCCCCGGGCGTGCACGCCGACTCGGGCAAGACCTACTGGCTCGGCACCGACGACCAGGGGCGTGACATGCTCTCGGCCATCCTCTATGGCCTGCGCATCTCGCTCGCGGTCGGGGTGACGAGCACGTTCTTCGCGCTGCTGATCGGGCTCGTGCTGGGCCTGGCGGCAGCCTACCTCGGCGGCTGGGTGGACGCGGCGATCATGCGCCTTGCCGACATCCAGCTTTCGTTTCCGGCGATCCTCATCGCGCTGATCCTGCTCGCCGTGCTGGGCCAGGGCGTGGGCAAGATCATCGTCGCGCTGGTGACGGTTCAATGGGCCTACTACGCGCGAACGGTGCGCTCCTCGGCGCTGGTGGAGCGTCACAAGGAGTACATGGAGGCCGCCCAGGTGCTCGCGCTTCCGCGTACGCGCATCGTGTTCCGCCACCTCCTGCCCAATTGCCTGCCGCCGCTGATCGTCGTGGCCACGGTGCAGGTAGCCCACGCGATCACGCTCGAGGCGACGCTCTCTTTCCTCGGGCTGGGATTGCCGATCACGGAGCCCTCGCTCGGGCTGCTGATCGCCAACGGGTTCCAGTACCTGCTGTCCGGCAAGTACTGGATCAGCTTCTATCCCGGCGTGGCGCTGCTGCTGGCCATCGTCGCGATCAACCTGGTGGCCGACCAGCTGCGCGACGTGCTCAATCCCCGGCTCAAGCGATGAGCGCCCTGCTCGAGATCGAGGGCCTGCGCACCCATTTCCACACCCGCGCCGGGGTCGTGAGGGCGGTCGACGACGTGAGCCTGCGGCTGGAGCGCGGGCGCATCCTCGGGCTCGTCGGGGAGTCCGGGTCCGGCAAGTCGATGACCGGCTACTCGATCATGGGGCTCGTCGACGAGCCCGGCCGGATCGTCTCCGGCCGCATCGTGGTGGGCGGAACCGAAGTCACCGGCCTCGGCGAGCCAGCCTGGCGGCGCCTGCGCGGCAACCGCGTGTCCATGATCTTCCAGGACCCGATGATGACGCTCAACCCGGTCTTGCGCATCGATACGCAGATGATCGAGGCGGTGCGCGCCCACCACGACGTCTCGCGCGCGGAAGCGCTAGATCGCTGCCGCGCGCAACTCACGCGCGTGGGGATCGCCTCCCCCGACGAGCGGCTGAGGGGCTACCCGCACCAGTTTTCCGGAGGAATGCGCCAGCGCGTGGCGATCGCGATCGCGCTCGTCAACAAGCCCGACCTGGTCATCGCGGACGAGCCCACCACCGCCCTCGACGTGACCATCCAGGGCCAGATCCTGTTCGAGATGCAGAAGCTGTGCCGCGAGACCGGCACCGGCCTCATCTGGATCACCCACGACCTGTCGGTGGTGGCGGGGCTGGCGGACGACGTCTGCGTGATGTATGCCGGTCGCATCGTGGAATCGGGTCCCGTCGACGAGATCCTCGACCACCCGATGCATCCCTACACCCGCGGCCTGCTCGATTCGATTCCCGGGCGCAATGTCCCGGGCCGGCCGCTTTCCCAGATCCCCGGAATGGCTCCCTCGCTGCAGGACCTCGATGAGCGGGTGCGCCTTCCGCGTTCGCTGCGCGCGCGCGGCCGACGCGTGCCGCAGCGCGCCGGCCTCCACCCGCCCGACGCAGCAGCGCACCCTGCGCTGCCTGCGGCCGCTGTCGTGAGCGCTCCCTCCGCGCCCCTGCTGGAGTTGCGCGCCGTGAGCAAGCGCTTCACGCGCCCGGTCGACCTCGCGGGCCGAATCGCCCGCAGGCTTGGCGCCGCCGATACGCGCGCGACGGTGCATGCGGTCGACGGCATAGACCTTTGCGTGGACGAAAGGGAAGTGGTCGGCCTGGTGGGAGAATCCGGCTGCGGCAAGTCGACCCTCGGCAGGATGGTCGCGCGCATCCTCGAGCCCAGCACGGGCGAGCGATACTGGCGCGGCCGCCCGTTCGCGCAATACGAGCACGAGGCCGCGCGCGCCGAGCGCCTCGCGATCCAGATGATCTTCCAGGACCCGTACGCCTCGCTCAACCCACGCATGCGCGTGGCCGACATCGTGGGCGAGGCGCCCGTCGTGCACGGGCTCATCGGGCGCGCGCAACGCGACGAGTACGTCGCCGAGGTGCTCGGGCGCGTGGGCCTGGAAGCCGGGCTCCTGCGCCGCTTCCCGCACCAGTTCTCCGGGGGACAGCGCAGCCGCATCGGCATCGCGCGCGCGCTCGCCGTGCACCCGCGCTTCCTGGTCTGCGACGAGGCGGTCGCGGCACTGGACGTCTCGATCCAGGCGCAGGTGCTTAATCTTTTCATCCGCCTGCGCGAAGAGCTGGGCCTCGCGTACCTGTTCATCAGCCACGACCTGGGCGTGATCCGCCACGTGTCCGACCGCGTGGTGGTGATGTACCTGGGACGCGTCGTGGAGTCCGCGCCGACCGCGGAGCTCTATGCGCGACCGAACCATCCCTACACGCAAGCCCTGATCCTGGAGGTGCCCGACATGCAGGCGCGCCGGCGGCGGTACACTCCCATCCACGGGGAGATTCCGTCGCCGCTCGCCCCGCCACCGGGCTGCCATTTCCATCCGCGCTGTCCGCGAGCGTTCGAGCGCTGCCGGCGCGAGGCCCCGGCCTTGCGCGAGATCGCCCCGGGACACCAATCCGCCTGCCACCTGAACGACACCTGACCGCGATGACCCCACCGTTCACCCTGCTGCGACCCTCGGGCCATGCCGTGCCCCTCGTGCTCGACTCGCCCCATAGTGGCACCCGGTATCCCGACGATTTCCTACCCGCCGTGCGCCTGGAGCAATTGCGGCAGGCCGAGGACAGTTACGTCGACGAGCTCTACGCCACCGGTCCGCGCCGCGGGGCGACGCTCATCGCCGCGCAATTCCCGCGCAGCTACATCGACCCCAACCGCTCCCTGCTCGACATCGACGCATCGCTGCTCGATGCGCCGTGGCCCGGTCCGGCGGTGCCGAGCCGCAAGACCCAGCTCGGCATCGGGCTCATCTGGCGCGTGCTCGACTCGGGCGAGCCCATCTACGGGCGCAAGCTCTCGGTCGAGGAGGTCCGTCGGCGCATCGTGGAATTCCACCAGCCCTATCAACGGGCCGTGAAGGACGCGCTGGACGCGGCCCGCGAGCACTTCGGCGCGGTGTGGCACCTCAACCTGCACTCGATGCCGGCGGTGAGCGGCAACATCTCCGAGGAGGGCCCCGGCAAGCCGCGGGCCGACTTCGTCCTGGGCGATCGCGACGGGACGACCTGCGAGCCGGCGTTCACCGCGACCGTGGCCGACGCGCTGCGCGCCATGGGCTACGAGGTCAAGATCAACGATCCGTACAAGGGCGTGGAGCTCGTGCGTGCCTTTTCCGACCCCGCGGACGCGCGCCACAGCCTGCAGATCGAGGTGAACCGGCGCCTGTACATGGACGAGCGCACCCGCGAGAAATCGCCCGGGTTCGCGGCATTGGAGCGCAACCTCGACCGGCTGCTCGAGGTCGTCGCCGGCTACACTGCCGAGCGCGGCTCCCACGCCTGCGCCGGGGATTCCCATGGACACCATCACGACCATGGTCACGGCCACGACCACAGCCACGGACATTCCCACGACCATCGCCACTGAGCCACCATGCCATCGATCCCCATCGAGCTGACCGCGCCGGACATCACGCCACACCGCCACTCCAACACCGGCACCGACTGGATCCACACCTTCGAAAGCGGCAGGCCCGGGCCCCATGTCCTGGTCAACGCGCTCACCCATGGCAACGAGATCTGCGGGGCCATCGTGGTCGACCGCCTGCTGCGCCAGGAGCTGCGCCCGGCGCGCGGCACTCTCACGCTCGCCTTCGCCAACGTCGACGCCTTCCTGCGCTTCGACCCGGCCAATCCGTATGCGACGCGCTTCATCGACGAGGACTTCAACCGCGTCTGGACCCCGCAGGTGCTCGACTCCGCCCGCGACAGCACGGAGCTGCGCCGCGCGCGCGCGCTGCGCCCGTTCGTGGAAGCCGCCGACTATCTGCTGGACATCCACTCGATGCTCGAGCCCAGCCCGCCCGTCATGATCTGCGGGCCCCTCGAGAAGGGAATCCGGATGGCGTTCGACGTCGGGGCACCGGAGCACATCGTGAGCGACACCGGCCACGCGAACGGCACGCGCATGCGCGACTTCGACGGATTCGGTGATCCCTCGAGCCCGAAGAACGCGCTGCTCATCGAGTGCGGCCAGCACTGGGAGCGCGCCGCCGAGCGCGTCGCCTGGCAGGTCGTGTGGCGATTCCTGCGCCACCTCGGCATCGTGGACGAGGCCGCGGCGGCGCGGCAAATCGAGGCGCCGCCCGCGGCGGCCCAGAAGCTGATCCGCGTCACGGACGCAGTGGTCGCCAACTCGGCCGCATTTCGATTCGCGAAGGCGTTCGCGGGACTCGAAGTGGTGCCGCGGCGCGGCGACCTCATCGCATGGGACGGCGAGCTGCCCGTGCGCGCGCCCTACGACAACTGCGTGCTGGTGATGCCGGTGCCCAACAACGTGAAGATGGGCCTCACGGCGGTGCGGCTGGGCCGCCTGGAGACGCGCTAGCCGCTCGTTTCCTCGCTCTTGCCCGACGGGCGTATCCCGAGCTGCTTGAGCTTGCGGTAAAGATGGGTGCGCTCGAGGCCGACCCGATCGGCCACGCGGGACATGTTGCCTTCCTCGCGCCGGATGTGGTGCAGGAAATACTGTTTCTCGAACTGCTCGCGTGCGTCCCGCAAGGGCAGGTCCAGCGACACGCCCACCTCCGTGGTGGCCTGCTCGCGCGGGCCGAGGTTGAACTCGCGCGCCACCCGGTTCACGTCGTCGCCGGTGATCTCCCCGGCGAGCGCGGTGAGCGCCAGCGTCTTCACCACGTTCTGAAGCACCGGCAGGTTGCCCGGCCAGTCGAGGTTGCGCATCACGTTGAGCGCGCCGACCGTGAGCGTGCGCAGCGGCACCTCGTTGGCGTCGATCAACTGGGTGAGCATGGTGGCCGCGATGTCGGGGATGTCCTCCGGATGGTCCGCCAGGGAAGGCACGCGGATCGTGAGCCCGGATAGCTGATTGTAGAGCTGCGCGTCCATTCGCCCGTCCTCAGCCATCGCGGGCAGGGGGCCGGTGGCCGCGCAGATCAGGCGGACATTGAATTTCTCGAGCTTGCCGAGCAGCTGGGCGAGCCCTTTCTGCTCCGCCTTGGGCAACTCGGAGATCTCGCGCAGGAACAGCGTGCCCTCCCGCGCCTCGTTGAGCGGCTCGAAGGGATTCGAGGCGAGCCACTCGGTCTCCTCCGGGGCCACCCAGGGAGTGTTCGGGATGTGCAGGTGCCGCGCGCACACCTCGAAACCGCATCCGGCCTCCCCGATCAGAAGCACCGGGGTATGCAGGCGGCTCACCTGCTCCAGGCGCTGGCGCAATTCCTGGATCACGCGCGCTCTCCCCAGGTTGACCAGGGCGAGGCCGGTCTTGGGCAGCACGCGCCCGCCCGCGAGCGCCTTGCCCACGGTGGCGAGCAGTTTGGGAAGGCTGATCGGCTTCTCGAGGAAATCGAACGCGCCGATGCGCGTGGCCTCCACGGCGGAGTCTATGGTGCCGTGGCCAGACATCATCACCACGGGCATCGTGAGCAGGCCGCTGCCCGCCCATTCCTTGAGCAGGGTGATTCCGTCCGTATCCGGCATCCAGATGTCGAGCAGGACCAGGTCCGGTCGCATTTCCTTGCGCGCCGAGCGTGCCGTCTGCGCGTTCTCGGCCAGGCGAACCCCGTAGCCCTCGTCGCGAAGAATCTCGAAGAGAAGCTCGCGGATGCCGACTTCATCGTCGACGACGAGAATCTGGTTCGCGGACATGCGGGTGGCCTGTTAGGCGGCGGCTTTCAGCGGCAGGACGATGCTCACCGTGGCGCCGTGGGGTTTCACATTCTCCACCAGGATGCGGCCGTGGTGCTCGTCAACGATCTTCTTGACGATGGCGAGGCCGAGGCCAGTGCCCTTGGGCTTGGTCGTGACGTAGGGCTCGAAGATTCTTCCCATGACGCCCTCCGCGATGCCGGTGCCGTTGTCGCGGACGGTCAGCAGCACCCCGCCCGTGCCCAGCGTCGTGGCGACGAAGATGCGGGGTTTGTCGACGCCGCTGAGCGCATCGATCGCGTTCTGGAAAAGATTGTGCAGCACCTGGCGCAGCATCCCCGGGTCCGCGAAGATCTGCGGGAGGTTCTCCGACAGGCGTGCCTCGATCGAGACCCCCATGGACTCGTAGAGCACCAACACCTCGCGGATCAGCTCGTTCAGCGTGATCGGCTTCGCATTCATGCGCGCCGCATGGGCGTACTGCGTGAAGTCGTCGACCATGCCCTTGAGCGCCGCAACGTGCGTGACGATGGTGCCGGTGGCCCGCTTGAGGATATCGGCTTCGTGCTCGGGCAGCTTGTCCTGGAGCTTCTGCTGGAGCCGCTCGGCGGACAGCTGGATCGGCGTGAGCGGATTCTTGATCTCGTGCGCGAGCCGCCTGGCCACCTCGCCCCACGCCGCGTCGCGCTGCGCCTGGATCAGGTGGGTGATATCGTCGAAGACCACCACGTATCCACTCTCGCCGCGCGTGCCCAGGCGCGTGCCACGCAGCAGGAGCGTGCGGGAAGCATCGCTGCGCCGGTATTCCATCTGCTCTTCCCATTGCCGCATGCCCGAGGAGGCGAACTGGCGCAGCGCGATCTCGGCGAACGGCGCCACCTCGTGGATATGCCGCGGCCAGTCCGAGAGCTTCAGCCCGTGAAAGGCGCCCGCCGGAACGGCGAGAATGGTGTTCGCGGCGGCGTTCATCGTCTTCACGTACAGGCGCTCGTCGAAGGTGAGCACGCCCGAGGTCAGGTTCGACAGGATGCTCTCGAGGTACGTCTTGGAGTTCTCCAGCTGCTGCTGGTTGCGCTCCATCACCTCCGTGGCATCGGCGATCTGGCGCGTCATGGTGTTGAACGACTGGGTGAGCACGCCGAATTCGTCGCGGCTCTTGACCGGGTTCAGCTTGGAATAGTCGCCCTTGGCGATGGCGCGCGTGGCCTCGGCGAGCGCGGAGAGCGGCGCCGAGAGGCGCTCCGAGAGCACGAACGCGAGGGCGAGCGCGGAGAAGAGCGTGAGCAGCATTGCCAGCGTGAGCGTGAGGCCGAAGATCTGCTTGAGCCCCTTGCGCGCGAGCTGGAGCTCCTGGTAGTCCTTCAATCCCGTCTCGACGATCTCGGCGTCGCGCGCGATCTCCGTGGGCACGCGCTGAAGCACCTGCAGTATGCGGATGTCGTCCGCGATGGTGAGCACGTTGACCGGGACGATCACCCGCAGGTACAGCCCGCGGTCCGGAATGGCCTCGATCAGGCGCACCGGCTGCTGCATGCGCACCTGGCGCAGCAGATTCTGGCCCGGCAGGTCCGGCAGGAGGGACAGCGGCTCGGCGCTCGCCTGGGCGATGATCCTGCCGCGCGGCGTAAAGAGCGTCGCTTCCTCGACCGAATACTGCTCGCGCAGCCGGTTGAGGGTGGTGGCCTCCACCGCCTGGGCCGTAGCGAGGCCGTGCGCCATGACGTCGGCCTTCTGCGCCAATTCCTTCAGGGAATTCTCCAGGGCGCTTCGCGCCAGGTTGATGCCGCCCTTGAGCGACTCGTCGACCCGCACGTCGAACCAGGATTCGATGGAGCGCTGCAGGAACTGGAAGGAGATCGCGTAGACGAGTCCTCCCGGGATCAGCGCCATGAGGGCGAAGACGACCATCAACCGCAGCGTGAGCTTCGAGCCGAACACGCGCTCGCGCAGCTTGCGGCGCAGCACCACCAGCTGGTAGACGATGAGCGCCATGAGCCCCAGGGCGAGGCCCGCGCCCAGTCCGAGCAGGAGCGGATAATTCTGGGTGAACAGCGCGGTATTGGACGACGCTTCCGACATGAGGTACACCAGCGCCGCGCCAGTGACCACACACAGGAATATCAGCGCTTTCATGGGGTGATGGTCCAGCGGTGCCAATCCGAGGCCAGCGTCCAGTCGCGCGAGGCGATGGCATTCAGCTGGAACGGCTTAGGCAACTGGGCCGTATCCAGGCGCATGCGCAATCCCGCCTGGTAGGTGCCTTCCTTCCTGATTGCGCCGCGGTCGGCGACATGCCATCCGCGCAAGCGTGACAGTACGCGCGTGACTTCGTCGAAGCGCGTGAAGTTCTGGTAGACGTTGCCGACCGACAGGCGGTACTGGCGAAGCAACGGCGTATAGCTGATCTTGTAGGTCTGCGTGACTTCCACCGGCTTGTCGTCGAACCAGTACCAGCGCGGGCGCGCCAGTTCGAACTCGACCACGAAGTAGAGCGGGACGCCGCGGTTCACCGCCTCTTCCAGGCGCGGGCTGAACTGGACGTCGAATTGGGCATCCAGCTGCCAGCCATCCCCGTCGGGAGCGATGGTGGCCGAGAGCACCGTGATGCCCTCGGCGTGGGCGCTCGCGAACGAAGCCATGAGCACGAGGCCGGCACATCCCCATCGCGCGCGCCGGGATACCCCGAGCGCTGCTCGGAGGAAACGGGAGAAGAAAGCGACGAGGCTCATAAGGATCCGCGAGGTGCCCGTTCATGTCTCGAGCGGCGCGATCAATGATTCATGCGCGCAACAAGTGTGGCAATCACGAGACACTTTGGGCAGCGGAGTTCAATTTACCACTAATCTCAAGGACTTGCCAGCAGTATGCACTCCGGACCCATCCCTTAAGATCGTTTATAATCAATAGCTTGAGAGATCGCCCCAAAAGTCAGCAGGAACCGGCCTCCGGGGACTCGAACCTGGCCCCCTCGCGTATCGGAAATCCGCGCAGGAACTCCGCGGCACTCAACCGGCGCGAACCGGGGCGCTGCAAGGCGGTGAGCCGCAGCGCCCCGCTGCCGCACGCGACCAGCAGACCCGGCTCGCTCACCGCCAGCACCTGACCGGGCTGCCCGCTGCCGCTGTCGGCCCGCGCTTCCCAGATCTTGATCGCCTGCCCCTGCAGGTTCGACTGCGCGCCGGGAGCCGGATTGAAGGCGCGGACGCGGCGATCGATCTGCTCGCTCGACAACGTCCAGTCGATGATCGCCTCCGATTTGGCGACCTTCGGCGCGTAGGTGGCCAAAGATTCATCCTGTGCCTGCGCGCGATAGCTGGCGAGCCCGCCGAGGACCTCGATCACTGCCTGCGCGCCGAGGCGCGCGAGCGTCTCGGTGAGCGTGCCCGCCGTGTCGCGAAGCCCCATCGGCACCTCCCGCCTCGACAGCACCGGACCCGTGTCCAGGCCGGCGTCCATCCGCATGATGCTGATGCCCGTGGATGCGTCGCCGGCGAGGATCGCGCGCTGGATCGGAGCCGCTCCGCGCCAACGCGGCAGCAGCGACGCGTGGATGTTGATGCAGCCGTGCCCCGGGATCGCGAGCACCTCTTCGGGAAGGATCATCCCATATGCCGCCACCACCATCACCTCGCTGCTCGCGCTGCGCAACGCCGCGGCCACCTCGGGACTTCGCAGGCTGGCGGGCTTGAGGACGGTGCAGCCGTGGCGCGCGGCCAATTCGCCCACCACGCTCGGGGCGGGGTGCATTCCGCGCCCCGCGGGACGGTCGGGCTGGGTGAGCACGAGGGGTACTTCGTGCCCCGCGGCGATGATCGCCTCGAGGGCGCGCGCGGCGAACCCGGGAGTCCCGGCGAAGGCTACGCGCAAGGGCGCCGACCGCGTCAGGCCGCCTTGCGCTGGCGCTTCTTCAGCTTCGTGCGAACGCGGTTCTGCTTGAGCTCCGAAAGGTAATCGACGAAGACCTTTCCCTGGAGGTGGTCGTACTCGTGCTGGATGCACGTCGCGAGCAGACCCGAAGCGTTCAGCGTGAAGCGCGAACCGTTGCGGTCGAGCGCGGTCACCGTCACGCTTTCGGCGCGCTCGACGTTGTCGTAGATTCCGGGCAGCGAGAGGCACCCCTCCTGGTTCACCGCAGCGCCTTCGCGGCGCGTGATCTCGGGGTTGATGAATACGCGCAGGTCGCTGCGATCCTCGCTTACATCGATGATGATGATCTGCTTGTGGATGTCGACCTGCGTGGCGGCGAGGCCGACACCGGGCGCCGAATACATCGTTTCCGCCATGTCGTCGATGAGCTGGCGGGTCTTCGCGTCGATCCGTTCGACCCGCTGGGCGGGAGTATTGAGGCGGGCGTCCGGGTATTGCAGGATCTCGAGAATGGCCATAAATGCTTGCAAATTGAATAAATTATGTGCAGAATTTACCGCACTACTTGAAAAAGGGGGCGTAACCCTTTTTCCGAATATGGGTCCCGAGCTCCATATCCACAAGTGAGCGCCGCCATGCGAAAGACAATTATATCTTTAGTCGCTGCCTTGGCCAGTTTGGTTCCGGCCTGGGCATCGGCCGACGGTATGCCCCCGGACGCGCCAAAGGCGGGCTCTGCCCAGGCCGCGGGGACTTCCCACGTCACCCAGGGTGACCTGCAGACGGACGCGCCGGACCAGTACACGGTCGTCAAGGGTGACACGCTGTGGGGCATTTCCTCGCGTTTTCTGAAGGATCCCTGGAAATGGCCGCAGATCTGGAACATGAACCGGGAGGAGATCAAGGATCCGCACTGGATCTATCCCGGCGATGTCATCCATCTCGACCGTACCGGGGCCTACCCGGAGCTTTCGCTCGTGTCCGGGGGTGGCGGCAGCGCCGTGGCAGCGGGTAACGTGGTCCGCCTCAAGCCCCGCATCCGAGTGGAGCCCCTGGAGACGGCCGTTCCCAGCATTCCCGGCTCGGCCCTCGGTCCGTTCCTCTCGCAGCCGCTCGTGGTGGAACCGGGGGGACTGGACGAGACGCCGACCATTCTGGCCACCGAGGAAAGTCGCGTCATCGTAGGCGTCGGCGATACGGCTTATGCCGATCGAATCGGTTCGGCGGATCCGGTGAATTGGCAGATCTTCCGCCCCGGGGACGTGTTGAAGGACCCGGACACCGGCGAGGTCCTCGGAGTCGAGGCCAAGTACATCGGCGATGCTCGCGTGCGCCACTACGGCAACCCGACCACGCTCGTGATCACCAAGGCGCGCGAGGAAGTCAACCGCGGCGACCGGCTCATGCCCGCGCGCGAAGTCGGCTACCCCACCTATGTGCCCCACGCCCCGGACAAGCCGATCAAGGGCACCATCATGTCGGTGGATGGCGGGGTGTCCGAGCTCGGGCAATTCCGCATCATCACCATCAATCGCGGCGCGCGCGACGGCATCGAAGTGGGCCACGTCCTCGCGAGCTACCGGCGCGGCGCGCTGCTCGACGCAGGCGCCCACAACGATCCGATTCTCCAGACGGGCTGGCTCAAGGGGCTCGACGTGAAGCCGGTACCCGTGGTGCCCGATGCGCCGATGCCGGCCGTGACCGACACGAAAGCCGGGGTCCCGCTGCAGGGCGTACCCGTGCGGCTCCCCGATGAGCGCACCGGCCTGGTGTTCGTCTTCCGGGTCTTCGAGAAGATGTCCTACGCGATCGTCATGCGCGCCTCCAAGCCGATCTACGTGGGCGACGTAGTGCAGACGCCCTGAGAGACGGCGTACTCACGCGGCACAAAAGGGGGCAGCCGCCCCCTTTTTCATGGAAGGCGGGTCAGCGCGGGATGCGCTCGCCCCGTTTATCGGGCATCCTCCCGATCCCGCAACCTGCAAGCCTCCCCTTGGACTGGAACAGAACTTCCCGCGACGAAGTGGTCACGTGGCTGCGACTTACGCTCGTAGAAGCGGTTTCTCCGCGTGCGGCGTGCGCGTTGCTGAGCGCGTTTGGAGAGCCCGCCCGGGTGCTCGCGGCGTCCAGACGCGAGCTGGCCGGCATCGCCGGAGAATCGGCCGCCGCCGCCCTCATCGCGGGTCCCGAAGCCTCGCAATTGGACGCAACCTTGCGCTGGCTCGAAGAGGAAGACCATCACTTCGTGACACTCGGGGATGGCTGCTATCCGGCCTCCCTCCTCGAGGTCGGAGATCCACCTCCCGTCCTTTACGTGGCGGGCCGGGTGGAACTGCTCGCCGGACCCGCCTTCGCGATCGTCGGCAGCCGCAACGCAACCGCGCAGGGCGAGCGCGACGCCGGCGCGTTCGCCGAATCGATCGCGGCCGCGGGGCTGAGCATCGTGAGCGGCCTGGCGCTCGGCATCGACGCAGCCGCGCACCGGGGCGGCTTGACGCAGGCCGCCTCGAGCCTCGCGGTGATGGCCACCGGCCCCGATATCTACTACCCGCGCGGCAACCATGCGCTCGCATGCCACCTGGCTCGCGACGGCTGCCTGCTGTCGGAATTCCCTCTGGGAGCGCCGCCTTTGCGAGAGAACTTTCCGCGCCGCAATCGCTTGATCAGCGGCCTGTCCCGCGGAGTCCTGGTGGTGGAAGCTGCGCTGAAGAGCGGCTCTCTCACCACGGCGAGGCTGGCACTCGAGCAAGGGCGCGACGTGTTCGCGATCCCAGGATCGATCCATTCACCGCTGTCGAAAGGGTGCCATCGGCTGATCAAGCAGGGCGCCAAGCTGGTGGAAAGTGCGGACGACATCCTGGACGAGCTGGGCTGGAAGGCCCCGCATTGCGCTCGCAGCCCCGTCGCGCGCCGCGCGAGCCGGCCGGAAGATCCACTGCTGCGCGCCGTCGGCTACGCGCCGATGACGCTCGACCAGGTGGCGCAGCGGGCGAACCTGGACGTCGCCGCGGTGTCTGCGGGACTGTCGCGGCTCGAGATGGAGGGTCGCGTCGCCGCGCTTGCGGGAGGCTTGTTCCAGCGCTTGGAGCCCGCGCAGTGAATCGCGCGGGCGCGTTATAGAATGAAAACGCATCCTCCGACAAAATCCATGGCATCCCACCTGCTCATCGTCGAGTCGCCTTCCAAGGCGAAGACCCTCAAGAAGTACCTCGGCAAGGATTTCGAGATCCTCGCTTCGTACGGCCACGTGCGCGACCTCGTTCCGAAGACGGGCGCCGTCGATCCGGACGACGACTTCCGGATGCAGTACGAGCTCATCGAGCGCAATGCCAAACACGTCGACGCGATCGCCAAGGCGGTGAAGGACGCGGATACGATCCTGCTCGCCACCGACCCGGATCGGGAAGGCGAGGCCATCGCCTGGCATTTGTCCGAAATCCTCAAATCGCGCAAGGTCCTCAAGAACAAGAAGCTCAAGCGGGTGGTCTTCTACGAGATCACAGAGGGCGCCGTGAAGGATGCGGTGAAGCATCCGCGCGCCATCTCCATGGAGCTGGTGAACGCGCAGCAGGCGCGCCGCGCCCTCGACTACCTGGTGGGTTTCAACCTTTCGCCGCTGCTCTGGAAGAAGATCCGCCGCGGCCTGTCGGCCGGGCGCGTGCAGAGCCCGGCACTGCGCCTCATCGTCGAGCGCGAGCTCGAGATCGAGAAATTCAAGAGCCAGGAATACTGGAGCATCCACTTCGACGCGCAGAAGGAGCGCATCGCGTTCACGGCGAAGCTCACCCATTTCGACGGCGAGAAGCTCGACCAGTTCGCGGTGGGCAGCGCCGGGCGCGAGGCGGAAATTCGCCGTTTCCTCGAGGAGCACGGCAAGGGCACCGCGAAAGTCAGGGATGTGGAGAAGAAGCGCAAGCTGCGCTCCCCGGCGGCCCCCTTCACCACCTCGACCCTGCAGCAGGAGGCGGTGCGCAAGCTCGGCTTCTCGACCGATCGCGCCATGAAGGTCGCGCAGAGCCTCTACGAGGGCGTGGCCGTGGGCAAGGTGGTGACCGGTCTCATCACCTACATGCGCACCGACTCCGTCACGCTCTCGAAGGAGGCGCTCACGGAGATGCGCGGGTTCATCACGAAGCATTACGGTGCCGACTACCTGCCCAAGGCGCCGGTCGAGTACCGCAGCAGCGCCAAGAACGCGCAGGAGGCCCACGAGGCGATCCGTCCGACCTCGATCGCGCGCACGCCGGAATCCGTCGCCCCGTACCTCAACGCCGAGCAGCGCAAGCTCTACGAAATGATCTGGAAGCGGGCGATCGCTTCGCAGATGACTCCCGCGCGATTCGACACCGTCGCCGTGGATTTCACGGTAGGCGCGGCCGGCAACGTTTTTCGCGCCACAGGCCAGACCATGGTCTTCCCGGGTTTCTATGCGGTGTACCACGAGGACCAGGACGACGCCGTCGAGGAGGAGGAAAAGCGGCTGCCGGCGTTCGACAAGGGCGACGCCGTCAGGATCGACAAGCTCTACGGCGAGCAGCACTTCACGCAGCCTCCTCCCCGGTATTCCGAAGCGAGCCTGGTGAAGACGCTGGAGCAGTACGGGATCGGCCGGCCCTCGACTTACTCCTCGATCATCTCGACGCTGGTCAACCGCGAGTACGTGATCCTCGACAAGAAGCGCTTCGTGCCCACCGACGTCGGGCGCGTGGTCAACAAGTTCCTGACCGAGCACTTCGCGCACTGGGTGGACTACGAGTTCACCGCCAAGCTCGAGGACGAGCTCGACGACATCTCCAACGGCAAGGAGGAATGGATCCCGGTCCTCGAGAGATTCTGGAAGGATTTCTCCGCGCAGGTTGACGAGAAGGAATCGGTCTCGCGCAAGGAAGTCACCCAGGAGCAGCTCGACGAGATCTGCCCGAAGTGCGGCAAGCACCACCTCGCGATCCGGCTCGGTCGGCGCGGGCGCTTCATCGGCTGTGCCGGCTACCCCGACTGCGACTACACGCGCAACCTGGACGGCGCCGAAAGCGTCGAGCCGGCGAAACGCGAGATAGGCACCGACCCGGTCAGCCAGATGCTGATCCAGCTCCTGCAGGGACCCTACGGCCCGTACATCCAGCTGGGTCAGATGGAGGGCGACAAGAAACCCAAGCGCGTCTCCGTGCCGAAGAACATCGCGCCCGACGCGGTGACACTCGAGATCGCCGTCAGGCTGCTGGCGCTACCGCGCGACCTGGGACCCCATCCGGAGACTGGCAAGAAGGTGAACGCGGCTATCGGTCGGTTCGGTCCCTACGTGAGCCACGATGGACAGTTCAAGTCGATACCCAAGGACGAGAGCGTGTTCGACATCGGCCTCGAGCGGGCCGTGGCGCTGCTCAAGGAGCCGAAGGCCTTCAGCGCGCGCGGCGCGCTCAAGGTGCTGGGGAAACATCCCGCGGATAACCAGCCTGTGGGGCTCTACTCGGGCCGCTATGGCGCCTACGTGAAGCACGGCAAGGTGAACGCCACCCTGCCCGACCAGAACGCCATCGGCACCATCACCCTCGAAGAGGCGCTGGAATTGCTCGCGGCGCGCTCGAAGAAAGCCAAGGCCGGAGCGGGGGAAAGAGGCGCCGAAGCGCGTAGCCCCGCGAGACGCGATCAGACGTCCAGGTTCGTGACGCCCAAAGCGTTGCTCTCGATGAACTGCCGGCGCGGCTCGACCTCATCGCCCATCAGGGTCGAGAAGATCTCCCCGGCGCTGATCGCATCCTCGATCTGGACCCTGAGCAGGATGCGCTTGGTCGGGTCCATGGTGGTCTCCCAGAGCTGCTCGGGATTCATCTCGCCCAGACCCTTGTAGCGCTGGATCGCCATTCCGCCCTTGGCCTCGGCGAATAGCCAGTCCAGGCCTTCCTTGAACGAGCGGATCGAGCGCACCGTTTCGCCGCGCCGCACCTGCGCGCCCGGCCCCACCAGCCCCGCCAGGGTCCGCGCCGTCTTCACGATCTGGGCATAGTCGCCGCTTTCCAGGAAGGCGTGGTCGATCACGGTCTCGACCCTGTTGCCGTGCACGAACTTCTCCAGGCGCAGGCGCCAGCCGTCGGAAGTCGGATCGCGCTCGATGTGGGCCTTCGGGGCCACGGGCGCGAGCAACCCATGGATGTCCTTGGCGGCCTGCGTGGCACCCTCCTTGTCGGCCATGGAGATGCGCGGCATGGCGAGCATGGCGTGCAGGACTCCCGCGTCCATCGCGATCGATAGGCGCTCGATCACCGCCTCCGTGGTCAGGTACTCCGACGCGATCTTCTCGAGCGCCTCGCCGGCGAGTGGCGCCGCGCCGTCGCCCGGAATGAGCGCCGCGCCGTGCAGGGCCCTGCGCAACTGGTGCTGCTTCAACTCGTGCTCGTCCTTCAGGTAGCGCTCCTCCTTGCCGCTCTTCACCTTGTACAGGGGAGGCTGCGCCACGTAGATGTGGCCCTTCTCGAGCAGCATCGGCATCTGCCGGTAGAAGAACGTGAGCAGGAGCGTGCGGATATGCGCCCCGTCCACATCCGCGTCGGTCATGATGATGATGCGGTGGTAGCGCAGCTTCTCCAGGTTGAAGTCCTCGCCGATGCCCGCGCCCAGGGCCGTGATCAGCGTGGCGACCTCGGTCGAGGTAATGATCTTGTCGATGCGCGCCCGTTCCACGTTGAGGATCTTCCCCTTCAAGGGCAGGATCGCCTGGAACTTCCGGTCGCGCCCCTGCTTGGCGGAGCCGCCCGCCGAATCGCCCTCGACGAGGTAGAGCTCGCACAGCGAAGGATCGCGCTCCTGGCAATCCGCCAGCTTGCCGGGCAGGCCGATCCCGTCGAGCACGCCCTTGCGCCGCGTGAGCTCACGCGCCTTGCGGGCGGCTTCGCGCGCGCGCGCAGCCTCCACGATCTTGGTGCAGATGATCTTCGCGTCGGACGGCCGTTCCATCAGGAAATCAGCCAGCTTCTGGCCCACGACCTCCTGGACCACGGGCTGCACCTCCGAGGACACGAGCTTGTCCTTGGTCTGGGACGAGAACTTCGGCTCCGGAACCTTCACCGACAGCACGCAGGTCAGTCCTTCCCGCATGTCGTCGCCGGTGGTTTCCACCTTCGCCTTCTTGGCGATCTCCTCTTTCTCGATGTAGCTGTTGATGGTGCGGGTCATCGCCGTGCGCAGTCCGGTGAGGTGGGTGCCGCCGTCGCGCTGAGGAATGTTGTTGGTGAACACCTGCACGGACTCGCCATAGCTGTCGTTCCACTGCATCGCGACCTCGATCGTCATGCCGTCCTTCTCGCCCACCGCGTGGAAGATGTTGTTGTGCAGCACGGTCTTGGAGCGGTTCATGTACTCCACAAACCCCTTCACCCCGCCGGTATGCGCGAAATTCTCGCTGCGGCCCGTACGCTGGTCGATCAACTCGATCTTGCAACCGTTATTGAGGAAGGAAAGCTCGCGCAGGCGCTTGGCGAGGATGTCGTAGTGGAATTCGACCTGCCCGAAGATCTCGTTCGAGGCGAGGAAATGCACTTCGGTGCCGCGGCGGTCCGTTTGCCCCGTGGACTCCAGCGGCTTCACTGCCACGCCGCAATGAAACTCCATGAAATACGCGTGGCCGTCGCGCCAGATCCGCAGCTTGAGCCATTCGGAAAGCGCATTCACCACCGAGACACCGACCCCGTGCAGGCCGCCCGAGACCTTGTACGAGTTCTGGTCGAACTTCCCGCCGGCGTGCAGCTCCGTCATGACGATCTCGGCCGCCGATCGCTTGAGATCGTCATCATCCTTGATGTCGGTCGGAATGCCGCGCCCGTTGTCGACCACGGAAATGGAATTGTCCGTGTGGATGATGACCTTGATGTCGTCGCAGTGCCCCGCCAGCGCCTCGTCGATCGCGTTGTCCACGACCTCGAACACCATGTGGTGCAGCCCGGTGCCGTCGGACGTGTCCCCGATGTACATGCCGGGGCGCTTGCGCACCGCATCGAGTCCCTTGAGGATCTTGATGCTGTTGGAGTCGTATTCGGCCGCCGAGCGGCCGTTGGGATGGGTCAGTTCTGGAAGCGTTGCCATTGAGTTCCTGGGTAGATGATGTCCTTCGCGCCAGCTCTAGATGCGCATCGGCATCACGACGTACTTGAAGTCCTCGCGCCCGGGCATCTGCACGAGCGCGCTCGAGTTCGAGTCACCCATCGTCACCGTCACGGTCGGCGATTCCACGTGGTTCAGGACGTCGAGGAGATACGAAATGTTGAAGCCGATGTCGAGCGGATCGCCGTCGTACTCGACCGTGAGCCCTTCCTCGGCTTCCTCCTGCTCGTTGTTCGTGCAGATGATCGACAACGCATCCTTGGTGAACACCAGCCTCACGCCGCGAATCTTCTCGTTCGACAGGATCGCGGCCCGATTCAGGGACTGGGCTAGCGTCGCGCGATCCAGCACGACGCGGTTCTTGTGGGTGGTCGGGATCACCTTCTGGTAGTCGGGAAACTTCCCTTCCACGATCTTGGACACGATCTCGATGCCGCCGAAGCTGAAGCGCGCCTGGTTTGAGCCGATCGCCAGCGAGACCGGCTCGTCCGTATCCCCGAGCAGCTTGATCAGCTCGAGCACCGTCTTGCGCGGCAGGATCGCCTCTACCGAACCGTGGTCCGATCCGAGGTCCTGGCTCGCATACGACAGTCGATGGCCGTCGGTCGCCACGACGCGCAGCGTGTCCTTGTCCACCGAGAACAGCACGCCATTGAGGTAGTAGCGGATGTCCTGCACCGCCATCGCGAACTGGACCAGACGCAGCGCATCCTTGAGCGCTTTCTGCGGCAGGGAGAGCGACTTCGATGCGTCCTTCGCCTCGACCATGCGCGGAAAATCCGCGGCCGCGAGCGTCTGCAGATTGAAGCGGCTTTTGCCCGCCCGCACCGCCATGCGGCCTTCCTTCGCCTCGAGGCTCACCTCCGCATCTTCAGGAAGCGAGCGCAGGATGTCGTAGAGCTTTCGCGCACCCGTAGTGACGGCGCCCTCCGCGCTTGCCTCCAGCGCGGCGCTCGACGTGATCTGCACCTCCAAGTCCGTGGCCAGGAACTCGACGCTCGAAGCCGATGCGCTGACAAGCACGTTCGACAATATCGGCAACGTATGGCGCCGTTCCACGATACCGGTCACGTGCTGGAGCGGACCCAACAGCCTGTCGTTAGTAGTTTTGATTTTCAACATGATCTATGGATATTCAATAATTAACAGCTAACAGGAGGGCGCTCGCAGCGGGATAAGTCTGAAATGTCCAGGGAGATCAACGCGTTTACATCCGTTCCAGATGGGGGCGAAAGAGCCGCTTTCCAACCGGAGCCTGTGGACAAATGCAGGCCTGCGGCGGTCGGCCGAATTCATCCACAGCTTCTCCCGGTTCTGTACGTGCTTCATCCGAGCAGTATCTGCTGCAGTTGCGCGTAGCCACGCGCGAATTCCTGGTCTGTCTCGCGCAGTTCGAGGATCTTGCGACAGGCATGCAGGACGGTGGTGTGGTCGCGGCCACCGAAGGCTTCGCCGATTTCCGGCAGGCTTTGTTGCGTGAGTTCCTTCGCGAGCGCCATGGCGACCTGTCGGGGGCGGGCCACGGACCGAAAGCGCTTCTTGGAGTACATCTCGGACACCTTGATCTTGAAGTAGTCCGCGACGGTCTTCTGGATGTTCTCGATCGAGACCTGCCGGTTCAGCACCGCGAGCAGGTCCTTCAGGGCCTCGCGGGCCGTGACCACATTGACCGCCGTGTCGTTGAACCGGGCATAGGCCAGGACGCGTTTGAGCGCGCCTTCGAGCTCGCGCACGTTGGATCGAATGTGCTTGGCGATGAAGAAAGCGACGTTTTCGTCGACGTGCACGCCGTCGTTCTCGGCCTTCTTCAGCAGGATCGCCACGCGCATCTCGAGCTCGGGAGGTTCCACCGCGACCGTGAGGCCCCAGCCGAAGCGCGAGATGAGCCGCTCTTCGATCCCGGTCATCTCCTTGGGAAAGCAGTCGCTGGTGATCGCGACCTGCTTGTGGGCCTCGAACAGGGCGTTGAAGGTATAGAAGAACTCCTCCTGGGAACGGGACTTGCCGACGAAGAACTGGACGTCGTCGATGAGGAAGAGGTCCAGCGAGCGGTAATAGCGCTTCAGGGAGTCGAAGCTCTTGTGCTGGTAGGCGCGCACGACATCCGCGACGAACTGCTCCGCGTGGATGTAGCGCACCTTGGCCTTGGGGTTGCGCCTGAGCACCTCGATGCCGATGGCCTGCAGGAGGTGGGTCTTGCCCAGGCCGGTGCCCCCGTAGATGAAGAGCGGGTTATAGGCGGTGCCGGGGTTCTCCGCGACCTGGATGGCTGCCGCGCGCGCGATCTGGTTCGCCTTGCCGTTGACGAAGTTCGCGAAGGTGAAGCTGGAATTGAGCCGGTGCTCGTCGCGATTGGGTCGTTCCGAGGGCGCGGGAATGGGTACCGGATCCGGCACCACGATCTCGGTCTCGGAAGGTCGGTCTTCCAGGATCAGGTTCACGCTCAGGCGCGCGCCGGCCACGCGTTCGACGCGCGATTCAATGCGGGCGAGCAGGTTGGTGCGCACCCAGCGCAGGACGTGGTGGTTCGGAGCCACGAGGACCAGCCGGTCGTCCTGGCGCTCGGCGCGCAGGGGACGAATCCAGGTGTCGAATTGCTGGGCCGGCAGCTCCTTCTTGAGCTCTGCGGCGAGCGACGGCCAAAGCGAATCCATGGGCAGCGGGCAGCTAAAAAGGGAGGCGTGGAATGCGGACGAGCGATCCCAAATCTTACTTGGATCGGCGCACGTTATCCACAGCCCCGGAAGCCGTTGAAAACACGGATGCAATGGCGTGGGTAGCGGGTATCGGCTATAATTTCAGGCTTTTCGCCATCGGCAATTCGATTCCGAGGTCACCGCAATGAAACGCACTTTCCAGCCGTCGACGACCCATCGCAAGAAGACGCACGGGTTTCGCGTGCGCATGAAAACGGCGAGCGGTCGCGCCATCATCAACGCGCGCCGGGCCAAAGGGCGCAAGCGCGTCTCGGTCTGAATTCGAGATGCCGCGGAGCGCCCGCAAGCAGGGCTATTCCCGTCGGCACCGCTTTACGGCGCGGGGATCGTTCGGCGCCGTCCTCGGGGGATCGCGCAAGGAGCGCAGCCGCGCTGTAGTGCTCCACGTGCTGCCGGCCAACGGCAGGCCTTCCCGGCTCGGGATCGCGCTTACGCGCCGGCTCGTGCCCTCCTCTGTGGAGCGGAATCGCGTAAAGCGCGTCGTGCGTGAGATCTTTCGTATGCATCCCGTGAAGCAGGCCGGCCTCGATTGCGTTGTTGCGATGCGGGCGAGGCTTGACGAAGGCGGCGCGCGCGAGATGGGCCGCCAGGTCGCGCACCTCTTCGATCGCCTGGCTGCGGGCGAGGGCGAATGATCGGGCGGCTGCTCGTGGGTTTGATTCGCGCCTACCGGTTCCTGTTGAGCCCGTGGTGGGGCGGCCAATGCCGCTATACGCCGACATGCTCCGAGTACGCGATGGAAGCGATAAAGCGTCATGGGAGCGTGACAGGCTCATGGCTCGCCGTACGCCGAGTTTCGCGTTGCCACCCCTGGCATCGGGGCGGTTTCGATCCCGTCCCCTGAGACCTCCAGAATCATGATGGACACCCAACGCCTCATCGCCCTCGTCATCTTCTCGTTCTCCGCGCTGCTGCTGTGGGACGCATGGCAGAAGCACAACGCGCCGCAGCACGTAGCTCCGCCGGCGAGCGCCACGGCGCCCTCGAGCGTCCCGGCTCCGAGTGCGCAGGCGTTGCACGCGCCGGGCCCCACGGCATCTCCTGCTCCGGCAGCGGCGGCCTCCGTTCCGGTGGGCCAGCAGATCAGGGTGGAGACCGATCTCTTCGAGCTCGACATCAACTCCATCGGCGGCGACATCCGGCGCCTCACACTGCGCAAGGTCTTTTCCGCCGAGCACCGCACGCAGCCGCTCACCCTCATGGAGCCGGACCCGCAGCATTACTTCGTCACCCAGTCGGGCCTGCTGGGCGAGGGGCTGCCGACGCACAAGACTCCCTACGAGGCGCAACGCGCGTCCTATGTTCTGGGCGAGGGGCAGGACACGCTCGAGGTTCGGCTCACGGCGCACGGCTCGGACGGTGTGGAGGTGGTCAAGCGCTACCGCTTCCATCGTGGCAGCTATCAGATCGACGTCGGCTACGACGTGACCAACAAGGGCGGCAAGGCGCTTGCGCCCTTCGCATACTTCCAGTTCCTTCGCGACGGAAATCCCCCCGGCCCGCAGGCGGCGCAGACCAGCCACTTCGGCGGCGTGAGCACCTTCACCGGCCCCGCGATCTACACCGAGGAGGCGAAGTTTCGGAAGATTTCCTTCTCGGACATCGACAAGGGAAAGGCCTCGGCGCCCACGAAAGCGAAGGATGGCTGGATCGCCATCGTGCAGCACTATTTCGTTTCCGCCTGGCTGCCCAAGGAGGGAGGCGAGCGCGAGTTCTTCACCAACAAGGTGGGCAACGACTTGTATACGGCGGGCGTCGTCGTACCCGTGGGAGCGATCGCGCCCGGAGCGACTGCGAGCGTCGACGTGCCCGCCTATATCGGCCCGCAGGAGAAGGACCGGCTCGCGAAGGCCGCTCCCGGCCTGAACCTTGTGGTCGACTACGGATGGCTGAAGCCGATCGCCGCGCCGCTCTTCTGGCTGCTCAAGACGATCCACGGCTTCGTCGGCAACTGGGGATGGTCAATCATCCTGCTCACGATCGTGATCAAGCTCACGTTCTACCCGCTCAACGCGAAGGCGGGCCGCTCGATGGCGCAGATGAAAGTGCTTTCGCCCAAGATGGAGAAGCTGAAGGAGCTCTACGGCGAGGATCGCCAGAAGCTGAACCAGGCGATGATGGAGCTCTATCGCACCGAGAAGATCAATCCGCTCGGCGGGTGCCTGCCGATCGTCGTGCAGATCCCGGTGTTCATCGCGCTCTACTGGGTGCTGCTCGCCTCGATCGAGCTGCGCCACGCACCGTGGCTGGGATGGATCCACGACCTGTCCGCCCCGGATCCGTACTTCGTCCTGCCGGTGATCTACGCGATCTCGATGTTCGTGCAGACGCGCCTCAACCCGCAGCCGGCCGACCCCGTGCAGGCGAAGGTGATGATGTTGATGCCGGTGATGTTCAGCATCTTCTTCCTGTTTTTCCCCTCGGGGCTCGTGCTCTACTGGGTCGTGCAGAACATGCTGTCGATCGTGCAGCAGTGGCACATCAATCGCACCCTGGCGGCCGAGGCGAAGGCGAAAGCCCGGCGCTGAGCGCCGGCGGCGAGACGATCGCCGCCATCGCTACGCCGGCGGGGCGCGGCGGGATCGGCATCGTACGTGTCTCGGGCCCCGGTGCACGCACCGTCGCGGCGGCAGTGACCGGTACGCTCCCCGCGCCGCGGCTCGCCACCCACGCCGACTTCCGTTCCGCCGATGGCTCCCTCATCGACCAGGGCATCGCGCTGTTCTTCGCGGCGCCCCATTCGTACACCGGCGAGGACGTGCTCGAGCTGCAGGGTCACGGCGGCCCCCTGGTGATGCAGCAGTTGCTGCGACGATGCTGCGAGCTCGGCGCTCGCATCGCGCAGCCCGGCGAATTCACGCGCCGCGCGTTCCTGAACGAGCGCATCGACCTCGCGCAGGCCGAGAGCGTGGCCGACCTGATCGACGCGGCGAGCGAGGAGGCCGCGCGCAGCGCGGCGCGCTCCCTGGCGGGCGAATTCTCGCGGCGCGTCGATGCGATTTCGGAAGCGATCATGGAGTTGCGCATGCACGTCGAGGCCTGCATCGACTTTCCGGAGGAGGAAATCGACGTGGCCGCGCGAAGCGAGCAGGCCGCGCGCCTGCGCGCCGTGCGCGAAGGTCTGGAGGCGCTGCTGGCCGAGGCGAGGCAAGGCGCCATCCTGCGCGACGGCCTCACGGTGGTGCTGGCGGGCAAGCCGAATGTGGGCAAGTCGAGCCTGCTCAACCGGCTGGCGGGCGACGACGTCGCGATCGTGACCGCGGTCCCGGGAACCACGCGGGACTATGTGCGCGCCACGATCGCATTGGAAGGCGTCCCGATTCACCTGGTCGATACCGCCGGACTGCGTGAGACCTCCGACGAGGTCGAGCGCATCGGCGTGGAGCGCACCTGGAAGGCGATCGAGGGTGCGGGCGCCGCGATCTTCGTCGAGTCGGCAGTCGATGGCGACAGCCGCGATCCCTCGATGCTCGAGCGCTTCCCGGGCTCAGTGCCGCGCCTGCGGGCCATGAACAAGATCGATCTTGCCGCTGCGCCCATCGATCCCGAGCCGGGTGTGCTGCAGGTCTCCGCGAAGACCGGGGCCGGCATTGATGCCCTGCGCCAGTGGCTGCTCGGCGCCGCGGGCTGGGCGCCCCACGGGGAAGGGCTGTTTCTCGCGCGTCAGCGCCACCTCGACGCGCTGGAAGAGGCGCTGCGGCACGTCGTGAATGCCGAAATGTCTATTCAAGCTTTTGATTTGATGGCAGAAGAGCTTCGTCTCGCGCAACGCGCCCTGGGGCGTATCACGGGCGAAGTAAGCGCAGACGAACTCCTGGGCCAGATCTTTTCCCGGTTCTGCATCGGCAAGTGAATGTTCCACGTGGAACCCGGGGCCCGGGGCCCTGCGTTCCACGTGGAACGGGCTCGGTCCGACGGGTCGTTTCGCGTAGAATTCCGGCTGTTTTGGCGATTACCTCCCCGACCATCCCAGCATGCATTTTCCGAGTCGTTTCGACGTCCTCGTCATAGGCGGCGGCCATGCCGGCACCGAGGCGGCGCTGGCAGCAGCGCGCGCAGGGGCGCGCACGTTGCTGCTCACGCACGCCCTCGAAACTGTGGGCCAGATGTCCTGCAATCCCTCGATCGGAGGCATCGGCAAGGGCCATCTCGTGCGCGAAATCGACGCGCTTGGTGGCGCGATGGCGAGCGCAACCGACGAGGCGGGGATCCAGTTCCGGACGCTTAACGCGAGCAAGGGGCCGGCTGTTCGGGCCACACGAGCCCAGGCCGATCGCGTGCTGTACCGAGGTGCCATTCGCCGCCGGCTGGAGGCCCAAGCGAACCTGTGGCTCTTCCAGGCGGCGGTGGACGATCTGCTGGTGGAGGGCGAGCGCGTCGCCGGCGCCGTCACGTCGGTGGGGCTGGAATTTCGCGCGGCCACCGTCGTGCTCACGGCGGGTACCTTCCTCGGCGGGCTGGTGCACGTGGGCCTCTCGCGGTACCAGGCGGGCAGGGCCGGCGACCCGCCGTCGCTTTCCCTGGCGGCACGGCTGCGCGAGTTGCGTCTGCCCGTCGGTCGCCTGAAGACCGGGACGCCGCCGCGCATCGACGGCAGGTCGATCGACTTCTCGAAGCTGGCGGAGCAGCCCGGCGACCACCCCGAGCCCGTTTTTTCGTTCACGGGATCGCGCAGCCAGCATCCGCGGCAGGTGAGTTGCTGGATCACGCATACGAACGAGCGCACCCATGGAATCATCCGGGGCGGGCTGGACCGCTCCCCGATGTTCACGGGGGTCATCGAGGGCATCGGCCCGCGCTACTGTCCGTCGATCGAGGACAAGATCCACCGCTTTGCGGGCAAGGCATCGCACCAGATCTTCCTGGAGCCGGAGGGCCTCGCGACCCACGAGTTCTATCCCAACGGGATTTCCACCAGCCTGCCGTTCGACGTCCAGCTCGAGCTGGTGCGGTCGATCGCCGGCCTGGAACGGGCGCACGTCCTGCGCCCTGGATACGCCATCGAATACGACTATTTCGATCCGCGGTCGCTCAAGTCCACGCTCGAGACCAAGACGATCGCGGGCCTGTACTTCGCCGGCCAGATCAATGGGACGACGGGTTACGAGGAAGCCGCGGCGCAGGGTTTGCTGGCCGGGATCAACGCGGCGCTGGCGGCCCGTGGCGAGGCGGGTTGGTGCCCCCGGCGCGACGAGGCCTATCTGGGCGTGATGATCGACGACCTCGTCACGCGCGGAGTGACCGAGCCCTACCGGATGTTCACGAGCCGGGCGGAATACCGCCTGCAGCTGCGCGAGGACAATGCCGACCTGCGCCTTACCGCCATCGGGCGCAAGCTCGGCCTGGTCGACGACGCGCGCTGGAAGGCATTCGCGCGCAAACGGGATGCGATTGCGTACGAGACCGAGCGGCTCAAGTCCACATGGGTGACGCCGTCAAGAATTACATTGGAAGATCAAAGGCTTGTGTTAGGCCGCCCCATGGAGGGCGAGCACTCACTTTTAGACCTGCTGCGACGCCCGGAAGTCCGGTATGGCGCGCTGGCGGCATGGACCGGGGACAAAACCCCGGTGAGCGATCCCGCGGTCGCGGAGCAGGTGGAGATCGCGGCCAAGTACGCGGGCTACATCGATCGCCAGAAGGACGAGGTCGAGCGGCAACGCGCTCAGGAAGAGCTGCCGCTGCCGGCCGACATGGATTACGGAGCCATTCGCGGCCTATCCAGAGAGGTCCAGCAGAAGCTCGCGCAACATCGCCCGGAGACCTTGGGGCAGGCATCGCGCGTTCAGGGAGTCACGCCCGCAGCCATCTCGCTCCTGTTGGTGCACCTCAAGCGCCGATCCCTGGCGCGCGGAACGCCGGCACGCGAGCACCAAGCATGACGCTGGCAGCATCGGTGGCCGAGGGGCTTCGCGCCATGGGGATCGAGCTGCCCGAAGCGTCGCAGGAGTTGTTCGCGCGCTACCTCGAGCTCGTCGCGAAATGGAATCGCGTCCACAACCTCACGGCCGTTCGGGAGACCGACCAAATGGTGACGGTCCACCTGCTGGACAGCCTGTCGATACTTCCCTACCTGGAGGGCGCCGCGACGCTGCTCGATGTCGGCAGCGGTCCCGGGCTTCCCGGGATTCCGGTGGCCATCGCCCGCCCGGGGATCGCGGTGACCCTGCTCGACTCCAGCCACAAGAAATGCGCCTTCCTGCGGCAGGCGAAGGCGGAGCTCGGTCTCGCGAACGTGGAGGTGGCGTGCGAGCGCGTGGAGCATTGGCAGCCGCACTCGCCTTTCGATGTCGTGGTCTCACGGGCGTTTTCCGATCTCGGGGACTTCGTTGCGCAGGCGAAGCACCTGGTCGCGCCGGCGGGACGGCTGCTCGCGATGAAGGGTGTCTATCCGTTCGAGGAGATCACGCGCGTTCCGGCGACGCATCGGGTGACGGAAGTGGTCGAGCTCGACGTGCCGATGCTCGATGCGAAGCGTCACCTCGTGCTCGTGGAGGCCGCCTGATGTCGCGCATCTTCGTGGTCGCCAACCAGAAGGGCGGCGTGGGCAAGACATCGATCGCCGTGAACCTGTGCGCGAGCCTCGCCCACTACGGCCGGCGCGCGCTGCTCGTGGACCTGGATCCGCAGGGCAACGCGACCACCGGCAGCGGCATCGACAAGTCGGCCTGCGACAAGACCGTCTACGGAGTGCTGCTCGGCGAGTACTCGCTCGCCGAGGCGGTGCGCGCCTGCGAAGGCCGCTACGACATCGTGCCCTCGAACCGCGAGCTCGCGGGCGCGGAGGTGGAGCTGATCGGGGTGGACGATCGTGAATACCGCCTGCGCGAGGCGCTGGCGCCGATCGCCGGACAGTACGACTTCGTGGTGATCGACTGTCCGCCGGCGCTCAACATGCTCACGGTCAACGGATTCACCGCGGCCGACGCGGTCATCATCCCGATGCAGTGCGAGTACTACGCGCTCGAGGGGCTTTCGGACCTGGTGGGCACGCTGCGGCGGGTGAAGCAGAACCTCAATCCGCGCATCGAGATCGAGGCGCTGGTGCGCACGATGTACGACCCGCGCAGCACGCTCACCATCCAGGTCTCCGACGAGCTCAAGCGCCACTACGGCGAGAAGGTGTTCGACACAGTGATTCCCCGCAATATCCGCATCGCCGAGGCGCCCTCCTTCGGCAAGCCCGTGCTGCTGCACGACCCGGCGTCCAAGGGCGCCATCGCGCACCTGCAGTTCGCCCGCGAGCTGCTCGCGCGCAACGGCATCGATGTGGCGCAGGCCGCCTGACCATGATCAGGCACAAGGGGCTGGGGCGGGGACTCGATGCGCTGTTGGGAGGCGGCGAGAGATCGCGCACGCAGGAATCGCTCGCGCAGCTTCCGGTGGCCGCGCTGAAGCCCGGCAAATATCAGCCGCGCACGCGCATGGACGAGGCCTCGCTAGCGGAACTCGCCCAATCCATCCGGTCGCGCGGGGTGATCCAGCCGGTCGTGGTTCGCCCCGTGGGCGACTCGCAATACGAGCTCCTGGCGGGCGAGCGGCGCTGGCGCGCGGCGCGCATGGCGGGGCTCGAGGCGATCCCCGCGATGATCCGCGAGGTCCCCGACGAGGCGGCGCTCGGGATCGGCCTCATCGAGAACATCCAGCGCGAGGACTTGAACCCGATCGAGGAGGCGAGCGGGCTCAAGCGGTTGATCGACGAGTTCAAGCTCACCCACGAGGAGGTGGCCGCGGCGATCGGGCGATCGCGCGCAGGCGTGACCAACCTGCTGCGGCTGCTCGAGCTCGCGCCCGCGGTGCAGGCCATGGTCCAGGACGGGCGCATCGACATGGGACACGCCCGGGCGCTGCTCGCGTTGTCGCGGGCGCGCCAGATCGAGCTCGCCAGCCAGGTGGCCGAGCGGGGACTGTCGGTGCGGGAGACCGAGAAGCTCGTCCAAGCCGGCGCGAGCGCTCCGAAGGCCTCCCGCGCGAAGGCCGGCACGCTCGACGCCGACGGCCGCCGGCTGCAGGAGGAGCTGTGCGAATCCCTCGGCGCGATGGTGCGGCTCCACCCCCGGCGCGGGGGCAGGGGGAGCGTGGTGATCGAGTATGCGAGCCTCGATGAGTTGCAGGGATTGGTGGCCCGGCTGCAACGCCATCGCCACTGATGCTGCACTGCAATATTTTTTGACGCTGTCGCGCGCCGGCCGCTATAATCCAGCGGTTTCGCTTCGCGGGCCCGGGTGTCAAAAATCCAGATGAGGCCCATCCGAATCGTTCTGCGGTGGCAGCTCATCGCCACCGCGGTGCTCACGCTGGTTGCAGCGATCCTGTGGGGCCGGGACGGCGCCTTGTCGGCCGCCCTCGGGGGGTCGATCAACCTCGCGTCTGGATGGGCCTACGCCTGGATCGTGTCGCGCAGCAAGCCGCAATCGGCCGGGGATACGATCCGGACGGTGCTCAGGGCGGAGGCCGTGAAGGTCTTCCTGATCGTCGTCCTGCTCGGGCTGGTGCTGGCGAATTACGGGAGCATCGTGCACGGGGCCTTCTTCGCGAGCTTCGTGCTCACCGTGGCGATATTCGCGGCGGCGATTGCCGTGCGCGACGACGAGAACAAGGATGCGACCCGGGCAACCGGGGATCAGTGACCGAAGGACAGACCGATGGCCGCCGAGCAAATCACGCCCGCCGAGTACATGGACCACCACCTCACGTTCTTCAACGTGTCGGTTGGCCAGGGCTCCTTCTGGTCGCTCAACGTGGACACCATCATCACCTCGGTGATCCTGGGCTTCGTCGGCCTGGGCTTCATCTGGTGGGTCGTCCGCGGCGCCACCTCGGGCGTGCCGTCGAAGCGCCAGGCCCTGGTCGAGATCTTCGTCGACTTCATCGACGTGCAGGTGAAGGACATCTTCCATCACGCGGACCGCCATCGCTTCGTGGCGCCCCTCGCCCTCACGGTGGGCCTGTGGGTTCTGCTGATGAACGCCATGGACTTCCTGCCCGCCGACATCATGACGTGGATCAGCAAGCTGTTCGGAGCGCATTACTTCCGCTTCGTCCCCACCGCCGACGTGAACACCACGTTCGCGCTCTCGCTTTCGGTGTGGATCCTGATGATCGGCTTCGCCATCCGCACGAAGGGCCTCGGCGGCTTCATCCACGAGCTCGTCTGCACGCCTTTCGGATCATTTTTTCTGCTCTGGCCACTGAACCTGCTTTTCAATATGGTCGAGTACATCTCCAAGCCCCTGTCCCACTCGCTGCGGCTGTATGGAAACATGTACGCGGGCGAGGTCATCTACCTGCTGCTCTGGATGCTCGCCTCTGCGGGGGTCGTTGGCGCCATCGCTGCCGTCTTCCTGGGCGTGGGATGGTCCATCTTCCACATCCTCATCGTCCTCCTTCAGGCCTACATCTTCATGATGCTCACCGTGGTCTACATCGCCATGGCGCACGAGAGCCACTGAGGCGCCCGGATTCGATATCTCTCCACCCGAAATAGAGTCACCACCGAAAGGAAAACAACATGGAAAAGCTTCAACTGATCGCCCAAATCCAGGCGTACACCGGGATCGGCATCGGCCTCATGATCGGCCTGGGCGCTTTGGGCGCCTGTGTCGGCGTAGGCATCATGTGCAGCCGCTTCCTCGAGGGTGCGGCGCGCCAGCCCGAGCTCATGCCCCAGCTCCAGGGCAAGGTCTTCCTGCTGCTGGGCCTGATCGACGCCTCGTTCATCATCGGGCTGGGCATCGCGATGCTGTTCGCGTATGGCAATCCGCTGCTCGGCAAGATTTCGTAGCCGCAACCGCAAGCGACACGGGAACGCGTCATGAACTTCTCATTGACGATCATCGCGCAGGCCCTGTCCTTCGCGCTGTTCACCTGGTTTTGCGTCAAGTTCGTGTGGCCGTGGCTTCTCGGCAAGATCGAAGAACGCCAGAAGACCATCGCCGACGGCCTGGCCGAAGCCGAGCGCGGCCACGCCTCGCTCGCCGAGGCGCACAAGCAGACCGAGGCGATGATGCGCGAGGCGCGCACGCGCGCCCAGGAGATCATGGCCCAGGCCGAGCACACGGCCACCCAGCGCATGGAGGAAGCCAGGGCCGAGGCCCGCGCCGAGGGTGAGCGGCTCGTGTCCTCGGCGAAGGCGCAGATCGACCAGGAGGTGCAGTCGGCCAAGCAGCAGCTGCGCGATCAGGTCGCCAAGCTCGCGGTGAGCGGTGCGGAAAAGATCCTGCGCCGGGAGGTCGACGCCGGGGCGCACGCCGCGATGCTCGACCAGCTGAAGACGCAGCTCTAGGCCATGGCCGAGATCGCCACCGTCGCCCGACCGTACGCCGAGGCCGCATTCAGGGCCGCGCTCGATCGCGGCACGCTCGCGGCCACCGCCGGGGGCCTTGCGCTCGTCGCGGCCATCGCGGCCGATCCGCAGACGCGCTCGCTGCTGTCCAACCCGAAGGTGGGCCCCGCGCAGAAGAAGGAGCTGTTCGCCAGCGTCGCCGGCGAGCGGCTCGACGAGATCTCGAAGAACCTCCTCGCGGTGCTGATCGACAACCACCGCGACGAGCTGATCGGCTCGATCGACGAGCAGTTCGAATCGCTCAAGCACGACCACGACCGCGTGCTGCGCGCGCGCATCACGAGCGCCCAGCCGCTGGATGACGCGCAGCGCGCCGGCATCGTCGCCGCCCTCGAGAAGCGCTACGGCAGGAAGGTCGAGGCCGAGCTCGATGTGGATCCCGAGCTGCTGGGCGGGGCGCGTGTGCAGATCGGCGACCAGGTCATCCACGCCTCCGTGCGCGACGCCCTCGGCCAGATGGCCGCGGCGCTCACCGTCTAATCCGCCGCGTCGACCGACCCGGCACCAGGAGCAAGCATGCAGATCAACCCATCCGAAATCAGCGAACTGATCAAATCGAAGATCGAGGGCCTGAAGGTCGCCGCCGAGAAGCGCACCGAGGGCACGGTGATCTCGGTGACCGACGGCATCTGCCGGGTGCACGGCCTTACCGACGTGATGCAGGGCGAGATGCTCGAATTCCCCGGCAATATCTTCGGCCTCGCGCTCAACCTCGAGCGCGATTCCGTCGGCGCCGTGGTGCTGGGCGCCTACGAGCAGATCTCCGAGGGCGACACGGTGAAGTCCACCGGGCGCATCCTCGAGGTTCCGGTGGGACCGGAGCTCATCGGCCGCGTGGTGAACTCGCTCGGCCAGCCGATCGACGGCAAGGGACCGGTCAATTCGAAGCTCACCGATCCGATCGAGAAGGTCGCCCCGGGCGTGATCTGGCGCAAGTCCGTCTCGCAGCCGGTGCAGACGGGACTCAAGTCGATCGACGCGATGGTGCCGGTCGGCCGCGGCCAGCGCGAGCTCATCATCGGCGACCGCCAGACCGGCAAGACCGCGGTCGCGATCGACACGATCATCAACCAGAAGGGCAAGGACCTGATCTGCGTCTACGTCGCGGTGGGCCAGAAGGCCTCGACGATCGTCAACGTGGTGCGCAAGCTCGAGGAGTTCGGCGCGATGGCCTATACCATCGTAGTGGCCGCCTCGGCCTCGGATCCCGCCGCGATGCAGTACATCGCCCCGTATTCCGGCTGCACCATGGGCGAGTACTTCCGCGACCGCGGGCAGGACGCGCTCATCATCTACGACGACCTCACCAAGCAGGCGTGGGCGTACCGCCAGATCTCGCTGCTGCTGCGCCGCCCGCCGGGGCGCGAGGCGTATCCCGGCGACGTCTTCTATCTCCACTCGCGCCTGCTCGAGCGCGCCGCGCGCGTGAACGAGGAATACGTCGAGCGCTTCACCAAGGGCGCCGTGAAGGGCAAGACCGGCTCGCTCACCGCGCTGCCGGTGATCGAGACGCAGGCGGGCGACGTGTCCGCGTTCGTGCCGACCAACGTGATCTCCATCACCGACGGGCAAATCTTCCTCGAGACCGACCTCTTCAATGCCGGCATCCGGCCCGCGATCAACGCGGGGATCTCGGTCTCGCGCGTGGGCGGCTCGGCCCAGACCAGGGTGATCAAGAAGCTGGGCGGCGGCGTGCGCCTGGCGCTCGCGCAGTACCGCGAGCTGGCGGCCTTCGCGCAGTTCGCCTCCGACCTGGACGAGGCCACCCGCAAGCAGCTCGAGCGCGGCCGCATGGTGACCGAGCTCATGAAGCAGCCCCAGTACCAGCCCCTGCAGGTGTGGGAGATGGCGCTCACGCTCTTCGCGGTGAACAACGGCTACTTCGACGACGTGGAGGTGAAGAATGCGCTCGCGATGGAGCGCGGCCTGCGTGACCACGTGAAGGGCAAGTTCGGCGAGCTCGCCGAGCGCATCGAGCAGACCAAGGACCTCACGAAGGACGACGAGGCGAAGCTGCACGAGGCGATCAAGGATTTCAAGAAAAATGCCACCTACTAGGGTGGAGCAGCGGGGCGCCTGTCGGAACGGACGCTTCGCGCCGTTCAACAGGTCGTGACAAAGGGCAACGACAGGGGCGCATAGATGGCGGGCAGCAAAGAGATCCGGACCAAGATCAAGAGCGTGCAGAACACGCGCAAGATCACCAAGGCCATGGAGATGGTCGCGGCCTCGAAGATGAGGAAGGCCCAGGAGCGCATGCGCCACGCGCGCCCGTACGGGGACAAGATCCGCATCATCGCCTCGCACCTGGCCTTCGCGAACCCCGAATACCACCATCCCTTCCTGGTGAAGCGCGAAGGGGTGAAGGACGTGGGCATCATCGTGGTCACCTCGGACAAGGGATTGTGCGGCGGCCTGAACACCAACGCGCTGCGCCTGACGCTCGCCAAGGTGAAGGAGCTGCAGGGCGAGGCGCGCGCGGTGCGGCTCACGGCGATCGGCAACAAGGGCTTCGGCTTCCTGCAGCGCTTCGGCGGCAACATCGTCTCGCATCTCACGGGCGTGGGCGACACCCCGCACATGGAGCGGCTCATCGGGCCGGTGAAGGTGCAGATCGACGCCTTCGCCGAGGGCAGGATCGGCGCCCTCTACATCGTCTACACGCGCTTCATCAACACGATGAAGCAGGAGCCGGTCGTGGAGCAGCTGCTGCCCCTGCCCGCCGACCGCCTCAAGAGCGACGAGCGCGCGGCGCGCAGCAACTGGGACTACCTGTACGAGCCGGATGCGCGCGCAGTCCTGGACCAGCTCCTCACCCGCTACGTCGAGCAGATCATCTACCAGTCGGTCGCCGAGAACATCGCGAGCGAGCAGTCGGCGCGCATGGTGGCGATGAAATCGGCCAGCGACAACGCCTCCAGCGTGATCGATGACCTCACGCTCATCTACAACAAGTCGCGGCAGGCTGCGATCACCAAGGAGCTGTCGGAGATCGTCGGCGGCGCCGCGGCCGTCTGAAGCATTCAAACCGGGAAGCGAACATGAGCACGACTCAGAATTCCGAAGGCAGGATCGTCCAGTGCATCGGCGCGGTGATCGACATCCAGTTCCCGCGCGAGAACATGCCCCACATCTACGAGGCGCTCACCCTGGTCGAGGAGGGCGATTCGTTCGCCGAGAAGGGCCTCACGTTCGAGGTCGAGCAGCAGCTGGGCGACGGCGTGGTGCGCACCATCGCGATGGGCTCCTCCGACGGCCTGCGCCGCGGCATGAAGGTGAAGGGCACCGGCGCGCCGATCTCGGTGCCCGTCGGGCCCGCGACCCTCGGGCGCGTGATGGACGTGCTCGGGCGACCGATCGACGAGCGCGGACCCGTCAACTCCGACGAGCGCCGCTCGATCCATGCCGCGGCACCGAAGTTCGACCAGCTCTCCCCCTCGGTCGAGCTGCTCGAGACCGGCATCAAGGTGATCGACCTGATCTGCCCCTTCGCCAAGGGCGGCAAGATCGGGCTCTTCGGCGGCGCCGGCGTGGGCAAGACCGTGAACATGCTCGAGCTCATCAACAACATCGCCAAGCAGCACTCGGGGCTGTCGGTGTTCGCGGGCGTGGGCGAGCGCACCCGCGAGGGCAACGACTTCTACCACGAGATGTCCGAGGCCAAGGTCATCGTGCAGGAGGATCTCTCCCAGTCGAAGGTGGCGATGGTGTTCGGCCAGATGAACGAGCCCCCGGGAAACCGCCTGCGCGTGGCGTTGACCGGCCTCACCATGGCCGAGCGCTTCCGCGACGAGGGCCGCGACATCCTGTTCTTCGTCGACAACATCTACCGCTTCACGCTCGCCGGCACCGAGGTATCGGCGCTGCTCGGGCGCATGCCTTCCGCGGTGGGCTACCAGCCGACGCTCGCCGAGGAGATGGGGCGGCTGCAGGAGCGCATCACCTCGACCAAGAAGGGCTCGATCACCTCGATCCAGGCGGTGTACGTGCCCGCCGACGACCTGACCGACCCGTCGCCCGCGACCACCTTCGGCCACCTCGATGCGACCGTGGTGCTCTCGCGCGACATCGCGTCGCTCGGCATCTATCCCGCGGTGGACCCGCTCGACTCGACCTCGCGGCAGGTGGACCCGAACATCATCGGCGAGGAGCACTACTCGACGACGCGCTCGGTGCAGGCGGTGCTGCAGCGCTACAAGGAGCTGCGCGACATCATCGCGATCCTGGGGATGGACGAGCTCTCGCCGGAGGACAAGCTCGCGGTCTCGCGTGCGCGCAAGATCCAGCGCTTCCTGTCGCAGCCGTTCCACGTGGCCGAAGTCTTCACCGGCTCGCCGGGCAAGTACGTGACGCTCAAGGACACCATCAAGGGCTTCAACATGATCGTGAACGGCGAGTGCGACACCCTTCCCGAGCAGGCCTTCTACATGGTCGGGCCGATCGAGGAAGCCTTCGAAAAGGCCAAGACGCTGCAATAGCGCGCGGGATATCCCATGGCGAAAACGTTCCACGTCGACATCGTGAGCGCCGAGCAGTCGATCTTCGCGGGCGAGGCCGAGATGGTGATCGCGCCCGGCGAGGCCGGCGAGCTCGGCATCCTCCCCGAGCATGTGCCGCTGCTCACGCGCATCAAGCCCGGCACCGTGCGTATCCGCACCGCCAACGGCGGCGACGAGGAGGTGATCTACGTCTCGGGCGGCATGATGGAGGTGCAGCCGGACCGGGTCACGGTGCTCGCCGACACGTCCGTGCGCGCGCACGACCTCGACGAGGCCAAGGCCATGGAGGCCGAGCGCCTGGCCAAGGAGGCGCTTTCGAGCCACACCGGCGCCATGGAGATCGCCAAGGCGCAGGCCGAGCTCGCCGAGGCGGTCGCGCAGCTGTCGGCGATCCGCAAACTGCGCCAGCGGCGTTGATGTGCTAGACTCATTTCAGTAGTGGGAGATCTCAGGAAACTCCTTTAAAGAGGCGCAACAATTGCGGGCAGGGATCACTCCCTGCCCTTTTTGTTGGGCCCTCCCGCACGCCCATGAAGCCGACAGCTCCCGCATTGCAGGTCGTCATCCTCGCCGCCGGCCAGGGCAAGCGGATGCATTCCGACCTGCCCAAGGTCCTGCATCCGCTCGCGGGCAAGCCGCTGCTCGCCCACGTGCTCGAGACGGCGCGCTGTCTCGCGCCCGAACGCCTGTGCGTGGTGGTGGGGCATGGAGCGCGCCGGGTGCAGGAGCAGGTGTCCGACGGCGCCATCGCGTGGGTGGTCCAGCACGAGCTGCTGGGAACCGGCCACGCGCTGATGCAGGCCCTGCCGCGCCTCGCGGAGCACGGTACGGTGCTGGTCCTCTACGGCGACGTTCCGCTGATCGAGGCGCAGACCCTGCGCGCGCTCGTGCAGGCCGCCTCGGGCGGGGCGCTCGCCCTGCTCACGCAGCAAGTCGAGGATCCGCGCGGATACGGGCGGATCGTGCGCGATGACCGGGGCGGCGTGGCGAAGATCGTCGAGGAGCGGGATGCGAGCGCGCGGGAGCGCGCGATCGCCGAGATCAATACCGGCCTCATGGCGATGGACCGCGCGCGGCTCGAGGGTTGGCTCGGGCGGCTGCGCAACGACAACGCGCAGCGCGAGTATTATCTGACGGACGTGGTGGCCGCCGCGGTCGCCGACGGCGTGCCGATCGAGGTGCGTCATCCCGCCGGCGCCCACGAGTGCCTCGGCGTCAACAGCAAGGCGGAGCTCGCAACCCTCGAACGGCGCTACCAGATGAACCGCGCGGCGCAGCTGCTCGAATCCGGCGTGACGCTGGCCGACCCGGCCCGCATCGACGTGCGCGGCGAGCTCGCGTGCGGACGCGACGTCTTCATCGACGTGAACTGCATCTTCGAAGGCCAGGTCACGCTCGGCGACGGCGTGCGCGTGTCCGCGAACTGCATCCTGCGCGACGTGGTCCTGGGCGAGGGGGCCGAGGTGCGGCCGTTCACGCTGATCGAAGGGGCGCGCATCGGAGCGCGCGCGCGCATCGGGCCCTACGCGCGCATCCGTCCCGGCACCGACCTCGCCGAGGAGGTGCACGTCGGCAACTTCGTCGAGGTGAAGGCGAGCACGTTCGGCCGCGGCAGCAAGGCGAACCACCTCGCCTACGTCGGCGATGCGGGCGTGGGCAGCGGCGTCAACATCGGGGCGGGCACCATCACCTGCAACTACGACGGGGCGAACAAGCACCGCACGGTGATCGAAGATGACGTGCACATCGGCTCCGACGTGCAGCTGGTCGCGCCGGTCACGGTCGGCAAGGGCGCGACGATCGCCGCGGGCGCCACGATCACGGAGGACGTTCCCCCGGGCGGGCTCACGCTCACCCAGAAGAAGCAGGTGACGCGCCCCGACTGGCGGCGCCCCCGCAAGAAGTAGCGCCGGCGCTCAGTGCGCCGCGTCGGACGCCACAGTATCGTGGGCGGGCTCGCCCAGCATGCGGCCCGCCGTGAGCCCCAGGATGGCCAGGACCCACGCGATCAGGATCCCGCGCAGGACGAGGGTGAAGGGATTGGCCGCAAGCGCCTCGGGCTGCTCGGCGGCGGATGGGCGTGCGCGCAGGTCGATCAGGTCTTCGGGCATGGGGGCCTCTTCAGGTTTCCGGCCGCATCGGCGTCCGGCAAACGAGGCTACGCGCGGGAACCGCGGCCCGCGAGGGAATATGCCCGGTGGGAAAAGCCGAAAATTCCGCAGCCGCTACCAGCGCGCGGGCGGCTTCTTGTTGATCGTGATGATGCGGTTCTCGACGCTGATATAGCCTCCCGCGGTGAGGTCGCGGAAGATGCGGCTCACCATGTCGCGCGAGGCGCCGACCCGCTCGGAGATCTCCTGCTGCGTGATCTTGTCCGGGATCGCGAGCTTGCCGTCCACCTCGACCGCCATGTTCAGCAGCAGGCGCGCCACCCGCCCGTAGACGTCGAGCAGCGCCAGGTCCTTCACGCTGCTGGTGGCGATGCGCGCGCGGTCGATGATCTTGGAGATCATGTCGAGCGCGAAGTCCGGATTCATGCGGATCGCCTCGCGCACGGGATCGCGCGCCACGACCGAGAACGTGCTGGGCTCGAGCGTCATCACGGAGGCCGAGCGGGGCTTGCCGTCGAGGGCCATCTCGCCCACGTATTCGCCCGCTCCCTGGGTGTCGAGGATCATCTCGTGGCCCTCGGTGTCGGAGATGAACACCTTGACCCGGCCGCTCAGGATCACGAACACCGAGTCGCTCGAGTCGCCCTCGGTGATGAACACGGTGTTCTTGGGATACGTGCGCACCCGGCCCAGGGACGCGAGCTGCCTCACGAACGGGTCGGGAATTCCCTGGAGCTGCGCGGCGCTCGGCGAATCCGCCGTCATCTTCTTTGTCTCGGAGCGCGAAAAACAGGTCCAGTCTAGCACCTCGGGGTCCCCGCGTTCAGGGGCGCCGATGACGCCCGCAAGCCCGCCTGAGGGGCCGTCCCCGGGGGACCTCGGGCCGGTGGCGGCCCCGCCTTTGTCCGATATTCCCGGCGGCGGTTGCGAAATATGCCACAGCGCCGGGGCGGGGGTGGGGCGCACCATGGCTTCAGGCTTGCGGGTTCCCTCCTCTCCCGCGGCCCGCAGGGCGACGTGAGGCCAAGAGCATGGCGCCTATGCTTCACTCTCCCCGGTCCAGGCCGGGGAGAGCCTTGTTTTTTTGCGTCGCGCCCCGCGCCCCGCCGGCGGGCCTCGTGAGAAAATGGCGTTTCCTCTCCCGCTGCATCCTCGCGCAGGAATCCCGACCCCATGTGCGGAATCGTCGGCGCCATCGCCAGCCGTGACGTCGTGCCCATCCTCACGGAGGGCCTGAAGCGTCTCGAATACCGGGGCTACGACTCGGCGGGCATGGCGGTGCTGGGCGAGGGCATCCGCCGCGTGCGCCGCGTCGGGCGCGTGGCCGAGATGGAAGGCGCCGTGCGCGAGGCCGGCCTCGCGGGCATCCTCGGCATCGCCCATACGCGCTGGGCGACCCATGGCGGCGTGACGGAGCCGAACGCCCATCCGCACGTGTCCATGGACGAGATCGCCGTCGTCCACAACGGCATCATCGAGAACCACGAGGAGCAGCGCGCGCGGCTCCAGGCCCTGGGCTACGAGTTTGCCTCCCAGACCGACACCGAGGTGGTCGCGCACCTGGTCCACTACTACTTCAAGGCTTGCGGCGATCTCTTCGCCGCGACCCGCAAGGCGGTGGCGGACCTGCGAGGCGCCTATGCCCTGGGCGTGGTCGCGCTGGCCGAACCGCAGACGATGACGGGCGCGCGCATGGGATGCCCCCTCGTGGTGGGCCTCGGGGACGGCGAGAACTTCCTCGGCTCGGACGTCTCGGCGCTCATCGCGCAGACCCGGCGCGTGATCTACCTCGAGGACGGCGACGTGGTGGCGCTGCACCGCTCCGGCGTGCAGGTGGTCGACCGCGACGGCCGCCCGGTCGAGCGCGCGGTCCACGTCTCGGAGCTCAGCGCCGATGCCGTGGACCTGGGGCCGTACAGCCACTACATGCAGAAGGAGATCCACGAGCAGCCGCGCGCGGTCTCCGACACGCTGGAGGCGGTCCTCGACGCGGGCGTGGACATCGACGGGCTGTTCGGCGCGGGCGCCGCGCAGGCGTTCCGCGACGCGGACGCGCTGCTCGTGCTCGCGTCGGGCACGAGCTTCTACGCGGGCCTGGTCGCGCGCTACTGGATCGAGGGCATCGCGCGCACGCCCTGCAGCGTGGAGCTCGGCCACGAATACCGCTATCGCGATTCGATCCCCGACCCGCGCCAGCTCGTGGTGACGATCTCCCAGTCGGGAGAGACCCTCGACACGATGGAGGCGCTCAAGCGCGCGAAGGAGCTGGGCCACTCGCGCACGCTTTCGATCTGCAACGTGCGCGAAAGCGCGATCCCGCGCGCATCGCGCTTCGTCTGCTACACGCGAGCCGGCACCGAGATCGGCGTGGCCTCCACCAAGGCCTTCACCACGCAGCTCGCGGCCCTGTTCACCCTCGCGCTCGCCGTGGCCAAGGCCAAGGGCCGCCTCGACCCGAAGGCGGAAGCGCACGCGCTCGGGCAGCTGCGCTTCGTGCCGGGCAGCATCCAGCACGCGCTCAACCTCGAGCCGCAGATCCGCGCCTGGGCCGAGCGCTTCGCGGCGCGCGAGCACGCGCTCTTCCTGGGCCGCGGCATCCACTACCCCGTGGCGCTCGAGGGCGCGCTCAAGCTGAAGGAGATCTCCTACATCCACGCGGAGGCCTATCCGGCCGGCGAGCTCAAGCACGGCCCGCTCGCGCTCGTGGACGCCGCGATGCCCGTGGTGGTGATCGCGCCCAACGACGCGCTGCTGGAGAAGGTGAAGTCCAACATGCAGGAAGTGCGCGCGCGCGGCGGCGAGCTATACGTGTTCGCCGACCTCGACAGCCACTTCACCGAGAGCGAGGGCGTGCACGTGATCCGCACCCCGCGCCACGCGGGCGCGCTCTCGCCGGTCGTGCACGCGATCCCGGTGCAGCTGCTCGCCTACCACACCGCGCTCATGCGCGGCACCGACGTGGACAAGCCGCGCAACCTGGCGAAGTCCGTGACGGTGGAGTGAGCGCGCGGGGCCCTCAGGCCCTGGTGACGTTGCCGGCCGGCTCGAGGAACACGCCCCGGGTGTCGACGATGTGCCGGGCGTGCCGGCCGATGAGCGCGTAGTCGAACGCGGAATGATCCGTGGCGAGCAGGACCAGGTCGTAGGCGCCGAGGGTCTTCGCGTCCAGGGGCACGCTCTCCAGGTCGAACTGGTGCTTGCGCATGCGCGGGAACACGGGCACGTGGGGATCCGAGTATTCGATCTGCGCGCCCTTGGCCGCGAGCAGCTCCATCATCTCGACCGCCGGTGACTCGCGCATGTCGCCGATGTCCTTCTTGTAGGCGATGCCCAGGACGAGGATGCGGCTGCCGCGGACCGACTTGCCGCGATCGTTCAGGGCGTCGACCGTCTTGGCGACGACCCATTGCGGCATCGCGCTGTTGATCTCGCCCGCGAGCTCGATGAACTTGGTGTGCAGCCCGTATTCGCGCGCCTTCCACGTGAGGTAGAAGGGATCGATCGGGATGCAGTGCCCGCCCAGCCCGGGCCCCGGGTAGTACGGCACGAAGCCGAAGGGCTTGGTCGCGGCGGCGCGGATCACCTCGTGGATGTCGATCTGCATCCGGTCGGCGATCATCTTCATCTCGTTCACGAGCCCGATGTTGACGGCGCGATGGATGTTCTCCAGCAGCTTGGTGAGCTCCGCGGTGCGCGCGGAGCTCACCGGGACCACGCGGTCGATCGCGTGCCCGTAGAGCGCGAGGCCCACCTCGAGGCAGGCGGGCGTCACGCCGCCGCAGATCTTGGGGATGGCATGCGTCGGGAATCGCGCGTTGCCCGGGTCCTCGCGCTCCGGCGAATAGACCAGGAAGCAATCCTCTCCGACGGTGAGCCCGCGCGCCTCGATGCGCGGGCGGACGACCTCGTCCGTGGTGCCCGGGTACGTGGTGCTCTCGAGGGAGACGACCTGCCCCGGTCGCAGGTGCGGCGCGAGCGCGTCGATCGTGTCGGTGACGAACGACAGGTCGGGCTCGCGGTAGCGCCCGAGCGGCGTCGGCACGCAGATGATGACGGCGTCGGCCTCCGTCGCCTCGGCAAGATCCGACGTGGCCCGGAAGCGCCCGGGGCGCTCGTGCAGCTTCGCGACGCCGGGGATGTGCGCGATGTAGCTGCGCCCCGCCCGCAACGCGTCGATCTTCTCCGCGTCGATGTCCACGCCCAGCACGCGGTAGCCGACCTGCGCGAAGCGCAGCAGCAGGGGCAGTCCGACATATCCCAGGCCGACGACCGCGATCGTCGACTGGCGGCCGCGCAGCCGGCCCAGCAGCCATTGCCGGGTCGACTCCTCCGGGGCGCGAAAGGTCGGCGCGGCCTCGACGGCGCCGTCGGCGACGCGGGAGGTCAGCGTGTCATCCACGACCGGGAACGCACGGTCATGACCGCGTAGGGAAAGATCCACCAGAGGGTGAAGAACGCGAAGTACGAGTAGGCGATCCCGTGCACGAACCGCAGGGACTTCTCGCTATACAGGTAGAAGAGCATGGAGAAGGCCGAGCTCACCCCGATGGCCACCAGCACGCGCATCATGACGGCCGGGTCGGACGCGACGACCGCCGCGAGCGCGGCAAGCCCGATCCAGCCCAGCGGAATGCCCACGTTCGCGACCAGCTTGTCGAGCAGGGCGAAGAGCATGGGCACGAGCGGGCGCTTCCACACGATGCGCAGGAACCGCAGCTCCTCGCGCACGTGGCTGCGGTCCCAGCGCAGGTACATCCTGCACAGCTGCGCATAGGTATCGGGGACCAGCGTATGGACGACGGCGCTGCCCTGGTACACGGTGTCGAATCCGCGCTCCAGGATGGCGTTGGTCAGGGCGCGGTCCTCGCCGTAGGTGCACGGCACGCCGAGGAAGCGCTGCGCGAGCCAGGGCTCCAGGACCTCGTTCACCACGCTCGCGCGATACGCGGCGAGCGCGCCGGGGCAGCAGTAGACGGTGCGGTAGATCGATTGCACGCTGCGCTGGAAATCGAACGACAGGACGTAGCGCACGTGCAGCATCCGGGGAATGAGTCCCCGGTCGCGGTTGTACGCGGCGACCTTGCCCGCGACGGCGCCGACGCGCGCGTCACGGAACGGACCCGCCATCTCGAGCAGCGCCCGCGGCTCGATCACGCTGTCGGAATCGATCGTGACCAGGATCTGCCCGCGCGCGGCGCGGAATCCCGCCGCGAGGGCGGCCCGCTTGCCCTGGTTGCGCTCGAGCCGCAGCGCCGTGACGAGCCCCGGGTGGCGCGCCGCGGCGCGCTGGATGTACATCCACGTGTCGTCGGTGCTGCCGTCGTCCACGGCCACGATCTGGAGCCGGTCGCGCGGATAGCGCGCGGCCACCACCGACTCGATCGACTGCTCGACCATCGCGCCCTCGTTGTAGGCCGGGATCACCACCGTCATTCCCGGCGCCGCATCGTGCGCGGCGGCCTCGAACGGGCGATAGCCGAACCAGAGGAGCGTGCGTCCCACCATCATCGACAGCACGACGGCCATCCACATCAGGGCCGGCTTCAGGATGGAGGCCCCCCAGCTGCCGGTCGCGATCGAGCGCCGGACCAGGCGGAAGAGCTCGCCGTCGAGCAGCGCGAAGAGGATCGCGGCGAGGCCCAGGACGATCGCGGAGCGCACCAGGAAGCGGTAGGCGCGCCCCGCGGGAACGTCGATCGGCATGCCGGAGGCCGGCGGCGGGAGGACGGCCTGCAGGTTCTGCGGCATGCCGATCCCGGAGTCTAGTCCGCCTTCTTCGGGGTTTCGCCCTTCGCGACTTCCACGGCGGGGGCTTCTTTCTTCTCCTCGACGGCGACCGGGGCCGGCTTGTCGGACGCCACCGCGGGCTGCTCGGCGGAGGGCGGGGTGGCAGGCTGGGCGGCCGGCTGGGCGGGCGCGCCGCTCGCCACGGGCGCGGGCGGAGCGGAGCTGCTGGTGGGGGTGATATCGGGGCTGCAGGCGACCAGCATCGTGGCCGCGGTCGCGGCAACAAGCAATTTGACGTTCATGAGAGTGCTCCTGGCGTTGGTTTGGGGGCTCGACGACGCGCGGCCCATGCCGGCGTGTACAGCGTCATTACAACGCGCGGATGCAACACCAGGATGTCGGAATGCCGGAACTTGGTATCCGCCCGGGGGGAAACGTTGCGTACTGTTGCGCGCGCGCCGGACCGCTTACACGAAGATACAAGCGACATTGCCGAACACCGCCCGCGCAGCGTTAAATAGCGACGCCATGCAGCCCCAAGGAAACATACTGGTCGTCGACGACGACGCCGAGATCCGCAGCCTCGTCGCCGAATACCTGACGCAGCACGGCTATCGGGTCAGCACGGCCCGCGATGGCACGTCGATGCGCCGGGCCATCGAGTCCGAGCGCCCCGACCTGGTAGTGCTCGACCTGATGCTCCCCGGCGAGGACGGGTTGTCGCTGTGCCGCGACCTGCGCGCGAAGTCCAGCCTGCCGGTGATCATGCTCACGGCGCGCCGGGAGGAGATAGACCGCATCATCGGCATCGAGATGGGCGCGGACGACTACCTCGGCAAGCCGTTCAACCCGCGCGAGCTGCTGGCGCGCATTCGCAGCGTCCTGCGGCGCGCGCGCGCGCTGCCCGCATCCGCCGGACAGGCCAGGCGGCTGCGCTTCGCGGGCTGGACCCTGGATTGCACCGCGCGCCACCTGGTCGATCCGCAGGGCGTCATCGTGCCGCTGAGCGGCGCGCAATACCGCCTGCTCGAGACCTTCCTGCGCCATCCCGAGCGCGTGCTCGACCGCGACGAGCTGGTCGACCTCACGCTCGGGCGCGAGGCGGTGCCCTTCGACCGCAGCATCGACGTGCAGGTGAGCCGGCTGCGCCAGCTGCTGCGCGACAGCGGGCGCGAGCCGCGCATCATCAAGACGGTGCGCAACGGCGGCTACGTGCTCGCGGCCGCGGTCGAGCGCATCGACGGATGAGGCTCGCCCCGCGCTCGCTGTTCGGCCGCACGCTGCTCGTCCTCGCCGCGGGATTGCTGCTCACCGACATCGCGAGCCAGCTGGTCAACTTCTTCGACCGGGGCAGCGGCGTGTATCGCCTAGGCGCCCAGCAGACGGCGCTCAGGATCGCGCAAACCGCGCGCATCCTCAACCGCCTCGCGCCCGGGCAGCGCGCGGCGGTCATCGACGAGATGAACGGATCGAGCTTCAGCGTCGCCCTGGCCGATGCGCCGATCGACGTGGGCGCGGGCTTCGCGGAGCATGACCGCTACGAGCGCGCGCTTTCCACCCTGATCAAGCACTACCTTCGCTCCGACTGGAACACGTCGGTGCAGATCGCGAGCCTGGGCCGCAGCCGCAGGCCGGCGAACTACGAGGCGATCGACACCGGCCCCTTCGAGCAGTGGCTCGCGCGCCATTTGTATTTCGTGCTGCCCGGCACGTACTCGATCGTGTCGCAGATCCGGCTCGAGGACGGCAAGTGGGCCGTGTTCTACGCGCGCATGCCGCAGGAGCCGCTCAGCCGCCTCGAGTCGCTGGTGCCGCGGCTGCTGCTCAACCTCACGATCGTGATGCTCCTGGGCGCCGCGGCGGTGGCGACGATCACGCGCTCGCTCGAGCGGCTGGCGCGCGCCGCCGAGCGCGTCGGCGTCGAGCCGGAGGGCGCCCCGCTGCCGGAGGTCGGGCCGAGCGAGGTGCGCAGCGTGATCCATGCCTTCAACCTCATGCGCCTGCAGCTGCGCAGCTACCTGCTGGAGCGCGCGCGCATGCTCGGCGCCATCTCGCACGACCTGCAGACGCCGATCACCCGGCTGCGCCTGCGGGCGGAGATGATCCAGGATCCCGCGAGCCGCACGAAGTTCGTGCGCGACCTGGACGAGATGGAGGCGATCGCCGGATCCACGCTCGAGTTCTTCAAGACCCTGGGCAACGAGCCGCAGCGCCAGCCGCTGGACGTCGGCGCGCTGCTCGGGAGCCTCGCCGAGGACTGGTCCGAGACGGGAGCCGACGTGACCCTGCACGGCGCCACACGCGGCCCGTACCTCTCCCACCCCCAGGCGCTGCGCCGTTGCCTGGACAACCTGGTGGAAAACGCGCTGCGCTACGGCGAGCGGGCGCGGATCGACATCGAGGACGATGCGGCGGCGCTGCGCATCTCGGTGCGCGACGACGGGCCGGGCATTCCGGAGGCGGAGCTCGAGCGCGTCTTCGAGCCGTTCTTCCGCCTGGAGCAGTCGCGCAACCGGGACAGCGGGGGAACGGGACTCGGCCTCGCCATCGCGCGCAACATCGCCCGCTGGCATGGAGGCGACATCCATCTGCGCAACGCGCCGGAGGGAAAGGGGCTGATCGCGGAGCTGGTCCTGCCGCGCTCCCCGTCGAAGCCCGCGTCCTGACGCGCGCTCGCGCCCGTCAGAACGATCGCGGCAGCCCGAGCACGTGCTCGGCCACGTAGGCGAGGATGAGGTTGGTGGAGATCGGCGCCACCTGGTAGAGCCGCGTCTCGCGGAACTTGCGCTCGACGTCGTACTCGTGGGCGAAGCCGAATCCGCCGTGGAACTGCAGGCACGCGTTGGCCGCTTCCCACGAGGCCTTCGCGGCCAGGTACTTGGCCATGTTGGCCTCGGCGCCGCAGGAGCGTCCCGCGTCGAAGAGGCGGCAGGCCCTGTAGCGCATGAGGTCGGCGGCCTCGAGCTCGATGTGCGCTTCGGCGATGGGAAACTGCACGCCCTGGTTGCGGCCGATCGGCCGGCCGAACACCACGCGCTCGCCGGCATAGCGCACCACCTTGTCGATGAACCAGCGGCCGTCGCCGATGCACTCGGCGGCGATGATCGCGCGCTCGGCGTTGAGCCCGTCGAGGACGTAGCGGAAGCCCAAGCCTTCCTCGCCGATCAGGTTCTCCGCCGGGATCTCGAGCTCCTCGAAGAAGAGCTCGTTGGTCTCGTGGTTCACCATGTTGGCGATCGGACGCACGCGCAGCCCCTTGCCGATCGCCTCGCGCAGGTCCACGAGGAAGAGCGACATTCCCTCGGAGCGCTTCTTCACCTGGGCGAGCGGCGTGGTGCGCGCGAGCAGGATCATGAGGTCCGAGTGCTGCACGCGCGAGATCCACACCTTCTTCCCGTTCACCACGTAGCGCTCGCCGCGGCGCGCCGCGAAGGTCGTGATGGCGGCGGTGTCGGTGCCGGCGTCGGGCTCGGTCACGGCCATCGACTGCAGGCGCAGCTCGCCCGTGGCGATCGCCGGCAGGTAGCGCGCCTTCTGCTGCGCCGAGCCGTGGCGCAGCAGCGTGCCCATGTTGTACATCTGCCCATGGCAGGCGCCCGCGTTGCCGCCGCAGCGGTTGATCTCCTCCATGATCACCGAGGCCTCGGTGACGCCCAGGCCCGAGCCGCCGTATTCGGCGGGGATCAGCGCGGCGAGCCAGCCGGCGCGCGTGAGCGCCTCGACGAACGCCGCGGGATACTCGCGCCGCGCGTCGAGCTCGCGGAAGTACGACGGCGGGAATCCGGCGCACAGCGCGCGTACCCCGTCGCGGATCTCGGCGTACTCCTCCTGGGGCGCGATCATCGGCTCTTCCCGCCTTCCGGCTCCGCGGATGGCGCGATGCTACGCGTCTCGCCGATCTTCATCACGTCGAACTCGTCGCGGGCGAGGCCCGCGGCGGCGCGTTTCGCCGCGAGCTCGCGCGGAGGCTCGTCCAGGGGCTCGTCGGTGAGGTGCTCGAACGTGCCCCAGTGCATGCCGATCGCGCGCGCGGCCCGTACGTCGGCGCGCACCTGCAGGGCCTCGGGAACGTCCACGTGCATCGTCTTCATGAACCAGCGCGGCGCGTAGGCCCCGATCGGGATCAAGGCGAGGTCGAACGGGCCCGCGCGATCGCCGATGTCGAGGGCGTCGCGCGACAGCCCGAGGTCGCCCGTGTGCAGCACCTTGCGGCCGCCGCCCTCGATCGCCCAGCCGCCCCAGAGCGAGCGGTTGGTGTCCCACAGGGACCGCCGGCTCCAGTGCTGCACCGGGACCAGCGTGAAGCCCACGCCGCCGTGCTCGCGCCGCTGCCACCAGGCCAGCTCCTGCACGCGATCGATGCCCCTGGCGCGGAACCAGGCCGCGAGCCCCAGCGGGACGAGGAACAGCGGCCCGCCGCGCGGCATCGCCGCCAGCCGGCGCACCGCATCGCGGTCCAGGTGGTCGTAGTGGTTGTGCGTCACCAGGACCACGTCGATGCGCGGCAGCTCGGGCACCTCGATCGGCAGCGGCACGACGCGCTTCGGGCCCGCGAAGGACACGGGCGAGGCGCGCGCGGAGAACTGCGGATCCACGAGGATGTTGATGCCGGCGAGCTGCACCAGGAAGGCGGCCTGGCCGATCCAGGTCACGGTGGGGTCCCCGCCGTTGGCCCGCAGCGCGGCGGAGTCGGCGCGCGTGTGCGGGACGTTCCAGCCGCCGGGCGGGGGCCCGGGCACGCCACGGCGCAGCTGCTCCCACTTCCAGAGCCAGAAGCTCGCGGGCGCATCGTGGGGATAGTTGTTGCGGAATCCGCGCGGGCTGCGGTGGGCGTGCGGCTCCTCGGCCTGTGCGTAGAAGCCGCCGAAAAGCCCGCAAAGGGCGCAGGTCATGATCGCGGAAAGCCGCCCGGCATGGCGTGTTCGCCCGGGTGTGGGGATCCCGGCATGATGCCCGAGGAATCCGGCGGCGGCACGCGCGATCGTCGATGCCGATCCGCCGCCCGGAGAGTAAAATCGCGCTGTCTCGCGCCCCGGTCCCCCATGCGTCTCTACATCAACGACGTCGCCGTCCGCGACGGCTTCCAGATCGAGAAGGCCTTCGTGCCCACCACGACGAAGGTCGAGCTCGTGAACCAGCTCGCGCGCACCGGCCTGCACAAGATCGAGGTGACGTCGTTCGTGTCCGCGAAGGCGGTTCCCGCGCTCGCGGACGCCGGCGAAGTGCTCGCGCGCATCGATCGCGTGCCCGGCGTGGTCTACGTGGCGCTCGTGCCCAACGTACGCGGCGTGCTCAACGCCGCCGCGGCCGCGCGCCGGCCCGACGAGGTGAACGGGGTGGTCTCCGCGTCCGAGACGCACAACCGCGCGAACATCAACCGCACCCACGAGCAGTCGCTCGCGGAGCTGCCGACCATGGTCGAGGCCGCCCACGAAGCCGGCATGAAGATCACGATGAGCCTGTCCACGACGTTCGGCTGCCCCTTCGAGGGCCACGTGCACGAGGACGTCGTGTTCAGGTTCGTCGAGCGCTTCCGCGCGCTGGGCTTCGACGGGATCTCGCTCGCGGACACCACCGGGATGGCGAACCCGCGCCAGGTGCGCGAGCTCACGCGCCAGGTGCTGGAGCGCTTCCCGCCGCCCAACGAGACCTACTACACGCTGCACTTCCACAACACCCGCGGCATGGGCCTGGCCAACGTCGTCGCGGGCATCGAGTCGGGCGTGCGCTCCTTCGACGGCTCGGTGTCGGGCCTCGGCGGCTGCCCGTTCGCGCCGGGCGCCACCGGCAACATCTGCACCGAGGACATGGTGAACATGCTCGAGGACATGGGCTACGACACGCGCGTGGACCTCGCCAAGCTGCTGGCCGTGGCGCGCCGCATCCCGGTGGTGGTCGGCCACGAAGTGCCGGGCCAGGTGATGAAGGCCGGCCAGACGCTCGAGCTCCACGATCCCCCCGAATCCCTGAGGACATGATGATCCAGCGCATCTTCGCCGCCGCGTGCCTCGCGGCGGCCATTCCCGCGAGCGCAGGCCAGTTCGGTTCCATCGACGCGCTCACGCAGGAGGAGTTTCGCGACCTCGCGCGGGACCTCGGCGCGGCGATGGCGTACAAGGGCGTCACGCCCGCCACGTCGCTCGGCGTGCTCGGCTTCGATGTCGGGGTGGAGGTCACCGACACGCACCTGCAGCACTCCTCCGCGTTCGAGAGCGCGGGCGCGGGAGCTCGCTCCGACCTCGTGGTGCCGAAGGTGCACGTCTACAAGGGGCTCTGGAGCGGCCTGGATGTCGGCGCCTTCGTGGGTGGCGCCTCGCAGGTCGGGGCGACGCTCTTCGGCGCGGACCTGCGGCTCACGCTCCTCGATGACGCGGTCGCGACGCCCGCGGTCGCGTTGCGCGTGTCGGGCACCAAGGCGAGCGGAATGGGTGACCTGTCCCTCACCACCGCGGCCTTCGACGTCATGGTGTCCAAGCGCCTCGCGATCCTCACTCCGTACGCGGGCGCGGGCATGGTGCACGCGACGAGCAGCGCTGCGAACACGGCGCTCGCCGACGAGTCGTTCAACCAGGGCCGCGTGTTCGCCGGCGTCAACCTGAACCTCGTCGCGGCGAACCTCGCGTTCGAGGCCGAGAAGCTGGGCGGCAACACCTCGCTCTCGGCGAAGCTCGGTTTCCGGTTCTGAGTTCCATGACGACAACACGGAGGAGCACCATGAAGCGATTCACCCTGGCGCTGGCCGCCCTGCTGGCCGGCGTCGCGTTCGCCGCCGCGGGGCAGGCCCCGGAGAAGAAGAAGATCACCATCGCGGTGGGCGGGAAGAACCTCTTCTACTACCTTCCGCTCACCGTGGCCGAGCGCAAGGGCTACTTCAGGGACGAGGGGCTCGAGGTCGAGATCCCGAATTTCGCCGGCGGGGCGAAGGCGCTGCAGGCCCTCGTCGGTGGCAGCGCCGACATGGTCTCCGGCGCCTACGAGCACACCATCAACATGGCCGCCAAGAAGCAGCCGATCAAGGCGGTGGTGCTGCAGGCGCGGTTCAGCTCGATCGTGCTCCTGCTGTCGAAGGAGCGCGCCGCGAAGTACCGCGGGCCGCAGGACCTGAAGGGGCTCAAGATCGGCGTCACCGCGCCGGGTTCCTCCACCAACATGTTCGTGAACAACATCCTCGCCAAGGGCGGCCTGAAGCCCACCGACATCTCCGTGGTCGGCGTGGGGACGGGCTCCGGGGCGTTCGCCGCCATGGACAAGGGCGAGATCGACGCCCTGTCGAACCTCGACCCCGTGATCACGCGGCTCGAATCGACCGGCAAGTTCGTGCCCGTGGCGGACAGCCGCACCGAGAAGGGCATGCAGGAGATCTACGGCGGCGACTACATGGCCTCGGTGATCTACCTCAACGCCGACTACATCAAGAAGTACCCGAACACCGTGCAGGCCGTGGTGAACGCCATGGTCCGGGCCGACCGCTGGATCGCGAAGGCCACGCCCCAGGAGGTCGTCGACCTGATGCCCGACGAGTACAAGGCCGGCAGCCCCTCGCTGTACAAGGAGGCACTGCTGAAGAACATGATCGGCTACTCGGAGGACGGGCAGATGTCGATGCGGGCCGCGCAGAACGTCTACCGGGTCCTGCGCCGGTTCGAGCCCTCGGTGATCGCCGCCGGCAAGCTGGACCTGGGCGCGACCTTCGACAACTCGTTCGCGAAGAAGGCCGACGCCAAGTACCGGTAGGCGCGCGCGCGCGGGCTGCATGAACGCCTCCGTCTCCTTCGAGCGCGTCACCTGCACGTTCGCCGCGCGCGGCGAGGGCGGCTCGTACACGGCGGTGAAGGACGTGAGCCTCGAGATCGCCGAGGGCGAGTTCGTCTCGGTCGTGGGCCCGACGGGCTGCGGCAAGTCGACGCTGCTCAACGTCGCGGCCGGGCTGCTCAGGCCGTCGTCCGGGTCCGTGCGCGTGTTCGGCGAGCCGCTCGCGGGAATCAACCGCCGCGCGGGCTACATGTTCCAGTCCGAGGCGCTGATGCCGTGGCGCAGCGCCCTGCAGAACGTCGTCGCGGGCCTCGAATTCCGCGGCATGGCGCGGGAACAGGCGCGGCGCATGGGCGAGGACTGGCTCGCGCGCGTCGGGCTCGCGGGCTTCGGCGATCGCTACCCGCACCAGCTTTCCGGCGGCATGCGCAAGCGCGTGTCGCTCGCGCAGATGCTGATCCTCGATCCGCAGATCCTGCTGATGGACGAGCCGTTCTCCGCCCTCGACGTGCAGACGCGCCAGCTGATGGAAAACGAGCTGCTCGAGCTCTGGAGCGCGAACCGCAAGAGCGTCGTCTTCATCACCCACGACCTCGAGGAGGCGATCTCGCTCTCGGACCGCGTGGTCGTGCTCTCCGCGGGCCCGGCGACGCGCCCGATCGGCGAGTTCGCGATCGACCTGCCGCGCCCGCGCGACGTGGCCGAGGTGCGACTCACCCCGGAGTTCATCGCGCTGCACGACCGCATCTGGCACTCGATGAAGGAGGAAGTGCTCAAGGGATATGCGCAGACGAGGAACCGGGTGGCCGCATGAGGCGCCGGCTGTGGATCCGGCAGCTCGCGCTCCTCGCGCTGCTCTTCGGGGGATGGCAGGTCCTCACGCAACCCGGGCTGCTGCCGCCGCTCGTCTGGGACAATCCCGACCGCGCGGCCTTCTTCTTCGGCGAGCCGGTGAAGATGTTGCGCGTGATCTGGACGTGGTTTTCCGGGGGCGCGATCTACCCGCATCTCTGGGTCACGCTCGAGGAGACGGTGCTCGCGTTCGCGATCGGCTCGGCGCTCGGCCTCGGCGTCGGGCTGTGGCTGGGACTCTCGCCGGCGGCCTCGGCGCTGTTCGATCCCTACATCACCGCGATGAACGCGATGCCGCGCGTGGTGCTCGCGCCGATCTTCATGGTGTGGTTCGGCCTGGGCATCTGGTCGAAGGTGGCCCTCGGCGTGACGCTGGTCTTCTTCATCGTGTTCTTCAACGTCTACCAGGGCGTGAAGGAAGTAAGCCCCGTCGTGCTCAACAACACCGTGATGCTCGGCGCCAGCCGCCGGCAGCTGCTGCGCCATGTGTACCTGCCCTCGGCCACCTCCTGGGTGTTCTCGAGCCTGCACACCTCCGTCGGCATGGCCTTCGTCGGCGCGGTAGTGGGCGAATACCTCGGTTCGGCGAGCGGCGTGGGCTACCTGATCCAGCAGGCCGAAGGGGCGTTCGACATCAACACGGTGTTCGCGGGCATGCTGGTGCTCACCGCGCTCGCGCTGGCGCTCGACTTCGCGGTCGGCCGCGCCGAAAAACGCCTGCTCGTGTGGCGGCCCACCCAGGGCGAGACGGAGCAGCTGTGAGCGCGCAACGCGTGCACGGCCGCGGGCAGCGCGGCATTCAGCCCTTGCGGGGCTTGCGCCCGGCCCGCGCGGCCAGGCGATCGTAGAGCGCGTCGGGCAGCGCGCGCAGGATGCGCCCGACGATCGCCATCGGCCACGGGATCACCGCGAAGCCGCGCCCGGCCTCGATCGCGCGTGCGAAGCGCCGCGCCGCGTCGTCGGCTTCCAGCAGGAACGGCATGCGGTAGGGGTTGCGCGCGGTCATCGGCGTGGCGATGTAGCCCGGGCACAGGGTCGTCACCTGCACGCCGCTCGGGCGCAGCTCGACGCGCAGCGACTCGAGATAGGCGATCGCCGCCGCCTTGGAAGCGCTGTACGCCGAGGCGCCCGGCAGGCCGCGAAAGCCCGCCACCGAGGCGATGCCCACCAGCGCGCCGCTGCCGCGCTCGCGCATCGGCGCGACGAAGGGCTGGAACGTGTGCACCATCCCCGTCACGTTCACCTCGAGGATGTCGCGAAACACGGCGGCATCCTCGGCGTGCTCGGTGAGGGTCCCGTGGGAGATGCCCGCGTTGGCGATCACGATCCGCGGCAGCCCGTGGGCCGCGATGAAATCCCGCCCCGCCGCCTGCATCGCCGCCTGGTCGCGCACGTCGCAGGCATAGGTCGCGCAGGTCGCGCCGAGCGTGGCCGCGAGCTCGCGCAGGGCGTCTTCGCGCCGCGCCACCAGGCCCAGGACCGCGCCGCGCGCCGCGTAGTGGCGGGCGAGCGCCGCGCCGATGCCGCTCGAGGCGCCGGTGATGAATACGCCGCTACCGAGGGCGGGCCGCATCGCCGGGAGGGCGGCGCGCCGCGCCGCGAAGCCCTACTTCGCCTTCGATGCCGGCCCCTTGGCGCCGGCCTGCTCCTTGCGCACCATGTCGATCAGCTTGTCGACTTCCTGGAAGACGGTGTCGGGGCTGCCGGTGAACTCGGCCGCGGTGTAGTACTTCCCCTGCACGAACACGCGCGGCACGCTGTCCACCTTGTAGGCGATCGTGAGCTGGCGGGCGCGCGACAGGTCGGTGGCCACGGTGAACGATTTCTCCATGGCGTCGTATTTCGCGAGGTCGATGCCGTTCTTCGTGAGCCACTTGTCGCGGATCTTCTTGTTGCCCAGGTTCTGGCCGTCCTTGTGGATCGCGTCGAAGATCTTCGAGTGGAACTGGTCGAGCAGGCCCATCGCCTGGAACGTGTAGTACACCTTCGCGAGCTCGCCCCAGCCCTCGCTCGGATACGCCGGCACGCGCTTGAACACCACGTCGGAAGGCTTGGTCTTGAGCCAGTTGGCGATCTGGCCCTCCAGGTGGTAGCAGTGCGGGCAACCGTACCAGAAGAACTCGGTCACCTCGATCTTGCCGCCGCCCTCGACGGGCTGCGCGGGGTCCATCACGGCGTAAGGGAGGGCCCATGCGGTCCCGAAGGTGCAGGCGAGGAACACGGCGAGCAGGCGGAGGAGTGTGCGGCGGGACATGGCGCGATTCCTTCTAGGGGTTCTTGATTTCGTCGGTCGAGCGGATGACGGCGGTGCCAACGCCGTTCTGTGACAGCGTGGTCTTGATGCGGTTCGCGACGTCCAGGCTCTGGTACGGCCCCAGCCGCACCCGGTAGAGCGTGCCCTTGTCGGCCACCGCGACCGCCCGCACCGTGGCCTCCAGGCCCGTGAGCGCGATCCTCGCCCGCAGGTTGTCGGCCTCTTTCTCGTCGGAGAAGGCGCCGGCCTGCAGCCAGTAGGTGTCCCCCGAGTAGGGCTTGGGCGTGGCCGGGGAGGAGCCCGGCTTGGGGGCGGGGGGCACGGCATTGGGCACGGGCTTCACTTCCCGCGGGGTGCTTTCCTTCCCGCCGGGCAGGATCTGGTAGAACTCGAAGCGCGGCCGCTCGCCGGGCTTGGCGCCCTTGGCCGGCTTTTCCGCCTGGGCCGGCTGCGCGCCCTTGTCGGGGACCTGGCCGCGCGCGGCCTTCTGCGCGGCCGTGGCCGCGTCGCTCGGCGGCGGGGGCTGCGCCGGGCCGATCTTCGGCAGCGGCTCGATCGGCTTGCCCTTGTCCACGAACGGATTGGACAGGCGATTGAGCCACAGCGCGACCGCGAGCGAGATGACGATGCCCAGCAGCAAACCGATGATCACGCCGAGCAGCATCGGATGGCTCAGCTTGCCGTCGGAGCGAGGCGACGGCGCGTCCTTGTAGTCCTTGGGCATCACATCCTTTCGGGCGCGCTCACGCCGAGGACGGCGAGGCCGTTGGCGAGCACCTGTCGCGTCGCGGCGACGAGGGCCAGGCGAGCGAGCCTCAACGCCCCATCCTCGACGAGGAACCGCTCGGCATTGTAGTAGGTATGCAGGCGTGCCGCCACGTCGTCGTGCAGGTAGTGCGTGAGCAGGTGCGGCGCGAACTCACCCGCGGCGCGCGCGAGCACCTCGGGAAACTCGGCGAGCTTCTGCGCGAGCGCCACCTCGTACGGCGAGCCCAGCGGCGCGAGATCCGCGCCGGCGAGGGCGGCGGCATCCCCGCCCCATTCGCGCAGCACGCTGCACATGCGCGCGTGGGCGTACTGCACGTAGTACACCGGGTTGTCGTCCGACTGGCGCTGGGCGAGGTCCACGTCGAACTCGAGGTGCGATTCCACGCGGCGCATGAGGAAGAAGTAGCGCACCGCGTCCCTTCCCACCTCGTCGACCAGGTCGCGCACCGTCGCGTAGTTGCCGGCGCGCTTGGAGATCTTCACTTCCTCGCCGGCCCTCATGACCGTGACCATCTGGTGCAGGACATAGTCCGGGTAGCCCTTCGGGATGTCCGCGTCCAGCGCCTGCAGGCCGGCGCGCACGCGCGTCACCGTCGAATGGTGGTCGGCGCCCTGCACGTTCACCACGTGCGCGTATCCGCGCCGGAACTTGTCGAGGTGGTAGGCGACGTCCGGGACGAAGTACGTGTACGAACCGTCGGACTTGCGCATCACGCGGTCCTTGTCGTCGCCGAAGTCCGTGGTGCGCAGCCACAGCGCGCCTTCCGACTCGTAGCAGTGGCCCGCGTCGCGCAGCAGGGTGACGGTCTCGGCCACCTTGCCGTCGGTGTAGAGCGAGCTTTCGAGGAAGTACGAGTCGAACTTCACCCCGAAGGCGCGCAGGTCGATGTCCTGCTCGTTGCGCAGGTACGCGACCGCGAACGGCCGGATGCGCTCGAGGTCCGCGCCGGCGGCGTCGTCGGGATGCCGCGCGACGTATTCGCGCGCGATCTCGCGGATGTAGTCGCCGTGGTAGCCGTCCTCGGGCATTGCGCAGGGCGTGCCCCGCGCCTCGCGGATGCGCGCCTGCACGGACAGCGCGAGGTTGGCGATCTGGGCGCCGGCGTCGTTGTAGTAGAACTCGCGCGTGACGCGCCAGCCCTGCCATTCGAGCAGCGTCGAGATCGCGTCGCCCAGGGCGGCCTGCCGGCCATGCCCGACGTGCAGCGGGCCGGTGGGGTTCGCCGAGACGAATTCGACCATCATCTGGCGGCCCGCCCCGATGTCTCCCCGGCCGAACGCGGCGCCCTCGCGATGGATGCGGGGCACGACCGCGAAGCGCGAGCCGGAAGCCAGGGTGAAGTTGATGAAGCCCGGCCCCGCGATCTCGGAGCGCGCGATCTCCTCGCTCGCCCCGAGCGCCGCGACGATCGCCTCGGCGGCCTCCCGCGGCTTGCGCCCGACGCGCCTGGCGAGCTGCAGCGCCACGTTGGTGGCGAAGTCCCCGTGATCCGCGTTCTTCGGCCGCTCGAGCTCGACCTCGGGCGCCTCGGTGTCCGGAAACGCCTTGGCGACCGCGGCGCGTACCAGCTCGGCGAGGCGGGCTTTCGAGTCGGGGGAGGGCACTAGGGAAAGGAGCGATCCAAACCGTCCATTATACGGGGCGCGGGACCCGCCTCCGGGGCGCGCCGGCGCTCGCGCTACACCTCCTGGGGATCGACGTCGAGCGACCAGCGCACGCGCCGCTCGCCGTGGCGCTCGAGGGCGGTTTTCCAGTCGCGCAGGAACGGCTGCAAGGTGCCGCGCGCGCGGGCCCGCACCAGGAGCTGCGCGCGCACGAAGCCCGCCTTGCGCTCGAGCGGCGCGGGCACGGGATCGAAGACCTCGACCCGCGACGAAAGCGCGCGCGCGGCGCGCACCGCGTGCGCGAGGAACGCCGTCGGCTCGCCCGCCTTCTTCGATTCCGCGCGCAGCATCGCCAGGTGGGCGAAGGGCGGGAATCCGGCGACGCGCCGCTCCTCGAGCGCTTCGGCCGCGAACGCCGCGTAGTCGTGGCGCGCCACGGCCGCGTAGAGCGGATGGGAAGGAAAGTCGGTCTGGATCAGGACTTCGCCCGGGTGCTGCGCGCGCCCGGCGCGCCCCGCGACCTGCACCAGCTGCGCGTGCAGGCGCTCGGCCGCGCGGAAATCGGCGCTGAAGAGCGCGCTGTCGCTGTCGAGCACGCCCACCAGCGTGAGCTTCGGATAGTCGTGCCCCTTGGACAGCATCTGCGTGCCGACGAGGATGTCCACCTCGCCCGAGCGCACGCGCTCGAGCACCTCGCGCAGGGCGTCCTTCGTGCGCCCGGCGGAGTCCCGGTCCACGCGCGCGATGCGCGCTCCGGGAAGCGCCGCCTGCAGCGCTTCCTCGACGCGCTGGGTGCCCTGGCCGACGGGCGCGAGGTCGGCCGCCCCGCATTCCGGGCAGCGCTCCGGGATCGCCTCGCGCCGCCCGCAGTGGTGGCAGCGCAGCTCGCCGGCGCGCCGGTGCAGGACCTGGTTCGCGCTGCAGCGCCTGCAGGTGGAAAGCCAGCCGCACGCGCGGCAGAAGAGCACCGGCGAGTAGCCGCGGCGGTTCACGAACACCAGGGACTGCTCCCCGCGCGCCACGCGAGCGCGCAGCGCCTCCAGGAGCGCGAAGGTGAGGCCCTCGTGGGGGCGGTCGGCGCGGGTGTCGACCGTGCGCACCGCCGGCATCGAGGCGCGCGTGGCCCGCTCGTCCAGCTTCGCGAGGGCATAGCGTCCCTCGAGCGCGTTGCGGTAGCTTTCGAGGGAGGGCGTGGCCGAGCCCAGGATGACAGGGATGCCGAGGCGCTGCGCGCGGCGCACGGCCACGTCGCGAGCCGAGTAGCGCAGGCCCTCCTGCTGCTTGTACGAGGGATCGTGCTCCTCGTCCACGACGATGAGCCCCAGGTCGCGGAACGGCATGAGGACGGCGAGGCGCGTTCCCAGCACGATGCGCGCGGCGCCGGATTGCGCGGCGAGCCACGCCGCGGCGCGCTCCCCCTGGCCCAGGTGGCTGTGCGCGGCGGCGATTGTCGCGTGCGGGAAGCGGCTGCGCACCTGCGCCTCGAGCTGGGGCGTGAGGCCGATCTCCGGCAGCAGCAGCAGCGCCTGGCGGCCCCGCGCGAGCGCGGCCTCGATGAGCTGGAGGTAGACCTCCGTCTTGCCGCTGCCCGTGACTCCGAACAGCAGGGTCGGATGGAAGCGCTCGATCCCCGCGCGGCACGCCTCGATCGCCGCGCGCTGCTGCACGGTGAGCTCGTGCAGGGGCGCGAAGCCGGTGGGGCCGGCGCCTGCGCCGGGCGCGGCGGCGAGCGTCCGGCGCGCGACCTGGCGCAGGCGCGGCGGCAGGCTCGCGGCGATCACCTCGCCCAGGGCGCGGTGGTAGTAGCCCGCGCAGAAGCGCAAGAGCTCGAGCAGGGGCTCGTCGAGCGGCGGCACGTCGCGCACGGCGCTCTCGATGGGCTTCAGCCGCGACTCGGCGACGACGCTGCGTTGCGCCCGTCCGACCACCACTCCCACCTTGCGCGTGCGCCCGAACGGCACCACGACGAGCGCGCCGGTGGGCGCTTCGATCGCTTCCGGCACGAGGAAATCGAAGCTCTCCTCGAGCGGCACGTCGAGGGCGACGCGGGCAATCTTCAAGGGCGTGGAGACCCCTTCCGCAGGGGCCGGAAAAGCCTGTGGATAAGTCTGTGAATACGTTGCGCCGCGCTCTGCGATCGCCGCATCCTGCCCCGCGCGGGCCGGGCGATGCGGCGATGCACAACGGCGCACATTATTGATCTGACAAGGAAATCCTGAATTGTCGACAGCGAGGCAAAAAGTCCCTGCCGGCACCGCTCAACGCCAAGGCGGTGTGAATAAGCAATCACATCGACGGAAATATTTTTCTTGACACTGCTCAGCCTGCGTGCGCCGGGAGCGAGCGCGTGTGCACCGCTTCGACCAGCGCCTGCACGCTCTCCGGCGGCGTGTGCTGCGAGACGCCGTGGCCGAGGTTGAAGACATGGCCCGGTCCCGCGCCGTAGCGGTCGAGCACGCGCTGCACCTCGCTCTGGATCGCGGACGCGCTGCCGAAGAGGGCCATCGGATCGAGGTTGCCTTGCAGCGCCACACGGTCGCCGACGCGCCGGCGCGCTTCCCCGAGGTCGGTCTGCCAGTCGACGCCGAGCGCGTCGGCGCCGGAGTCGGCCATCGATTCGAGCCATTGGCCGCCGCCCTTGGTGAAGAGGATGCGCGGCACGGTGCCGGCGTCGACCTTGCGCGTGAGCCCCTGCAGCACCTGCCTCGAGTAGGCGAGCGAGAACTCCGCGTAGGCCGCCGAGGAAAGCACGCCACCCCAGGTGTCGAAGATCATCACCGCCTGCGCGCCCGCCGCGATCTGCGCGTTCAGGTACGCCGTCACCGCCGCGGCGTTGACGGCGAGGATGCGGTGCAGCAGCTCGGGGCGCGCGTACAGGAGCGTCTTCACGTGGCGGAAGTCGTCGCTGCCCCCGCCCTCCACCATGTAGCAGGCGAGCGTGAAGGGACTGCCGGAAAAGCCGATGAGGGGCACGCGGCCGCCGAGCGCCTTGCGCGTCATCGCCACCGCGTCGAACACGTAGCGCAGCGAATCCAGGTCCGGCACCGCCAGGCGCGCGACGTCGTCCTCGGTGCGCACGGGCCGCTCGAAGCGCGGGCCTTCGCCCTCGGCGAAGCCGAGGCCGAGCCCCATGGCGTCGGGGACGGTGAGGATGTCGGAGAAGATGATCGCCGCGTCCAGGGCATAGCGCTCGAGCGGCTGCAGCGTCACCTCGCAGGCGAGCTCGGGCGTCTTCGCGAGCGCGAGGAAGCTGCCCGCCTTGCGCCGCGTGGCGTTGTATTCGGGCAGGTAGCGCCCGGCCTGGCGCATGACCCAGATCGGCGTGTACGGCGTGGGCTGGCGCATCAGGGCGCGCAGGAAGGTGTCGTTTCGCATCGGCGCATTTTCGCACGGCCCCGGCTCCCGTCCCGCCGGCACCTCAAAGGCAGCGGTCGAGGAAGGCGCGGATGGCCGCGCTGTAGCGCGGGTTGAGATGCAGGTCGTTGTGCCCGAAGCCCGCGAGCGGCACGCGCTCCACGGGCCCCGCCCAGGCGCGCGCCAGGCGCTCCGAATGCCGCGGCGCCACGAGATCGTCGTCCTCGCCGTACAGCACGAGCGCCGGCATCGCGAGGTGCGCGGCGTGGCGCGCCGAATCGAACGCGTGCCGCAGCAGCCAGGAGGTCGGCAGCCAGGGATAGACCTCGCGCGCGATGTCGGCGGCGCTCGCGAAGGGGGAGGTGAGGACCACGCAGCGCGGGGCGCGCTGCGCCGCGAGCTGCACCGCCACGGAAGTGCCCAGGCTCCTGCCGTGCAGCGCGATGCCGCCGGCGTCGACGTCCGCCCGGCGCACCGCCCAATCGTGCAGCGCGACCGCATCCGCGACCAGCGCGCTTTCGGAGGGCCGCCCGGTGCTGCGCCCGTAGCCGCGGTAGTTCACGAGCAGCACTGCGCGCGCGCCGTAGGTCTCGTCCACCGTGGGCGCGTTCGCGGTCGCGTCTTCCGCGTTGCCGCCGAAGTAGATCACGAGGGGCGGATGCGTGGCCGGCGGCAGCACCAGCACGCCCGCGAGCCGGGCGTTGCCCGGCACCGCGAGGGACACTTCCTCGATGCGCCAGCCGCGCGGCGCCTCGGGCAGGGGCGCGGGTCCCGGCGGATGGAAGATCAGGCGGTCCTGGCCCAGCCACACCAGGCCCGCGATCGCGAGGTAGGCGACCGCACAGCCGAGGGCGAGGGCTTCGAGCGCGAGAAAGGCCGTCCTCAGCGCGGGAGGTCCGAGCTTCCCATCAGGAAGGCGTCGACCTCGCGCGCGCATTGGCGCCCTTCGCGGATCGCCCACACCACGAGCGATTGGCCGCGGCGCATGTCGCCGGCCGCGAACACCTTCGGCACGGAGGTGGCGTAGCAGCCGGCGCCGTCGGTGGCCGCCTTCACGTTGCCGCGCGCGTCCTTCTCGACGCCCAGCGCGTCGATGAGGCCCGCGTGCACCGGGTGCAGGTAGCCCATGGCCAGCAGCACGAGCTGCGCGGGGATGGTGAACTCGGTGCCCGCGACTTCCTTCATGACCATCGCGCCCTTCGCGTCCTTCACCCACTCCACGTGGCAGGCGATGAGACGCTCCACCTTGCCGCCGGACCCCTCGAACGACTTGGTGGCCACCGCGAAATCACGCTCGGCGCCCTCCTCGTGCGACGACGAGGTGCGCAGCTTCAGCGGCCAGTAGGGCCATGTGAGCGCCTTGTTCTCGTGCTCGGGCGGCTGCGGCATCAGCTCGAAGTTCACCACCGAGGCCGCGCCCTGGCGGATCGAGGTGCCGATGCAGTCGCTGCCGGTATCGCCGCCGCCGATCACCACCACGTGCCTGCCCGTGGCGAGGATCGGATCGCAGACCTGGTCCCCGGCCACCACCTTGTTCTGCAGCGGGAGGAACTCCATCGCGTAATGGATGCCGCCGAGCTCGCGTCCCGGCGCCGGAAGATCGCGCGGGTGCTCGCTTCCTCCGGTGAGCGCGACCGCGTCGAACTGCGCCAGCAGCTCCTTCGCCGCAAGCGTCACCCCCACGTGCACGTTGGGGCGGAACGTGACGCCCTCGGCCGCCATCTGCTCCATGCGCCGGTCGATGTGGTGCTTCTCCATCTTGAAGTCGGGGATGCCGTAGCGCAGCAGCCCGCCGATGCGGTCGTTCTTCTCGAAGAGCGTCACGTCGTGCCCGGCGCGCGCGAGCTGCTGCGCGCAGGCGAGGCCCGCGGGGCCGGAGCCGACCACGGCCACCTTGCGGCCCGTCTTGCGATGCGGGACCTGCGGGCCGATCCATCCCTCGCTCCAGCCCTTGTCGACCAGCGCCTGCTCGATCGACTTGATGGTCACCGCGTCGTCGTTGATGTTGAGCGTGCACGCGGCCTCGCAGGGCGCGGGGCACACGCGGCCCGTGAACTCGGGGAAGTTGTTGGTCGAGTGCAGCACCTCGAGCGCCTCGCGCCAGTTGGCCGCGGTACACGAGATCGTTCCAGTCGGGAATGATGTTGTTCACCGGGCAGCCGGTCTGGCAGAACGGGATCCCGCAGTCCATGCAGCGCCCCGCCTGCCGGGCCATCTCGGCGTCGGGGAGCGCGCGCACGAACTCCTTGTAGACCTTGACGCGCTCGGCCACCGGCACGTAGGGCCGGTCCTGGCGCTCGAATTCCATGAACCCGGTGATCTTTCCCATCGTTTCCCTCGGGGTGCGCGGCCCGTCGCGGGCGCTTCGCGCGCTAGTCGTTGGCCCGCAGCTCCACGGGCTTCGCGGCCGGTCCGGGATGCGACTGCTCCCGCGCCAGCTCGTTGAGCGCGCGCCGGTACTCGACCGGCATCACCTTCACGAACTTGGGCAGGTACGCGGCCCAGTTCTCGAGGATGCGCCGCGCGCGCTCGCTGCCGGTGAAGAGCAGGTGGCGCTGGATGAGGCCCTTCACCATCGCGTCGTCGCTGCCGGCCACGTGGTCGATGTGCACCTTGCCGTGGCCCTCGAGCTCGCCGGTGCCGTCCTCGGCGGCGGCGCGCTCCTCCTCGGGAATCGGCTCGAGCTCCACCATCGCGAGGTTGCAGCGCTGGGTGAAGTCGCCCTCCTCGTCGAGCACGTACGCGATGCCGCCCGACATGCCGGCGGCGAAGTTGCGCCCCGCCGTGCCGAGCACCACCACGGTGCCGCCCGTCATGTACTCGCAGCCGTGGTCGCCCACGCCCTCCACCACCGCGGTGGCCCCCGAGTTGCGCACGCAGAAGCGCTCTCCCGCCACGCCGCGGAAATATGCTTCGCCCGTGATCGCGCCGTACATCACGGTGTTGCCGACGATGATGTTGTCCTCCGGGATGATCGGGCTCGTGCGCGGCGGATAGATCACCAGGCGCCCGCCCGACAGGCCCTTGCCCACGTAGTCGTTGGCGTCGCCCTCGAGCTCGAAGGTGATCCCGTGCGCGAGCCAGGCGCCGAAGCTCTGGCCCGCGGTGCCCTTGAAGTTCACGTGGATCGTGTCGTCCGGCAGGCCCGCGTGGCCGTGGCGGCGCGCGACCTCGCCCGAGAGCATGGCGCCCACGGTGCGGTTGCGGTTGTAGATCCTGCTTTCGATCAGCACGGGCTTGCGCGAGGCGAGCGCGGAGGCCGCCTTGTCGATGAGCTCGTGGTCGAGCGCGCCCGCCAGGCCGTGGTCCTGCGCCTCGCACTGCCGGATCGCCACGCCGTCGACCGCGGGCGGGCGGTAGAAGAGGCGCGAGAAATCGAGCCCCCTGGCCTTCCAGTGCTCGACGCCCGGGCGCACGTCGAGCATGTCGGTGCGCCCGATCATCTCGGCGAAGGAGCGCATGCCCATCTGCGCGAGGAACTCGCGCACCTCCTCGGCCACGAAGAAGAAATAGTTGATGACGTACTCGGGCTTGCCCTCGAACTTCTTGATGAGCTCCGGGTCCTGCGTGGCGATGCCGACCGGGCAGGTGTTCAGGTGGCACTTGCGCATCATGATGCAGCCCTCGGCCACCAGCGGCGCGGTGGCGAAGCCGAACTCGTCGGCGCCCAGCAGCGCGCCGATCACCACGTCGCGGCCGGTCTTCATCTGCCCGTCGGCCTGCACCGCGATGCGCCCGCGCAGCCGGTTCAACACCAGCGTCTGCTGCGTCTCCGCCAGCCCGATCTCCCAGGGGCTGCCCGCGTACTTGATCGACGAGAGCGGCGAGGCGCCGGTGCCCCCGTCGTGGCCCGAGATGGTGACGTGGTCGGCCTTGGCCTTGGCCACGCCCGCGGCGACCGTGCCCACGCCGATCTCGCTCACGAGCTTCACCGAGATGCGTGCCCGGGGATTCACGTTCTTCAGGTCGTGGATCAGCTGCGCGAGGTCCTCGATCGAGTAGATGTCGTGGTGCGGCGGGGGCGAGATGAGCCCCACGCCCGGCACGGTGTGGCGCACCTTCGCGATGTACTTGGAGACCTTGTGCCCCGGGAGCTGGCCGCCCTCCCCGGGCTTGGCGCCCTGCGCCATCTTGATCTGCAGGTCGTCGGCGTTCACGAGGTACTCGGCGGTGACGCCGAAGCGCCCCGCGGCGACCTGCTTGATCGCCGAGCGCATCGAGTCGCCGTTGGGAAGCGGCACGTAGCGCACCGGGTCCTCGCCGCCCTCGCCGGTGTTCGACTTGCCGCCGATGCGGTTCATGGCGATGGCGAGCGTCGAGTGCGCCTCGTGCGAGATCGAGCCCAGCGACATGGCGCCGGTGGCGAAGCGCTTGACGATCTCCTTTGCGGGCTCGACCTCCTCGAGCGGCACCGGCGCGGCGGCTTCCTTGATGCGGAAGAGCCCGCGCAGGGTGAGCAGCTTCTCGCTCTGCTCGTTGATGAGCTTCGCGTATTCCTTGTAGGTGGGGAAGCTGCCCGAGCGCACCGAGTGCTGCAGCTTCGCGATCGAGTCCGGCGTCCACATGTGCGCCTCGCCGCGGGTGCGGTAGGCGTATTCCCCGCCCGCGTCGAGCTGGTCGCGGTACAGCGGGGCGTTCGAGTACGCGATCCGGTGCAGCCGCACCGCCTCCTCGGCGACTTCCGCCAGGCCCACGCCCTCCACCGCCGTCGGCGTGCCGGTGAAGTACCTCTCGACGAAGCGCTCCTCGAGGCCGACCGCCTCGAAGATCTGCGCGCCGCAGTACGACTGGTAGGTCGAGATGCCCATCTTCGACATGACCTTGAGCAGGCCCTTGCCGATCGCCTTGATGTAGCGCTTGACGATCTCCTTGTCGTCGATCTTCTGCGGCAGGCCGTCGCGGATGTCGAGCAGTGTCGCGAAGGCGAGGTTGGGATGGATCGCCTCGGCGCCGAATCCCGCCAGGCACGCGAAGTGGTGCACCTCGCGCGCGCTGCCGGTTTCGATCACCAGGCCGCAGCGCGTGCGCAGGCCGGCTCGCACCAGGTGGTGGTGCACCGCGGCGGTGGCGAGCAGCGCCGGGATCGGGATCATGTCCACGCCCACCGCGCGGTCGGTGAGGATGATGATGTTGGTGCCCTTGCGCACCGCGTCCTCGGCGTCCGCGCACAGGCGTGCGAGCGCCGGCTCCATGCCCTGCGCGCCCCACTCGGCCGTGTAGCACATGCTCAGGATCTCGCTGCGGAAGTGCCCCTGCGTGAACGTGTGGGCGCGGCGCAGCTTCTCCATGTCCTCGAAGGTGAGGATCGGCTGCGAGACCTCCAGGCGCATGACCGGCTCCGTGGAATCCGGCGAGAGCAGGTTGGGGCGCGGGCCGATGAAGGACACGAGCGACATCACGAGCTGCTCGCGGATCGGGTCGATCGGCGGGTTGGTCACCTGCGCGAAGAGCTGGCGGAAATAGGCGTAGAGCGGCCGCGCGCGGTTGGAGAGCACCGCGAGCGGCGCGTCGTCGCCCATCGATCCGATCGGCTCCTCGCCGGCCACCGCCATCGGCGTCATCAGCATCTTCAGGTCCTCCTGCGTGTAGCCGAAGGCCTGCTGGCGGTCGAGCAGCTTGTCGGTGTCGGGCGTGGGGACCTCGTGCGGCTTCTCGATGTCCTCGAGGCGCAGCTGCGTGCGGTCGAGCCAGTCCTGGTACGGGTGGGCGGCGGCGAGGTCGCGCTTCAGCTCCTCGTCGGAGACGATGCGCCCGTGCTCGATGTCCACCAGCAGCATCTTGCCCGGCTGCAGGCGCCACTTGCGCACGATCTTCTCCTGCGGAACGTCGAGCACGCCCATCTCCGAGGACATGACGATGAGGTCGTCCTCGGTGATGAAGTAGCGCGCGGGCCTCAGGCCGTTGCGGTCGAGCGTGGCGCCGATGAACTTGCCGTCGGTGAACGCCACCGCCGCGGGGCCGTCCCACGGCTCCATCAGGGCCGCGTGGTACTCGTAGAAGGCGCGGCGCTTCGCGTCCATGAGCGGGTTGCCCGCCCACGCCTCCGGGATCATCAGCATCATCGCGTGGGCGATCGGGTAGCCGCCCATCACCAGCAGCTCCAGCGCGTTGTCGAAGGACGCCGAGTCCGACTGGCCCTCGTAGATCAGCGGCCAGATCTTGTCGAGGTCGTCGCCCAGCAGCTTCGAGTGGATCGTCGCCTGGCGCGAGCGGATCCAGTTGAGGTTCCCGCGCAGCGTGTTGATCTCGCCGTTGTGCGCGATGAAGCGGAACGGGTGCGCGAGGTCCCACGACGGGAACGTGTTCGTGGAGAAGCGCTGGTGCGCGAGGCACAGCGCCGAGGCGAAGCGCTTGTCGCCGAGGTCGCGGTAGAAGGGGCCGATCTGCTCGGCGAGCAGCATCCCCTTGTAGACGATGGTGCGATGCGAGAACGAGGTGACGTAGAAGCCGCCCGCGTCGGACAGGCGCAGCGCGCGGATCGCGTGCCCCAGGGCCTTGCGGATGATGTAGAGCTTGCGCTCGAAGGCGTCGCGGTCGAGGCTGCCGCGCCCCGCGCCCACGAACACCTGGCGGATCACGGGCATCGTGCGCCGCGCCGTCTCGCCCAGGGAGGTGTCGTCCACCGGGACCTCGCGCCAGCCGAGCAGCGACTGGCCCTCGTTCACGATGGCGCGCTCGATCTCGCGCTCGCAGGCGGCGCGCGCCGCGGCGTTGCGCGGCAGGAAGATCATGCCCACGCCGTACGCGCCCGCCTTGGGCAGCTTCACGCCGCGCCCGGCCATCTCCTCGCGGAAGAACGCGTCGGGGATCTGCACCAGCAGGCCCGCGCCGTCTCCGTGCAGCGGGTCCGCCCCCGTGGCGCCGCGGTGGCGCAGGTTGTTCAGGATCGTGAGGCCCTTCTCCACGATGTCGTGCGACTTGCGGCCCTTGATGTGCGCGACGAAGCCCACGCCGCACGCGTCGTGCTCGTGGCGGGGGTCGTAGAGTCCCTGTCTCGGCGGCAGGCCGGCTTTCGGATCCATAACGGGCACCTGTTCGATCATGTCCCCGCATCCGGGGGCCCAGCACCATGGTAGCCGCGTTCCGCGGCCGACCGGAAATCGCAAAAACGAACCTTCGGGCTTGTGGCACCGGCCGCGGTTCTGCCGGTGGGTTTGCGGCGCGGCTCATGACCGTCGCGGCCCCTCGTCCGCCAAGGCCACGTGGGAGCGGAGAGCAGAAATCAGGCGAAACCGGGTCATCGTAGCGCAGGCTTTACTGCACTGCAATATAAATGCGCGACAATGCCGTGGGGTTGCGAGGGCGCGCGCCCTGCTGCCTTTGAGTAGAATCGGCTGCACGCCAAGGCGCATCGACACGCCACCGGGAGATTTCGTGATTCGCACCATTGCCGCCATCGCCGATCGAGCCGCGTCGATCCTGCCCGCGCTGCTCGCGGCCGCACTCGTCTCGTGCAGCGGCGCCGTCTCCGGCCCGCCGGCCGTGACCGATCCGACCCGGATCACGATCCTTCCCGATACGGCCATCCTGTATTCCGGCCTGCCGACGACCTTCGTGATCGCGGGCGGGACCGGCGCCTACTTCGTGAGCTCGAGCAACCAGTCGGTGGTCCCGGTGAGCGGGGCCCTGAGCGGCACCACCCTGCTGGTGGTCCCGAACCCGGTCGCCGTCGATACGACGGTGACCCTCACGGTGCGCGACACCGGCACCGCGCCGCTCGCCACCGCGACGCTCACGGTGCATCCGGGCACCGTGAGCAACAGCATCACCGTCGTGCCCTCGTCGACGCAGGCCGCCACGTGCGATCCGGCCATCTGCTCCGGGGGCGACGCGCTGGTCTCCGCGACCATCTCCCAGGGTGGGATTCCGCTCGCGGCGCGCGGCATCCGCTTCGACCTCGTCTCGGGCGACTTCCGCTTCATCACCACGCCCCCGGGCGCGGCGACCGAGACCCTCGCCACGACCATCACGGTCGCCACCGACCAGGCGGGCCTCGCGCAGGCGCGCATCCGCGTCACGGCCGGCGCGGCGAACCAGACCGCGCTGCTTCGCATTACGGACGTGGTGAGCGGCGCGTTCCAGAACGCGAGCTTCCTCGTCGCGCAGTCGACGGGAAGCTCGCCCGGCTTCTTCGTCATTCCCGACACGCTCACCTTCACGGGACCCAACGACGCGAGCTGCGCGAGCAACGTGAGCGCGGAAGCGGTGATCTTCGGCGGCGTGCCGCCCTACGCGGTGTCGGGCGCGGGCACGACGTTCAGCGTCGCGCCCTCGGTGGTCACCTACAGCGGCGGCAGCTTCGGCATCCTCGCGCTCGGCGTGTGCAGCAGCGGCCTGCCGGTCGTGGTCCAGGACGCCTCGGGCCATACCGCCACGGTCACGGTGGCGAACGAGCTCGGGACCGTCGCCGCGCCCGAGCTCGTCGTCTCCCCCACCGACGTGACGCTGGACACCTGCCAGTCCTCGGCCAACGTCTCGATCGCGGGTGGAAGCGGGACCAACTACATCGTCTCGTCGGGCAGCAGCGGCGTGTTCGCGCGCCTCGCGGGCGCGAGCACGGTCTCGATCTCGCGCACGCCGAACACACCGGCAATTTCAGGCACGCCGCCTCAAGTCACGGTGTCGGTCTCGGACGGCGTGTCCACGGAGCCCATCGCCGTCACGCTCGCCGGCGAACGCGGCCGGGGCATGCCCCGCGCCGCTCAGCGTCAGTTTCATGGGCAACCCGATCTCGAGCTGTGACGTTGATGGATTGCACCCGGTGCCATTCGCGATTTCAGGAGGAACGGGCACATACATCGCCAGCTCTGTCGACCCCAGCATTTCGGCCATGGTCATCGGTCCGCGTCCTGTCGATACAGCATGTCCCGACCGTGGCCCCGGCTCGCAACTGCGGATGTCGCCGTGTCCAGCGGTACGCAGATCGCGGAACATCACGGTAACCTCGACTCGGAACGTGTCCGTGACCCCATCCGTGCGGCGGTGCTGCCCGCGCCTGAGGCTGCGCTCCTGGATGCTGCGCTGCAGCACAACTTTGACCGGCAAATCCGGGGTCAAAAACTGTGCTTGCAAGCATCTGCAAGTTGCGCTTTAATAATCGGCGATAACCCGCTAATTTTGAAGAAAATGCCTAGCCGGGTCCCAACAAAGGGGAAGCGATCGTGAAATTCCACTCCTTGCGCAGTTCCCTCACGAGCACGTTCCTCGCCGTCGCGGCCGGGGTGATCCTCGGCTCTTGCGGCGGCGGCGGTGCCACGACCAACGCGGGCCAGGGCGGGGCCTTCCAGGTCCTTCCCAAGGACGCCACGTTCTTCGCCGGCGTTCCCGCGACGATCCAGGTCCTCGGAGGCCGCGGCCCCTACGCGGTCACCTCCAGCGAACCCGGGTTGCTCCCGGTTCCCAACACGCTCAACGGGAACATCCTCGAGGTCGTGGCGGCCAACCCCGGCGTGATCGATACCGGCCTGGGGCCCACCGACCTGCCCGTGCGCAGCGTCACCATCACGGCGCGCGAGGTCGGCGGCGCCTCGGACGCGACGGTCATCAAGGTGGCCCAGAATTTCCTGCTCGGCTACAACGTCTCGATGGCGGCTTCGGGCTGCAGCGCTACGGCCACCGGCACCGGCGGAGCCGCGGCTCCCCAGGCGTGCGCGGGCGGGCAGACGGTGGTGCGAATCGCGCCCACCTTCAACGGCAACCTCAAGGGCGATCGCTCGATCACGCTCAAGGCGATCAAGGGACCCTACTCCTGGCTCTTCCCGACCAACGACGTGAACGGCAACCCGGTCGTGGCGGGCGACACCCTCACGGCGGTGACCGACCACAGCGGCGTGCTCACCGCGGTCATGCAGGTCAATCCCGGCGTGGCGACGCAGGTCGGCGTCCTGCGCGTGATCGACACGGAAACGGGCGTGTACATCGACACCGCGTTCGTGATCGAAGGCTCAGTCAACGCGGGCGCGCTCACCGTGATCCCGGACGCGTTCACCTTCACCGGCCTGCTCGCGACCGATTGCGGCACCGGTTCCGGGACCGTCACCGTGCTCGACGGCACGCCGCCGTACATGGCGACCAGCTCGGACTCGAGCGTGCGGGTCTCGCCCTCGACGAGCACGACGAATCCGGGAACGTTCACTATCACCGCGACCAATCCGCACCTGTGCCTCACCGGTGCCGCGGTGGTGATCACCGACTCCGTGGGCGGGCGCGCTTCCGTGTCCGTCGATACCCTGGCAGGCGCTGGAACCCCGCCGGCCATGACGGTCTCGCCGACCGCCATCACGCTGGCCTGCGGCGCCTCCGCGTCGGCGGCGATCGTCGGCGGTTCGGGCAGCTACAGCGCGACTTCGAGCCTGAACCGCGTCTCGGTGCTCATCAGCGGCTCGACGATCACCTTCACGCGACTCACGGGAGACCCGGCCCCGCCCTATCCGACGACGGCCAACGTGCTGGTTTCCGATGGATCGACCGTGACGACCGTCGTCGTGACGGTACCTCCTTCCTGCCCGTAACGATTCGCCTTCGAGGCCCATGCGGGCATCTCCGATCCGGGGATGCCCGTTTTCTTTGCGTGAGCGGATCATGCGGCGATGACGCCCGCGTACATCGTGACGGGCGCGTCCGGATTCGTGGGCGCGGCCCTGCAGCCCCTGCTCGACGGCCCGTGCCGGCGCCTGGCCTTCGCGGCCGGCGACTGGGCCGAGCAGGTGCGCGGCGCCGATTTCGCGCACGCCCGGGTGCTGCACCTGGCCGCGCGGGTGCACGTCGATAGCGGAGGCGACGCCGACTACGAGCGCGACAACGTGGACAAGACGCGCGTGCTGGCCGAGGCCGCGGCGGCGGGCGGGGCGCGCCGCTTCGTCTTCCTCAGCAGCGTCAAGGTGCTCGGCGACGAGACACCGAATGCGCCCTTTCGCCGCTCGAGTGCGCCCGCACCGTGCGATGCCTACGGGCGCTCGAAGTGGGCGGCCGAAACGCAGCTCGAGCGCATCGCGCTGCGCACGGGGCTGGAAGTGTCGATCGTGCGCGCGCCGCTGGTCTACGGCCCCGGCGCGAAGGGGAACCTGCGTACGCTCCTGCGCCTCGCCGATACCGCGTGGCCGCTGCCGTTCGGGGCGATACGCAACCGCAGGAGCTTCCTGCACGTCGACGACCTCGCGCGCCTGCTGCTGATGTGCGCCGCGCTGCCGCAGGCATCCGGGCAGGCCTGGCTCGCGGCGCACGCGGGGGGCGTCTCGACGCCGCAGCTCGTCGGCGCACTGCGCGGCGCGCTCGGCCGCCCGGCGCGCCTCGTGGGCGTGCCGCCGGCGCTGCTCGAGGCCGCGGCATTCGCCACCGGCCAGCTGCAGCGGATGCGCCGCCTCACGCGCTCGCTCGAGATGGACGCCTCGGACACCGAACGCGAGCTGGGCTGGTCGGCGCAGGTCTCCTTCGATGCGGCGGTCCGCGGCATGGTGGACGCTTACCGATCGCAGGCGCGCGCATGAGTGTGCACTGGGCGCTGATCGGCGTGCTGCCCGGCCTCGTGGCCTGGTTCGCGATCGCGGCGCTGCGCCGCTCGCCCTGGGCCGCGCGCCTCGCCGACGAGCCGAACGAGCGCTCGCTGCACGCGGTGGCGCGGCCCCGCGTGGGCGGCCTCGGCGTGATGCTCGGGACGCTCGCCGTGGCCGGTTGGTTCGCCGAGGGCGCGCTGGGGGTGGTGCTGATCGCCGCCGCCGGCCTCGCATTGGTGTCCGTGCTCGACGACCTGCGCAGCCTTCCGGTCCCGGTGCGGCTGCTGGCGCACTTCGCGGCGGCGGCGGCGGCGGTTTACGCGCTCGACGCGCGCGCGGCGAGCGGATTGCCGGGCGCGCTCGGCGCGCTGCTCGCCGTGGGCGCCATCGCGTGGATGACGAACCTCTTCAACTTCATGGATGGATCCGACGGGCTGGCCGGAGGCATGGCGCTGATCGGCTTTTGCGCCTACGGCATCGCCGCGCTCGCGGGCGGCGCGGCGCCGATCGCCGTAGTCGCGTTCGCCGCCGCCTCGGCGAGCGGCGGATTCCTGCTGCACAACTTCCCTCCGGCGCGCGTCTTCCTGGGCGACGCGGGCTCGATCCCGCTCGGATTCCTCGCCGGCGCGCTGGGCCTCGCGGGCGAGGCCGCGGGCGCGTGGCCGGCATGGTTCCCGCTGCTCGTCTTCTCGCCGTTCATCGTCGATGCCACGCTCGCGGTCGCGCGGCGCCTGCGCCGGCGCGAGCCGGTCTGGCGCGCGCACCGCGGCCACTACTACCAGCGGCTCATCCTCGCCGGATGGTCGCATCGCCGGCTTGCCCTGTCGGCCTACGGATTGATGCTCGCCGCCGCCGCGAGCGCCCTGGCCGGGCGCGCGCAGGGGACGATGCTGCAATGCGGTATAATTTCCGCCTGGGTGGTGGCGTACGCGCTGCTGCTCGTTGCGATCGAGCGTCGCCTGCCCCCGGCCGGCGGCGGCGTTCGCGGGGCTCCCGAGCGCTCGGCCGGGTAAGAACAAGAAATCGCGGAACGGCGCGGCAACGTTTCTGCAAAAGACCTGTCGGAGCAGCCATGCAACCTGTCCAATTCGATGCTCGTGCCCTCGCCGCGGCGGTGCACGACGGCACCGCGCTCGTGCTCGCCTGCCTCGGGGCCATGCTGCTGCTCGAGGTCAACGCCGGTCCGCGCGACCCGTCCACCGACCTGCTCGCCGCCTTCCTGGTCGCGGTGCCGATCCAGGTCGCGATCAACTTCCTGTTCGGCGTCTACCAGGGCACCTGGCGCTACACGAGCCTGCCCGACATCCAGCGCATCGTGTTCTCGGTGATGACGGGGACCGTGTGCATCTCCGTCGCGCTGCGCACGCTCGGCCTGGACGAGACCTTCAGCTATCGCGAATACCTCCTCTACCCGCTGTTCCTGATCGCGCTGATGTCGCTCAGCCGCATGACGTACCGCTCGTTCAAGGAATGGTCGCTGTACGGGCGCGGCGGCGAGCAGGGCGCGCAGGTGATCATCATGGGCGCGGGCGACGCGGCCGTGGGCCTGGTGAAGGAGCTTTCCCGCAGCCACGAGTGGCGCGTGGTGGGCCTGCTGGACGACGACGAGAAGAAGCGCGGGCGCCTGCTGCACGGCGTGCGCGTGCTGGGCGCGCTCGACGAGCTCACGCGCTTCGCGCAGCGCCTCAAGGTGCGCCACGCGATCGTCGCGATGCCCTCGGTCCCGTACAAGGTCCGCCGGCGCGTGGTCGAGATCTGCAAGCGGGCGAAGGTCTCGGTGATGACGGTGCCGACCCTGAACAACGTGATGGGGGGAAAGGGCTCGCCCGCACGCATCCGCAAGGTGGCGGTCGAGGACCTGATGAAGCGCGAGCCGGTGACGCTCGACGACGCAGGCCTGCACGACCTGCTCACCGGCCAGGTGGTGCTGGTGACCGGCGCGGGCGGCTCGATCGGCTCGGAGCTGTGCCGCCAGATCGCCGCCTACCAGCCCGCGATGCTGGTGCTCTACGAGATGAACGAGTACGCGATGTACAAGGTCGACGAGCAGCTGCGCGAGGCCTTCCCCGAGATTCCCGTCGCGAGCGTCGTGGGCGACATCAAGAACGCCCGGCGCGTGAACCAGGTGATGCACCAGTACTCGCCCGGGCTCGTGTTCCATGCCGCGGCGTACAAGCACGTGCCGCTGATGGAGGAGGCCAACGCGTGGGAGGCGGTGCAGAACAACGTGCTCGGCACCCATGTCGTGGCGCGCGCCGCGATCGACTTCGGCGTGAAGAAGTTCGTGTTCGTCTCGACCGACAAGGCGGTGAACCCCACCAACGTCATGGGCGCCACCAAGCGCCTGGCCGAGATGGTGTGCCAGGCGATGCAGGCCGGCAGCAGCACGACGCGTTTCGAGATGGTGCGCTTCGGCAACGTGCTGGGCAGCGCCGGCAGCGTGATCCCCAAGTTCCAGGAGCAGATCGACCGCGGCGGGCCGGTGACGATCACGCACCCGGAGATGGTGCGTTACTTCATGTCGATTCCCGAGGCGGCGCAGCTCGTGCTGCAGGCCGGATGCATGGGCCTGGGCGGCGAGGTGTTCGTGATGGACATGGGCGAGCCGGTGAAGATCGTCGACCTCGCGCGCGACATGATCCGGCTCTCGGAGCTCTCGGAGAACGAGATCCGCATCGTGTACACGGGGCTGCGCCCGGGCGAGAAGCTGTTCGAGGAGCTGCTCGCCGACGACGAGCACACGCGGCCCACGCCGCACCCGAAGCTGCGCATCGCGAAGGCGCGCGAGATCGGATTCAACTGGCTCGACGGCCTGGTCTCCTGGCTCGACCAGGACCGCATCCCGAGCGATTCGGAAGTGCGCCGCGACCTCAAGCGCTGGGTGCCGGAATACCACTCCCAGGTCCGCCCGCGGCTCACCGCCGTCCCGGTCACCCGGGCCGCGCGCGGCGCGCCCTAGCAGGCCGCTATGCCCGGCGCGCGGCGCGCGCCAGTCCCAGGAAGACGCCGTTGAGCGCCCAGAAGAGCAGGGCGTTGTGGCGGTGCAGGAAATCGTCGGTGAGGTTCTTCACCACGAAGCCCGCCACGAGCGCGATGCCCATCATGCCCAGGGGCGCGAGCACGGGATTGCGCAGCATGGCGCGATAGCGCCCGAGGAGGGCGAGCAGCAGCGCGACGTAGGCGGCAAGCCCCACCACCCCCAGCTCGAGCGCGACGTCGACGAACGTGTTGTGGCCGTGGTGCAGCTCGGCCTGGCCCGGGCCCGGAGGCGTGAGCGGGATGAACGCCGGGGCGAGCACCTCGCGCCCGAACCCGTGGCCGAACCACGGCGCCTGCCGGAATTCCTTCCAGGCGACCGACCAGATGCGGGGCCGCAGATCGGCCTCGATGCTCACGGCGACGTTGGTGGCGTGATGGAAGAATCGCTGGCTGCGCTCCATCAGCGAGCCGATGAAGGCGACCGCAACCACGATGCCCGCCCACACGATGAGCCGGCGCGCCATGCGCGCGCGTTGCGGGTCGCTCGAGGGCAGGAGATTCCACGCGAGCGCCGCCACGGCGATTTGCGCGGCGAACGCGAGCCACACCATGCGATTGCCCGTATACAACGCCGCCGCTCCCGCGCAGGCCATCGCCACGGCGAGCGCGCGCGCTCCGCGCCCGAGCCCCCAGGGAGCCGGCCACGCCAGGGCGAAGAGCAGGGGCATGACCAGCACGAGCTGGGTCGAATAGGGACCGGGCCCGCCGTCCACCTCATGGCGCGAGATCTCGATCGGGAGCACGTCCTGCAGCACCTGGCCCATCAGGGCGAGCGCGGTCCCCGCGGCGAGCGCGATCCACCACGATCTCCACGGCGCGTCCCCGCGCGCGGCTGCGATGAAGTAGACGCTGAACGCGAGCGCGCCGTAGAGCAATTCCGCGCGCAGTTCGCCCAGCGTGTACGGGCGGTCGACGCTCCATGCGACCGACGCCACCCCGAGCAGCGCCCAGGCGCACCAGGCAACGGTGACGTCGCGCGGAAACGCGACGCGTCGCAGCCGGACCTCGCGCCAGCGCACCGCGAGCGCGCAGGCGCAGGCGAGCAGCGCCGTCGCGCGCAGCCCTGCGCTGCCCGCGAACGCGAGGAGGAAGAGGAACGCGAGGGAAGCCGCGACCAGCACACGGTCGGCCACCATGGCGGCGGCAGTCTGCGGCAGCTCGCCGGCCGTCTGGGTTTCGGTCACGGGATGGTCAATTGGCGCGCCCGACACGATTCGAACGTGCGACCCCTGCCTTCGGAGGGCAGTACTCTAATCCAGCTGAGCTACGGGCGCGTATCTAGCGGATTCTAAACGAGTTCGCCTCCTCCAGTCCATCGGCTGCCGAGTTCGCGCAGTCGATACGGGCTATAATTTGCCCTTCGGCCCGCCCGGTTTTCGCGCATTCGCAAGAGGAAAACAATGTCCCAGCCGCATCACAGCGATCCCATCGAGGAAAACATCGAGACGCATCCGGTGAAGCTCGCCATCGGGATCGTCATCGGCGCCGTCGCGCTCATCGTCGGGATCATCCTCCTCGCCCAGTTCGCGATCGGCGCCTACAGCGAGCGATCGCGCACGGGCGACCCCGCGATGAGCGCCGCGTCCGTCGACCAGCGCATCGCGCCCGTCGCCACGGTGGCGATAGACGCCAACGCGCCGGCGCCGTCCGCCGCGATGCCCAGCGTCGCGCCGCCGATGGCCAAGCTCGCGGTGGCCGAGAAGCCCGCGGCCAGAAGCGCCGCAGGCAAGCCCACCTTCGACAAGGTCTGCACGGTGTGCCACAGCACCGGCGTGGCGGGAGCGCCCAAGTTCGGCGACAAGGCGGCCTGGGCGCCGCGCATCGCGCGCGGCAAGGACTCCCTCTACCACAGCGCGCTCAAGGGCAAGGGCGCGATGCCCGCCAAGGGCGGCAACCCCGGCCTGTCCGACGCCGACGTGGAAGCGGCCGTCGACTACATGATGGCGGCGGCGAAGTAACCGGCCGGAAGCCGGAGCACGGGAAGGGCGATCACGGTCGCCCTTTTTCGCGGGAGCCCTCGAGATTGGCGACCTACGCGATCGGTGACCTGCAGGGCTGCTTCGAGCCACTGGAGCGGCTGTTGAAGGCGATCGCCTTCGACGCCTCGCGCGACCGGCTCTGGTTCGTCGGCGATCTCGTGAACCGCGGGCCCGATTCCGCGTCGTGCCTGCGCTTCGTGAAGTCGCTGGGAAGCGCGGCGGTGACCGTGCTCGGCAACCACGACCTGCACCTCCTGTGCGTGGGCGAGGGCGTCGAGCGCTCGCGCAGGCGCGATACGCTCGATGCGATCCTCGCGGCGCCCGATCTTCGCGCGCTGCTCGACTGGCTGCGCCGGCGCCCGCTCCTGCACGTGGAGGACGGCTTCGCGCTCGTCCACGCGGGATTGCTCCCGCAATGGAGCGTCGCGCGCGCGCTTTCCCTCGCGCGCGAGGTCGAGGAGGCGCTGCGCGGGCGCGACTACCGCGCCCTGCTCGAGCGCATGTACGGCGATGAGCCCGCGCGCTGGGACGATTGCCTCGCGGGCGTCGAGCGCCTGCGCGTCGTGATCAACGCGATGACGCGCCTGCGCGTGTGCGATACGAGCGGGGCGATGGTGCTCGGCTTCAAGGGCGAGCCGGGAGAGGCGAGCGACGGCTGGATTCCTTGGTTCGATGTTCCGCGGCGCGCCAACGCGGACCACACGATCCTCTTCGGGCATTGGTCCGCGCTGGGCGTCGTGGAGCGGCCGAACCTGGTCGGCCTGGACAGCGGCTGCGTCTGGGGCCGCAGCCTCACGGCGGTGCGCCTGCATGACCGTGCGGTGTTCCAGGTGGCGTGCCCTGGGAATCCATCCCCAGAAGACTAGCCACGCGTTCCCGCGCGATGCGCGCGGCGGCGCGCCGGTCGATCCCCGCGGGCTCGATCGCCTCGGCGAACGCGATGCGCGCCACCACCGAGTGGTGGCGGATGATGAGCCCGAGCGATTGCATGAACGAGAGCTCGCCCACATAGGCCATCGCGCGGCAGGGCGTTCCGTCCGGATGCTCGTAGCGAATCGCCGCCGGGTAGATGCGCGCGCCGTTCACGAGCGCGGGCTCGAAGAGCGAGGTGTGGAACTTCAGCAGGCGATCGCCTTCGGTGGTGGTGCCTTCCGGAAAGAGCCCGACGCAATCGCCCTTCTCGAGCGCCTCGTGCACCTGCTGGTTGATGCGGGCGGTGTCGTGGCGGCGCGCGCGGCGGATGAAGATAGTACCCGCGCGCTCGGCGATCCAGCCGGCGCCGGGCCAGTCGCGCACCTCGCTCTTGGCGATGAAGCGCGTGGGCCGCACGCTGGACACGAGGAAGACATCCACCCACGAGATGTGGTTCGCGACGATCATCGCGGCGGCACCGCGCGCGTGCGGCGCCCGGCCCTCGAGGCGCGGGTGCACGTTCAGGATGCGCAGCAGCTTCGCGGACCACCACTGCACGATCCGGCGCCTGGAGCGCGGCGTGGCCCGCGGGAAGACGAAGCGCAGGATGAACGCCGCCGCCACGGCGTGCGTCGCGATCCGCGTCCAGCGCAGCCACCGCCCGAGGCGGCCCGTCCGCAGGTGGGCCAGGTTAGTGCGTGACGCGCGTGGCGCCGCGTCCCGACAGGATGCGCACGCGGTCCCCGACGCGGAATTGCTCGTCGGCTTCCTGCACCACCGCGATGTACCTGCCCGAATCCAGGTGCACCGTGATCTCGACGCCTGGGTGCTCGTTGGCCGACTTCTCGACGTTCTGCCCGATCACCCCGCCCAGGATCGCGCCGCCGATCGCGCCCGCGACCTGGCCCGATCCGCCGCCCACGTTGCTGCCCGCAATGCCCCCCAGCACGGCTCCCGCGGTCGTTCCCACGCCCGTGTCGCGCGGATTGATGCGCACCGGGCGCACCGAGTCGACGACGCCGAAGCGCACGTTCTGCTCGGTGCGCACCTCGTAGCCGCGGTAGTCGCCGCTGCCCGCCTGGTAGGCGCAGCCGCCCAGAACGAGGGCGCCGATCGCCGCGATTGCCGGGATTCTGCTCATGGTTGTCTCTCCTTTTGTTCGCCGCGGGGCCGGCCGCCGGACCCGCCTCAGAGGCTTTGACCGAAGGACTCGAGGAAGCGTTTCGACACTTCTTCGCGGGAGGGGCGGTGGTTCTGCCCGCCGCGGTGGGCGATCTTGATCGAGCCCATGACGCTCGCGAGCTGCACCGAGCGGGTCCAGTCCCATTCGCGCGCCATGCCGTAGAGCACGCCGGCGCGGAAGGCATCGCCGCAGCCGGTCGGGTCCACCAGCGCGTCGGCCTTCACCGCCGGAATTTGGACCTCGCTGCCGCCCGCGAGCAGGGTCGCGCCTTCCGCCCCGCGGGTGACCACCACGGCACCCAGCGTCGTGGCGATCCGCTCGATGCCCGTTCCCGTCTTCTGCTCCACCACGCGCGCCTCGTAGTCGTTCACGATGAGTGCGGCGGCGCCCGCGGCGAGCTCGAGCAATTCCGGGCCGGAGAACATCGGCAGCCCCTGGCCCGGATCGAACACGTACGGGATGCCGGCCGCCGCGAAGTCGTGCGCGTGCTCGATCATTCCCTGGCGCCCGTCGGGCGAGACGATGCCGATCTTCGCTCCCGTGGCATCGGCGACGCGGTTCAGGTGCGAAAAGGACATCGCGCCCGGATGGAACGCGATGATCTGGTTGTCGTCGATATCGGTGGTGATGAAGGCCTGCGCGGTGAACTGCTCGTCGAGGCGCCGGATGTGCCGGGTGGACAGGCCGAGCTGCACGAGGCGCTGCCCGTAGGGATCGAAATCCTGTCCCACCGTCGCCATGATGCGCGGGTCCTCGCCCAGCAGCCGGAGGTTGTAGCCGATGTTGCCGGCGGTGCCCCCGAACTCGCGCCGCATATCGGGCACCATGAAGCACACGTTCAGGATGTGGATCTGCTCAGGCAGGACGTGGTTCTTGAACTGGTCCGGGAACACCATGATGGTGTCGTAGGCCATCGAGCCGCATACCAGGATCGTCATGGGGGCCAGTATAACGGTAGGGAGCGCTCACCTTTTGGCGGACACGCGGCACGAAACGGCCGACCGGCGGCATTGACGCTGCGTCCCCGGAAAGGCATTCTCGGGCCGCGTTACATCCGTAACGCAGGCGCGGTGCGCGACCTGCGTTGCAAGTCGGCGCACGATATCTGCAACAGGGCAAACCCATCGAAAGGTGGGGACGCAAAATTTCCGGTCTAAGGGGCGGCGCCCTATGACAGCGGGATCGCCAGAGTCGCGGGGGAAGGCTCCCTTCCCCGGTTGCCGGCAACGGCCCACTCTGACCATGCGTTCCACCGTTCGAAGGCTCGCCCTCGAAAGGCGGTGGAGCATGAGCAAGCAGGCTGCTAACGGCAACGTCGTTCCCCTGGGGGACCATCCCCGCGCGCGCGCGCATCTCTCGCGCAAGGAGTCGGCCGACGTCCTCAGCGGGTGCCGCGAGCTCGCCCTCGAGCGCATGGCGCGCTCGCTCTCCGGCATGCTGGACCGCCTCGAGGACGACCTGTTCGAGCTCGCCGACAAGGCCGGCGATCGCGAATCCCAGAACATGTATCTCGACGCGCGTTCCCAGGCGCGCGAGAAGCGCTCGGTCATGGAGGCCGCGTTCCGGCGTCATTTCGTCGACTTCTTCAACCGCAAGGTGCGCGGCGACTCGGGCGACGGCAAGGATCCCGGGGTGAAGCCCGGCGAGCTCGCGCTCATGGGCGACGAGGATCTCGAGGAAAGCCTCGCGGTCAGGGAGATGTCGCGCAAGCTCGGCGCCGCTTGCGAGGGGGAGCTCTTCGCGCTGGGCCAGCGCATGGGCTTCCTGCTCGAGCGGCCCGAGCTCGAGGAAGACGCGAACCCGGTGAGCCCGTCGACGATCTGCGCGGCGCTGAAGGATGCATGCGACCAGATCCACGCCGGGCTCAAGGTGCGCCTCGCGCTCCTGCGCCAGCTCGAGCGCTACGCGCAAGTGGAGCTGCAGGGCGTCTACCACGATCTCAACGTCCACCTGGTCGAGCGACGGATCCTGCCCGAGGTGCGCCACGGCGTGCGCCGCTCCGCCTCGCCGGCGCGACGGGAAGCGGCCTCGCCGCTGTCCGCGCCGGGCGATCTCTCATCCGCGCAGGCCAACGATCTCTTCGGAACGCTCGCGCAGCTGCTGGGCGCGTCGCTTCCCGGGGCGCAGGGAGCGCCCGCCGCCGCGGGGGCCGCCCCCGGCACCGCGGCGGCCAACGTCGCGGTGGCGCCGGCGTCGTTCGTCTCCGAGCTCACGCGCATGCACCGCGAGGGCGGCCTGCTGACCGCGGCCGCCGGCGGCGGCGAGATGCTCGTGAACGTGGTGAGGGGCATCAAGGCGGCGCCGCAGAGCGCCTCGCTGAGCACCGTGGACGCGATGACGATCGACATCGTGGCGATGCTCTTCGACTACATCTTCGAGGATCGACACATCCCGGCGATCGTGAAGGCGCAGCTCGGCCGGCTGCAGATTCCCACGCTCAAGGTCGCGCTGCTGGACCGCAACTTCTTCTCCTCGAAGTCGCATCCGGCGCGGCGGCTGCTCGACCTGCTGGCCGAATCGGCGATCGGGCTCGACGAGGCCAACACCGGCGACGGCGCCGTCCTCGCGCTCATCGAGAGCGTCGTGCAGCAGGTGCTCGCGGAGTTCGACACGGACCTGGGCCTGTTCGAGGCGCAGGCCGCGCGCGTCGCGGCCTTCATCGAGGAGCGCAAGCGCGCGGAAGTCGCCGTGATCGAGCGTTCGGCACGCCTGCTCGAGGAGCGCGAGCGCGAGGAGATCGCGCGTGCGGTGGCCGAGGAGGAAGTGGAGCGTCGGCTGGAGGGCAACGTGTGGGCGGCGCCCGCGTTGCGCGACATGCTGCGCGAAACCTGGATCCGGGCCCTGGCCCGCGTGCAGGCGATCGAGGGCGAAGGCTCGCCCGCGTGGAAGTCGCTGATCGCCACCATGGACGACCTGCTGTGGAGCGTGGAGCCCAAGGTGCAGCCGGAGGATCGCAAGCGCCTGGTCACCATGCTGCCGTCGATGCTCAAGAGCTTGCAGGACGGGCTGCACCGCGGCGAGCTCGACCCCGCGCGCCGCGAGGAGTTCCTCGGCACGCTCGTCGACTGCCATGCGATGGCGGTGAAGTCCGGGTTGCGCGGGCTCGCGGCACTCCCGCAAGCCGTGCCGCCGGAGGCGCCGGAGCCCGCGGAGATAGCGCGCGAAGTGGTGCCCGCCGGCGAGATCCGGGTGGAGGAAATCCGCCTCCGCACCCCTCGCGGGAAGGCGCCGGTGCGCAACGTGTTCACGCGCACGGGCATCTGGACCAACCTGCAGCGCGGAACGTGGGTCGAGTTCGCGGGCGCGGGCGCCAACGTGCGTGCGCGCCTCACGTGGATCAGCCCCAACAAGGGCGTCTACCTGTTCACCAATCCCCTGTCCTCGGCTGCCGCCGTCTCGATTTCGCCCGAAGCGCTCGCCGAGCAGATGCGCATGGGGGAGGCGCGCATGCTCGATGATGCCCCGCTGGTCGAGCGCGCCGTGGATTCCATGCTCGCCAGCCTGCGCAAATCCGGGACGTAGTCCGCGCTCAGGGGTAGAAGAGCAGGAGCTCGTATCCGGTGGCCTTGATGCGCGGCGTCTCGAGGCGCAGCTGGATCGAGATCTCCGCGCCGGCGCCAAAGGCTTCGCCCGGATGGATCGCGCGCCCCAGGTAGTCCGCGGGCCTCAGGACGCGCCGCGTGGCCGGTTGCCCGCCCAGGTCGGTGAGCGTGAGCTCCATGTACGGATATTCCTGCGGCACGGAGCCGAGATTGCGGATGCGCGCCCCGAGCGCTATCTCGTTCGGCTTTCCGGGCACTTCCAGCAGCTCGGAATCCTCGAGCTTGAGCAGGCGCTCGTCGCGCGACCAGGAGATCGTGCAACCGAGGCTCCCGCAGGCCGATTCCAGCCAGGGCCTGGCCGCAGGATAGCGTTGGGCGATCGGGCTGCGAAAGGCGAAGGCGAGCTCGGCCGAGAGCACGAGGCAGAGCAGCGCGACTCCGAAGGACCAGGCGCGCGAAACCCGGGGAATCTGCGCGTCGAACTCTTCCTCGAGGATGACGGGGGCGGAATGCGCATGGTGCATCGGGGCGGCCTCGGCCTGCGCGGCCTCGGGCTCGGGCTCGGGATGCGCGGACAGGGCAGGCGCGTCCAGGGACTCGATGTCCGGAAGGTCTTCCACGGAGAATGACTCGATGGCGGGAGCATGGGCCGCCCTGTCCGCCGCTTCGCGCGCCGCGAGGAGCCGCGCGCCCGTGTCGTCGTCCGGAAAGCGCTCGAGGGCCTCGAAGCCGCTGAACACCTTGCCGCAGCGCCCGCAGCGCACCCGTCCCTGCTTCGCGTTGAGCTGGACGGGCGAGACGCGGAAGCGCGCGAGGCAGTGCGTGCAGGTGGTGATCAGCATCGGTCAGGCACGACGTTGGCCCGCCAGGAGCACCCAGCCGGCATCGCGCGCGTCCACGCCCAGGGCGGCCCACGGTGAATACGCGGAGATCACCTCTGGAGCCTGCTCCTCGAGGATGCCGCAGAGCGCGATCGCGCCGCCGGGCTGCGTGTGGTTGGCGAGGATCGGCGCGAGCATGCGCAGCGGATTGGCGAGGATGTTGGCGACGGTGACGCGCGCGCGGCCCGGGACTTCGCTCTGCGCATCGAGCACTTCGAGCGGCACGGCGTTGCGCTGGGCATTGTAGCGCGCGGCCTGCAGCGCGAGCGGGTCGACGTCCACGGCCCACGCCGCGCCCGCGCCAAGCATGAGCGCGGCGATCCCGAGGATCCCCGACCCGCATCCGTAGTCGAGGACTCGATCGCCGGGCCGCACGTGGCGCTCGAGCCAGGCGAGGCACAGGCGCGTGGTCGGATGGCTGCCGGTGCCGAACGCGACCCCGGGATCGAGGATCACGTTCACCGCCCCAGGCCGCGGCGGGATATGCCAGGTGGGCACGATCCAGAGGCGCTCCGTGGCGCGAACGGGCTCGAACTGCAGGCGCGTGAGCGCGACCCAGTCGGCATCCTCGAGCCTTGCGAACGACGCCTCCGCCGACCCGCCCGCGCCGCACGCCGCCCACGCGGCATCGAGCGCGCCGGAAACGTCCGCCTGTTCCGCGAAAAGCGCGGTGACCCGACAGCGCGGCCACAACGTGGCCCCGGCGCCCGGCTCGCCGTAGGAGGCGCGCTCCGCGGGGGTGCCGGCATCGGCATCGGAGAGCTCGGTCGAGAGCGCGCCGGCGGCCTCGAGGGCGTCGACGAGCGCTTCCGCGCGGTCTCCCCCGATCACGAGATCCACGCGCTGCCAGGCCATGGTCGGGCTAGGTCTCGGGCTGGATCGACTTCAACGCCGCCATCTTCTCTTCCAGGTAGTGGATGCTCACCCCGCCGCGGATGAACGCGGCATCGCTCATGAGCTCCTGGTGCAGCGCGATGTTGGTCTGGATTCCCTCGATCACCATCTCCGAGAGCGCCACGCGCATCCGGGCGATCGCCTGTTCGCGGGTGTCTCCATAGGCGATGAGCTTGCCGATGAGAGAGTCGTAGTACGGCGGCACGTAGTAGTTGGCGTACACGTGCGAGTCGTAGCGGATCCCGGGGCCTCCCGCCACGTGGTACTGCGTGATGCGTCCCGGCGAGGGCACGAAAGTGTAGGGATTCTCGGCGTTGATGCGGCATTCGATCGCATGGCCCCGCTTCACCACGTCCCTCTGGCGCAGCTTGAGCTTCATGCCGGCGGCCACCCGGATCTGCTCCTGCACGAGGTCCACGCCCGTGATGAGCTCCGTCACCGGGTGCTCGACCTGGATGCGCGTGTTCATCTCGATGAAATAGAACTCGTCGTCCTCGTAGAGGAATTCGAAGGTTCCGGCGCCGCGGTAGCCGATCTTGCGGCAGGCCTCCGCGCACTTTTCGCCGATGCGCTCGATCAGCCGCGCCTTCACGAGCGGGGCCGGCCCCTCCTCGATGATCTTCTGGTGGCGCCGTTGCATCGAGCAGTCGCGCTCGCCCAGGTAGATGGCCTGCTTATGCTCGTCGGCAAGCACCTGGATCTCGATGTGGCGCGGGTTCTCGAGGTATTTCTCGAGGTAGACCATGGGGTTGTTGAACGCGTTCTGCGCCTCGGTGCGCGTCATGGTCACCGCGTTCACCAGCGCGGCCTCGGTGTGCACGACGCGCATCCCGCGGCCCCCGCCTCCGCCCGCCGACTTGATGATCACCGGGTAGCCGATGGCGGCGGCCAGCCGGCGGATCTCCTTCGGGTCATCGGGCAGCGGCCCCTCGGATCCCGGGACGCACGGAATGCCCACCTTCTTCATCGCGACCTTTGCCGCGATCTTGTCCCCCATGGTCCGGATGCTCTCCGCCCTGGGACCGATGAAGACGAATCCGGAGTTCTCGACGCGCTCGGCGAAATCCGCGTTCTCGGAGAGGAACCCGTATCCCGGGTGGATTGCCTGCGCGTCGGTGACTTCGGCCGCGCTGATGATGGCCGGGATGTTGAGGTAGCTGTCGCGCGAAGGCGGCGGCCCGATGCAGACCGACTCGTCGGCGAGCATCACGTACTTGGCGTCGGCGTCGGCCTCCGAGTGGATGGCCACCGTCTTGATGCCCATCTCCCGGCAGGCGCGCTGGATGCGCAGGGCGATCTCGCCCCGATTCGCGATCAGGATCTTTTCGAACATCGGCGGTGCGCGGCGCTTCCTATTCGATCACGAAGAGCGCCTGCCCGTATTCGACCGGCTGGCCGTTCTCGACGAGGATCGCCTTGACCGTGCCCGAAACGTCCGACTCGATCTCGTTCAGGAGCTTCATCGCCTCGATGATGCACAGCGTCTGCCCCTTGGACACCGACTGCCCGACCTCGACGAACGACGGGGCGCCCGGCGAGGGCGCGCGGTAGAAGGTGCCGACCATGGGGGACTTGAGCGTGTGGCCCGTCGGCTCCGCCGGCGGCTCGGGGGCCGCGGGCAGGGCGGCGACCGGCATTTGTTGCATGGTCGGCGCGGTCATGATCACCGGCGTGCTCCCGGGCCCCTGCCGGCTGATGCGGACCTTCTCCTCGCCTTCCGTGATCTCGATCTCGCCGATCCCGGACTCCTGGACGAGGTCGATCAGCTTCTTGAGCTTTCTCAGGTCCATTTGGAGTTCCGGCTCAGCCTGCGTCGTCCTGCAGCGTGCGCCGCGCCGCCTCGAGCGCCAGGTCATAGACCATCGGGCCCAGGCCGGTGATCACGCCGCCTGCCAGATCCGAGAAGTAGGAGTGCTTCCGGAAGGCCTCGCGCGCATGGACGTTGGACAGGTGCACCTCGATGAAGGGGACCTTCACGGCTGCCAGCGCATCTCGCAGCGCCACGCTGGTATGGGTGAAGGCGGCCGGGTTGATGATGATGAAGCGCGTGCCGTCGCCCTTGGCCGCATGGATGCGCTCGATCAGGGGCGCTTCCGCGTTGCTCTGGAAAGTCAGGACCTCGAGGCCGGCGCGCCGACCCTGTTCGACGAGGCGCTGGTCGATCGAGGCCAGCGTCTGAGCCCCATAGTGCTGGGTCTCACGCTCCCCCAGCAGGTTCAGATTCGGGCCGTGGATGACGAGGATTTTCGACATGGGCGGCGAGTTTGCCGCAGTTCCGCCGAAGATGTCCAGTTTTTGGCGATGTTCGATTCAAAGCTATGCGAGAGCTAGCTGCCGTGCATGCTGTCGGGCACGATTTACGCTTTACCATGCACCATGTTTCTGAACTCGGTGGGCAACGCTAGGAAGGTTAGACGAACTTACGTGAAGATAGAAGATTTTACCGGCTATTCGCCTGAGTACTTGGTGAGCTTTTCCTGCAGTTCTGATTCAGAGTAAGTGCCCACCCTCTCCTCAAGCACTCGCCCTGTGCGATCCAGGATCACGGTGTGCGGAAGTACGGACATCCGGTTTCCGAGGAGTTTCGACAGGACGCCCACCTCTTCGCCACCGGTGAGCAGCGGATAGTCGATGCCCAGGTCCTTGCCGAACTGTCGCACGCGCTCCGGGTCGTCGTCCGCAATCCCGACGAACTGGACGTTGTGAGCGGCCCAGCGCTTCTGCAGGCGCGCGAAGGCCGGCATTTCCTCCCGGCACGGGGCGCACCACGTCGCCCAGAAGTTGAGCACCAGGAGCTTGCCCCGGTAGCGGTCCAGCGATTGGGTCCTGCCCTCGGCATCGGAGAAGTTGGTGGCGTACAGGACGGCTGGAGAGACCTCGGAAGAAGAGATCGGACTGGGCGCGCCGCAGCCCAGCCAGAGGGCGATTCCCGCCAGGATCGCCAGCAGCGCCACGCCGCCGAGGGTCAATTTGAGATTCACGGTCCGCGACCTACCTCGCGCGACTCAAGGCCGGCGCCCCGCGGTTCAGGCGGCCCGCGACTCGCTCTCGATCCAGGCGAGGTAATCCGGCAAGCCCTGGTCGATGTTCCAGGAAATGATCTCGGGGAGCTCGTACGGATGGCGTTCCCGGATGGCCCGCTCGAGCTCGCCGTAGCGCTCGCGCGTAGACTTGATGAGGAGAGGGACCTCGGCGGCCTGCTCGATCTGCGAATTCCATCGGTAGAAGGAGGTCGCCGCGGGCAGAACGTTCACGCACGCGGCAAGTCTGAGTTGGACCAGCTCCCGGGCCAGATTGAAAGCGGACTCGGAGTCGGGTAGGTTTGTCAGGACGGCAATGACTGCCACAGGCGGGCTCCCCGCCGGCGGTGGGCGAAGACAGGCGAAGATATTGAGACGGTGCTCGTGATGCGGCTATTGCTGATTGTAATTCTACTGGGTTTCCCCCTGCTCGAAGCGGTGGTGCTGGTGCGGCTGAGCCAGACCCTGGGCTGGTGGGTTCTCGCCTGGGTAGTGCTCTCCGCTTGCGCCGGGATGGCGCTCATCAAGGAGGCCCGGTTCGCGCTGGTCGCCCGGCTGGCCGCGGGCGTCGCGGAGGGCCAGTTCTCGATCCCGGCGCTCACCCACAGCGCCCGCACGGTCCTCGCCGGCCTGCTCCTGATCTTTCCCGGGGTCGTGTCCGACCTGATCGCCATCACGCTGCTGCTCCTCCCCTCGCCGCGCGTCGCGGGCGAGCCGGCTTCCCGTCCAAGCCATCGGGGCGCGATCATCGAGGGGGAGTTCCGCCGCAGCCGTTGAGTCGGCCCCCCCGCAAGGGCGCCGCGACCCATGGGGTAGAATTCGCCTCCCGCGGGCCCGCGCGCGCCGTTCGCGCGGGGCGCCCCTCACAGAAAGTCCCGAATTGCCTGAATCCCCTTCGCCCGGACACGAGGTCCGGCTCGAGCCGAGCGGCCATACTTTCACGGTCGCCGCGGGTGAGACGGTGCTGGAGGCGGCCCTGCGCCAGGGAATCGGGCTTCCCTACGGCTGCCGCAACGGAGCGTGTGGGGCGTGCAAGGGGGTGCTGCGTTCCGGCGAGCTTGCCTACGGCGAATACCAGGAGCGCGCCCTGCACCCCGCCGAAAGACAGGCCGGAAAGGCGCTCACCTGCTGCACGCGCCCGCTCGCCGACATCGTGTTCGAGGTGCGCGAGCTCGCGGGCGCAAAGGACCTGGCGATCCGCACGCTCCCCTGTCGGGTCGAAAAGGTCGAGCGGCCGGCCGAGGATGTCGCGATCCTCTTCCTCAAGCTGCCGTCTGGTGAGCGGCTCCAGTTCCTCGCGGGCCAGTACATCGACATCCTGCTGAAGGACGGCAAGCGCCGCAGCTTTTCGATGGCTAACGCTCCGCACGACGACGCGTTCCTGCAGCTGCACGTGCGCAAGTCCCCCGGCGGTGCGTTCTCCAACTACGTCTTCGAGCAGATGAAGGAGCGCGCGATCCTGCGCTTCGAGGGGCCGCTGGGCACCTTCTACCTGCGCGAGGACTCCGACCAGCCGATGGTGTTCGTGGCCGGCGGGACCGGATTCGCGCCGATCAAGGCCCTGATCGAGCACTGCTTCCACAACGAGGTCAGGCGCCAGATGGTGCTGTATTGGGGTGCCCGCTCCCTCAAGGACCTCTACATGCCACAGCTGCCTGGACGCTGGCAGGCGGACCACCCGAACTTCACGTTCATCCCGGTGCTGTCCGACCCGCTTCCGGGCGATGCCTGGAGCGGGCGCACCGGCCTCGTCCACCAGGCGGTGCTCGACGATTTCGCCGATCTGTCGGGATACCAGGTCTATGCCTGCGGGGCGCCGGCGATGACCGACATCGCGCGCGAGACTTTCGTTGCGCAGCGCGGATTGCCCGACGACGAGTTCTACTGCGACGCGTTCACGCCGTCCGTGGATCCGAAGAAGTAGCGCGCCGCGCTTCGCGCTCGCGCAGCACGCGTCGCTGGACCTTGCCGGTGGTGGTCATCGGCAGCTCGCCCACGAACTCGATCTCGCGCGGCTGCTGGTAGGGCGCGAGGTGCTGCTTCACGTGTTCGCGTATCGATTCCTTCAGGGCCTCGGAAGGCGCGTGGCCCGGGGCGAGGACCACGAACGCCTTGACGAGCGCGCCGCGCGTCGCATCGGGAGTGGGAACGACCGCGCAGTTGCCCACCGCGGGGTGCTTCACCAGGCAGTTCTCGATCTCGGACGGGCCGATGCGATAGCCCGCGCTCTTGAAGACGTCGTCGGCGCGGCCCTGGTACCAGAGGTATCCGTCCGCGTCGAACGCGGCCTCGTCGCCCGTGCGGCACCATTCTCCGCTGTACTTCGCCGCGGTCGCCTCGGGATTGCGCCAGTAGCCGAGGAAGAAGACGGGATCGGGCGTGCCGTCGGTCCAGGTGCGATGCACCGCGACGTCGCCCGCCTGCCCGGGGCCCAGCTCGCATCCGTCCGGATCGATCACCGCGATCCGGTGGCCGGGATAGGGCCGGCCCATCGATCCGGGCTTCACCGGCCACTGCTCGTGCGAATTGCCCACGATGTAGTTCATCTCCGTCTGGCCGAAGATCTCGTTGATCGTCACGCCGAGCTCCTCGCGCGCCCATTGCAGCACCGTCTGGCCCAGCGCCTCGCCTCCGCTCATCAGCGAGCGCAGGCGCAGGTCGTGGCTTCGCCGTGGCGAGGGCACTGCCTTCATCATCATCTTGAGCGCGGTCGGGACGAGGAAGGCGTTGCGAACGCGGTAACGTTCCATCAGGTGCAGGGCGTGCTCCGGGTCGAAGCGCCCGCGGTAGCCGAGGATCGCCCGGCCGTGGTAGAGCGTGGGCATCAGCGCGTCCCACAGCCCGCCGGTCCAGGCCCAGTCCGCCGGCGACCAGAAGAGGTCGCCCTCGCGCGGAAAGCCGTCGTGGGAATGCTCGAAGCCCGGCAGGTTCCCGAGCAACGCGCAATGCGGCAGGAGCGTTCCCTTGGGAGGGCCGGTGGTCCCACTGGTGTAGATGATCGCGGCGGGATCGCAGGCCGCGATGGCCGGCGGATCGAACTGCGGCGCGGCCCGGGCGAGTGTCTCGTCCCAGTCGAGCGTCGCGGGGCCACGCGCGCCGGCCACCGCCAGCACGTGGGCGAGATCGGGCAGGCGTGGGCGCACGGGCTCCAGGTTCGCGAGCGTCACCGGATCGGCGATCGCCACCCTGGCGCCGCTGTGCGCGAGGCGGTACTCGAGCGCATCGGGCCCGAAAAGGAACGAAAGGGGGACCGCGATCGCGCCCATCTGGAAGCAGGCCACGTAGGAGACGACGGTCTGCGGGCGCTGCGGCAGCAGCAGCGCCACGCGATCGCCGGCGGCGACGCCGAGCGCGCGCAGCGCGTTCGACAGCCTATTGGCCTCGAGCAGGATCTCGCGGAAGGTAAGCGTGCGCCGCTCGCCCGACTCGTCCTCCCAGTGCAGGGCGACGCGGCCGGGATCCGACGCCCAGCGGCGGCACACGTGGTGCGCGATGTCGAAGCGGGGCGGAACGTTCCAGCGGAAAGCGCCATAGATCTCGCGGTAGCGATCGATCATGGCGCAGCGCCTTCAGCGACCCAATGCGGCTCCGATGTCCGCGAAAGTCTGCGCGACCTCGAAGGTCTGCAGCTGCACGCCCAGCTGACGCGCCACCTGGCTGGCGGAAAACAGGCCGCGGATGCGCCGCCCGCCGTCCTCCGAGACCATCAAGTGCTGGCGGCGCACGGCCTTGAGCGTGGCGACGATGTGGCCCACGCGCATCTGCGACACATCGACCAGCGCGAGCGCCTCGATCATCGAGGCGGGCGTCATGATGTCCGCGACCTGGATCTCTGCGTGGGTCACGCCGCGCTCGCGCATGAAGCGCACCGGCTTCTCGCCGAGCAGGTCGGTCGCGGTGATGACGCCGGTGACCGCGCCCTGCGGGTCGAGCACGAAGAGCAGCCGCACCCCGCGCCGGATCATCCGCGCGTTGGCGTCGTCGATAGACTCCTCGGGAGCCACCGTCGCCGCGAGCACCTCGCGCAAGTCGGTCATCACCGAGAACGCGGGGTCGTCGAGAGTCACGCGGCCCGGCGAGGGCGGCTGCGCGACGCGCGCCCCTGGCGCGAGCGGCGAATGGGTGAGGGGTGCGTACTCCCGCATGGATGGCTCCTTTCGATTCAACCCGCAAGCTCTGCGCTGCGGCGGAAATGCTGCACGGCTTCCTGGGGCTTGCCGATCTGCTCCATCAGCGCGGCCAGCGTCATGTGGCCATCGTGCGTAGGTTCGAGGGCGAGGCTCGCCTCGATGTAGCTCTGCGCCTTGCCCCACAGGCCCTGGCGCATGCACAGCTTGCCCAGAGCGAGCAGCAGCGCGGGATCGCGCGCGTGCGCGCGCAGCCACTTCTCGGCGCGCTCGATCTGCGGCAGTGCGTCGGTCCCCGCGGCCTCGCCGTAGAGCGCCACGAGACTGGGGTTCCACTCCCGTTCCAGCGCCTGCTCGAGGATCGCCAGCGCCTCGGCGTGGCCGCCGAGGGCGATGTGGTAGCGCGCGGCCATGGAGGCGATCGCCGGGTCCATGCGCATTTCCGAGGGCAGCTGCTTCCAGTACGCGCCCAACGCGGCCGCATCCTGCGCTTTGCCCTGCAGGTTGCCCAGGTGCGCCGCGCGGCGCACGCCCCGAGCCTCGTCGGGGCCGATCCCGCCAAGCTTCACGAGGGAAGCCACGGTGCCGAGCACCTCGTCCCATTGGCGCGTGGCCTGCTCGGCCTGCAGTTTCAGGCGCAGCAGCCGGAGGTTGCGGGAATCGCGCGCCGAGAGGTCCTTCAGCACCGCGAGCGCCTCCGCGTTGCGCCCCTGCGATACCAGCAGGTCGGCGAGCGTGGTGAGGCGAGCCTGGTCCACCGCCGGCGCGGCGCCTTTGGCCTGGTCGAGGAACTGCTCGCGCTCGGTGAAGCGCCCGAGCTCGTGGGCGCTGCGCGCGGCGATGATCGCGGCCACGCCCTTCGTCTCCTCGCCCGTCAACGCGGCCACGGCGCTCTTCTCGGCCGAGGCGTAGCGTCCCTGGAAGAAGGCGAGCAGGGCGTCGTTGAGGGCCTTGCGCAGCCGCTCGCGCTCGCGCTCCGCGCGATAGGCGCGCACGCGCGCCGGGATTGCCAGCAGCGAGGCCACCAGCCGTGCGAGGAAATAGAAGGCGAAGTAGCCGGAGACGATCAGCAGGACGAGCATGTTGATCGACAGCTCGATGCGCCACGGCGCCGAGACGATCACCACGTAGCCCGTCGAATGCTCCGCGAAGAGAGCGATCCCCACCGCGACCGCGGCCAGCACGAGGGACCAGAGCGCGAGGCGCATGGGCTATTTCTTCTCGCGCGCCGCGCGGGCGTTGCGTACCGCGGCGAGGCTCGCGTTGATGTCCGGCACGCCGACGGCCACCGGGCTGTCCGCGATCTGGCGCACGGCGGCGAGCGCCGCGCCCGTCGGCTTGGCGCGCGCGTCGAAATACTTCGCGATCCATGCCTGGGCCTCGCGCAGGTCCTCGCGGAACGAGGGCTCGTCGCGGGCGAGCAGCGCCACGCGCGCCGACAGCAGCCGCAGCTTGAGGTTTTCGCGCAGGAAGTAGGCCTGCCCCGGCGTGATCAGGGCGATGTCCCGGCTGTCCATGTCGCGGATGCGCACGAGTCCCTTCATCTCCTCCCAGAAATCGCGCGCGGCCCGGGTGATGGCCATTTCATCCGGCGAGCGCAGGCGGGTGGCTACGCGCACCGGCGGCGGGGTCTCGGCGATCACGAGCGGCAGAGAGTCGACCTGGCGCATGAGCCCGTCGAGCTTCACCGCCATGCCGACGGCGTCGACCTGGGGCACCGCCTTCAGGCGCTCCATGTCGTGGGCGATCGCGCGGCGCAGGGGCGTGGCGGCGAGCTTGTCGGCACGAGCGAGCCTCTGGTCGGCCGCCTGCAGGGCGGCCAGCGCGCCGCGCACGTTGCCTGCCAGCTGCAGCTGCTGGCTCGCGAGCACGAGCGTCTGCTCGACTTCGGACAGCACCCGGTCGTCGGCGCTGCGCGCGAGGTCCCGGTACATCTCCTCGAGCGCCACGCGCTGCTCCTGTGTGTCGGCCACGCGGGCCTCGAGCTCCGTGAGGCGCCCCTGCGCTTCGCGCAGCGACGCCTGCACCTGGGCGAGCGCGGATTTCGCCTGGGAGCTCTCCGCCCCCAGCTCCGCGAGCCGCCCGCCCGCGCTCGACTCCATGGAGTGGATTCCCGTTCGGGCCTCGATCGCGAGCCACCCGGAGGCCAGCGCCGCCACGATCGCCAGCGCGGCCAGCGCGCGGGCGGTGCGGTCCACGCGATTCCTGCCGCGCGGCTCGCCGGTCGGGGGCGGGAGAAGGGGCGCGGATTCGGTCATGGTGTCACCCGCAGCGACGAGAGCGCTTCCACCAGCGCTTCGGCGCCGGAGGCCGCCAGCACGACGCGTCCGAAGCGCGCGGCATCCGGCCGGGCGGCGATCGCGGCATGGGGCACCAGGAGGGTGCAGTCGGCTGCGAGGGCGGCGCCCGCCTCGCCGATCATCGCGATGAAATTCTCGAGGGTCTCCGCGCTGAGCGCGCTCACGGCGTGGATCTCGCCGCGCCGCCAGGCCTGCAGCAGCGCGGAGGGATCGGCGCCGGGGCGCACGCGCCGGTAGCACTCCATGTATTCGACGTGGGCACCGCGCGCCTCCAGCACCTCGCGCAGGTGCTCCCTGCCGCCCTCGCCGCGGAAGATGACGATGTTTTCCCCCTGGACCGAGCGCAGTTCCGGCAGCGCGAGCAGGGCCTCGCTGTCGTGGCGCTCCCGGGGTGAGATCACGGAACCGAATCCCGAGTTCCGGAGGATCTGCGCGGTGGCCTCGCCGATGGCCGCCACGCGAGTGCCCGCCGGCCAGGGCCCGCGCAGGCGCGCCGCGGCCAGCCCCTGCTGCGCGGCGTTCGCGCTTACGAAGATCGCAAGAGCGCATTGGCCGAGGCGCTCGAGGGCGGCGGCCGACTGCGGCGTGGGCGCCAGGTCCTCGATCGCGAGGGCGGGAAAGACGAAAGGCGCTGGCGCCTTCGCGGGCGAGGAGGGCCGCGAGGGATTCGGCGGCGGCTTGCGGGCGCGTGATGACCACGCCCAGTCCTTCGAGCCGGCGCGGGCTCAAGACATGCTCCCGGCAAGCGCCGCGAGGATGTCGCGTCCCCCGGCGGCGAGCAGCTTTTCGCCCAGCGCGTGACCCAGCGCCTCGGCCTCGCTCGCGCGGCCGGCCATGGCGTTGCGCACCAGGCGCGTGCCGTCGGGAAGCCCGATGAAGCCCTCGATCGCAAGCTCGGCGCCCTCGACCGTGGCGAGCGCCCCGAGGGGAACCTCGCAGCTGCCCTCGACCACGCGCCCCAGGGCGCGCTCGGCGCGCGCGGCGTGCGCGGTGGCCCCGTCCTCGAAGGGCGCCAGCAGGCGCGCCACGTCGTCGCGGTCGCGCCGGAATTCGATCGCGAGCACGCCCTGGCAGATCGCGGGCAGCGCGATCGAGCCCGGCAGCGCGCAGCGCGCGCGATCGCCCAGCCCGAGGCGGCGCAGCCCGGCCATGGCGAGGATGATCGCGTCGTACCCGCCGGCGTCGAGCTTGGCGAGGCGCGTGTTCACGTTGCCGCGCAGGGCGCGCAGCTCGAGCTTCGGGTAGGCGCGGCGCAGCTGGCTTTCGCGCCGCAGGCTGGACGTGCCGACCACGGCACCGGGCGGCAGCTCCTCGGGCGCGCCGTAGCGGTTCGAGACGAAGGCGTCGCGCGGATCCTCGCGCGCCCCGAACGTGCGCAGCGCGAACTGCGCCGGCAGCTCCATCGGGACGTCCTTCAGCGAATGCACCGCGATGTCGGCGCGCCCCTGGTCGAGGGCGACCTCGAGCTCTTTCACGAACAGCCCCTTGCCGCCCACCTGCGCGAGGGGGCGGTCGAGGACCTGGTCACCGCGGGTGGTCATGCCCACGATCTCGATCGCGAGCGCGGGATGGCGCTGCGCGAGCGCGGCGGCCACCATCTCGGTCTGGCGCATGGCCAGGCGGCTTTCCCGCGTGGCGATGCGTATGCGCTCGGGGATCTCGTCCATGGACCCGCAAGCGTACTACAGTCGTCCCTGCGGCGATGGCGATTGCTGCACTGCGGTAAGATCGAAAATTCCCCGCGTCCCGATGCGCGACGCCGGACCGATCTGCCATGACCGCCCGCCTTCGCGAGATTCCCTACAACTACACGTCGTTCTCCGATCGCGAGATCGTGATCCGGCTGCTCGGCGCCGAGAGCTGGCGCGCGCTCGACGAGCTGCGCTCGCAGCGTCGCACCGGGCGCTCGGCGCGCATGCTCTACGAGGTGCTGGGCGATATCTGGGTGGTCCGGCGCAATCCCTACCTGCAGGACGACCTGCTCGACAATCCGCGCCGGTTGCGCCTGCTGGTCGAGGCGATGCGCCACCGCCTGCACGAGATCGAGCAGCGGCGCCAGGGCGACAACCCGGATGCCGCGCGCGAGCGGCGGGTGCAGGAGCTGCTGGCGCGCGCGCGCGCCGCGGTCGAGGCGTTCGAGCGCGAGTTCGCCGAGACGCGCGTGCTGCGCAGGCAGGTGCTGCGCCGGCTGCGCGCCGTCACGCGGCGCGACAACGTCGCGTTCGACGGCCTCGCGCGCGTTTCCCACGTGACCGACGCCACCGACTGGCGCGTCGAGTATCCGTTCGTGGTGGTCTGCCCCGACACGGAGGAGGAATGCGCGCCCGTGGTGGCGGCGCTCGTGGAGCTGGGCCTCACGATCGTTCCACGCGGCGGCGGCACGGGATACACCGGAGGCGCCATCCCGCTGCACCGGCTGAGCGCCGTGGTCAATACCGAGAAGCTCGAAAGCCTCGGAGCGGTCGAGCGGCGGGTGCTCCCGGGCCTCGCCGAGCCGGTGCCGGTGATCCGCTGCGGCGCGGGCGTCGTGACCAAGCGCGTGATGGAGGCGGCGGAGGCCGAGGGGCTGGTCTTCGCCGTCGATCCCACTTCGGCGGACGCTTCGTGCATCGGCGGCAACGTGGCGATGAACGCGGGCGGCAAGAAGGCCGTGCTGTGGGGAACCGCGCTCGACAACCTCGCGAGCTGGCGCATGGTCACGCCGCAGGCGCAATGGCTCGAGGTGGAGCGCCTCGACCACAATCGCGGCCGGATCCACGATGCGCCGCTCGCGCGCTTCCGCGTCCGCCGCCTGGCCGCCGACGGCAGCACTTTGCTCTCCGAGGAGCTGCTCGAGGTCGAGGGCCGGCGGCTGCGCAAGGAGGGCCTGGGCAAGGACGTGACCGACAAGTTCCTCGCGGGGATCCCGGGCGTGCAGAAGGAGGGCTGCGACGGCCTCATCACGTCGGCCACCTTCGTGCTGCACCGAATGCCGGCGCACACGCGCACGGTGTGCCTGGAATTCTTCGGCGACGTGAAGCGCGCGGTGCCGGCGATCGTCGAGATCAAGCGCTTCCTCGACGCGCGTCCCGCGGCGACGCTCGCGGGCCTGGAGCATCTCGACGAGCGCTACGTGAAGGCCGTGGGCTACGCCACGAAGGCGAAGAGCCGCGGGCTGCCGCGCATGATCCTGCTCGCCGACATCGTGGGCGACGACGAGGCCGCGGTCGGCCAGGCCGCCTCCCAGGTGGTGCGCATCGCCAACGCGCGCGACGGCGAGGGGTTCGTGGCGAGCACTCCCGAGGCGCGCAAGCGCTTCTGGCTCGACCGTGCGCGCACGGCTGCGATCTCCCGGCACACCAACGCGTTCAAGATCAACGAGGACGTGGTCATCCCGCTGGAGCGGCTGGGCGACTACACCGACGGCATAGACCGCATCAACATCGAGCTGTCGATCGGCAACAAGCTGAAGCTGCTCGATGCGCTGGCCGGATACCTGCGCGGCGAGCTGCCCATGGCCGGCGACGAGGCGAAGCTCGACAAGGCGGAGTACTTCGGCGATCGCGTGGCGCGCGCGCTGGAGCTCGTCGGGCAGACCCGCGGCCGCTGGGCGGACTGCCTCGCGCGCATCGACGATGCGGCGCTCTTCGGGCAGCTGCAGTCGCGCACGCTCAGGATCTCGTGGAAGCGCGAGATCCTGGAGCCGCTGCGCCGCATCTTCGAGGGGCGGGCCTTCGCGCCGGTGCTCGCCGGCGCGGAGGCCGTGCACGCGCAGGTGCTGCGCTCGCGGGTGTTCGTGGCGCTGCACATGCACGCGGGCGACGGCAACGTCCACACCAACATCCCGGTCAATTCCGACGACTACGAGATGCTGCGCGAGGCGAACGCCGCGGTGGCGCGCATCATGCGTTTCGCCAAGAGCCTGGGCGGGGTGATCTCGGGCGAGCACGGCATCGGCATCACCAAGATGGAATTCCTCGAGCCCGCGGAGCTCGATGCCTTCGCCGCGTACAAGGAACGGGTCGATCCCGAAGGGCGCTTCAACCGCGGCAAGCTGCTGCGCGGGGCCGGCCTCGCCGATGCCTACACGCCCTCCTTCGCCCTGATCGGGCACGAGTCTCTGATCCTCGAGCAGAACGACATCGGCGCGATCGCCGACGCGTTCAAGGACTGCCTGCGCTGCGGAAAGTGCAAGCCGGTGTGCGCGACGCACGTGCCGCGCGCCAACCTGCTCTACAGTCCGCGCAACAAGATCCTCGCCACGTCGCTGCTCACGGAGGCCTTCCTCTACGAGGAGCAGACCCGCCGGGGTGTGAGCATCCGCCACTTCGACGAGTACGGCGACGTGGCGGACCACTGCACGGTGTGCCACAAGTGCGAGGCGCCCTGCCCCGTGGACATCGACTTCGGCGACGTGTCGATCGCGATGCGCAACCTCCTCGCGCGCCTGCACAAGCGCCGCTTCAATGCCGGCACCTGGGCGGCGCTGCAATACCTCAGCGCGACGGACCCGGCCCGCATCAAGCTCATCAAGGCGGCGATGATCGATTTCGGCTACCGCGCCCAGCGCCTGGCCTACCGGCTGTGGGGACGCCTGCCGGCGGTCCGGCGCCGGGTGAAGCACCCTCCCCGGACGCTCGGCAAGCCCGCGCTCGCGGCGCAGGTGATCCACTTCATCAACAAGCCGATGCCGGGCAAGCTGCCCCGCAAGACCGCGCGCGCGCTGCTCGACGTCGAGGACCCGGCGATCGTGCCGATCATCCGCGACCCCGCGAAGATGACCGAGGATTCGGAGGCGGTGTTCTACTTCCCGGGCTGCGGCTCGGAGCGCCTGTTCTCGCAGGTCGGCCTGGCCACGCAGGCGCTCCTCTACCACGTGGGCAGCCAGTGCGTGCTGCCCCCCGGCTACCTGTGCTGCGGATACCCGCAGACCTCCGCGGGCCGCGCCGACAAGGGCGAGCAGATCACGGTGCGCAACCGCGTGCTCTTCCATCGCGTGGCCAACACGCTCAACTACCTCGACATCCGGACCGTGGTGGTGTCGTGCGGGACGTGCATGGACCAGCTGCAGCAGTACGAGTTCGAGCGCATCTTCCCGGGTTGCCGGCTGCTCGACATCCACGAGTACCTGATGGAGAAGGGCCTCGCGCTCGAAGGCGTCGAGGGCGTACGCTACCTGTACCACGATCCCTGCCATTCTCCAATGAAGACCCACCAACCCCTCAAGGTGGTCCGCAGCCTGATGGGCGCGGAGGTGGCCCTCAACGAGCGCTGCTGCGGGGAGTCCGGCACCTTCGCGGCGAGCCGGCCCGACATCGCAACCCAGGTCCGGTTCCGCAAGGAAGCCGAGATGCGCAAGGGCGCGGGCGAGGCGCGCGTGGGTGGATTCGAAGGCACCGTGAAGGTGCTTACCTCCTGTCCTTCGTGCCTGCAGGGATTGCAGCGCTTCGACGACGACGCCGGCACGACGGCCGACTACATCGTGGTGGAGATGGCGCGCCACCTGCTTGGCGAGGGATGGATGCAGGAGTTCGTCGACCGGGCGCGCCACGGCGGGATCGAGCGCGTGCTGCTATGAGCCCCGGCGCCTGCGAGTTCTGCGCGAGCCCCGGGGGCGCGATCCTCTGGCAGAATGCTCTTTGCCGCGTGGTCCGGGTGGATGAGCCCGACTATCCCGGCTTCTGCCGCGTGATCCTCGCGCGCCATGCGCGGGAGATGAGCGACCTGGACGAAGCCGAGCGCTCGGGCCTCATGGCGGCGGTCTTCGCGGTGGAGGCGGTGGTGCGCGAAACGATGCAGGCCGACAAGATGAACCTCGCCAGCCTGGGGAACATGGTGCCCCACGTGCACTGGCATGTGGTGCCCCGCTTCCGCGACGACCGGCACTTTCCCGGCCCGATCTGGGCGGCCCCGCAGCGCCCGCGTACCGCCGTGCCCGGGCGCGAGGCCCGGGCGGCGGGGCTCGCCGCCGCGATCGCGGCGAAGCTGGGGCGCTGAGCCGTGTCCGTCCCGTCTCCCCCCTCCCGCGAAGGCGGCCCGACCTTCGCCGACGCGCGCGGCTGCAAGGAGTGGCTCAATTCCGTGCCGCTCACCAACATTCCCCAGGCCCTCGCGCTCGTCCTCGAGGCGGTGCGCGCCATGAATGCGGGCGCGCTCGAGCCGCTCGAGCGGCTGAAGTGCCTCGAGCTGCTGCGCGACAAGATCGCGTTCCTGCAGGGCGAGCAGCGCTCGCGCTATTTCGGCAAGTCGCTGCCGCTGTCGGCCAACGACGCCGCGGCATGGACCACCGGGCGCTCGCTGCTCGAGGAGATGGAGGCCGGGTACGGCGCGTGCATTCCCGACGCGGCGCCCGGCGCCGCCCTGGCATCCCATGCGGGCCTCATCGCGCAGCGCGTGGTGCGCTTCATCGGCGCCCAGATGACGTTCCACGCCATCGTGTATCGGCGCTTCGAGCCCCAGCTTTGGCTGCGCCTGCACGAGCAGTTCGCGCGTGCCCGCGCGGCCGGCATCGCGCAGGAGGTCGTGAAGGACTCCCTCGAGGGCGGCGAGGAGGGCGCCTCGAGCGTGATGGAAACCTACGCACAGGTCGTTCTGATGCAGGCGGCGTACCTGCCGGAGATGAGCTCCGCGCAGATGGAATTCGCCGAGGCCCTGCTGCGGATGTGGATACGCAAGGTGAGCGTGGTCGCCGCGGAGTCCGCGCCGGAAGCGCCGGCGCATGCGCTCGTCGTCGATCCCGCGCGGCCGATCGGCGCCCGGCCGCTGGCCCATGCGCAGTTGCAGCCGGGCCAGCAGGTGCTGGACGTCGACGCGCTGGCCAGTAGCATGCGCAAGCGCATCCACGGCCTGCAGAACGACGAGGATCCCGCGCGCCTCGGGCTGCCGTCGGAAGCCGCCGGCGTGGTCGCGCTCGCGCAGCTGCAGCGCCTGTACAAGCTCTGGTGCGAGGGTGCGCCGCCGCGGCCGCCCGCCAAGGCCTCCGAGCTCAAGGCGGCGGGCCTGGTCTTCGGCCTTGCCGAGGCCCACTTCTTCGCGAGCGGGGGCAAGGTCTTCGAGCAGCCGGACAAGAGCCGCGAGCTCACGCACCAGGAAAAGCAGGATATCGAGGTCTTCGGCCGCGTCACGGAGCGCACGCACAGCCGCATGCAGCCCGAGCACAATTTCACGGTCGAGTCGTGGCCGGTGGTCGACGAGATGCCGGGTACGTGGCGGCTGCAGAAGCCGGCATCGGCTTCGCGCGGCGTGGCCATCGGCCGGCTGGTCGCGGTTCGCCTGGGCGACACGGCGCCGTTCTACCTCGGTATGGTGAGCGCGCTGGTGCAGGAGACCGACGGCAAGATCGTGGTCACCGTGAGCCTGTTCCCCGGGCGGCCCGAGCCGATCGCGGTGCGCGCCGCGGATGCGCGCCATCGCGGCAATGCGCAGTGGACCCAGGGCTTCCGCCTGCCCGCCCTCGAGCGCCTGCACATCCCGGCCTCGCTCATCGTGCCCAACGGCACCGCATCGCGCGGGCGGGGCATCGAGACCTGGGACGATGAATCGCGCGCGACGACCGTGCGCGAGGTGCTCGAGCGCGGCAACGACTTCGACCGCGTGACCGTCGCCTAGCCTCGCTTCAGGCGCCCAGCGCGTCCATCAGGTCGCGCGCCGCGTTCAGTCCCGTCTGCTCCGCGATCTCGACGATGCAGGTGGGGCTGGTCACGTTCACCTCGGTGAGCCAGTCGCCGATCACGTCCAGGCCCGCGAACACGATGCCCGCCTCGGCGAGCCCCTTCCCGACGGCCTCCGCGATCTCGCGGTCGCGCGGCGTGATCGGTCGCGCGACGCCGATTCCTCCCGCCGCGAGGTTGCCCCGCGTCTCCCCGGCACGCGGGATGCGGGCGAGACAATGGGAGAAGGGCCTGCCGCCGATCACCAGCACGCGCTTGTCGCCCTGCGCGATCTCGGGGATGAAGCGCTGCGCCATGATCGTGCGCCGCCCCATGTCGGTGAGCGTCTCGACGATCACGTTGCGGTTGGGATCGGCGGCCGCGACGCGGAAGATCATGGTGCCGCCCATGCCGTCGAGCTTCTTCAGGATCACGTCCGCGTGAGCGTCGATGAAGGCGTGCACGCGGGCCATGTCGCCCGCCACGAGCGTGGGAGGCACGAGCGCCGGGAAGCGCAGGATCGCGAGCTTCTCGTTCCAGTCGCGCAGGGCCCGCGGGTCGTTCACCACGCGCGTGCCCTCCGCCTGCGCCATCTCGAGCAGCAGCGTGGCGTAGTAGTACTCCTGGTCGAAGGGCGGATCCTTGCGCATCAGGACCAGGTCGAAGCCCGAAAGCCGCGCGTCGTGCTCGTCGAGCACGCGGTACCACGCGTGGTCGTCGTCGGCCATCGACAGGCGGCGCGCGGTGCAGCGCACCGAGCCGTCGCGCAGGAAGAGCGCCCGGGCGTCGAGCGCGTGGACCTCGTGGCCGCGGCGGGCCGCCTCGCGCATCATCGCGATCGACGAGTCCTTGTAGGCCTTCAACTGGTCGAGGGGATCGACCACGAAAGCGAGCTTCATGCGTTCGCCGCCCTGACCTCCCGCGCGGATGCGGCGGACACGAGCTCCTCGATCTCGACGGCGGCGGCGAGCTTCGCGAGCCGCGCGATGACGCCGTAGGTGTAGAAGCGATTGGGCGGATCCTCGGGGCTGCCGGAGCAGTCGGGGGAGTGGCAGTCCGTCTCGAAGGCGAGCGGGACATACTTGGCGCCGGGCGAATTGAGGTTCTCGTCGATGCCGCGCTCGGTGTGCACGCGGTAGAAGCCGCCCACCACGAACTGGTCGATCATGTAGACCACCGGCTCGGCGACCGCTGCGTCCACGCTCTCGAAGGTGTAGACCCCCTCCTGGATGATGACCTCGTTCACGGGCTGGCCTTCCTTGATGGTCGCCATCTTGTTGCGCGTCTTGCGGTTGAGATTGCGCACGTCGTCCACGCTCTTCACCGTCATGATGCCCATGCCGTAGGTGCCGGCGTCGGCCTTCACGATCACGAACGGCGTCTCGGTGATGCCGTATTCGGCGTACTTCTCGCGGACCTGGTTCAGCACGAAATCCACGTTGGTCGCGAGGCACTCCTCGCCTTCCTTCTCGGCGAAGTTCACCTTGCCGCAGCGGCTGAAGTACGGGTTGATCACCCAGGGGTCGATGCCCACGAGCTTGGCGAGCTCCTCGGCTACCCGGTCGTAGGCGTGGAAGTGCTGCGACTTGCGCCGCGTGGTCCAGCCGGCTGCGAGCGGCGGCACGATCGTCTGCTCGATGCCGCGCAGGATCGGCGGAGTGCCGGCCGACAGGTCGTTGTTGAGCAGCACGGCGCACGGGTCGAACCCCTCGAGGCCCACGCGGTTGCCGTTGCGCTGGATCGGCTCCAGGACCAGGGTCTCGCCGCCCGAGGTCTGTACCGGGGTCGGTCCCGGCAGATCGGGAATCAGGCTGCCGATGCGCACCATGAGCCCCGCGCCCTCGAGGATGTGCTTGAGCACCGCGACGTTCTGCAGGTAGTGCAGGTTGCGCGTATGGTTCTCCGGCACGAGCAGGAAGCGGCGCGAGTCGGGGCAGATCTTCTGCACCGCGGACATCGCCGCGTGCACGCACAGCGGCAGGAATTCCGGGTTCAGGTTGTTGAAGCCGCCGGGGAAGAGGTTGGTGTCGACCGGCGCGAGCTTGAAGCCGCTGTTGCGCAGGTCCACCGAGGCGTAGAACGGCACCTCGTGCTCGAGCCACTTGGTGCGGAACCAGCGCTCGATCTCCGGGCGCTGGTCGAGCACCACGCGCTCCAGCTCGTGGAGGGGACCGGTGAGCGATGTCGTCAGGTGGGGGACCATGGTGTCGTCGTCGGGATCGGCGTGGAAGGGATTCCCGGCGCGTGGGCGGCCGGACCGGCCAGCGGGGCGAACGGACCGGCCAGCGGGAGGGTCAGTTTACACGCTCCGCGTGGTGCGAGATCGCGCCCCCGCCGCTGGCGGCGCAATGGGGGGCGAGCGCCGGAATGCTAAAATTCGCAGTTTTTCCGCTCACCCGCGTGGCCGGAGGCCGCCGATGATCCCTGTGCAAACGCTCGCCGCCACGGCCACGCTGCTCGTCGCCTCGAACCTGTTCATGACGTTCGCGTGGTACGGCCACCTGAAGAACCTGCAGGCGAGCCCCTGGTACCTCGCTGCCGTCGCGAGCTGGGGCATCGCGCTCTTCGAGTATCTGTTCCAGGTTCCGGCAAACCGGATCGGTTTCGCCGGGGGCCTCACGCTCGCCCAGCTGAAGATCGTCCAGGAGATCATCACCCTTTCGGTCTTCGCGCCGTTCGCGATCCTCTACATGGGCGCCTCGCTCGGCTGGAACTACCTCTGGGCCGCGCTCTGCATGGTCGCCGCCGCCTGGTTCATCTTCCAGGGCTAGCGCGTGCGCCTGCACATCCTCGGCATCTGCGGCACTTTCATGGGCGGGCTCGCCCGGATCGCCGCCGAGCTCGGCCACGAGGTGAGCGGCTGCGACGCGCAGGTCTATCCGCCGATGAGCGAGCAGCTGCGCGACGCGGGCATCAGCCTGCACGAGGGCTACGATGCGGCGCAGCTCGAGCGCTACCCCGCCGATCTCTACCTGGTGGGCAATGCGATGACGCGCGGCAAGCCGGTGATCGAGGCGGTCCTCGACCGCGGCCTGCCGTACGCCTCGGGACCCCAGTGGCTCTGCGAGCACGTGCTGCGCGACAAATGGGTGCTGGCGGTGGCCGGCACGCACGGCAAGAGCACCACGGCCTCGATGCTCGCGTGGATCCTCCAGGACGCGGGGCTCGATCCGGGGTTCCTCGTGGGCGGCATCCCGCGCAACTTCGGCGTATCCGCGCGCACGCGCGCCGCGTCCTTCTTCGTGATCGAGGCCGACGAATACGACACGGCATTTTTCGACAAGCGCTCCAAGTTCGTCTGGTACCGGCCGCGCACCGCGGTGCTCTGCAATCTGGAATACGATCACGCCGACATCTTCCCCGACCTGGCGGCGATCGAGACGCAGTTCCACCACCTGGTGCGCATCATTCCCGCGCAGGGCAGGCTGGTGGTGAACGGCCAGGACGCCGCGCTCGAGCGGGTGCTCGCGCGCGGCGCGTGGACGCCGGTGGAGCGCTTCGGCGCGGGCCAGGCCTGGAGCGTGGGCAGTGTCCATCCCGACGATTCGTTCGACGTGCTGCTCGACGGCGCCCGGCAGGGCACGGTGCGCTGGCCGCTCATGGGCGAGCACAATCGCCAGAATGCGCTCGCGGCGCTCGCCGCCGCGCGCCACGCGGGTGTCGCGCCGAGGCAGGGCATCGAGGCGCTCGGGCGCTTCGAGGGCGTGAAGCGGCGCATGGAGCTGCGCGGCACGGTGAACGGCATCCGCGTCTACGACGACTTCGCGCACCACCCGACCGCGTTCGAGACGACCATCGCGGGCTTGCGCACCCGCGTGGGAGACGCGCGCATCGTCGCGGTGTTCGAGCCGCGCTCCAACACGATGAAGCTCGGCACCATGCAGGACCGCCTCGCGCGCAGCCTCACGGGCGCGGACCTCGTGTACTGCCACGCCCACGAGCTCGGCTGGGATCCGGCGCACGCGCTCGCCCCGCTCGGAACGCGCGCGGCGGTCCACCACGACATCGACGGTCTCGTGGAGGCGCTCGCGCGCGCGCTGCGCCCCGGCGACCACGTGCTGGTGATGTCCAACGGCGGATTCGGGGGCGTGCACGCGCGCCTGCTCGCGCGCCTGGCGCGATCATCCGCAGCCGCATCCACATGAGGATTCCTTGAAGAGCTTCGCTTTCCGCATCCTGAACGTGTTCACCCGCGAGCAACGCCTCAGCGGCAATCCCCTGTGCGTGTTCGAGGACGGGCGGGGCCTCGACGAGGCCGCGATGCAGGCGCTCGCGCGCCAGTTCAACCTCTCGGAGACCACGTTCATCCTGCCCTCGGCCGATGCGAACGCGCGCGTGCGCATCTTCACGCCGAGCTACGAGATGCCCTTCGCGGGCCACCCGACGCTGGGCACCGCGCACGTGGTTCGCGCCCTCGGCGCCGGCGGCGACGAGTTGAGCCTCGAAATGATCGCGGGCACCATCGCGGTGAGGGCGGAAGGCGACCGCTGGACGCTCGCCGCGCGCGCCCCGCTCTGGCGCGAGGTTGAAGAGAGCCGAGCGGACCTCGCGTCGATGCTGGGGCTCGCGGAATCGGAGATCACCGAGCGCCCGTTGTGGGTGAACACCGGCAAGGAACAGCTCGTGGTTCCCGTCGCCAGCGTGGGTGCCGTTCGGGCCGCGCGCCCGCGGGGCGACGCCTTCTCGCGCCTGAAGAGCGAGGATGGCCACAGCATGGCCTACGTGTTCGCCGATGCCGGGGACGCGGAGGGCCGGGTCGAATCCCGCTTCTTCTTCCCGAGCGGCGCGGCGATCCTGGAGGATCCGGCGACCGGATCGGCCTGCGCCAACCTGGGCGGCTGGTTCTGCGCGTTGCGGCCGGGTGCCGACGTCGATCGCGTCGTATCCCAGGGCGAGGCCGTAGTCCGCCCCTCGACGCTCTACCTGCGGGTCAATGACGGCGGGATATACGTGGGTGGCGAGGTGATCGAGCTCGGCCGCGGCAGCGTGAGCCTCTGAGCATCGCCGCGGCATGAGCACCATCGTCTACCTGCACGGCTTCGTGAGCTCACCCGCATCGCGCAAGGCGGTGATGCTGGGCGACTACCTGCGCAATTGCGTGAGCGGCATCGATTACGTGGTGCCCGAGCTGCACCATCGGCCGGCGCGCGCGCTCGAGCAGGGCTTGGCCGCCTGCGGCGGCGTGGCCCCCGAAGCGCTCACGCTCGTCGGCAGTTCCCTGGGCGGCTACTACGCGACGGTGCTCGCCGAGCGCCTCGGCTGTCGCGCCGCGCTGCTCAATCCCGCGGTTCACCCGCATCGGCACTTCGCCCGCCACCTCGGGGCGCAGCGCAACCTGTACACGGGCGAGGCGTTCGAGCTCACGGTGGAGCACATCGACGAGCTGATGGCGCTCGACGTCGCCGCCGTCACCCGTCCCGAGCGCTATTGGCTCTTCGTGGAGACCGGCGACGAGGTCCTCGATTACCGCGAGGCGGTCGCCTTCTATGCCGGCGCCTGCCAGACGGTGGTGCGCGGCGGCGACCACGCGCTCACCTCGTTTCCGGAGCACATTCCCGATCTGGTCGAATGGGCGGCGGGCCGATGACCCAGGTCCTGTTCGAGGAGGACGGCGCGTTCCGGGTCGGCACGATCCTGTCCGAGGCGGGGGCCTCGTTCCAGGTGGAGGCGGCCCATGGCAAGCGCACGAAGGTGAAGGCGGCCGCGATCCTGCTGCGATTCGACGGCCAGCCGCTCGGCGCCTTCATGGCGGAGGCCCAGGGACTGGCCGAGCCCCTCGACCCGCAGTTCCTGTGGGAAGTGTGCGGCGAGGAGGAGTTCGCCTTCGACGCGCTCGCCGCCGAGTACTACGGCCGCGCGCCGTCTCCCCAGGAATCGGCCGCCGTGGCGCTCGCGCTGCACGCCCACCCGATGTACTTCTACAAGCGCGGCAAGGGCCGCTACCAGGCGGCCCCGGAAGCCAACCTCAAGGCCGCGCTCGCCGGGCAGGAAAGGAAGCGCGCGCAGCAGGAGCGCGTGGACGCCTGGTCGGCCGAGCTTGCGTCCGGCCACCTGCCCGAAGCGATCGCCGAGCGCGTGGATCCGTTGTTGTTCAGGCCCGACAAGATGAGCCTCGAATGGCGCGCGCTCGACCAGGCGGCGCGCTCGCGGAACCTGTCGCCGCAGCGGCTGCTCGCGCTGGCCGGGGCGCTCGCCGGCCCGGAGGATTTCTTCATGCGCCGCTTCCGCTTCGAGCATTTTCCGCAGGGCACGGGGTTTCCGCCGATGGCCCCGCTCGCGGATGCGGCCGGGTTGCCCGCGGCGCCGGCGGCGGCCTTTTCCATCGACGACGAGGACACCACCGAGATCGACGATGCGTTCTCGCTCGAGCGCCTCGAGGACGGGCGGCTGCGCGTGGGGATCCACATCGCCGCGCCGACCCTCTTCTTCGGGGTGGACCATCCGCTCGAGGCGCTCGCGCGCGAGCGTCTGTCGACGGTGTATTACCCGGGCGGCAAGATCACCATGCTTCCCGAGGAGGCGGTCGAGCGCGCCACGCTCGCCCGGGGCCGCAGGGTTCCCGCGCTCTGCCTGTACCTCGTCGTCGATGCCGCGAGCCTCGAGGTGCAGCACGTCGAGTCGCGGCTCGAGTCGGTCGAGATCGCCGCCAACCTGCGCCTGGCCGAGCTCGATTCCCGCCTCAACGACGAGTCGGTGGCCGCTGGCGTGGTCGCGGGCGCCCATGGCGAGGCGCTGCTCACGCTGTGGCGCTTCGCCCGCTCGCTGCGAGCGCTGCGCGGGGCGGGCGAGGAGCGCAGCGACCGCCTCGACTACACCTTCCGGGTCGCGGGAGCCCGCGTCGCCATCGAGCCGCGCCGGCGCGGAACGCCCGTCGACATGCTGGTCTCGGAGCTCATGATCCACGTGAACTCGACCTGGGGAAAATGGCTGGCGCAGCGGGAGGTGCCCGCCATCTACCGCAACCAGCGGGGCGCCCGCACGCGCATGGAGGTCGATCCGGCCGCCCACGAGTGGCTGGGCGTCTCCCATTACGCATGGACGAGCTCCCCGCTGCGCCGCTACTGCGACCTCGCCAATCAGCGCCAGCTGGTGGCCGTCCTGCGCGACGAGCCGCCCGCGCACTCGCGCGAGGAGCTCGGCGCCATCGCGCGCGACTTCGAGACGGCCTACGAGGCGTACGCGGAGCACCAGCAGCTCCTCGAGCGCCATTGGTGCCTGCGCTATCTGATGCAGGAGGCGATCGAAGCGGCGGACGCGGTGGTGATCCGCGACGAGCTGGTGCGCATCGTGGGGCTGCCGCTCGTGTGCCGCGCGATCGGGCTGCCCGCCTGCGGGGCCGGCGAGAAGGTGCGGGTGGCGTTCGGCGAGGTCGACCTCTGGGAAGGCAACGTGCTGTGCCGCTACGCGGGCAAATAACCTACAATTCCCCTTCATGTCGCGCCGCCCCGCCCGAAGCTCGTAGCACTGCCGATGCAGTCCAGGCAGCCATCGCCCGACGCCCTCGTCTCGTTTTCCGATTTCCTGCTCGAACGCTTCGGCCTCGTCGCGTCGATGCAGGTCGCGATCGTGGCCTCGATCGCGCTGCACGCCTTCCTCATCGTGGGCCTCGGCTTCCGGCTGCCGCTGCTGCCCGGATCGGACGAGCTGCACAATGTGATGGACGTCGTGCTGGTCAACGCCAAGAGCGCCAAGGCGCCGCAGAAGGCCGACGCGCTCGCGCAGGCGAACCTCGACGGCGGCGGCAATACGGACCAGGCGCTGCGCGCCCACAGCCCCCTGCCCGCGCTCGATCCGCGCGAGACGAGCCGCGAGCTGCGCGCGGCCGAGAGCCGCATCCACCGGCTCCAGTCCGAGGCCAAGGAGCTCATGACCCGCATGAAGTCGAAGGCCATGGTGGCCACGGTCGAGCCGGCGGCGCAGGGCGCCGCCAAGCCGGACGACCAGGCGCGCGACCTGGTATCGAAGAGCCTCGAGATCGCGCGCCTCGAGGCCCAGATCCGGCGCGATTACCAGGCCTACCAGGAACGGCCGAAGCGCAAGTTCGTCGGTGCGCGGGCGACCGAATACCGCTTTGCGCAGTACGTGGACAACTGGCGCCTGAAGATCGAGCGCATCGGCAACCTCAACTATCCCCGGGAGGCGAAGGAGCGCAAGATCTACGGATCGCTGCAGCTCACCGTGGCGATCAAGGCCGACGGCGAGGTCGAATCGGTCGAGATCAACCGTTCCTCGGGACACAAGGTGCTCGACAACGCGGCGCTGCGCATCGTGCGCCTGGCCGCTCCCTTCGAGCGCTTTCCGGACAATATCCGCGTCGATACCGACGTCCTGCACATCACGCGCACCTGGACCTTCACGCGCGCGCAGCAGATGCTCGCCGAATAGCGCGCGCCGGGCACGGCGCGGTCCGGCCGGGGCGGGCGTGGAACCTCCGGGGTGCATTTGAGCCAAACGGCGCGAAGGATTAAAATATGCGACCGGTGGCCAATGCAAACGATCAACCTGACCAGCCACTTCCTCATCGCCATGCCGGCGATGTCGGACCCGAACTTTTCCCGGACACTCACCTTCGTCTGCGAGCACAACGAACGCGGCGCGCTCGGCATCGTCGTGAACCGTCCCATCGACGTGACCCTGGAGGCGCTCTTTCGCCAGGTCGAGATCCCGCTCGAGGATGCGCGCCTCGGGGTCCAGCCCGTGTTCTTCGGCGGCCCGGTCCAGTTCGACCACGGCTTCGTGCTGCATCGGCCGGTGGGGGCGTGGAAGTCGACACTGCCCGTCGGCGAGATCGGGCTCACGACCTCGCGCGACATCCTCGAGGCGATGGCCTCGGGCAGCGGCCCGCGCCAGCAGCTCGTCGCCCTGGGCTACGCCGGCTGGGCCCCGGGCCAGCTCGAGGACGAGATTCGCCGCAACGGCTGGCTCACGGTGCATGCGGACCTCGGGCTCATCTTCGACGTGCCTCCCGAATCGCGCTACGACGCCGCGATGCACGCGCTCGGGGTGAACACGGCCAACCTGTCCGAGGAGGCGGGACACGCGTGAGGGCTGCGTCCGTCGGGGCCATCCCGCAGCCCGCGCCGGTGTCCGGAACGCTCCTCGGATTCGACTTCGGCGCGCGGCGCATCGGCGTGGCGGTAGGCGAGACCTCGACGCGCATCGCGAGCCCGCTGGGGGCCATCGTCGGGACGGCGAACGAGGCGCGGCTGCGGGCGATCGACGCGCTGGTGCGCGAGTGGAAGCCGACGGCCTTCGTCGTGGGACGTCCGCGCCACCAGGACGGCAGCGAGCACGCGGTCGCACGGCTCGCGGAAAAGTTCGCCCGCCGCCTCACGGCGCGCTATGCCGTGCCGGTCCGTTTCGTCGACGAGACCCTTACCTCGGCCACGGCCGAATCGCAGCTGCGCGTCAGCCGCACGCGCGCCAGGCGCGAGGGCGACGTCGATGCGCTCGCCGCCGCGCTGATCCTGCAAAGCTTCCTGGACGAACCGGAGGACCATGGTCGCTCCGCTGCCTGACCCCGAGGCGCTCGTCGAGGCGCTCGCCGGCCAGATGCGCGGCAAGCTGGCGCGCGACGCGGCCCTGGTGGGAATCTACACGGGAGGGGCCTGGGTGGCCGAGCGCCTGCATCGCGCGCTGGGGCTCGCGGTGCCCCTGGGAACGCTCGCGGTCACCCTGCACCGCGACGATTTCGGGCGCATCGGCCTGCACCGCGAGGCGCGGCGCAGCCAGATCCCGTTCTCCGTCGACGGACGCGAGATCGTGCTGGTCGACGACGTGCTGCACACGGGGCGCACCATTCGCGCCGCGTTGAACGAGCTGTACGACTTCGGCCGCCCGCGCGCCGTGCGCCTGGCGATCCTCGCCGACCGCGGCGGGCGCGAGCTGCCGGTGTGCGCCGATTTCTCCGGGGCGAAGGTCGAGGTCGCGGCGGGCGAGGAACTGGTCCTGTCCAACGAGAGCGGGCGCCTGCGCCTGGCCGCCGTGAAGAGGCCCGAATGAGCGCGGGCCTGCAGGTCGCCGCCGACGGCACGCTGCGCCACCTGCTCACCACCGAGGGCCTTCCGGCCTCGCTCATCCGCCACATCCTCGATACCGCGGACCAGTTCGTGTCGGTGAGCGAGCGCGACGTGAAGAAGGTCCCGCTGCTGCGCGGCAAGTCCATCTTCAACGTCTTCTTCGAGGGCTCCACGCGCACCCGCACCACCTTCGAGATCGCGGCCAAGCGCCTGTCGGCCGACGTGATCAACCTGAACGTCGGCGTGTCCTCCACCTCGAAGGGCGAGACGCTGCTCGACACCGTGTACAACCTGCAGGCCATGGACGCGGACATGTTCGTGGTGCGTCATTCGCAGTCGGGCGCCGCGCACCTCATCGCGCGCCACGTGAAGCCGGGCGTGGCGGTGATCAACGCCGGCGACGGGCGCCACGCGCACCCCACGCAGGGGCTGCTCGACATGTACACGATCCGCCACTACAAGAAGGATTTCTCCGCGCTCACGGTGGCGATCGTGGGCGATGTGCTGCACTCGAGGGTCGCCCGTTCCCAGATCCATGCGCTGAAGACCCTCGGCGTGCCCGAAGTGCGGGTGGTGGCTCCGCGCACGCTGCTGCCGGCCGCCGTCGAGCGCCTCGGCGTGCGGGTGTGCCACGACATGGCCGAGGGGATCCGCGGCTGCGACGTGGTCATCATGCTGCGCCTGCAGAACGAGCGCATGAACGGCGCGCTGCTGCCCTCGGCGGGCGAGTTCTTCAAGTGCTACGGGCTCACGGCCGCCAAGCTCGCGCTCGCGAAGCCCGACGCGATCGTGATGCACCCGGGCCCCATGAATCGCGGCGTGGAGATCGATTCCCCGGTGGCCGACGGCCGCCAGAGCGTGATCCTCCCGCAGGTCACCTTCGGCATCGCGGTGCGCATGGCGGTGATGTCGATGCTGGGCTCGCACGCATGAAGATCGAGATCCGCAACGCCCGCGTGATCGACCCGGCGTCGGGGCGCGACGAGGCCGCCTCGATCCGGATCGCCGACGGCACCATCGCGGCCATCGGCAAGGCGTCCGGCGGATGGGCCGCCGACGAGACCATCGATGCGCGCGGCCTCGTCGCGTGCCCGGGCCTGGTGGACGTCTCGGCCCGCTTGCGCGAGCCGGGCTACGAATACAAGGCGACGCTCGAATCGGAGATGCGCGCGGCGGTCGCCGGCGGCGTGACCACGCTCGCGTGCCCGCCGGACACCGATCCGCCGCTCGACGAGCCGGGCCTGGTCGAGATGCTCACGCGCCGCGCGGCCGGCCTGGACTCGGCGCGGGTGCATCCGCTCGGTGCGCTCACGGTCGGATTGCGCGGCGAGAAGCTCGCGGAGATGGCCGAGCTGGCCGAAGCCGGGTGCGTCGGCTTCTTCCAGGGCAACGCGCCGCTCCCGGACGCGGCCACGCTGTTCCAGGCGATGCGCTACGCGGCGACGTTCGGGTTCACGGTCTGGCTGCGCCCCGAGGATGCGCACCTCGCGCGCGGCGGCGTCGCGCACGACGGCGAGGTGGCGACGCGGCTCGGCCTTCCGGCAATCCCGGTGATCGCCGAGACCGTCGCCCTGCGCACGATCATCGAGCTCATGGGGGCGACCGGGGCCCGCGTGCACGTGGCACGCCTGTCGAGCGCGGCGGGCGCGGCGCTCGTCGCGCAGGCCAAGTCGGCCGGAGCCCCGATCACCTGCGACGTCGCGGTGAACCACCTGCACCTGAGCGATCGCGACATCGGCGAATTCAACACCCAATGCAAGCTCGTGCCGCCGCTGCGCGATCCATCGGACCGCGCGGGACTGCGGCGCGCCCTCGCCGAGGGCATCATCGACGCCGTGTGCTCGGATCACTCGCCGGTCGACGACGACGCGAAGCTGGTACCGTTCGACGAGGCGCAGCCCGGCGCCACGGGGCTCGAGCTGCTCCTGCCGCTCACGCTGCAATGGGGACGCGAGTCGGGCCTGGGTCTCGCGGCCACGCTCGCGCCGGTGACCTCGCGCGCGGCGCAGGTGCTCGGCGTGCGGGCCGGGACGCTCGCGGTGGGCGAACGCGCCGATATCTGCCTCTTCGATCCCGCCCTGCCGTGGGTAGTGCGCTCCGCGAACCTCGTGAGCCAGGGCCGCAACACGCCCTTCGAGGGCCTCGAGCTCGTCGGGCGCGCGGTGCGCACCATCGTCGGCGGTCGCACGGTCCACGGCGCCTGAGGCGCCCGCCCATTCCACGCTTCGACGGAGCCGCCATGGTGAACCCCCTCCTGGAGTTTTCGCAGTTGCCGCGGTTCTCGCTGATTCGACCCGAGCACGTGGCGCCCGCGCTCGAGCAGCTGATCGCCGAGGGGCGCGCCACGATCGAGCGGCTCGCCGCGCAGGACGCGGCGCCGACGTGGGAGAATTTCGTCGAATCCCTGGACGACGCCAACGAGCGCCTCGCCCGCGCATGGGCGCAGGTGGCCCATCTCAACGCGGTGGTGAACTCCCCGGCCCTGCGCGAGGCCTACAACGCGATCCTGCCGAAGGTGACACAGTTCTTCACCGAGCAGGGCCAGGACCAGCGGCTGCACGCCGGCTTCAAGGCGCTGCGCGCGGCGGGCGCCTTCGCGGGATACGCGAGCGCCCGCAGGCGCCACGTCGACAACGAGCTGCGCGACTTCCGTCTCGGCGGCGCGGAGCTGCCGCCGCCGCAGAAGGCGCGCTTTCGCGAGGTGCAGGAGGAGCTCGCGCGCCTGGGCTCGCGCTTCCAGGACAACCTGCTCGATGCGACCAACGACTTCGGGCTGTATCTGGAGGACCGCGCGGAGCTCGCCGGCATTCCCGACGATGTGCTCGATGCGGCGCGCGAGGCGGCGCGCAAGGACGGCCGCGAGGGCTGGAAGCTCACGCTGCACATGCCCTGCTACCTCCCGGTGATGCAGTACGCCGACCATCACGGCCTGCGCGAACGCCTGTACCGGGCCTACACGACCCGCGCGTCGGAATTCGGCCGGCCGGAATGGGACAACACCGGCAACATCGAGGCCATCCTGCGCCTGCGCTCGGAGGCAGCCGCGCTGCTCGGGTACCGCTCCTACGCGGAGGTGTCGCTCGCCACGAAGATGGCGGGGTCCCCGCGCGAGGTGCTCGACTTTCTCGCGGACCTTGCCCGGCGCGCGCGCCCGTTCGCCGAGCGCGACATGCAGGAGCTGCGCGACTTCGCGCGCTCGGAGCTGAACCTGGCCGAGGTCCGCGCGCCGGACGTCGCCTACGTGAGCGAGAAGCTGCGCCAGCGGCGCTACGCGTTCTCCGACCAGGAGGTGAAGCGCTACTTTCCCGAGAACGAGGTGCTGGCCGGCATGTTCCGCCTCGTGGAAACGCTCTACGGCTTGACGATCCGGCCGGCGCCGCGCCGAGACCTGGCACCCCGCGGTGCGCTTCTACGAGATCGCCGACGCCTCGGGCGCGCGCGTGGGCCAGTTCTACCTCGACCTGTATGCGCGCGAGGCCAAGCGCGGTGGCGCCTGGATGGACGACGCGATCAACCGCCGGCGCATCGGCCGGCGCGTGCAGACGCCCGTCGCCTTCCTTACCTGCAATTTCTCCGCGCCCGTGGGCGAGCGGCCCGCGCTCTTCACACATGGCGAGGTGAGCACGCTGTTCCACGAGTTCGGCCACGGGCTGCACCAGCTCCTCACGCAGGTCGACGAGCTCGGCGTGGCCGGCATCAACGGCGTCGAATGGGACGCGGTCGAGCTGCCCAGCCAGTTCATGGAGAACTTCTGCTGGGAATGGGAGGTGGTGGCGCCCATGACCCGCCACGTGGACAGCGGGGAGCGCGTTCCCCGCGCCCTGTTCGAGCGCATGCTCGCGGCGAAGAATTTCCAGAGCGGCATCCAGTTCGTGCGCCAGCTCGAGTTCGCGCTGTTCGACATGCGCCTGCACGGGGCCGATCCCGGGACCATCGACGTCATGGCGCTGCTCGAGGCGGTGCGCGACCAGGTCGCGGTGTATCGCGTACCCGACTACAACCGTTTTCCCCACCAGTTCTCCCACGTCTTCGCGGGCGGCTACGCGGCCGGCTACTACAGCTACAAGTGGGCGGAGGTGTTGTCCTCCGACGCCTACGGCGCGTTCGAGGAGGGCGGCGTGCTCAATCCGGAGATCGGCGCCCGGTTCCGGCGCGAGGTCCTCGCCGCGGGCGGCAGCCGCCCGGCGCTCGAGTCCTTCGTGGCCTTTCGCGGGCGCAAGCCGCAGATCGACGCGCTTCTGCGTCATAATGGGATGACCGCTGCGGCCTGAAGGGACGCCGCGCCGTGCTCGGCGGCGCCCGGGGGCCATGGACAGCGCTTTGCGAAAACGGGAGGTCCCACCCATGCCATCGCCGCTGATAGGTCGCGCCGCGCTCCTCGTGGCGCTCGCCACGTGCCTCGGCGCTCTCGCGCAGACCAACGTCTACCGCTGGGTGGACAAGGACGGCAATGTCCACTTCTCGGACACGCCGCCCGTGGAAGAAGCGAAGAGCCTGAGCCAGAAACGCATGGGGGGCGGCTACGGCGACGAATCGCAGCTGCCGTACGCGACCCAGATCGCCATGAAGCGCAACCCCGTCACGCTGTACACGGCGGACGACTGCGGCCCGCCATGCGGCAATGCACGGGACCTGCTTTCGCAGCGCGGCATTCCCTACAGCGAGCGCAACGCGCAGACCGACGCGGCTGCCAAGGAAGCGCTGCGCGACCTCGCGGGCACGCCCGAGGTGCCCTTCCTGGTCGTGGGCGACAGCAAGCTCAAGGGGTTCGACGAGGACGCGTGGAATTCCGCGCTCGATACTGCCGGCTATCCACGTACGCGGCTGCCCGGGCAGCCCCCCTCCGCGCCGGAGGCCGCGAACGCGGCGCCTCCCGCAGCCCCCGCAGAGCCACCCCCGAACCGATAGTCCCGCGGCGCGTGAAGTGAGCTCCACGCCGCCGCCGCCCGGAACGCGCGACGCGGAGCGCGCCGCGCGCCTGGCGGGCTACGGGGTGCTCGACGCGCGCACGGCCTTTCCCGCCCTCGAGGAAATCGTGAAGCGCGCGCGTGACGTGGCGGGATTCCCGATCGCGTGGATATCGTTCGTCGAAGGCGGGCGGGAGCGATTGCGTGCGCGCGCCGGCGTGCCCTACCCGGAGCTCGCGGGGGAACAATCCCTGGCGCGCTGCCTGGATGCCGCGGGAGGGCCGCTGTTCGTCGAGGACGCCAGGCAGTCGGCGCTGCGCGAGCATCCGCTCGTCGCGGCCGGGCCGCGCGCGCGATTCATCGGCGTGGTGCCGCTCGCGTGCCCGGACGGCCTCGTCGTGGGGACGCTCACGGTCCTGGACCGCGTCGCGCGCTCACCCACGGCTCAGGAGCGCACCGCGCTCGCCAACCTGGCCTCGATCGTCATGGCGCGCCTGGAAGCGCAGCGCGAGCAGGCCGCTCGCGACGGCGCGCAAGCCGACCCGGGGCGCGACGCGCACGCCCTCGCGCAGAGGCTGGAGCAGGAGTCGAACCGGCGTAAGGGAGCCGAGGAAGACCTGGAACGGGAGCGCCGGTTTCTCGATGCGGTCCTGGACAGCTTCGCGAGCGCGTTCTTCTTGGTGTCGCCCGAGGGGCGGCTGCTCCGGTGGAACGTGCGGCTGTCGGAGGCGGTGGGCTTCTCGGACGCGGAGATCTCTCGCATGCACCCGACTGATTTCGTCTCGCCACGGGACCGCGACCACGTACGCTCCGCGATTCGCGAGGTGCTCGAGGAGTGCCGGGAGATCTCTCTGGAGGTCGAGATCGTCGATCGCACCGGCAACGTGCGGCCGTACGTGGTGAGCGGCAGGCCGCTGCGGTTGGGCGCGACGACGTGCATGATCGGAGTGGCGAGCGACGTGACGCTGCGCAAGCGCACGGAGCGGCAGATGGCCCGCGCCAAGGAACGGGTGGACCTGGCGCTTTCGGGCTCGCGCCTCGCGATCTGGGATTGGGACCTCAAGAACGACAAGGTCTACTTCAACGAAAGCTGGGCCAAGCTGCTGGGCGGGGAGCCGAGGGAATCGATGTTCTCCGGCGATGAGGTGACCGCGTGGAACCATCCCGAGGACCGTGAGGTGTTCGCGGCGGCGATGGGTGGCGCGATGAGGGGCGCGAGCGACGGATTCGACTGCGAATACCGGGTGCCCAACGCGGCGCGCGACTGGATCTGGGTGCACTCGCGCGGCCGGGTGACGCAGCGCAACGCCGAGGGGCGGGCGCTGCGCATGACGGGGACCTCCACCAACGTCACCAAGCGCAAGCTGGCCGAGGAGCGCGCCGAGTACCTGGCCACGCGCGATGCCCTGACGGGGCTGCCCAACCGGGTGCTGCTCCACGACCGCCTCGAGCAGGCGGTGGTCAACGCGGCGCGCAGCCAGGCCGGCTTCGCGTTCATGTTCATCGACCTCGATCGCTTCAAGACCATCAACGACTCGCTCGGCCACCAGGTGGGCGACAAGCTGCTCAAAGGCGTTGCGTCGCGCCTTTCGGCCTGCGTGCGCGCCACCGACACCGTGGCGCGCCTCGGGGGGGACGAGTTCGCCGTGATCCTCGAGAATCTGCGCGATGACGACGATGAAGGGGCGCAGCAGGTGGCCGAGAAGATGATCGCGGCGATGGCCTCGCCCATGCTGATCGACAACCAGCCGCTCAATACCTCCTGCTCCATCGGCATCAGCCTGTATCCCACCGACGGGCGCGACAGCGCGACGCTCATGAAGAACGCCGATGTCGCGATGTACTACGCGAAGGAGAAGGGGCGCAACAACTACCAGTTCTTTTCCTCGGAGATGAACGCGCGGGCCCAGGAAAGGCTCTCGGTGGAGAATTACCTGCGCCTCGCGCTGCGGCGCAACGAGCTCGTGCTCCACTATCAGCCGCGCATGAGCCTCGCCAGCGGCGAGCTGGTGGGAGTGGAGGCGCTGATCCGATGGCAGCACCCGCGCCGCGGGCTGCTCGAGCCGGCGCGCTTCATCGACGTGGCCGAGGACTCGGGGCTCATCGTTCCCATCGGCGAGTGGGTGCTCGAGAACGCGTGCGCGCAGCTGCGCGCCTGGCAGCGCACGGTAAGGCCGGGACTGCGGGTTTCGGTGAACATCTCGGTGGGCCAGGTGATGGACGGCGAGCGCCTGTTCCGCGCCGTCGACCGGGCGGTGCGAGACGCCGGCATCGAGCCCGCCACGCTCGAGCTCGAGCTCACGGAGAGCCACCTGATGCAGAACATCGCGGAAAAGGTGGAACTGCTCAACCGCCTCGGCAAGCTGGGAGTGGGCATCTCGATAGACGATTTCGGCACCGGATACTCCTCGCTGTCCTACCTGAAGAAGTTGCCGGTGGACTCGATCAAGATCGACAGCTCGTTCGTGCGCGACCTCGAGGAGGACCCGAACGACGACGCGATCGTGAAGGCCATCCTCGCGATGGCGCACTCCCTGAAGTTGTCGGTGGTAGCCGAGGGCGTGGAAACGCCGGCGCAATACCGGGCGCTGCGGGAATTGGGCTGCGACGAATACCAGGGGTTCCACGAGAGCGCGGCGCTGCCGCCCGCGGAGTTCGAGCGCCGCTATCGTCGCTAGCAGGCGCCGGCGCCGGGCGCTAGTCCTTGGTGTCGATCTTGAGCTCCTGCACCTTGCGCGTGAGCGTGTTGCGCCCGATGCCGAGCAGGCCCGCCGCCTCGATGCGCCTTCCGCCCGTGTGCTGCAGGGCCTTGGAGATGAGCACCGACTCGAAGTCGCGCGTGAGCAGGTCGGCGATGCGCGATTCCCCGCGGGCAAGCCGCTCGGCCACTTCGCGCTCCAGCACGCGCCGCCAGTCGCCCTCCCCGCCGTCGCCGGAAGGAGCCTCGCCGCGCGCTTCCGGCGGGAGGTCCTTCACGTCCACTACCTGCCCGGGCGCCATCACGGTGAGCCAGTGGCAGATGTTCTCGAGCTGGCGCACGTTGCCGGGCCAGTCCTGGGCGGAGAGGAATTGCGTCGCCGCGTCGGTGAGGCGCTTGCCCTCGACGCCCAGCTCGCGCGCGCTCTTGGCGAGGAAATGGCGGGCGAGCATCGGGATGTCGTCCCTGCGCTCCCGCAGTGCCGGCAGGCGCAGCCGGATTACGTTGAGCCGGTGATACAGATCCTCGCGGAACAGGCGCTGCTTCACGCGCGCGTCGAGGTCCTGGTGCGTCGCCGCGATGACGCGCACGTTGGCCGAGAGCGGAGTGTGGCCGCCCACGCGATAGAACTGGCCGTCGGAGAGCACGCGCAGCAGGCGCGTCTGCAGATCCGGGGGCATGTCGCCGATCTCGTCGAGGAAGAGGGTGCCGCCTTCGGCCTGCTCGAAGCGCCCGCGGCGCATCGATTGCGCGCCGGTGAAGGCGCCGCGCTCGTGGCCGAACAGCTCGCTTTCGAGCAGGTCCTTCGGAATGGCCGCCGTATTGATCGCGATGAAGGCGCGCTCGGCGCGCGGACTGTGGCGATGCAGCGCACGCGCGACGAGCTCCTTGCCGGTGCCCGATTCCCCTGTGATGAGCACCGTCGCATGGGAATGGGCGAGCCGCCCGATCGCGCGGAAGACTTCCTGCATGGCGGGGGCCTGGCCCAGGATCTCGGGCGCCTCGGCGTCGACCGGGGGCGCTTCCACCTGGCGGCGGCTCTCGGCGAGGGCGCGGCGCACCAGCTCGACCGCGTGGTCGACGTCGAAAGGCTTGGGGAGGTATTCGAAGGCCCCGCCCTGGAATGCCGCCACCGCGCTTTCCAGGTCGGAGTACGCGGTCATGATGATGACCGGCGTCGATGGCAGGCGGTGCCGGAGCTGGCGCATGAATTCGAGCCCTGAAACCCCCGGCATGCGCACATCACTCACCACGACCTGCGGCGATTCCTGGGGCAGGCGGTCCAGCGCATCCTGGGCGGCGGCGAAGGAGCGGTGGGCAATGCCCTCGCGCGCGAGGGCTTTCTCGAATACCCAGCGGATGGAGCGGTCGTCGTCGATGATCCATACGGGGTTCATGGGGGTCTCGCGCGCGTTCATGGGGTGCGTCCTGGGCCGTCGCCGGCACGAACCGGAAGCAGGATGGTGAAGCGCGTGCGCCCCGGAGCGCTCTCGAACTCGATGATCCCGAGGTGCTGGCTCACGAAGCTCTGGGCAAGCGAAAGGCCCAGCCCGGTGCCGCCCTCGCGCCCGCTCACGAGCGGATAGAAGATTCGCTCGGCGAGCTCGGGGGGAACGCCGGGCCCGTCGTCCTCCACCGAGACTGCGATGGCGTGCCGGTAGCGGCTGCGCGCGATCGTCACTTGCCGTGCGATGCGGGTGACGAGGCGGATCTCGCCCTGCCCCGCGGTTGCCTGGGCCGCGTTGCGCGCCACGTTGAGGATAGCCTGGATCAGCTGCTCCTTGTCCCCCGAAAGGTCCGGCAGGCTCGCGTCGTAGTCGCGCCGGATCTCCAGCCCCTCCGGGAATTCGGCGAGCAGCAGCGTGCGCACGCGCTCGATCACCTCGTGGATGTTGATCGGCTCCACGCGGGGCAGCCGATTGGGGGTGAGCAGGCGGTTCATGAGCGACTGGAGGCGGTCGGTCTCCTTCACGATCACCTGCGTGAATTCGCGCAGCTCCGGGTCCGTCAGCTCGCGCTCGAGCAGCTGCGCCGCCCCGCGGATCCCGCCCAGGGGGTTCTTGATCTCGTGCGCGAGGTTGCGAATCAGCTCGCGGTTGGCCTCCTGCTGCTCGAGTATCTTCGCCTCGCGCGCGATCTTGAGCTGCTGCTCGAGCTCGCGGAACTCTATGAGGAGGCGCGAGTCCCCGGCCTCGACCGGGCTGATCACGCAATGCAGCCGGGCGGCCTCGCCCCCGAGGTCGAGCACGAGCTCGTTCTCGTTGAACCCCGCCTCGGCCTCGAGCGACTGGCGCAGGCGCTGCATGAGCGCCACGTTGCCCGGCAGCGCGCGATCGAGCCGGGTACCGATCAGGTGCTTGCGGCCGTGGGCGAGGAGTGTCTCGGCGGCGGGATTCGCATAGGTCACTTGCAGGCTTTCATCGAGCATCAGCACGGCGGTGGAAAGCAGCTCGAGGCCGGAATACGGCAACGTCATGACCGGCCCTGCAGGGAAAAAGCAAGGAGCGCGCCAGCCAGGGCGGCTGGCGCGTCGGCGCAAGGGGAATGCCGGAAGGGGAGACTGCGCGAGGCTAGGGCTTCAGCGCGCCGAGCTCTTTTTTGAGCGCCTCGATATTCTTTTCGTGCTCGGCGACGGTGGCTTGCAGGCCGCGGATGCGTCCCGAGGCCTTGTCGATGTTCTGCCGGAATGCCAGGAGCTCGGCAGGCGAGGGATCGACCGCCTGCTGCGCGGTGCGCACCGCGGCAATGAGCGAGGGATTGCGCTCTTCCTGCGCGAGGGAGCCGCGCGCCTCGTCCAGGGACTGCGATTCCTTCTGCATCTCGTCCTCGAGGATGCGCCGTCGCTCGTCGTCGCGGCGCCTCTGCGTCTGCATGTCGATCGAGGCGAGCGAGGGCCGCTCCGGCGTGACGATCGCCACCGCGTGCTTGACGTCGGCAGCGGGGGAATCCTTCGCGGCGGCCGTGGCGGCCTTGCCGAGGATCGTCGTCTTCGCCGCTATCACTTCGGGCGGAGTCGGGATCGTCGTGATCGGATCGAGCTCCACGACGGTGGCGCCCTTCATCGGCCGGTTCGAGTACGTGACCCTGCCGCTGTCGTCGATCAGCTTGTAGATCGTCGTCTGCGCAAGTGCCGTGGCCGACAATGCCGCCGCGAAACCCGCGATCAACATGGTCTTCATGCCGCGCCTCTTTTGAAGAACCCGGACGAACAGGATAGGCAGCGCTCACGGAAAAAGCAACGAGATCAATGGGATGGAAGTAGTTTCGCCCCATAGCTTGTGGTTTCGGGAAGCCCGCGACACAAGGACCTGCGCATCGAGGCCATGAAAAAGGGGCGGCGCCCCGCCCCTCCCGATGCCGTCCGGTGGGTCTCAGGCCGAGTAATACATGTCGAATTCGACCGGGTGCGTGGTCATGCGGAAGCGCGTGACCTCCTCCATCTTGAGCGCGATGTACGCGTCGATCATGTCGCTGCTGAACACTCCGCCGCGCGTGAGGAATTCGCGGCCACGGTCGAGCGAGTCGAGCGCCTCGTCGAGCGAAGCGCACGGATGGGGCACTTTCGCAGCCTCCTCGGGCTCCAGGTCGTAGAGGTTCTTGTCGAGCGGATCCCCGGGATGGATCTTGTTCTGTACGCCGTCCAGACCCGCCATCAGCATCGCCGCGAACGCGAGATACGGATTCGCCGTGGGATCGGGGAAGCGCACCTCGACGCGGCGACCCTTCGGGCTGGGCACAAACGGTATGCGGCACGAAGCGGAACGATTGCGCGCCGAGTACGCAAGGTTGATGGGCGCCTCGAACCCCGGCACCAGGCGCTTGTACGAGTTGGTCCCCGGATTGGTGATCGCATTGAGCGCCTTCGCGTGCTTGATGATCCCGCCGATGTAATAGAGCGCGAATTCGGACAAACCCGCGTATCCATCGCCGGCGAACAGGTTCTGTCCGCCCTTCCACACCGACTGGTGCACGTGCATGCCTGAGCCGTTGTCGCCCACGATGGGCTTGGGCATGAACGTCGCCGTCTTGCCATAGGAGCGCGCGACGTTGAGCACCGTGTACTTGAGGATCTGCAGCCAGTCGGCGCGCTTCACGAGCGTGTTGAACTTGGTGCCGATCTCGCACTGTCCGGGTGCCGCCACCTCGTGGTGGTGCACTTCCACCTCCACGCCCTGCTCCTCGAGCGCGAGGCAGATCGCCGAGCGGATGTCCTGGAGCGAGTCGACGGGAGGCACCGGAAAGTAGCCGCCCTTCACCGGCGGGCGATGGCCGAGGTTGCCGCCCTCGATCTTGGCGTCGCTCGCCCAGGGCGCCTCCTCGGAGTAGATCTTGACGAAGCTGCCCGACATGTCCACCTTCCATTCGACGGCGTCGAAGATGAAGAACTCGGGCTCGGGTCCAAAGTACGCGGCGTCGCCGAGGCCGGAGCTCTTGAGGTAGGCTTCGGCGCGCTTGGCGATGGTGCGCGGGTCGCGATCGTAACCCTTGCCCGTCATGGGCTCGAGGACGTCGCACGACAGCGTGAGCGTGGGCTCGTCGTAGAACGGATCCATGCGCGCGGAATCCGGATCCGGCATAAGCAGCATGTCGGAGGCCTCGATGCCCTTCCAGCCGGCGATCGACGACCCGTCGAAGGCGTGCCCGTCCTTGAACTTGTCCTCGCCGAAGGCTTTTACCGGCACCGAGACGTGCTGCTCCTTGCCGCGGGTGTCGGTGAAGCGAAGGTCCACGAACTTGACCTCGTTTTCTTTGATGGTTTTGAACACGTCGGCGACTGCCATTTAGGTCTCCTGATGGGTGATTGATGCGCGAAAATGGGGGCCGGGCAGATAGATAGGCCCGATCGAGGCGTTGATTCAGCAGAAAACATGCCACGCGATCGGCTGCCCAAGTTACTGATAAAAAAGGTACAATTTGCATTCCGAGGCTCCCGGCGCTCCATCATGGTGCAAGGGTGCGCCATGCGCACCATGATAGAGCATTGCCAAGGGGGCTGCGGCTCGAGGCGACATACTATATAAACTCGCGGGCGCGGCAGTCCCAGGCACTATGATTGCCGCGCCCCGTCATTCCCGAACTCGTCGTGTCCGCATCCTCTCCGATCGATCGCTACGTCGTCATCGGCAATCCGGTGTCGCACAGCCTCTCGCCGGCCATTCACGCGCGATTCGCGCGCGACCTGGGCGAGGGCATCCAATACTCGGCATTGCTCGCGCCGCTCGATGGATTCGAGGCGACCGCACGGCGCTTCTTCTCGGAGGGCGGCAACGGGGCGAATGTGACCTTGCCGTTCAAGGTCGACGCGTTGCGATTCGCGGACTTGGCCAGCGCACGCGCGCTCGCCGCCGGCGCGGCCAATGTGCTCGCATGGCGCGCGGATCGCATAGAGGCCGACAATACCGACGGCGTCGGTCTCGTCGCAGACCTGACCCGCAACCTCGCGCTGGACCTGGCGCACCGACGCATCCTGCTCCTGGGCGCCGGGGGAGCGGCGCGCGGAGTAGTCGCGCCGTTGCTCGAGCAAGGTCCCGAGGTGCTGGTGGTCGCGAACCGCACGATGCGACGCGCCGAGGAGCTCGAGGCGCAGTTTGGCGCGAGCGGCGCGATCCGGGCCGTCTCCCTCGAAGCAGTCCCCGCCGATCGGTACGACCTGGTGGTGAATGCGACTTCCGCTTCCACGCTCGGCGAGCCGCTCGCGTTGCCGGAGGGGGTGCTGCGCGCCGCGACGTTCGCGTACGACATGGCGTATGGCTCGGCCGCCGAGCCATTCCTCTCCCGCGCGCGTGCCGCCGGGGCGCGCGTATCCGACGGCCTCGGAATGCTCGTCGAACAGGCGGCCGAATCGTACCTCGTCTGGCGCGGCCGCAGGCCGGAAACGGCGGCGCTCCTCGCGGAGCTGCGCCTGCGCCGGGCGTGAAGGCGCTCCTGCGCTACGGGGCATGGCTCGCGGTGGCAGCCGCGGGTATTTTCCTCGCCCTGCAGCTGTCCTATGTCGCTCGCGTCTGGTGGTGGACGGACCACAATCCCGAGACGACCGCGTTCATGCGCGCGCGGCTGGAGCAGATGCGGGCGCGCAATCCCGGCGCCCGGCTTCGGAGCACCTGGGTACCCTATGAGCGCATCTCCCCGTACCTGAAGCGAGCGGTCGTGGTGGCGGAAGACTCGCGCTTCGTCGATCATGAGGGCTTCGACTGGGAGGCCATCGAGAAGGCGCGCGAGAAGAACCTCAGGAAGGGTCACGTTGTCGCGGGCGGATCCACGATCTCGCAGCAACTCGCGAAGAACCTGTTCCTGTCCGCAGCGCGCACGCCATGGCGCAAAGGGCAGGAAGCACTCATCACCGTCATGATCGAGCACCTGATGGACAAGCGCCGCATCCTCGAGATCTACCTCAACGTGATCGAGTGGGGTGAGGGGCTATTCGGCGCGGAGGCGGCGGCGCGTCATTACTACGGAACCAGCGCGGCTGCACTGGGGCCGGAGGCCTCGGCACGCCTTGCCGCCATGGTCCCGAATCCGCGGTTCTACGATCGAAATCGTCACACGGCCTGGCTCGCGCACAAGACCCAGATCATCCTGGCGCGCATGCCTGCTGCGGAGCTGCCATGAAGACGGGCGCTCGCACCGACGAGATCGAAGTCGCGGGCTCCCCCCAGGAATTCCTGGAAGCCATGGAGCGCATCGTGGCCCGCCGCCACGACGACGAGAATCCGGCGGACGACGCGCTGCTTTCCCGACGGGCCCGGGAGCTGCTGGAGGAGCTGCATCCCGCCGACGTCGCGTATGTGCTCGAGGGCCTGCCGCTCGAGGATCGCCTCTGGGCATGGGGGCTGGTGCCCCGCGGCCGCGACGGCGAGATCCTGCTCGAGGTGTCCGACGCGGTTCGCGACACGCTGCTGCAGGACATGGACAGCGCCGAGATCGTGGCCGCGGCCCAGCACCTCGATGCCGACGAGATCGCCGACCTCGCGCCGGACCTGCCCGAAGAGGTGGTCCAGCACATCATCGAGGCGCAGGACGTCGAGGACCGGGCGAACCTCCAGTCGGCGCTCTCGTACCCCGAGGGCACGGTGGGCTCGCTCATGGAGTTCGAGGTCGTGAGCATCCGCGAAGACGTGACTTGCGAAGTCGCGCTGCGCTACCTGCGCCGCTTCGACGAGCTCCCGGGTCAAACCGATGCGCTGTTCGTGGTCGATCGCGCTGACCACCTGAAGGGGGCCTTGCCGCTCAATCGCCTGCTGGTGACCGATCCCGACGTCCTGATCGCGGGCCTCTATGACCGCGAGGTGATCTCGTTCGCGCCCGAAAGCGACGCCGACGACGCTGCGGAGGCCTTCGACCGCTATGACCTGGTCTGCGCCCCGGTGGTCGACGGGGAAGGTCGAGTCGTGGGACGCATCACCGTGGATAGGGTGCTCGAATACGTGCGCGATCGCCAGGAGGCGCAGGAACTGGGCAAGGTGGGCCTGCGCGAGGAGGAGGACATTTTCGCGAGCGTGTGGGAGAGTGCCAGGAATCGCGGGCCATGGCTGGCGTTGAACCTCTGCACCGCGTTCGTGGCTTCGCGCGTGGTCGGGGCGTTCGAGGGCTCCATCTCCAGGCTGGCGGCACTCGCCGCGTTGATGCCGATCGTCGCCGGAATCGGCGGCAATTCCGGGAACCAGACCACGACCCTCATCGTGCGCGCTCTGGCTCTGGGCCAGGTGAGCGCGAGCAGCGCCCGGCGCCTCCTCGCCAAGGAGCTGGGCATCAGCGCGCTCAACGGAGTGATGTGGGGCGGGGTGCTCGGGGTGGTCGCCTGGATGCTCTACCGCAACGTGGCACTGGGCGGGGTCATGGCGCTTGCCATGCTGCTCAACCTCGTCGTGGCGGCGCTCGCGGGCATCTTCATCCCGCTCGTCATGCAGCGGTTCGGACGCGATCCGGCCATCGGCTCGAGCGTATTCGTGACTTTCGCGACGGACAGCATGGGCTTCTTCATCTTTCTCGGGCTGGCCACCATCGTCCTCCTGTAAGCCGTGGCGCGGCTCTTCTTCGCGTTGTGGCCTGACGCGCCTGCCGCCGAAGAGCTGGCGCGGCTCGCGCGCGAGGTGGCGCGCTCGGCCGGCGGAAGGGTGGTTGCGCTCGACAAGGTCCACCTTACCGTCGCGTTTCTCGGCGAGGTGGCTCCGGAACGTGCCGCGGATGCCGGCGAGGTCGCCGCGTCGCTGCCCGGCGCCGACATCCCGGTGAGGCTGGACTGCGTGGGCTCCTTTGCACGCGCGCGCGTGGCCTGGGCGGGAAGCAATTCGCCCGCGGAGGCATTGATGGGGCTGCAGTTCGATCTTGCCCGGGGATTGCGTGGGGCCGGCTTCGCCCTGGAAGACCGGAACTTCGTTCCCCACGTCACGCTCGCGCGACGCATCGTCAGGACCGTGCCGCGCGCGATGATCGAGCCGATCGGCTGGGACGCGGACAGGCTGGCGCTGGTGCGCACCGAAGCGGGGACGGGACGCTACACGACGCTGGAAGCCTGGCCCCTGCGCCGCACTTGAAGGTTCGGGATATTGCCCGCTTGCGAGGCGCTACCCGGCCGTGCTGCTGACCGCGTGCGCGGAACCGGTCGGGTCGCGCCTCGTGTTCGGGTCGAGCCGATAGCTATCGGATGCCGTGTGGCTCCCGGTTAGCTCATCGGCTTGATCAGCGGCGTGATGACGGGAGTGACCGCGGGAGCCATGGGCTTCATCGGTGCCGACGTCATCGCGGGCTTTCTCTTCGCCGCTTTCTTCTTCGCTGGCTTTTTTTTCGCCGCCTTGCGGGCCGGCTTCTTTTTCGCAGCTTTTTTCTTCGAGGACTTCTTCTTCGAGGACTTCTTCTTCGAAGATTTCTTCTTCGCAGCCTTCTTCTTGGAAGTCTTCTTCTTCGCTACACGCTTTTTCGAAGACTTCTTCTTGGCGGTCTTTTTCTTGGCGGCGGGTTTTTTCTTCGCGGACTTTTTCTTCGTAGCCATATTCGACTCCTTTCAATGTTGGACCGATTGTCTGTCGTGCCGGCCTCCCGATGGGTGGTCCTGACACTACCAAGCGTTCGGATTCGCATCGAACGAGATTGGTGAACCGATTCTAGACGCGATTCGGCGAAATCCGCTTGTGTCAAGCATGACTATTTGACCGGACTCGCGCCCAATTGGTGTCGTCTCGATACCAGTTGGCGCCCCATGGCGCGCTTTGCACGCGCCGGGCGCCTCAGGCGCCGGGCAGCCGCTGCTCGAGGGCGTGCAGCGACGCGATCGTCTCGCGAGCGCGCACCTCGTAGGACTGGCCGCGATCGACGAGGACCTCGGGCGGGCGCGGGCGCGAATTGTAATTCGAGGCCATCGTCATCCCGTAGGCGCCGGCCGACAGGATCGCGAGCAGGTCGCCGGCCTCGATCGCCAGCGAGCGCCCTTCGCCGAGCACGTCGGCGGACTCGCACACCGGCCCGACGACATCGTATGTGGCGCCGGCCAGGCCCCGCGCCTGCCGCACCGGGACGATCTCGTGCCACGACTCGTAGAGCGCGGGTCGCAGCAGCTCGCTCATGGAGGCGTCGACCACCGCGAAGCGCTTCGCCTTGTCGAGCTTGAGATATTCGACCCGGGTGAGCAGCACGCCGGCCGACCCCACGATCGCGCGCCCGGGCTCGACCAGAACCTGCAGCCCGCTCGAGGCGAGGCGACGGGCGAGCCGTTCGCAATAGGCGCGGATGTCGGGCGCGGTCTCGTCGCGATACCGGATCCCAAGGCCGCCGCCCAGGTCCACGTGCTCGAGTACGATCGCCTCGGAGGCAAGATCGGACACGAGGTCCATCACGCGCTCGAGGGCCTGATCGAGCGGGGCGGTCTCGAGGATCTGCGAGCCGATATGGCAGCCGATTCCGACGATGCGCAGGTTCGCGAGGCGTGCCGCGTGGCGGTAGGCCTCGAGCGCGCGGGCGTGCGGGATGCCGAACTTGTTCCCCGCAAGGCCGGTCGATATGTAGGGATGCGTGCCGGCATCGACGTCCGGGTTGATGCGCAGGGATACCGGCGCGCGCCGGCCCATCGCGCCGGCCAGCGCGTCGAGGCGCTCGAGTTCCGGCTCGCTTTCGACGTTGAAGCACTTGATGTCGGCCGCGAGCGCGGCCCGGATCTCCGCCTCCGACTTGCCCACGCCGGAGAAGATCACGCGCGAGGCCGCCCCTGCCGCCGCGAGCACGCGGGCGAGCTCTCCCCCGGAGACGATGTCGAAGCCCGCTCCCAGGCGCGCCAGCACATCTATCACCGCGAGATTGGAGTTCGCCTTGACCGCGTAGCAGACGAGATGGTCGACCGCCGCGAGACCCTCGTCGAACTCGCGAAACGCGGACTCGATCGCCGCCCGCGAGTACACGTAGCACGGGGTGCCGTAGCGTTGCGCCACCTCCGCGAGCGCCACCCCCTCCATGCGCAGCTCGCCGTTGACCCGTTCGAGCGGGCTCATGGATGCGAGGTCGGCGCGGGCTTCCCGGGCGGCGCATCGGGCAACCGCAGCGGCCCCTTCTGGCCGCAGGCCGCGAGCGTGAGCGTGAGCGCGACGATGACGAGGGCGCGTATCATGGCCGGCATTATGACGGAATCGGAATTCCATCGGGCGGTGGACGAGGCGCTCGCGCGGGTCGAAACGGCCGTCGAAGCGCTCGACACGCTGGACGTGGACCTCGAGGCGGGCGTGCTCACCATCGAGTGTCCCGACGGCAGCCGCATCATCGTCAACCGCCAGACGCCCAACCGCGAGATCTGGGTGGCTGCGCGATCGGGGGGCTTCCATTTCGCCTGGCGGGAGGGCGCGTGGCGCGACACGCGCAGCGGCGACGAGCTTTTCGCCTCGCTCGCGCGGATCATCGCGTCGCAGGGCGGCGTGCAGGTCGCGTGGAGCCGATAGAAGCAGCGGATAGCGCAGAAAAGACGGCGCCGAACGCACCCAAAGCCGGTTGGTTTCGAGTCGACACGATAAATTGTCGAATGAAAACCTTGACAACTTCGTATCGAGCCGATACTAATGGCGGAACGCGGTCGTTTCCGCCACGGAGGCGCGCCTGGACAAGAACCCAATCGTCCTGCTGGAGCTCGTCGAGCGCCTCGGCAACCTCATGCGCTCGGAGCTGCGCAAGGCGGGTGCCGAGGAATCGCTGCAGCCGGTCCACGTGCAGGCGCTGATCTACCTCAGCAAGGCGAATCGCTACTCGAACACCCCGCAGGCCCTCGCCGAGTATCTGGGCCTCACCAAGGGCACCGTGTCCCAGACGCTGCTGCTGCTCGACCGGCGCGGGCTGATCGAGCGCTTCGAGGACGACATCGACCGGCGCGTCGTGCGCCTGCGCCTGTCGCCTTCCGGCGAGCGCCTGCTCTACGAATCGCAGCCCGCCCTCGCGTGGCAGAACGCCACGCGCAACATCAGCCCCAACCGCATCCGCAATGCCGTTTCGGCCCTGCGCGAGGCGCTGGTCACCCTGCAGCAGGACAACGAGGGCGCCCCCTTCGGGGTGTGCCACAGCTGCGCGTGGTGCCAGAAGCTCTCGCAGCGCATCTACCGGTGCGGGCAGATGGGCGATCGCCTTTCCGGCCCCGAAACCCGCAGGATCTGCCGGATCTACGAAGCCAAGACGGTGGAGGCTGCCTAGTCAGAGTCGCTTGCGCGCCCGCGCGATGGCGGCGCGGACCGCTTGCGGGGCCGTGCCGCCCACGTGGCCGCGCGAGGCGACGGAGCCCTCGGGCGTGAGCGCCTGCAACGCATCCTCGCCCACGAGCGGGGAGAAACGCCGCAGCCCATCCACGCCCAGTCCCGCGAGGTCCTTGCCCTGCTCGTCGGCGGCGCGCACCGCCCGTGCGACGACCTCGTGGGCGTCGCGAAACGCCATCCCCTTGCGCACCAGGTAGTCGGCGAGGTCGGTGGCCGTGGCGTGGCCCTCGCGCAGGGCGGCGAGCATCTTCTCGGGCCGCGGCTGCACCCCCGGCAGCATCTCGGCCAGCAGGGCGAGCACGTCGCGCAGCGTGTCGGCTGCGTCGAACAGCGGCTCCTTGTCTTCCTGGTTGTCCTTGTTGTACGCGAGGGGCTGTCCCTTGATCACGGTGAGCAGCGCCACCAGCGAGCCGTAGACCCGGCCGGTCTTGCCGCGCATGAGCTCCGGGACGTCCGGGTTCCTCTTCTGCGGCATGATCGAGGAGCCGGTGCAGAAACGCTCGGCGATCTGCACGAAGCCGAAGGGCGGGCTCATCCAGATCACCAGCTCCTCGGCGAGGCGCGAGACGTGGGCCATCGCGAGCGCGGCCGCGGCGAGGAATTCCACGGCGAAGTCCCGATCGGAGACGGCATCCAGCGAGTTTTCGCACACGCCGTCGAATCCCAGCTCCCGCGCGACCGACTCCCGGTCGATCGGGTAGCTCGTCCCGGCGAGCGCCGAGGCGCCCAGGGGCAGGCGGTTCATGCGCCGGCGGCAATCGGCAAGCCGCTCGGCATCGCGGGTGAACATCTCGAAGTAGGCCATGAGATGGTGGCCGAAGGTGATCGGCTGCGCGACCTGCAGGTGCGTGAAGCCGGGCATCAGCGTCTCCACGTGCTCGGCGGCCAGGTCCAGCAGCCGCTCGCGCACGCTGCGCAGCAGGGCGGCGAGCTGGTCGATCTCGCCGCGCAGCCACAGGCGCAGGTCGGTGGCGACCTGGTCGTTGCGCGAGCGCGCGGTGTGCAGCCGCTTGCCGGCGTCGCCCACCAGCTCCGTGAGGCGGTACTCGATGTTGAAGTGGACGTCCTCGCGCTCGACCGACCAGGGGAAGCGGCCGGAGCGCACCTCCTCCAGGATCTGCGCCATGCCGCGCTCGATGGCGGCGAGATCGTCGGCGCCGATCAGGCGGCAGCGCTCGAGCATGCGGGCATGGGCGAGCGAGGCTTGGATGTCGAATTCCGCCAGGCGCCGGTCGAAACCGACCGATGCGTTGAAGCGTTGGGTGAGGGCGTCTACGGGCTCGGCGAAGCGCCCGGACCATGCTTTCCCGGTGCCTGCCTTGCCGGCCGGCGGGTCGTCCTGTTGCATGGAATGCGCGGCGATGGCCAAATGGGGAACGTGGCGAGTATAAATCAGACTGGTACGGGCATCCGCTTGCCGAACTTCTGCAATCTCGGCGTGATGCTGCGTTCGCTGGTGGTGGTGAACCTGTTGCTGGCCGCCGCCGCGGTCCTGCGCGCACCACAGCCGCAGGCGATCTGGTACGAATTCCTGATGCTCGCGGTCTTCGGCGAGCCGATCCTCATCATGAGCCTGGTGGCGCTTTGCGCGGGACGCCGGTGGCTGCACGCGATGGGCTACGCCCGCTCCATCGCCGCGGTCGCGGTCTTCGAGCTGGCCGTAGCCTGGCTGGTGGCGCACACCCTCGGCGACGCGCTCTCGGACCGCCGCCCGCTGCCGTTCGCCCAGGTCGCGATCCTCGTGCTCTTCGTCACCGGCGTCGCCATCGCCTACTTCGACCTGCGCGCGCGGGCGCTGTCGCCGGCCGTCGCCGAGGCGCGCATCCAGGCCCTGCAGGCGCGCATCCGCCCGCATTTCCTCTACAACAGCATCAACGCGGTCCTGTCGCTGATCCGCTCCGAGCCGCGCCGGGCGGAGCGTGTCCTCGAGGACATGGCCGATCTCTTTCGCGTGCTGATGGCCGACAACCGCACCCTCGCTCCCATTGCCGGCGAGGTGGAGCTCGCGCGCCAGTACCTTGCGATCGAGAGCCTGCGCCTGGGCGAGCGCCTGCGCGTCACCTGGAAGACCGCGTCCATGCCCCCCGATGCCCTGGTGCCGCCGCTCATGTTGCAGCCGCTGGTGGAAAACGCCGTCTATCACGGGATCGAGCCCTCGCCCGACGGCGGCGAGATCGTGATCGAGGTGCGCCTGACGGGCAAAGAGCTCGTCATGGAGCTCACCAACCCGTTCCCGACCGAGGGCCGCCACGCTTCCGGCAACCGGATGGCCATCGCCAACATCCGCGAGCGCCTGCAACTGCATTTCGACGCGGAGGCGAGCATGCATTCGGAGGCGCGCGACGGGCGCTACCGGGTGATGATTCGCCTTCCCTACCTCGCGGCGCCCGCATGACGCTCGCCCAAGGGGAGGTGCCGCGCATCCTGATCGCCGACGACGAGGCGCCGGCGCGAGCGCGGCTGCGCGACCTGCTCGACGAGTGCCGCGAGCGTTTTCCGCTGGTCATCGTCGACGAGGCGCGCAACGGCCGCGAGGTCCTCGACGTGCTCAACCGCACGAAGGTGGATATCGTGCTGCTCGACATCCGCATGCCCGAGATCGACGGGCTCGAGGCCGCGCGGCACATCGCGGGCATGGCCTCGCCCCCGGCCATCATCTTCACCACCGCGTTCGACACCTACGCGATCAAGGCCTTCGAGGTGAACGCGATCGACTACCTGCTCAAGCCCATCCGCCTCGAGCGCCTGCTCACCGCGCTCGGCAAGACCCGTGCGGCACCGCCGGTCTCCCGCGAGGCGCTCGAGGCCGCCGCCAACCTGCCGCGGCGCCACCTCTCGGTGCACGAGCGCGGCAAGATCCACCTGGTGGCGCTCACCGACGTGCTCTACCTGCGCGCGGAGCTCAAGTATGTGACGGTGCGCACCGCCGAGCGCGAGTACCTCGTGGAGGAGTCGCTCACCCATCTCGAGGAGGAGTTCGAGTCCGTCTTCGTGCGCGTGCACCGCAACTGCCTCGTGGCGCGCCACGCCATCGCCGGGTTCGAGCGCAACGCCGAGGAGAGCGAATCCGGCTGGGCGGTAGTGATCAAGGCCACCGGCGAGAAGCTGCCCGTGAGCCGACGCCAGCACCACGTGGTGAAGGAGTTCCGCTAGCCCTTACTCCCAGTACGGGGGGTCGCCGAAGGTCTTGCGCAGGAACTCGATGAAGAATTTCACCTTGGCCGGCAGCAGGCGGCGCTCCGGGTACACCGCGTAGATGTTGTTGCCCGGGAACGCGTGCTCGTCCAGCACCGTCACCAGGCGGCCCCGCTTCACCTCCTCGCTCACCTCCCAGGCGCTGCGCCAGGCGATCCCCTCGCCCGCGATCGCCCAGCGCGTGAGCACCTCGCCGTCGTTGCACTGGAGGTTGCCCGCGACCTTCGCCGTGATCGGCCGGCCCTTTTCCTGGAAGCTCCAGGCGTCCGCCACGCCGTCCTCGGTGCTCGTCACCAGGCAGTTGTGCTGCGCGAGGTCGGCGAGCGTCCGCGGCCTGCCGGCGCGCTTGAAATAGGCCGGGGCCGCGCACACCACGCGGTGGTTGCGCGCGAGCTTCGCGGCGATGAGGTCGGCGCTCTTCAGGTCCGCGATGCGGATCGCCAGGTCGAAGCGCTCGTTCTTCAGGTCCACGAGGCGCTCCGAGAGATGCAGCGTGATCGCGAGGTTGGGGTGCTCGGCGATGAACGCCGGCAGGTGCGGCGCGATGTGCTTGCGCCCGAAGGCGGTCGGCGCCGTCACGATGAGGCGCCCCGAGGCGCTCCTGGCCCCCACGGCGAGCGCGTCCTCGGCGCTGCGCAGCTCGTCGAGGATCCGGTGGCAGTCCTCGTAGAAGGTGCTGCCTTCGGGAGTGAGCGTAACCTTGCGCGTGGAGCGCTTGAAGAGCTTCACGCCCAGGCGCTCCTCGAGCTGGTCGATGCGCCGCCCCACCATCGCGGGAGTGATGCCTTCCTCGCGAGCCGCGGCCGAAAGGCTTCCGCGCTGGGCCACTTCGACGAAGGTGGTGAGTTCCTTGAAACGGTCCATGTCGCAGGGAAAGTATAAGACGCTTAACTTATGGAATGCATTAATGCTATGCGAGTACGGTAATAAACTGCAAGCTCCCCCAGAGGCGCCCCATGGAAACGAGGATCGACCTACCCGCCGGCCTGCGGATCGCGGCGCCGCTGCCACCCGAATTCTCGCGCGTGCTCACCGCCGAGGCGCTCGCGTTCGTCGTCTCGCTTTGCCGCGAATTCGAGCCACGGCGCCGCGAGTTGCTGGCCCGGCGCTCCGAACGGCAGCGGGAATTCGATGCCGGACGCATGCCCGATTTCCTCCCCGATACGCAGTCGATCCGGGAGTCGGACTGGACGATCGCGCACCAGCCGCCCGACCTGCTCGATCGCCGGGTCGAGATCACCGGCCCCACGGACCGCAAGATGGTCATCAACGCGCTCAACTCGGGTGCCTCGACGTTCATGGCGGACTTCGAGGACGCGAACTGTCCCACCTGGGACAACATGATCTCCGGCCAGGCGAACCTGATGGACGCCGTGCGCCGCGAGATCACCCTCGAGCAGTCGGGCAAGCATTACCAGCTGAACGAGCGCACGGCGGTACTCATCCCGCGCCCGCGCGGCTGGCACCTGGACGAGAAGCATGTGCTCCTCGACGGCCGGCCGGTGTCGGGGAGCCTGTTCGACTTCGGCCTGCACTTCTTCCACAACGCGGCCGAGTTGCGCGCGCTAGCGAGCGGCCCGTACTACTACCTGCCGAAGCTCGAATCGCACCTCGAGGCGCGCCTCTGGAACGACATCTTCACCACGGCGCAGAAGCGCCTCGGCGTGCCGCACGGCTCCGTGCGCGCCACCGTGCTGATCGAGACCATGCCCGCCGCCTTCGAGATGGACGAGATCCTGTGGGAGCTGCGGGAACACTCGGCGGGACTGAACATCGGCCGCTGGGACTACATCTTCTCGTGCATCAAGAAGCTGCGCTCGCACCGCGAGTTCTGCCTCGCCGACCGCGCGCAGGTGACGATGACCTCGCCGTTCATGCGGGCCTACGCGCTGCTGCTGGTCAAGACCTGCCACCGCCGCAACGCTCCGGCCATGGGCGGCATGGCGGCCCAGATCCCGATCAAGAACGATCCGGCGGCCAACGAGGCGGCGATGGCCAAGGTGCGCGCCGACAAGGAGCGCGAGGCCGCCGACGGCTGCGACGGCACCTGGGTCGCGCACCCGGGGCTGGTGGCGATCGCCAGGGAAGTGTTCGACCGGCACATGCCGGGGCCCAACCAGTACGCCCGCCAGCGACCTGACGTGCACGTCACCGCGCAGGACTTGCTCGCATTCCGGCCCGAGACGCCCGTCACCGAGGCGGGCCTGCGCAACAACATCCAGGTCGGCATCCAGTACATCGGCTCCTGGCTCGCGGGCAACGGCTGCGTGCCGATCTTCAACCTCATGGAGGATGCGGCGACAGCCGAGATCTCGCGCTCGCAGGTGTGGCAGTGGATCCGCTCGCCCAAGGGCGTCCTCGCCGACGGCCGCAAGGTGACGAAGGAGCTCTTCCGCCAGGTCTTGGCCGACGAGCTCGCGAAGACGCCTTCGATCGTGGGCGCCGACGCCTACGCGGGCGGGCGTTACGCCGAGGGGGCGAAGCTCTTCGAGGAGATCACCACGTCGGACGACTACGTGGATTTCCTCACGCTGCCGGCCTACGCGGCCATCGAATAGTCGGACGGGCTAGGCGAGCCCGGCATCGGCCGCCTGGCGGTCCGCGTGGTAGCTCGAGCGCACCATCGGCCCGCAGGCCGCGTTCACGAATCCCATGCGCGCGGCTTCCCGCTCGAACATGCGGAACTCGTCCGGGTGCGCGAAGCGCAGCACCGGCAGGTGGTGCCGCGACGGCTGCAGGTACTGGCCGATGGTGAGCATCTCCACTCCATGGGCCCTCAGGTCGCGCATCACCTCGAGGATCTCTTCGTTCGTCTCGCCCAGGCCGACCATGAGGCCCGACTTGGTCGGCACCCGCGGGTGGCGCGCCTTGAACGCGCGCAGCAGCTCCAGGGAGTGGGCGTAGTCCGAGCCCGGCCGCGCCTGCCTGTACAGTCGCGCCACGGTCTCCAGGTTGTGGTTCATTACGTCCGGCGGCGCCGCGTCGAGCACCCCGAGCGCGCGCTCCAGGCGGCCGCGGAAGTCCGGCGTGAGGATCTCGATCCGGGTGCCGGGCGAAAGGGCGCGCACGGCGCGGATGCAGTCGACGAAATGCCCCGCGCCGCCGTCGCGCAGGTCATCGCGGTCCACGCTGGTGATCACGACGTAGCCGAGCTTCATGCGCGCGATCGTCTCGCCCAGGTGGCGGGGCTCCTCGGGATCGAGCGGCTGCGGCCGGCCGTGGGCCACGTCGCAGAACGGGCAGCGGCGCGTGCACAGGCTGCCCATGATCATGAAGGTGGCCGTGCCGTGGCCGAAGCACTCGCCGATGTTCGGGCACGAGGCCTCCTCGCACACGGTGTGCAGGCCCGCGTCGCGCAATATTTTCTTGATCTCGGTGAAGCGCTCGCCCCCGCCGGCGCGCACGCGGATCCACTCGGGCTTACGCAGCGGCTCGGCCGGCACCACCTTCACGGGGATGCGGGCGGTCTTGAGCGAGCGCTTCTGCTGCAGCTTGAGGTCGGATTCGGGCATCAGGAGAGGGTGCGCACGAGGCAGTCGGCCAGCTTTTGCTGCACCGCATCGATGCTATCACGGACGCCGTGGTCGGCAAGGCGCGTCGAGGCGAGGCCCGGGTAGCCGCACGGGTCGATGCGCCCGAAAGGCGCGAGGTCCACGTCGGCGTTGACCGCGAGCCCGTGGTAGCTGCAGCCGCGCGCGATGCGCAGGCCCACGGCGGCGATCTTCGCCCCGTCGAGGTAGACGCCGGGCATGCCCGAGCGCCGCTCGCCGCGCAAACCGTAGGCAGCGAGGACGCCGAGGGCGCCCTCCTCGAGGCGGCGCACCAGCTCCTTCACGCCGATGCGCGCCCGTCGTACGTCGAGCAGCGCGTAGGCCACCGCCTGACCCGGGCCGTGATAGGTCACCTGGCCGCCGCGGTCGGTCGCCACGACGGGAATGTCGCCGGGATCGAGGACGTGCTCGCGCCGGCCGGCGAGGCCCAGGGTGAAGACCGGGGGATGCTCGAGCAGCCACAGCTCGTCGCCGGTTTCGTCCGTGCGCGCCGCGTTGAACGCCTGCATCGCCCGCCAGGTGGGCTCGTACGCGACGCGCCCCAGGCGGCGGACCTTCACAACACCATCATCACCATCGGATGCTTCGACAGCTCCGAGTACAGGGCGTCGAGCTGCTCGCGCGAGCGCGCGTTGATGGTCACGGTGAGCGAGAGGTAGCGCGCGTTCTTCGACGAGCGCATCTCGATGGTCTCGGGACGGAAATCCTCGGCGTGGCGCAGCACGATCTCGGTGACGGTCTGCGCAAACCCGTCCTCGCGTCTACCCATCACCTTCATGGGGAACACGCACGGGAACGTGAGCAGCGTCTGGTCCTGGGGTTCGGGGAGGTTCGCGGTAGTCATGTCCATCACCGTGAGATGGGTGCCGGGACGCGCCGTTTCAAGCCGCCACGGCGCTCTGGCGGCGCGCCTCCTCCTTGTAGTCCTGGTAGAGCGCGTGCATGCGCCGGAAGACGGGGCCCGGCTTGCCGTTGCCGACGGGCCGCCCGTCGAGGGAGGTCACGGCGAGCACCTCCTTGGTGGAGGAGGACAGCCAGATCTCGTCGGCCGAGCGCAGCTCGCTCTCGGCCACGGGCCGGACGTCGAGCGCGACGGCGCCCTCGGCGGCCAGGCGCACGATCAGCTCGTAGGTGATGCCCAGCAGGATCAGGTTGTCCCGGGGCGGGGCCGCGACGCGCCCGTCCTTCACCACGAACACGTTCGAGGCCGAGGCCTCGGTGACGAAGCCGTCGCGCACCAGGATCGTCTCGGCCGCGCCCGCGTCGGCCGCGAGCTGGCGAGCCATCACGTTGCCCAGCAGGGAAGTCGACTTGATGTGGCACTTCTCCCAGCGGAAATCCCGCGCCGTGAGGCACGCGACGCCGTTGTCCACCGCTTCCCTCGACGGCGAGGCGAGGGGCTGGCACATCATGAACACCGTGGGGGCGAGGTCCTTCGGCATCACGTGGTCGCGGTTGGCGGGCGCGCCGCGCGTGACCTGGATGTACACCGACTGGTTGCCCGGATGGTGCGCGAGCAATTCCCGCGTGAGCGACATCCACTCGTCGACGGTGTGCGGGTTGCGCAGCCGGATCTCGTCCATCGAGCGCTGCAGGCGCTCGAAGTGCTCGCGCGCGCGCAGCGCCGCCCCTTCGTAGACGGGGATCACCTCGTAGACCCCGTCGCCGAAGATGAACCCGCGGTCGAGCGGGGAGATGCGGATGCGCTCGAGCGGCAACAGCTGGCCGTTGAAGTGCGCGACGGGAGTGTTCATGGCGATCGGTGGAACATCAGTTTGAGGGTGTCCCAGCCGCGCGAGAGGAAACCGGCGACCGGCACTTCCTCGAGCGCCACGACGGGAAATTCGGCGATCGGCGCGTTGTCGCGCATGAGCTTCATTATCCCCGCTTTCTCGCCTGCGGCAAGCGGAGCCACGAAGGGCTGGCGCGTCTCGAGCACCGCCTGCACGCCGCCGAACTGCTCGCGCGGCAGGGTGACCCACACGTCGCGATCGAAGCCCAGGCGCACCGTGGATCGCGTCCCCTTGTAGATGGCGGGATGCGCCACCGGCTCGCCCTTGCGGTAGAGGCGGCGCGTCTCGTAGGCCTGGAAGCCGAAGTTGAGCAGCTTCTGGGCCTCCGTGGTGCGCAGCGTGTCCGACTTGGCGCCGAGCAATACCGCGACGAGGCGGCGCTCGCCGCGGCGCGCCGCGGCGACGATGCAGTAGTCGGAGGATTCGGTGAACCCGGTCTTCACCCCGTCCACCGTGGGATCGGTCCACAGCAGGCGGTTGCGGCTGGACTGGGTGATGCCGTTGTACGCGAGCGTCTTCTGCGCGAAGAGCGGGTACTGGTCCGGGAAGTCCCGGATCAGCGCCACGGCGAGCCGCGCCAGGTCGCGCGCCGAGGAATGGTGCTCGGGGGCGGGTTTGCCGGTCGGGTTGGCGAAATGCGTGTTCTCGAGGCCCATGCGCTCGGCCTGCCGATTCATCGCGGCGACGAACGCTTCCTGCGATCCGCCCACCGCCTCCGCGAGGGCGATGGCGGCGTCGTTGCCGGAATCGACGATGAGCCCGCGCAGCAGCTCCGCGACGCTCACCGCCCGGGCCGGGTCGACGAACATGCGCGAGCCCGGGGCGGTGTACGCGGCCAGGGAAACCTTGACCGGCTGCTGCGGGTCGATGCGATGGTCGCGCAGGGCGGCGAACACCAGGTAGGCGGTCATCATCTTGGTGAGCGAGGCGGGCTCGAAGCGGTCGTTCTCCGAGCCGGCGGCGAGCGTCTTCCCGCTCAGGGTGTCCACGAGGACATAGGCGCGCGCGGCGATCGGCGGCGCCGTCGCCGCCTGCGCGAAGGTCGCGGCCGGCAGGGCGCTCGGCGTGAACGCGGCGAGCGCGGCGAGCGAGGTGAAGAATCTTCTCGCGCGCTCGACCATCAGCGGGTGATGACGGAGGGCGAAAAGCCCAGGGACCGGCGGACCTTGTCCGCGATGGCGCCGGCCTCTTCCCGGTTGCGGTAGGGACCCAGGCGCACGCGATGCAGGCCGTCGTGCGCCTGGATCACGATCGGCTCGAGGATCCACGGCAGCTCGCGTGACACCTTGTCGCGGAAGCTCTCCGCGCCCTCGGGGCTGGAGAACGCGCCCAGCTGCAGCCATATGCCCGCGCTCTCCTGGGTCAGCAGCGGCACCTCGGGCACCGCGGCCGGCGCCTGCGGCCGCGGCGACGCAGGCGCCGGCGCGGGCGGCGCGCGCTCGGTCTGCGGAGCCGTCGCGTCGAACACCCGCTCCACATCCACCATCCCGCTGCCCGCGGCGGCCAGACCGATGCGCGTGGCGGCGGCGTAGGAAAGGTCGATGATGCGGTTGGAAAGGAAAGGCCCGCGATCGTTGATGCGCACCACCACCGACTTGCCGTTCTTCACGTTCGTGACGCGCGCATAGCTGGGGATCGGCAGCGTCTTGTGCGCCGCGGTCATCGCGAACATGTCATAGGGCTCGCCCGAGGACGTGCGCTGGCCCTGGAACTTGCGCCCGTACCAGGACGCGATGCCGCGCTGCTTCCAGGGCTGCTTGTCCGCGACCGGCGTGTAGGTCTGCCCGAGTACCGTGTAGGGCCGATTGGCGTAGCGGTTGAACGGCTCGTCGCGCGGCACGGCGTCGGGGACCCGGTCGAGGTTGTCGGGCACCGATGCCGGCGGGCCGTCGTCGGCATAGTAGTGCCCGGACCCGGCGCCCGCGTGGCGCTTCGGCCCCCAGGCGCAGCCGCCGAGGGCGAGGGCGAGTGCGACGATCACGAAGATCACGGCCGCGCGCATCAGCTCGACACCAGCTGCTTGTGCGTGGAGATCGACATGAGGATGCCGAATCCCGCGAGGATCGACAGCAGGGCCGTGCCTCCATAGCTGATCATCGGCAGCGGCACGCCGACCACCGGCAGGATGCCGCTCACCATTCCCATGTTGACGAACCCGTAGGTGAAGAACGTGAGCGTGATCGCTCCCGCCACGAGGCGCGAGAAGACCGTGGACGCGTTGGCGGCGATCATCATGCCACGGGTGATGATGAGCACGTAGAGCACGATCAGCACGATGTTGCCCGCGAGCCCGAACTCCTCCCCGAACACCGCAAGGATGAAGTCGGTGGAACGCTCCGGCACGAAGTCGAGCTGGGCCTGGGTGCCGTTGAGCCAGCCCTTGCCCAGGACCCCCCCGGAGCCGATGGCGATGGTGGACTGGATGATGTGGTAGCCGGCGCCGAGCGGATCGTCCATCGGGTTGAGCAGGGTGAGGATCCGCTGGCGCTGGTAGTCGTGCATCACGGGCCAGATGAAGGGCAGGCTCGCGGCCCCCACGGCGAGCAGGGAGAGCAGCACCTTCCACGAGATGCCCGCGAGGAAGATCACGAAGAAGCCGGAAGCGAAGACGAGCAGCGCCGTGCCCAGGTCGGGCTGGCGCACGATGAGCCCCACCGGCAGGGCGAGCAGCAGCGCCGCCAGTGCGAAGTCGCGCAGCCGCAGGCCCTCCTCGTGGCGGTGAAAGTACCAGGCGAGCACGAGCGGGACCGCGATCTTCATCACTTCCGAGGGCTGCAGCGTCACGAACCCCAGGTCCAGCCAGCGCCGCGCGCCGTTGCGCACCTCGCCGAAGAGCGCCACGCCGATGAGCAGAGCCATGCCGGCCACATAGGCCGGGACCGCCAGGCGCATCAGCGTCTGCGGATGGACCTGTGCGAAGAGCCAGAGCGCCACGATGGCGAGCGCGATGTTGCGCCCTTGGATCATGACGCGGTCCATCGAGGAGCCCGAGGCCGAGTACACGACCGTGAGGCCGAGGGCGAGCGTGAGCGCGAGCGCGGCCATCAGCGGCCCGTCGATGCGCCGCGCCAAAAGGTCGAACGCGCGGCTAATCATGTTCTTCGTCGGCTGCGTTCTCGGGCGGCGGCGGGATCTTGCCCTTCGGCCGCTTGCCGAGCAGGTAGTAGTCGAACACCTGGCGCGCGATCGGGCCGGCCGTCGAGCCGCCGTGCTGCCCGTTCTCCACCAGGATCGCGAGCGCGAGCTTGGGGTCGTCGGCGGGCGCGAAGGCGATGAAGAGGGCGTGGTCCCAGTGCTCGCGCTTCATCCGCTTCTCGTCGTAGCGCTCGCCCTGCTTCATGCCGACCACCTGCGCGGTGCCCGTCTTCGCCGCGATGGAATACGGGGCGCCCTCCGAGGCCTGGACCGCGGTGCCGCCCGGCCTGGTCACGTCCACCATCGCGTCGCGCACCAGCGCGAGGTTCTGCGGCTTCACGACCGGCGTTTGCGCAGCGTCGGGCAGGGTGTACGGCCGCAACTCCTGGGTCTTCGAGTCCTGCACCGCCCTCAGCAGGTGCGGATGCACCGGCACGCCGCCGTCGGCGAGCGTGGCCACCGCGGTGGCGAGCTGCATCGGTGTGGCGAGCAGGTAGCCCTGGCCGATCCCCACGCTCACCGTGTCGCCGGCGTACCACTTCTGGTGCAGGCGCTCCCACTTCCACTGCTGCGACGGATCCAGGCCGGTGAGCTCGCCCTCGATGTCGATGCCGGTGTGCGCACCGAAACCGAAGCGCGCCAGGAAATTGTGGATCGCGTCGATTCCCAGCTCGTTGGCGAGCCCGTAGAAGTAGGTGTCGCACGAGACCACGATCGCCTTGTGCATGTCCACCAGGCCGTGGCCGCCCTTCTTCCAGTCGCGATAGCGATGGGATACGCCGGGCAGCGTGAAATATCCGGGGTCCGTGATGGTGAACTGCGGGGAGCGCTTCTTGTACTCCAGGGCGGCGAGCGCCATGAACGGCTTGATGGTGGAGCCCGGGGAATACTGGCCGCGCAGCGCACGGTCGTTCAGCGGCTTGTCGGGCGAGTTGTTGAGCGTGTCCCAGTTCTGCGGGTCGATGCCGTCGACGAAGAGGTTCGGGTCGAACCCGGGCTTCGAGACCAGCGCCAGGATCTCGCCGTTGCGCGGGTCGATCGCCACCAGCGCCCCCTTGTAGTCGCCGAACGCGTCCTCTGCGATCTTCTGCAGCTCCAGATCGATCGTCACCACCAGGTTGTTGCCCGACTGCGGCTCCCTGCGCGAAAGCGCCCGGATCGCGCGCCCGCCGGCGTCGATCTCCACCTGCTCGGAGCCGGTCACGCCATGCAACTCCCTTTCGTAGGCGCCCTCGATGCCGAGCTTGCCGATGTGGTCGGTGCCCTTGTAGTTGGTGGCGAGCCCGGCCGCCTCGATGCGCTTCACGTCGGCATCGTTGATGCGGCCGATGTAGCCGATGGCGTGAGAGGCGACTTCCCCGTGCGGATAGGAGCGGAAGAGCCGCGCCCGGATCTCGAAGCCCGGGAAGCGGTAGCGGTTCACGGCGAAGCGCGCGACCTCCTCCTCCGTGAGGCGCGTGCGAATCGGCAGGCTCTCGAAGTTCTTGCTCTCCTCCTCGAGCTTGCGGAACCGGCGCCGGTCGCGCGGGGTCACCTCGACCACCTTCGATACCTCGTCGATCGCGCGCTCGACGTCGGGCACCCGGCTCGGCGTGATCTCGAGGGTGTACGCGGAATAGTTCGCCGCGAGCACCTCGCCGTGGCGATCGAGGATGAGGCCGCGGTTGGGCACCACCGGCACGACCGAGATGCGGTTCGCCTCCGCGAGCGTGTGGTAATAGTCCTGCTGCACCACCTGCAGCCACGCGAAGCGTCCCAGCAGCAGCGCGAAGGCGGCGACGATCGCGAATCCCGCCACCATCATCCGATTGCGGAAGACGGTGAGCTCGCGCCGCTGGTCGCGCAGCGCGTGGCCGACGATCACGACGAGCCTTCGCCGCGACGGCGCGCCGTCGCCGAGAAAAGCACCCAGTTCACCGGCGCCCAGGCGAGCGCCGTCAGCACTGGCGAGACGAAGTACGCGATGCCGGGAAACTCCGCGCCGAGCAGCAGGTTGAGCAGCAGCATCGTGCAGCTGGCCACGAGCGTGAGGCCCAGCAGGTGCAGCGTCTGCTCGGGCATGTGGAACGACAGGATCCGCACCCGCAGCACCTGCGCCCCGTAGGCGGCGAGCACGTAGGCCAGCGCGTGCTGGCCGAGCAGCATCGAGTCGCTCACGTCCATCAGCATGCCCAGGGCGAAGGCCACGCCCTGGCCGACGGAGCGCGGCTCGTGCACCGTCCAGAAGATGATCACCAGCAGCACGAAGTCGGGGCGCGCCAGGAGCCATGATCCCGACCAGGGAAGCACCGAGAGCAGGTACGCGCCCGCGACCGAGAGGAAGATGAGCCCGGTGCTCGCGGGCATCTTGAGGACGTCGCGCGCGACCGGCGTGAGGTCAGCGGAGCGCATCACGCCTTCCGCGGGGCCCGGCGCGCTCCTTGCCGGATTTGCGTTTCTCCTCGTCCCGGGTCTCGGGTCGCGGCACGCCGGGAGCGGCCAGCGGCAGCACCATCACGTAGCGGTAGTTGTCGACGCCGGCGGCGGGGCGCGCGAGGATCTTGGCGAACACGTAGGCCGCGTTCTTCTCCACGCTCGTGACGCGCGCGACCATGAGCCCCGGCGGGTAGGTCCCGTCGATGCCGGAGGTCACGAACAGGTCGCCTTCGAGCACGTCGGCCGACAGGGGCATGAACGGAATCTCGATCGCGCCGTCCTTGCCCGATCCCACGGCGAGCGCGCGCAGGCCGTTGCGCACCAGCATCACCGGCACCGACTGGTCGCGCTCCGTGACCAGCGTGACCTCGCTCGTGAACGTGGCCACGCTGGTGACCTGTCCCACCACGCCGGTGCCGTCGATGACGGGCATGCCGGGCTGGATGCCCTGGGTGAGGCCCTTGTCGACGATGATCTTGCGCGTGAAGGGATTGCGCGCGGTGTACAGGATCTCGGCGATGGTCCCGTGCCGGCCGTAGCGGCTCTTGCCCGGCGCCATCGCGAGCAGGTGCTCTTCCTCGGCACGCAGCAGCGTCGCTTCCTGGGCCAGGGCCGATTGCTCGAGCACCTTCACCCGCAGGTCGCGGTTCTCGCGCAGCAGGCGCTCCTGGCTGGCGAAATAGTCGGCGATGCGCCCGGCCGCCCGGCCCGGGAGCGCCGCGAGCTGCTGCACCGGGTGCGCGAGCACCGCGAGCGACAGGCGCACCGTCTCCAGGGCGTGGAAGCGGTGGTCCGAGATCATCAGCGCGATGGCCGCGAGCGTGAAGAAGGTGAGTCGCGCTAGCGGGCTCGGGCCGCGGTGGAAGAAGGGAGGCGGCTCGTGGATCATGTCATGGCCTCAAGGGCCAGACTCGAAGAAACCTTCGGTGCTAGTCGTTGGTGAACACGGTCCCGAGCTTGTCCATCTCCTCGAGCGCGCGCCCGCTTCCCCGCACCACGCAGGTGAGCGGGTCGTCGGCGACGATCACCGGCAGCCCCGTCTCCTCCATGAGCAGGCGGTCGAGCTCGCGCAGGAGCGCGCCCCCGCCGGTGAGCACCATGCCCTTCTCGGCGATGTCGGCGCCCAGCTCGGGCGGCGTTTGCTCGAGCGCGCTCTTCACGGCCGAGACGATGGAATTCAGCGGATCGGTGAGCGCCTCCAGGATCTCGTTGGACGAGATGGTGAACGAGCGCGGGATGCCCTCCGCGAGGTTGCGGCCCTTCACTTCCATCTCGCGCACCTCGCTGCCGGGGAAGGCCGAGCCGATCTGCTTCTTCACCAGCTCGGCGGTCGACTCGCCGATCAGCATGCCGTAGTTGCGGCGGATGTAGTTGATGATCGCTTCGTCGAACTTGTCGCCGCCCACGCGCACCGATGCGGAATAGACGATGCCGCCCAGCGAGATCACGCCCACCTCGGTCGTGCCGCCGCCGACGTCCACCACCATCGAGCCGGTGGCGTCCGCGATCGGCAGGTCCGCGCCGATGGCGGCGGCCATGGGCTCCTCGATGAGGAACACCTGCGAGGCGCCCGCCCCGATCGCGCTTTCCTTGATGGCGCGCCGCTCGACCTGCGTCGAGCCGTAGGGCACGCAGATCACGATGCGCGGGCTGGGCCGGAACCACTGGTTGTCGTGGATCTTCTTGATGAAGTACTTGAGCATCTGCTCGGTGATCGTGAAGTCCGCGATCACCCCGTCCTTCATCGGGCGGATGGCCGTGATGTTGCCGGGCGTGCGCCCGAGCATCTGCTTGGCCGCGAGGCCGACCGCCTGTATGGTCTTCTTGCCGTTGGGCCCGCCTTCCTGGCGGATGGCCACCACCGAGGGCTCGTCGAGCACGATGCCTTTGCCGCGCACGTAGATCAGCGTATTGGCGGTGCCGAGGTCGATCGCGAGGTCGGTGGAAAAGTACTTGGAAACGAAAGAGAACATCTTGATCCGTAATGGGTTTCTGGTTGCGGCCTGTCCCCCCGGGAAGGGGTCCCCTATAATAGCCCGAAATAGCGACGAATTAAGGCGTTAGAACGACTTTCGCATGCTTTCCCTCGAAGAAGTCGCAAGGCTCGCGCGCCTGGCCCGCATCGACGTGGACGCCGCCCAGGCCGAAGCCCTGCGCGCGGAGCTGAACGGCATCCTCGCCCTGGTCGAGCGCATGGCCGCGGTCGACACGGCGGGGGTGGAGCCGATGTCGCACCCGCAGGCGGTGAGCCAGCGACTGCGCGAGGACCGGGTCACCGAGGACGACCAGCGCAGCCGCTTCCAGGCGAGCGCTCCGAGCGTGGAGGACGGGCTGTACCTCGTGCCGAAGGTCATCGAGTAGGCGGCGCGCGAGGCCATGCTCCCGCAATCCCTCGCGCGGCTCGCCGGGCAGCTGCGCTCGCGCAAGCTTTCGAGCGTCGAGCTCACGCGCCTGTGCCTCGAGCGCATCGAGCGCTTCAACCCGCGCCTGAACGCCTTCATCACGGTGGATCCCGACAAGAGCCTCGGGCAGGCGCGCGCCGCCGACGAGCGCATCGCGCGCGGCGAGGCGGCGCCGCTTACGGGCATCCCGATCGCGCACAAGGACCTGTTCTGCGCCAAGGGGTGGCTCACCACCTGCGGCTCGCGCATGCTCGCCAACTTCGTTGCACCGTACGATGCCCACGTGATCGAGCAGTTCGACCGCGCGGGCGCGGTGATGCTGGGCAAGTCGAACATGGACGAGTTCGCGATGGGCTCGTCCAACGAGAACTCGTACTTCGGGCCGGTGCGCAACCCCTGGGACCTCGACGCGGTGCCGGGCGGCAGCTCGGGCGGCTCGGCGGCCGCGGTCGCGGCGCGGCTGGTACCCGCAGCGACGGGAACCGACACGGGCGGCTCGATCCGCCAGCCCGCCTCGTTCACGGGCACCTGCGGGCTGCGTCCCACCTACGGACGCGTCTCGCGCTACGGGATGGTGGCCTTCGCCTCGTCGCTCGACCAGGCGGGCGCCCTCGGCCGCAGCGCCGAGGACCTCGCGTTGATGCTCGACGTGATGGCCGGCTTCGACCCGCGCGACTCCACCTCGGTCGACCGCCCGAAGGACGACTACCCGGGTCGCATCGGCGAGGGGGTGAAGGGCCTGCGCATCGGGCTGCCGCGCGAGTACTTCTCGAGCGAGCTCGCGCGCGACGTGGCCGAGCCGATCCACGCCGCGCTCGGGCAGCTGCGCGCCCTCGGTGCCACGCTGGTCGACGTGAGCCTGCCCAACCAGCACCTCTCGGTGCCGGTGTACTACGTGCTCGCCCCGGCGGAGGCCTCCTCCAACCTCGCGCGCTTCGACGGCGTGCGCTACGGCTACCGCGCGCCCGAATACGCGGACCTGGACGACATGTACGCCAAGACACGCGCCCAGGGCTTCGGCGCGGAAGTGCGCCGCCGCATCATGATCGGCACGTACGTGCTCTCGCACGGCTACTACGACGCCTACTACTTGCAGGCGCAGCGCATCCGCCGCCTCATCGCGCGCGATTTCAGCGAGGCGTTCGCGCACTGCGACCTCATCGCGGGCCCGGCCGCCCCCTCGGTCGCGTTCGACCTGGGCGAGCGCAGCCAGGATCCGGTGCAGATGTACCTGGACGACCTCTACACGATTCCCATCAACCTCGCGGGCCTGCCGGGGCTTTCGGTCCCGTGCGGGTTCGGCGCGCGCGGCCGCCCCGTGGGGCTGCAGATCGTCGGCAACTATTTCGACGAGGCGCGCATGCTCGCGGCCGCCCATGCCTTCCAGCAGGCCACCGACTGGCACGCGCGCGTGCCGGCCGGCTTCGGGGACGGCGATGGCTGAGTGGGAGATCGTGATCGGGCTCGAGACCCACGCGCAGCTCACCACCGCGTCGAAGATCTTCTCCGGCGCCGCGACCGCGTTCGGCGCCCCGCCCAACACGCAGGCTTCGGCGGTGGACCTGGCGCTGCCGGGCACGCTGCCCGTGCTCAACCGCGGCGCGGTGGAGCGCGCGATCCGCTTCGGCATCGCCGTGGGCGGGTCGATCGCGCCCGCGAGCGTGTTCGCGCGCAAGAACTATTTCTACCCGGACCTCCCGAAGGGCTACCAGATCAGCCAGTACGAGCTGCCGGTGGTGAGCGGGGGCGCCGTCGCGTTCGTGCTCGAGGGCGAGGAGCGGCGCGTGCGGCTCACGCGCGCCCATCTCGAGGAGGACGCCGGCAAGTCGTTGCACGAGGACTTCCACGGCATGACGGGGATCGACCTCAACCGCGCCGGCACGCCGCTGCTCGAGATCGTCTCCGAGCCCGACATGCGATCGGCCGCGGAGGCCGTCGCCTATGCCCGGGCGCTGCATGCGCTCGTGCGCTGGATCGGCATCTGCGACGGCAACATGCAGGAGGGATCGTTTCGCTGCGACGCGAACGTCTCGGTGCGCCGCCGCGGCGAGCCCCTGGGCACGCGTTGCGAGATCAAGAACCTCAACTCGTTCCGCTTCATGGAGAAGGCGATCGAATACGAGGCGCGCCGCCAGTCCGAGCTGATCGAGGACGGCGGCACGGTGTCGCAGGAGACGCGCCTGTTCGATCCCGACCGCGGCGAGACGCGCCCGATGCGCTCGAAGGAGGACGCGCAGGACTACCGCTACTTTCCCGACCCCGACCTGTTGCCGCTGGAGATCGCGCCCGAATGGGTCGAGCGCCTGCGCGCGGTCATGCCGGTGCTGCCCGACGCGCTGCGCCGCGAGCTGCGCGAGCGCCACGCGATGTCGTCCTACGACGCCGCGCTCCTCACCGAGACCCGCGCCAAGGCCGAATTCTTCCTCGAGGTCGTGGCGGCGCCCGGCGCGCCGCCGGTCGCGCTCGCCACCCACTGGACCAACGGCGAGATGTCGGCCCTGCTCAACGAGCGCGGGCTCGATTTCGCGCAGGCGCCGGTTATGCCGCGCGAGTTCGCGCACCTGCTGGCGCGGATACACGACGGCACCATCTCGGCGAAGGTGGCCAAGGGCGTGCTGCATGCCATGGCCGACGGCGAGGGCGGCGCCGACGCGATCGTCGAGCGGCGCGGCCTGCGGCAGATTTCCGACGCTTCCGCCCTCGAGGCGGCCGTCGACCAGGTGCTCGCGGCCCAGCCCGGGCTCGTCGAGGATCTTCGCGCCGGCAGGCAGAAGGCGTTCAACGCCCTCGTGGGACAGGTGATGAAGGCCACCGCGGGCAAGGCCAATCCAGCCCAGGCGGGCGAGATCCTGCGGCGCAAGCTCTCGGGCGGCTAGCGGCCCTTGCCCTTGGGCATCGGTGTGGGAGCGAGGTATTCCTCGGGCTTGGCCACCGCGCCGCTCTTGAGCGCGAGCCAGCGCTTCTTGTCGGCGTCGAACTTCGCGCGCACGCCCTCGATCTCGCGCTCGTCGTCGGCGATGGCCTTGACCAGCCCCGCCCGCTCGCCGTGCACGCGCTTGAGCTCGGCCGTGAGCCCCGGCGGCATCTCCTGCGCCTTGGCGTCGGCGCCCTTGCCCTTGCGCTTGCCCGCCTTGTAGAACTCCATCTGCTCGAGCACCTGCTGCTCGTGCTCGTCGACTTCCTTCATGCGCTCCCTGGCGCCCGCGATGCGGGACATGATGGGCTCGATGTTGCGATCGCGCGCGACGTCGATCTCCTGCGCCGAGTCGAAGGTGTTGAGCAGCGCGAGGTCCTTGCGCCGCTGCTCGGCGGCGGCGCGCTCGGTCTCCTTGCGCCGCGCCTGCTCCTCGAGGCGCAGCTTGAGCTGCTCGGGGGTGGGCGTGGGATCGATCTTGCGCAGCACCGTGCCCGACGGGCTCACCTCGTACATCTCGACCCTGGCGCAGCCCGCCGGCGGCACGTCGCCGATCAGCGTGCGCCCGCGCTCGTCGACGCATTTGTACACCGCCATCGCCGCCGGCGCGTAGAGCGCCAGCACCAACACGATCCATTTCTTCATCGTCTGCCTTCCCGTGTGCGCCGTGCGCGACCCCTCGCGCCTCTAGCCGGGCGCGATGCCGTAGCGCTTGCGATAGTCCTCGATCCTCTCCACGTCGGCGCACGCCTCGGGGCGCCGACGCAACGTGGCCACGATATCCGCGAGCGTCGCGATCGCGGTCACGGGCACGCCGAAATCCCGGCTCACCTCCTGGGTCGCCGAGAGCTCGCCCTGCCCGCGCTCCTGCCGATCGAGAGCAATTAGCACGCCAGCCGGGACCGCCCCCGCGGCGCGGATCACCTCGATCGCCTCGCGCTTGGATGCCCCGTCGGTGATCACGTCGTCGACGATGAGCGCGCGCCCGGCCAGCGGCGCCCCGACGATGCTCCCCCCCTCCCCATGATCCTTCGCCTCCTTGCGATTGAAGCAAAACGGCACATTGTGACCCAACCCGGCCAGCGCGACGGCGGTCGCCGCGGCGAGCGTGATGCCCTTGTACGCGGGGCCGAACAGGATGTCGAAGCCGATGCCGGATGCGAGAGCGGCGCGGGCATAGTACCGGGCGAGCTCGCCCAGCTTCAGGCCGTCGTCGAACAGGCCCGCATTGAAGAAATAAGGGGACAGGCGGCCGGCCTTGGTGCGGAACTCGCCGAAGCGCAGCACCCCCGCGCGGATCGCGAAATCGACGAATTCGCCGCGGAAGGCGGCGCCCTCGGAGCGCTCGGTGGGGGCTGCGGCCACGTTCATGCGGTCTTCCCAAGGGTAGGATACCCGCTATTTTCGCTCAAGCCGCCGGATCGCGCCCCACATCCCGATGCGTATCGTCACCCTCAACGTGAACGGCCTGCGCTCGGCCGCCGCCAAGGGCTTCCCCGCGTGGATGCGCCGGCAGGCTCCCGACGTGCTCTGCCTGCAGGAGATCAAGGCCCGGGAATGCGACCTGCCGCGCTCGCTGCTCGCTCCGCGCGGGATGCATGCCTTCTTCCACCCCGCCGAGAAGCCCGGCTACAGCGGGGTCGCGATCTACGCGGCGCGCGAGCCCGACCGCGTGACCATCGGCCTGGGGATCCCCGATATCGACGCGCAGGGACGCTTCCTGCAGGCCGACTTCGGCGCCCTCAGCGTGGTCTCCCTGTACCTGCCGTCGGGATCGAGCGGAGATGCGGCGCAGGCGCGCAAGTACGCATTCCTCGAGCACTTCCTGCCGAAGCTCGCGGCCATGCGCGCGAGCGGGCGCGAGTTCGTGCTCTGCGGGGACTGGAACATCGCCCACCGGGAGATCGACCTGAAGAACTGGCGGGCGAACCGCAAGCACTCCGGATTCCTGCCCGAGGAGCGGCAATGGCTCACGCGCGTCCTCGGGCACCACGGCTTCGTGGATGTCTTCCGCGCCCTCGACCCGCGCCCCGAGCGCTATACCTGGTGGTCGAACCGCGGCGCCGCGTGGGAGAAGAACGTGGGCTGGAGGATCGACTACCAGATCGCGACCCCGGGCATCGCGGCGCTCGCGCGCCGCGCGGACATCTACGTGCGCAGGCGCTTCTCCGACCACGCGCCGCTCACGATCGACTACGCGTTCGATCCCTGAGCCGGGCGCGCCCCCATGCTACGGATCGGCGGCGTCACGCTGCGCAGGGGACCCCGGGTCATCCTCGAGGATGCGTCGATGCACGTGCATCCGGGGCACAAGGTGGGCCTCGTGGGACCCAACGGCAGCGGCAAGTCGAGCCTGCTCGCGCTGGTCCGCGGCGAGCTGCATGCGGACGCGGGCGCCGTGGACATGCCGCCGCGCTGGGTGCTCGCCCACGTGGCGCAGGAGACCCCCGCGCTCGAGCGCGCGGCCCTCGAGTTCGTGATCGACGGCGACGGCGAGCTGCGCGGCCTCGAGGAGGCGATCGCGGCGGCCGAGGCGGCGCACGAAGGCGGCGAGCGCGTGGCCGAGCTGCACGCGCGCTACGACGAGATCGGCGGCTACCAGGCGCGCGCCCGCGCCCAGACCCTGCTCGCGGGGCTGGGCTTCGGCGAGCCCGGGCAGCGCCGCCCGGTCGCCGAGTTCTCCGGCGGCTGGCGCATGCGCCTGAACCTCGCGCGCGCGCTCATGTGCCGCTCCGACCTGCTGCTGCTCGACGAGCCGACCAATCACCTGGATCTCGATGCCGTGCTCTGGCTCGAGGACTGGCTGCGGGCCTTCCGCGGCGCGGTGATCCTGGTCACGCACGATCGCGAGTTCCTCGACGCGGTCGTGGGTTCCATCGTGCACGTGCACGACCGGCGCCTCGATGCGTACGCGGGCAACTACAGCGCCTTCGAGGCCCAGCGCGCCGCGCGGCTGGCCGAGCAGCAGGCCTCCTACGACAAGCAGCAGAAGGCGGTCGCGCACCTCGAGGCGTTCATCGCGCGCTTCCGCGCCAAGCCGACGAAGGCGCGCCAGGCGCAAAGCCGCATCCACGCGCTCGAAAAGCTCGAGCGCATCGCCGCCGCGCACGTCGACACGCCCTTCTCCTTCCGCTTCCGCGCGCCCGCGGTGATGCCGCGGCACCTGTTCGGCCTCGAGGAGGCGAGCGTCGGATACGGCGCCGACGCGGTGCTCTCCGGCGTGCGCTGGAGCGTGCATCCGGGCGACGCGATCGGCCTGCTCGGACCCAACGGAGCGGGGAAGTCGACGCTGCTGCGCTCGATCGCGGGCGACCTGCCGCTCCTGGCCGGGAGCCTGCATCGCGCGCAGGGCCTGCGCGTGGGCTACCTCGCCCAGCACCAGGTCGACCAGCTGCGCCTGGCCGACGACGCCCTTGCGCACATGGCGCGCGTCGCCCCGGGCGAGCGCGAGCAGACCCTGCGCGACTACCTCGGCGGCTTCGATTTCCGCGGCGAGCAGGTGGCGCAGCCCGTGGCGAGCTTCTCGGGCGGGGAGAAGGCGCGCCTCGCGCTCGCGCTCATCGTGTGGCAGCGGCCCAACCTGCTGCTCCTCGACGAGCCCACCAACCACCTCGACATCGAGATGCGCCAGGCCCTCGCCGAGGCGCTGGTCGACTTCGAGGGCGCCCTCGTGATCGTGGCCCACGACCGCCACCTGCTCGCCGCCGCCACCGACCAATGGCTGCTGGTCGCCGACGGCGCCGTGGAACCCTTCGACGGGACGCTCGACGACTATCGTGAATGGTCGCGGCAATACCACGGGCGCGACGCGCGTTCCGGCGCGAAGGCGGCGAGCGCAGCGGGCGTGAGCCGGCGCGGGGAGCGGCGCGCCGAGGCCGAGCGGCGCCAGCGCGAGTCGCGCGCGCGCAAGCCGTTCGAGGAGCGCCTGGCCGCGATCGACGCGCAGCTCGAGGCCCTCGGGCACGAGGCGTCCGAGACCGAGGCCTGGCTCGCCGGGGCCGGGGCCTACGAGGCGGGCAATCGCGAGCGGCTGCAGGCCGCGCTCAGGCGCCGTGCGGAAATCACCGGGCGCATCGCGACCCTCGAGGACGACTGGCTGTGGATCCAGGCGCAGATGGAGTCGGCGGTCGACTCCGCGCGCTAGCGGCGCCGGTTCTCAGTGGATGAGGACGGCGAGCGGGAAGCGCTCGAGCAGCGCGCCGACGTCGAGCCCCCCGTCCATGACGCGGACCTCGCGCTGCGTCATGACCTCGCGCAGCAAGGTGCCCGGCGCCAGCATCGGCAGCTCGACGCGGGTCGCGCCCCACACCCGGGCCCCGCAGGCAATCTCGCGCGGCCGCACGCCCAGCCCGGCGATGAGCCGCGGGGCCACCGTGATGACCGCTTCGCCGCCGTGCCGGCGCGCAAAGGCGACCAGGTGTCGCGCCCGGTCCCCGCTCGCGCGCACCGGCGTGTATCCCCCGTGCAGGAAGAGCGCCTCGCGCTGACCGCGCAGTTGCAGCAGGCGCCACAGCACATAGAACTTCGCGCGTCCATCCTCGAGGTTGGCGAGCATGTCGGCCAGCGCCGCGTCGAGCGGCTCGCGCAGCGCCTCGAGCCCGGCGAGCATGCCCTGGCGCAGTTCGTAGTCGACCGGCCGCCGGTTGTCGGGATCGACGAGCGAGAAGTCCCACGTTTCGTTGCCCTGGTAGATGTCGGGCACCCCCGGCGAGGTGAGCTTCACCGCCGCCATCGACAGGCTGTTGAGGTAGCCGATCCACGCGATCGGCGCCACCGCCGCGCGCAGGTCCTCGAGAAACGCGTTGCCGGGGCGCTCGTCGAGCACGGAGCGCACGAACGCCTCGGTGGCCTGCTCGTAGGCCTCGTTCACGTTGGCCCAGCTCGTGTGCACCTTGGCTTCGCGCGTGGCCTTGCGAAGGTAGGCGACGATGCGTTCGCGATATTCGCCCAGCGCCTCGTGCGTGACCGGGCCCGCGGGGCAGCTTCCGAGCAGCGTCTGGTACAGCAGGTACTCGTCGTTGCGCGAGGGCGCCTCGGCGCCGTCCACCTCGCGCTTGCGGCCCCGGTTGAGCCGGTGCCATTTGCGCAGCTGCAGGCGCCACGGCGCCACCAGCTCCGAGATCACGTCGATGCGTGCACGCACGTCCTCGGAGCGCTTGTTGTCGTGCGTCGAGGTGGCGAGCATCGTGTGCGGCCAGTGGCGGGCCCGGTTGGAGCTCGCGCGGTGGAACCGCGCCGGCGGGAAGGCGAACTCGGACGGGTCGCTGCCCACGTCGTTCAGCGACGCCAGCCGGTTGTAGACGTAGAACGCGGTGTCCTCGACGCCCTTGGCCATCACCGGGGAGGTGACCTGCTGGAACTTGCGCGCGAAGTGGCGCACCGCCGCGGCCCGGTTCGGCGTGGGCGTGGCGAGCTCGCAGGTGAGCGCATCGCGCAGGAAATCGAACACGCCGACGTCCGCGGCGCGACTCTCGGCACGCGCGGCGTTGACGGCCCATTCGATGTAGCGCCGATCGGTCGGCGCGACGTGGTCGTCGATGTAGGTGCGGTAGACCGGGAACGCTGCGATCACCTCGAGCAAGCCGTCGCGCAGCGTAGTGAACGTGAAATCGCGGGTGTTGCGGTCGGCGCGCGCGATGCGCGCCAGGCGGCTGGCGAGCATCGTGAGCTCGCTCGCGAGCGCCGTGCGCAGCACGAGGCGCCGGTTGCGGCGCGCAATCCCGTGGAAGCTCGTGGCGTCACCGATGAAGCTCGTATAGGCGCGGGTGAGCCGGGCCTCGGACGCCGGGTCCACGAACAGCCCGTTCACCACGTTGGCGAACCGGTATCCCGTCGTGCCGTGCACCGACCAGTCCTCGGGCAGGTTCTCGAACGGAGCGATGATCTTTTCGACCACCACGTACGTGGGGCGCCCGCAGCCTTCCTGCAGGCGGCGGAAGTACTCGCGCGGATCGTAGAGGCCGTCGGGATGGTCGATGCGCAACCCGTCGACGGCGCCCGCGCGCACCAGCTCGAACGCGAGCCGGTGCGTGGCCTCGAACACCGCCGGGTTCTCCTGGCGCAGGGCGGCGAGGTCGTTGATGTCGAAGAAGCGCCGGTAGTTGATCTCGTCCTGCGCCACGCGCCAGTAGGCGAGGCGGAACGGCTGGTGCTCGAGCAGCTCGTGCAGCTCGTCGAAGCTCGCCGGGTCGTCGGGCCTGCCGTTGATGTGCGCGACGGCGCGCTCGACGGCCGCGCGCACCATCGGGCTCGCCCGGGCGAGCGCCGCGAGCCGGCCCTTGAGGACCTCCTTGTCGCGGATGCGCTCTTCGATGCGCGCGCGCGCGGTCTCGTCGTGCCGCGGCAACCTGGCGAAGGCGTCCAGGAGCGCTTGCAGCGCGGGCGCCTGAGCGCCATTCGTTGCGCCGCCCGCCTCGAGCTCGCGCACCGCCCGGGCGAGGATGCGCGGATATTGCCGCGGATCGATCGGCAGGCGGTGCTCGTAGTAGTGGGCGGCAAAGGCGCCGCTCGCCGCCTCGAATGCGAGGTGGATGCGCCCGCCCGCGAGCTCGACGCCATAGTGGTCGGCGAGGACCGGCAGCAGCACGCGGTTGGCAAGATGCTCGCTTGGCGGGTGCCAATCGACGTCGTAGAAGTCGGCGTAGGGCGAGGAGGGCCCGTTTTCCAGCAGGTCCTGCCACGACTGGTTGTCGGCGCCGAGCACGCCCATGTGGTTGGGAACGACGTCCATCAGCTGGCGCAGGCCGTGGCGGCGAAGCTCGGCCACGAACGCGTCGAAGTCGGCGCGCGTGCCGATCTCGGGATTGAGCGAGGCGTGATCGATGATGTCGTAGCCGTGCTTGCTGCCGGGGCGCGCGCGCAGGTAGGGTGAGCAATAGACGTGGCTCACGCCGAGCGCCGCGAGATAGGGAACGAGGCGCGTCGCATCGCGGAAGGTGAACTCGCCGTTCAGCTGCAGCCGGTAGGTGGCCCGGGGAATGGGCGCCTGGTCGATGCCCGGCGGGGGCTTGCGCCGGTGGCCGCGCACGCCGCGCGCCTGGCCCAGCACGCGCGCCACGCGCCGCAGCCGCTCGTCCCGATCCCACTCCTCGAGCGCGGGCGCGAGCTTGCGCTGCCAGTTCGGATGCTCCTGGAGCGTGCCGGGAAGGTTCGCCTGCTCGGCCACGCCGAAGACGTCTTCCATCTGCACCACCATCACCGCCGAGGGAGCGCGGGCGATGAAGGCCTGTACCGCCTCGGCGAGCGCGCGCGTCGCGGGCCCGTCGACCGGCGAGCCCGCGGCGAGGAGGCGTTCGTCGGCGAGCGCCTTCACCAGCCCCGCGCGCTGCGCTGCGCGCTCCGCGCCCTGGGCACCGCGCTGCGCGGCGTCGAGCAGGCCGAGACGCGCGCGCGTGTCCAGGTCTTCGTCCTGCCACCAACCCGCGAACGTCGGCAGGTCGTGGGTGGACCAGGAGACCAGCGCGCCGCGCGGGTATTCGGCGGGCGGCCTGAAGCGCCCCCCGTCGCATTCGAAGAGCATGGGACGGTAGGAGAGGACCCCGGACTGCGCAAGCCGCTCGCGCAGCGCCTGGGACACGGTTCCCAGGTCCTCTCCGATCACCAGGCAGCGGTTGCGGTGGCTCTCGAGCGCCACGATGCCCAGCAGGTCTTCGAGCGGATAGCGCACGTACGCACCCTGCGCCGGCGTCATGCCCGACGGCACCCACCATAGGCGCGCGAGGCCCATCACGTGGTCGATGCGCAGGGCGCCCGCGCGCGCCATGTTCGCGCGCAGCGTGGCGATCACGGGCGCGTAGCCGGCCTCGCGCAGGCGGATCGGCTCGAGTGGCGGCAGCTTCCAGTCCTGCCCCGCGGGGTTGAACTCGTCGGGCGGCGCACCGACCCCCACCCCGAGCGCATAGAGGCGCTGGTTCGCCCACGCCTCGGAGCCGTCGGGGCCGATCGAGATCGCGAGGTCGGCGTACAGGCCCAGCGCCATGCCGAGCTCGGTGCAGCGCGCCTGCGTGGCGGCGAGCTGCAGGTCGGCTTGCCATTGCAGGTATTCGTGCAGCCCGACGCGCTCCGGGTGCTCGTCGCAAAAGCGGCGCACGGCCTCGCTGGCCGGCTCGCGGTGCTCCTCGGGCCACTCGCGCCAGGGTCGGCCATGCTGATCGGCGAGCGCCTCGTGCAGCGCGTGGTGGCGCAACGCCAGGCCGCGTGCCTCGCGGAAGCGGGCGAACGCGCGCGCGCGGGGCGAGGCGACGGCCAGGTGGCAGCGGCGAAAGCTCGCGTAGAGCGCCTCGAACATCCCGAGCTTGGCGCTCGCGACGCGCGCATAGTCGACATACTCCGCGGCGCGCAGCGCGGCGCATTCCGAGCGCCAGCGCTCCACAAGCCGCGGTTCGCGCGCCGCGAGCTCGCCGAAGTCGGCCACCGCCTCGACATCGACATAGATCGGATTGAGGAACAGCCGGCTCGACGGGCTGTAGGGACTCGCGTGGCCGGGATCGCGCAGCGAGAGCGCATGCAGCGGGTTGGTGCCGACGAGCGCCGCGCCGCGCTCGCCCCAGATTTCCGCGCAGCGGCGCAGGTCGCCGAAATCGCCGACGCCTGCGTTGCGCGCTGAGCGTAGCCCATAGAGCTGCACCGCAGGGCCCCACATGCGCCCTCCGGAGGCGATGGCGGGCGGCTGGTAGCAGCGCTCGGGCACCACGGCGACGATCCCGCTGCCCAGCAGCGTTTCGCCCTCGAGCAGCGACAGGCGGTGGTAGCCCTCGGCGAGGGTGGCCGGCAGCGCCAGCGCGCCCTGGTGCCCGCCGCCGCGCTCGCCGGTCACGGCGAGACTCGCGGAATCGAAGGGCCCCTCGCGGACCTCGCCGCTTTCTTCGGCCAGGCGCCAGACGAGCGTGCCGGACGGGGGACGGCGCAACCGGATGCGCACGCCGCCGGCGAGCTGCGCGGCGCGCAGCACGGTGATCGCGGGCACGACGCGCTCCCATTCGCGCTGCTCGGCGGCGGCGAGGGACGCTTCCGCGGCACGCGCGTCGCCCGACTCGACCCCCATCGCCGCGAGCAGCGCATGCACGGTGGATTCCGGCGTGGGGCGCTCCTTCTTCCACACGTCGAGGTAGGTCGGCTCGATGCCGTGGAGTTGCGCCAGGCGCTGCAGGCGTGCGTCCATCAGGCGCGCTCGAGCGTCCAGGCGCCGCTCCACGGGGCGAACATGCCGCCGTCGGGAGGATCGCCTTCGCGATGCAGCGCTTCGCCGGGCGCGCGCGCCATCGCGACCGGCTGCGACCCGAAGTTGGCGCGCAGGTGCAGGCGCGAGCCGTCGCCGAATGTCCAGTCCACCTGCGTTGCGGTGGCCCCGGCGGAGTCGAACGCCGCCGCGGGTACGCCGCTCGCAAGCCGCGGCACGATCTCCGCGGCGCGCATTCGCAGCAGGGCGCGCGTGTGTCCGAGGCAGGCGGCGTGCTCCGCGCGCGCGGGCTCGCCCCAGTCGAGCTTGGCCGCGTGGAACGTCTCCTCGGCGTTCGGATCGGGGATCGACTCGCGCACGGCGGGATCGGCGAAGCGCGCGAACGCGGCGAACTCGCGCCGGCGCCCGTCGCGCACGGCGCGCGCGAGCTCGCCATGGAAGTCGCAGAAGTAGAGGAAGGGCGTGCGCGCCCCCCACTCCTCGCCCATGAAGATGAGCGGCGGCGAGGGCGCGAGGAGCAACGTCGCCGCCGCCAGCCGCAGGGCCTCGGGGCCGGCGAGGCGCGCGAGGCGCTCGCCGAAGGCGCGGTTGCCGACCTGGTCGTGGTTCTGCAGGAACGGCACGTAGGCCGCGAGCGGCAGCTGCGGGTCGAAGCCCTCTGCGAGCAGGTGCGCGAGGCGGCGCGCCGGGTGCGCCGCGAAGGCACGATAGTAGCCGTCGGTCTCGCCCGTGAGCAGGACGTGGAAGGCGTGGTGCGCAGCGTCGTTCCATTGCGCCGTCGCATGGGCGCCGCCGGAGCGCTCGAGGAAGCGCGACTCGTTGTGCTCGTTCTCGAGCACCAGGTGCACGTGGCGCTCGCGCCCCGGGCCCGCGGCGATCGCCTGCGCGATCTCGCTCACGATGTGCACGGGCGAATCGTCGGCGATGGCATGGACCGCGTCCATGCGCAGGCCGTCGAACCCGTACTCCTCGATCCAGTAGAGCGCGTTGTGCACGAAGAAGTCGCGCACGACGCGCGCGTGCTCGCCGTCGAAGTTGATCGCGGCGCCCCACGGCGTGCGGTGCGCCGGGTTGAAGAATTGCGGCGCATAGCGCATGAGGTGATTGCCTTCGGGCCCGAAATGGTTGTAGACCACGTCGAGCAGGACCATGAGGCCGCGCGCGTGCGCCGCCTGCACCAGGCGCTTGAGGTCGGCGGGCGTTCCGTAGGCCGCGTCGGGCGCGAACGGCAGCACGCCGTCGTAACCCCAGCTGCGCCGCCCGGGAAACTCCGCGAGCGGCATGAGCTCGATCGCCGTCACGCCGAGCGCGGCGAGATGATCGAGCTTGCCTGCCGCCGCCGCGTACGTGCCCTCGGGCGTGAAGGTGCCCACGTGCAGCTCGTAGACCACCGCCTCGTGCCAGGGCCGGCCGCGCCACGCGTCGTCGTCCCAGTCGAAGGCGCCCGGGTCGACGATCGCGCTCGCCCCGGCCACGTCGTCGGGATTGGCGCGCGAGGCGGGATCGGGGACCGCGGGCCCGTCGTCGACGCGAAAGGCATAGCGCTCGCCGGCGAGCGCGCCCGCCACCGTGAGCGCGTGCCAGCCGCCGGCGCAGGGCTCCATGGGCAGCTCGCGCGGCGCGCCGCTTCCCAGCTGCAGGCGCACCGATGCGCACGCCGGCGCCCAGATCCGGAAGCGCGTTGCCTCCCCGCGCAGCTCGGCGCCGAAAGGCATCGCGTGCACGCGCTTCACCTCGCCTCGCCGGGCGGGGCCTGGCGCAGCAGGACGAGCGAGCGCCCCTTGAGCGGATAGGATCCGTTGGGCGCCGGCGACTGCCCGGGAGGCTCGCCCGTTTCGTGCGCCGTGTCGATCTCGGCCCGCCACGCGCCCTCCTCGCCCAGCTCGGGGAGCCGGAACGCGATCTCGTCGTGGTGCGCGTTGAAGAGCACGAGGAAGCTCGCATCGTGCAGCGCGCGGCCGCGCTCGTCGGTCTCGGGGAGCTGCTCGCCGTTGAGCCACATGCCGAGGCAGCGCGCGTGCTCCTTTTCCCATTCCTCGAGCGTCATCTCGTGGCCGTCGGGCTTGAGCCACGCCACGTCCTTGCGCCCGCCGCCGATCGGCACGCCGCGGAAGAAGCCGCGGCGCCGGAAGATCGGGTGCGCGCGGCGCAGCCGGATCACCTTCTTCGCGAAATTGAGCAGCCGCCACTTGGCGTCGTCCCAGGCCCAGTCGTGCCAGTTGATCTCGTTGTCCTGGCAGTAGGCATTGTTGTTGCCCTGCTGGGTGCGGCCCACCTCGTCGCCGGCACGCAGCATCGGCACGCCCTGCGACAGCAGCAGCGTGGCGAGGAAGTTGCGCTTCTGGCGCTCGCGCACGGCGGTGATCTGGGGGTCGTCGGTGGGGCCCTCGACGCCGTAGTTCCACGACAGGTTGTTGTTGTGGCCGTCGCGGTTGTCCTCGCCGTTGGCTTCGTTGTGCCGCTCGTTGTAGGACACCGTGTCGTTCAGGGTGAACCCGTCGTGCGAGGCGACGAAATTCACGCTCGCGCAGGGCCCGCGCTCGTTGTGGCCGAAGAGGTCGTGCGAGCCCGTGAGCCGGCGCGCGAAGTCGCCGATCAGCCCGCCGTCGCCCTTCCAGTAGGCGCGCATCGTGTCGCGGTACTGGTCGTTCCACTCGATCCAGCCGGGCGGGAAGTGGCCCAGTTGGTAGCCGCCTTCGCCCAGGTCCCAGGGCTCGGCGATCAGCAGCCGGGGCGAGAGCACCGGGTCCTGGCGCAGCACCGCGAAGAAGGGTGCCACGACGTCGAACGCGGGGCTCGCGCGCGCGAGCGCCGGGGCGAGGTCGAAGCGGAAGCCGTCGACGTGCATCTCGGTGACCCAGTAGCGCAGCGAGTCGACCACGAGCTGCAGCACGCGCGGGTTGCGCAGGTCGAGCGTGTTGCCGCAGCCGGTGAAGTCCAGGAGGTGGCGCGGGTCGTCGCTCGTGCGGTAGTACGCGAGGTTGTCGATCCCGCGGAAGCACAGGGTCGGGCCGCGCTCGCTGCCCTCGGCGGTGTGGTTGTAGACCACGTCGAGCACCACCTCGATGTCGGCCGCGTGCAGCATCTTCACCATCGTCTTGAACTCGTTCACCGGATCGGCGACGCCGTAGCGGTTGTCGGGGGCGAAGTAGCCGATGCTGTTGTAGCCCCAGTAGTTCACGAGGCCCCGGTCCGCCAGCTGGCGCTCGTCGACGAACGCGTGCACGGGGAGCAGCTCGATCGTGGTCACGCTGAGCGATTTCAGGTGCTCGAGGACCTGCGGCGTGTACAGTCCCGCGAACTTGCCGCGGTGCTCCGCGCTCACGTCGGGGTGCAGCTGGGTGAAGCCGCCCACGTGCATCTCGTAGATGATGCGATCGTTGCTCGCGTGGTTCGGGTGCTTGTCGCCCTCCCAGTCGAAGGCCGGATCGATCACGCGGCTCTTCGGCACCAGGGGTGCGGTGTCGTGGCGGTCGAAGGACAGGTCGTCGCGCCTGGAGCCGATCACGTAGCCGAACAGGGCGTCGCTCCAGGCGAGTCGCCCCGAGATGCTGCGCGCGTATGGATCGAGCAGCAGCTTGTGGGGGTTGAAGCGGTGGCCCTTCTCCGGCTCATACGGGCCGTGCACGCGATAGCCGTAGAGCTGCCCGGGCGCGAGGCCCGGCACGTAGCCGTGCCAGACGAAGTCGGTGCGCTCGCGCAGCTCGAGGTGCGCGTACTCGCGCCGGCTGCCTTCGTCGAGGAGGCACAGCTCGACGCGCTCTGCGTGGCGCGAGTAGAGCGCGAAATTGACGCCGGCGCCATCCCAGGTCGCGCCCAGCGGGTGGGGCGATCCGGGCCAGAGCTCCAGCGGCGCGTGAATCGGTGTTCTTGACTTCATATTGTCAGTGGCCCCGCGGATACGGGACGTCCGCGAGGGATCAGCCGATGGAGAAGACGTGCGCGGGTGAGCGTCCCGGGTCGAGCATCACGAAGTTGGCCCCGGAGCGCCACGGGTAGGCGTTGCCGGTGAGCTCGTCCTTCACCGTGAAGGCCGCCGCCGGATCGAGGCCCAGCGCCGCCGCATCGACGCTCACCCAGCCGCTCTGCGGATTGCGCCAGTCGAGATTCACCACCACGAGCACGCGATCGTCGCCGGCGCGCTTGGAGTAGCTGATGAGCTGCTCGTTGTCGGTGGGATGAAAGGCGAGGCTCCAGTCCGATTGCAGCGCGCGATGCGCGTGGCGCAGGCCGTTGAGCGTCGTGACGAGCGGGGCGAGGTTGCCGGGGCGCTCGCGGTCCCAGTGGCGCAGCGCGTACTTCTCGCTGTCGAGGTATTCCTCGGAACCCGGATCGCGCGGGCGGTTTTCGCCCAGCTCGAACGCCGGGCCGTACATCCCGTAGTTGGCGGCGAGCGTGGCCGCGAGGACCAGGCGCACGCGGAAGGCTTCGAGCGGGGCGTTCTGCAGCGGATAGGGCAGGATGTCGGGTGTGTTGGGCCAGCAATTCGGGCGGAAGTATTCACGCGACTCGCTTTGCGAGAGCTCGGTGAAGTACTCGGTGAGCTCGGCCTTCGAGGAGCGCCAGGTGAAGTAGGTGTACGACTGCGTGAAGCCCAGCTTGGCCAGGCGGTGCATCACGTGCGGGCGCGTGAACGCTTCCGACAGGAACAGGGCGTCGGGATGGTCGCGCTTCACCTCCGCGATCACCCATTCCCAGAACGCGAAGGGTTTCGTGTGGGGATTGTCGACGCGGAAGATCGACACGCCCGCCTTCGCCCAGTGCAGGAAGACGTCGCGCAGCGCGTCCCAGAGCTCCTTCCACGCGGGCGTGTCGAACTCGAGCGGATAGATGTCCTGGTATTTCTTGGGCGGGTTCTCGGCGTACTGGATGCTGCCGTCGGGGCGCTTGCGAAACCATTCGGGGTGCCGCGCCACCCAGGGGTGGTCGGGGGCGCACTGGAAGGCGATGTCGAGCGCGATCTCCATGCCGCGCGAGCGCGCGCCGGCCAGGAGCCGGCGGAAGTCCGCCTCGGTGCCCAGCTCCGGAAGGATCGCGGTGTGGCCGCCCTCGGCGCTGCCGATGGCCCAGGGGCTGCCGACGTCGCCGGCGACCGAGGTGGTCGCGTTGTTCTTGCCCTTGCGCTTCTCGCGCCCGATGGGGTGGATGGGCGGCAGGTACACCACGTCGAAGCCCATCGCGGCGATCGCGTCCAGGCGCGCCTCGAGGTCGGCGAACGTGCCGTGCCGTCCGCTCGTCGCGGAGCACGAGCGCGGAAAGATCTCGTACCAGCTGCCGAATCGCGCGCGCACCCGGTCGACCGTGGCCGCGTACGGGCCCGCTTGCACGAGGCCGTCGCGCGGGGCGCAGGCGCACGCGAGCTCGATCAGCGCCTCGTCCATCGCCGCGGCGCGCAGGCGCTCGACGTCCTGCTCCGCGCGCAGGGTGGCAGCCGCCCGCACGAGGCGCTCGCGCCCGGGCGCCTTGGCGAGCTCGATGCAGTGCTCGAGGAGCTCGGCCCCGGTGCGCGCCGCGAGGCGGATGTCCTCGGGCTCCACGCGGCGCACGAAGTCGTCGTGCCATACGCGCAGGTGATCGACCCAGCAGAGCACCACGTACTCCCACGGCCCGGCGCGATCGACCGTGAAGCGTGCGCGCCAGCGGTCGTTGCCGAGCGGCGTCATCGGGATCTCGCGCCAGTGGGGCTCCCCGGCGGGGCGGCAGCGCACGGCGCATGCGACCTGCTCGTGGCCGTGCGCGAAGCACGCGGCCGTCACCTCGATCTCCTCGCCCACCACGCGCTTGATCGCGAAGCGCCCGCCGTCGACCTGGGGCGCGACGTCCTCGACGACCGCAGCGGGCGCAGCGCCCGCCGCAGCCTCGCTCATGGCGCGCCCTCGGGCGAGAACGCGATCATCGCGAGCGGGGGCAGGGTGAGCGCGACCGAGCAGTCGCGGCCGTGCCAGGGCAGCGCCTCGGTCTGCACCTGGCCCATGTTGCCGACGCCGCTGCCGCCGTAGTCCTGCGCGTCGCTGTTCACGATCTCGCGCCACGCGCCCGCCAGGGGCACGCCGACGCGGTAGCCGTAGCGCACCACCGGCGTGAAGTTGCACACCACCAGGACCGGCGCGCCCTTCGCCGGGCGGCGCAGGAAGGCCGCCACGCTGTTGTCGTTGTCGTTGGCGTCGATCCACTCGAAGCCCCGCGCATCGAAATCGCGCTCGTGCAGCGCGGGATTGCCGCGGTGCAGGCGGTTGAGGTCGCCGATGAGGCGCTGCAGGCCGGCGTGGTCGTCGAAGCTCGTGAGCGCCCAGTCGAGCTGCCGGTCGTGGTTCCACTCGTCCCACTGCCCGAACTCCGCGCCCATGAAGAGCAGCTTCTTGCCCGGGTGCGTCCACATCCAGCCGAACAGCAGGCGCAGGTTCGCGAGCTGCTGCCAGCGGTCCCCGGGCATCTTCGACAGCAGCGACTTCTTGCCATAGACGACCTCGTCGTGCGACAGCGGCAGGACGAAGTTCTCCGAGAACGCGTACCACAGCGAAAACGTGAGCTCGTTGTGGTGGTAGCGGCGGTAGACCGGGTCGTGCGCCATGTAGTCGAGCGTGTCGTGCATCCACCCCATGTTCCACTTCATCGCGAAGCCCAGGCCGCCCGCGTCCACCGGGCGCGAAACCCCGGGCCAGGAGGTGGATTCCTCGGCGATGCAGCGCGTGTCGGGGAATTCGCGCCCGATCGCGACGTTGAGCATCCGCAGGAACTCGATCGCCTCGAGGTCCTCGCGCCCGCCGTGCGCATTCGGGATCCACTCGCCCTGCTTGCGGCCGTAGTCGAGGTAGAGCATCGAGGCCACGGCGTCCACGCGGATGCCGTCGAGGTGGTAGCGCTCCAGCCAGAAGAGCGCCGAGGAGAGCAGGAAGGCGCGCACCTCGTGGCGCCCGTAGTTGAAGATGTGGCTCTTCCATTCCGGGTGGAAGCCGCGCCGCGGATCGGCGTGCTCGTACAGGTGGGTGCCGTCGAAGCACGCGAGGCCGTGGCGATCGCCCGGGAAATGCGAGGGGACCCAGTCGAGGATCACGCCGATGCCGTGCTGGTGCAGGGTGTCGACGAGGAACATGAAATCCTGTGGCGTGCCGTAGCGGGCGGTGGGGGCGAAGTAGCCCGTCGTCTGGTAACCCCACGAGCCGTAGAACGGATGCTCGGTGATCGGCATGAGCTCGACGTGCGTGAACCCGAGCCATTCGACATATTCGGCGAGCGGCACCGCGATGTCGCGGTAGGTCGGCAGGCGATCGGCGGCGTCGCGCCGCCACGAGCCCAGGTGCATCTCGTAGACGCTGTGCGGGGCGTCGAAGGCGTTGCGCGCCTTGCGCTCGCGCATCCAGCCGGCGTCGCCCCAGTCGTACTCGAGCGACCACGCCCGCGACGCGGTGGCCGGCGGCGGCTCGCTGTGGAAGGCGAACGGATCGGCGCGCTCCTCGACCGCGCCCTCGGCGGTGGTGATCGCGTACTTGTAGGCCTGGCCGCGCGCGACCGCGGGAACGTCCGCTTCCCAGATTCCGGACTGGTCCCAGCGCGATTTCAGCTCGTCGCGCCCGCGCGTCCAGCCGTTCCAGTCCCCGATGACGCTTACCGCGCGCGCGTTCGGCGCCCAGACGGCGAAGCGCGCCCCGCCGCCATCGGAGGCGGGGCGCAGATGGCAGCCGAGGCGCCGATGCAATGCGCAGTGCGTTCCTTCCTTGAAGAGATAGATGTCGTGCTCCGTCAGCATGCCGGCCTCGCTCGCCGGCTTGCTCGGCGGCGCGGACTTGCGCGACTTGGTGGTGGCCATGGGGCACATCCTTCAGCGCTTGGGCGTGACGAGGGTCACGCCCTGTCGGTTGCGTGGGAGCGCTTGCGGCAAGGCGCGCGCCCTTTCCCGGCAGGGTCGGTATCACGTGGTGGCCGAAGCCGGCAATCCGCGCGCGTCGCGTTGGACTCCAGGACGTCGTCGCGGTACTCGGCGTTGAACGCGGAGATTCCCATGCTGCCCGGCGCCGCGTCGTCGCGGCCGGGATGGTTTCGACCTTTCCGGGATGACAGTCATTATAGAAGGTCGACCGCGATCCCGCCACGCCCCGATCGCGCGCCGGCCGCGGGGACGTGTCAACTCACGCCCGCATGCCGCGTTTTTTTGGGCATCGTCGTCCCCGACAACCGCAGGCAATTCCCGGGAGGTCCCATGCAACTCGATGCCGCACTGCCCATCGTCCGCGCGCTCGCCGACGGCGTGAATCCGGTCACCGGCGAAGCGTATCCCGGCTCCAGCCCCTACGCGGAGCCGCGCACCTTGCGCGCGCTCTTTTCCGCCGTGGACCTCATGGCGCGCGAGGTCGAGCGCGAGCGCCGGCGCGCGCGCCTGCCGGCCAATTTCGGCAAGCCCTGGACCGAGGGCGAGGACCGCGCGCTGGGGGCCGAATTCGACGCGGGCGTGGCGATGCCCGACATGGCGCGCAAGCACGCGCGCACCCAGAGTTCGATCCGCCTCCGACTGGAGAAGCTCGGGAAGATCGAGCCGGCGCCCGCCGCGTAGCGGGCAGCGCCCCGGCCCGCGCCGGGGCCTTCCCCTAGGGCTTGCGCAGCTTGAGCGCCGCCGAGTTCATGCAGTAGCGCATGCCGGTGGGCTCGGGGCCGTCCTCGAACACATGGCCCAGGTGCGCGTCGCAGCGCGAGCACAGCACCTCGGTGCGCGTGGCGAAGAGGCCCGGATCGTCCTTCTCCTGCACCGCCTCCTTCGCCACCGGCTGCCAGAAGCTGGGCCAGCCCGTGCCGGACTCGAACTTGGTCTCCGAGCTGAACAGGTCCTGCCCGCAGCAGACGCACTGGTAGGTGCCGGCGTCGTCGCAGTCGTAGTACTCGCCCGTGTAGGCGCGCTCGGTGCCGTGCCGGCGCGTCACGTCGTACTGCCGTGGCGTGAGCTGCGCCTTCCATTCGGCGTCGGTCTTGGTCACCTTGTCCATCGCGATCCCTCGTCGTTGCGCGTTGCCCCGGGGCCCCCGCGAAAGGCGGGGGACGGGCGTCATTCTAGATCGCCGCGAAGCGGCGTGGCGCGGTGCGCTATCCTGTGCTCACCTTGAAAGCGTCGCACGATTACTCGGCGGTCCTGCGCGACCGCAACCTCGCGGTCATCCTGCTGCTCGCATTCTCCTCGGGGCTTCCCCTCGCGCTCACCTCCGGGACGCTGCAGGCGTGGATGACGGTGGACGGCGTGGATCTGTCGACCATCGGCGTGTTCACGCTCGTGGGCATTCCCTACACCTGGAAATTCCTCTGGGCGCCGGCGATGGACCGCTTCGTCCCGCCGCTGCTCGGCCGGCGCCGCGGCTGGCTGCTGGTGACCCAGGCCGCGCTCGCCGCGGGCATCGCCGCCATGGCCATGCTCTCGCCGCGCGAGAACCTCGCCGCGCTCGCCGCCCTGGCGCTTTTCGTGGCGTTCGCCTCCGCCTCGCAGGACATCGTGTTCGACGCCTACCGGACCGACGTCGCGAGCCAGGAGCAGCGCGGCCTCGCCGCCGGCCTCACCGTGGTGGGCTACCGCACCGCGATGCTCGTTTCCGGGGCGCTCGCGTTCGTGCTGGTGGCGGGATCTGCGTGGTTCGGCGGACTCGGGTGGAGGAACACCTACCTCGTGATGGCCGCGCTGATGGCGGTGGGCATCGCGGCCACGCTCGCGGGACGCGAGCCGCAGTTCGCCGCTCCCGCCCCGCGCACGCTGCGCGAAGCCTTCGTGGAACCGCTGCGGGAATTTTTCTCGCGCCAGGACGCGTGGTGGCTGCTGGCGCTGCTCGTGCTCTACAAGCTGGGGGACGCGTTCGCCGGCTCGCTCACCACCGCTTTCCTCCTGCGGGGCGCGCAATTTTCCCTTGCGGACGTGGGCTACGTGAACAAGGGCATGGGGCTCGCCGCTACCATCGCGGGGGCGGTGTTCGGCGGCACGCTCATGGTGCGCCTGGGCCTTTACCGGTCGCTGCTGTCTTTCGGAATCCTGCAGGCGGTCTCGAACCTCGCATACATGGCGCTTGCGCTCGCCGGCAAGAGCTATCCCCTGATGGTCCTCGCGGTGGGTTTCGAGAATTTTTCCGGCGGCATGGGGACCGCCGCGTTCGTGGCCCTGCTCATGGCGCTGTGCGACCACCGCTATACCGCCGCGCAGTACGCGCTGCTCTCGGCGCTCGCCGCGTTCGGGCGGGTGTACGTGGGCCCCGCCGCGGGATTCGCCACCGACCCGCGCTACCTGGGGCTCGGTTGGAGTACCTTTTTCTTCTGCACGTTCCTCGCCGCGCTTCCCGGGCTGGCGCTCCTCGCCTGGAAGCGGCGCGCGATCGAAGCGCTCGACCGGAGGCCCTAGGCATGCGCAGCAAGACCGCGACCCTCAACCCCGCGCTGGTGCCCCTCGCCCACGGGCTGCCCGCCCCGATCGCGGCCAGCATCGGGCTCACCCTCACGCGCCACGCCTACCTCGACTGGGTGCTGGGGCAGGTGATGTACAGCCTCATGGAGATCTCCGTCAAGCAGGGACGCGTGATCCTGAAGCTGCCGCGTCCGCGCCAGTACGTCGCGGCGGTGAGGGATCTCTACGCGTTCCACGGCCTGCAGGCCCGCTATGACTTCGAGCGCCTCGCCGCCAAGCTCGAGGCCGCCGAGCGCACGCGCAGGATTCTCGGCCGCTCCGTCTACCTGCGCGACACGGGAGCCAGGGCGCCGCGCATCGTGCTCGCGCGCGGCATGTGGGACGCGGGACCGGGCGGCGAAACGCAGCCCGAGGCGCAGGTGGTCGACCGCGAGTTCCTCGCGCGCCGGCGCAAGGACGTGGAAGAGGCGATTCGCCGCGCCGAGCGCCTGCGCTCCCTCACGGACCGGCTGCTGCGCGCGCTGCACGAGAAGCGGCGCGGCCGCCACGGCCTGGACCGGCGCCGCTGAGCCCGCCGCGGCTCAGGGCTTGCGCCGGAAGCGGAACACGCCGAGGCTGCCCAGCAGGTTGGGCAGGATCGCGACGCTGCGCCCGCCATGGATCACGCGCTCGTCGAGGATCTCCGCGCCCACCGTCGCGCACAGGTCCTCGAAGTCCTTCACCGTGCACAGGTGGATGTTGGGCGTGTCGTACCACTTGTAGGGCAGCGTGCGCGATACGGGCATCCGCCCGCGCAGGATGTCCAGCCGGTGGCGCCAGTAGCCGAAATTGGGGAAGGTGACGATGCCCTCGCGGCCCACGCGCAGCATCTCGTTCAGCACGCGCTCGGCGTTGCGCATCGCCTGCAGCGTCTGCGACAGGATCACGCAGTCGAAGGAGTTGTCCTCGAAGGCCGTCATGCCGGTCTCGATGTCGTTCTGGATCACGCTCGACGCCGTGCTTCACGCTCGCGAGCACGCTCGCGGCGTCGATCTCGATGCCGTAGCCCTTCACGCCGCGCGTGGCCGCCAGGCCCGCCAGCAGCGCGCCGTCGCCGCATCCCAGGTCGAGCACCCGCGATCCCTCGGGGACCCACGAGGCGATGAGCTCGAAGTCGCGGCGCTGCATCATGCGCCCTCCCGCCCGGCGCCGTATCCGCGCATCTCCTCGAGCTCGGCGGCGGCGAGCGCCAGCGGCGCGCGCCGCGCGCCCGCGCCCACCTCGAGCGCCACGTTGTCCATGTAGGCCGCGACGAGCTGGTGGTAGTGGGGGTTGTCGAGCAGGAACGCGTCGTGTCCGTGCGGCGCGTCGATCTCGGCGTAGGTCACCGCCTTGCGCGAGGCGACCAGCGCCTTCACGATCTCGCGCGAGCGCTCCGGCGGGAAGCGCCAGTCGCTCGCGAAGGAGGCCACGAAGAAACCCGCCTTCGCCGCCGAGAGGGCGCGCGCAAGGTCCCCGCCGGTCTCCTTCGCCGGATCGAAGTAGTCGAGCGCCTTGGTCATCAGCAGGTAGGTGTTGGCGTCGAAGACCTGCGCGAACTTGTCGCCCTGGTAGCGCAGGTAGGACTCGATCTCGAATTCGACGTCGTAGTTGAAGCCGTACTCGTCGCGCTTGAGCACGCGGCCGAACTTCTCCATCAGGAGGTCCTCGGACAGGTAGGTGATGTGCCCGAGCATGCGCGCGAGCTTGAGTCCCCGCGCCGGGATCGCCTTGTGGGCGTAGAAGTTCCCGCCGTGGAAGTCGGGGTCCGAGACGATCGCCTGGCGCGCCACGTCGTTGAACGCGATGTTCTGCGTGGACAGGCGCGAGGCCGCGGCGATCACCAGCGCGTGGGCGATGCGCTCGGGGTAGGAGAGCGTCCACTGCATCGCCTGCATGCCGCCCAGCGAGCCGCCGATGGCGGCGGCCAGCCGCGCGATGCCCAGCCGGTCCATGAGCCGCGCCTGCGAGGCGACCCAGTCCTCGACGGTCACCACCGGGAAGCTCGCGCCGTAGGCGATGCCGGTCGCGCGGTCGATGGAGGCCGGGCCGGTGGAGCCGTGGCAGCCGCCGATGTTGTTCACGCCGATCACGAAGAAGCGCCCGGTGTCGATCGCCTTGCCCGGGCCGATCAGGTTGTCCCACCAGCCGATCTTGCGCGGGTCGTCGGCGTAGTGGCCCGCGACGTGGTGGCTGCCCGACAACGCGTGGCAGACGAGGACCGCGTTCGAGCGCGCGGCGTTGAGCGCGCCGTAGGTCTCGTAGACGAGCTCGTAGGAGGCGAGCGTCTTGCCCGCCTTGAGGATCAGCGGCTCGAGGAATCCGGCGCGCTGCGCCTGGACGGCCCCGACCGAGGGAGTCTGTGGTTCGGCCATGAAAAAACCCGACGGCCTTCACGAGGCGGCGTCGGGTTTCCGGGACGTCACTCGTTTAGCCGAATTTATTTCGCGCCCGCAAGCAGAGTGCAAATCGGCGCGTGGCGACTATTCTACTCGATCCGCTGCACGTCGACCATGCCGTGGCGGGCGGCGAGGAGCACGAGGCCCGCGAGGTGGGGGATTCCCAGCCGCTCCATGATCGCGGAGCGGTCTTCACCGACAAGCCGAGACGCTCGGCGATGCGCTTGGTCGCGTATCCTTCGGCGATGATCTGGAGCACCTCGCGCTGGCGCGACGAAAGCGCCTCGAGCGGCGAGCGAGCTGCGGACGGCTCGCGCCGGAGCGGATCTGCTCGGCGGCATCGATCCCATTCAGCTCGCGCATCGAGATGTCGAGCACTGCGACGTCGGAACGGTGCTTCGCCGCGAGCTCCACCGCGCGACGGCCGTCGAGCGCTTCGGCGACGACGTTCTCGTTCTCGATGCGCTCCACCAGGCGGCGCAGCGCGGTGAGGACCGGCTCGTGGTCGTCGGCGGGCAGCACCCGCGCGGGTGCGCTCATCGCTTGCTCGCCCATTCGATGAACGCCTCCGCGCTCATGGGCCGCGCGACCCAGTAGCCTTGCGCGCGATCGCAGCCGAGCGCGACGAGGAGCTCCCATTCCTCGCGGCTCTCGACGCCCTCGGCGACCGCGACCATGCCCAGCCGGCGGGCGATCTCGATGCTCGACTCGAGGATCACGAGGCTCGCCTCGCGCCGCAGCGCCGTGCCGACGAACGAGCGGTCGATCTTGAGCTGGTTGAACGCGATCCGGCCCAGCTGCTTCGGAGACGCGTAGCCGATTCCATAGTCGTCGATCGCGAGCCCGAATCCCATGACGCGCAGCCGCGACAGGTTCTCCAGCGCCTTGCCCAGGTGCGGGAAGTCTCCCGTCTCGGTGATCTCGAACACGACGTCGCGCGGCTCAAGGCCGCGGTCGCGCACCAGGCTTTCCGCGTGCGCCGCGAAGCTCACGTCGGCGAGCACCAACGAGGAAAGGTTGACCGATACGCCCGCCGCGACGCCGTGTGCGCGCCAGCGGCGGCAGCCGTCGAGCGCCTTGGCGAGGATCGCGAGGGTGAGCCTTTCGATGTTTCCGGTCTGCTCGAGCGGCCGGATGAAGTCGTCGGGAGCAACCGTGGCCGCCGGAACCGGGGCGCCTGGGCGGTGCCAACGGGCCAGGGCCTCCGCGCAACGCAGTTTCCCGCTCGCCGTCTCCACGATGGGCTGGAAGACCGCTTCGAACTCGTCATGGTCGAGTGCGTGCACCAGCTCGTCGATTCCCGGCATCGCGGCGGCGGTGGTGGCATCGCGCCGGCGCGCGGACGGCACTTGCAGCAGGAGCCGCTCGAGCTTGCCGGGCTCGACCGGCTTCTCGATGGTCCCGAGCACGTGCACGCCATACGCCTGCGCCATGGATTCGGCGGTCGCGATTACCGACCGGTGCAGCCCGCTCATGAGGATCACCGAGGCCGGCACGCGGGTCTCGCCGACATGGCGCATGAGCTCCATGCCGTCCATGCCCGGCATGTCGAGGTCCGCGAGGACCACGTCGGCGGGCTCGCCCAGGCTGGACAGGAGCTCCAGCGCCGAGCCGCCGTCCTCGGCTTCGAAGACCACGCGCACGCCGAGCGTCTTCAGCATCGAGCCCAGGGCCCAGCGCTGGAAGCCATGGTCCTCGACGACGAGGATGCGCAAGTCGCCGATGCTGCGCCGAACCGCAGGCGGCGGGAGCATTTCCATGGGCGGGGCCGGATCAGGCGCTGTCGACATCTTCGAGGGTCTCCTTCAATGTACGTTCGAACATGGGAGCGGCCGCGGTCACGCGCGTCCAGTCGCCGACCCGCGCCGCGTGCTCCACGAGCTCCGCAGCGCCGGCGAGGCGGTTCGCCCCGACGGTGCGCGCGGCACCGCGGATACGGTGCGCGAGGTGCGTGACCTCGCACCGGTCGCCGGCGTCGATCGCCTGGCGCAGCCGTGCGGTATCGTCGACGCACGCCTTGCGGAAGTGCGTGAGGAACTCGCGTTGGACGCGAATGTCGCGGCCGACGACCAGTGCGACGCGCGCGGCGTCGAATCCGCGCGCCTGGGGAAGGTTCGCGGCCAGGGCCGCCGCGAGGTCCCCGAGCAGCACCGGCTTTTGCAGCACGGCGTCCGCGCCGGCCTCGGCGCATCGCGCGGCGATCTCGGCCGCCGGATGGGCGCTGCAGGCGATGATCGACGTGCGCGGACGGCCGCCCTTGCGCTCCTCGGCGCGGATCGCGCGCGTGAGCGTGTAGCCGTCCATTCCCGGCATCTCGCAGTCGGTGACGACGAGCTCGTGGACTCCCGGCTCGAATCGTTCCAGCGCCTCGTCGCCGCCCTCGCAGATCTCCGCGACGCAGCCGAGCATGGCCAGCTGGCGCGCGAGCACCAGGCGGTTGGTCGGATGGTCGTCCACGATGAGCACGCGGGCGCCCTCAACGCCGAGATCGCGCGAGCGCTGCTCCATGGGGCGGGGCGGCTCGCATGCCCTCGCCTCGAGCTCGACGGTCGCGATCGTGCCCAACCCGGGGGCGCTTTCGATGGCGAGCGTCGCCCCGAGCCGATCGGAGAGGCCGCGGCAGATGGCGAGCCCGAGGCCCGCCCCTTGCGCCTGGCGCGCCTTGATCCCGCGCCCGCGCTCGAAGGGCCGGAAGAGTCGCCCGAGCGTCGCCGGCTCGATGCCGGGGCCGGTGTCGACCACGCGGAATCGGATGCGATGCCGGTCGTCACGCTTCCCGGCGAGCGTCGCCTCGAGCCGGATCGAGCCCTCGCCGGTGAACTTGATCGCATTGCTCACGAGGTTTCCGAGAATCTGTCCGAGGTGCACGTCGTCCGCGACGACCCACTCGGGGAGCCGCTCGTCCACGTGCGCGCCGATGGCGAGCCCCTTGCGGTGCGCGTTCGCGCGGTGCGTCGCGAGCACCCCTTCCAGGAGCGCGGCGAGCGAGGTCGGCCCGGCCGCGACCTCGACCCGCCCCGCTTCGATGCGCGCCATGTCGAGCACGTCGTTGAGCAGGGCGAGGAGTAAGTTGCCGGAATCGCGCGCGCCGTTCACGAGCTCCGCATCGGGCGAGGAGAGGCCGCTTTGCGCGAGGAGCTCGAGCGCGCCCAGCAGGCCGTTCATCGGCGTGCGGATCTCGTGGCTCACCCGGGCGAGGAACGCGGTCTTGGCGAGCGAGGCCCGCTCGGCCTCTTCAATGGCCGCGGTGAGGGCTTCGTTCGCGGCCTCCAGCTCGTGGGTGCGCTCGGCGACGCGCTTTTCGAGCTCCCGGTTGAGCGTGCGGACCGCTTCCTGCGCGTGCTTCACCTCGGTGATGTCCCGGCCCACGCCGACGATCGCCGCGATGCGGCCGCTGCCATCGCGCAGCGGTACGAGCGTGGTCGAGAATTCGAGCATACCTTCGGCGAGCTCCAGGCGCTGCTCGTAGCGGATGGCGGCCCCCGCACGCAGGCAGGTGCGGTATCGGTCGATGACCGCGCGCGCGGTCGAGGCGGGCAGGACGTCCTCGACGTAGCGCCCGGCGACCTGCGCCGTCGTGAGGCCCATCGCCCTTTCCTCGGCGGGGTTCAGTGCCTCGAAGCGGTATCGCTCGTCGTCGGTCACCTCGAGGATGAACATGCAGTCGGTCGTCGTTTCGAAGACTTGCCGGTAGCGCGATTCGAGGCGCGCGAGGCGGCGCACCGAGCGCCTCTTCCATCGAACGGCGGCGATTCCCGCGGCGGTGAGCGCTAGGATGACGAGCACGCGCAACGCCGCCGTGATCCACTCTTCGCGGCGTTTCGCGAAGAAACCCGCCAGCGCCTTCTCGCGCGAGAGCCCGATCGTTGCGACGAGCGGATAGCCCGGCACCGGCCGCTGCGCGAAGGAGCGCTCCCCGGGGTGCGCGGCGTCGGGAGCAGGAGGATGGGGCGCGAGGCCGTCGACCCTCGCGAGCGAGGTTTCGACGTCGTCCGCCCCGTATCCGGGGAAGTGAAAGTCACGCGCCGCGGGCTTGTCCCCGGCGCCCAAGGCGAGCGCAACGTGTTCCGCGTACGCGAGCGCGAGCAGCAGGGCCTCGCGTCTCGCCCCCGCCTCGGCCCGCTCGCGCTCGACATGGATGCGCGCCGTGGTGACCGCGAGCACGGCGGCCGCGAGGGCGAGACCCGCCGCCGCGACCGCGAGATAGGGCCAGAACGCCTCGCCGCCCCCGAAGCGCTTGCGCCCGCGGTCGCGGGGAAGTGCTAGCACGCCTTGTGTTATCGAAGCCATCGCATCGAAGATAACAGCCGTGAACCGCGGCGTCTGTCGTGAAACATGGATGGCCGGGCGACCCACGCTGGTGGTGGAATCGCTACGAGCGACGAAGCGGAAGGCCTATGGCTGGATGACGCCGTGGCGGATCGCGAACCGGACGAGGCCGGTCACGTCCGTCACGTCGAGCTTGAACATGAGCCGGCTACGATACGTGTCGACGCTGGTGGGCGCGATGCCCAGCCGCGCCGCGATCTCCTTGCTCGACAGGCCCTCGACCACCCGCTCGAGCACCTGCCGTTCGCGATGGCTGAGGGCGCGCAGCGGATCCTTTTCGCCGGTCGGGCCCTTGAGCGCGCCGTGCTCGCCGGCGAACTTCTGCGCGAGCAGAGAGCCGAGCGCGAAGGACAGCTCGTCGGCGAGCTGCTCGAACAAGCGCAACTCCTCGCAATCGAAGCCATCGGGCTCGGGCGCGAAGACCGAAAGCGTGCCGAAGACGCCCCTCGGGTCCTTGAGCGGCACGCTCACCGAGGAGTGGAAGCCGCAGCGCAGGGCGAACTCGCGCCACGGTGCCACCCGGGAATTGGTGGCGTAGTTCTGGTTCACCTCGGCGGCGCCGGTGCGCACCGCCATGCCGATGGGACCCTGCCCCGGAGCGGTATCCGCCCAGGTAAGGTTCATGGCCTCCAGGTACCCGCGGTCCTCGCCCGCGCGCGCCACCAGGCGCATCGTCGATCCCGGATCGTGCTGCACGAAGTGCACTGCCGCGAACCGGTACCCTCCATGCTCGACCAGCACGCGGCAGATCTCCTCGAGCAAGTCCGACTCGCTGCTCGCGAAGATGATGTGCTTCCTCGCGTCGCCGAGGACCTTGAGGGCCCGGTTCACCCTGGCGAGCGCGCGCTCGGACCGCTTGCGCTCGGTCACGTCGTAGACGGTGGTGCGGCTCTCGACGAACCGGCCCTTGCGGTCCATGATCGCGACCGACTGCATCAACGCGGGAAAGGTCGAACCGTCCTTGCGCACGACGTCGAACTCGGCGTTCCGGACCGCCTTCTGTTTCTTGAGAAGCGCGAACGCCTCCCAGTAGGCCGGGCGCGCCGCCTCGGCAAGGAAGTCGGCGAACCGCATCTTGCCCACCAGCTCCTCGCGGCCGCGCTGGAGCCACTCCAGCTCCATCGCGTTGACGCGCAGGAAAACGCCGTTCTCGTCCACGGAGTGATAGCCGCAGGGCGCGTGCTCGAACAGGTCCCCGCTTTCCCGGGCGGACTTGCGCAGCGTCGCTTCGAGCGCCACGTGATGCGAGACATCGCGCATGAACACGAGGATTCCCCGCAGTTCGGGATAGGCCAGGTAATTGCGGCCGAAGATCTCCAGCGTCGCCCAGGAGCCGTCCCTGCGGCGGACGCGCGACTGCCCGGTGACGACATCCACGGTTCCGAGCATCTTCGCGAAGCGCTCGGGCGCGGAGTCCCCGGGCGCGACGAACTCCTCGAAGTACCTGCCGATCACTTCCTCCGCACGAAACCCCGTGACGCGCTCCAGCGCCGGGCTCGCGTACTTGATGATGCCGTCGCGATCGAACAGCACGACGACGTCCGGCGCCAATTCGATGAGCTCGCCCAGCACCTTGCGGGATGCTCTCGGCATCGCTTCTCGGGCTTTGGCTCGGGCCATGGGGCGACTTCCGTCCGTTCGGACCGTTCCATCGTGCCCCGGCTGCGCCGGCAGGGCAAGCCGGCCGGCCTCACGCGTTGAGCTTCTCGATCAGCGCCTGCAGCTTGTCGGGCTCGTCGGCCTTGAGGGATGCGCGAGACCACCGACGCGATCTCCGGGGCGCTCGTGGTGAGCACGCGCTGCTTCACCGCGAGCAGGTGCGCGGGATGCATCGAGAATTCCCGTCGAGCCGTGGCAGCCGCCGATGTTGTTCACGCCGATCACGCAGAAGCGGTCGGTGTCGATCGCCTTGCCCGGCCCGATCATGTTGTCCCACCAGCCGATCTTAGCGCGGTTCGTCCGCGTACCAGCCGGCGCCTAGGCCGCGCCGATGCGCCAGGGGTGCGACGAGCCCATCCAGGCCCCCGCCTGCTCGGCGTCCATCGGGCGCGCGATGTGGTAGCCCTGGCCCTCGTCGCAGCCCAGCGAGCGCAGCGCCTCGAGCGTGCGCGCGTCCTCGATGCCCTCGCCCACCACGCTGAAGCTCAGCTTGTGGGCGAGCGCGATGGTGGAATCGACGATCACGTGGTCCGCGGCGCTGCTGAGCATGTGGCGCACGAAGGACACGTCGATCTTCAGCGCGTTCAGCGGCAGGCGCTTCAGGTGCGACAGCGACGAGTAGCCGGTGCCGAAGTCGTCGATCGCCAGGCGCACGCCGAGGGCGCGGATGCGATCCAGCACCGAGCCTGCCCGCTCCGGATCGGCGATGAGCGCGCTTTCGGTGACCTCGAGCTCGAGGCCCGCCGGGTCCACGCCCCGCTCGGCGAGCACGCGCTCGATCTGCTCGGGGCAGCTCTCGTCGAGGAGGTGGCGCGCGGAGAGGTTCACCGACATGCGCAGCCCGTTGTTCCAGGCGCGCTGCTGCCCGAGCGCCTCGCCCAGCACCCACAGCGTGAGGGGGCGGATCACGTCGGAGAGCTCGGCGAGCGAGATGAAGCGCGACGGGGGGAGCAGGCCCAGGCGCGGGTGGCGCCAGCGCACCAGGGCCTCGAATCCGCTCAGGCGCCTCTCGGCGAGGCCGACGCGCGGCTGGTAATGCACCACCATCTCGCCGCGGCCGATCGCCGCGCGCAGCTCCGAGAGCAGGGCGAGGCGCTCCTGCGAGTATGGATCCAGCGCGGGGTCGTAGATGGTGTATCCGGCGCCCTGGCGCTTGGCCGCGTACATCGCCACGTCGGCGCAGCGCATGAGCCCGCCCGGCGTGTCGGCGTGGCGCGGGGCGAGCGCGATGCCGATGCTGGCACCCACCTCGAGGCGGTAGACGTCGATCTCCAGCGGGGCCACGAGCGCGGAGAGCGCCCGCGCGGCCACCGCTTCGGCCGTGACCTCGTTGTCGAAGCCCTCGACCCAGATCGCGAACTCGTCGCCGCCCAGCCGCGCGACTTCGCCGCCGCAGTAGGCCCGCATCTCGAGCGCGAGGCGACGCGATACGCGCGCAAGCAGGCGGTCGCCCACCTGGTGGCCCAGGGTGTCGTTCACTTCCTTGAAGCGGTCGAGGTCGATCATCAGCAGCGCCCCGAGCTTGCCCGTCGCGCGCAGCGCCTCCAGCCCCTCGTCCAGGCGCTGGCGCAGCCGCACGCGGTTGGGCAGCCCGGTGAGCGGATCGTGGTGCGCCTGGTGCTGCAGCGCGTGGAAGTGGCGCCGGCGCTCGAGCTCGGCCGAGGCGCGCGTCGCGAAGATGCGCAGCAGGTTCTCCGCGAAGGCGGGCTGGTCGAGCGGCCGGCGGAAGAGCACCGCGATGAGCCCCAGGGGCCGTCCGCGCGAGTCGCTGAGCGGGGCGCCCACGTAGGCCTCGATGCCCTTTTCCGCGAGCGTGCGGTCGCGGGGGAAGCGCTCGCAGACGTGGCTGGGATAGGCGCACACGTCGTGGCCCACGATCGTCTGGCAGGGCGAGCCGTCGAGCTCGTATTCGAAGTCGGAGGCCGAGCGACCCCCGGCGCTCACGGCGATCGTGCGCACCAGCTGGTGCGAGATCCCAGCGAGCTCGCCCACGAACGCCAGGTCCGCCTCGAGCACCTGCGCGAGGTGGCCCACGAGCGAACGGAAGAACGACTCTCCGACTTCCGCGCCCACGCCGCGTGCGATGTCCTGCACCAGGCGCTCCTGGCGGCGGCGCTCGGTCACGTCGCGGCTCACCGTGACCACGCACTCGGCGCCGAGGATCTCGACGCGATGCCCCGAGAGCTGGAAGGTGCGCAGCTCGCCCGACTGCTTGCGGAACTCCACCTCGAAGTCGCGTACCAGGCCCTCGCTGCGCACGCGCTCGATCCAGGCCCGGCGCTGGCCCGGCTGCGCCCAGAGCCCCACCTCGAGGGTGGAGCGGCCGATCACCTCGGCCGCGGCGTACCCGGATTCGCGCTCGAAGGCGTCGTTCACGTGCAATATCACGCCATCGCAGATGCGCACCACCGAGATCCAGTCCGGCGAGGATCCCACCGCGCGCGCAAAGAGCTCCTGCGATTCCTCGAGCTGCACGCGCGCCCGCGCGAGGCTTTCATGCACCAGCGCCGAGGCGGCCAGGTCGGCGATGGAGGAGGCGAAGTGCTGCTCGTCGGTGGTCCACTCGCGCCGCTCGCCCACCGATTCGTTGCAGACCACGCCGCGCGCTTCGCCCGCCTGCCAGATGCCCGCATCGAGCATGGAGACGATCCCCAGGGTCGCGAGGTAGTCGTCGGCGAACTCGCGCGTGCGCGGGTCGCTCGCCGCGTCGGGAGCCACGATCGCGCGGTTCCATCGCAGCGCCTGGAAGTAGTCGGGGTAGCGCGCCGCGTCGAGCTCGAGGCCGCTCGAGTGGCGCCCGGATCTTGCGTCGTAGAGGTCCTCGAGGCGCAGGCGCTGGCCGTCCGCGCTGAAGCTCCAGATCGACGCCCGCTGCACCGCGAGCGTCTTCGCCGCCGCCTCGGTGAGCGCGGGCCAGGCGGCTGCGGTCCCGGCGGTCGGGACCCCGCTCTTGAGCAGCGCGAAGAGCGTGGCCTGCTGCGCCTGGACGCGGATCGCGATGTCGTCTGGGGGCCGGATCATGTCGGTGCGGCTAGCCTCGCCGCCGCCTCTCCTACGCGTTGAGCTTTTCCATCAGGGCGAGCAGCCGCGCCGGCTCGTCGGCCTTGAGTATGCGCGAGACGAGACCGGCGCCCTCGCCGAGGCTCGTGGTGAGCACGCGCTGCTTCACCGAGAGCAGGTGCGCCGGGTGCATCGAGAAGTGCCGCAGCCCGAATCCCAGCAGCATGCGGGTGAGCGCCGCGTCGCCCGCCATCTCGCCGCAAACCGCCACGGGCTTGCCGTGCTGCCGGGCGGTGCGGATGACGCCCGCCACCAGGCTCAGCACCGCGGGGTGCAGCGGGTCGTAGAGGTGCGCCACCTTGTCGTCGGTGCGGTCGATGGCGAGCGTGTACTGGATCAGGTCGTTGGTGCCGATCGACAGGAAATCGAGCTTGCGGATGAACATCGGCAGCGCGATCGCGGCGGCGGGGACCTCGATCATGCCGCCCACGGGGACCGATTCGTCGAACTTCACGCCCTCGGCGCGCAGCTGGGCGCGCGCCCGGTCGACCGCGCCCAGCGCCTGGTTCAGCTCGTGCCAGCTGGTGAGCATCGGGATGAGGATCATCACCTTGCCGTGGCGCGAGGCGCGCAGGATCGCGCGCAGTTGCGTGTTGAAGACGTCGGGCTCCGACAGGCAGTAGCGGATCGCCCGCAGGCCCAGCGCGGGGTTCACCGTGAGGTGCTCCTCGCCGTCGAGGGACTTGTCGGCGCCGATGTCGAGGGTGCGGATGGTGACCGGCAGCCCCTTCATGCCCTCGACCACCTCGCGGTAGGCCTCGTATTGCTCGGCCTCGTCCGGCAGGTCGCGGCGGTTCATGAAGAGGAACTCGCTGCGGAAGAGACCGATGCCGGTGGCCCCGCTCGCCTTGACGTGCTCGATGTCCGAGGGCAGCTCGATGTTCGCCCAGAGCTGCACCTCCTGCCCGTCGAGGGTCGTGGCGGGTGCGCTCTTCAGGCGCTTCAACTTGTCGCGCTCGAGCCGCGCCTGGTTCTGCTTGAGGCGGTACTCGGCGAGCACGCTGCGATCGGGGTTGACGATCACCACGCCCTGGGTGCCGTCGATGACGATCAGCTCGTCCTCGCGGATCATCGCGCGCGCATGGTGCAGGGCCATGATCGCGGGGATGTTCATCGAGCGGGCCACGATGGCGGTGTGCGAGGTGGCCCCGCCCAGGTCGGTCACGAAGCCGGCGAACGGGTGGCTGCGGAAGAGGATCACGTCGGCCGGCGACAGGTCGCGGGCCACGAGGATCGTGGCGTCCTCGCGCGCGGATTTCACCGGGATGCGCTGCCGGCTGCCGGCGAGCGCGGCGAGCACCCGCTCGGCCACCTGGCGCACGTCCGCCTCGCGCTCGCGCAGGTACGGGTCCTCGATGTCGGTGAATTGCGCGAGCAGCTCGTCCAGCTGCACGCGCAGCGCCCACTCCGCGTTGCAGCGCTGCTCGCGGATGATCTCGCGCGGCGCCTCGGCGAACGCGTCGTCCTCGAGCAGCATCGAGTGGACCTTCACGAACGGGGCGAGCTCCGCGGCGGTGCTGTGGCGCACGCTTTCGGCCAGCTCGCGCAGCTCGTCGCGCACTTCCTTCACCGCGCGGTCGTAGCGGCGCTGCTCGCGCACCACGTCGCCGGGCGCCAGCGCGTAGTGGTCGACCTCGGCCGACATGCCCGCGAAGAGGTGGGCGTGCCCGATCGCGATGCCGCCCGAGATCCCGAGGCCGTGCATCGTGAAGGAAACGGTGGATTCGGGGCCGCGAGGGGCTTCGGCGGGCACGGGCTACTCCGCCTCGCCGAACTTGTCGGCGAAGAGCGATTCGATGGCGGCCGCGCCGGCCTCCTCGTCGGGCCCGTCGACCTCGAGCTCGATGCTCGAGCCGATGCCCGCGGCGAGCATCATCACGCCCATGATGCTCTTCGCGTTCACGCGCCGGCCGTTGCGGCTGATCCACACGCCGCTTTCGAAGCGCGAGGCCGCCTGGGTGAGCTTGGCGGAGGCGCGCGCGTGCAGTCCGAGCTTGTTCGTCACCTGGATCGTGCGCTTGATCATGGATCGTTCGAGCTGGCGTGGGCCATGCGCATGATGCCCTCGGTGCCCCCGGAGAGGGACTTCTCGATCACGGCGGCGAGCGGCTGCTCGCGATAGCTGAGCGCGCGGATGAGCATCGGCAGGTTGACGCCCGAGACGCCCTCCACCCGGCCGGGCTTCAGGACCCGGGCGGCCACGTTGGACGGGGTCGCGCCGTAGATGTCGGTGAGGACCAGCACGCCCTCGCCCTGGTCGAGGTAGCGCACCAGGTCCTCGGCCACCGGCAGGATCGCGTCGGGCTCGTCGTGCACCGTGACGCCCAGCTGGCGCAGGTACAGGGGGCGCTTGCCCAGGACGTGGCTCGCCGAATGGATGAGCGACTCGCCGAAGGCGCCGTGGGAGACGATGAGGATCCCGATCATGGCTCCATCTTAAGGTACGGCGGCGTTTTACGAACGGCCCGAAAGCGCGCTACCGTGTCGGTTTCCCTCCCCGGCCGGCCCACCCATGAAGATCCGTTTGCTCCTCGTTGCCGCGTGTCTCGCGGCGTTCTCCGCCCTGGCGGCGCCGAAGCTCACGCACATCGAAGCGCCCCGGCGCGTGCTGTTCATCGGCAACAGCTTCAGCTACTACAACGACAGCCTGCACGGGCACCTGCGCAGCCTGGTCGAGGCGGCCGATCCGGCCCACGCCAAGGACTACGTGTTCAAGTCCGTGACGATCTCGGGCGGCTACCTCATCGACCACGCGGGGAGCGTGCCGTACATGCTCAAGTCGGGCCCGTGGGACGTCGTGGTCCTGCAGGGGCAGAGTACCGAGCCCATGCCTTCGAACCCGAAATTCCAGCGCTTCCGCGAGGCCGCGCGGGCCTACGACGGCCTCATCCGGGCGAGCGGGGCGAAGACGGTGTTCTTCATGACGTGGGCCTACCGCGACAAGCCCGAGATGACGGTGCCGCTCGAGGAAGGCTACGAGGGTATCGCCAACGCGCTGGACGACCTGGTCGTGCCCGTGGGGCTCGCGTTCCGGCGCTCGCTCAAGGAGCGCCCCGACCTGGTGCTGCACTTCAAGGACAACCACCACCCGAGCATGGCGGGCACCTACCTCGCGGCGTGCACCTTCTATTCCGCCCTCTACGGCAAGAGTCCCGTGGGCAACCCGTACATCGCGGACCTCGACTCCGACACGGCGAAGTTCCTCCAGGGCGTGGCGTGGGAGACGGTGCGCTCGTACTACGCCTGGCCCCGATGACCCGCCTCGGGCGGTGCCGTGCCGCTTCGCGCGCGTCGATGCCATAATCAAGCCTTGCGCAAGCCGATTGCGGCCGCGCGCCGGTGCGCCCCATGGACAGCAAGTCGCCTCGCCCCACCGAGATCACGCTGCACAAGCAGTCGCGCGTGCTCGAGATCGCGTTCGACGACGGCTCGCGCTTCGAGCTGCCGTGCGAATACCTGCGCGTCTTCTCGCCATCGGCGGAAGTGCGCGGCCACGGCCCCGGCCAGGAGGTGCTGCAGGTGGGCAAGCGCGACGTGGGCGTGAACGAAGTCGAGCCGGTCGGCGTGTACGCGGTGAAGCTCGCGTTCACCGACGGGCACGACACCGGCATCTACTCGTGGGAATACCTGCGCGAGCTGGGGCTGAAGCGCGAAGCGAACTGGAAGTCCTACCTCGCGCGCCTGGAGCAGGCGGGCAAGGGGCGCGAGCCGTGAGCGGCAAGACCACCCACTTCGGCTACCAGGAAGTGCCCGAGGAAGAGAAGGCGAGGCGCGTGGGCGCGGTCTTCGGGTCGGTCGCGCCGAGCTACGACCTCATGAACGACCTGATGTCGCTCGGGCTGCACCGGCTGTGGAAGCGCTTCGCCCTCGAGATGAGCGGCGTGCGCGCCGGCTCCCGGGTGCTCGACGTCGCCTCGGGAAGCGGGGACCTCGCGGCCGCCTTCGCCCGGCGCGCGGGACCCACGGGCGAAGTGTGGATGACCGACATCAACGCGCGCATGCTCGCCGTCGGCCGCGACAAGGTGATCGACGCCGGGTTCTTCCCGCCGCTCGCGCAATGCGACGCCGAGAAGCTGCCGTTTCGCGCCGACGCCTTCGATTGCGTCTCGGTCGCCTTCGGGCTGCGCAACATGACCCACAAGGAGCTCGCCCTGGCGGAGATGGCGCGGGTGGCGCGCCCGGGCGGGCGCGTGCTGGTGCTCGAGTTCTCCCGGCCGTGGAAGCCGCTCGCGAAGGCCTACGACGCCTACTCGTTCTCGGTGCTGCCCGCGCTCGGCAAGTACGTGGCCCGCGACGAGGCGGCCTACCGCTACCTCGCCGAGTCGATCCGCGTGCATCCCGACCAGGAGGCGCTCAAGGCGATGATGGAGGCGGCGGGCCTCGCGCGGGTGGAGTACTTCAACCTTGCCGCGGGAGTGGTCGCGCTGCACCGCGGATACAAGCTGTGAGCACCCTGCTGCCGCACCCGGCCGCGAGCGCGCTGAACCACGTGCTGAGGAGCGCGCCGCTCGCCCTCGAGCGCCTGCGCCGCCACGCGGGGCGCACCGCCGCGTTCCACGTCGGGCCGTTCGCCGTGGTGCTCACGGTGCAGACCACGGGCGAGGTGGAGGCGGCGCTTCCCGGGGCCTCGCGCGACCTCGAGGTGCGCATCTCGCCGTTCCTGCTGCCGCGCCTGGCCGCGCGGGAGGAAGCCGCGTTCCGCGATATCGAGATGCAGGGCGACATGGAGTTCGCGCAGGAAGTGTCCTTCCTCGCGCGCAACCTCACCTGGGACGTCGAGGAGGACCTCGCGCGCCTCGTGGGCGACATCGCCGCGCACCGCATCGTGCAGGGCGCGCGCCAGGCGCGCGACTGGGGCCGCGACGCGGCGCTGCGCGTGGGGCAGGGCGCGGCGGAGTACTGGACCGAGGAATCTCCCCTCATCGCCTCGCGTGTGAAGGTGGAGGGGTTCGTGCGCGACGTGGCGGAGCTGCGCGACGCGGTCGAGCGGCTGGACAAGCGCGTGGAGCTGCTCGCGAAACGCGCGCCGTCCGGCGCCGGGACCTAGCCGCAGGCGCCCGTCCATCCGCAGGCGCTGCAGAAGTCGCAGCCGTCCTTGCGGATCACCGTGAAGTTGCCGCACTCGCGGCAGCGCGCGCCCTTCATGAGCGCGGGCTCGTCGCCCGCGCGCGGCGCCTCCAAAATGCCCATCTCGCGCATCGGGTAGCCGCGCTCGTCGAGCACGCCGAGCATCGCATAGCGGTGGATCACGAGGCGCGCGAGGTAGGCCACCGTCGAGGGCCAGTTCTGCTGGCGCCGCTCGCCGGGCACGAAGGCCATGAAGTCGCCGAGCGGCTCGGAGTAGTCGAGGAGCTTCCTCAGTTTCATCCCGATCCACGCGGGATCGACCACGCGCATGTCGAGCGAGAGGATGCGCGTGAGCCCGTCGAGCGCGCGCGGGTAGTGTCCCGAAAGCCACATCGAGTAGGGCCGCGTCGTGCCGTCGGGAAGCTGGATCTCCTTCAGCCCCAGCACGAACTCGTCGCCCGAGGCGGGGTTGGCCACGTCGACCGTCCACGACAGCGTGCCGTCGGTGCCGGTGCGCGGCTCGTCGACGCTGAACATGTGGTCGAGCACCGGCGTGGCCCCGGCCGGATCGAACGCGCGCAATTGCTCGCAGCGCCAGCGCACCACCTGCGCCACCGCCGAGACCACGCCCGGCACGCGGCGCTTTTCCCCGTGGGGCGGGAAGCGCAGGTCGAAGGCGTCGTCGCCCACGGTGTCGGCGAGCACGTCGAGCTTCATGCGCAGCCAGGCGCGGTCGTCGGCGCGCATGTCCATCGAAAGCGTCTTGGCCACCGCGCCCAGCCCGCGCGGCTGCTCCGCGCCGTTCACCCAGGTCTCGAACGGGAATGCGCGCCCGGCCTCCTCGACCTGGCCCACGAAGAGCGCGAAGCGTCCCGAGGGCGAGTCGATCATGTAGGTCCACGCGAGGTTGCCTTCGGGCAGTTCCGGCCGCCCCGGCCAGCGCAGGCTCGTGAGCACGGGCTGCGGCAGCGCCTTGATCGAGAGCCGGCGGTTCGCCCCGCCGCCTAGCGCCTCGACCGGCGTGCGAGCAGGCTCCTTGGCGGCATCGGGCGTGAGCACGGCGCCCAGCACCTTGTTCGGGCGATAGGTCGCGAGCCCCTTGAGCCCCGCTTTCCAGGCCTTCATGTAGAGGCCCTCGAAGTCGGCGTATGGGTAGTCCTCGGGCACGTTCACCGTCTTCGAGATGCTCGTGTCCACGTAGGGCGCGACCGCGGCCACCATGGCCTGGTGCGCGTCGGCGGAGATCTCGAGCGCGGTCACGAACGCTTCGGGCAGCGCGGCCTCGGTGCCGTGCAGGTGGCGGTAGAGGCGCCACGCGTGGTCCTCGACGCGGAATTCCTTGTGGGTACCGTCGGCCATGCGCTTCTTGCGCGTGTAGGTCCACGAGAACGGCGGCTCGATGCCGTTGGAGGCGTTGTCCGCGAAGGCGAGGCTGATGGTTCCCGTGGGCGCGATGGACAGCAGGTGCGAGTTGCGGATGCCGTGCCTGCGGATGGAATCCTTGAGCGATTGCGGCAGCCGCGAGGCGAAGTTGCCGCCGGACAGGTACAGGTCCGCGTTGAACATGGGGAAGGCGCCGCGCTCCTTCGCGAGCTCCACCGAGGCGGCGTAGGCACGGTCGCGCATGAACTCGGCGATCTTCGCCGCCATGGCGCGCGCGGGCTCGGCGTCGTAGCGCAGCCCGAGCATCGCGAGCGCGTCCCCCAGCCCGGTGAACCCCAGCCCGATGCGCCGCTTGGCCATGGCCTCGGCGCGTTGCGCCTCGAGCGGCCAGGGGGTGAGGTCGAGCACGTCGTCGAGCATGCGGATCGAGACCTCGACCACCGCGCCGAAGGTCTCGAAGTCGAACGCCGCCGCGCGCTCGAAGGGCGCGCGCACGAAGCGCGCGACGTCGATCGAGCCCAGGTCGCAGCAGCCGTAGGAAGGCAGCGGCTGCTCGCCGCAGTTGTGAACGTAGAGTCCATTGGCGTCGAAGGCGTGGACGTCGGCGACCGTCGCATCGAACACTTCTTCCACGCCGTCGGGCTCGAGGGATTCGAACGTCGCGATGAAGCGTGCCGCGTTGTGTTTGCGCACGTAGCCTGCCAGCGCCACCTCGAGGCGCATCGACTTGTCAACGTCGCTGAAGCCGACGAGATCTGCGAAGCGCGCCAGGTTGTCGCCGCTTACTACCAGTTCGTGGTTCGCCTGCGTGGGGTAGGGCCGAGCTGCGCCCCTGCCGTCGGGCATGAGGCGATGGCCGGGAGTCCGGCGATTCTTGTACAGGGCGGAATCGATTCCGAGCCGCGCGAGCATCCTTTGCGCCGCCTCGAGCGAGCACAGGTCGACTTGCGAGAGGCGCACCGAGACGCCTTTTTGCTGCGTGCCCTGCACGGAACCGTCGGAGTCGAAGTATCCCCGCAGAAATCCGCGATAAAAATCCGACGAGCACTTCTCGATTTCCGGGGTAACCACCTTGTGCCCGTGCCTCATGCCCAGATCGTAGGCGAGGTCGCGCAAGGATCGTAGCGTGAGGCGATAGTGGCCGGGTTGTCCCTTGATCTCGATCCAGCCGGAGAAATCCGCGCGGTGGCGAAGCCGCATCGCGGCTTGCTGCGCGGCGTTCATCATCGACGCTACTCCCGGCGAGAACCGAACGTCCCCATTGGCTTCCCGGGCGAGACCGGGATCCCATGCCCCGAGCACCGCCTTCTCATCCTTCAGGTGCCCGTCGCCGATGAGCAGCCCGAGCAGGAAACCTTCCTCGAAACCGTGCGGTCCGTCCCAACGCACGACCTTCCGGTGGTTGTTCACGGCGAGGATGTCGCCAGCCCGCAGGGATCGAGCCTCGACCCACTCGGTTTCGAGCCTGAACCGCGTCTTGTGCCAGATCCGCAGCACCTTGTGGTCGGCGGTCAATCGGACCGCCTGGCCCTCCTTCGTCCTCAGGCGGAAGACAGGCTTCGTGCCAGTGGAAAAGAAGCCCGCCGACTCCACGGGATAGGCTGCGCCGTCCACCACTGCCTCGAATGTCCGGCCGACGAGTTGCGAGACCTGGCGCGGCCCTTCGGACGTCATGATCCAGGTGTCCCCCGTCACGCACGGGTTGGTGCTTTCGATCGTCTCGCAGTAGTGCAGGTTGTTGTCGCGGTTGATGCGGTCGAGGAAGAGGATGCCCGGCTCCGCGTGGTCGTAGGTGGAGCGCATGACCTGGTCCCACAGCTCGCGCGCGCGCACCTTGCGATAGACCCACAGGCCGTCGCCGCGCTGGTAGCCCCCCGCCTCCTGGATGTCCTCCGAGGGCTCGGCCTTGTGCGCCAGTTCGACCTCGCCGCCGGCTTCCACCGCGGCCATGAAGGCGTCGGTGACGCCCACCGAGACGTTGAAGTTGGTGAGCCGCCCCGCGTCCTTGGCGTGGATGAAGCGCTCGATGTCCGGATGGTCGCAGCGCAGCACGCCCATCTGCGCGCCGCGCCGGCTGCCCGCCGATTCCACCGTCTCGCACGACTGGTCGAAGACGCGCATGTACGACACCGGACCGCTCGCGCGCGACTGGGTGCCGCGCACCATCGCGCCCTCGGGGCGGATCGACGAGAAGTCGTAGCCCACGCCGCCGCCGCGGCGCATCGTCTCGGCGGCCTCGGCGAGCGCGGTGTAGATGCCCGGCTTGCCGTCCACGATCTCGGTGATCGAATCGCCCACCGGCTGCACGAAGCAGTTGATCAGCGTGGCCGTGAGGGAGGTGCCCGCGGCCGAGTTGATCCGTCCCGCCGGGATGAACCCGCGCGCCTGCGCCTCGAGGAACCGCGCTTCCCAGTGGGCGCGCTTGGCCTCCGGCTCGACGGATGCCAGGGCGCGCGCGACGCGCGCGCGGACCTCCTGCACGCTCGCCTCGCCGCCCTTGGCGTATTTCTCGAGCAGGACCTCGCGCGAGATCTCCTGCTCGGGCAGGCTCTCGACGGAGGCGGGGCGGCGCGAGGGCCGGACGGTTTGTGCCATGATAAAAGTCCCGTTGTGTGCCCCGACTTATGCCGGAACTGCACAACCTGTAGTTTGATCCTAATCACTTGACACCGCCACTTGGGGTTTGCGCCGCCATGTCCACTGAAACCGCTACGCTTGCCGGGGGATGCTTCTGGTGCCTGGAGGCCGTGTTCGACGAGCTGAAGGGGGTCGAATCCGTCGAGTCCGGCTACATGGGCGGGCGCTCGCCCGACCCCACCTACGAGGAAGTGTGCGGCGGGCAATCCGGCCATGCCGAGGTGGTGCGCATCACCTTCGACCCCGCCGTGGCGTCCTACGAGGATCTGCTCACGGTGTTCTTCACCATCCACGATCCCACCACGCGCGACCAGCAGGGCATGGACGTAGGCAGCCAGTACCGCTCGGCCATCTTCTTCCATACGCCCGAGCAGGAACGGGTCGCGCACGAGGTGGTGGCGCGCCTGACCGAAGAGAAGCTCTTCCGCGCGCCGATCGTCACCGAGATCGTGCCGGCCTCGACCTTCCACGTGGCGGAGGACTACCATCAGGAATACTACGAGCGCGTCGGATCCCGCAATCCGTACTGCAGCTACGTGATCGACCCGAAGCTCAACAAGCTGCGCAGCAAATTCTTCGAGCGCCTCAAGCGGCCGTAGCGCCGCTTCCCGGGCGAGGAGGGGAGCATGGGAATCAAGGACTGGTTCGGCGGCGACCGCAAGAAGGCCGCCTACCGGGAAAAGCTCAAGGAGGCTGTCGCCGACGGCAGGCTCGACTCGGCCGACATGAAGAAGCTCGAGGCCCTGCGCCGCGAGCTCGACGTGTCCGGCGCCGCCGACGACAAGACCGTGTACCGGCGCGAGGTCTTCAACGAGGCGGTGGAAGCGGCGCGCTCCAAGGGGGAGCTCTCCGCCACCGGCGTGCACGAGCTCACCAAGATCCAGAAATTCCTCGCGCTGCGCAACGACCAGGTGGAGACGGGGCGCTGGAACGTCACCCGGCTGCGCACCCTCACCGAGATCCGGCAGGGCAACCTGCCGACCGTCCCGTCCTCGAACGTCGCGCTGCGCGGCGTGCTCGAGCCCGGCGAGACCGCTCACTACACGATGACCGTGGACGTGCTCGACCAGCCCTCGACGCGCCAGGCCGATGGCGTGCGCCTGATGTGGGGCGAGCACTACTTGCCGGGTTCGGCCACGGGCCACGTGCTGCCCGAAGACGGCGCACGCGAGCTGGGCGAAGGCTCGCTCATCGTCACCGACCGCCGCCTCGTGCTGAAGACCGGGAACCGCGTGGCGGCCGTGAAGTACGGCCCCGAAGCGCAGATCTACCTCTACGGCGACGGGCTGCGCCTGCAGCGCACCGTGGGCAACACGCTGCTGCGCTTCCGCTCCGGCTCCGCCGAGACCGCGGAGATCGTGGCCGAGTTGCTTTCCGCGCTGATGCGCTAGCCCCGGCTAGCGCGGGGTACCGGTCTCGGAGGGGACGATCAGCTCGGCGTAGTTGAACATCGACAGCGGCGGGGGCATCTTCAGCTGCTCGGCCACGTCCATGCGCACCTGGAGCGTGAAGCGGGTGAGCGTCTCGATCGGGATGCGCGCCGGCGGCACCTTGTTGATGAGGATCTGCTCCGCCTTGTACCCCGTGAACTGGCCGATCGCGTAGTAGTGGCTGATGAGCCCGGTGAGCGCTCCCGCGTCCATCAGCTGCTCGGTGGAGGCGAAGGTCGGCATTCCCACCGCCATCGCCGCGGGAATGATCACGCTCTTGGCCTGCGTGCCGAGGTAGGAATCCGGCGGCAGGTAGAGCCAGTCCACCTTCTGCTTCTTCAGCTCCTCGATCATCTCCGGCGCGCCCTCGGCCGTGACCTGGTGCGCGGCGTCGAATTTCAGCGGCTTGGCGATCACCGTGAACCCCAGGCGCTTGGATACCTCGCGCACTTCCTCCACCACGACCACCGAGTTCTGCTCCGTGGGCGTATAGAGGATGCCGATGGACTTGAACGGCCGGTAGGACGCCATCGCCCGGATCTGCGCCTCGGTGGGCGCCACGTGGAAGACGCCGGTCACGTTGCGCCGCGAAGACTTCAGGTCCGGCACGATCTTGGCGAGCACGGGTGCGGCCACCAGCGTGAACACCACGGGGATGTCGGTGATGTTGACCTGCGGATCGAAGCCGTCGTAGGTCCCCACCACCCCGAGCGTGACCGAGGTGCCCCAGGTGTAGACGAGGTCGGGGCGCGTGCGCCGGATCTCGTCGAGGAAGCCGGGCATGCGGGAGCGGTCGCGGTTCAGGTCGCGGAAGGTGATCTGCACCGGGATGTGGCGCGCGGCGAAGTAGTCCTGGAAGCCGCGCTCCACGTCGGTCATGCCGCGGTAGGTGATCGCGTAGATGCGCAGCGGCCGTCCCGAGAGTTGCGCCGCGGCGTCCCCGCCCGCGCACAGCAGCGCCGCCGCGGTGGCGAGCGCGGCGAGCGCGCGCAGGGCGGCGATCATGACTGGACCGCCTGGGCCTGCCATTCGTCCCCGCGGGTGGCCACGGTGAAGGCGACGCCGCAGAACAGCACCAGCGCGCTCAGCGAGACGAACGCGCCCTGGTAGCCCCAGAAGACCACCAGCAGGCTCGCGAGCAGCGGGCCCAGCGCGTTGCCCAGGCGCTCGAGCAGGCGATAGACGCCGTACACCGCGTCGTGGCCGTAGATGCGGATCTCCTCCTGGCAGTGCTCGGCCACCAGCGCGCTTTGCGCGGCGATCGACAGCGCCTGGCCCAGGCCCAGCAGGAAGACCACGCCGAAGAGCACGAGCAGGCTGTCGGAGAGCAGCAGCAGCAGCCCGCTCAGGCCGGAGATGATCAGCCCGACCGACACGTAGCGGTCGCGGCGCATGCTCGCGTCCGACAGGCGCGCCGACAGCGGCACGATGACCACCATCATCACCGCGTACACCATCAGCATGCGACCGGCCATCGCCGAGGTGTTGCCGATGGACACGATGTAGAGCGGCACGAGGTAGAAGCACACGCCCGTGAGGATGATCTTCGCCGGCATCGCGGCCAGGCCCGTGAGCGTCATGAAGCGCCGGTCCATTATCAGCGCGACGACCTCGCGCAGGCGCGGCCCGCGGCTCAGGCGCGTGCTGACCGGGCGCGTTTCCGTCAGCGGCAGGCGCAGGATCGCGAGGATCGACAGGAACGACATGATGGCCGAGACGCCGAACGAGGCCCGGAAGCCGATGTTGTCGGCGAGGATGCCGCCGATGGACGGGCCGCACACGGTCGCCACCATGATGGCGCCGATGAACAGGGCGAAGCCCTGGGCGCGGTTGGTCTGGCCGGTGCGGTCGAGCACGTAGCCCTGCGCGGCGACGAACACCATCGCGTAGCCCAGCGCGCACAGCGATCTCCACACCAGCAGGTCGTAGAGGTTGTAGGCGAGCGCCGTGGCGACGAAGCCCACGGTGGCCACCGCGGCGCCGATCAGCATCGCCTTGCGCCGGCCGATGCGCTCGCTCCAGCTCCCCAGGTAAGGCTGGCCCAGGGCCACGATCAGCATGAACAGCATGATCGGCAGGCCGATCACCACCTGCGGCGAGACGCCGGGCACGTTCACCAGCAGCTGGTTCACGTAGGTGGGCAGGTAGGAGCGCGTGAGCTCCTCGGCGAGGATGAAGGCGAAGAGCGGGGCGCGGATGCGATTCAGGTTCATCTCGTCGCCGTAGGCGGCGGCCGGCGCGGCGCCGAACTGGAAGCGCTTGGCGATCGACTCGAGCACGGCGAGCGCGGGCTTGAGCGCCTCGCGGCTGGCCGCGTCGGCGTTGCGCAGCTTGTCCTGCACCTCGCCGGCGAGGTGCTCGTAGCGCACGTTGAGGTGGTCCACCGCGGCGTCGATGCGCCGCAGCAGCCGCCCGATCTCGTCGTTCGTGCGGATGCGCGCGGTGGCGGTGAAGTTGCCCGAGCGCATGCGCTCCACCTGCTGGGAGAACTCCCCCAGCCCCGAGGCGAGGCGCGCCCCGGCCATGAAGTTCAGCAGCTCGAGCGTGAAGAAGAGCGACACCACCAGCACCACCAGCACGTCGAACATCACCTCGAGCAGGACGCGGTTGACGAAGACCGAGTCGATGCCGATGTGCAGCACGCCCAGGGGTTGCGCGCCGGAGATGATGGGCATCGACACCATGTACTGCGAACCCACCGGGGCGACCTGCCAGGGCACGGTCGGGTCGCGCATCGCCGCCAGCAGCGCGGGGCTGTGGAACTGCACCTGCGCCCCCTGCGGCTCCTTGCCGTACTGGTAGAGCAGCGTGCCGTCGATGTTGGTGATGCCCGCGAAGGAGAACTCCGGATTGTCGGAGAAGACCTCCTCGAACGTCTTGTCCACTCCGTTGAGCGCGTCGAACGGGATGCCATAGCTCGCGGCCTTGAGCACCAGCGCGCGCACCGAGGCGCCTTCCGTGGCCGCCTTCTTCTCGGTCTCCGGCACCAGCTCGCGCTCGAACACGCGGTGCGAGAAGTACGACACCACCGCGAGCGCGAGCACCACGCACACCATGATGACCCCGGCGAGCTGCCAGTAGATGTGGGAGAGGTAGTTCTTCTCGAGCATTTCGGCAGAGGACACCTAGGTCGCCGAGTCGAGCTTGCTTCGAAGCTCGTCCAGGGCGCCGTTGGCATCGCGCAGCGAATCGCGCAGGTGGCCGATGGCCACGTCGAACGCTCCGCCCGTGGACGCCGCGGCCGGGGTGCGGTCCTCGAGGCGGCTCGCGGCGTTCTCGAGCGTGCGCAGGTCGCGTTCGAAGCGCCGGATCACCACGATCAGCGCGAGCGGGGCGATGAGGACGATGCCCGCGAAGGCGCCCAGGGCCGCGAGCGAGATCTCGCGCGCGGCCGACTCCGCGGCGCTGTCGACGTACTCGCGCGAATAGCGCAGCGCGAGGTAGCCCACGGTGAGGTCGAAGTTGTTCTTGAGCGAGATGCCCGCCACGTATTCGCCGGGGGCCTCGCCCGTCCACTCGGTGGACTTGGAGCGCGCGGCCGCCTCGGTCCACGCGCGCGACACGCGCTGCCCCACGCGCTCGGACTCCGTGCTGTAGATCACCTGGCCCGTGTCGTCGAAGACGTCGATGCTGCGGATCAGGCGATCGGTGGCCTTCTCACGCTGCATCTGCGAGGGCAGCGTCGTGAGCTCGGCGAACTGCATGCCGAGCGCGAGCGAAGCCTGCACGCTGTTCTCGATGCCGCGCCCGACCACCAGCACGCGCGACTTCACGATGCCGCCGATCGTGCTCTTGTACTTGAAGTAATTGAGGAACGCAGCCATGCCGACGGCGAAGAAACTCACCACCAGCGCGACGGTTATGAATCGCACTCGTATCGTGCCCATCCCCTGGCTCCCGCTCCCCATTGCCGCTGCTCGGGCATGTTAGCACGACCCTTGCCCAAATCCTAAAGTTACCGTTGTAAGTCTCTGTCCCTTCGGGATTTTCCGGATTCCCGGCCGGGTTGTGGTAGCTTGCTGCGGACCGATGCCCGAAGGGCGCCATGAGCGACCACCTGGAATCCCCCGGTCCTGCCGTCCTGGACCCGACCCGGCCACTGTCCGAGCACGCGCCGCGCCGCGCGCCCGGCGCGGCCGCGCCGGGCGTGGCACTGCCGGCCGGCTTCCGCCTGCTCGAGTACCGCATCGACGGCGTCCTCGGCCAGGGCGGATTCGGGATCGCCTACGCGGCCACCGACGTGAACCTCAACGCCAAGGTCGTCGTCAAGGAATACCTGCCGGAGGACCTCGCGTTCCGCACCGCCGACAACGCCGTGTCGGCGCGCGAGGACGAGCACCGGGACTACTACCAGGTGGGGCTCGACAGCTTCCTCGTGGAGGCGCGCACCCTTGCGACTTTCCGTCATCGCAACATCGTGCGGGTGGCGCGCTTCTTCGAAGCGAACCGCACCGCCTACATGGTGCTCGAATACGAGCGCGGGCAGTCGCTCAAGGCGTGGCGCAGGAAGCGCGGCGACATCCCGGAGGAGGCGCTGGTGACCCTGCTCGCCCCGCTGCTCGACGGGCTCGCCGTGGTGCACCGTTCGGGCTACCTGCACCGCGACATCAAGCCCGACAACATCTACGTGCGCGACGAGGACGGCAGCCTCGTGCTGCTCGATTTCGGCGCCGCGCGCCAGACCGCGACCGGGGGCGCGGAGTCCGGCACCGTCGTGACGCCCGGCTACGGACCGATCGAGGAGTACGTGGGCGGCAGCGGCCGCCACGGCCCGTGGACGGACATCTACTCGCTGGGAGCCACCCTCTATTGGCTGGTCACGGGCAAGAAGCCGCCGGAGTCCACGGCGCGCATCGCCCAGCCCGACCCGCTCGAGTCGGCGGCCGAGCTGTGCCGCGGGCGCTACTCGCCGGAATTCCTCGGGGCCATCGATTGGGCGCTGCGCACGCACCCGGACGACCGCCCCCAGGACATCGCCCGATGGCGCTCGGCGCTCTTCGCCAACCACCCGGCGGCGCTCGGCCTGCAGGAGGCGCTGCGCGCGTCGGACCGGGAGGGAGGCCACGCGCCCGGCGAAGGATGGGGCGCTGCGCTGCGTTCGCCCCGGGTGCTCAGGGCGCGCGGCGCGCGCCTGCTGCGCCTGCTGCGCCGGCCCGGCTCCTGGCCCCTGTCGGTGAAGATGACCCTCGCCATGGTGGCCACGGCCCTGCTGCCGATGACCATCACCGCGTACCAGAACCTCGGCGCGGCCGTCGCACACGTGGGGGCGGTGGAGCTGCGCAACCTCGAGCAGATCGCGCAGAGCACGGCCGGGCGCATCGGGCAGCTCATCGGGGACAGCCGCAATCTCGCCGACTACGTCGGCACGGACGACGACTTCGTGGCCTATCTCGCCCGGCCCACGAAGGCGGCCACCACCGCGATCCTCGCCAAGCTCGAGGGCATCGTGCAGTCGGACCCCGACGTGCAGTTCGCGATGGTCATGGACGCGGCCGGCACCGCGCTCGTGGCGAGCGACCCCGACGTGATGGGCAAGAACTTCCGCTTCCGCGAGTATTTCCGCGAGGCCATGCAGGGCCGCGCGCACGTGACCGGCATGACGGTGGGCGCGGTGGCCGGCAAGTCGGGCGTGTTCTACTCGCGTCCGGTGTTCGCCGCCGGCGGGCGCAAGGTGATCGGCGCGGTCGTGCTGCGCATCCGTGCCGAGCCGATCGGGCGCATCCTGGATTCGGCGCGCGTGGGCGAGGAGCGCATCCCGTTCCTGGTCGACGGCGACGGCATCGTCATCTGGCATCCCGACGAGCGGCGCATGTACCGCAGCCTCGTGCCGCTGCGCCAGGAGGTGCTCGACGAGATCGTGGCCGACCAGCGCTTTCGCCGCGCCAGCATCGAGTCGTCCAACGAGCCGCGCCTGGCCGCCTCCGTGATCGGCGCGAAGGAGCGCGGTCACGTGAGCTATTACTCGACGCTTGCGCGGCGCGAGGAAGTCGCGGGCTACGCGCCGGTGCCGGGCAACGACTGGGTGGTGGCGGTGTCGGAATCGCGCGACTACTTCGCCGCGCCCCTGGACCGCATGATGCGCAACGTGCTGTACAGCGTGGCGCTGGTGGGCGGGATCTTCGTGCTCGCCGCGATGCTCTTCGCGCGCTCGATCGTGCAGCCCGTGAGCCGCCTCACCGCGGCGGCGCACGCCCTGAAGGCGGGCGACTACGCCAACGCGAACGTGGCCGTGCGCTCCGACGACGAGATCGGCCGGCTCGCGCGCACGTTCAACGTCATGATCGACGTGCTGCGCCAGCGCGAGCGGGAGCGCGGCGCCCAGGCGGCGCCGGGCGCCGGGAAGGACGAGCCGTAGCGCAGGCGACCAGGGCGTGCGGCATGCCGGCCGCCGCCGCGGCCGCGTCGCGCAGCTGGGCGTGCAGGACGGTCCACTCGCTGCCCATCGGCGCCCGGTCCACGAGCCATTGGTGGATGAACCAGTTCTGGTTGCGGTCGGAGAGCACCGGCGTGTGCCCCGTATCCGGCACGTGCATGACCGACACCGCGTGGGAGCGGCGCATGCGCCGGATGGTGGGGCCCAGCAGGGCGTCGGACAGCAAGCCGTGGATCAGCAGCACCGGGCAGCGCACGCGCTCCCACAGCCGCCACTGGTCGAGGCTTTCCTGCGCGTCGGCGCGGAAGGCCTGCAGCGCGCGCACGTCGTGTCGATAGACGCGCCCGCCCTCCTCCTCGGACCACCGGGTCTGGTGGAAGGTCACGTTGAAGCGGATGTCGTCGCTGATCGGGCCGTCGTTCTTTTGCGAGGCGCCGATCTTGCGCAGCAGGTCCGACGGATCGCGGAACACGTAGTGGCGCGCGAGCGTCTGCGAGCGGCGCTTGCGCCGCCGCTTGGGGATGTACGGGCCGATGTCGTTGAGTATCAGCCGGTCGACCATCGCCGGATGGTGCGCGGCCAGCTCGATCGCGGCGCTGCCGCCGAGCGACGATCCCAGCAGCGCGACGGGACCGCCGCCCAGATGGTCGATCATCTGGCGCAGCTGCTCGACGTAGGTGCCGAGCGAGTAGTCGGTCTCGTCGGCCATCCAGCCCGAGCGCCCGCGCCCCACCCAGTCCATGCATACCACGTGGAAATGGCTCGCGAGGTCGCCCGCGAGGTAGTTGAAGCGCATCGCCGTGTTCGCCACGCCGCCGCAGCACACCACCGTCGGGTTGCCGGGGTCGCCCCACTCGGTGTAGGCCACCTTGACGGCATAGGGCTTGCGGAAGCGCGGGGCGCATCGCTGCAGGCGCACCGGATGGTGATAGTCGAAATGCTTGAGGTCGAACTGGTGGTCGAAGCGCTCGATGATGCGCTTGGCGAGCGTCATGTACTCGTCCCAGGTGCGCAGGACCCGCCGGCGCCCCGGGATCGGCGGCTCCCAGTCCGGATCGAAGCGCCGGCGCCGCGTCGCGGCGGGTCGGGCCCGGGCCACGGCCTTCAGGCCTGGTGCGGCCGGTTCACGCGCAGCGCGGACCGACCGGCCGAAGGCGCCACCGCGAACTCCACGATCTCCCCGTTGCCGACCTGCATGCGGCCCTGTCCGCCGAGCAGCGCGTTCATCACGCGGCCCACTCCCTTGCTGCTCACGATCAGCGGGCGGCGGTCGAGGTAGGGGCGCATGTTCTCGAGGGCGGAAGCGATGCGGCGCGTGAACTCGTCCTCGGACTCGCCGCCCGGCGGCGTCTCGTGGCGCGCGAGTGCCTCCTCGGTCTCGGCGATCGGGCGGTTGTTCCACTCGCCCAGGCGGCGCTCGTTGAGCAGGGGCTCCACGACGATGGGCACCTCGCCCAGCACGCCGCTCACGATCGAGGCGGTCTGGCGCGTGCGCAGCAGCGAGCCCGACACGATCACCCCGACGCGCAGCTTCATCCGGTCGATCTGCTTGGCGAGCAGGTATGCCTGGTCGCAGCCTATGTCCATCATCGGCAGGTCGAGGTCGCCCCCGCAGCGGAAGCCCCGGAAATTGGGCTCCGTCACCCCGTGGCGGACGAAATACAGCGTGAAAGGCCGGTCGGCCTGGTAAGACATGTGCGCTCCCGGTTTGCATGGCACCGGCCCGCGGCTTCTCCCGTCCGTCAGGCGAGGCCAGATTAGCATCGCGTGCAAGGTGCTAGAAGGGGATGGGCACTACATCGGTAACCGGTCGGGCCCCGCCGGGGGGAGCGCCGCGGGCGGGTAGAATCGGCGCTGCCATGCGAGTCCTGCGTCTCTTCCGCATCTTCAACACGATCGGCCGCTTCGGCCTGTACGAATACCTCCCCGGGCGGCTCGGGCTGGCGCTGGGCCTCGCGTTCGGCGCGGTCTATTTCTGGCGCCCGCGCTCGCGCCCGCGCGCCGAGCGCCTGCGCCTCGCCCTGGAGTCCCTGGGGCCGATCTTCGTGAAGTTCGGGCAGTTGCTGTCGGTGCGCCCGGACCTCATCCCCGAGGACGTCTCCGAGGAGCTCGCGGGGCTGCAGGACAACGTGCCGCCGTTTCCATGGGAGGAGGTGTCCGCCACGCTCGCGCGCGCCTATGGCCGGCCCCACGAGGAGGTGTTCGCGTCGTTCGACCACGTTCCGGTGGCGAGCGCCTCGGTCGCGCAGGTCCATTTCGCCACGCTTCCCGACGGGCGCGAGGTGGCGGTGAAGATCCTGCGTCCCGGGATCCGCGAGGTGATCGGCAACGACGTCGGCCTGCTGCACGTGCTCGCCGCGGTGGTCGAGCGCGCCCACCCCGACGGCCGGCGGCTGCGCCCGCGCGAGGTGGTGGTGGAGTTCGAGAAGACCATCGGCGACGAGCTGGATCTGCTGCGCGAGGCGGCCAACGCGAGCCAGCTCCGGCGCAACTTCGCCGACGGCCGCCTGCTCGTCGTGCCCGAGGTCTACTGGGACTGGTGCAACCGCGAAGTGATGGTGATGCAGCGCATCGACGGGATCCCGGTGAATGCGGTCGAGCGCCTGCGCGAGCTGCGCATCGACATCCCGCGCCTCGCCCGCGACGGCGTGCAGATCTTCTTCACCCAGGTCTTCCGCGACGGTTTCTTCCACGCCGACATGCACCCGGGCAACATCTTCGTGCTGCGCGACGGGCGCTATTGCGGGGTGGACTTCGGGATCATGGGCACGCTCTCCGACGGCGACAAGGAGTACCTCGCGATCAACTTCATGGCGTTCTTCCACCGCGACTACCACCGCGTGGCGGTGGCCCACGTCGACGCGGGCTGGGTGCCGCGCGAGACGCGCGTGGACGAGTTCGAGGGCGCGATCCGCTCGGTATGCGAGCCGATTTTCGACCGGCCGCTGAAGGAGATCTACTTCGGCAAGCTCCTCATGCGCCTGTTCGAGGTGTCGCGCCGCTTCCGCATGGAGATCCAGCCCCAGCTCGTGCTGCTGCAGAAGACGCTGCTGCAGGTCGAGGGCCTGGGGCGCCAGCTCGACCCGGACCTCGACCTGCGCCGCACGGCGCAGCCGATCCTCGAGCGCTGGATGAACGAGCAGGTGGGCTGGCGCGGGCTGGTGCGCTCGCTGCGTGAGGAGGCGCCGCTCTGGGCGCGCACGCTGCCGCAATTGCCACGGCTGGTGCACCGCGCGCTGTCGGAAGACGATACGCGCCGCCTCCAGGCGGGCCTCGCCGGGCTGGAGCGCGCGCAGCTGCGCCAGGCGCGCGCGCTGCTCGGCATCGGCGTGGTGCTCGCGCTGCTCGTGCTCGTCGCGCTGCTGCGCTGAAACGCCGGCGTGAATGCCGAATATTCGGCATTGACGCTCCCCGCGCGGCCGCGCACACTGCGCCACCCGAGGACCGACCCGATGAGGAGCACGCCCATGGATATCCTGCGCTCGCACGCACTTCGATGGTTTCTCCTCTGCGCCGGCCTGGCGCTCGCCGCGCCGGCGCTCGCGATCTACGTCTTCAACAGCGTCGACTATCCGGGCGCGGTCTACACCGACGTCCGGGGCGTGAACAACGCCGGGCAGCTGGTGGGTTACGCGAGCTTCGACGGCGTCAACAATTTCAGCTTCACCTACAGCGGGGGCGTGTTCACGCCGCTCGCGGTTTCCCCGTTGCAGCCCTCCGCGCTCGGCTTCAACGACGTGGGCACCGTGGTCGGAGGCACCATCACCACGCCGGAGCAGGCGTTCATCTACTCGGGCGGCGCGTACGGCTTCTTCTCGCGCCCGGGCTGGACCAACTCCGAGGCGCGCGCGGTGAACAACGCGGGCCGGGTGGCGGGATGGTCGTACGACTACGACGGCATGGGCGGCTACAGCGCGAGCAGCGGGTTCATCTACGACCCGGCGAGCCATTCCTTCACGGACATTCCCATCGCCGGCTCGACCTTCACCATCGCCCAGGGCATCAACACCGCGGGGCAGGTCGTGGGCAGCGCCCGGGTCGGGACCTACGAGCAGGCGTTCCTGCGCCAGCCCGGAGGGTCGATCACCATGTTCACGATCGCAGGGTCTCCCACCCGGGCGCGCGGCATCAACGACACCGGGCTCATCACGGGGTTCGTCCAGGTGGCCAGCGCGTTCCACGGCTTCGTGGGGGATTCGCTCGGCTACGAGCTGCTCGACATGCCGGGCGCCGTGGGGGGGACCTACGGCGAAGGGATCAACAACGCGGGCCAGGTGAGCGGCGTGTGGTTCGACGCCGCGGAGAACTCCCACGGCTTCATCGCCACCCCGGCGGCGATGCCCACGGGCACCACCTCGGGCGGCGCGTACGTGTTCTCGGTCGACGTGGTGCCCGACGTGCCGATCTTCATCGATCCGAAGATCGCCGTGGGCTACGACTACTCGATCGGCAGGAAGGACCCGCGCATCGCCTCGGTGCAGTTTCCCATCGGCATCGGCGACAGCTTCTACGTGCTCAAGGTCGACGGGCAGAAGTTCGTCGTCGCGGGCGGCGAGTGGTTCGATTTCCGCGCCCATGGCTGGAAGAAGGGCGTCACCGATTTCCGCGTCGGCTGCATCGACACGAGCGCGATGCTCGATCCGGCGAACGCGCAGGCGTTTCCGACCGGGCTCACCTTCGTCGCCGCGGGGCGCTTCACCGGCACGCAGAAGCCGCGCAAGCGCAAGTCCACCGCGCGGCTCGGCCCGGCGTGCCGCATGGACGACGACCTGGGCGCGGACGACGACGACGATTGAACGGCGCGGCGCGCGCCCCGGGGCTTCAGCGCTTGAGGGCGAGGGTGAGCCCGTCGCCCACCGTGAGCATCGCCACCTCGATGCGCGTGTCCTTCGCCAGCGCGTCGTTCAACGCTCGGATCGCCACGGTGTCCGCGTCGCGGTCGGCGGGATCGATGACCGCGCCGCTCCAGAGCGTGTTGTCCACGGCGATGAGCCCGCCCGGGCGCAGCAGCGCGAGGCAGCGCTCGTAGTAGCCCATGTAGTTCGACTTGTCCGCGTCGATGAACGCGAAGTCGTAGCGCCCCGCCCCGCCTTCGGCGAGGAGCGCATCGAGCGTCTGCAGCGCCGGGGCGAGCCTCAAGTCGATCTTGCCCGCGACGCCGGCCCGCTCCCAGTGCCGGCGCGCGATCGCCGTCCACTCCTCGCTCACGTCGCACGCCACGATGCGCCCGTCCGCGGGCAGCGCCAGGGCGACGCTGAGGGAGCTGTAGCCGGTGAAGACGCCCACCTCGATCGCGCGCCGCGCGCCCGTGAGCCGCACCAGCAGCTGCAGCAGCCGCGCCTCGTCGAGGCCGATCTGCATGCCGGCCTGCGGGAGCGCGGCGGTAGCGGCGCGCAATTCCGCGGCCACGGGATGCTCGGGCCCGGTGTGCTCCACCACGTAGCGGAAGAGCGGTTCGGTGAGGCTGAGGATGCGTCCGGCCATGGGGGTTCCTAGCGGTCGTCCAGCTCGATGAGGACCGGCTGGTGGTCCGAGGCGGTGGTGGCCGAGTCTACCTCGACGCGGCGCACGCGCGCGGCGAGCGGCTCGCTCACGAACGCGAAATCGCAGCAGTAGGGCGTCTTGCTGTACACCCGCGAATGCACGCAGAACGTGGGCGTGTGCGGTTCGCGGCCGTGCACGAGCGGCCACGCGTCGCGGTAGCGCGGCCCGCCCGCCTCCGGCGCCTGCTGGATGTCGTCGTAGGCCGGATGCTCCGGCGGGAAATTGAAGTCCGCGGTGAGGATCGCGTCGACCGTCTGCGGCGTCGCGTCGAAGGGGCCGCCCTCCGCGGTGGGATATCCGGGATGCAGCGCGCGGCCGCACGCCTCGCCGTGCAGCTCGCGCAGCGCGCGGGCCTGGGCGCGGCGCTGCACGTCGGAGTAATACTCGAGGTGCGTGGTGGTGAGGCGGATCGGCCCCATCGAAGCCTGCAGCGTGACCTCCACCGCCACGCGCGGCATCGTCTCCTTGCCCGCGTCGGCGGGCCAGGGCAGCGCGTGGCGCCGCGCCGAGAGCACTTCGTAGCGCGAGTAGATCGCGTTGCCGAAGCGCCGGCGCCGGCCCGCGTCGCCCGCGAGGTCGGCGCCGTAGCCCGCGATGGCCCGGTATCCCGGCAGCAGAGCGGCGAGCGCGGCGAACTGGTCGCGCTCGTCGTTTCCGGGCAGCCCCGGGAAGTTGTCGGCGACCTCCTGCACGCACAGCACGTCGAAGTCGGCGAACGCGCGGGCAGTGTCGACGATGCGCCGCAGGTCCACGCGGCCATCCACGCCGCAGCCCCACTGGATGTTCCAGGTGATGAGCTTCATCGTTCGTTCGCCCGTCGATCGCCACGATTCTGCCAGAATCGCCGCGCATCCTCGGTGGGATGGACCGACTCTCCACGCCGCTTGCGGCCCTCTTCGCCAGCCTCGCCGCCATCACCGCCGCCGCCGCCCAGACGCGCGTGCGCGCCGATTGGCAGGCGTATTTCGAACCGAAAGGCGTGCGCGGGACCTTCGTGCTCTACGAGCCGGCACTCGACCGCTACCAGGTCTTCGACGAGACGCGTGCGAAGCAGCGCTTCCTGCCCGCCTCCACGTTCAAGATTCCGAACGCGCTGATCGGCCTCGAGGAGGGCTCCATCACCGACGAGCACGAGGTGTTCCGCTGGGACGGCAAGCCCAAGCCGGTCCCGGCATGGGAGCGCGACCACACGTTGGCGAGCGGCATGCGCGAGAGCGTGGTCTGGATGTTCCAGGAGATCGCGCGGCGCACCGGCAAGGTGCGCATGCGCGAGTGGCTGGAGCGGCTCGACTACGGCAACCGCGACATCTCGGGCGGGATCGATCTTTTCTGGCTGCAGGGCGGACTGCGCGTGAGCGCGCTGGAGCAGGTGCGCTTCCTGCATCGCCTCGCCGAGGGACGCCTGCCGATGACCCAGCGCGCCCAGCGCCTGGTGCGCGCCGCCCTGGTGGTCGAGAAGACGCGCCGTTACACGCTCTACGCCAAGACCGGCAGCGTGCCCAGCGGCCGGGACGCGGTGGCGTGGTGGGTCGGCTGGATCGAGCGCCAGGGCCGCCCGCAGGCCTACTTCGCGCTGAACCTCACGCCGACCTCGAGGAACGCGTACGCCGAGCGCTTCGCGATCGCGCGCGCCATCCTGCAGGCCGAGGGCGTGCTGCCCGGGCAATCCCCGCCCCGGTAGGGCCCGTCCGCGCTTTTTCTCCTAGAATGGCGCCTGCGCATCCGCGGCTGCCGAGACGCCCCCATGCTCCTCTGGTTCGTCATCATCTACTGGATCATCTCCGTGGCGATCGGCCTGTACGCCGCGCGCTGGGTCCACAACAAGAAGGATTTCGCGGTCGCCGGCCGCCGCCTGCCGATGTACATCGTCACCGCGACGGTGTTCGCCACCTGGTTCGGCTCCGAGACGGTGCTCGGCATCCCGGCCTCGTTCGTGAAGGACGGCTTCGCCGGCGTGGTCGCGGATCCCTTCGGCTCGTCGCTGTGCCTGGTGCTGGTGGGCTTGTTCTTCGCGCGGCCGCTGTACCGCATGAACCTGCTCACCATCGGCGACTACTACCGCAAGCGCTACAGCCGCTCCGTGGAGATGCTCACCACGCTCTGCATCGTGATCTCCTACCTGGGCTGGGTCGGCGCGCAGATCAAGGCGCTGGGCCTCGTGTTCAACGTGGTGTCCGACGGCGGCATCAGCCAGCACTGGGGGATGATCATCGGGGCGGCCACGGTGCTGGTCTACACCATGCTGGGCGGCATGTTCTCGGTGGCGATCACCGACTTCATCCAGATGATCATCATCGTGCTCGGCATGCTCTACATCGGCGGCACGGTGAGCGGCCTCGCGGGCGGCGTGGGCGGCGTGATCTCCCACGCGGCCTCCCACGGCAAGTTCAACCTCCTGCCGGCGGCGAACTTCCGCGACGTGGTCGGGTTCTTCACCGCGTGGATCACCATGATGCTGGGCTCCATTCCCCAGCAGGACGTGTTCCAGCGCGTGCAGTCGTCCAAGGACGAGAACACCGCAGGGCGCTCCTCGATCCTGGGCGGGGTGCTCTACTTCTGCTTCGCGTTCATCCCGATGTTCCTCGCCTACTCGGCGATGCTGATCGATCCCAAGATGGTCTCGGGCTACATCGACAGCGACCCGCAGCAGATCCTGCCCGCGCTCATCAAGTCGCCCATCGTGCCGGTGTTCGCGCAGATCATGTTCTTCGGCGCGCTGCTCTCGGCGATCAAGAGCTGCGCCTCGGCCACGCTCCTCGCCCCCTCGGTCACCTTCAGCGAGAACGTGCTCAAGGGCTTCTTCCCGCACATGGGCGACAAGCAGAGCCTGCGCATGATGCAGGGAGTGCTCGTGGGATTCACCGTGCTGGTGACCGTGTTCGCGCTCAATTCCACGTCGAGCATCTATGGCATGGTCGAGAACGCCTACAAGGTGACGCTCGTGGCCGCGTTCGTCCCGCTCACCCTGGGGCTGTACTGGAAGCGCTCCAACAACGTGGGGGCGATGCTCTCGATCGTGCTCGGGCTCACCGTGTGGATCTGGATGGAGCTGCTCAACCCAGATGCCGCGGTGCCGCCCCAGCTGGCCGGGCTCATCGCGAGCTTCGCGGGCATGATCGGCGGATCGCTCGCGGGGACGAAGGCCGCGGCCGAGCCGGTGGCGGCGACCCCGCGGCGCTAGCGCAATCGCGCGGCGCGCCGTGCTCGCAGGCCTCGTCCTCCTCTATATCGCCGCCTCGGTCGCCGTCGGCCTCTACGCCGCCACGCGCGTGCGGGGCGCGGCCGATTACGCGCTCGCGCAGGGGCGCTTCGGCATTCCGATCGCGACGGCCACGGTCTTCGCGACCTGGTTCGGCGCCGAGACCGTGCTCGGGATCCCCGCGGCTTTCCTCCAGCAGGGCCTCGCGGGCGTGGCGGCGGACCCGTTCGCGGCGGCGGGCTGCCTCGTGCTCGTGGGCGCGCTCTTCGCGCGGCCGCTCTTCCGGCTCGATGCCATCACGCTCGGCGATTACTTCCGCGCCCGCTACGGCCGCGCGGCCGACGTGATCCTGTCGCTCGCCATCGCGATGTCCTACCTGGGCTGGGTGGCCGCGCAGCTCGTGGCGCTCGGCCTCACGCTCGACCTGCTCACGGGCGGCGCCGTCGACATGCGCACGGGCATCGTGCTCGGGGCGCTGGCGGTGCTCGCGTACACGATGGCCGGCGGCATGTGGTCGGTCTCGCTCACCGACCTGCTCCAGGCCGCGGTCATCGTGGCGGGGCTGGGATACGTGGCCTGGGAGGTCGCGGAGCTCGCCGGCGGCGCGGCGCGCGTCGTCGAGGCGGCCTCGGCGGCGGGACGATTGCGCCTGCTCCCTGCCGCGGACGCGCGCTCCGTGCTCGACTATGCGGCCGCGAGCCTGGTGGTGCTGCTGGGATCGGTGCCCCAGCAGGACGTCTTCCAGCGCATCCGCAGCGCGCGCGACGAGGCGACGGCGGCGCGCGCGGCGATCCTGGGCGGCGTGCTCTACTTCGCGGTGGCGTTCGTGCCGATATTCCTGGTGTCCGCCGCGCAGCTGATCGACGCGCCGATGGTGGCGCGCCTGGTGGGCGGCGATTACCAGCGCATCCTGCCCACCCTGATCCTCGAGCGCACTCCGCTCGCGGTGCAGGCGCTCTTCTTCGGCGCGCTGCTCTCGGCGATCCTTTCCACCGCGGCGAGCGCGTTGCTCGCCCCGGCGGTGGTGCTCGCGGAGAACGTGATCCGGCCGCTGCTCGCGCTGCGCGGGGGTGCCGGCGGCCGCGCTGCGCCCGGCGATCGCGCGCTGCTCACCACGATGCGCCTCACCGTGGCGGGGCTCGCGGCGATGGTCACCGCCATGGCGCTGGGCTCCACGCTTTCCATCTACGACCTGGTCAACAACTCGGGCAAGGTGGTGCTGGTGACGGCATTCGTGCCGCTGGCCGCGGGCCTGTTCTGGCGCGGGGCGAACGCGCGCGGGGCGCTGCTCGCGATCGCGCTGGGGCTCGCGACCTGGATCGCGCTCGAGGCCTTCGCCCCCGATGCCACGGTCCCGCCGGTGCTCGCAGGCCTCGCGGCGAGCGTGGCAGGGATGCTCGCGGGCTCCGCCGCGGGCGCGGCGGGCCGGCGATCCGGCTCCGCCTGACGCGCAAGGCGCGGATTCCCGGCATTTCGGCCCGCCATTTCCGCGTTTCGTCGCTTTCGCCTTTCGTGCGGGGGCGGGCACCCCTACTGTGCGTCCATGCCGCGAGCCGAGCGATGAGCCGGCCGGCAGCAATCCGGGAGTACAGACCATGTCCGACTATCGTTTCGTACGGCTGCCCAGCAACGCCTCGGTCGCCTCGCTCGTCACGCTGAGCGTGTGCGCCTGGTTCCTCGCGGCCGCCGCCGCGATCCTCGACGATCCGACCTCACCCTACATCCAGCGCGAGCTGCAGCGCGCGCGCGTCGTCGACGCGGTCGTGGCCGTCGTGCCACAGGCGCACTTCGCCATCACCGTCGAGGCCCGCCGCGGCGACTGGTCGGGCAGTCCCCTGAGCGCGAACTCGGCGGCCCCGCGCACCTGACCCTCGTGGCTTTCGCGCCCGGCGCGCCTGCGGCGGCCGGGCGCCTTCTTTTCCGCCACCCGGCGCCGTGAATGCGCGTTCCGTCGCACGGGCTTTGGCATCGCCCGCCAAGATTCGGTACCGTGGCGGCATGAACGGCACCAGCCGCCTCCTGGAGGGCCTTACCGTGCGCCGCGTGGCCGCGGTGACGGCCCTGTGCGCCGTCGCCGCCGCCTCGGTGGTGTGGCTCTTCATCAACTCGTACTGGGACCTGCTCGTGAGCGCGCTTTGCGTGGGCTACACGAGCATGGTGCTGTTCACCCTCGCGGGCAACATCCGCCAGGCGCGCCTGCCGCGTGAGGCGATGCAGGTGCTGGCGGTCGTGGCCGGCTCCTTCCTCGGCACGCTGCTCGCGGGGTTCGTGAAGGGCCGCACCCTCACGCACATGTTCACCGAGCGCCTGGCCGGCGTGACCATCACCATGGGGCTGGGCATCGGCTTCGGCTGCGTGGTGGTGGCCGGCATGCTGCTGCGCGAGCGCCACGCGCGCGACCAGGCGCGCATCCTGCGCGCCGAAGCCGAGCGCCACCAGCTCGAGAAGAACGTGCTCGAGGCGCGCCTGCAGCTCATGCAGGCGCAGGTCGAGCCCCATTTCCTGTTCAACACGCTCGCCAACGTCCAGCACCTGGTGGAGACCGATCCGCCGGCCGCCTCGCGGGTGCTCTCGAGCCTGATCCACTACCTGCGCGCCGCGCTGCCCCAGATGCGCGAGGGCGCCACCAACCTTGGACGCGAGATCGACATGGCACGGGCCTTCCTCGAGATCCACCGCGTGCGCATGGGCTCGCGGCTCGAGTTCGCGATCGACGTGCCGGATCCGCTGAAGGCCCGCGCCTTCCCGCCGATGATGCTGATCTCGCTGGTGGAGAATGCGATCAAGCATGGCGTGGACCCGTGCTGCGAGTCCGGGCGCGTCGTGATCCATGCCGAGGAGGCGGACGGGCGCCTGCGCGTGTCCGTGGCCGACACGGGCGAGGGCATCGTGCCCGACAAGGGCGGCGGCGTCGGGCTCGCCAACATCCGCGAGCGGCTGAAGGCGCTCTACGGCGCCTCGGCGCGCCTGGTGCTCGAGGAAAACGCGCCGCGCGGCGTCGTGGCCTCGATCGAGGTGCCCGCTTGAGCGCGGGCGCGCCGGCCGCCGCGCGGGCCCGCGTGAACGCGGTGATCGCGGATGACGAGCCGCTGCTGCGCGCGCAGCTGCGCGCGCGCCTTGCGCGCCTGTGGCCGGAGCTCGCGATCGTCCACGAGATGGAGAACGGTCGCGACGTCGAGCGCGTGCTCGGCGAGCACGCGCCCGCGCTCTTCTTCCTCGACATCCACATGCCGGGCGTGAACGGCCTGGACGCGGCCCGCGCCATCGGGGCGCGCGCCCACGTGGTGTTCGTGACCGCCTTCGACCAGTACGCGGTCCAGGCCTTCGAGCGCGGCGCCGTCGACTATCTCCTGAAGCCGTTCAACGAGGAGCGCCTCGCGCTCGCCGTGGAGCGGCTCAAGGGGCGCATCGCCGGGCGCCCGCCCCGCATCGAGGAGCTGGTGGACTCGCTCGCCGCGCGCTTTTCCCCGCCGGCCTCGAAGCACCTGCGCTGGATCAAGGCCTCGGTCGGCTCCCACGTGCGCCTGATCCCGGTCGAGGAGGTGCTCTTCTTCCAGTCCGACGAGAAGTACACGCGGGTGGTCACCGCCGAGGCCGAGTCGCTCATCCGCAAGCCCATCCGCGAGCTGCTCGACGAGCTCGACCCGGCCCGGTTCTGGCAGGTGCACCGCGCCACCATCGTGAACGTGGACGCCATCGCCTCGGTGCGCCGCGGCCTGAAGGACCAGGCCGAGATCTCCCTGCGCGACTGCGCCGAGACGCTGGTGGTCTCGCGCGCCTTCACCCACCTCTTCAAGCAGATGTAGCCGGCGCCCCGGTATCAGGGCGCGGCGGACCCGCATTCCGTCGCCCTCGGGGGCATTCCGGCGCGAGGATTCTGCACTTCGGCGAGCGGGGCTGGAACGCCCGTCCCGGACGCCCTAGATTGGTCGCTTCGGGCCGCGCGGGCGGCCGCCACGCATTGGCGCATGATGGCGCCACTCGAAACATGAAATCGGTCTCCGACGTCTTGCACCGCACGCCCTGGTGGGGGTTGCTCGCCGGCGGGCTCATCCTTTTGGCCGGGCTGGCGGCGTTCGTGACCCCGTACCACCTCATTCACCTGGAGAAGAGCGGCGCCACGCCGGAGGAGAACCGCGCCATCAAGCGCGAGATCGACACCACGTTCTCCGAGGGCGCGATCAATCTTTCCCGCGGCATCGTGAAGGAGCTGCTCGCGCGCACGAGCGATCCGGCGCGCCGCGCCGAGCTCGAGCACGCGCTCGAGGAGATCGACGCCGCGCGCTGGAAGCTGCGCGAGGCCGGAGTCGAGGTGCTGCGCGCCAAGCGCGAGGCGGCTGAAAACGTGACCAGCGCGGTGCAGGATGCCGCCACGGCGATCGGCCAGGCGAAGGAGGAAGCGGCGCGCGCCCTGAAGGACGCGGGCGCCGAGGGCGCGGGCGCGCGCAGGTCGCTGGAGCAATCGCTCGAGCGCGCGCAACGGGCGAGCGGCGAGGCCCTGCGCGCGCAGGAGGAGGCGGGCGCGGCTCCCCCCGCGCCGCCGCCCGCGGTGGCGAAGTCCCCCGCGGTCCCGCAGCCGCCGGCGGGCGCGGCGTTGCCGCGGTGCCCAGGCCGCCCGCGGTCGCGAAGCCCGACAGCAAGAGGATCATCGTGCTCGGCAACGACAAGCACGGGATCAACATCGAGGTGAGCGGCGACGAGGACGCCGATGCCGGCCTGCCGCCGCCCCCGCCGCTGCCGCCGGAGATGCGCGCGCAGATCCGCAAGAAGGTCACCGGCGACCTGTACCGCATCGGCGTGGGCTCGGGGCTCATCCTCCTGTTCATCCCGCTCTTCATCCTCGCGGTGGTGTCGAAGATCTTCATCGACCGCTCGCGCGCCGCGCAGCAGCTCGCGGAGCTGAAGCGCAAGGAGGCCGAGTACCACAGCATGAGCCGCCAGGTGACCGAGGCGAAGCTCTCCGCGCTGCAGGCCCAGGTCGAGCCCCATTTCCTCTACAACACGCTGGCGAGCGTGCAGGCGCTCACCGAAGTCGATCCGCAGCAGGCCAACGCGATGACGGGCCACCTCATCCAGTACCTGCGCAACGCGCTGCCGAAGATGCGCGAATCGGTCTCGACCGTGGGCCAGGAGATCGAGCTCGTGCGCGCCTACCTCAACATCCTGCAGATGCGCATGGGCAAGCGGCTCGCCTTCGAGATCACGCTGCCGCCGGAGCTCGCCGAGGCGCCGTTCCCGCCGCTCATGCTGCCCTCGCTGGTGGAGAACGCGATCAAGCACGGCCTCGAGCCGCAGCGCGAGGGCGGCGAGGTCGCGATCACCGTGTCCGCGCACGACGGCCGCCTGCGCGTGTCCGTGGCGGACACGGGGCGCGGATTCGCCGACGCGCCCGGCGCCGGCGTCGGGCTCACCAACATCCGCGAGCGCCTCGCCGCGCTCTACGGCGAGGCGGGCAAGCTCACGCTCGAGTCGCGCGAGCCCCACGGCGTGGTGGCCGCCATCGAGGTCCCGCGTGGCGCAGCCGCGCCCGCGGCCCCCGCCACGCCGCAACCCGGCGCGCAGGCGCAGCCCGAGGGCCCGCGCACCGCGACGCAGCGCACGCTCGCCGCCATGGGCCAGGCGGAGCGCGCGTGGCGCAAGGGCTTGTCGTTCACCTTTGTCGTGCTGGTCGTGGTCGCCGCGGTCGTCGCCGGGCTGGCCATCGTCGGCGTGGCCACCGGGATGCTGCCGGTGATGATGGGCGACGCCCCCGTCTCCGGGGCGACCGGAGCGCTGGTCGGCACCGCGGGCATCGCGGCGGCCTTCGCCGTGGTGGTGCTGGTGCTCGCGATCGTGCTCGCGGTGGTCTACGGGCTGGGCTTCATCCTCGCCGGCATCGCGCTCTTCATCCCGCTCGCGATCCTGGTGTCGATCTTCCCCGCGATCGCGCCCTTCATCCTGGTCGGGCTCGCGATCTGGTGGCTGGTGCGCCGCGGCGCCAAGTCCCCGTAGAATCGCGCCATGCCCACCGCCATCGTCGCCGAGGACGAGCCGATCCTGCGCGCCCAGCTCGAGGGCAAGCTCGCCAGGCTCTGGCCGGAGCTGGAGGTCCTCGCCTCGGTCGAGGACGGCGCGGCGGCGCTCGAGGCGCTCGAGGACCGGGTGCCCGACCTCATGTTCCTCGACATCCAGATGCCGGAGATGACGGGCGTCGAGGTCGCGCGCCACGTGGCGGGACGCTGCCACGTGGTCTTCGTCACCGCCTACGACCAGTACGCGATCCAGGCCTTCGAGACGGGCGCGCTCGACTATCTCCTGAAGCCTCTCACCGACGAGCGCCTCGCGCTCACCATCGAGCGGCTCAAGGGCAAGCTCGCCACGCCGCCGGCCGACTTGAACGCGGTGCTCGCGCGCATCGCCGCGCAGCTCGGGCCGCAGCGCGAGCGGCTGCAGTGGATCAAGGCGACCGTGGGCCAGAACCTGCGCCTCATCCCGGTGGCCGACGTGCTCTTTTTCCAGTCCGACGAGAAGTACACGCGCGTGGTGACGGCGGAGACCGAGGCGCTCATCAAGACGCCGATCCGCGAGCTGCTCGACGGCCTCGATCCCGCGGTGTTCTGGCAGATCCACCGCTCGACGCTCGTGAACGTGAACGCGATCGCGGGCGTGACGCGCGACTTCCGCGGCCAGGCCCGGGTGAAGATCCGCGGGCGAGACGAGGCGCTCGCGGTCTCGCGCATCTACTCGCACCTGTTCAAGCAGATGTAGCGGTACCTGACGGAGGCACGGTGATCTACCAGCTCGGCGAGCGCAGGCCCGTATTCGAGGGCGAGCATTTCGTGGCGGACAACGCGGCGGTGATCGGCTCGGTCGTGCTGCGCGCCCATGCCAGCGTATGGTGGAACGTCACCATCCGCGGCGACAACGACGTGATCACCCTGGGCGAGAACGTGAACGTCCAGGATGGCAGCGTGATCCACACCGACGGCGGGATCCCGGTCGAGCTGGCGCGCAACGTGAGCGTGGGCCACCTCGTGATGCTGCACGGGTGCGCCATCGGGGAGAATTCGCTGGTGGGGATCGGCGCGATCATCCTCAACCGCGCGGTGATCGGGAAGAACTGCCTGGTGGGCGCCGGCGCCATGGTGACCGAAGGCAAGTCGATCCCCGACGGCTCGCTCGTGCTGGGCGTGCCGGGCAAGGTGGTGCGCGCCCTCACGCCCGAGGAGATCGCGATGAACACCTGGATCGCCGAGCACTACGTCGAGCGCGCCGCCCGCTACCGCCAGGGCCTCAAGCGCGTCGGATGACCCCGGGCCGCCACCGCGGGCCGCTCGCGGCATGGGCGCTGCTCATCGCCTACGCGAGCCTGTACCCGTTCGCGCCGCTGCGCCTGCCCAGCGCCGAGCTGCTCGTCGAGTTCTTCACGCGGCCGCGCTACGTCGTCGGATTCGACGTGGGATTGAACGTGCTGGCGTACGCTCCCCTCGGCGCGCTCGCCTGCCGCTACTTCCGGCAGTCCGGCGAGCGCGCCGGGGCCATCGCGCGCGCGGTGGCGTTCGGCGCGGCGCTGAGCTTCGCCATGGAGGCGTGCCAGCTCTTCATCCCGTACCGCGTGGCCACCATCTACGACGTGTTCGCGAACGCCGCCGGCGCGTTGGCGGGCGCCCTGGTCTTCGCCGAGCCGCTGCACGCGATGCTCACGCGCCCGCTCGGAGAGCTGCGCGAGCGCGCGTTTGTGTCCGGCTCCTGGGGCGACGCGGGGCTCATGCTGGTGGTCCTCTGGCTGCTCGCGCAGCTCAACCCCGCGCTGCCGTTCTTCGGCGCGGGCGATATCGGCGGCGGCGGCGCGGAAGGCGCCGGGCCGGACCTGCTGCAATGGTGCGCGGTCGCCCTGGCCACCTGCGGCTTCGGGCTCTTCATCTCCGCGCTGGTGAAGGAAGGCCGCGGCAGCCTGCGCGTCACGTTCGTCCTGCTGAGCGCCGCGCTGTGGCTGAAGTTCGTCGGTGCGTCGTTCATGCTGCAGCCCAATTTCGCCGGCGACTGGGTGAGCCCGGTGCGCATCGCGGGGCTCGCCGCCGGCATCGCGGCGTTCGTGCCCCTGCGGCGCCTGCCGCGCGCCGGGCGCATCTACCTCGCGACCGTGACCCTGCTCGCCGGGGCGCTCATCTCGAAGATCTTCGGCGCCTACAGCGCCCTGGACGAGCTGCTGCGCCTGTTCCGCTGGCCCTACGGTCAGCTCGCCGGCTTCGCTACCCTCACGCGCCTGCTGCACGAGCTCTGGCCGTTCGGCGCGCTCGCATACCTGGTCGCGCTCTTCCTGCGGCTGCGCCGCGAGCCCGTGCAATAATCGACGCGCGATGCCTTACTACGAGCGCCACGTCTTCTTCTGCCTGAATCGCCGCGACCCGCCCGAGGCGTGCTGCGCCTGCCACGATTCGGAGGGGCTGCGCGACTATGCCAAGAAGCGCATCAAGGAGCTCGGGCTCAACGGGCAGGGCAAGGTGCGCATCAACGCCTCCGGCTGCCTCGACCGCTGCGAGGAGGGGCCGGTGATCGTGGTCTACCCGGAGGAGGTCTGGTACACCTACGTCGACAAGCACGACATCGACGAGATCATCGACGAGCACCTGGTGAACGGACGCGTCGTCGATCGGCTGCGCATCTGATGTCCACCCGAGCGGGGCTCGCCCTCGTGCCGGGGGCGGCCGGCCCGATCGAGGTGGCGGCGAGCGTTCCCGAGTCGCCGCGCGCGATCGCGGTCATCGCGCACCCGCATCCGCTGTTCGGCGGGACCATGGACAACAAGGTCGTCACGACGCTCGCGCGCGCGTTCGCCGAGGCGGGGGCGGCCACCTACCGCTTCAACTTCCGGGGCGTGGGGCAATCGGCCGGGGCGCACGACGAAGGCACCGGCGAGACCGACGACATGGTGCGGGTGGTCGAGCACGCGCTGGCCTCGACCGGAGCGTTGCCGTTGCTGCTCGCCGGCTTCTCGTTCGGCGGCGCGGTCGCGGTGCGCGCCTCCGCGCGCGTCGATTTCGCGCGGCTCATCCTCGTGGCGCCCGGCTTTCGCCGCATCACGGGCCAGGGCATGGGCGCGGCGCCGGACCCCGCGGATCCCAACCTCGGGGCGCCGGGTCGCCACAGCTTCGAGAACACGGTGATCGTGCACGGCGACCTCGACGAGACGGTGCCGCTCTCGGATTCGATCGCCTGGGCGCGCGCGCGCGAGGTGCCGGTGGTCGTGGTGCCGGGCGGCGAGCACTTCTTCCACCGCAAGCTGCACATGCTGCGCGCGGTGGTGGCGCGCTGGATCCGCTGAGCGGGCCGTTCAGCGCCGGGTGATGGCGGTGCCCTTTGCCGCCGGCAGCCGCTCGATCTCGGCCAGCACGATCGAGGGCGTGAGCAGCTCCGGCAGCAGTCGCGGCGCATCTTCCCCTGGAAGGTAGAGCGCGTACACCGGCACGGCGTTGCGCCCCAGGGCGGCGAGCGCCTCGGTGATGCGCGGGTCCTGGCGGGTCCAGTCCGCGGTGAGGGTCAGGATGCCGCGCGACGCGAAGGCCTTCACCACCGCGTCGTTGCGCAGCGCGACGCGCTTGTTCCACTGGCAGGTCGCGCACCACGCTGCCGTGAAGTCGACGAACACGGGGCGGCCCTGCGCGAGCATGGCGCGCACCTTCTCCGGCGACCACGCGTCCCAGGCCTCGCCTTCGCGGCCGGCGAGCGCCTGCGACCGCGGCGCCTCACCCAGTGCGGCCGGCAGCGCGATGAACACGCCGAGGGCACCCAGCAGCAGCGCGAGCGCGGGCTGCCATCCGCGCCCGGCGTGCGCCCAGCGCCCGTACATCCACGCGGCGAGGCCGATGATCACGAGCCCCAGCAGGAGTGCCAGCACCGCGTCGTTTCCGGCCTGCGCCCCGAGCACCCACGCGAGCCACGCGCAGGCGGCGAAAAGCGGAAAGGCGAGCGCCTGCTTGAAGGTCTCCATCCACGCGCCGGGCTTCGGCAGGCGGCGCAGCAGCCGTGGAAAGAGCGACAGCACGAGCACGGGCAGCGCCATGCCCACGCCCAGCATCACGAACACGCCCAGCGCGAGGCCGGTGCCCTGCGTGATGGTGTAGCCCACGGCCGTGCTCATGAACGGCGCCGTGCACGGGGTGGCCACCACGGTCGCGAGCACGCCCGCGAGCAGCGCGTCCGCGTAGCGGCCGCGCGCCGTGAGGTTGGAGGTCATCGATTGCGCGAACGCGCCCCACTCGAAGACGCCCGAGAGGTTGAGCGCGAGCAGGAAGAAGAGGCAGGCGAGCAGCGACACCACGACCGGGGACTGCAGCTGGAAGCCCCATCCGAGCTGCGCGCCTCCCGCGCGCAGCGCGAGCATGATCGCCGCGAGGACGGCGAACGAGAGCACCACGCCCGCCGCGAAGATCGCGCCCTGCAGGCGCATGGCGCGCGCCTCGCCGTGCGCGTGCTTCACGAATCCCATCACCTTGATGCCGAGGACCGGGAACACGCACGGCATGAGGTTCAGCAGCAGCCCGCCCGCAAGCGCGAAGGCGAACGCGACGATCGCGCTGCCGCCGATCGGATCGGCAGGAACGGCCGCGGCGAGCACCGGCGCGATCGACGCTCCCGTGGCCGCCTCGAAGGCAAGCGCCTTGCGCCGCTCGGTGCCCGCCCAGCCTTCCTGCGAGACGGCGACACCCGACACCGACGCAACACCCGCGAGCGGCGGCTGCGCGAGCTTCATCTCGATGCGCAGCACGCGGCCCTCGCGCACGAGCTTCTGCGGCGCCGCCGGCTCCACCAGGTTCTCGCGCTCGGGAAAGAAGGTCGCCCGCGCCGGGGGCGCCGCGCCCTCGGGGGCGGTGAGGCGCACGCGCAGCCACTGGCCGGCGATCGCCGCCTCGAGCTTCCATCCATTCGCCGGCGCCGGGAGCATGTTGCGCGCGCGCTCGAAGTTGGCCTGCCAGCGCGGATCGGGCCCGGGTGTCGCGCTCGACACCGGCAGCGCGAGGTCGAGCTCGCCTTCCTCCGGCACGCAGATGTCCTTGCAGACGAGCCACTTCGCCTTGGCCTTGATGTCGGCGCTCGCGGAAGGCGCGTGGGCGGGCGGCGTGAGCTCGACGAGCAGCATCACCTCGTCCTCGTAGCCGTAGTTCATCAGCGGGCCGACGGGGAGCAGCTGCGGATAGGGCCACTGGATCTCGCCCGCCTTCCAGCCCTCCGGCAGGACCCACTGGATGCGCGTGGGCAATCCGGAATCGCCCGGATTCTTCCAGTAGGTGTGCCACTGGTCGGCCATGCGCAGGTCGAGCGCGACCAGCACCGGCTTGCCCGGCTGCGCGGAGGCGGTCTCGGAGACGAGGCGGGCCTCGACGTGCTCGGTCTTGACGGTGGGCGCCCCGCAGACGGACTGGGAAAGCGCGAGGAGCGCGGCGCAGGCCGCGGCGAACGGAAGTCGGGGCGACATCCCGTAAAATGATACGCCTATGCTCTGGGTGAAAGCGCTGCACATCATCTTCGTCGTGTCCTGGTTCGCGGGGCTTTTCTACCTGCCGCGCCTGTTCGTCTATCACGCGATGGCCGACGACGCGGCCACGACCGGGCGCTTCAAGGTGATGGAGCGCAAGCTCTATCGCGGCATCATGCTGCCCGCCATGGTCCTCACGATCGCCTCGGGCCTGTGGCTGTGGCTGGGCTACGGCATCGGCGGCGGCTGGCTGCACGTGAAGGTGCTGCTCGTCGCCTTCCTGGTCGCCTATCACTTCTGGCTGCAAAAGCTCCTCGGCGATTTCGCGCGCGATGCCAACCGGCGCTCGCACGTGTTCTATCGCTGGGTGAACGAGGTCCCGACGCTGCTGCTGGTGGCGATCGTGATCCTCGCGGTCGTGAAACCCTTCTAGATGAGCGCATCCGCGCCCCGCATCCTGCGCAAACAGGAGAACGCGGCCCACTATTTCTTCGCCCCCTGCCCGCGGGGGCTGGCACCCGCCCTCGCCGAGGAGCTTGCCGCCCTGGGCGCGCAGCATCCCGAGGCCGCCGACGCGGGCGTGGGATTCACCGGCCCCTTCGATCTCGTGTACGCCGCGAACCTGCGCTCGCGCGTGGCAAGCCGCATCCTGTGGCGCGTGGCGCAGTTCCCGTACGCCAACGAGAACGACGTGTACGAAGGCGCGCGCGCGGTGCGCTGGCGCGAGCTCTTCTCGGCCGAGCGCACCTTCAAGGTGGAGACCAACGCGCACCGCAGCCCCGTGAAGAGCCTCGATTTCGTGACGCTGCGCGTGAAGGACGCCATCGCGGACCACTTCCGCGAGGCGCTGGGCCGGCGTCCCTCGGTGGCCGCGCGCGAACCGGACCTGCGCGTGCACGCGTTCCTCGATGCGCACACCTGCACGCTCTACCTGGACACGAGCGGCGAGCCGCTCTTCAAGCGCGGGCGGCGCGACCACGTGGGGGAGGCGCCGCTGAAGAAGAACCTCGCCGCCGGCATCCTGCGCCTGGCGGGCTGGCGGCCGGGCATCGCGCTGCTCGATCCCATGTGCGGCGCCGGGACCTTCCTGTCGGAGGCCGCGGAGATGAGCCTCGCGCGCGCGCCGGGACGCACGCGCGACTTCGCGTTCGCGAAGCTCGCGCGCTTCAACGTCGCCACCTGGGAGCGCGAGCTCGCGCAGGCCGTGCGCGAGGAACGCCCCGTGGAGGCGCTGCCCCTCTTCGGCTCCGACCTCTACGGCCGCTCGCTCGGCCACGCCGCGCTCAACCTGCGCGAGGCGGGCCTCGAGGACGTGGTGCGCCTGAAGCAGGTGAACCTGCTCGAGCTCGCCGCGCCCGCCCGCCACGGCATGCTGGTCACGAACCCGCCCTACGGAGTGCGGCTCGGGGACAAGGAACGCCTCGCCGCCTTCTACCCGCAACTGGGCGATGCGCTGAAGAAGCGCTTCGCGGGCTGGACCGCGTTCATCCTCTCGGGCGACCCGGACTTCGCGCGGCTGATCCGCCTGCAGCCTTCGCGCAAGACCGTGCTCTTCAACGGCGCGCTCGAGTGCCGTCTCTACGAATACCGCATGGTGGCCGGTGGCAACCGGCCGCGTCCCCGGGCGAGCGCAGCGCCCGCGCGGCGATGAAGGCGGTTGCGCGCGCCCGCTAGCCCCGCTGCGCCCGCTGCCACAGCGCGCGCAGGTCCGCCCCCGCGGGCAGCGTCCCGAGCGAGCGCGCTGCCCACGCGTCGTCCAGGCGCGAGGCGCAGAACGCTTCCGCCGCGGGCGCGGCGGAATAGCGCTGCATGAGCGAGGCCTGCGTGGCGAGCGCGAGCGCTTCGACGATCGCGCGCGCGTTCGCCTCGGCCGCGGCGGGAGCGGCGAGCAGGCGGGCGGCCGCCTCGACGCGCGAGCGCGTGCGCGCATCGGGGGCGGCGGCGATCTCGCCGGCGAGCGCCGCGAAGGCATCCGGCGAGCGGGCGAGCGCGCGCAACGCGTCCAGGCAGATCACGTTGGCGCTGCCTTCCCAGATGCCGTTCAACGGCGCCTCGCGATACAGGCGCGCGAGCGGGGACTCCTCCACGTAGCCGTTGCCGCCCAGGCATTCCATCGCCTCGACCGCGACCGCGGTCATGCGCCTGCACAGCCAGTACTTGGCCACCGGGGTGAGTGCGCGTTGCAGCTCGCGCTCGCGCGGGTCGTCGCGCGAAGCGTCGAACGCGGCGGCCAGGCGCAGCGCGAGGAGCAGCGCGGCCTCGGCCTCGAGCGCGAGGTCCGCGAGCACGTTGCCCATCAGCGGGTGCTCGGCGAGGACCTTGCCGAACGCGCTGCGATGGGTCGCGTGGTGCACGGCCTCGTCGAGCGCGGCGCGCATCATCCCGGCGATGCCCACCACGATGTCGAAGCGCGTGTGGTGCGCCATCTCGATCAGCGTGGCGATGCCGCGCCCGGGCTCTCCCACCGGCCAGGCGAAGGTGTCGCGGTACTCGATCTCGGCCGAGGCGTTGGAACGGTTGCCCACCTTGTCCTTCAGGCGCTGGATGAGGAAGGTGTTGCGCGTGGCGTCGGGGAGCGAGCGCGGCACGAAGAAGCAGCTCACGCCCTCGGGCAGCCGCGCGAGGGTGAAGAACCCGTCGCTCATCGGCGCCGAGCAGAACCATTTGTGGCCCGTGAGGCGATACGCCGCGCCGTCGCGCTGCGCACCGGTCTGCACCGAGCGCAGGTCCGAGCCGCCCTGCTTTTCCGTCATCGCCATGCCCACGGTGGCGCCCGCCTTCGCGTCCAGCGGCGCGGGACGCGGATCGTAGGCGTCGGCGAGCACCTTCGGGCGCCAGTCGCTCTCCAGCGCCGGCGCGTGGGCGAAGATCGGGATCGAGGCGAAGGTCATCGTCACCGGGCAGGCGGTGCCCTGCTCGAGCTGGTTCCACAGGTAGAAGAGCGCCGCGCGGCCGGCGAAGCCCGCGCGCTCGCGCTTCCACGCAGCGGAGTGCACCCCCGCGCCGATCGCCCGCGCCATCAGGGCGTGGTACGACGGGTGGTATTCGATCTCGTCGATGCGCTGCCCATAGCGGTCGTGGGTCTCCAGCCGCGGCGCGTGGCGGTTGGCGAGCACCGCGTGGTGGCGCGCCTCGGCCGAGCCCACGTATCGCCCCAGCGCGGCGGCGGCCGGTTCGACCCAGGCCGCGTTCGCGCGCGCCATCGCATCGCGCAGCCACCGGTCGCCGGCAAACGCGTCGTAGTCGCCGAGCGCCGGCGGCTGGTTGCTCACTGCGTGTGTCTCGTGGCTCATCGCGCGCCTCCCGTGCCCGGCGGCGAGCCGAGCGCGCCCACCCACGATACCAGCGCGTCGAGGGCGGGCTCGGCGGCGTTGGCCTGCGGGTGGTTCACCATCATCACGACGATCCAGCGCCGGGCGTGCCGGTCGAGCACATAGCCCGCGATGCTCTGCACGCCGGTGAGCGTGCCGCCTTTGAGGTGCGCGCGGCCCGCCGCCGCGCCGCCCTCCCGGTCCTTGAAGGTGCCGTCCACGGCGAACACCGGGAGCGAGGCCGCGAGCTCGGGCATGACCGGGCTCGACCACGCGCTCGCAAGGACCGCGGCGAGCGTGGCGGGGCTCACGCGCGCCTCGCGCGACAGGCCCGAGCCGTTCTCGAGCACGAGCCCGGCGGCGTCGATTCCCTTCGCCGCGAGCCACTCGCGCACGATGCGCCGGCTCGCGGCTTCCTCGCCGCCGCCTCCGAGGCGCTCGGCGGAGAGCGCGAGGAAGAGGTGCCGCGCCATGACGTTGTTCGAGAACTTGTTCATGTCGCGCACGAGGTTCGCGAGCGGCTCGGAGTCGTGGCGCAGGAAGAGCCGCGCGCCGGCCGGCGCCGCGCCGGCGCGCACCTTGCCGGTGAGTGTGCCGCCCGCCTCGCTCCATACCCAGCGGAAGGTCGACTCGAAGTAGCGCTCGGCGTCGAAGAGCGCGAGCGGCCAGGTGCGCTCGGCGCACTCGCGCGGGTAGGTCCCCGAAAACACCACGGTGGCCACGAGGCCGTTCGCCTCGATGTCGTAGTGCAGGTCGTGGCGCCACGCGCCGCAGGCGCCGTCGATGGCGCGCACGCGGCTCGCGATCTCGACGTTGGGCAGGTCCGGCTCTCCGGTGACGCGCACGCCCTCCCCGCTCGGGATGAAGCGGAAGTCGACGGCGTTGAAGTTCACCAGCAGCGCGTCGGGGCCCACGTTGTACGCCCGGCGGGGCTTCTGGTCGAAACGCGCCGCGTCGTAGGGCGCGGGAGCGAAATAGCCGCGGTCGACGATCACGTCGCCGGCGATCTCGCGCAATCCGCGCGCGCGCAGCGCGTGGGCGAGCTGCCACAGGCGCTCGTAGGTGAGCTCCGGATCGCCGCCGCCGCGGATCACGAGGTTGCCGTGCAGCACGCCGCCGGCGAGCTCGCCGTCGAGCAGCACGTCGGTGTGGAAGGTGAACGCGGGGCCCAGCAGGTCGAGTGCCGCGTAGCTCGTCACCAGCTTCATGGTGGAGGCGGGATTCATCGGCGCATCCGGATGCAGCGCCAGCAGGCGCGGCCCGCCCTGCGCGGGCGCCACCACCAGGCCCACCGCAGAGAGCGGGACGCCGGCCGCGGCGAGCGCCTCGCGCACCGCCCGTGGCGGGTCGCGGGCCGGCGCGGCCAGGGGCACGAGGACGAGCAGCAGGCAGGCGAGGCGCCTCACGCCCGCTTCCCGAAGGAATCGGCGATGGCGAGCCCCGCCTGCACGATCTCCGCGAACTGGGCGTCGTCCACCACGTAGGGCGGCATGAAGTAGACCGTCCTGCCGATCGGGCGCAGCAGCACGCCGCGCTCGAGCGCGAGGCCGAAGGCGCGCGCCGCGAACTCGCGCTCCTCGGTGGCGACCTCGAACGCCCAGATCATCCCCAGCTGGCGGAAATCGCGCACCGCGGGATGGCGCGCGAGCGGGGCTGCCGCCTCGCCGAAGCGCGCCGCCTTGCGCCCGTTGGCGGCCAGCACGTCCTCGCGCTCGATGAGGTCGAGGACCGCGCAGGCCGCGCGGCAGGCGAGCGGATTGCCGGTGTACGAATGGGAGTGCAGGAAGCCGCGCTCGGTGCGCTCGTCGTAGAAGGCGCCGTAGATCTCGTCGGTGGCCAGCACGCACGACAACGGGAGGTAGCCGCCCGTCATGCCCTTGGAAAGGCACAGCAGGTCGGGCGCGATCCCCGCCTGCTCGCAGGCGAACAGGGTCCCGGTGCGGCCGAAGCCGGTCATGATCTCGTCGGCGATGAGCAGCACCTCGTGGCGCGTGCACAGCTCGCGCGCGCGCCGCAGGTATTCGGGATGGTAGAAGCGCATGCCCCCGGCACCCTGCACCAGCGGCTCGACGATGAAGGCCGCGATCTCGTCGTGGCGCTCGGCGAGGAGCTTCCCCAGCGCGTCGGCCGCCTCGATGGCGCCGCGGATGCCGCCGAAGCGCTGGTCGTCGGCGTGGCGCGCGGGGAAGGGCGCCACGATGCCCTGGCGCAGCAAAGGCGCGTAGGCGTCGCGAAACAGGGCCACGTCGGTCACGCCGAGGGCGCCGACCGTCTCGCCGTGGTAGCCGCCCTGCAGCGCCACGAACCGCGACTTCGCCGGTCGGCCCCGGTTGGCCCACGCATGGAACGCCATCTTGAGCGCGATCTCGGTCGCGGAGGCGCCGTCGGATGCGAAGAACGCGTGCCCCAGGGCGCCCGGCGCGAGCCGGGCGAGCCGCTCGGCGAGCTCCACCGCCGGCGCGTGCGTGAAGCCCGCGAGCATCACGTGCTCGAGCACCTCGAGCTGCTGGCGCAGCGCGGCGTTGATCGCCGGATGGGCATGGCCGAACAGGTTGACCCACCACGAGCTCACCGCGTCGAGGTAGCGCCGTCCGTCGAAGTCGTAGAGGCACGCACCCTCGCCCCGCGCGATCGGCACCAGCGGGAAGCGCTCGTGGGCCTTCATCTGCGTGCAGGGATGCCACACGGCCGCGAGGCTGCGCGCGACCATCTCGCGATTCGCCATCGACGCCTTCAGTCCGGCACGATGCGGTTGATCTGCGCGGCGAGGGCGCTCGTGGCTTCGGTGGCGAGCGGCGCGAGCCCGTCGTGCGGCAGCGCCATCGTGCCGCCGGTCACGTAGCACAGCGCCGTGAAGAGCGTGCGCACTTCCACGGCGGCGAGCGGATCCGGCGTCTCGCCCGCGTCGAGCTCGATGCCCGCGCCGTTCACGATCACCCGCAGGCCCTCGACCAGCAGCGCTCCCGTGCCATGGGTCGCGTAGTGCTCCTCCATGCGGGCGAGGATCAGCCTCTCCAGCTCGGCCTTTTCGGCGTTTCCCAGCAACGGCACGCGCGCATGCCTCCCGTTCCCTGACGCCGCTCATTCTAGCGGCTCGACGCGGGGGCAGCGTCGAGCATTGGGGGCCGGGGCAAGGGGAAGCCCGCTGGCGCTGGCATCCGTCGCGCCAGAGTGCTAGCAACACATGGCGTCGTTTCCATGCGAAAAGCCGGGTGCGTGCACGCGAATTGCTTGTCTCGAATGTACGGGAATGGGGCCGCCCCGCCGGAAGGCTCCCGCGACGACGGAGGACAGGGAATGCAATTGCTCGACCGCATCGAATCACAGCTCATCTCCAATCGCCTGCCGCTGGTGGCCGTGACGGTGGCCGCGGTTCCATATGCCAACACCCCCGTCGTGCTGACGCTGCATTGGCACGGCTTCATCGAGTCGCGCCTCGTCGACGTGCCCGACGCCGACGTGATCGCCTACCAGGCGGTGCCCAGCTCGGCGCTGCAGATCAACGAGCGCTGGGATCATTTCGACGAGCTGGAGAACGAAGTGCTCGACGTCGCCTGGGAGCTGGGCTCGTGGGACCTGGCGCGCACCGAGGCCCTGCCGTTCGAGCGGCCCGGCGCTTCGCGGCAGGAATCGGTCGAGTGCATGGGGGCGTTCGGGTCCTTGCCGGTGGCCATCGACGGGCAGCCACCCGTGGTGGCCGAGGTGCCCGATGCCGGGGAGCTGATCGGCGCCGCGGCGCGCGCGGGTTACGTTTCCTGGCTCTTCCGGCCCGTCCGCGGCGGCGTGTGGGCGGAGGTGGCCGAGGACCTCACGCTCGAGCAGGGAGGCTATCGAAATCCGCCCTGTCCCTATCTCGCTTCGCCCACGCGCGTCGGGCGTACGCGCCGGCCGCGGCGCGTGGTCTACCAGTTCGGCCGCTGCACCCGGCTCGCCCGCTAGACTTCCCGCAGCGCACCAAGCCGGCCCCGAAACCCGCCTTTCGGCACCCTGCTTGGGCGGGCGTGACCGGTATCTCTCCCGGGGTCGCGCAGCCCCGGCTCAGCCATCGGAGTGAGCGCTCGCATTGAAACTTTCCCCGCGCTTCACTCTTGAATTCGGGCCTCTTCGCGCCTATTATTAGCACTCGTCGTAGGTGAGTGCTAAAGCCTGCGCCTCCATTCCGAAACCGGGCCTGGTTCCGCTTTCGGCCTCGCCAAAGCGGGGGACGGCCCCAAGACCACTGAGGAGTGAATCCATGAAACTGCGTCCGTTGCACGACCGCGTCATCGTCAAGCGGCTGGAAGAAGAGCGCAAGACCGCTTCCGGCATCGTCATTCCCGATACCGCGGCCGAGAAGCCCGATCAGGGCGAAGTGCTCGCCGTCGGACCTGGCAAGAAGAACGACGACGGGAAGGTCACCGCCGTCGACGTCAAGGTCGGCGACAAGATTCTCTTCGGCAAGTACTCGGGTACCACCGTCAAGGTCGACGGCGACGAGCTGCTCGTGATGCGCGAAGAAGACATCATGGCCGTCGTGAACTGAGTCGGCCCAACTGATATCGAGAGGAAACAATCATGGCAGCCAAAGACGTCAAATTCAAAGAAGCCGCGCGCGTTCGCATGATCGCGGGCGTCAACATCCTGGCCGATGCGGTCAAGGTGACGCTGGGCCCGAAGGGCCGCAACGTCGTGCTCGAGCGCTCGTTCGGCGCCCCCACCGTCACCAAGGACGGTGTCTCGGTCGCGAAAGAGATCGAGCTGAAGGACAAGTTCGAGAACATGGGTGCGCAGATGGTGAAGGAAGTCGCCTCCAAGACCTCCGACGTGGCCGGTGACGGCACCACGACCGCGACGGTGCTCGCGCAGTCGATCGTCTCCGAGGGCATGAAGTACGTCGCCGCGGGCATGAACCCGATGGATCTCAAGCGCGGCATCGACAAGGCGGTCCACACCGCGGTCGAGGAGCTGAAGAAGATCTCCAAGCCCTGCACCACCTCGAAGGAAATCGCCCAGGTGGGCGCCATCTCCGCCAACGCGGATCCGGAGATCGGCAAGACCATCTCCGAAGCGATGGACAAGGTGGGCAAGGAAGGCGTCATCACCGTGGAAGACGGCAAGGGCCTCGAGAACGAGCTCGACCTCGTCGAGGGCATGCAGTTCGATCGCGGCTACATCTCCCCGTACTTCATCAACAATCCCGACAAGCAGGTCGCGATCCTCGAGGATCCGTTCATCCTGCTGCACGACAAGAAGATCTCCAACATCCGTGACCTGCTGCCGGTGCTCGAGCAGGTGGCCAAGGCCGGCCGCCCGCTGCTCATCGTCGCCGAGGACGTCGACGGGGAAGCGCTCGCCACCCTGGTGGTGAACAACCTGCGCGGCATCCTCAAGACCTGCGCCGTGAAGGCGCCTGGCTTCGGCGATCGCCGCAAGGCGATGCTGGAAGACATCGCGATCCTCACCGGCGGCACGGTGATCGCGGAAGAGCTGGGACTCAAGCTCGAGAACGTGCAGCTGAAGGACCTGGGCCGCGCCAAGCGCGTCGAGATCGGCAAGGAGAACACGACGCTCATCGACGGCGCCGGCAAGGAAGAAGGCATCAAGGCGCGCGTGGAATCGATCCGCAAGCAGGTCGAGGAAGCCACCAGCGACTACGACAAGGAAAAGCTGCAGGAGCGCGTGGCCAAGCTCGCCGGCGGTGTCGCGGTGATCAAGGTCGGTGCCGCGACCGAGGTCGAGATGAAGGAGAAGAAGGCCCGTGTCGAGGACGCGCTGCACGCGACCCGCGCGGCGGTGGAGGAAGGCATCGTTCCGGGCGGCGGCGTTGCGCTGCTGCGCGCGCGCGATGCGGTCTCCAAGATCAAGACCGACAACGAAGACCAGGCTGCGGGCGTGAAGATCGTGGTTCGCGCGCTCGAGCAGCCGATGCGCGAGATCGCGCGCAACGCCGGCGACGAGCCGAGCGTGGTGATCAACAAGGTCTCCGAAGGCAAGGGCAACTTCGGCTACAACGCCCAGACGGGCGAGTACGGCGACATGGTGGCGATGGGCGTGCTGGATCCGACGAAAGTCACCCGCTACGCGCTGCAGAACGCCGCTTCCGTGGCCGCGCTGATCCTCACGACCGACGCGATGGTCGCCGAGCTTCCGAAGGACGAGAAGGCGGCGATGCCCGGCGGCGGCATGGGCGGGATGGGCGGCATGGGCGACATGGACATGTAAGTGTCCATGGCCTGACGCCCGACTCGAAGAAAAGCAAGAGCGTCCAAGACCCAAAGAGCCCCGCTCCGGCGGGGCTTTTTCTTTTGGCAAGGCGCCAAGCCGGCCCCGGCCAGCCTCAATGAATCTCCGGCTCCTGCGTCGTGGCGCCCGCCTCGAGGAAATCGAAGTCGCAGCCCTGGTCGGCCTGCGTCACGTGCTTCAGGTATAGCGTCCCGAATCCGCGTGTGAAGTGCGGCGGGGGCGGCCTCCAGGCTGCGCCGCGGCGTTCGAGCTCGGCATCATCCACGAGCAATTGCAATCGACGACCTGGAACGTCGAGCTCGATGCGATCGCCGTCGCGCACCAGCGCGAGCGGCCCGCCCACGAACGACTCGGGTGTCACGTGCAGCACGCACGCGCCGTAGCTCGTGCCGCTCATGCGCGCATCCGAGATCCGCACCATGTCGCGCACGCCCTGCTGCAGCAGCTTCTTCGGAATCGGGAGCTGTCCCCACTCGGGCATGCCGGGCGCGCCGCGCGGCCCGGCGTTCTGCAGCACGAGGACCGAATCCGCATCGACCTCGAGCGCGGGATCGTCGATGCGCGCGGCCATGTCGTCGTAGCTCCGGAACACGACCGCGCGGCCTACGTGCTTCTGCAACCGTGCCTCCATCGCGGGCGGCTTGATCACCGCGCCGCCGGGCGCGAGATTGCCGCGCAGCACGGCGAGACCGTCGCGCTCGACCAGCGGATTGCCGCGCGCTCGGATCACGTCCTCGTTCCAGGTCTTCGCGCCCGCGACGTTCTCGGCGAGCGTGCGGCCGTTCACCGTCGGCGCCGAGCCGTCGATGAGCTCGCCGAGGGCCGCGAGCAGCGCGCGCAAGCCCCCCGCATAGAAGAAATCCTCCATGAGGTACTTGCCCGCGGGCCGCACGTTCGCGAGCACCGGCACCTTGCGCGCGAGCGCATCGAAGCGGTCGATGTCCAGCGGCACGCCCGCGCGCCGGGCGAGCGCGACGAGGTGCACGAGCGCGTTGGTCGAGCCGCCGAGCGCGAGCACCGTCGTCACCGCGTTGTCGAACGCGCGCGCGTCGGCGATGTCGCGGGGCTTCACGTCCTCCCACACCATGTCCACGATCCGCCGCCCCGTGAGCGAGGCCATCTGCGCGTGGCGCGAATCGGGCGCGGGAATCGACGCCGCGCCGGGCAGGGTGAAACCGAGCGCTTCCACCGCCGAGGTCATCGTCGAGGCGGTGCCCATCGTCATGCAGTGCCCGGGCGAGCGCGCGATGCCGTCCTCCACGCCCCGCCATTCCTCCTCGCCGATGGTGCCCGCGCGCAGCTCCGCCCAGTACTTCCACGAGTCGCTGCCGGAGCCCAGGAGCTTGCCCTGGAAATCCCCGCGCAGCATCGGCCCCGCGGGCAGGAAGATCGCCGGCAGGTTCATCGAGAAGGCGCCCATCAGCAGCCCGGGCGTGGTCTTGTCGCAGCCGCCCATCAGCACGCAGCCGTCGGCCGGGTAGCTCCTCAGCAATTCCTCGGCCTCCATCGCGAGCAGGTTGCGATAGAGCATCGTGGTGGGCTTCTGGAACGGCTCCGAGAGCGACATCGCCGGCATCTCCACCGGGAATCCGCCCGCCTGCCAGATGCCGCGCTTCACTTCCTCGGCGCGCTGCCGGAAGTGCGTGTGGCAGGGATTGATCTCGCTCCAGGTGTTGAGGATCGCGATCACCGGCTTGCCCGCGTAGTCGTCCCGCGTGAATCCCATCTGCGCCGTGCGCGAGCGGTGCCCGAAGGCGCGCAAGTCGTTCGCCCCGTACCAGCGGTGGCTGCGCAGTTCCTCGGGCTGCTTGCGTCGCGTCACGGGCCGGGCTCCGGAAGGGACAGGCCTCGCATCATATCCCCCGGCTCAGCGGCGCCTGCCGTTGAACAGCCGGAAGACGGGGCCGGTGAAGAGCACCACGATCACGTAGCGCACGACGTGGGCCGCGGTCACGAACGCCACGCCGATGTGCAGCACCTGCGCGGTGATCGACATCTCCGCGATGCCGCCCGGCGCCGCGGCGAGCAATCCCGTGCCCACGTACACGCCGCTCGCCCAGGCGAGCGCGAGGCCGACGAGGGTGGCGGAGCAGAGCGTGAGCGCGATCGAGGGCACGAGCGCCGCCACGAAGCGCGGTGCCGAGCGCAGGAACCCGCGGTCGAAGCGCGAGCCCAGCGCGCAGCCCAGCAGCACCTGCGCCGCGTTGGACCAGGGCCGCGGCACCGAGGAGAGCGTGACACCCGACACGGTGAGCGCGATGGTGACGATGAGCGAGCCGATCATGTAGGCGGTGGGCAGGCCCGCGCGCCGCGCGACCCAGCCGCCGCATGCGGCCAGCGCGAAGAGCAGCGCCAGCTTCGGCGCGTCGAAGGCGATGGTCACCGCGTGATAGTCATCGCTCGCGTGGAATCCGGCGAGCGTGATCGCCACCGGGAAGCTCGTGACCACGATCAGCATGCGCATCGAGTGTGCGAAGGCCACGCGGTCGGGTGCCGCGCCGTGGCGCTCGCCCTGCATCGCCATCTCCGAGGCCCCGCCGGGCATGCTCGCGAAGTACGCGGTGGCGCGGTCGATGCCCGCCAGGCGCGCGAGCACGAGCCCGCTCGTCGCCCCGAAGCCGATCGCCGCGAAGCCCAGCGCCACGAACCAGGGCCAGTAGGCGGAGACCTCGTGCACCACGGGCGCAGTGAAGTGCAGGCCCAGCACCGTGCCCACCACCGTGAGGCCCGCGCTGCGTCCCCAGGGAAGCGGCTCGAAGCGCGCCTCGGCGATCTGGGCGATGGCCATGCCGAGCATGGAGCCGATCATCCAGGGCAGCGGGGCGTGCAACGCGGCAAGCGCTGCGCCGCCGGCGATGCAAACCGCCAGGCCGCCGCCCATGCGCACGGCCTTCGATGCGATGTCCACCTGCGGGATTGGCTTTGAAAGGGACGAAACGCTATAATTTTATGCTTTCCGGCGCAATCTTCGCACGCCGCCGAAAGACGCCTTCCCCGGCCTGGTAGCTCAGTTGGTAGAGCAGAGGACTGAAAATCCTTGTGTCGGTGGTTCAATTCCGCCCCAGGCCACCAATTGGATTTTGAGGCCGCTCGTGGCCTCAAAATCAAACAGGTGGCCAATTCCGCCCCAGGCCACCACCATTCCTGCAGCGCATGGCCCGCCTCGAAGCGGGCTTTCTTCCGGACCGTTGCGCGCGCTCAAACACGCGCGCGGCGGCAGGCGCATGGTGGTCTCGAGGCCGACTCGCCATGCAACGCCCGATCGATTCCATCGAGATGTTCTATGCGCATGCGCTCGCCATCGAGCGCGAGGCGGCGGAGCGCTACGCGGAATTCGAGCGCTGGTTCGAGGATCGCGGCGAGGACGTGCTGGCGGGGCTGTGCCGCGAGCTCGCGCGCCTCGAGCGCGACCATTTCCATGACCTCGTGGGCGCCGCCGAAGGCCTCACGCTGCCCGTCATCTCGCCGCGCCGCTACCGCTGGCTGGACGCGGGCCCGCCCGAGGCACCGGCCCACGAGCTCTTCCGGCGCGTGGCAACGCCCCACCAGCTCCTCGAGGTGGCGCTCGCCGCCGAGCGCAACGCGCGGGCCTTCTTCCGCGTGGTGGCGAAGAGCTCCCCCGACGAGAAAGTGCGCGTCCTCGCCGCGGCCATGGCCCGGGAAGAAGGCGAGCACGCGCGCTGGGTGCGCGAGGCGCTGCGCTACCGGGAGCCCGCGGCGGATTGGGAACGCCTGCTCGAGCGCGGGACCGGCCCGGGCGCGGTATCGCCGTCCGATTCCTAGCCCGCGACGGTCGGCGCTTCCGGCGCCGGGAGGGTATGACACAATAGGGCCGCCCCCGCCCGACCCCTCGATCCAATGAACGTCACCTCCCGGCGCTACGCCTCGGCCGCCGTCCTGCAAGTGTCGGGGCGGCTCGACCAGGACACCTGCGACGTGTTCCGCGGCCAGCTGATGGACCACGTGGACAGCGTCGCGCGCGAGGGCGGGGCGATCGTGCTCGACCTGTCCGCGCTGGAGTACGTCTCGAGCGCGGGGCTGCGCTGCTTCATGCTGGCGTCGCGCCAGGCGAAGGCGCAGCATGGGCGCATCTTCGTCGCTCAGCTCCAGCCCATGGTCGCGGAGATCTTCCAGATCAGCCACTTCAACCTCGTGTTCCAGGTCTTCCCCACGGTGCGCGAGGCGCTGGGCGCGGTGTCGGCCGAGGCCGCCGCGGCCTACGAGAAGGGCTAGCGCCGATGCGCGTGCGCTTCTGGGGAACCCGCGGCTCGATCCCGGTCGCGCTCACTTCCGCCGACGTGCGCGACAAGCTCGCCCAGGCTCTGGTGCAGGCCTCGGGGCGGACTTTCGCCACCTACGAGGAAGCGCACGCATTCGCCTCCTCCGAGCTCGACTTCTCGCTCACCCACACCTTCGGCGGCCACACCCCGTGCGTGGAGCTGGTGATGCCGGGCGAGGAGTACTTCGTGTGCGACATGGGCAGCGGCGCGCGCCCCCTCGGGGTGCACATCCTCGCGCGCCAGGCGCGCCGGCCCGCGACCGTGAACGTGTTCATGTCCCACGTGCACTGGGACCACATCATGGGCTTTCCCTTCTTCGGCCCCGCGTACGTACCGGGCACGAAGATCCGCATCCACGGCTGCCACGATGTGCTCGAGCACGCGTTCCGCCTGCAGCAGTCGCCGCCGTGCTTTCCGGTGGAGTTCGACCAGCTCGGCGCAACGATAGAGTTCATCAAGCTCACGCCCGACGAGCCGTACACGGTCGGCGGCCTGACCGTGACGCCGCACCTGCAGCTGCATTCGGGCGACTCGTACGGCTTCCGGTTCGAGCACGGCGGCAAGTCGGTGGTGTACTCGACCGATTCCGAGCACAAGCTCGAGAACCGCACCGAGGCCGAGGGCTTCGCGAAGTTCTTCCACGGCGCCGACGTGGTGATCTTCGACGCGATGTACGCGCTCGCCGAGGCGATCAGCGTGAAGGCCGACTGGGGGCATTCGAGCAACATCGTGGGCGTGGAGCTGTGCCAGATGGCGCGCGCCAAGCACCTGGTGCTGTTCCACCATGAGCCGGCCAACAACGACGCGACGCTCGAGGGCCTGCTGAAGGAGGCGCGCCGCTTCGAGGAGCTCACGCGCGGCGACCACGCCCTCAAGGTGTCGGCCGCCTACGACGGCCTGGAGATCGATCCCTGAACGCGCAGGGGGGGCTGCGCGTCCTCGCGCTGGTGCTCCTCGCCGCGCTGTCGATCGCCCTTGCCGCCTCGCCTTCCGCGGTGCGGGCGCTGCGCCTGGCGGTATTCGACGGCTACCAGCGCCTCTTTCCCCTCGAGCGCACGACCACGGTGGTGACGGTGGTCGCGATCGACGAGGCCTCCCTCGCGCGCTACGGCCAGTGGCCGTGGCCGCGCACGCGCATGGCCGAGCTCGTCCGGCGCATCGGCGAATACCATCCCGCCTCGATCGGCTTCGACATCTTCTTCCCGGAACCGGACCGCTTCTCGCCCGGCGCGATCGCCACCGAGTTGCCGATGCTCCCGCCCGAGCTTGCGCGCGCGCTCAAGGCGCAGCCGTCGAACGACCAGGTGCTCGCCGGCGCGATCCACGGGCACCACGTGGTGCTCGGCATGGCGACCGGCGGGCCGGACCCGCGCTTTTCGGCGCCGCCGCGCGCCGCGCCGATCATCGTGCCCGCCGACGGCGCGCCCGAAATCGAGGCGCGGCCCGGGTATATCGGCAACGTCGCGGTGATCGATGCCGCGGCCGAGAGCCGGGGATTGGTCGACGCGTCGCTGGAAGGCGAGGTGGTGCGCAAGGTGCCGATGGTGCGCCGCGTGCAGGGGGTGCTGGTGCCCGCGCTGGGGGTGGAGACGCTGCGCGTGGCGGAGGACGCGGGCATCCGCCTCACGCCGGCGCGCGGCGGCCTGCTCGGCATGCGCCTGGGCGACCACGACACCACGATCCAGGGCGACGGCACCGCGTGGCTGCGCATGGGGCTGCATGACCCGCAGCGCTTCGTCTCGGCCTCGGATGTGATCGAAAGGCGCGTCGATCGCCGGCTGCTGGAGGGCAAGGCCGTGCTCCTGGGCATCGACGGGCTGGGCGTGCAGGACTACAAGCACACGCCGCTGGGCGAGTCCGTGCCCGGCGTGGAGATCCATGCCCAGGTGATCGAGAACCTGTTCGGCGGCGTGAAGCTCGTGCGCCCGGACTACGCCCCGCTCGCCGAGGCGCTCGCCCTGGTGGCCTGCGGGCTGGTGCTGATCGTGCTGCTGCCGCGGCTCTCGGCGCTGCAGGGCGCCCACCTCGCCGTGGCGCTCATGCTGCTGCTCGGCGCGGGTGGCATCGTCGCGTTCCTGCATTTCGACCTGCTGCTCGATCCGGCGGGGCCGGCGATCGGCACCCTCGCGGTCTTCGGCAGCGTCGTGGTGGGCACGCTTTCGGAGACCGAGCGCCAGCGCCGCCAGCTGAGGGAGCAGGCGGCGCGGATGGCCGGCGAAGTGGATGCGGCGCGCCGCATCCAGATGGGGCTGCTGCCGGATCCCCACGCGGCGCTCGGCCACGATCCACGCTACGGCATCGCGGCGCTGCTCGAGCCTGCGCGCACCGTGGGCGGAGATTTCTACGACTTCTTCATGGTCGACGAGCGCCGGCTCTTCTTCGTGGTGGCCGACGTGTCGGGAAAGGGCCTGCCTGCGGCGCTCTTCATGGCGGCGGTCAAGTCCAACCTGAAGAGCGCGGCGCTGCGCGGCGGAAGCGTGGGCGAGATCCTCTCGCGGGCGCAGGCCGAGATCGGGCGCGAGAATCCCGAGCAGCTCTTCGTCACGGTGTTCGCGGGCCTGCTCGACCTGCTGGGGGGCGAGCTCGAGTACGCCAACGCGGGGCACGAGCCGCCCTTCAGCCGCATCGCCCACGGCGCCCCCGAGCGCTTCGGTTCCTCGGGCGGACCGCCGCTGTGCGTGATCGAGGACTTCGTCTACCCGACGCAGTTCCGCACGCTCGCGCCCGGCGAATGGCTGTGCGTGGTGACCGACGGGGCGACCGAGGCGATGAACCCGGCGCGCGAGTTCTTCTCCTCCGAGCGCCTGCGCGCGAGCCTCACCTGGGTCGGCGCCGAAGCGACGCCCGACGAGGTGGTGGCTCGCGTGCGCGACGACGTCGCGCGCTTCGCCGCCGGCGCGGAGATCGCCGATGACATCACGCTGCTGGTGCTGCGCTGGGAAGGGGGCTAGGCGGCGCCTAGCGCACGTTGATCTCGACGCGCCGGTTGCGCGGCTCGGACACGTTGTCCGGGGTGGAGATGAGCAGCTCGCGCTCGCCCCGCCCCGCCACGTGGATGCGCTCGGAGGGAATGCCCATCTCGACGAGCATGTCGCGCAGCCGCTCGGCGCGAGCGAGCGAGAGCTTGTCGTTGTAGACGATGTTGCCCACCGTGTCGGTGTGGCCGATCACGACGATGTCGGGCAGGGGCCGGCGCTTGAGCTCCGCGAAGACGAGCTCGAGCTCGACCTTGGATTGCGGGGTGAGCTCGTCCTTGCCCTCGAGGAAGTAGAGCAGGAAGGTGGCGGGCGAGCCCGGGAGCGCATCGAGCGTGGAGCCGAAGGCCGTGCGCACCTGGTCCCTGGACAGCTGTTCGGGCTCGAGCACGCCGTCATTGCGCAGCTTCTCGGCGCCGTAGGCGGTGTTGATGACGCGCCGCTGGCCGTCGTGCTCCACCACGATCGCCCCGATGTGCCCGTCCGGGGCGGGGACCACCGCGAAGAGCGCGGGCGTCACCGGCTCCGACGCGCAGCCCGCGGCCAGGGCCGCGGCGAGGACGATCGCGCAGAGCCTGAGCAAGGCCGCCCTAGTACGCGGCGCCCTTCGGCGCGTCGACCTGCACCAGGAACTCGGTGCCGCGCACCGCCATCACCGCGGACGGCGTGCGGATCTTCATCGACTCGGGCGACTGCTGCACGAGCTTGCCGGAGACTGCAGCGAGCCGGCCGCGCTTGAGCGTGGCCTGGAACTCGCCCGCGTGGGTGGTCGAGTCGAAACTGTACCGGTCGATCGAGAACTGGCTCCCGGGCCCGACCGAAACGAGGCTGTTGTCGGCGAAGGTGATGCCCGCCGATCCGTCCGCCCCGGTCACGATCACGTCGGCCGCCTGCAGGGAGGTGCCCACCGCGGCCGGAATCGACCGGCCGTCGCGCTCGACCTGCACCGAGCCCTTGGAAACCTTGATCAGCCCGACCTCGTCGGCCATGGCGGGACCCGCCACCAGCAGGACCGCCGCTACCATCCATGCCTTGCGCATTTCGATTCTCCCTTGCCAGGATTGTATTTTCCCGGCCCTATAATGCCAAATACCGGGGGGGCCTGCCTGTGAACGCCGTCACAACGCGGATGGGGATGTTTCCGTCCCGTCTGGAAGCCTGGAAGCGCGCGCGCGCCTTCATCGAGGCATTCTGCGCCGAAGCGCGCGTGAAGCGCGAATCGTGCCTGAAGGCGAACCTCGTCGTCGAGGAGCTCTTCCTCAACACCGTGAAGCATGGCAACGCCGGGGGCAGCGACGCGCCGGTCTGGATCACGCTTTCGGCCCACGACGGCGAGATCGCGCTCACGTACGAGGACCGGGCCGCTCCCTTCAATCCGTTCTCGAAGGCCACGCGCGAGATGCTCGAGGCGCTCGCCGAATCGCGCCGCGAGGGCGGCCTGGGCGTGCTGCTCGCCCACGGCCTCACCGCCCGGTCCGACTACGCATACATTTTCGGGCGCAACCGCATCCGCCTCACGCTCGCCTAACCTTCCAGGCCGAAGAAGGCGCGGATGCGCCGCAGGATGTCGCCGTGGGACACTGCCCCGGCGCCCGGAACGGCCGCGGCCGCGCGCCGGCCGCTCAGCTCGGTCTCGCGCGTGCTCAGCACGTGCGAGACCGCCTCGGCGATGTCGGGGCGCGCCTTGATCACGGTCTCGAATCCCGCCTTGTCGAGGCGGTAGCATTCCACGTCGGTGCGCGCGGTGACGGTGGCCCGGCGCGGCTCGCCCGTCATCATGCCCATCTCGCCGAAGACCTGGCCCGCGGCCACGCCGCCGACCTGCGCCCTGCCGCCCGCGCCCTCGAACCATACGTCCGCCTCGCCGGAGATCACGAGGTAGAGCCAGTGCGCCACGGCACCCTGGCGCGTGATGACGTCGCCGGAGATGAAGGGCGCGTACACGAGGTGCGCGGCGAGGGTCTCGCGTTCCGGCGCCGAGAGCGATGCGAAGAGCTCGACGCGCGCGAGCGCGGCCATCCGGCGCTCCTTCTCGAGCGCGCGCTGCGCTTCGTGGCGGGACGCGTCGTCACTCACCCAGAGGTCCTCCTGGAAGGGGACGCCGAGCTTCATGCCGTGGCGCACGAGCGCCGCCACGACGTGCGCGCGCACCTGGCTGTCGGTGCCGTCGTCGGGGCCGGGATCGTCGAGGAAGTAGCGCAGCGCGTATCCGCCGTGGCGCGGACCGAACTCCATCAGCACCGCGTTCGGCTGCGGCTCGACGTGGACGTGGGGGATCGCGGCATTGCGCACCGCCTCCTCGAGCACCCGGCAGACCTCGCGCGGCGGCGCGGCGAGGTCGACGTTGATGCGCACCCAGCGCCGCCACGCGATGGCCGGGTCGGCGCGCGCGCCGATCACCGAGAAGCGGTTCTTCATCAGCCAGCCATTGGGCACGATCACCGTCTCGCGGTCGCGGGTGAGCACGGCGGTGTGGCGCCAGCCGATCTCCACCACGCGCCCGCTCACCTGCTCGACGCGCACCCAGTCGCCCACGCGGATCGAATGCTCGAACTGCAGCACCATGCCGCCCAGGACGTTGCCGAGCGTCTCCTGCATCGAGAACGCGAGCACCGCGGTGACGACCGCGGAGGTGGCCACGAGGCTCGACAGCTCCATGCCCGCGAGGCGCAGCCAGGTGAGGCCCCACGCGAGGTAGAGCGCCGCGGTGACCAGGTCCTCGACGATGCGCGGCGGATGGGCGCGCAGCGCCGGCAGCGCCACCCGGAAGGCGAAGATGGTCGCCAGGCGGATGAGGACCACGCCGACCAGCACGCTCGCCGCGTCGGCCGCGACTGCGGCCGCCGCCCGCCCGCCGATCGAGGCCATCACCGCGTCGAGGACCTCGGCCGCCGCGCAGGCTGCGAGCAGCACCAGCGCATTGCGGGTGCTCGCCCGGTCGCGCGGGCGCAGCGCGAGCAGCGCCAGGCCCAGCGCCAGGGCCGCGCCGATCGCGAGGCCCATCTCCGTGCGCATGAGGCTCGTCACGCTCATCGCGCCGCGCTCAGAGGCTCGCTTCGACCCGCGCGATCAGGTGCTCGAGCGCGTCGATGCGCGCGAAGAGCTTGTCGTCGGAGGCGATCACGTTCCACGGCGCCGGGTCCGTGGAGGTGCGCTCGATCATGTCGTTCACGGCGCGCTCGTACTGGGGCCACTTCTTGCGGTTGCGCCAGTCCTCGGCGGTGATCTTGAAGCGCTTGTAGGCCGTGGCCTGGCGCGCCTTGAAGCGGCGCAGCTGCTCGGCGGGCGTGATGGCGAGCCAGAACTTCGCCACGATGGCGCCCGCCTCGGTGAGCTGCTCCTCGAAGTCGTTGATCTCGTGGTAGGCGCGCATCCAGTCGGGCTCGCTCGCGAAGCCCTCGACGCGCTCGACCAGCACGCGCCCGTACCACGAGCGGTCGAAGATGATCGCGCGCCCGTGCCCCGGGATGTGGCGCCAGAAGCGCCACAGGTAGGGCTGCGCGCGTTCCTCGTCGCTCGGCGCGGCCACCGGCACGACCCGATAGAAACGCGCGTCCATCGCCTGGGTGATGCGGCGGATGGTGCTGCCCTTGCCGGCCGCATCCATGCCCTCGAACACCATGACCAGGGAGCGGCTGCGCATCTTCTTCGAGCGCGTGAGCAGGTTCAGGTGCGCCTGCAGCTTGAGCAGCCGGGCGCCGTAGTCCTTGCGCTCCAGGCTGCGCTTGTAGCCGAAGGACTTGAGCAGCGTGCGCCCGTCGAGCGGGGGCGCCGGGAGCGGGGCGGAAGGGGCAACCTCGGGGCGCTTGCCGGCCAGGCGGCTCGCGAGCGCGTCCTCGAGCAGGCGGCCCGCGGTGAGCGAGCGGTACTCGTGGTCGCTGCCCTCGATCACGTTCCACGGCGCCTCCCCCGAGCTGGTTTCCCGCAGCGCGTCCTCGCACACGTCGACGAACTCGTCGTAGTGGCGGAAGCGCTCCCAGTCGCCGGCGCCCACGCGCCACGCGGTCTTCTTGTGCGCCGAGAGCTCCTTCAGGCGCTTCTTCTGCGCCTTCTTCGACAGGTGGAACCAGAGCTTGAGCAGCACCGCGCCCTCGGCGACCAGCATGCGCTCGAAGTGGCGGATGCGCTCGAGGCGGCGCTCGAACTGCGCGCGCTTCTCGTGGCCCATGACGCGCCGCAGGATCGGGTCGGTGTACCACGAGCCGAAGAGGATCCCGATGCAGCCCCTGGGCGCGAGCGCGCGCCAGAAGCGCCACATCTCGGGGCGCTCGCGCTCCACGTCGGTGAGCGCGCCGAAGGCGTGGGTGTGGATGTGCCGCGGGTCCATCCACTCGTTGAGCAGGTTGACGGTTTCACCCTTCCCGGCGCCGTCGACCCCGTTCACGAGGATCACGACCTGGAAGTCGGGTTTCTTCTGCAGCCGGTACTGCAGGTCGAGCAGGCGCTCGCGCAGCTTCGGCTCCTCGCGCTTGAACTCGGACTTCTTGAGCCTGTGGCCGATCTCGGCGGATTCGAACACGCGGGTCCTCCCGGTTAGCCGTGGCGGCCCGCGCGGCGCTTGCCCGGCGGGCGGGTGAGTCACCCCGCGAGTGTGGCACCGCGCTACCGGGCGTCGTTGCGCGGGATCAAGGCGCCGCGGTCCGGGCCGGGCTCTTCGCGCGCCAGAAGCGCCGGGTCCGCGCCAGCCGCTCGAACAGCGCTGCGAGCACCGCCGGGTCGGGTTCGGCGTGGGCCGCGCACCAGCCGCGGGCAAACGCGGCGAACGGCTCCGCGGCGCCGAGCTCCCCGATCAGGCGCGCGGCGGTGGCCGCGTCGTTGGCGCGGCCGAGCACGTCCTGGAGCTCGGCGAGCGTGTCGTGGTAATGCTCGACCTTGCGCGACTTGAAGAGCGAGGCCAGGGCATCGGTGCCGTAGCGCAGCCGCTTGGCGAGGATGCGCACGCGGTGGCGCTCGGCGGGCGAGAGGCGCGCGATGCCCGCGCCGGCGCGCAGCAGGCGCTTGTGCCGGCGGCGGATGAGTTCGGAAGCGAAATCCACCAGCTCGGGCGCGCCCGCCGCCGGGGCGGCCTCGGATTCCGCGAGCCAGCGCGCGAGCTCGAGGATCGCGCGTCCATGGCGCTGCGAGCGCACGGCGGCGCGTCCCGCGGCGCGCGCGAGGCCGCGCCGGCGTGCCACGCGGCGCGCAAGCACGCGCCCGAGCGCCGGGTCGCCGTAGGCGCGCATGAGCGGGGGCATCGTCTCGAGGGCGAAGACGTCCCAGTCGCGTGCAGCTCCCAGGGCGCGGCTCATGTCGGCCAGCTCGCGCCGCCAGGCGAGCGCGCGCTCGGCGCCGATCACGTCGCGGAACATGCGCATCGCCGAGCGCACGCGCCGCAGCCCGATGCGCGCCTGGTGGATGAACTCCGGATCGGTCCCGCCGAGCAGCCCTTCCTCGTTGGCCTGCAGCTGCTCGAGGCCCGCCCGCACGACGCTGGCGGCCGCCGCCGCGGGCGTCATCGACGGGTCGAGCGCCACGGGCCGCGCCTTCTGCGGGCGGCGCGACGTGCCGGTGAAGAGGAAGTAGCCGCGCTCCGCCTTGGTGACCGCGGTGGGCCGCAGCGCCACCTCGTCCAGCAGGCGCGCGGCGAGCGCGAAGGCGGCAGCGGCATCGCCCTCGAGGCACTCGATCTCGACCTCCGAGATCGTGTCGCGCGCCCCCTGGCTCTCGACTGCGCCCGCGTCCAGGGCGACCTCGAGGCGCGCTCCGGGCGCCGGCTCGAGCATCCAGGTGGTGCGCACGAGGTTCACCCGAAAGATCTCGACCAGGCGTTCGTGCAGCGTGTCGGCGCGCGGCAGCGCGGCGAGCGGCGTCGCGGTGAAGCGCGCGAGGTCGAGGAAGGGCGCGGTTTGCGCGTGCTCCCATTCCGCGCGCGCGTGCAGCCCGCCCGCCCCGCTCGCGCCGGCCTTGAGGGCGGCGTACCAGCGCCGTCCCGTGCGCCGCAGGCGCAGCGCCATTCCGTGTGCCGCAAGCTCGCAATCGGGACTGTCGAAATACCGGGTTTCGAGGCGCCGGCGCACGGGCCGGACGCCCGCCAGCGCGCGCGCGCGGCGCAGCTGCCCATGGGAGGCGGGTTCGATGTCGAACTTGAGCTCGACCTCGGTCATCGCGCGGATCAGAGTCCGGTGCGCGCGCGCCACAGCTCGGGAAAGAGCTCGACGTCCAGCACCTTGCGCAGGTAGCCGACGCCCGAGGTTCCCCCGGTGCCGCGCTTCATCCCGATGATGCGCTCGACGGTGGTCGCGTGCCGGAAGCGCCATTGGCGGAAGGCGTCTTCCAGGTCCACCAGCTTCTCGGCGAGCTCGTAGAGATCCCAGTGCGGGCCGGTCGCGCGATAGACCTGGAGCCACGCTTCGCAAACCGAGGGGTCGAAGGCGCGTGAGCTTCGCCAGTCGCGCTCGACCGATGCCGGATCGATGGCGAATCCGCGGCGCGCGAGCACGCGGATCGCCTCGTCGTAGAGCGAGGGCTCGCGGTAGAGCGCGTCGAGCGCGGCGAAGAGCTCCGCGCGATGGCGGTGCGGCTGCATGCGCACCGCGCTCTTGTTGCCCAGGAGGAACTCGATCATGCGGTACTGGAACGACTGGAAGCCCGAGGAGCTGCCGAGGCGGTCGCGGAAGGCCGAGTACTCGGCGGGCGTGAGCGTCGAGAGCACGTCCCAGGACTGGTTGAGCTGCGCCATGATGCGCGCCACCCGCGCGAGCATCTTGAAGGCCGGCTGCAGGTCGTCGCCGCGCACGCGCTCGCGGGCGGCGGCGAGCTCGTGGATCGCGAGCTTCATCCACAGCTCGGAGGCCTGATGCTGCACGATGAACAGCATCTCGTTGTGGTCGCCCGAGCGCGGCTGCTGCGCGCCCAGTACCTGGTCCAGGCGCAGGTAGTCGCCGTAGCTCATGGCCTCGCGGAAGTCGAGGCGCGCGCCGTCGGCGCCGTCGGTCGTCGTCATGGGGGCTCGCTCGGGCGCGGCAGGACGACTAGTCTAGCCCGCTTTGGTAAGATGAACGCATCCAGCCGGGGCGCACGCTCGTAACCCGTTCAAAGGATCCAAACGCCCCATGCATGCCACGCTCCCGCTGCTCCTCGCCACGGACTTTCCCCCCCTCGCGCGCCGCCGCCTCGAGACCCTGCAGGTGAACGTCGGCTACGTGTGCAACCAGACGTGCGTGCACTGCCACGTGAACGCCGGCCCCACGCGCACGGAGTCGATGTCGCTGCAGACCGCGCGCCTGGTGCTCGACTACCTCGGCGCCAGCGGCGCGACGACGCTCGACCTGACCGGCGGCGCGCCGGAGCTCAACCCCCACTTCCGCATGCTGGTGCGGGGTGCGCGCGCCCGGGGTGCGCGCGTGATCGACCGCTGCAACCTCACGGTGCTCGGCGAGCCCGGCCAGGAGGACCTCGCCGAGTTCCTCGCCGCCGAAGAGGTCGACGTGGTCGCCTCGCTGCCGTGCTACACCCCGGAGCTGGTCGATCGCCAGCGCGGCAAGGGTGTCTACGCGGCGAGCATGGCGGCGATCCGGCGCCTGAACGCGCTGGGCTATGGGCGCGATGGCACGGGGCTCACCCTCGACCTCGTCTACAACCCGCAGGGCCCCACGCTGCCGCCCGCGCAGGGCAAGCTCGAGCAGGACTACAAGCGCATCCTCGGCGAGCAGGAGGGCATCGCGTTCAACCGGCTGCTCACCCTGGCCAACATGCCGATCCAGCGCTTCGGCTCGATGCTGGTCTCCAAGGGACAGTTCGACGCCTACATGGCGCTGCTGCGCTCCGCGCACCGCGACGGCAACGTGGACACGGTGATGTGCCGCTCGCTCGTCTCCGTGGACTGGCAGGGCTACCTGTACGACTGCGACTTCAACCAGATGCTGGGCCTGCCGCTGCGCGTCGCGGGCCGCCCGCGCACGCACCTCGCCCAGGCGATCGGCCACGACCTCGACGGCAATCCCATCGTGGTGCGCGACCACTGCTACGGGTGCACCGCGGGCCAGGGCTCGAGCTGCGGGGGCGCGCTCGGGTGAGCGCCGCCGCACGCGCGCACGCGCCCTATCCCGAGACGCGCCCCGGGCGCACCTGCCCGCTGTCATACCGCTACAGCCCGCGGGTGTTCGACCGCGCGCCCGAGATCGAGGCCGCGACCCTGTACGTGGTCGGCGGCCTGTACGGCAACGCCGCCGCGCTCGAGGCGCTGCTCGCGATGGCCGCGGCGGAGCGCGCGCCGGTATCGATCGTGTTCAACGGCGATTTCCACTGGTTCGACGTCGACCGCGACGAGTTCGCGCGCCTGGACCGCGAAGTGCTCGCGCACAAGGCGCTGCGCGGCAACGTGGAGACCGAGATCGCGGCGGAGGAAACGGGGGCGGGCTGCGGCTGCGCCTACCCGGCCGACGTGAGCGACGCGGAGGTCTCGCGCTCCAACGAGATCCTCGAGCGGCTGCGCGCCACGGCGCGCGGCTGGCCGGAATTGCGCGATCGCCTCGCCGGGCTGCCCATGCACCTGGTGGCCCGCGTGGGTGCGGCGCGCATCGGCATCGTGCACGGCGACGCGGCCTCGCTCGCCGGATGGGGCTTCGCGCGCGACCGCCTCGACGATCCCGGGCACCGGCGCTGGATCGCGGGCGCCTTTCGCGAGGCGCGCGTGGACGTGTTCGCGAGCAGCCATACCTGCCTGCCCGCCCTGCGCTGCTTCGAGACCGCGCAAGGCGCGCGCGTCGTCGCCAACAACGGGGCGGCCGGAATGCCCAACTTCGCCGGCACGCGCTTCGGCCTGATCACGCGCATCTCGACGCAGCCGCTCGCCACGGCCCTGCACGGCCTCGAGGTGGCGGGGGTGCACGTGCAGGCCGTGCCCATCGATTACGACGCGGAGCGCTGGCGCCTGCGCTTCCTCGCGCAGTGGCCCGCCGGCTCGGCGGCGCACGCATCGTATTTCCGGCGCATCGTCGAGGGGCCGCGGCTGGTGCTCGCCGAGGCGGCGCCGCGCATGCTGTCCGCGGCGTAATGCCGCACCCGCCGGCCGACGATCGGGCCGCACGCATACCCAGGAGCCTTCCATGAGCAAAGGCAAGCTCGCCGTCCTCGTCGGGATCGCGGCGCTGGTCGCCGCGTTCTTCGCGTTCGATCTCAGGCATTACTTCTCGATCGAATACTTCCAGTCCCAGCGCGCGGCGATCGAGGCGTACTTCGCGGCCCATCCGGTCGGCACGGGAGCGATCTTCTTCCTCGTCTACGTGGCGGTCACCGGCCTGTCGCTGCCGGGCGCGGCGATCATGACGCTCGCGGCGGGGGCGATCTTCGGGCTGCTCTGGGGCACGGTGATCGTGTCGTTCGCCTCCACGATCGGGGCCACGCTCGCCTTCCTCGCCTCGCGCTTCGTGCTGCGCGACTGGGTGCAGGCGAAGTTCGGCGACAAGTTGAAGCCCGTGAACGACGGGATCGCCCGCGAGGGCGCCTTCTACCTGTTCGCGCTGCGCCTCGTGCCCGCGTTCCCTTTCTTCGTGATCAACCTCGTGATGGGCCTCACGCCGCTGCCGGTGCGCACCTTCTACTGGGTGAGCCAGCTCGGCATGCTCGCGGGGACCCTGGCCTACGTGTACGCGGGCACGCAGCTCGGGCAATTTCGCATCTCGCCCGGCCTCGTCGCGGCCTTCGTGATCCTGGGTCTCTTCCCGATCGTGGCGAAGAGGGCGCTCGACGCGCTCAAGGCGCGCAAGGTGTACGCGAAGTGGCCGCGCCCGGCGAAGTTCGAGCGCAACCTGGTGGTGATCGGCGCGGGCTCCGCGGGGCTGGTGACGGCGTACATCGCCGCGGCGGTGAAGGCGAAGGTCACGCTGGTCGAGAAAGGCGCCATGGGCGGCGATTGCCTCAACACGGGATGCGTGCCTTCGAAGGCGCTCATCCGCTCCGCGAAGCTCCTCGCGGACATGGGCCGCGCGCGCGAGTTCGGCATCCGCTCGGCCAGGGCGGAGTTCGATTTCGCCGAAGTGATGGAGCGCGTGCAGTCGGTGGTGCGCCAGGTGGCGCCGCACGACTCGGTCGAGCGCTACGAAAAGCTCGGCGTGGAGTGCCTGAAGGGCAGCGCGCGGATCACCTCGCCGTGGACGGTCGAGGTGGCGCTCGCCGGCGGCGGCACGCGCACGCTCGCCACGAAGAGCATCGTGATCGCGGCGGGCGCACGGCCCTTCGTGCCGCCGATCCCGGGCCTGGCCGAGGCGCGCCCGCTCACCTCGGACACCGTGTGGGAGCTGCGCACGCTGCCGCGCCGCCTGGTGATCCTGGGCGGGGGGCCGATCGGCTGCGAGCTCGCCCAGTGCTTCGCGCGCCTGGGCGCGAAGGTGACGCAGGTCGAGATGCTGCCGCGCCTCATGGTGCGCGAGGATCCGGAATTCTCCGCGCTGGTCGAGGAGCGCTTCCGCGCCGAGGGCGTCGAGGTCCTCACGGGCCACCGGGCGAAGGAAGTGCGCCTCGAAGGCGCCGAGAAGGTGATCGTGGCCGAGCACGCGGGCGCCGAGGTGCGCATCGCCTGCGACGAGATCCTGTGCGCCGTCGGACGCGTGGCCAACACGGCGGGCTACGGGCTCGAGGAGCTCGGCATCCCCGTCACGAAGCAGCGCACCGTGGAGGTGGACGATCACCTCGCCACCGCGTATCCGAACATCTTCGCCTGCGGCGACGTCGCGGGCCCGTACCAGTTCACCCACACCGCCTCCCACATGGCGTGGTACTGCGCCGTGAACGCGCTCTTCGGCAAGTTCCGGAAGTTCCGTGTCGACTATTCGGTCGTTCCCTGGGTCACGTTCACCGACCCGGAGGTGGCGCGCGTGGGCCTGAACGAGACCGAGGCGAAGGAAAGGAAGATCCCCCACGAGGTGAGCGTCTATGGCATCGACGACCTCGATCGCGCGATCGCCGACGGCGAGGCGCGCGGCATGGTGAAGGTGCTCACGCGCCCGGGCAGCGACCGCATCCTGGGCGCCACTATCGCGGGAGAGCACGCGGGCGAGATCCTCGCCGAGTTCGTTGCCGCGATGCGCCACGGCTTCGGCCTGAAGGCGATCCTCGGCACCATCCACGCCTATCCCACGGTCGCGGAAGCGAACAAGTTCGCGGCGGGGGTGTGGCGGCGCGCGCGCGTGACGCACGGGCAGATGGCGCTCGCCGAGCGCTACAACGACTGGACGCGCGGCGCCGCCGGTCTCTCGCACGCGCTCTCGGGGCTGTTCGAGCTCTCCGACAAGCGTCCCTACCACTATCCGGCGCCGGGCCACGGCGACGACTGAGGCAAAACCATGATCGCGCGCTTCCTGCTGATTCTTGCCACCTTCGCGTTCGCCGTCCCGGCCGCCGCGTTCGACCACACCTACACCGCCTGGGACGCGCTGCTGAAGAAGCACGTGCGCTACCTCGACGGCGGCAACGCCTCGCGCGTGGACTACGCGGGGATGGCGCGCGACGCCGCCCCGCTCAAGGCAGTGCTCGACGGCTTCGAGCGCCTCGCGCGGCCCGAGTTCGACGCCTGGAGCAAGCCGCAGCAGGAGGCCTTCCTGATCAACGCGTACAACGCGTTCACCATCCGCAAGATCCTCACGCGCTATCCGGACATCCGCTCGATCCGCGATTTCGGGAGCATCTTCGGCAACCCGTGGAAGGACAAGTTCTTCACGCTGTTCGGCGAGCCGCAGAGCCTGGACGGGATCGAGCACGGGATGCTGCGCAAGCCGGGCGTGTACGACGAGCCGCGGGTGCACGTCGCGGTGGTGTGCGCCTCGGTCGGATGCCCGATGCTGCGCAGCGAGGCGTTCGTCGCGGAGCGCCTCGACGCCCAGCTCGAGGACGCGATGCGCCGTTTCCTCTCCGACCGCAGCCGCAACCGCTACGACCCGCCCTCCGGCAAGCTCGAGGTCTCGAAGATCTTCGACTGGTACGGCAAGGATTTCGAGCAGGGATTGCGCGGTTTCACCTCGGTGAAGGCCACGCTGGCGAAGTACGCGGACCTCCTCGCCGACCGGCCCGAGGACCGCGCCGCCGTCCGGGCGGGGCGCGTCGAGGTCGACTTCCTGGACTACGACTGGACGCTCAACGACGCGAAGCGGTGACGGGCGGGGGCGGACGTTACAATCGCCCCATGGCGGCCCTATCCATCATCGTCCCGACGCTCGACGAGGCCGAGGGCATCGAGCGCGCCCTGGCGCCCCTGCAGGCGATGCGCGCGCGCGGCGTCGAGGTGATCGTGGTGGACGGGGCCAGCCGCGATGCGACCAAGGCGCGCGCCGCCGCGCTCTGCGACCGCGTGCTCGATGCGCCCCGCGGGCGCGCCTCCCAGATGAACGCCGGAGCGCGCGCGAGCCGCGGCGAGGTGCTCGTGTTCGTCCACGCCGACACCGGGCTGCCGGCGCGCGCGCCGGAGGCGATCGGCGCGGCGCTCGCCGCCACCGGCCGCGCCTGGGGCCGCTTCGACGTGCGCATCGAGGGCGGCGGGCCGCTGCTCGGGCTCGTGGGCGCGGCGATGAACCTGCGCTCGCGCGTGACGGGCATCGCGACGGGGGACCAGGCGCTGTTCGTGCGCCGCGCGGCCTTCGAGGCGGTCGGCGGATACCCCGAGATCGCGCTCATGGAGGACGTGGCGCTGTCGGCAGCGCTCAAGCACGTCTCGCGGCCCGCCTGCCTGCGCGAGCGCGTCGCGACTTCCGGGCGGCGCTGGGAGCGGCGCGGGATCCTGCGCACCATCGCGCTCATGTGGCGCCTTCGGCTTGCCTACGCCCTGGGCGCCGATCCGCAGCGCCTCGCGCGCCGCTACGATGTCGAGCGCACCTCCTCCTGAGACGGCCGTCGCCGTGTTCGCGAAGGCGCCCGTCGCGGGCGAGGTGAAGACGCGCCTCGCCGGCTTCCTCGGGGCCGCCGGGGCGGCGAGCCTGCAGGCCGGCCTCGTGCGCCACGCGCTCGGCAAGGCGGCGCAGGCGCGCATCGGTCCGGTGTCGCTCTGGTGCTCCCCCGATGCGAGCCATCCGTTCTTCACCCGGTGCCGCGACGAGTTCGGCGCGCGGCTCGAGGTGCAGCGCGGTGACGACCTCGGCGCGCGCATGCGCAACGCCTTCGAGCCGGCCTGGGCCGCGCGCCGCCCCCTGCTCCTGATCGGCGCCGATTGCCCGGCGCTCACCACGGATCATCTGGTGCGCGCCGCCGAGGCATTGCGCGCGCAGGAGGCGGTGTTCGTTCCCGCCGAGGATGGCGGCTACGTCCTGGTGGGGCTCGCCCGGGCGCTGCCCGCGCTCTTCGACGCGGCCCCCTGGGGAAGCGCCGCGGTGATGGCGATCACGCGCGAGCGGCTCTCGGCCGCCGGAGCGCGCTGGACCGAGCTGCCCGCGCTCTGGGATGTCGACCGCCCCGAGGACTACGCGCGCCTGCAGCGCGACGGACTGCTCGCCGAGGTGCTGTCGTGAGGGGCGCCGCGGCGGCGCTCGCGGCCGTGCTGCCGCTCGCGCTCGCCGCGGAGCCCGCAGCCATCAGCGCATTCTCCGCGGCGACGCCGGGCGGCGCGCTGCCCGCGCCCTGGCGCGAGTTGCTGGTGCCGCACGTCACGCCGGCGCAGTTCGCGCTGGTGGCCGACGGCGGCGCGACAGTGCTGCGCGTGCGTTCGGACGACGCGGCCGGGACCGCGGCGCACGCACTGCGCGTCGACCTCGCGGGACACCCGGTCCTCGCGTGGCGCTGGAAGATCGACCACGTGATCGCCCGGGCGGAGCTCGCGCGCAAGAGCGGCGACGATTTCGCCGCCCGCGTCTACGTGTTCTTCGACGTCCCGAGCTCGCAGCTGCGCCTGGGCGATCGCATCAAGCTCGCCCTGGCCAAGCTCCTCTACGGGCAGGAGCTGCCGAGTGCGGCGATCTGCTACGTGTGGGACAACCGCCATCCGGTGGGAACGTCCGCCTGGAGCCCGTATACCGATCGCGTGCGCACCGTGGTGCTGGAAAGCGGACAGGCGCACGCGGCCCGATGGGTGAGCGAAAGGCGCGACCTCGCGGCCGATTTCCGCGCGGCTTTCGGCGCGCGCGCGCCGCTCGCGCCGGTGACGGGCATCGCCGCGGGCAACGATACCGACCAGACCGGTGGCAGCGTCACCGCCTGGTTCGGCGACTTCCGCCTCGAGCCGGCGGCACCCGCGTCATGAAGCGCCTGGTGCTGGTGGGCGGCGGGCACGCGCACGTGGAGGTGCTGCGCGACCTCGCCGAGAACCCGGACGAGGAGGTGGACCTCACGCTGGTGACGCCGCACCAGTGGCTCACGTATTCCGGCATGGTGCCGGGACTGTTCGCCGGCCACTACGAGATCGACGATTGCACCATCGACCTCATGGCGCTCGCCGGGCGCGCCCATGGGGCCGTGGTGCTGTCCAGCGCCGCGCTGGTGAACGCGACGGCGCGCGAGGTGATCTGCGCCGACGGCGCGGTGGTGGCCTACGACGTGCTCTCGCTCGACGTGGGCACGCAGCCGTTCCTGGTGGGAACGCACGGGGTCGAGCGCCACGCCGTCGTGATGCGCCCGCTGGAGAAAGCGGTGCGGGGCTGGAGCGACGTGATCGTGCGCGCGCGCGACGGGCGCATCGGCTCGGTCACGGTGGTGGGGGGCGGGGCCGCGGGCATGGAGCTGGCGCTCGCCATGGAGTACCGCCTGCGCCAGGAACTGGGGCTCGCGTGGGCCCACGTGCGCGTCATCACCAACACCGGCGTGCCGGTGCCGGAGTTCCCGCCCGGGGCGCGCCGCCGGCTCCTGCGCAAGCTCGCGCGGCGCAACATCGGGATGCACGTGGGCAGCGCGGTCGTCGAGGTCGGGCCCGACTACGTACGCCTCGAGCAGGGCCTCGAGTTCGCCTCCGAGGCGGTGTTCTGGGCCGCCGGCGGCGCGGCGCCCGACCTCATCCGCGACTCGGGCTTCTCGACCGACGAGCGCGGCTTCCTGCTCACCAACGAGCAGCTGCAATCCGTGTCGCACCCGGACGTGTTCGGCGCGGGCGATTGCGCGAGCATCGAGGGACGAGCCCATGCGCGCGCGGGCGTGTTCGCGGTGCGTGCCGGCCCCGTGCTCGCCGCCAACCTGCGCGCCGCGCTGCGCGAGGCGCCCCTGGCGAGCCACCGGACCCACGCGCGCTATCTCGCGCTCGTGTCCACGGGCAATCGCCATGCGGTGGCCGTGTGGGACGGCTTCTCGTGGGAGGGCGACTGGGTCTGGCGCTGGAAGGACCGGATCGACCGCGCGTTCGTCGCGCGCTATCGATCGCCGCCCGGATCGCGCTAGCTACGCGGCCTGCGCCTCGCGCCCGGCCGCCGGCATCCGCGGCAGGATGCGCACCACCTTCACCATCCGGTTCTGCACCTGCAGGATCTCGATCGGGTGGTCGGCCACGACGATCCTCGTGCCTCCCTCGGGGATGTCCTCGAGCTGCTCGAGCAGCAGGCCGTTGATGGTCTTGGGTCCGTCGAGCGGGAAATCGAACCCGGCCTTGCGGTTGAGCACCCGGAGCGAGCACGCGCCGTCGGCGATCACGCTGCCGTCGGGCTCGGTGTGGAAGAGCGCGCTGCTGCCGATCGCCTGGCTGGTGAACTCGCCCACGATCTCCTCGAGGATGTCCTTCATCGTCACGAGCCCGAGGATCTCGCCGTACTCGTCGACCACCAGCGCCATGTGGCGCTGGTTCTCCTGGAAATTGCTGAGCTGGTTGAGCAGCGGGGTGCCCTCCGGGACGAAGTAGGCCTCGCGCATGATCGAGCGCAGGCCCGCGACGTCGATCAGCTCCCGGCGCGTCGCGTTGAGCACCTTGCGCACGTGCAGGATGCCCACCGTGTTGTCCAGGCCGCCCTCGCACACCACCAGGCGCGTGTGGTGCGCGGTGGCGAGCGCGTTGCGCAGCTCCTCGATGTCGTCCTTCAGGTCGATCGCCTCGATCTGGCCGCGCGGGGTCATGGTGTCGTCGATCGTCATGTCCTCGAGCTCGAACAGGTTGAGGAAGATCGACTGGTGCTTCTTCGGGATGAACTTGCCGCCCTCGAGCACGAGCGTGCGCAGCTCCGCCATGCTGAGCGGCTGGGCGCCGCGCTCGCTCGCCGGGCGCACGCGCAAGAGGCGCAGGATCGCCTTCACCAGGACGTTCACGAACCACATCGGCCAGCGCGTCGCCTTGATGAGCGGGGTGAGCACGTAGGAGGCGGCGAGCGCGATGGGCTCCGAATAGGTCGCGCCGATCACCTTGGGCAGGATCTCCGCGAACACGAGGATGAAGACGCCCGCGGAGAGCGTGGCCACGGCGAGCACGTACTGGCCGGTGCCCAGCAGGCGACGGCAGATCTCGGCCACCAGGATGGTGATGGCGGCGTTGATGAGCGTGTTGCCGGCGAGGATGAACGAGAGCAGCTCGTCGGTGCGGTCGAGCAGCGCCCCCGCGAGCCGCGCCCCGCGCTTGCCCTCGCGAATGAGGTGCTTCAGCCGGTAGCGATTCAACGCCATGAGGCAGGTCTCGGACATGGCGAAGAACGCCGACATCGCGAGCAGCGCGACGAGCGCGCCGAAGAGCCAGCCTAGCGGGATGACGTCGGTCACGGCGCGGGTGGCCGCCTAGCCGCGGTGCAGGATGAGCTCGAGCACCGTCTTGCTCCCGACGTAGGCCAGCATCAGCGCGATGAACCCTGCGAGCGTCCAGTAGACCGCGGTGCGCCCGCGCCAGCCCCGCGCGATGTGGCCCACCAGCAGCCCGCCGAAGATGAACCACGAGATGATCGCGAAGACGATCTTGTGGGTCATCGTGAAGGGCTTGCCGAACAGCTCCTCGGAGAAGAACACCCCGGTCACGACGGTGAGGGTGAGCAGCACGAAGGCGGCGAACAGGATGCGGAAGAGCAGCGCCTCCATCTCGAGCAACGGGGGCAGCTTGCGGATGAACGGCGGCAGGATCCCGCGGTGCAGCCACTTCTCCTCGGCGAGCATCACCAGCGCGTGCACCGTGGCGACGAAGAACAGGCTGTAGGCGAGCATCGCGATGGCGAAGTGCAGCGCGAAGAAGGGGTCGCCCCCGTAGTTGACGATGTGGTGGGTCGGGATCGCGGCCTGCAACAGCACCGCGACGAGCGCGATCGGGGACATCAAGCCGAGGATGCCGCCCAGGCCCTGCATCGCCAGTCCCCCCAGCCAGTAGATGAACACCGTGAGCACCACCAGCAGCGCCACGGCGTTGGCCACCCCCAGGTCGAGGCCATCCGGGGTGACCACCCGGCGGTAGAGCAGGGCGCTGTGCAGCACCAGCGCAACGGGTACCAGGGCCATTTCCGGGCGCAGGTCCGCGCGCGGGGAGGGCACGGCGGCGAAGGCCGGGCGCGAGGCCCGCCAGGCGATGCCCGATAGCAGGAGCCAGCAGGCGGCGGTGCTAAAATACAAAATCAAATCAGGCATTTCTGCGCCGGACCCTCCAAGACCCTCCAGTTTACCAATTCCGCATGCTCGACGCCCTGACGCAACGCCTCTCCTCCGTGGTGAAAACCCTGCGCGGCCACGCGCGCATCACCGAGGACAACGTGCAGGAGATGCTGCGCGAGGTGCGCCTCGCCCTGCTCGACGCCGACGCGGGCCTGCCGGTGGTCAAGGACTTCGTCGCGAAGGTGAAGGAAAAGGCGCTGGGCCAGGAGGTGGTGGGCAGCCTCACGCCCGGCCAGGCGCTGGTGGGCATCGTGCACCGGGAGCTCGCCGGGCTCATGGGGGGGGCGAACGCCGCGCTCGATTTCGCCACCACGCCGCCCGCGGTGATCCTGCTCGCGGGCCTGCAGGGCTCGGGCAAGACCACCAGCGCGGGCAAGCTCGCGAAGCTGCTCAAGGCCACCACCCGCAAGAAGGTGCTGCTGGTGTCTACGGACGTCTACCGCCCCGCTGCCATCGAGCAGCTCGCCACCCTGGGCCGCAACCTCGAGGTGGAGGTGTTCCCGTCCGATCCGTCGCAGAAGCCGGTGGACATCGCGCGCTCGGCGCTCGACCACGCGCGGCGCCACTACTTCGACGTGCTGATCGTCGACACGGCCGGCCGGCTCGGCATCGACGCGGCCATGATGGACGAGGTGCGCGCGCTGCACGCGGCGCTCGCCCCGATCGAGACGCTCTTCGTGGTCGACGCGATGCAGGGCCAGGACGCGGTGAACGTCGCGCGCGCGTTCAGCGAGGCGCTGCCGATCACGGGGATCATCCTCACCAAGCTCGACGGCGACGCGCGCGGGGGTGCGGCGCTGTCGGTGCGCCAGGTGACCGGCAAGCCGATCAAGTTCGCGGGCGTGTCGGAGAAGATGGACGGCTTCGAGCCGTTCTATCCCGAGCGCATGGCCTCGCGCATCCTCGGCATGGGCGACATCCTCTCGCTCGTCGAGGAGGCGCACGCGAAGGTCGACGAGCAGGAGGCGCGCAAGCTCGCCGAGAAGTTCAAGAAGGGCAAGGACTTCGACCTCGAGGATTTCAAGAGCCAGCTGCAGCAGATGAAGAAGATGGGCGGCCTCGCCGGCCTCACCGACAAGCTGCCGATGCAGCTCACGCAGATGGCGCAGCAGTCCCCGGAGCTGCAGGAGAAGTCGCTGCGGCGCACCGAGGGGATCATCGACGCGATGACGCCGGCCGAGCGGCGCAAGCCCGAGCTCATCAAGGCCTCGCGCAAGCGCCGCATCGCCGCGGGCGCGGGCGTGCAGGTGCAGGAGGTGAACCGGATGCTCACGCAGTTCGAGCAGATGCAGAAGATGATGAAGATGATGCGCGGCGGCAACCTCGGCAAGATGCTGCGCAACATGAAGGGCATGATGCCGCGTCCGCGCTGAGCGGCCCCTGCCCGAGGGCGTTGAGCGGCGCACTTTTGCGTCCGCTCCAACGCCGTTCCCGATGCTCGCGGAAAACCCTGCTTTTGGCTTATAATTACGGGTTTTCCGCGTTCAGTTACCCGTTTGCAACGGGAAAGGAGCCAGCATGGTCGTCATCAGAATGGCGCGAGGCGGAGCCAAGAACCGCCCGTTCTACAACATCGTCGTCGCCGATTCGCGCATGCCGCGCGACGGGCGCTTCATCGAGCGCATCGGCTTCTACAATCCCAAGGCCGCGCAGCACGAGCAGAAGTACCGGATCGCGCTCGATCGCGTCGCCCATTGGGTCGGCCGGGGCGCGCAGCCCTCGGACGCGGTGAGGAAGCTGATCAAGCGTGGCAAAGCCGAAGTCGCCGGCAAGCAGGAAGCCCCCGCCAAGTAGGGCTCCCGTCGCCGCCGGCGAGAACCCGTCGAACCGGGTGGTGATGGGGCGCCTGGTGGGCGCTTTCGGCCTGCAGGGCTGGGTCAAGGTGAAGGCCTTCACCGAGCGGCCCGCGGGCCTCGGCGAGCATCCGGTCTGGTGGCTGCACGCGCACGAGGGCTGGCGCGAGGCGCGCCTCGAGGGCTTCGAGGTGCACGCCAAGGGGCCGGTGGCCAAGCTCGCCGGATGCGACGACCGCGATGCCGCGGAGCGGCTGCGCGGGTGCGAGGTGGCCGTCGAGCGCGCGGCGCTGGGCGAGCCGCGGGAGGGCCAGATTTTCTGGGTCGACCTGGTCGGCCTGGAGGTGGTGGACGGCGACGGCGTGCACCTCGGCCTGGTCGAGGGGCTCTTCGAGACCGGGGAGACGAGCGTGATGGTGGTACGGCCGGCGGCGGGCGGGCGCGAGCGCATGATTCCCTTCGTGCCCGACTACGTGAAGGCGGTGGACCGAGCGCTCGGGCGCGTCACGGTGGACTGGAAGGCGGATTACGACGCGTGATGCGATTCGACGTGATCACGATCTTCCCGGACATGCTCGACGCCCTGCTGGACCACGGCGTCACCCGCCGGGCGCTGGACGAGAAGGTGTTCGAGCTGAAGGCGTGGGACCCGCGGGAATTCACCGCCGACGCCTACCGCCGGATCGACGACCGTCCCTACGGCGGCGGGCCGGGGATGGTGATGCTGGCCGAGCCGCTGGTGGCCTGCATCGAGGCGGCGAAGGCGCGCCAGCGGGAAGCGGGCGGGGCGAGCCCGAAGGTGGTGCTGATGTCGCCCCAGGGCGAGCGCCTGTCGGACGCGCTCGTGCGCGAGCTCGCCGGGGAGCCCGGCCTGGTCCTCGTCGCGGGACGCTACGAGGGCGTGGACGAGCGCCTGGTGCAGCGCCAGGTCGATCGGGAGATCTCGATCGGCGACTACGTCACCTCGGGGGGAGAGCTGCCCGCGATGGTGCTGATCGATTGCATCGTGCGGCGGCTTCCGGGCAGCCTGCACGATGCCGGGAGCGCGTCCCAGGACTCGTTCTCGGAAGGGCTGCTCGACTGGCCGCACTACACGCGGCCGGAGGAGTGGAACGGCGCGCGGGTGCCCGAGGTGCTGCTGTCGGGCAACCACGCGTCGATCGCGCGCTGGCGCCGCAAGCAGGCGCTGGGGCGCACGTGGCAACGCAGGCCGGAGCTCGTCGACGAGGCGAAGCTCTCGCGGGAAGACCGGCAGCTGCTGGAAGAGTATCGTCGCGAACAATGACAAACCTCGTGCACCCGGCTCCGGTCGGCTCTGCGCGAAAGGCCGGAAGGCCGGAACCGAAAGGAACAGGCAATGAACCTGATACAGAAGCTCGAGCAGGAAGAGATCGCGCGGCTCGATCGCAAGATCCCCGCGTTCGCGCCCGGTGACACCGTGATCGTGCGCGTGACCGTCGTCGAGGGCGACAAGAAGCGCGAGCAGGCCTACGAGGGCGTGGTGATCGCCAAGCGCAACCGCGGCCTGAATTCGTCGTTCATCGTGCGCAAGATGTCCAGCGGCGAGGGCGTGGAGCGCACGTTCCAGACCTACTCGCCCGCCGTGGCTTCGATCGAGGTCAAGCGCAAGGGCGAAGTGCGCCGCGCCAAGCTCTACTACCTGCGCGGCCTCACGGGCAAGGCGGCGCGCATCCGCGAGAAGCTCGCCGGGGTGGAGAGCCGCGAGGTGCTCCCGCCGGTGGAAGACTCGCCCCCGGAAGACAAGGCCTGACCCGGCCTACAGGGCCATCCACGCGGGAATCGTGGCCATCGCGAGCACCGTTCCCACGGTGATCTGGGTGGCCACCGCGCGCCCGTCGCCGGTCATGCGCACCGCGAGGATGTAGGCGTTGGTCGCGGTGGGCAGCGCCGCGCACAGCACCAGGATCTTCTCCTCGATGCCGTGGAAGCCCATCGCGCGGGCGAGCCCCCACGCGATGGCGGGCGCCGCCACGAGCTTCACCACGAGCCACCATACGTGCGCGGCGAGCGCGCCCTCGCCGCGCTCGATGCGCATCGCCGCGCCCACGGTAAGCAGCCCCGCCGGCAGCGAGGTCTGCCCGAGCAGGCCCAGCGTCTGGTCGGCGAACCCCGGCAGCGGCAATCCCAGCGCGTTCCAAGCGAAGCCCGCGAGGCTCGAGAGCACCAGGGGATGGCGCGCGAGCTCCGCGGCGAAGCCGCGCTCGCCGTGGGGAGCGAGCATCGCCACTGCCGAGAAATTCACGATCGGAATCAGGATTCCCAGGAGCACGGCGGTGAGCGCGACCCCCGGCGCCCCGTAGAGGCTGCCGGCCACGGCGAGCCCGACGTAGGTGTTGAAGCGGTAGCCGCACTGGGAGCCGGCTGCGAGCAGCTTGCGGTCGATCCCCAGCAGGGGCCCGGGAAGCAGCGAAAGGCCCAGGGCCGCCACGGTGAAGGCGACAGCGGCGAGCGCCAGCAGGCCGGTCGCGGCGAAGTCGATCCGGGCGAGCGCGAGCGAGCGGAAGAGCAGCGCGGGAAACAGCACGTAGTAGACGAGCTTCTCCAGCCCGCCCCAGAAGTCGCGCCCGTAGTCGAACGCGCGCGCGAGCGCGAGGCCCACCAGGATCAGCACGAAATTGGGCAGGATGAGCGCGGCCGTGTGCATCAGGCCGCCACGTCCTTGCCGAGCGTGTTGTGGTAGTCGTGGCGCGCCGTGTTCACGCGCGAGACGCGCAGCTCCACCGGGCGGTCGCGGAAGGTGAGCGCCACGCGGCGGATCTCGAGCAGCGGCGCGTCGACGGCCACGCCGAGCAGGCCCGCGACGTCGCGCGGCGCGAGCAGCGCGCGCAGGCGCTCGTCGGTGCGCAGCACGTTGAGCCCGTAGCGGCTCTGGTAGAGGTTGTAGATCGTGTTTCCGCGCGCGAGGAAGATCTTCTCCGTGAGACCCGGGAAGAGGAATGCGGGCAGCGTGATGTCGTCGACGATCACCGGCGCGCCCTCGAGCGAGAGCACGTTGCGGATGCGGATCACGCGATCGAGCGGCGCGATCCCGAGCGCGGCGGCCGAGGGCGCGTCGGCGCGGTCGCGGCGGAACTCCACGGTGCGCACCTGCGGATAGGCCTTGGTCCCGTCGCGCCCCACCACGTGGAAGAAATGGAACATGAGCCGGCCGCCGTCGTGGGACGTGACGAAGGTGCCCTTGCCCTGGCGGCGCACCAGCGCCTGCTCGGCCACCAGGCCGTCGACCGCCTTGCGGATGGTGCCGATCGCCACTCCGTAGCCGCGCGCGAGCGCGCCTTCGGAGGGGATCGCTTCCCCGGGACGCCAGTGGCCGGTCGAGATGCCCTCGATCAGCCGGGCGCGCACCTCCTCGTAGAGGGGGCGGGCGGAGGCGGGCAGGGCGGGCGCGGGGCGGGGTCGGGAGGCGGGCACCGCGCGAGGATATCATGCAACTCATCTAGTTGACTTGCAACGCGTGCGCCGCCTAGCATTGACCCTTCCCCCCGCGCGCATTCCCGCTTGAGGAGTCCAGGCGATGATCCATTTCGTGGTGCACGACGAGAACGACTCGGTCGGCGTCGTGGTGGTCGAGGGCGTGAAGGCCGGGCAGAAGCTCGCCGGCTGGATCATGGACCAGGACAAGTCGATCGAAGTCACGGCGAAGTCCGACATCCCGATCGGGCACAAGCTCGCCATTCGCCCGCTCGCGAAGGACGCGACGGTGATCAAGTACGGCGTGGACATCGGCCGCGTGGTGGCGTCCATCCAGGTGGGCGAGCACACCCACGTCCACAACCTCAAGACGAAGCGGTGGTGACCATGGATCTCGGCAAGGCGACATTCTGGGGCTACAAGCGGGAGAACGGCCGCATCGGCGTGAGGAACCACGTGATCGTCCTGCCGGTCGATGACCTGTCCAACGCGGCGGCGCTCGCCGTGGAGAACAACATCAAGGGCACGATGGCCCTGCCGCACCCGTACGGGCGGCTGCAGTTCGGAGCCGACCTGGACCTGCACTTCCGCACGCTGATCGGCACGGGCTCGAACCCGAACGTGGCGGCGGTCATCGTGATCTGCATCGAGGAGCAATGGGCGAAGAAGGTGGCCGACGGCATCGCCGCCACCGGCAAGCCCGTCGCCTGGTTCGGCATCGAGCAGCACGGCGACCACGACACGGTCATGCGCGCCTCGAAGAAGGCCAAGGAGTTCGTGCAGTGGGCGAGCGAGCTCGCGCGCGAGGAGCGCCCGCTGAAGGAGCTGTGGGTGTCCACCAAGTGCGGCGAATCGGACACGACCTCGGGCTGCGGCGCGAATCCGACGGTGGGCAACGCCTTCGACAAGCTCTACCCGCACGGCGTGACGCTCGCCTTCGGCGAGACCACCGAGCTGACCGGCGGCGAGCAGCTGGTGATCCAGCGCTGCCGCAACGACGAGGTGCGCAGGAAGTTCCAGTTCATGTTCGACCGCTACCAGAAGGTGGTCGAGGCCCACAAGACCAACGACCTGTCGGACTCGCAGCCCACCAAGGGCAACATCGAGGGCGGGCTCACGACGATCGAGGAGAAGGCCCTGGGCAACATCCAGAAGATCGGGCGCCTGTGCATGGTCGACGGCGTGATCGACAAGGCCGAGACACCCACCGGGCCGGGCCTGTGGTTCATGGACTCGTCCTCGGCCGCCGCGGAGATGCTGACGCTCCTGGGCGCGGCGGGCTTCGCCGTGCATTTCTTCCCCACGGGCCAGGGCAACGTGGTGGGCAACCCGATCCTGCCGGTGATCAAGCTGTCCGCCAACCCGCGCACCGTGCGCACGATGAGCGAGCACATCGACGTGGACGTCTCGGGCCTGCTGCAGCGCCAGATGACGCCGGACCAGGCGGGCGACAAGCTCATCGAGTGCATGTTCCGCACCGCCAACGGCCGGCTCACCAGCGCCGAGGCGCTCGGGCACCGCGAGTTCGTGCTGACGCGCCTGTACGAGAGCGCGTAGCGCGGCGCGGCGGTGGAAACCGGGGCGCTCGAGGTCCGGGTCTGGCGCGGCGCCGCGCAGGGGCGCTACCAGACGTTCTCGGTGCCGCGGCGCGCGAGCCAGACCGTGCTCGACGTGGTGACCCACATCCAGCGCCGCCTCGACGCCACGCTCGCGTACCGGTTCGCGTGCCGCGTGGGCATGTGCGGCTCCTGCGCGATGATGGTGAACGGCGCGCCGCGCTGGACCTGCCGCACCCACGTGGACAAGGTCGCCGGATCCGGCGCGCTCACCCTGGCTCCGCTCGCCAACCTTCCGGTGGTGAAGGACCTCGTGGCCGACATGGGCGAATTCTTCGACAAGTGGGCGCGCTCACGCGGCCAGTTCAAGCCCTCCGCGTCCCGCGCCGACGACTTCGCGCGGGTGAACCCGGATTCGCACGCGCGCCGCGAAGCCGACGCGGCGATCGAATGCATCGGCTGCGGCGTGTGCTACGCGGCGTGCGACGTCGTGAAGTGGAACCGCGACTACCTCGGCCCGGCGGCGCTCAACCGCGCGTGGGCGCTGGTGAACGATGTGCGCGACGCCGGCCGGCGCGAGCGCCTGGATGCCGTGGCCGGGGATGCCGGCTGCCACGCCTGCCACACGATGATGAGCTGCACCGAGCTCTGCCCCAAGAGCCTGTCGCCGACCCGCTCGATCGCGGGATTGAAGCGCGCGCTGCTGCCCTGGGCGGCCGGTCGCGGGGAGGCAGGCGAGTGAACGCCCGGCGCGCGGAGACCCTGCTCTGGACCGCACAGCGGCTCACGGCCGCGCTGCTCGCGCTGCTGGTGACGGTGCACCTGGCGACGATCATCTACGCCGTGCGCGGCGGGCTCACGGCCGCCGAGATCCTCGCCCGCACGCGCGCGAGCGTGCCGTGGGCCACCTTCTATACGGTCTTCGTGCTCGCCTGCGCGATCCATGGCGCGATCGGCCTGCGCACGGTGGCCGGCGAATGGCTCGGCTGGCGCGGGCACGCGGCCGACGCCTCGGCGCTCGGCGTCGCGCTGGCGCTCGCCGCGGTGGGACTGCGCGCCGTGGCCGCGGTGAGCCTGCCATGAACCGCGCGCGCAACCACCCCGGATGGTGGGCGTTCATCGTGCATCGCGTCTCGGGCATCGCCCTCGCCCTGTTCCTGCCCGCGCATTTCCTCGCCCTGGGCACCGCGCTGCGCGGCGAGGCGGCCCTCGACGCCTTCCTGCGCTGGACCGAGCAGCCGCTCGTGGTCGCGGCGGAGTGGGGCCTGGTGATCCTGCTCGCCGCGCACCTCGCCGGCGGGCTGCGGCTGCTCGCCCTCGAGTTCCTGCCGTGGCGCGAATGGCAGAAGGCGCTCGCCGCGATCGCGGCGGGCTTCGCGCTCATCGCCGGGCTGGTCTTCGCCCTGGCCCGATGAGCGCTATTCTGGAGGTCCCACGGTGAACCCGTTGCCAACCACGACAGGGACGCGGAGATGAAGGTCGACCCCAGGCGCGTTGAGGAAGTCGCGCAGGAGCTCTACGTGCGCGCGCTGAAGATGCTGCCTCCCGACGTGAAGGAGGGTTTCGCGCGCCTCGTCTCGGGTGAGACCAACGCCACGGCGCAGGAAGTCCTGGGCACGATGGTCGCCAACATCCGCGTGGCCGAGCAGACCGGCAACCTCCTGTGCCAGGACACCGGGATCCCGATCTATAACGTGACCATCGGGCGCGGCGTGCAGGTGGACGGCGCCGAGCTCAAGCGGGCGATCCGGCGCGGCTGCGAGCGCGCGACCCGGGAGTATCCGCTGCGCTCCTCGGTGGTCCACCCGATCACACGCACCAACGAGCACACTTCCTGCGGGCCCGAGATCCCGGCGATCCACGTGGACTTCAGCGACGACGAGGAAAGGCTCGTGATCGAGATGGTGCCCAAGGGCAGCGGCTCCGAGAACAACTCCTGGCTGCGCATGGCCGTCCCGGCGGAAGGCGTGAACGCGATCAAGTCCTTCGTGGTCGATTGCGTGCTCGACGCGGGCGGCAAGACCTGCCCGCCCACCATCGTGGGCGTGGGCATCGGCGGCACCTCGGACCTGTGCGTGGCGCTCGCCAAGCGCGCCGCCACGCGGCCCCTGGGCACGCACTGTCCCGACCCGGAAGGCGCGGCGCTCGAAGCGAGCCTGGGGGAAGCGGTGAATCTGCTGGGCGTGGGTCCCCAGGGCCTGGGTGGGGACTCCACGGCGTTCGCGGTCCACGTCGAGCTCGCGGCCACCCACATCACGATGAACCCGGTGGCGGTGAACATGCAGTGCCATTCCGCACGGCGCGCCTCGGCGGCCATCACGCCCGAGGGGGTCGCGTATGGCTACTAGCGTGCCGCCCGCCGCCCATCGATCGGCCCGGCGCGTCCCGCGATGAGCCACCACGACCTGCGCCTTCCCATCACCGAAGCGCAGGCGCGCGCGCTGCGCGTGGACGACACCGTCACGCTCGAGGGGCCGCTCTTCGGCATCCGCGACGCGAACCAGATCGCGCTCTTCGACCGCGGGCGCAAGACGCGGTTCGACCTGCGCGGGCAGGCCGCGCTGCACACCGCGCCCAACGTGAGGAAAGTCGCGGTCTCGCCCGAATATCCCACCGGGTACGCGCCCGTGTGCGTCGGCACGACCACCTCGGCGCGCATGGAGCGCTTCACGCGCCCGCTGATGGAGCTGGGCGTGCGCCTCATCGTGGGCAAGGGCGGGCTGGGCGCGGATTCGGCGCGGGCCTTCGCCGAGCTGGGCGGAGCCTACCTCGCCGTGATCGGAGGGACCGCGGCCCTGGAGACCACCTGGATCGAGGCGATCGAGGACGTGGACCTGGATGACCTCAATCCCGAGTCCATCTGGAAATTCCGCGTCAAGGGCTTCGGGCCGCTTCGGGTCGCCATGGACAGCCACGGGGGCAGCCTGTATGCGGCCGTGGACCGCGATTCGCGCGCGCGCCGCGCCCAGGCCCTCGCGCGCCTGGGGGTCAAGTAGGCCGGGACGGGCGGGCGGCGGGGGTCCCGGTCAACTTTCCCCCCGAATTTAGGGTAAACTCGCGCGTTTTCCGAGCGGGGGAGGGGCAAAGCGCCCACGAACCCGATCCCCATTCGAGAGCCCCTCCCACGAGGGGGGGCGACGCAAGGCGCGGGCCCTCCTTGGGCCGGCGCCGCAGGTGCAACAGGAGGTCTTGAGAGTGGATTACGCGCAACAGCAGAGAAGCTGGGGCAAGCACATGCCCAGCATTCTTGCGGTCATCGCGCTGCACCTGGTCGTCGGCTATGCGCTGGTCACGGGTCTCGCCCGCCGGGTGGTCGAGGTGATCAAGCAGCCGATCGAGACCAAGATCATCGAGGAGATCAAGAAGCCTCCGCCCGAGACGCCCCCGCCGCCGCCGCCCAAGCTCGAGGCCCCGCCGCCGCCGTTCATCCCGCCGCCCGAGATCAACATCCAGATCCCGCAGGCGGTCCAGGCGCCCACCATCACCACGGTCACGACCAAGCGCCCGCCGCCCGGGCCGCCGCCGGTCGCCCATCCGGTGGCCCCACCCCAGCCGCTCGTGCGCAAGGAGTACAAGGCGAGGTACCGCGTCGATCCCTCGTTCCCGCGCGAGGCGATCCGCCGGGGCATCAGCGGCCGCGTGGTCGCGTGGGTGCACGTGGCGCCGAACGGAAGCGTCACCAGCGTGGAGATCCGCCAGTCCTCCAACCGCATCTTCGACCGCGAGGTGATCCGCGCGCTGTCGCAGTGGAAGTTCAATGCCGAGCCCGTGGGCTTCATCGGCGAATACGACATCGAATTCAACCTCAAGGACTGACGGTCCGAGACTACCAGCACGTCGAATATTGACCAGGAGAACCACCAAAATGAGATCATCCAACCGCCTGACCGCGCTCCTTGCAGCCGTCCTCATCGGCTGCGCGTCGGCCGCCGTGCTCGTCGCGGCGCCGCGCCTCGCGCACGCCCAGGCGAGCCCGCAGACTCCGCCGCCCGCGGGCCAGCCCGCCGCTCCCGAGGCCTCGCAGCCCGCCGCTCCAGAGGCTTCGCAGGCCGCCACGCCCACCCCGCCCCCGCCCGCTCCGGCGGCGGAGAAGGAGGTCGTCGAGAACCCCTACGGCCTCGAGGCCCTGTGGAAGGGGGGCGACTTCGTCTCGCGCGGCACGCTGATCATCCTCGTGATCATGTCGATGGGAAGCTGGTACATCATGTTCGTGAAGGTCTACGAGCAGGCCAAGCTCTTCCGCCAGGGGCGCATCGTCCAGGCCTCGTTCTGGGGCGCGGGCTCGGTGAACGAGGGCATCAACGGCCTGAAGGACGGCACGGCGTTCCGCTACATCGCGGAAAGCGGCGTGAAGGCCGGCCAGCACCACGAGGGCAAGCTCCTCGAGCAGATCGACCTCAACACCTGGATCACGATGTCGATCACGCGCGCGGTCGATAACGTCACTTCGCGCCTGCAGGACGGCCTCGCGTTCCTCGCGACCGTGGGCTCGACCGCCCCGTTCGTGGGACTCTTCGGCACGGTGTGGGGCATCTACCACGCGCTTACCGCGATCGGCATCGCGGGGCAGGCCTCGATCGACAAGGTCGCGGGCCCCGTGGGCGAGGCGCTCATCATGACGGCCTTCGGCCTGGCGGTCGCGGTGCCCGCGGTGCTGGGCTACAACTGGCTCGTGCGGCGTAACAAGGTGGCGCTCGAGCTGCTGCGGGCCTTCGGCGCGGACCTGCACATGGTGATCATGAGCGGGAGCGTGAAGCGCGTCGCCCCCGCCGCGGCCGCCGCGAGGTAACGGCCATGGCGGTCACGGTCGGTCAAGGCACGGACGAAGACCATGAAGTGATGGTCGCCATCAACACCACGCCGCTCGTCGACGTGATGATGGTGCTGCTGATCATCTTCCTCATCACGATCCCGGTCGTGGTGCAGCAGGTGCCGCTCGCGCTGCCCAAGGAGCGCAACGTCCCGACGCAGACCAAGCCGGAGAACGTCGTCATCGCCATCAACAAGGACGGCGACGTCTTCTGGAACATGGAGTACCTGCGCGACTCCAAGGCGCTTTTCGAGAAGCTGAAGAAGGTCGCGGTGATGGTGCCGCAGCCCGAGGTGCACATCCGCGCCGACCAGGAGACGCGCTACGAGAGCGTCGGGCGCGTGGTGGCCACCTGCCAGCGCGCCTCGATCCTGAAGATCGGATTCATCACCGAGCCGCCGGTGCGCGCGATTTCCGGCGGCTAGGGCGCGAAAGGAACCGAACCATGGCAATGAACGTAGGCTCCGGGGGAGGCTCCGGCGATCCGGACGTGATGGTGGACATCAACACCACGCCGCTCATCGACGTGATGCTGGTGCTGCTGATCATGCTGATCATCACGATCCCGATCCAGACCCACGCGGTGAAGCTCAACATGCCGGTGGGCAATCCGCCCCCGCCGCTCACCCCGCCCGAAGTGGTCACGCTGGACATCGATTTCGACGGCACGCTGTCGTGGAACGGCGAGCAGGTGGACGTGAAGGCGCTCGACGCGCGCTTTCGCGGCGCCGCGAGCCAGTCGGTACAGCCCGAGTTCCACATCCGCCCGAACAAGCTGGTGACCTACAAGTACGTCGCGCACGTGATGGCCGCCGCCCAGCGCGACGGCATCACCAAGATCGGCCTGATCGGCGCCGAGCAGTTCCTCGACTAGCGAAAGGCCGCGACCGATGAGCCGCTTCACCCTACTGCGCCGGTCCTTCGCCGGCCTGCTGCTGATGTTCGCCGCATGCGTCGCCGTGGGCGCGGACACGGTGCGACCCGAGGTCGGCAAGCCGCTCAAGGCGGCCGAGGCCCTGCTCCGGTCGGGCCACGGGCACGAGGCGCTGGCGAGGATCAACGAGGCGGACGCGGTCCCCAACAAGACCGCCTACGAGAGCCTGCTGGTGCAGCAGATGCGCGGCAGCGCCGCGCAGGCGAGCGGCGACCTCCAGACCGCGACCCGCGCGTTCGAGGCCGTGATCGGAAGCGGGCGTGTCTCGGGCCGCGAACAGTTGCAGATGGTAGAGGCCGTCGCGGTCGACTACTACAAGCTCAAGGACTACGCGAAAGCAGCGCAGTGGAGCCAGCGCTACTTCAAGGAAGGCGGCAACGCGCCCGCGATCCGCACCGTTCTGCTGCAGAGCTACTACCTCGGCAACGATTGCCAGGCCGTGAGCCGCATGCTCGGCAACGACGAGTCGCGCAAGCCTGCCGAGGAGGAGCTGCAGATTCTGCGCAGCTGCTATCGGAAGGAGAAGGACGACGCCGGCTACGTGGCCGCCACCGAGCGGTTGATCCAGTACTACCCGAAGAGGGATTACTGGACGGAGATGCTCGCGCGCGTGCAGAGGAAGCCCGGTTTCTCCGATCGACTGGGCGTGCACGTCTACAAGCTGCGCCTGGCCACCGGGAACTTCACCAGCGCCAATGACTACATGGAGCTCGCGCAACTCGCCATGCAGGCAGGCGTGCCTGCCGAGGCAAAGGCGGTGATGGACAAGGGATACGCCGCGGGTGTTCTCGGCAGCGGGGATCAGGCCGCGCGCCAGGGACGGCTGCGCGACCTCGTGAACCGCAGCCTCGAGGCCTCGCGCAAGTCGCGCGAGCAGGACGAGAAGAACGCCCTCGACGCCAGGGACGGCTCCGACCTGGTGAAGGTGGGCCTCAACTATGTCTACGACGGCAAGCCCGACCAGGGCCTCGCCCTGGTCGAGAAGGGCATCAAGAAGGGCGGGTTCAAGCATCCCGAGGAAGACAAGCTGCTCCTGGGCGAGGCGCTGCTCGCCGCGGGCCACCGGTCGCGCGCGGTCCAGGTCCTGAGGACGGTGCACGGCAGCGACGGCACCGCCGACCTCGCGCGCCTGTGGGTGCTGCAGGCGCGGGCCTGAGGCGAGCGCCACGGCCCGCGCGCGCCGTGGCGAACGCGGCGGCGTGAGGCAGATCCGCACCGACGTCCTCATCCTCGGCGCCGGCGGCGCCGGACTCTTCGCGGCGCTGCACGCCAAGGGCGCGGCACCCGGCCTCGCCGTCACCATCGCCGTGAAGGGACTGCTCGGCAAGTGCGGCTGCACGCGCATGGTGCAGGGCGGCTACAACGTCGCGCTCGCGCCCGGTGATTCCGTCGAGCGCCATTTCATGGACACGATCGAGGGCGGCAAGTGGCTGCCGGACCAGGAGCTCGCCTGGACCCTCGTTACCCGCGCCGTCGAGCGCGTGCACGAGCTGGAGAACGAGCTCGGTTGCTTCTTCGACCGCAATCCGGACGGCACCGTGCACCAGAAGGCCTTCGCGGGCCAGACCTTCGATCGCACCGTCCACAAGGGCGACCTCACCGGCATCGAGATCATCAACCGGCTGGCCGAGCAGGTGTGGGTCGCGGGCGTGGAGCGCCTCGAGGAGCACCGCGCCGTGGAGCTGGTGAAGGACGCCGACGGGGGCGCGATCGCCGGCGTGCTCATGATCGACATGCGCGACGGGGGCTTCACGTTCGTGCAGGCGAGGAGCGTGCTGCTCGCCACCGGCGGCGGCCCCACCATGTACCGCTACCACACGCCCTCGGGCGACAAGAGCTGCGACGGGCTCGCGATGGCCCTGCGCGCGGGCCTCACGCTGCGCGACATGGAGATGGTGCAGTTCCATCCCACGGGGCTGCTGGCGGGCCCCGACACGCGCATGACCGGCACGGTGCTCGAGGAGGGCTTGCGCGGAGCGGGCGGCTACCTGTTGAACGGCGCGCGCGAGCGTTTCATGCAGGCGCTCGACCCGCGCGCGGAGCGCGCCACCCGCGACGTGGTCTCGCGCGCGATCTACGCCGAGATGCGAGCGGGCCGCGCGACCCCGAATGGCGGGGTGTACCTCGCGATGGCGCACCTGGGTCCCGCCAGCGTCGCCGCCCGGTTCAAGGGCATGGTGGAGCGCTGCGCCGATTGCGGGTTCGACCTGGCCGGCGGCCTGGTCGAGGTGGTGCCCACCGCGCACTACATGATGGGCGGCGTGGAGTTCGCGCCCGACGGGCGCACCGCCCTCGCGGGCCTGTTCGCCGCGGGCGAGGACACGGGAGGCGTGCACGGAGCGAATCGCCTCGGCGGCAACGGCGTGGCGAACTCCACCGTGTTCGGCGCGATCGCCGGGGACGCGATGGCGGAGTGGACCGCGCGCGAAGGCGCGTGGCGCGAGCCGGCGCAGGGCGCGCTGGAAGAGGCGCGCGCAAGGGCGCTGCAACCGCTGGCACGGCCGCCGGGCGACATCGAGGCGATCCGCGAGACGCTGCACGAGATCATGTGGGACGACGTCGGGATCCTGCGCGACGCCCGCGGGCTCGCCCGCGCGCGCGATCGGCTGGACGAATTGCAGCGCGCGCTCGACGCCACGGGCGTGGCGGGCGGCGACCTTCGCTACCATCTCGGCTGGCACGACTGGCTCAACCTCTCCAGCCTGATCACCGTGAGCGCGGCGATCCGCGCGGCAGCCGCGGCCCGCGACGATTCGCGCGGCGCGCATTTCCGCGAGGACCACCCGGGCGCGGGGGATCTGGCCACTTCCGCCTACTCACGCGTGAGGCTCGCGGGCGGCGGCTTCGAGGTGGCGTGGAAACCGGTGGACTTCACCCGCGTTCGCCCCGGACAATCGCTCATCGACCCATGAATCCCCCGCGCATCCCCGTCGACGAGCTCGAACGCCTGATGGCCGCCGCCCTGCGGCGGTCCGGCGCGACCGCGGCCATGGCCGGGGCGACGGCGCGCGCGCTCGCGCACGCGGAAATGGACGGCATCGGCTCGCACGGCGCTTCGCGCATCCCGCAGTATTGCGGGCATCTCGCCAACGGCCGCGCGAACGGCGCCTCGGTGCCGGCCGTCGCGCACGAGGGCAAGGCCGCGTGCCTCGTGGACGCGCGCCAGGGCCTGGCATTCGAGGCCTGCGCGCTCGCCGGGCGCGAAGCGATCGACCGGGCGCGCGAGTACGGCGTGGCGTACGTCGCGGTCGCCAACAGCAATCACTTCGGCGTGGCGGCCTACCACCTCGAGCCCATGGCCGAAGCGGGCCTGGTGGGCCTTGCGTTCGGCAACTCGCCCGCGGCGATGCCGGCCTGGGGCGGCAAGCGCGCGCTCTTCGGGACCAATCCGGTCGCCGCCGTGTTCCCGCGCCGCGCGGGGCAGGCGCTCACCATCGACCTGTCGCTCTCGGCGGTCGCGCGCGGCAAGATCATGGTCGCGGCGCGCGAGGGCAAGCCGATCCCCGAGGGCTGGGCGCTCGACAAGGATGGCCGGCCCACCACCGACGCGCGCGCGGCGCTCGAGGGCAGCATGCTGCCCGCGGGCGGAGCGAAGGGGGCGATGCTGGCGCTCATCGTGGAATTGCTCGTGTGCGCGCTCTCCGGAGCGGCATTCGGCTTCGAGTCCGACAGCTTCTTCGTCGCCGAAGGACGCCCCACGCGCATCGGGCAGGCGTTCCTCGCGATCGATCCGGCCGCGCTCGCGGGGCGGGACGTGTACCTGGAGCGCGTCGAGACCCTGGTCGCGGCAATGACGCAGGATCCGGACGTGCGCCTGCCGGGCGTGCGCCGGGCGCGCAACCGCGATGCGGCGCGACGCGACGGCGTATCGATCGCGCCCGACCTGCTGGAGAAGATCGAGGCGCTCGCGCGGGGCGCGCCCCGTGGCTGACGGCGGGCGCTCCGCGGCGCCGTTCCAGGCCTGCGTGCGCGCGTCCTTCGCGACGCTGGGCATCAGTGCGAGCGCCACGCACGTGACCGGAATCCGCTTCCTCGCCCCCACGGTGCCGGCGCTCGCCCCGGCGCGCGGGTCGATCGCGCACCTCACGTGCGTGCAGATCCAGGCCTACCTCGACGATCCGCGCTTCGTGTTCGACCTGCCGCTGCAGCTCGCCGGCACGCGCCACCGCCTGGCGGTATGGGAGGCGATGCAAAGGATTCCCGTGGGGACTACGCGTACCTACGGCGAGCTCGCTTCGGAGCTGCGCTCTTCGGCACGCGCCGTGGGCGGCGCCTGCGGCGCCAATCCGATCCCCCTGGTGGTGCCATGCCATCGCGTGATCGGCGCCCACCGCGCGCTGGGCGGCTTCATGGGCGCGCGGGTGGAAGGCTTCGAGCTCGGCATCAAACGCTGGCTGCTCGGGCATGAAGGCGCTCTCTGAGGCCAATCGCAAGGCCCTCGACCGGTTCTCCGACGGCCTCTGGCTCGCCGACGGGCTCGCCCGCAATACGCTCGAGAGCTACCGCCGCGACCTCGCGCAATTCGCGGCCTGGCTCGACGAGTGCCGTTCCCGCGCCCTGCTCGAGGCCGCGCCCGACGACCTGCGGCGCCACATCGCCTGGCAGGTGGAGACGCGCCACGCCAAGCCGCGCACCACGAGCCGCCTGGTCTCCTCGCTCAAGCGCTTCTTCCAGTTCGCGGTGCGCGAGGGCCTGCGCGCCGACGACCCCGCCCACGAGCTCGAATCGCCGCGTCTGCCGCGCTCGCTCCCCAAGTCGCTCTCCGAAGCCGAGGTGGAATCGCTGCTCGCCGCGCCCGAGGTGGCGATCGCGCAGGGGCTGCGCGATCGCGCCATGCTCGAGACGATGTACGCGAGCGGGCTTCGCGTCTCCGAGCTGGTCGGGCTGAAGAGCGTGCAGGTGAGCCTCGACATGGGAGTCGTGCGCGTGCTGGGCAAGGGCGCCAAGGAAAGGCTCACGCCGCTGGGCGAGGAGGCGCTCGCGTGGATCGCGCGCTACGTGCGCGAGGCGCGCCCCGCGCTGCTCGCGGGACGCAAGTCCGATGCGCTCTTCGTCACGGCGCGCGGCGGCCCGATGACCCGCCAGGCGTTCTGGGCGCTGGTGAAGCGCCACGCCGCGACGGCCGGCATCCGCTCCCCGATCTCGCCCCATACGCTGCGCCACGCCTTCGCCACCCACCTCATCAACCACGGCGCGGACCTGCGCGTCGTGCAGCTGCTGCTGGGGCACGCCGACATCTCCACGACGCAGATCTACACGCACGTCGCGCGCGAGCGGCTCAAGGCCCTGCACCGCAAGCATCATCCGCGCGGATGATCGACCCCGCCCAGCTCTCGCCGTGGCTGCTGCTGCTCGTGCCGCTGGTGATCGTCGTCGCCTACACCGTCTTCGGCCTGAGCGGCTTCGGCTCGACCGCGATCGCAGTGCCGATCCTGGCGCACTTCTTTCCCGTCTCGTACCTGGTGCCGCTGATGGCGCTGCTCGACTGCGCCTCGTCGATCTTCGTCGGCACCACCGGGCGCGAGCATCTCGCGAAGTCGGAGCTGAAGCGGCTGGTCCCGATCATGTTCGTGGGCTTCGTGCTCGGGACGACCGCGCTGGTGCGCGTGCCGGACCACTACCTGCGCCTGGCGCTCGGCGTCTTCGCGGTGACGGTGGGCGTGCACGGCATCGTGAACCCGGTCCTGCGCCGCGTCATCTCGCCCTGGTGGGTCGTGCCCGTGGGGCTCATCGGCGGCGTGGCGGCCACCGTGTTCGGCGCGGGAGGCCCGATCTACGCGACATACCTCTCGGGGCGCCTGCGCGACAAGAGCGCCGTGCGCACCACGGTGTCCACGCTGATCTCGGTTTCGACCATCGTCCGGGCGGCGTTCTACGCCGTGACGGGACTGCTGCTGCACGTGGCCATTGCCGGCGGCGTGGTGCTGCTCGCCCCGTTCGTGTGGACCGGGCTCAAGCTCGGCACGCGCATCCACCTCGGGCTCACGCAGGAGCAGATGCGCCGCGCCGTGGGCGCGCTGCTGGTGCTCATCGGGGGCTCGCTGCTCGTGCGCGTCGCGTTCGGCGGCTAGGAATGGGATCGTCCGCCACGCCGGCCACGGCGTTCCTCGCGCAGCACGGCGTGGCCTACACGGAGCATTTCTACGAATACGTGGAGCACGGCGGAACCGCCGTGTCCTCCGGGGCGCTCGGCGTTCCCGAGCACGAGGTCGTGAAGACGCTCGTGATGGAGACCGACAAGGGCGATCCGCTCATCGTGCTGATGCACGGCGACCGCAAGGTCGCGACCAGGGAGCTCGCGCGCATCGCGGGCGCGAAGCGCGTGTTCCCGTGCCGGCCCGAGGTGGCGCAGCGCCACTCGGGCTATCTCGTCGGAGGCACCTCGCCCTTCGGCACGCGCAAGCGCATGCCGGTGTACCTCGAGCGCACGGTGCTCGGCCTCGCGCGCATCTACATCAACGGCGGGCGGCGCGGCTACCTGCTCGGCATGGACCCGGGAGAGCTCGCGCGCGTGCTCTCGCCCGTTCTTGTTGACGCGGCGCTGGAGGAGTAATCTCGCCGCGCAGGATCCGGCGCCCCGGGGGCGCGCACCGAGCGGAGGAACGCGATGAGCACGACGCAAGCGGACCAACCGGCGCCCGTCGAGCCCGGAGCGGGATTGAGCCTCGTGCTGCCCGGGCGCGTCGCGCCCGCGGGCGAGGGATGGACGTGGATCGCCGACGGCTGGGGCCTGTTCACGCGCGCGCCGCTCATGTGGATCGTGTCGATCTTCGTCGTGATCGTGGCCGCGATCGTGCTGGGCCTCGTGCCCATCCTGGGCTCGCTCGTGTTCCAGGCGCTCAACGCGGTCATCGGCGCGGGCTTCGTGGTGGCGTGCCGCTCGCTCGAGCGCGGCGGCGAGTTCGAGCTGGAGCACCTTTTCGCGGGGTTCAAGGCGCGCTTCGGCAGCCTGCTCGTGGTGGGGCTGCTCACCATGCTCGGCTGGATCGCGATCTTCCTGGTGTTCGCGAGCTTCGTCGGCTTCTCGATCTTCGCGGCCTTCATGACGGGCAACTCGCAGAGCATCGCGGCGGCGCTGATCGCCTCCACGGCCTCCATCCTGCTCGGCTCGCTGGTGGTGCTGGCCCTCAGCGTCCCGCTGCTCGCCGCCTTCTGGTTCGCCCCGGCGCTGGTCGTCATGCACGGCCTCGCGCCCACCGTCGCCATGAAGGAAAGCTTCGCCGGGTGCATGCGCAACTGGCTGCCGTTCCTCGTCTACGGCCTCATCATGACCGTCTTCGCCGTCGTCGCGGTGATCCCGTTCGGCCTGGGGTTCCTCGTGTGGGTGCCGCTCGCGATCTCCTCCACGTACACCGCCTATCGCGCAATCTTCACCGAGCCCGACGCCGCGCCGGCGCCCTGAAGCTAGACCAGCCGCCCGAGCAGGGTGAGTGCGAGCGACAGCACGATGGTCGTCGTGAAGGGAATGTAGATGCGCCGGCCGCGCCAGTTCACCGTGATGTCGCCGGGCAGGCGTCCCAGGCCGTGGCGCGCGAGCCACGGGGAGGCGAATCCGAGCACGGCGATGCCGACCGCCAGCACGAGGACCCACTTCAGCACGGCGGGATCACTCGCCCGGGTCGCGCCGGCGCTCGAGCGTGACGCCCACCTTGCGCACGTTGCGGATGTGGCCGAGCTTGGCCACCGAAAGGCGGACCCACGGCGCCTTGTAGTCGGCGATGATGACGCCGCAGACATGCTCGGCGAGCGCCTCGAGCAGCTTGAAGCGGCGCTCGGAGAGCTCGCGCGCGATCCGCTCGACGACCTCGCCGTAGTGCACCGTGTCGTGGATGTTGTCGGTGCGCCCGACCTCGTTGCCCGGGATGCCGATCTCGAGCTCCAGCTCGAGCGTCTGCGCGCGCTGCTTCTCCCACTCGTAGATGCCCACCCACGCGTCGACGCGGAACTCGCGGATGAAGATCGTATCCATTGATGCGTATTGTAGAGTATGGCCATGACGGCGCTCCTGTGCGCATTGGCCGGTTACCTGGCGGGATCCATCCCGTTTGCGGTCCTGGTGAGCCGTGCGATGCGCCTGCCCGACCCGCGCAGCTACGGCTCGGGAAACATCGGCGCGACCAACGTGCTGCGCTCGGGTAGCCGTGTCGCGGCGCTGCTCACCCTGGCGGGCGACACGACCAAGGGGTGGGTCGCCGTGCTCTGGGCCCGTGCGCTGGAGCAACCCCCGGAGATGCTCGCGCTGGTCGGGCTGGCCGCGTTCCTCGGCCACGTGTTCCCGGTCTGGCTCGGGTTTCGCGGCGGCAAGGGCGTGGCCACCGCCGCGGGCGTGCTGATCGCGCTCGACTGGCGCGTGGGCGCGGCGGCCTTCGCGGTCTGGCTCGTGGTCGTGGCGGTGAGCCGCTACTCCTCGCTCGGCTCGATCGCGGCCGCCTTGTGCGCGCCCGTCGCGGCGTGGTATTTCCTCGGCACGGGCCCCGTGCTCCTCGCCGTGGCCGCCATGGGGGTCGTGCTCGTGGCGCGCCACCGCGCTAACATACGCAAGCTTTTGCGCGGCGAGGAAAGCCGCATCGGGCAGGAACGCGCGGGGCAGAATAGAATAGCCAAGCCATGAGCGACGACGACGACCTCGACTTCACCAAGCCCGCGAAGCCCGCGCCGCCCCCGCCGCCGGAGAAGGTGGCCAGCGCGCGCAAGGAGGCTGCCGTCAGCAGGCCGGAGCTCGCCCGCACCGGCTTCTACGTGGCGATGGCGCGCCGGCCCAAGGAAAAGGTGATCCCGCGCAACGGCAGCCGGCACTCGATCCTGGTGATCGAGGACGACGCGGACCTGTTGAAGCTCGTGGGCGAGGTGCTGTCCAAGGCCGGGTTCCTCACGCGCTTCGCGCGCAACCGCGCCGAGATCAACGCCGAGTTCAACAAGACACCTCTCCCGGACCTCGTGCTGCTCGACGTCTCGCTGCCGGACACCGACGGCTTCTCGATCCTGGAGCGCGTCCGAGGCAACCAGAAGATCACGCGCATGCCGGTGGTGATGATGACCGGCCGCTCCGAGGTCACCGACATCGCGCGCGGGCTCTCCCTGGGCGCCGACGGCTACGTGACCAAGCCGTTCAAGATCAGCGGCCTCGTCTCGGCGGTGAACACCGTCTTCGCGCTGGAGTAGCCGGGGCTCACCTGGCGCCCGGGCTCGCGGCAGGGATGCGCAGCGCCGTGCGCATGAATTCGACGCCCGCGCAGTAGACGAAATCGGCTTCGGGACCCGGCGCGAAGCCGGGATCGCCGTTGCGGGCCGCCAGGCGCCAGAGCAGCGCCGAGCGCGCCTTCAGGCTCGCGACGATGCGTTGCGCCTGCGCGCTGCCGGCAGCGTCCCCGGCGACGAAGAGCGGGCGCGTGATCCGCTCGGAGTGCGCAAGATTGGATGCGGGACCCGGGGTCGCGGCGATGCTCTGCGCCGCGACGATGCGATCGGCGTAGCGCTCGGCGCTCGCGAGCGCGAGGTAGCCGCCGTAGCCGCGCCCGGCGATCGCCACCCGCCCGGCGTCGAGCCCGGGCTGGGCGCGGATCCAGTCGAGCAGCGCCCCGATGTCCTTCACCGCGTCGCCGCGCCTGCCGCCGCCGTCGAGCCCGAGGAAGGTCTTGCCGAAGCCGCCCGAGCCGCGCACGTTGGGACGGATCAGCGTGATGCCCAGCTCGTTCACCAGGTAGTTGTCGCGGCCGAGGAAACCCGGGCGCGCCTGTCCGGGGTCGTCGTGCAGGCTCACGATCACGGGACGCTTGCCGGTGAAGCTCGCGGGCGGCTCGTAGAGGAAGCCCGCGATCTCGCGCCCGTCGAAGCTCTTCCAGCGCACGATGCGCGGCTCGGCGAAGCGGCTCGTGTTGACCGCGGGGCTGTTGCCGTTGGTCCAGCGCGTGACCTGGTTGGTCTTCACGTCGTAGGAGAAGACGTCCCCGGCGCAGCGCGCGGAGGTCACCGTGAAGGCGAGCTCGTCGGACTCGCGGCGCCACTCGAGCGCGTCGATCACCTCGTGCACGAACGAGGGTCGCGGCAGCTCCTTCAGGGTGTGCAGGTCGATGAGGCGCAGGACGTGCGAGCCGTCCTCGTTCGTGATGAACGCGAGGCGCTCCGCGTCGAACGAGAGCGCGAAGGCGTCCACGTCGCGCGGGATGCCGGCGGTCAGCACGCGCTCGCGTCCCCCGGCGAGCGCGATGTAGACCAGGCGGCGAAACGGCGAGCCGCGATCGCTGGTGGCGAAGAGGCCCTTGCCGTCGCGGGAAAAGCGCGCCTCGCCGTAGGAGACGGGGCCCCTGCCTGCGCCCACGCGCCGGCGCGTGCCCGTGGCCGCGTCCATCACCCACAGGCGGGCGTCGCGCTCGGAGAGGCGCTCGACCAGCACCAGGTGCCGCCCGTCCTCGGAGAACGCGAGGCTGGTCCAAGCATCCCCGGCCAGGCGCACGAGGACGTGGTCGGACTCGGGCCGCAGCGGATCCATCACGTGGATGGCGGTGCGCGCGGTGAGGCCGCTCTCGCGGCTTTGCGTCACGTAGGCGATGCGATCGCCCTTGCGCGTCCACGCCATCGCGCCGGCACGCTCGCCCTCGGGGCTCAGCGGCGTGGCGGCACGCTCTTCGAGGCCGTAGCGATACAAGCGGCGGGTCCGGCCGCCGTCCGTGGCGCGAGTGAACACGAAGTATCGGCCGGTGGTGGGCTGGAACGAGGCGTCCTCGACCACGCCGGGAAGGTCCGTGAGTTTCACCGCGGGCGCGCCCGGCTCGCTCACCAGGTACACCTGCCCGGTGGCGCGAAGCCGCACGAGGATCTCGCGGCGCAGCGGATGCCAGGCGAGCATCGCGTGCGATCGGAACTGCGCGTAGGGCGCCAGCTCGCGCGCGAGGCGCGCGGGAATCGCGGGCACGCCGTCGAGCGCGAGGCCGGCCGGGGGAGCGAGCGCATCGGCCTGCGCGAGCGCGCACGCCGCGTGCAGGGCCGCGGCGGCGAGCAGCGTCCGCGCGATCGGCTTCATGCCGTGGGCGGGATCAGGGATCGGGGCCGGTCGCGACCGGGCGCGCCGGATCCGCGCACCACTCGCTCCACGATCCGGGGTACAGGCGCCCGCCGTCGAGCCCCGCGAGCTGCATCGCGAAGATGTTGTGGCACGCCGTCACGCCGGAGCCGCACGAGTGCACCGCCATTTCCGCGGGCTTGCCGCCGAGCAGGGCGAGCAGCTCCTCGCGCAGGACCTGCGGGGGCTTGAAGAGACCGTTGCGCTCGAGGTTCCTCGCCCAGTGGCGGTTGAGCGATCCGGGGATGTGTCCCGCCACCGGATCGAGCGTCTCTTTCGCGCCCGTATAGCGATCCGCGGCGCGCGCGTCCACGAGCGTCACCGAGGGCTCGCTCGCGATGCGCCCGACGAAGTGCGCGTCCACCGTGGCGCCCAGTCGCGGGCGCGGCACGAAGTCGCCGCGGCGCGGGGCCGGCGTTGCGGAGGAAACGGGGCGGCCCTCGCGCTCCCATTGCGCGAATCCGCCGTCGAGCAGCGCCGTGCGCTCGTGCCCGAGCCAGCGCAGCATCCACCAGAGGCGCCCCGCGTAGCTGGCACCCGAGTCGTCGTAGATCACGACCTGCGTTCCGGGCTTCACGCCGCGCTCGTTCATGCGCCGCGCGAACTCGGCGAGGTCCGGCAGCGGATGGCGCCCGTTCGCTCCCGTCTTCGGGCCCGACAGGTCGTCCTCGAGGTCCAGGTAGTACGCGCCCGGCACGTGGCCTTCGGCGTAGGCATGGCGCCCCTCGTCGTGCTTGGCGAGGTCGTGGCGCGTATCGAAGACCACCCAGCTCGGATCGTCCAGGTGGTCGGCCAGCTCCTGCGTGCTCACGAGCATCTTTTCCATGTCAGCCCTCGAATCCCGCTTCCTCGACTTCATCCTTGCGCTCCGCGCGCATCGCCATGATGCCGCTCGTCACGATGACGAGCATCCCGATCCACTCGAGCGTCGCCATCTTCTGGCGCCAGACCAGCACGGTCGCGATCGCTCCGAAGACGAGCGTCGAATACGATAGCGCTCCCACCACGAGCGTGTTTCCCGTGCGATACGCCCGGGTCATCGCGAGCTGGGCGAGCGTGCCCGCGAGGCCCATCCCCGCGAGGATCCACCAATTGTTCCAGCGTACCGGGTGGAACGTGCCCGTCGTCGCCTGCCAACCGGCGCAGACCACCGAGGCCACCAGCCCGAACCAGAACACCACGCGCCAGTCCGGCTCGCCCAGGCGCCCGAGCGTGCGCACGCTCAGGTATGCCCACGACGCGAGCACGCCGGAGAAAAGCCCGATCAGCGCCGGGGCCTGCTTGCCTTCCTGGAACGTGGGCTGCAGCAGCAGGGCGACGCCCGCGAAGCCCACCACGATGGCGGCGATCAGCATCCCGGTGAAGCGCTCGCCCAGGACCACGACGGTGGCGATCGCAAGGAAGATGGGCGAGGTGTAGTTGAGCGATTGCGCGGTGGCGAGCGGCAGCTTGGAGATCGCGTGGAAGTAGCCCACGAGCGAGATGGCCCCGACCACCGCGCGCAGAAGGTGCATGCCGAAGTAGCGCGTGCGCACCGTGTCCTTGCGCAGCCAGCCCACGCCCAGGATGGCGAGGAACGTGAACATGGAGCGGTAGAAGGCGAGCTCCGCGGCGCCGAACTGCGTGGAGCCCAGCTTCACGAAGACGCCCATCGCGGCGAAGAGGAAGCCCGCGACGAGCATCCAGGAGGAAGTCATGGGGTGGGGCGAAAAACGCCGATTATAGTCCGGCCCCCGAACGTCGCGGCTCAGGCGGAACGCGGCGCGGCCTCCGCGGCCACGCGCCGCAAGTCCTGCGCCACGCGCCCGCCCTGCAGCACGATCACGCGCTGCGCCGAGGCGATGGTCTCGGGACGGTGGGCGATGATGATGCGCGTGAGGTTGAGCGCGCGGATCGCTTCGTTCACCGCGCGCTCCTTCTGCACGTCCAGCGCGCTTGTCGCCTCGTCGAGGAAGAGGATCTTCGGCTGCTTGTAGAGCGCGCGCGCCAGGAGGATTCTCTGCTTCTGGCCACCCGACAACGCCGCCCCCATGTCGCCGATGAGCGTGTTGTATCCCATGGGCATCGCGGCGATGTCGTCGTGGACCGCGGCCATACGCGCGTAGCGCTCGATGGCACCCTGGTCCGGCGCGGGATCGAAGAAGCTCACGTTGTCGGCGATCGACCCGGCGAAGAGCTGGTCGTCCTGCATCACCGTGCCCACGAGCTTGCGGTAGCGGTCGATGCCGAGCTTCTGGATGTCCACGCCGCCGGCGAGGATCCTGCCGTCGGTGGGCGCAAGCAGGCCCAGCATCAGCTTCACGAGCGTGGTCTTGCCGCCGCCGGAAGCCCCGACGATCGCCACGGATTCGCCCGGCGCCACCGCGAACGAGCAATTGAGCAGCACGAAGGGCTCGGTGTCCGAGTAGCGAAAGGAGACGGCGCTCACCTCGAGCGAAGCCTCCACGTCGTCCACGGCAAGCGCCGGCGACTCGGCCTCGGGCGGCGCCAGCACGATGTCGGCCAGCCGCTCGGCCTGCAGCCCGAGCATGCGCAGCTCGATCATCTTGTCGATGAGGCCCGCCACGCGCGCGGAGAACTGCTCCTTGTACGAGACGAACGCGAACAGCATGCCGACGGAGAAGGCGCTGTCGAGCACCAGCAGCGATCCCAGCCAGACGATGGCGATGCGCTCGACGCCGAACACCAGCCCGTTGGCCAGGCGGAAGCCGAGCCCCAGCTTCTGCGTCGCCAGGTCCCGGTTCATCGCGTCCACCACGAGGTTCAGCCAGCGCGAGCGCCGCTCCTCCTGCCGCCCGAAGAGCTTGATCGACTGCACGCCGCGCACCGTCTCGAGGAAATGGCTCTGCTGCTTCGCGGCGTGGACGATGTGCTCCTCGGTCGCGCGGCGCAGCGGCTCGTAGAACGCCCAGCGCAGCAGCCCGTAGGCCGCGACCGACGCGATCGCGAGGCCGGTGAGCAGCCTGCTGTACACCAGCATCATCGCGAGCGTGGCGAGCGCCATCGCCCCGTCGATCAGCGCCTCCACGAAGCTCGAGGTGAGCGTGCGCTGGATCGTGTTCACCGCGCCGAAGCGCGAGACGACGTCGCCCAGGTGGCGCTTCTCGAAGTAGCTCACGGGAAGGCGCAGCAGGTGCGAGAACACGTTCGCGAGCCATTGCAGGTTGAGCGTGGTGCCGAGGTAGAGCACGACCCAGGAGCGCAGCGCGGTGAGCGCCACCTGCATGAGCGAGAGCATGAGGAACCCGAGACCCAGCACCGTGAGCAGGTCGCGGTCGGCTGAGACCACCGCGCCGTCGATGGCCCATTGCATGTAGAAGGGACTCACGATCGCGATCGCCTGCAGCGCGAAGGCGAGCACGAGCACCTGCGCGAGCGAGCGGCGCAGGCCCGTCACCGTGCCCATGAGGTCCTTGAGGCGCACCTTGCGCCGCTCGTCGGCGGGAGCGAACTGCGCGGTGGGCGAGAGCTCGAGCGCGATCCCGGTGAAATGCCGCGAGACCTCCGCCAGGGCGAGGCGGCGCACGCCGAAGGCCGGATCGTGTATCACGGCCGCGCGCGCATCGGCGGACTTGAGCACCACGAAGTGGTTCAGGTCCCAGTGCAGGATGCACGGCATGCGCAGCTGCGCGAGCTCGGCGAGCTCCAGGCGCAGCGGCCGGGGCGCGAAGTGCAGGCGGCCCGCCGCCTGCATGAGGTACGCGAGCGTGGCGCCCTTGAGCGAAACGGTGAAGCGCCGGCGCAATCCGGCGAGGTCGATGCGATGGCCGTGGAAGGAGGCGACCATCCCCAGGCTCGCGAGCCCGCACTCGGCGGCCTCCGTCTGCAGGAAGACCGGCAGGCGCCTGCCGGCGCCGAGGCGCAGCTCGCCCAGCATTTCCACTCAGGCCCTCCCCGCGAGGCTCAGCAACGGCTCGAAGATCCATTCGATGAGGCGCCGGCGGTCGAGGAGGATGTCCGCTTCCACCCGCATGCCGGGCTGCAGGGGCTCCCGGCGGCCGTAGGCGGAGATCGATTGCGAAGCGAGCGCGGCCTTGATGCGATAGAGCGGCTCGCGCGAGCCGTCCGGGGGCGTGAAGCCGAGCTCGCCCGGGAGCAGCGGATCGCGCGACACGGCGAGCACGCGTGCGCGATGGCTGCCGAATTTCTGGTGCGGATAGGCCAGGTAGCGCAGCAGGACTTCCTGGCCCGGCTGCACGAAGCCGATGGAGCGCGACGGCGCGAAGAGCTGCGCCTGCAGCGTCGAGTGCGCGGGAATGATCGTCGCGAGCGGCGTGCCGGGCATCACCATCTGGCCGCGTTCGACCAGCACCGTGGCGACGGTCCCCGCGCCCGGGGCGACGATCGAGGCGTGGTACTGGAGTCCGCGCTCCAGGCCCTCCTGGTCGAGGGCCGCGCGCTGCATGTCGATCGCAGCGAGCTGCGCCGCGGCCCGCGAGCGCGCGCCGTCCCGATCGAAGGCGAGCGCGTCGAGCTCTCGGCCCAGCGACGTGCGCGAGCGCTGCAGGGCCTCGAGGCGCGCCAACTGGTCGAGCTGCGCGTCGCGCTCGCGGTCGAGGGCCGCGCCGGAGAGAAAGCCGATTCCTTCGAGCGAGCGCGCCCGCTCCACCGCGCGGCGCGCAATCGTCGCGCGCTGCTCCTGCGCCTCGATCTCGGCGTCGAGCTGCACCAGCTCGCGCGCGAGGCCGGCCTTGCGACCCTCGAAGCCCGCCTGTTCGGCGCGCATCGCCTGCGCGGTGTACGCGCGCTGGCGCAGCAGCGCGTCCTGCCGTTGCGCAAGGCGCGAGCCCACGGCCGAGCCCACGTCTTCGCGCGACCCGCCCGCGCGGCCGTCGCCCAGGGTCATGAGCGGCGTTTCCGCGGCTACCCGCTCGCCCTCGCGCACCAGCACGCTCTCGACGAAACCCGACTGCTGGGCGAGGATCTTGATCACGCCCGCGTCCGGCTCGAGCACGCCGGTGAGGCGCGCCTTGCGTGTGTACTCGCCGAGAAGGCCGAAGGCGAGCAAGGCGGCCGTAAAGACTCCCGCCACCGCGCACAGGAGCGCGAACGAGACGGGCCGGATCAGGACGATCCTGCCGAGCCACGAGCTCTCGGCGTGCGCGCGGACTTCCGCGCGAAACAGGTTCGCGCTCATGGGGGCGTTGCGGTCAGGCGGAAGGACGGAAGCGGCGCCAGAAGAGGATGAGCAGGGGAACGAAGGCGATGGTGAGAAGAGTCTCCGGAATCCAGTGGGCCACTGATGTCACGTCGGCCCGCGGCTTCACCTGGAAAAATGCATTGAGAGCCAGAGGAGAAACCAGGAGATTGTGAAGTCCATGCAAGAGAGTTCCCGGCCAGAGATTTCCGAATTTCACATATGCGAGTGAGTAGAAGATTCCGGCAACCATGGCGAATGGAATGAGCGGGTAGTGTGCTATCCCGAAGAAGAACGCGGACAGAACGATTCCAGGCCAAAGGCCCCACCGAAGTACGAACAGGTTTTGCATGAAACCCCGGAAAAGCAGCTCTTCGGCAAACGGCGCGATGATGGTGGCGCTGACGAGTAGAAGGGTCATCTGCATGGAATTGGCGGTACCCGCTCGCTCGCCGAGCCCGAAGCTCACGTAGAGATCGGGATTCCAGTGCAGCAACGGAAGCATGATTAGCAGCCGGCTCGCGCCGAAGCCCCAGGCGAGCATCAGGCAGGCGAAGACCACCACGTCTCCAACTGATGAGATGCCGTTCCGGTTCGCGTCGGAATAGAGGATCGGCACGGACTTGCGCAGTTCCGGCACGATGAGCGTGAGCGCGAGGATCGCCATCGCTCCCATTCCGATGACGACAATGTTTCGAAGCGCGTAGCCGAGATCGGAATTCACCGAATTCGTCAATTTGGTGCCGATGACTGCGGACGAAACGAAGATCACCGCGTACAAGAAGACTATATGTCCCCCACGCACGGTGCCCGTGGCCAGTGGCGCGGGAATCCTATATGTACGCATGGTGCGCTCCGGGACTGAAAGAGGAGCCGAGGCCCAGGGGGCCTCGGCGGGCTTCCGGATCAGCTGTTCGAGCCGGCGACCCTCTCGATGATGTGCGACGTCAGGTCGACGTAACCCTCATAGGTATCGATGAGCGCCTGCCCCACGGTCGGTGCGCTCACCGTGGTGCCAGTGACACCCGTTGAACTGGTTGCGCTGGCAGTGCAGCCAGCACCGCCCGCGACTTCCGCCGCCTGCTCCGCCGGAATCGGTTGGGGTTCGGGCTTGGATTGCTTCGCATCTTCCATCTGAATCGCTCCTGTTTCAAATTTCAATGGGGACTGAGCTCGATCCTTCGCGGATCGACGACGGGCGGGTCGATCGGCCCGCCAGGGCATTGCGGATAGCCCGGAGAGGGCGGCCATCGGTCGCCGTCCCCGGGCGGCATCGTGAGGCCGCCCGATTTGTCGGGCGCGTCCTTCCTTTCGCATTCCATCGTGCTTGCCTCCTGCTGACGGGCTGCTGCACGCATCCCGGATCCGGGAGCAGCCGGCCCGGGACCCGGGGATTCGCTACACCTCCTGCCTGCGCTCGGGCAGCGGCGGGGGCGCTCCCGGGGTGATCGGAATCGAGGGATTGAACGGCATCGGACCGATCGGGCCGGGGACGAGGTCGCCCGTCGTCGGAAGTTGCCCGCCGGAAACGGCCGGCGCGTCCTTCTGGTCCAGCTCCTTCATGTGCTTCTCCTGTGCGATTTGGGGGACGGCCGGAACGCGGATCGCCGTGCGCGAGTCATGTGGGCTCGGACGGGTGGAGGTCCTTGCCCACGAGGCGCGCGTAGTCGACGGGCTCCGCGGCCGATTCCTGCGGCGCGCGGTAGGTGAGCTCGTCCAGCGCCGCGGCGAACGGCACGCCCCCGGCGATGCGCAGCACTTCCTCGAGAGTCAGTTCCTTCACTTCGTCCTCCTTCGATGCGAGTCGCCTTCGATCCGGCGGGACGATTGGCGCATCCCGGCCGGTGAGGCGAATCGTAGGCGGCGCCGCAGGCTGTGGCCGCGAAAAATCGCAAATCACTCGATGGCCATTTCGGGTGCCGCGCGGCGGCGTTCGCCGCACACTTCGCCGGTCGAATTCGAGGTGCCGCCATGGAAGAAGAGCAGAACGCGCCGCGCTATCGCATAGCCCTGCATCGCGCGAAGGGCTGCTACTTCGCGCGCGTGATCGAGATCCCCGGATGCGTGTGCCGCGGCTCCTCCGAAGTCGAGGCCGTGGAGAACGCCCGCAGCGCGCTCCGCGCCTATCTGTGGGTCGCCCAGGCGCTCGCGGGCGACCGCGCGATGGTGGAGCTGGAGATCTCGCCCTGAAGGCCCCGGCCGAGGCGCGCGGGCCCGGCGCGAAATCGCGAGGTTGTGTACTCTAGGCCTCATACCCCCGCATCGGCGTTGCTGCAGAGCAGCAGAGAGGAGACATCGCCTTGGCGAAATACACCACCGGGAACATTCATACCGTGGCCCTAGCCGGCCACGGCGGGGCGGGAAAGACGATACTGGCCGAAGCCCTGCTGTGGAAAGCCGGAGTGATCGGCGCGATGGGGAGTACGGAACGCGGCAGCACGGTGTGCGACTTCGACCCCCTCGAGAAGGTGTACGGCCACTCGCTCAATTCCTCGCTGGTCAATTTCCCCTACAAGGGCATCCACGTCCACCTGATCGACACCCCCGGCATGCCCGACTTCGCCGGGCAGTCCATCGCCGCACTGGCCGCGGTGGAGACCGCGGTGATCGTGATCAACGCGCAGACGGGCATCGAGCTCAACACCACGCGCATGATGCGTGCGGCCGCTCGCCGGGGCCTGTGCCGCATGATCCTCGTGAACAAGATCGACGCGGACAACGTGGACCTGCCGGGGCTGCTCGCGCGCATCCAGGACTTGTTCGGAAAGGAATGCCTGCCGATCAACCTGCCGTCCCACGGCGGCAAGGACGTGGTCGATTGCTTCTTCACTCCCGACGGGGAAGCCGATTTCTCCTCGGTGAAGGCCGCGCACTCCGCGCTCGTCGACCAGGTGGTGGAAGTCGACGAGAATCTCATGGCGCTCTACCTCGAGCAGGGCGAGGAGCTCGCACCCGAGCAGCTGCACGCGCCGTTCGAGAAGGCGCTGCGCGAAGGCCACCTCATCCCCGTATGCTTCGCCTCGGCGCGCACCGGCGCGGGCGTGATGGAGTTCCTCGACATCCTGGCCAGGCTCGCCCCCGACGCGACGGAAGGCAATCCGCCGCCCTTCCTGCGCTCCGAGAGCAGCGAAGGCGAGGAATTCCACGCCGAGCCCGATGCCTCCAAGCACGTCCTCGCGCACGTCTTCAAGATCATCATGGATCCGTACGTGGGCAAGGTCGCGGTCTTCCGCGTGCACCAGGGCACGATCGGCAAGGACACACCGCTCTTCATCGGCGACGGCAGGAAGCCCTTCAAGACCGGGCACCTCTACCAGCTCCAGGGCAAGGAATATATCGAGACCGACGCGCTCGTTCCCGGCGACCTGGGGGCCGTGGCCAAGATCGACGAGATCGAGTTCAACGCGGTGCTGCACGATTCCCACGACGAGGACCACATCCGCCTGCGCTCGCTGGAATTTCCCACGCCCATGCACTCGATCGCGGTCGAGACCAAGAAGAAGGGCGACGAGCAGCGCCTCTTCGAGGTGCTGCACAAGCTCGAGGTCGAGGACCCGTGCCTGTGGATCGAGCGCCACCCCACCACGCACGAGACGGTGCTGCGCGGCCTGGGCGACCTGCACATGCGCGTGAAGCTCGAGAAGATGCAGCAGCAGTACAAGCTCGACGTGGCGGTGAAGCCGCCCAAGATCCCCTATCGCGAGACCATCACGCGCAAGGCCGATGGCCACTGCAGGCACAAGAAGCAGACCGGCGGCGCGGGCCAGTTCGGGGAAGTGTTCCTCAGGATCGAGCCGCTCGCGCGCGGCTCGGGCTTCGAGTTCGCGAGCGAGGTGAAGGGCGGGGTCATTCCCACCGTCTTCATCCCCGCGGTGGAAAAGGGCGTGCGCCAGGCGCTCGACCACGGCGTCATCTCGGGCTATCCGGTCGAGGACCTGCGCGTGATCGTCTACGACGGCAAGAGCCACGATGTGGACTCCAAGGAGATCGCATTCGTGACGGCCGGGCGCAAGGCGGTGATCGACGCGATCCTCAAGGCCGCACCGATCATGCTCGAGCCCATCGTCAACATCGAGATTACGGCGCCGGACCGCTTCGTGGGCGATCTCACCTCGGATCTTTCGGGCAAGCGCGGCCAGGTGACAGGCACCGAGTCCACCGGGGGGGACCTGATGTCGGTCACCGGCGTGGTGCCGCTCTCGGAAGTGGCCGAATATCAGTCGCGGCTGCGCTCGGTGACGGGCGGCCAGGGCGCCTACACCGTGGAATTCAGCCACTACGCGCCGGTGCCGCCGCAGATACAGCAGCAGCTCGCCTCGCAGTTCAAGCTGGAGCGGGAGGAGGATTGATCCGGAAGGGGTCCAGGGGCGCGGTTTTCGCCTGTCGAAAACCGGGGATTTTCCGGTTGACTTCGGCGCCCCGGCGGAGCATTTTTGGCGCCGTAGGCGGCAAGTCCATGGTGACAGGAATCCCAAGATAGGGAAGTTCCCGGAGGGTCCGATGTTCGTCATTCGCGACCAGCAGCTGCGGCTCCTGGTGCTCGCCCAGCTGATCCGCGAGCTTCAGCAAGGCGCCGGTGAAGACGCGCCGCCGCCGCCCGGATTCACCGAGCGCCAGCTCGAGGAATTGCGCTCCCTCAGCTCCGCGGAGCTCGTGAAGCTCTCGGAGATGACCGAGCCGCGGGTGGCGATCGAGATCGACGCCGGGTCCCTGGAGCATGGCTTGCGGCAGGTGGATTACCTCACCAAGCGCTCACGCCAGCTCGAGTTCTTCATCCGCCACGGGGCCACCTCGAACATGCTCACCAAGCTGTTCCACATCTCTTCGGCCGACGTGACGCTCAAGCGCCGGCTCTTCGCCGGGACGAGCTCGGCGCTGCGCCGCCCGGCGATGCCCCCGCACCCGGTGCGCGAGCGCATCCAGCAGCGCTGGTTCGAGATTCGCAAGGGCAAGGAGCGCGAGCCGATGCGCGCGGAGGACTACGAGGAACTGCACGCCGATTTCGCGCAGCACACTTTCGCGACCTTGTGGGCCGTGGTGCACGAATTCGACAAGGACTAGGGTGGAGGAGGAGGAGTAGAAGAAAGCGAAACGGGGCGGCACGGGCCGCCCCGTTTCCATTTCCGATCCGCCTCAGGCGTGCGGAGCGATCTCCCGGCGCACGAATTCGTGGAAGTGCACCATGCCGTCTTCCATCGGCGACTGGTATGGCCCGTGCTCCTCGCGCCCGTCCTCGAGCAGCGCCTTGCGGCCCTGCGTCATGCGCACGCAGATCTCCTCGTCCTCGCGCGCGGTTTCGTGGTACGCCTTCTGCTCGGCTTCGACGAACTCGCGCTCGAAGAGGGCGATCTCCTCGGGATAGTAGAACTCCACCACGTTCGCGCAGGCCTCGGGGCCGCGCGGGTAGAGCGTGGAGATCACGAGCACGTGCGGGTACCACTCGACCATCACGTTCGGGTAGTACGTGAGCCAGATCGCGCCGTGCGGCGGCGGCACCCCATCTCGGAAGCGCAGCACCTGCTCGTGCCAGCGCTTGTAGGTGTCCGAGCCGGGCTTGCCGAGCGCCTTGTTCACGCCCACCGTCTGCACGCTGTACCAGTCGCCGAATTCCCAGCGCAGGTCGTCGCAGGTGACGAAATTGCCCAGGCCGGGGTGGAACGGGCCCACGTGGTAGTCCTCGAGGTAGACCTCGATGAAGGTCTTCCAGTTGAACGGGTAGTCGACGGTCTCGACCTTGTCGAGCACGTAGCCTTCGAAGTCGAGCTCCTTCGCCACACCCAGGCGGGCAAGGTCGCGTGCCACGTCGCGCTTGCCGTTGAAGAGCATGCCGTTCCATTTCGCGAGCGACTGGCGCGGCAGGTCCAGGCAGGGATGGTCGGGAAATTCCGGCGCGCCCAGGTGCTTGCCCTCGCCGCTGTAGCTCCAGCGGTGCAGCGGGCAGGTGATGGTGCCGCCCGGCAGCGAGCCATGGCCGTCGAGGATGATCGCCTGCCGGTGGCGGCAGACGTTGGAGACGAGGTCATGGCGCCCGTCGTTGTTGACGAGCGTCCAGGCGCCGCGGTTGCGCCAATCGAGCACGCGATAATCGCCCGCGTTGGGCGCCATCTGCTCGTGGGCGACATAGCCGGGGCCGTGCTCGAAGAGGAACTTGCGCTCGAGCTCCGCCACCTGCGGGTCGAAATACCACGCCAGCGGCAGGTGGGGCGATGTGCGCGCCAGGACGCGCTGACTCGCGAGATCCGACATTATCCGCACCCCCAGGACATATGAAGATGTAAACAACAGCGGGCTAATCGAGTCAGCTAGCTTTTAACTCTGCAGCTCCGTCCCGTTCCCGACTACCCGAATATTTTGGGCCGAGTTCCCTTAGTTTTCAAGACCTTTGGTGTAAAATTCTCCGTTGCAAATCAAACCCGCAAGGCCCGCTCCCCATGGCTGACAAGAACCCATCCGCCGCGGCCGATCCGGCGAGCTTCGAGAAGGCGCTGGAAGAGCTCGAGGCGATCGTCGCGCGCATGGAGGATGGGAAGCTTCCCCTCGAGGAATCGCTCGCCGCCTACCAGCGCGGCGCCCAGCTCATCCGGTTCTGCGAGTCCAAGTTGACCGACGCCCAGGCCCGGATCGCGATCCTCGACGGCGAGAGCCTGCGCGACTTCACGCCCGACGCGAAGTGAGCGCGCCCGACTTCCAGGCCTGGTCGCGCGAGGTCGCGGGGCGGACGGAGGCGGCGCTGGCCGAGCTCATTCCGGCCGCGCGCATCGCCCCCGCGCGCCTGCACGACGCGATGCGCTACTCGACCCTCGGGGGCGGCAAGCGCGTGCGCGCGATGCTCGTGTGCGCGGCCGGCGAGCTCGCGGGCGCGCAGGCACGGCGCCTGGAAATCGCCGCGGCCGCCGTGGAAGCGATCCACGCCTACTCGCTCGTCCACGACGACCTGCCGTGCATGGACGACGACGTCCTGCGCCGAGGCAAGCCCACCTGCCACGTCGAGTTCGACGAGGCGACGGCGCTGCTCGCGGGCGACGCGCTGCAGAGTCTCGCCTTCCAGCTCCTGAGCGAGCACACCCTCGCGCAGGATCCCCAGGATCAACTGCGCATGATCCAGCTCTTCGCCGCGGCGTGCGGCTCGCGCGGCATGGCGGGCGGGCAGGCGATCGACCTGGAAGCGGTGGGCAAGAGCCTCACGCTGCCCGAGCTCGAGTTCATGCACATCCTCAAGACGGGGGCCCTGATCCGCGCCTCGGTGCTGCTGGGGGCGCATTGCGGCACGGGGCTCGCGGCCGGCGATTTCGAGCACCTCGACCGCTACGGCAAGTTCGTGGGGCTCGCCTTCCAGGTGGTCGACGACATCCTCGACGAGGAGGGCGATGCGGCCACCCTCGGCAAGACGGCGGGCAAGGATCGCGCGGCGAGCAAGCCCACCTACACCAGCCTCCTGGGGCTGCCGGCGGCCCGTCGCCTCGCCTCCGACCTGCACGCGCAGGCCCACGAGGCGCTCGCGGGATTCCAGGGGCGCGCGCAGCGCCTGGCGGAGCTCGCGGACTTCATCGTCCAGCGGCGGCGGTAGAATGGCCTCTCGCCCATGAGCTCGTATCCCCTCCTCGAGACGGTCGACGACCCGGCGGTCCTGCGGCGTTTCGATCGCAAGCAGCTCGCCCAGCTTGCCGGCGAGCTGCGCGCGTTCATCGTCGACTCCGTCGCCTCGACCGGCGGGCACCTGTCCGCCAACCTCGGCACGGTGGAGCTCACCATCGCGCTGCACTACGTGCTGAACACGCCCGATGACCGCCTGATCTGGGACGTGGGCCACCAGACCTACGGCCACAAGATCCTCACGGGGCGGCGCGAGGGCATGCGCCGGCTGCGCCAGAAGGGCGGCATCGCGGGCTTCCCGCGGCGCGAGGAAAGCGCCTACGACGCCTTCGGCACGGCGCATTCCTCGACGTCGATCTCGGCGGCGATCGGCATGGCGGTGGCGGCGCGCAGCCGCGGCCTGGCCCATCGGGTGGTCGCGGTGATCGGCGACGGCGCGATGACCGGGGGCATGGCCTTCGAGGCGCTCAACAACGCCAAGCAGGCCAACGCGAACGTGATCGTCGTGCTCAACGACAACGACATGTCGATCTCGGAGAACGTGGGCGCGCTCAACAACTACCTCGCGAAGCTCATGTCGGGGCGCTTCTACGACGCCACCCGCAAGACCGCCGAGAAGATGCTCTCGGCCACGCCCACCATGAAGGGGATCGCCAAGCGCCTGGAGGAGCACGCCAAGGGGATGCTCACGCCCTCCACGCTCTTCGAGGAGTTCGGCTTCAACTACACCGGCCCCATCGACGGGCACAACCTCGACGTGCTGGTGGACACGCTCACCAACGTGAAGCGCCTCGAGGGCCCGCAGTTCCTGCACGTGGTGACGCGCAAGGGGCAGGGCTACAAGCTCGCCGAGGAAGACCCGATCGCCTACCACGGCCCCGGCAAGTTCGACCCGGGCGTGGGCATCGTGAAGGCGAAGCCCGCGCCCGACGCGCGCCCGAAGCCCACCTACACCCAGGTCTTCGGCGACTGGCTCTGCGACATGGCGCGGCTCGACACCCGCCTCGTGGGCATCACGCCCGCGATGCGCGAGGGCTCCGGCCTGGTGCGGTTCTCGCAGGAGTTCCCCGAGCGCTATTTCGACGTGGGTATCGCCGAGCAGCACGCGGTGACCTTCGCCGCCGGCCTCGCGGTCGAGGGCCTGAAGCCGGTGGTCGCGATCTACTCGACCTTCCTGCAGCGCGCCTACGACCAGCTGATCCATGACGTAGCCCTGCAGAAGCTGCCGGTGGTCTTCGCGCTCGATCGCGCGGGCCTCGTGGGCGCCGACGGTCCGACGCACCACGGAGCGTTCGATCATTCGTTCCTGCGCTGCATCCCGAACCTCACGGTGATGGCTCCCTCCGACGAGAACGAGTGCCGCCAGATGCTCTACACCGCGTTCCTGCTCGACTCCCCCGCGGCCGTGCGCTATCCGCGCGGCACCGGCGTGGGGGCGGAGGTCCTGCAGCAGATGAAGGCGCTGCCGATCGGGCGCGGCGAGATGCGCCGCGAGGGCAAGCGCGTCGCGATCCTCGCCTTCGGATCCATGCTGAAGCCCGCGCTCGACGCGGCGGCCGAGCTCAACGCGACGGTGGCCAACATGCGCTTCGTGAAGCCGCTCGATCAGGAGCTCGTCTTCCGGCTCGCCACCTCGCACGAGCTCGTGGTGACCGTCGAGGAGAACGTCGTGGCGGGAGGCGCGGGCGCGGCCGTGGCCGAAGCGCTCGCCGCGAGCGCGGTCGAGGTCCCCATGCTGATGCTCGGGCTGCCGGATGCCTTCGTCGAGCACGGCGACAGCGCGCAGCTGCTCGCCGATTGCGGCCTGGACGCGGCGGGCATCGCCAAGGCCGTGCGCGAGCGCCTCGCGCGGGCCGAGCGCAGGCCGGGAAAGGCCGCCTGAGGTGCGCGCGATTCGCATCATCGCGATCTTCGCCGGGGCGCTGGCCGCCTGCGCCGTGGCCGTCGCGGCCGACCGGCCGTGCAGCAAGGCCGACGCCGCCGCGGCGCAGAAGGCCATCGATCGCGTCGAGGGCTGGCAGCAGCTCGAGAAGGCGTGGCGCGACTACCGGCACTGCGACAGCGGCGGGGTGGCCGACTACTACACCGACGCGCTGCTGCGGCTCATCGTCGACTGGAAGGACGTCGCCACGCTGAGCGAGTTGATGGGCAAGGATGCGCAGTACCGCGATTTCATCCTCGAGCACCTGAAGAGCGATGCGGCGAAGGACGACCGCCCCATGGTCTACTCCCGCGCGAGGAAGGACTGTCCCGCCGACCTCAAGGCCTTCTGCGACGAGATCGCGGCGGCGACCAAGGGATCGCCGAGCCGCAAGGCCCAGACGTTCGACTTCACGCCCCTGCAGCCGATCGGTTCCGGAGCCGCGAAGCCGGAAGCCGGCAAGGCGAAGTAGCGCCGGCGATGCGGCTCGCGGGCAAGGTCGCGCTGATCACCGGTGCCGCGCAGGGCATCGGACTTGCCTGCGCGCGCACCTTCGCCGCCGAGGGCGCGAAGGTCATGCTGGCCGACGTGAACGACGCGCACGGCCGGCGCGAGGTCGCGGAATTGGGCAAGGCCGGCTCGCAGGCCGCGTTCGTGCACTGCGACGTATCCCGCCGTGAAGAAGTGACGCGCGCAGTGGCCGAGACGGTCGCCGCGTTCGGCCGCCTCGATGTCCTCGTGGCCAATGCCGGCATCGTGCACGCCGCCGAGTTCCTCGAGCTCGAGGAAGCCGACTTCGACCGCGTGCTCGCGGTGAACCTCAAGGGTGTCTTCCTCGCCGGGCAGGCGGCGGCGCGCCAGATGGTGCGCCAGGGCGGCGGCGGGGCCATCGTCAACATGTCGAGCGTGAACGCGGTGCTCGCGATTCCCAACCAGGTGCCCTACGTGGTCTCCAAGGGCGGGATCAACCAGTTGACGAAGGTAATGGCGCTCGCGCTCGCGCCGCACCGCATCCGCGTGAACGCGGTAGGCCCCGGCACCATCCTCACCGAGCTCGCGAAGACGGCGGTGCTCGGCAATCGCGAGGCGGAAAGGAAGATCCTCTCGCGCACGCCGATGGGCCGCATGGGCGAGCCGGAGGAGATCGGAAAGGTCGCCGCATTCCTCGCGAGCGACGACGCTTCCTATCTCACGGGCCAGGCCATCTACCCGGACGGGGGGCGGCTCGCGCTCAACTACACCGTGCCGGTGGCCGACTAATCCGGTAAGCTACGCGCCCTCGACATTCCCGACGAAAGGCCGTTCCATGATCCGCATCGCCCTTGCTGCCGCGCTCCTGGCCGCCGCGAGCGCCGCCTCCGCCGCCGACTCCGAGATTCCCAAGCCGAAGTGCGAGCCAACGCCCGAGATGCCGCGCGTCCAGATGCGCGGCGAGGGCCGCCTCATGGAGCGGTTCAACGAGGACGTGAAGACCTACCAGGCGTGCATGAAGGCCTACATCGACGAGCGCCAGGCCGCGATGAAGGCCAACGAGGCCGCCGCGAACGACGCGGTCGCCGCGTACAACGCCGTCATGAAGCACCTGAACGAGCAGGCGAAGGGAGACTGATCATCGCGCGGCGCCGCGGAACGGCGCCCGCGCCCACGCCCGTTACTTCACGACGTTGCGGTCCTGTCCGAAGAGGACCTTGCGCTCCGCCTCGGTGCGGATCCCCCCCGCGTTCGGGTTCACCTGCTTCACGAGCGCATAGGCGCGCGCAGTGGCGGGGCGCGCGCGGATCGACGCGTGCCAGCGCTTGAGGTTCGGGAAGTCGTCCACGTTCTGCCCCTGGCGTTCCGGGATGACCCAGGGATAGCAGGCCATGTCGGCGATCGTGTACTCGCGCCCGACGATGAAGGCGCGTCCCGCGAGGCGCTTGTCGAGCACCGCGTACAGGCGCGAGGTCTCCTTCACGTAGCGCTCGATCGCGTACGGGATCTTCTCCGGCGCGTAGTTGGCGAAGTGGTGGTTCTGGCCCGCCATGGGGCCGAGCCCCGCCATCTGCCACATGAGCCATTCGAGCGCCTGCACCTGGCCGCGCAGGTCCTTCGGGATGAACTGCCCGGTCTTGCCGGCGAGGTAGAGCAGGATCGCGCCCGACTCGAACACGCTGATGGGCTTGCCCCCGTCGGCGGGCGCGTGGTCCACGATCGCGGGGATGCGGTTGTTGGGCGAGATCGCGAGGAACGCCGGGTCGAACTGCTCGCCCTTGCCGATGTTCACCGGCTTCAACCGGTATTCGAGGCCGGCCTCCTCGAGGAAGATCGTGATCTTGTGCCCGTTGGGCGTGGTCCAGTAGTAGAGGTCGATCATGGGGGGCTCCGTGCGTGTCGACAGATTATCGTGCATTCAGCGGCCCAGCGGTCCCACCTCGCAGCGCTTGTACTGGTCGGGCCAGGCCATCTCCACTTTCAGCTCGCGCGCGGCGTGCCGCGGCCAGTAGGGATCGCGCAGCATCGCGCGCGCGAGGCACACGGCGTCGGCCTGCCCGAGGAAGACGATCTGCTCGGCCTGCACGGCGTCGCTGATGAGGCCCACCGCGCTCACCGGGATGCCGGCCTGCCTGCGAATCGCCTCGGCGAAGGGCACCTGGTAGCCGGGCCCGAGCGCCATCTTCGCGTCGGCCACGTTGCCGCCGCTCGAGCAGTCGATGAGGTCGACCCCCGCCTCCTTCAGGCGTCGCGCGAGCTCGACGGATTGCGCGACGTCCCATCCCCCCGGGGCCCAGTCGCTCGCGGAGACGCGGTAGAAGACGGGCTTCTCCTGCGGCCACACCGCGCGCACCGCGTGCGCGACTTCCAGCGAAAGGCGCACGCGGTTGTCGAGGGATCCGCCGTACTCGTCGTCGCGCCGGTTGGAAAGCGGCGAGACGAAGCTGTGCAGGAGGTAGCCGTGCGCGCCGTGGATCTCCACCACTTCGAAGCCGGCAGCGAGCGCGTGCATCGCCGCGCGGCGGAAATCCTCCACGGTGGCGGCGATCTCCTGCTGCGTCATCGCGCGCGGCACGGGATAGTCGCCGAAGGCGAGCGCGCTCGGGCCCAGGGTCTGCCATGCGCCCTGCCGGGGGCCGAGGGGCTTGCCGCCTTGCCAGGGCTTGTCGCACGAGGCCTTGCGCCCGGCGTGCGCGATCTGCATCGCGGGCGCCGCGCCTTGCGCGCGGATGAATTCGGCGATCGGCTTCCACGCCGCCGCATGGGCCGGGGACCAGATTCCGGCGTCCCAGGGCGTGATGCGCCCTTCGGGCGTGATGGCGCTCGCCTCGACGCAGACGAGGCCCGCGCCGCCGACCGCGCGGCTGCCCAGGTGCACGTGGTGCCAGGCAGTGGGCATCCCGTCCTCGCTCGAGTACTGGCACATCGGCGAGACGAAGACGCGGTTGCGGAAAGTGGTCGAGCGCAGCGTGAAGGGCGAGAAGAGGTGCGACATCGGGATGGGGGCGGGGAAGGAAGGAGGAAGGGGAGGCGCCGGCAGCCGCGCCAGCATGGATTCTAGCGAGGTCGCGCGCTTTGTTGGCATAGTACGCATTGTTCATATCGCGGCGATTCCCGATGTCTTCCCCGGTCCTCACCGTGCGCGCCGGAGCGCGCGCCCTCGCGCGGATCCGCGCCGCGGGGCTCGATCCGGCCGAGGTGGAGATCGTTCCCGGAGCGGCGGGCGGGCCCAAGGGGCTGGGGATCGCGGGCCTCGACCGCGTGATCTTCGGCGAATGGCTCGCCGGCGCCCCGCGCGTGCGCCACCTGGTCGGCGCCTCGATCGGCGCGTGGCGCTTCGCGGCGGCCTGCTGCACGGATCCGGTGCGCACGCTCGAGCAGTTCGCGCGCCTGTACACGCAGCAGAGCTACCCGCCGCGCGCGAACCGGCGCTACATCTCCCAGGCCGCGCGCGAGATGCTGGCCGAGCTCTTCCGCGGCCGCGAGGCGGAGATCCTCTCCAGTCCGGCATATCGGCTGCACATCCTCGTCGTGCGCGGACGTTGGCCGCTCACGCGCGATTCGTCGGTGTCCACGCCCCTGGGCTTCGGCATGGCGGCCCTGGCCAACGTGCTCGGGCGCCGGCATCTCGCGCGCTTCATCGACCGCGCGGTGTTCCACGATGCGCGCGATCGCCTGCCGTTCATGGCCGTGGGCAACGTGTCGGCGCCGGATGCGATGCAGGCGATCCGCTTCGATGCGTTCCACACGCACGTGGTCCAGCTCGATCGCGCGAACCTGGGCGAGGCCCTGCTCGCCTCGGCGTCGATCCCGCTCGTGCTCGAGGGCGTGGCCGACATCCCGCAGGCCCCGCTCGGCGTGTACTGGGACGGCGGCATCGTCGACTACCACCTGCACTTGCCGTATCACCGCGCGCAGGGCCTCGTGCTCTATCCGCATTTCACCGATCGCATCGTGCCGGGCTGGCTCGACAAGGGCATGCCGTGGCGTGCGGCGCGCGGCGAATGGCTCGACAACGTGGTGCTCGTGTCGCCTTCGCGCGAGTACCTCGCCACGCTTCCGCTGGGCAAGCTCCCCGATCGCAAGGATTTCACGCGCTTCGCGGGCGACGACGCGGGACGCATGAAGTACTGGCGCGCGGCGATCGCGGAGAGCGACCGGCTGGCCGAGGCCTTCCTCGAGTTCGCGCGCCGCCCCGATCCGGCGTGCGTGCTGCCGCTTTAGGACTCGTTGACCCACCCCCGGTGCTTCGCCGACAATCCCCGGGGAGCGTTCCCCGGGGAGAGGGAAGCATGGCGTCGCGCAGGACGCACTACGACGTGCTGGGCGTCGCGCCGGATGCGTCATCGGTGGAGATCGCCGCGGCCTTTCGCGACAAGCTGGAAGAGCTGAAGGCGAAGCCGGTCGTGGCGCCGGAGGCGCTCGACGCGCTGCGCGAGGCCTACCAGACGCTCGCCAATCCCGCGCGGCGCGAAGCCTACGACGGCACGATCCGGGTTGCGCCGCCGCGCAAGGCGGCCCCGGCGCGACCGGTGGATGATTTCCACGCGGCCGATTCGGGCGGCCTGTGGAACGCACCATGGTTCAAGTTCGGCGTTCCCGTGGCGCTCATCATCATTGCGGTATGGGGCTGGAAGGCGCGCCACAAGCCGCCCGCGCCTGCCACGGCGCGCATCGTCGAGATGCGGACGATCGTCCCGGGCTCCGCGATGAACGTGGACTCGTTCGTTCCGCCGACCGGAGATGCATCGCGGGCGAACGCGGCTTCGGCTTCCTCCGCGCCCGCGCCGCGCCGCGCGGTTCGCGATCCGCGGAGGGCGTCTTCGCGGCCGTCTCCGGCAGCGTGGCGCGCGTGCTCGTTTCCGATGCCGCGGACCGCAGGCTGAAGCAGGGCAGCGCGGTGGTGATCGGTCCCGAGCAGGTGGTCACCAACTGCCACGTGGTGAACGGCGGCCAGCGCATCGCGGTGAAGGCGGGTGCGGACAGCCGCCCGGCCAGCATCGCGGTCGCCGACGAGGAGTTCGACCTCTGCAAGCTCGACGTGCCGGGACTGGAAGCGCCCGCCGTGGACATCGCGAGCGTCGCCGAGGTGCGCACCGGACAGCGCGTGTACGCGATCGGCGCGCCCCTGGGCCTCGAGCTCACCATCTCTGAGGGCATCGTGTCGTCGTTGCGCGAGGTCGAGAACGGGAAGGTGATCCAGACGACGGCCCCGGTCTCGCCGGGCTCGAGCGGCGGCGGGCTCTTCGATGCGGAGGGGCGGCTCATCGGCATCGTCACGTTCCAGACCCGCTCCGGGCAGAACCTCAACTTCGCGGTGCCCGCCGACTGGATCTCCGAGATGCGCGCCCGCGGCCCGGGCGGCGCCCGCGTCGCGGCGGCCGAGCCCACCATCGCCGAGATGGTCGTCGGCAAGTGGTGGTGCTTCGGGACGATCTCGGGGCGCAACGGCGAATACACCTACGATTCCGCGGGCAACCTGCACATCGTCTCCAGCGACGGGCGCAACATCGTCACGCGCTACCAGGTCTCCGGGCGACGCATCCTGTACCAGTGGGGCAATGGCGCGTTCGCGCTCGATATCGAGTCCATCGAGTCGGGCCGGATGGTGCAGCTCACGGGCGAGGGACAGCGCCTCGCATGCGACCGGCGCTGAGCGCGATTCGCGGCCGCAGCCCGCCTAGTAGTTGAGGTTCGGCGCGAGCCAGCGCTCGGCCTGCCCGAGGTCCATGCCCTTGCGGTGCGCGTAGTCGGTGACCTGGTCGCGCTCCACCTTGCCCACGGCGAAGTAGCGCGCCTGCGGATGCGCGAGGTAGAAGCCGCTCACGGAAGCCGCCGGCAGCATCGCGTAAGTTTCCGTGAGCTCGATGCCGGCGTTGCGCCGCGCGTCGAGCAGGCGGAACAGGTCCGCCTTCTCGGTGTGGTCGGGGCACGCGGGGTAACCCGGCGCGGGACGGATGCCGGCGTATTTCTCCGCGATGAGCTCGGCATGGGAAAGCCCTTCGCCGGCCGCGTAGCCCCAGTGCTCCTTGCGCACGCGCTCGTGCAGCAGCTCGGCGAACGCTTCGGCCAGCCGGTCCGCGAGCGCCTTCACCATGATTGCGTCGTAGTCGTCGTGCTTCGCCTGCAGCTCGCGCACCTTGGCGTCCGCGCCGATGCCCGCCGTGACGGCGAAGGCGCCGACGTAATCGGCCACACCGGAGTCCTTCGGCGCCACGAAGTCCGCGAGGCACTGGTTGGGATTGCCCGCGGGCTTCTCGTTCTGCTGGCGTAGGTTGTGCCACGTCGCGAGCACGCCGTCGCGCCGCTCGTCGGCGTAGATCTCGATGTCGTCGCCGACGGAATTCGCGGGCCACAGGCCGAACACGCCGCTCGCTGTGAGCCAGCGCCCCTGCACGATGCGCTCGAGCATCGCCTGCCCGTCGCGCAGCACGTTGCGCGCCGCCTCTCCCACCACCGCGTCGTCGAGGAGGTCCGGATATTTGCCTGCCAGGTCCCAGGTCTGGAAGAAGGGCGCCCAGTCGATGTAGGGCACGAGCTCGGCCAGCGGAAAGTTGCGCAGCGTCGTGAGCCCGAGGCGGGCCGGGCGCGGCGGCGCATAGGCGCTCCAGTCGAGCTTCGCCGCGTTGGCGCGCGCCGCCTCGAGCGCGACGCTCTTCTGCCCGGTCTTCTTCGCGTGCTGCTCGCGCACCTTCACGTAGTCGGCGCGCACCTCGCTCAGGTATCGCTCGCGCTGCTCCGGGCTCGAGAGCTGCGAGGCCACGCCCACCGCGCGCGAGGCGTCAGGCACCCACACGGTGGGCCCGCCGTGGTACTTCGGCTCGATCTTCACCGCAGTGTGGGTGCGCGAGGTGGTCGCCCCGCCGATCAGCAGCGGCACCTCGAAGCCCAGGCGCTGCATCTCGGAGGCGACGTGCGCCATCTCCTCGAGCGAGGGCGTGATGAGGCCGGAGAGGCCGACGAAGTCGGCGTTCTCCTTGCGCGCGGTCTCGAGGATCGTCTCGCAGGCGACCATCACGCCCAGGTCCACCACGTCGAAGTTGTTGCACTGCAGGACCACGCCGACGATGTTCTTGCCGATGTCGTGCACGTCGCCCTTGACGGTGGCCATCACCACCTTGCCCTTGGGCTTGGGCGCGGTGCCCAGGCGCCGCTTCTCCTCCTCGATGAACGGGACCAGGTGGGCCACCGCCTGCTTCATCACGCGCGCGGACTTCACCACCTGCGGCAGGAACATCTTGCCCGAGCCGAAGAGGTCGCCCACCACGTTCATGCCGTCCATGAGCGGGCCCTCGATCACCTGCAGCGGGCGCTCGCACTGCGTTCGCGCCTCCTCGGTGTCCTCGACGATGAACTCGGTGATGCCCTTGACCAGCGCGTGCACGAGCCGCTCGCGCACCGGCTCCTTGCGCCAGGCGAGCTCCTCCGCGGCGTCCTTCTTCTGTCCCTTGAAGGTCTCGGCGAATTCGACCAGGCGCTCGGTCGCATCCGCGCGGCGGTTGAGGACCACGTCTTCCACGCGCTCCAGCAGCTCCGGCGGGATCTCGGCGTAGACGCCGAGCTGCCCCGCGTTCACGATCCCCATCGTCATGCCGGCGCGCGTGGCGTGGTAGAGGAAGGCCGTGTGCATCGCCGCGCGCACCGGCTCGTTGCCGCGGAAGGAGAACGAGAGGTTCGACACGCCCCCCGAGGTCTTCGCGTGGGGCAGGTGGCGGTGGATCCAGGAGAGCGCCTCGAGGTAGTCGCGGCCGTAGGTGTTGTGCTCCTCGATCCCGGTGGCGATCGCGAAGATGTTCGGGTCGAAGATGATGTCCTCGGGCGGCAGACCAACCTGCTCGGTGAGGATCCGGTAGCAGCGCTCGCAGATCGCGGTCTTGCGCGCGAGCGTGTCGGCCTGGCCGCGCTCGTCGAACGCCATCACCACGACCGCGGCGCCGTAGCGGCGCGCGAGCTTCGCCTGGTGCACGAACTCCGCCTCGCCGCTCTTGAGCGAGATCGAGTTCACGACACACTTGCCCTGCGCGCACTTCAGGCCCGCCTCGATCACGCTCCACTTGGAGCTGTCGATCATGATCGGCACGCGCGCGATGTCCGGCTCGGCGGCCACGAGCTGCAGGAAGCGCGTCATCGCCGCCTGCGAGTCGAGCATCGCCTCGTCCATGTTCACGTCGATCACCTGCGCGCCGTTCTCGACCTGCTGGCGCGCGACCGAGAGCGCCTCGTTATAGTTGCCGGCGAGCACCAGGCGCGCGAACGCCTTCGAGCCCGTTACGTTGGTGCGCTCGCCCACGTTCACGAAGAGTGAATCGTCGCCCACGTTCAGGGGCTCGAGTCCCGCCAGGCGCAGCTTCGGCGCGATCTCCGGCACCGCGCGCGGCTGGAATGCCCGTACCGATTCGACGATCGCGCGGATGTGCTCGGGCGTGGTGCCGCAGCACCCGCCCGTGATGTTGAGCCAGCCGCTCTGCGCCCATTCGCGGATGTAGCCCGCCGTCTCCGCGGGCAGCTCGTCGTACTCGGCCATCGCGTTGGGCAGGCCCGCGTTGGGATGCGCCGAGACGTAGACGTCGGCGATGCGCGAGAGCTCCTCGACGTGCGGGCGCAGCTGCCGCGCGCCCAGCGCGCAGTTGAATCCGACGGAAAGCGGGCGCGCGTGGCGCACGGAGTTCCAGAACGCCTCCACGGTCTGCCCCGAGAGCGTGCGCCCCGAGGCGTCGGTGATGGTGCCCGAGATCATGATCGGCAGGCGCACGCCGGACTCCTCGGCGTGCTCGTCGATCGCGAAGAGCGCCGCCTTGGCGTTCAACGTGTCGAAGATGGTCTCGACGAGGAGCAGGTCCACGCCGCCCTCGACCAGCGCGGCCACGGCGACCTTGTACGCCTGCTTCACCTGGTCGAAGGTGACGGCGCGGAAGCCCGGATCGTTCACGTCCGGCGAGAGCGACAGGGTGCGGCTCATCGGGCCCAACACGCCGGCCACGAAGCGCGGCCTGTCGGGCGTGCGCCCGCCGAAGTCGTCCGCGACCTCGCGCGCGAGGCGCGCCCCGGCGAGGTTCAGCTCCGCCACGATATCCTCCAGCCCGTAGTCGGCCTGCGAGATCGACGTGGAGTTGAAGGTGTTGGTCTCCAGGATGTCGGCGCCCGCCTCGAGGTACTGGGCGTGGATCTCGCGGATCGCCTCGGGACGGGTGAGGTTGAGCAGGTCGTTATTGCCGCGCAGCTCCTTGCGGAAATCGCGGAAGCGCTCGCCGCGGAACTGCGCTTCGGTCAGGCGCAGGCGCTGGATCATCGTGCCCATGGCGCCGTCGAGCACGAGGATGCGCTGCTTGAGCGCGTCGTGCAGCGCGGCGATGCGGGTCGGGCGTGTGGCGATCGGCTGGTCCATGGTTGCGGCAATCAGTACCCGAAAGCGAGCGGGTGACGAGGCCGATCGCTTTAGCGGATTTTTTAGAGCGCCCGCAAGCTGAATGTCAAATCGGCGCTGAAGCCGCATATCCTATCATGGCACCATGCGCACGATCCTCGTGGTCCTCCTGCTTGTAAGCCTCGCCGCGCGCGCGGCGGCGGCGGACGAGCCCGCGCTGCGCGTGGGCTCCAAGCGCTTCACCGAGTCGTTCATCCTGGGCGAGATCGTCACCCAGACCGCGCGCCTGGCGGGCGCCCAGGCGATCCACGAGCCGGGGCTGGGCAACACCGCGATCCTCGTGCAGGCGCTCGAGGCCGGCTCGATCGACGTCTATCCCGAATACACCGGGACCATCGCGCGCGAGATCCTCGGCTCGGACGCGAACCTCACGCTCGCGCAGATCAACGAGCAGCTGCGCGCGCGCGGGCTCGCGGCCTCGGTCGCGCTCGGCTTTTCAGATACGTACGCCATCGGCTTGCGGCGCGCGTACGCCGAGCGCCACGGCATCCGGCGCATCTCCGAGCTCGCCCGCGTTCCGGACCTGCGCCTGGGGTTCTCGCACGAGTTCCTCGGCCGGCGCGACGGCTGGCCGGGGCTGAAGGCCGCGTACGCGTTGCCCCAGGCCTCCCCGCGCGGCCTGGACCACGGGCTCGCCTACGAGGCGCTCGCCGCGGGCGAAGTGGACGCGATCGACCTGTATTCCACCGACGCGAAGATCGCGCGCTACGACATCATGGTGCTCGACGATGACCGCGGATACTTTCCGCGCTACGACGCGGTGCTGCTGCACGGCATCGAGGTCCCCGCGCGCCATCCGAAGGCCTGGGCGGCGATCGCGCGGCTCGCGGGGCGCATAGACGCGCCCACGATGATCCGGTTGAACGGCGAGGCCGAGCTCGGGCACCGGGACTTCGCGTCGATCGCGGCCGGCTTCGTCGCCGGCGGAGCGCCCGGCGCGCCGCCGGCGCGGGGCCTGTGGGGCGCCCTCTTCGCGCCCGACTTCGGGCGACTGCTGGGCGAGCACGTGGCCCTGGTCGTCGCCTCGCTCATCGCTGCGATCGTCGTGGCCGTTCCCCTGGGCATCGTCGCGGCGCGCTCGCGGGCCGTCGCGCAGCCGGTGCTGGTGGCGGTGGGCGTGATCCAGACGATTCCCTCCCTCGCGCTGCTCGCGTTCCTGATCCCGCTCACCGGGACCATCGGCGTGTGGCCCGCCGTGATCGCGCTCTTCCTCTACGCGCTGCTGCCCATCGTGCGCAACACGCATGCGGGCATGACCGGCGTGCCCCCGGGGCTGCGGGAGGCCGCGCGGGCCCTGGGCCTGCGCCCCTGGGCCGCGCTGCGGCTGGTCGAGCTGCCCCTCGCGGCTCCGACGATCCTTGCCGGGGTGAAGACGGCGGCGGTGATCAACGTGGGCACGGCGACCATCGCGGCCTTCATCGGCGCGGGCGGATTCGGCGAGCGTATCGCCCAGGGCCTCGCGTTGAACGACCACGTCGTGCTGCTCGCCGGCGCCATTCCGGCGGCCGCGCTCGCGCTTGCGTTCCACGCGTTCTTCGAAGGGCTGGAGCGCACGCTGGTTCCGTGGCCGTTGCGGGGCGCGGCGGCGAGTCGCTGAAGGCGCGGCCGGCTCAGATCTTGCGCCCGTGCTTCTCCCAGTACGGCGCGCGCAGCTCGCGCTTGAGCGTCTTGCCTGCGGTGCTGCGGGGGAAGTCCTCCATGATCGCCACGGCGCAGACCCGCTGGTAGCGCGCGCCCACGCGCTCGTTGATCCAGTCGCGCAGTGCCTCGCAGGTGAGGCCGCAGCCGGGCCGCACGATGACGGCCGCCATGGGCGTCTCTCCCCACTTCTCGTGGGGAACGCCGAAGACGGCGACCTCGCGCACGTCGGGGTGGCGCGCGGCCACCTCCTCGACGTCGCGCGGATAGACCTTCACCCCGCCGGAATCGATCATGTCCTTGATGCGGTCGACGAGGTGCAGGTAGCCGTCCTCGTCGACGAATCCGACGTCGCCCGTGTGCAGCCATCCGTCGCGCAACGCCTGCGCGGTGAGGTCCGGCCGCCGGTAGTAGCCGGTCATGAGCATCGGACCGCGGCCGACGATCTCCCCCGGCTCCCGGGTCGCGGCGTCGGAGCCGTCGTCGCGCACGATGCGCATCCGGAAGAAGGGCGGCGGTATCCCGACCGTGCCCGGCCGGCTCGCCGCTTCGCTGCGATCGAGGATGGTGACGAAGCCCTCGGTGAGGCCGTAGAGCTCGTACAGGCGCCCGGGCAGCAGCGCGTTCAGCCGGTCCCGGTCCTGCTGCAGCAGCGGCGCCCCCAGCGAGAGGATGCACTCGAGCGAGGCGAGTCGGCGTGCGTCGAAGCCGCGGGCGCCGAGGATGGCCACGATCTGCGCCGGCACCAGCATCACGTGCGTCACCCGCTCGCGCTCGATCGCCGCGAGGGTCTCCTCGGCGTCGAACTGGCGCAGCAGGACGTAGGTCCCGCCGAGGTGGAACGTGGGCATCATCGTGACGAAGGCGCCGTTGAACACGATCGCGCCGCTGTGCAGGGCGCGCGACTCGGGCGTCATGCGCAAGGCCTGGCCCATGAGGGTGGCGTACATGGAGCGCACGAAGTGCGTGTGCATGATGCCCTTCGGCACGCCGGTGGTCCCGCTGGTGAACATGATGTTGAAGAGGTCGTCCTGCGAGACCTGCGCGGGCGCGAGCGCCGCCGGCTGGGCAGCCGAGAGGGCGCGGTAGTCGCCGAAGCCGGGCGCCTCGCCGTCGAAGAGGAGCACGCGCTCCGGGAGCTCCCCGGCCATCCGGGCCAGCACGGGCAGCATCGATGATTGCGCGATGAGGCAGCGCGCGTCCGAGCCGCGCAGCAGGCTCGCCAGGCCATCGTGCAGCAGCAGCGGTGACAGCGGCACGAGCACGGCGCCGATCGTGGGCACCGCCCAGTACGTCTCCAGCAGCTCGAGCGAGTTGCCGGCCACGGTGGCCACCTTGTCCCCGGGGCCGATGCCGAGGGCGCGCAGCATGTTGCCCACCCGCGCGATGCGCTCCCAGAACGCGCGGTAGGTGAGCGTGCGGCCCTCGAACACCACGGCCGGGGCATCGGGCCGACAGCGCGCCTGCCGGGAGATGAGCGTTGCCAGCTCCAGCATGCGGTGCCTCAATCGCCCCTGGAGGAGCGGCCCCTCGCTTCGTCGGCGTCGAACCGGCCCACGATCCCCGATGGAAAGTAGTAGACGCAGGCGACGAAGAGGATTCCCATCCACAGCATCCAGCGGTCCGGGTGCAGGGCGCGCGCGAGCCACGGCAGTCCCGCGAGGGCCTCGGCGCCCCTGCCCATCGCGGGCTGCAGGTAGTTCTGGGCCACGAGGAAGAGCACCGAGCCCAGCACCGCGCCGTACATGCGTCCCATCCCGCCGATCACGACGATCAGCAGGATGTCGGTCATGATCTCGAAGCCGAGCACCGAGCGCGGGCCCACGTAGCGCAGCCACAGCGCCATGAGGGCGCCGGCGAGCGTGGCCACCAGCGCGGCGACGCAGTTGGCGATGGTGCGGTACACGACCGTGCGGTAGCCGAGGGCCTCGGCGCGGAAGTCGTTCTCGCGGATCGCCTGCAGCACCCGCCCGAAGGGGGAGTTGACCACGCGCAGCAGGAAGAGGAAGAGCGCGAGGCACGCGGCGAAGAGAAGGTAGTAGGCGACGAGCCTGCCGTCGACGGCGCGGCCCAGGACCTGGAACTCGACCAGGTGGAAGTCCGGCCTCAGCAGCGCCGGCACCTGGAAGTTGCGGCCGTCCTCGCCGCCGGTGAAGTCCGACAACTGCGAGGCGAGCACCCCGAACGCCGAGGCCACCGCCAGCGTGATCATGGCGAAGAAGAGCGCGCGCACACGCAGCGAGAGCAGCCCGATCGCCAGGGCGAGCAGCAGTGCCACGGCGAGCGCGCCGGCGAGGCCCACGCACGCAGCGCCCCACGTGGCGCCGATTCCCGCGAGGGCGAGCCCCACGCCGTAGGCGCCGATCCCGTAGAACATCGTGTGGGCGAAGGACACGATGCCGGTGTAGCCCAGCAGGAGGTCGTAGGAGCCCACGAGCACGATGAAGACGCAGATGGTCGCGGCGGTATGCAACGCCCGCGCACCGCCGGCGATGAAGGGCGCCGCGGCGAGTCCGGCGAGCGCGACGAGCAGGAGCGCGGCGAGCAGCCGGCTGCGCGGGATGTCGTCGGAGAGCAGGGCGCGGATCATGGCTTCGCGTCAGCGCCGGGCCGAGGCATACAGGCCCGCCGGCCGCCAGAGCAGGACCACGACCATCACGAGGATGTTGGAGGCGAGGGCGAGCTTCGGGGCAAGGAAGCCGGCATAGTTGGCCACCAGCGCGGTGAGCAACGCGGCCACGAAGCAGCCGCCCACGGAGCCAAGCCCGCCGATGATGATGACGATGAACACCGTCACGATGAGCTCGCCCCCCATGGAGGTCGTGAGCATCTGGCGGTACAGGCCCCAGAGCACCCCGCCCAGGCCCGCGAGGGCGCTGCCCGCCACGAAGACGCCGACGAAGAGGCGCCGGATGCGATAGCCCAGCGCCTCCACCATCGGGCGGTTCTCCACTCCGGCGCGGATCAGGAGGCCGATGCGCGTGCGGTCGAGGACGAAGAAGAGGGCTGCGAATACGGCGAGCCCGACGCCTACCGCGAGCAGCCGGAACTTCTCGATCGCGACGTCGCCGATCACGAAGGCGCCGCGCAGCGCGCGCGGCACCGCGAGGGCGATGGGGTCCGGCCCCCACAGCACCGCGAGCAGCTGCTCGACGACGATCGCCCCGCCCATGGTCACGAGGATCTGGCGCAGGTGCTGGCCGTACACCTCGCGCACCACGAGCCGCTCGAACACCCAGCCCGCCACGCCGGTGACCAGCATCGCGGCCGCCACGGCGAGCGCCACGGCGGCGAGGTTCGCCACGGCCGATGCGGAATCGCCCCACGCGGCCAGCGGCAGGAGCACGAGCGTTGCAGCGTAGGCGCCGACGGAGACGAAGGCGCCGTGCCCGAAGTTGAGCACGTCCATCAGGCCGAAGACGAGCGTGAGCCCGCTCGCCACGATGAAGATCATCATGCCCATCGCGAGGCCCGCGAGGGTGAGCGTCACCCACGCCGGGAAACTGCCCACCAGGGGGATCGTCGCCAGCGCCACGGCCGGAACGAGCAGCAGGGGCGCCAGGTCGACCGGCGCCGAGGGCAGCGCGTCCTCGGGCTTCACGGGGCCTCCATGGCGAGCCCCAGCAGGCGGGATTGCAGGGCGTGGTCGGCGGCGAAGGCGCGCATCGCTCCCGCGTGCACGATGCGCCCGTCGTCCATCACGGCCACGTGGTCGCCGAGGCTCTTCACGAAGCTCGCGTTCTGCTCGACGAGCAGGATCGTGGCGCCGGCCGCCTTCAGCTCGCGGAACGCGGCGAGAAGGTTGTCGACGATGGCGGGCGCGAGTCCCTTCGTGGGCTCGTCGACCAGCAGGAGCCGGCGCGGCTCGATGATGGCGCGCGCGATGGCGACCATCTGCTTCTGGCCGCCGGACAGATGCCCCGCCGGGTAGTTCCAGTACTTGCGCAGCGCGGGCATGAACCCGAGGATCCACTCGAGGCGCGCGGCATCGATCGGCGCCTGGCGCGCCCCGAGCACGAGGTTCTCGCGCACGGTGAGGCCGGAGAAGACGGCCATGCCCTCCGGAACGTAGGCGATGCCCGCGCGTGCGATCTCCGGCGTGGGCAGGTGCGCGATGTCGCGCCCCGCGAAGCGCACGCTCCCGCGGCTCGCCCGGGCGAGGCCCACGATGGTTTTGAGGGTGGTGGTCTTGCCGGCGCCGTTGCGGCCCAGGAGCACCGTCATGGCGCCCTCGGCGACGGCGAGGTCCACGCCCTGCAGGATGTGGTAGCGCCCGATGTGCGTGTGCACGCCGGCCAGATCGAGCAGCGCCTCAGGCATCGTTCGCCGCCGCCGTGCCCAGGTAGGCCTCGCGCACGACGCGCGAGGCCATCACCGCGGCGGGATCGCCATCGGCCACCAGGCGGCCGTCGTGCAGCACCAGGATCCGGTCCGCGAGCGAGCGGACGACGTCCAGCTTGTGCTCGACCAGGAGCACCGTGCGCTCCCCCTGCTCCTTGATGCCCCGGATCAGCTCGAGAATCACCGGCACCTCGTCCATGCTCATGCCGGCGGTGGGCTCGTCGAACATCAGCACCTGCGGCTCGAGGGCGAGGAGCATCGCCACCTCGAGCTTGCGCTGCTCGCCGTGGGAGAGCGCGGCCGCTGGGGCGTCGCGGCGGTGGGCGAGCGCCACGCGCTCGAGGAAGTGCTCCGAGCGCTCGGCAAGCCCCACGGAGCTCGACCAGAGGGACAGGAGGTCGAGGCCCGTCCCTGCGCGGCTCTGCACGGCGAGGCGCACGTTTTCCATCACCGTAAGGCTGGGGAAGAGCTGCGTGAGCTGGAACGCGCGGCCGATGCCGCGCTGCGCGCGCCGCGCGGCGCCCAGCCGCGTCACGTCCTCGCCGAAGAGGCGCACCGAGCCCGCGCTCGCCGCGAGCTGGCCGGAGACCAGGTTGAAATACGTGGTCTTGCCGGCGCCGTTCGGCCCGACGATCGCCGTCAGCGTCCCGGCGAAGAAATCCGCGCTCACGGCGTCGACGGCCACCTGGCCGCCGAAGCGCGCCGTGAGCCCGTGCGTGGAGAGCGCGGGGTGCGTGGCGGCGGTCGCGGTCACGGCCGGCGCGCCGCGTCTAGCGCTTGTTGCGCACGGGCACCGGCAGCTCGGCCGCGGGGATTTCGCGCACGAGCTCCAGCAGGTCCCACTCGCCTTTCTGCTCCTTCTTGATGCGGAAGTGGTACATCGACTGCATCGCCTGGTGGTCGGCGGCGCGGAAGGTCATCGGACCCTTGGGGGTATCGAACGTCATTCCCTCCATCGCGGCGATCAGCTTCTCGGTGTCCGCCGACGGGACCTTGCGCAACGCGCTGACCACGGCGCTCGCGGCGGCGAAGCCGCCGGCGGTGAAGAAGTCGGGCGGCGCGCCGTAGCGCTTCATGTGCTCGGCGACGAGCCAGTCGTTCATCGGGTTCTTCGGGAATCCGTAGTAGTAGTAGATGGCGCCCTCGGTGCCGGCGTAGCTGCGCCACGTCTTGAGCACCGGCAGGATGTTGCCCCCGGGTGCGAGCGTGATGCCGTAGCGCTCGGGCTTGAGGTCCGCGATCTTGGCGAGCGGATGGGGCCCCGCCCAGATGATCGCGAGGATGCGCGGCGCGGGCTGCGACTTCAGCGCGTCGAAGATGCGCTGCGCGCTCGCCGTGAAGTCGGTGGCGTTCTGCGGCGCGTACTCCTCGTGCACCACCTTCGCCTTGCTGCCGACGGCCGCCAGGGCCTCCTTGGCCGCCTTCACGCCGTCGCGGCCGAAGGCGTAGTCCTGGGCGAGGAACGCGATGCTCGCCGGGCCCTTCAGCGTGGCGGCGTTGGCGAGGCCGTCCTGGGTGGAGTTGCGCGACGTGCGGAAGACGTAGCGGTTCCACTTGTCGCCGGTGATGCTGTCGGCCACCGCCGGCTCGACGATGAGGACCTTGCGGTACTCCTCGGCCACCGGGAGCATCGCGAGCGCGGCGCCCGAGGAGGTCGTGCCCACGGCGAGCGCCACCTTGTCGTCGCCATACGCTTCCTCCAGCGCGGCCTTGGCGAGGCCGGGCTTCAACTGGTCGTCCTTCACGAGCACCTTGATCTTGCGGCCGTCGATCTCCATCTTGCCGCCGGTCAGGTACTCGAGCCCCATCATGAAGCCGGTCTCCGTCTGCTTGGCGTAGGCCTCGAGCGGCCCGGTCTTGCCGACGATCAGCGCGATGCGCAGCTCCTGCGCGGGGGCGGCGCCGACCGTGCAGGCGAGGCCGAGCGTGAGGGCGAAGGTCTTCAGGTTCACCGCGGTCTCCTCGGAATGGCGTGGGGAATTTCGGCGGGGCTCACGGGGTCGCGCCGTCGGGCCGGCACAGGCGCCGGAAGCCTGCGGCGATGAAGGGCACCATCCGCCGGTGGATGGCCTCCAGGTCGCTCGAGACGCACACTCCGCCGGACAGCCGGTCGATGCGGCCCGTCTCGGAAAGGCTCAGCGTCAGGGCTCCCGACAGGAAGTGGTAGCTCCAATAGAGGTTCTCTTCGCTCGCGTCGGGCAGGCAGCGGCGCACCAGCTCGATCAGGCGGCGGATCACGGGATCGAAGGTCCGCGTCATCAGCAGCCCGCCCCATTCCGCGCTGTTGTTCACGAGCGCCACGAGGCGGAAGTAGTTCTTCCAGCGCGGGTCGGTCTGCAGGGAGCGGCGCAGGATAGGCTCGAGGAACGCCTCGATGCAGCCCTCGACCGTTATGTGGTCGCCGCCCGCGCGTTCGTACGAATCCATCGAGCGCATGCGCTCTTCGTTGAGGATCTCGGCGCGGCGCAGGAAGACGGCGTCGAAGAGCCCCTTCTTGGTGTCGAAGTAGTAGTGCACGAGCGCGGGGTCGACGCCGGCCGAGCGCGCTACCTCGCGCACCGTGACGCCGTGCAGGCCGTGGCGCGCGAAGAGCGCCTCGGCCTGGTCGAGGATGTGGTCGCGCATGTCCACCGGGACGGCGGGCCGGCGCACGGGTCTGCCGCGCCGGGAGGCCTCTCCGCGGGTTCGCTGCTGCATGGTGATGGCGTCAGGCAACGCTGGCGAGGAAGCTCGAAAGCGCGGCTTGCGCGGCGGGCTCGGTCAGCATGGGCGCGTGGCCAACGCCGGGCACCTCGGCGTACTGCAGGCTCCGAGCGACGTCGCGCATGTAGCGCGCTTCTTCCGGCCCCACAATGTCCGAATTCGCGCCGCGGATCAATAGGGCCGGCCGGTTGCGGGCGAGGCGGCGGTAGGCGAGCTTCGCGAAGAGCGACGTGGGCTTGAGCTTCGCGCCCTGGATCGCCGAGGCGATGCGCGGATCGTAGTCGAGGACGACCCGGCCCTCCTCCTCGCGGAAGGTGCGTCGCGCCCAGGTCATCCAGTCGTCCATGGTGTTTCCCGGGAAGGCGGTTTCGTTGATCGATTTCATGTAGGCCGCCGCATCGTCCCAGCTCTGCACCGGGCGTCCCTTGCCGACGTAGCCCTTGATGCGCTCGAGGCCCTGCATCGAGATCACGGGCCCCACGTCGTTCAGCACCGCCGCTGCGATCGCCCGCAGGCGCTTCATCGCGATCACCATGGTGATGATGCCGCCCATGGACGTGCCGATGAAGACGGCGCGCGCGATGCCCGCCTGGTCGAGGAGGGCGAGCACATCGGTGGCGTAGACGCCGGGGTTGTAGCGGCGCGGATCCGGGTCGCGCTCCGAGCGGCCGCGGCCGCGCACGTCGACGGCGATGACACGCCGGCCCTGGGCTGCGATCCAGGGCGCGACCTCCTCGAAGTCGCCGGAGTTGCGCGTGAGGCCGTGGATGCAGATCACCGGGCAGCGCGCCGGGCCGTCCGCGCCTGCGTAGTCGCGCGCGCGCAGCAGCAGCCCGCCCACGCCGCGCCAGGTCAACTCGACATAGGTGGCCATGGCCTTCCCATCGCCTCGCGGCGGCGCCCCGGCGCGCAGACTCAGAACGAGAGGTTCACCGAGAGCTTGACCGTGCGCGGGTCGCCGTAGAACGCGGTCACTGTGTTGAAGAACGAGCCGAACGGGTATCCCGCGACGATGTAGCGCTTGTCCGTGAGGTTGCGCCCCACGAGGCCCACCTGGATGTGGTGGTCGCTGCTGGTCCAGGTGATGCCCGCATCGACGAGGGTGTAGGCGTCCTGGGCGAGGGAGAGCACGCCCGGCAGGTTCACGTCGACGCTCGGCACGCCGGTGGGGTGCACGAACTCCGACTGGTACACCTTGCTCTTGTACGAGGCGGTGCCCTGAAGCGCGATGGAACCGCCGCGCCCCATGATCGCAAGCGGCCATTGGTAGGTCCCGGTGATGCTCGCCTGCGTCTTGGGCGTGTTCTGGAATTCCGCCGAGCTGGCCACGTTGATGAGCGCCGCGGCGCTGCCCGTGAGGCCGTTGGCGACGATCCATTCCTTGTACTTGGCGTCGATGAGACCCACCATGCCGGTGACGGTAAAGGAGTCCGTGAGGCGCGCGAGGGTCTCGAGCTCGAGGCCCTGGATCTTCGCCTTGCCCGCGTTGGTGACGTTGCCGGCGAACCCGGTCACGTTGCCGTTGGCGTCGTAGGTGGGGATCGAGCCCGGGATCTGGACGTTGGTGTAGTCGGTGTAGAAGGCCGCGATGTTGGTCTGGATGCGGCCCCCGGCGTACGCGGACTTGAGGCCCAGCTCGTAGGTCGACGCTTCCTCGGGCTTCACCCCCGCGCGCTTCTCGAGGGAGGTGGGGCTGTTGGGGTTGCCGCCCAGGTCCATGCGCGGATCGAAGAAGCCACCCTTGAAGCCTTCCGCGTAAGTGAGGTAGAGGTTCTGCCCCGGCGTGAACCGCCAGGCGAGCCCGACTTTCGGCGTGAACTTGGTGTCGGTGCGATCGAGGTCGCTCTTGCCCAGGTCGGTGTTGGGCGGCAGTCCGATCGCGTTCGGGTTGCCCAGCGTCGGCGACCCGCTGAGTCCCAGGTACGTCCTCTTGTAGATGCGCGCCTGGCGGCCGTCGCTGGTGTAGCGGCCGCCGACGGTGACGTCGAACGTGGGCGTGACGCTGTAGCTCCCGTCGGCGTACACCGCCCAGGTCTTCGTGTCGATGTCGTCCAGCGTGTAGAGCGAGAGCCCGCCCGCGGCGTTGTACAGCACGTCGAACTCGTTGAACGCGTTCGCCGTCATGCGGTAGGCGCCGGCCACGCCCTGGAGCCTTTCGCCTGTGTAGGTGAGCTGGAGCTCGTGGCTGGTCTGCCGGTCGTGATAGAGCGCCGGGGCCTCGAACAGCGGCTCGTTGAGCGAATCGAAGTCGATGGGCGCGACCGACCTGCCCTCGCGCAGCGCGGTGACATACTTGAGCATCAGGTCGGGGCTCACCGTCCATTCGGCCAGCAGCGAGTCGCCCCAGGTGACCACCTCCTGCGGCCTTCCCAGGACAGTGTAGAGGTTGGCCCGCGTGTCGTAGTTGCCGGACAGCACCGGCTCGTTGGTCGGCGACGGGCCGACGGTGAGGCGATAGCCCTGCTTCGGCAGCGAGTCGTCGGTGGTGTGGTCGGCCGCGACGCGGATGAAGAGCGACGAGGTCGGCATGAACTCGGCGCTGATGCGTCCGGCGACGACGTTCTTGTCGTAGTTGCCCACGCCGTTCACGACGTTCTTGCCGAATCCGTCGTGGTCGAACGTGGCGACCGTGGCACCCAGGCGGATCTGGTCGCTGATCGGCAGATTGCCCCGGACGACCAGGTCCTTCTCGCCGTAATTGCCCGCCGTCGCCTTCACGCTGAGCTCCGGGTCAGGGGAGAGCCGGCGCGTGACGTACTTGACCGCGCCGCCGATAGTGTTCCTTCCGTAGAGCGTGCCCTGCGGGCCGCGCAGGACCTCGATGCGCGCCAGGTCGTAGATGTCCATCAGCGCGCCCTGGGGCCGTGCGAGGTAGATGTCGTCGAGGTAGATGCCCACGCCCTGCTCATATCCGGCGACCGGGTCCTGTTGGCCGATGCCGCGGATGAAGGCCGTGAGCGTCGTGTTGGTCGCGCGCGAGGTCTTGAGGGTCGTGTTCGGCGTGAGGTCGGCGATCCCGGTGACGTCCCCGATGCCCTGCCGCTCGATCTCTGCGCCCGAATACGCGCTCACCGCGCCCGGCACGTCCTGGATCAGTTCCTCGCGGCGCCGGGCGGTCACGACGACCTGCTCGCCCTTGGTGACCTCTTCCTTCCCGGCCGATTCCTTCCCGGCTTGCTTGCCCGCGCCGGGATTGCCCGGCGTGGCTTGCGCGACCTGGATAGGGGCTCCTGTCGCCTGGGGTGCGGGACCGTCCGTCGCTTGTGCCGGGGGTTGTGTCGACTCGGCCAACGCCCCTTGGGACAGGGCGAGCATGATGGCCGCATGCAGCACGCGCTTGCGTCTCGACGCCATGGATTCCTCCCTAAGTGTGGTGCTCTTTGACTTGTTTACAGATCGGTGACGTCTGCTTTGGGCGGAATCTAGACCACGCAGCCCGGTAATGTCAACTATTCATTCACTGAACAATGAAATCTTTATCAACAGATAATCAATGAATTACTTTAGTGTTTCGCGATGCGATTCATTCTGTGATGAAAACAGGCCCCAGAGCGTGGGGTAGGTCGCGGCTTTAGCGCTCGAATGCCGCGCGCGGGGCGCTAGTCTTTCGGGCCCGCCCGCCGCGGGAGGTCACCGAGCGCGCGCATGACGCGCTCGAGCACCGGCCCCCATTGGCCGACGGCGGGTTGGCGAAAAAGGCGCGCGCTCGGATACCACGGGCTGTCGTCGCGCCCGAGCAGCCAGCGCCAGTCGGGAGAGTAGGGCAGCAGGACCCACACCGGCTTGCCCATCGCGCCGGCGACGTGGGCCACGGCGGTGTCCACGGTGACTACGACGTCCATGAGCGCCACGAGCGCGGCGGTGTCGCGGAAATCGGCGAGCTCGTCGCCGAAATGGGCAAGCGCAGGATGCGCGCGCAGGGCGGGCTCGTCGTACGCGCGGATTTCCTTCTGCAGGCTCACGCAGCACGCGTCCCCGGCGAGGAGCGGCGCCAGCGCCGCGAGCGGAATCGTCCGGTTGAGGTCGTTCACCAGCGTCGTGCTGCCGGACCACGCGAGGCCGATCCTCGGTTCCGCGCGTCCTGCGAGCCGGGCGCGCCATCGTTCTACATGGCCGGGAGGCGGCGCGAGATAGGGAATGTCCGCGGGGATCGTTTCGAGCGTCGTCGCGAACGCGGCCGGCGCGCTCAGCAGCGCGCAGTGATAGTCGAACGCGGGCAGCGCCTCGCCGAACGCGAGGACCGCATCGACGCCGGCGAGTGTTGCCAGCCACGCCTTGAGCGAAGGGTGCGCTTCCAGCACGACCCGGGCGCCGCGCGCCGCGATGAGCGCCGCGTAACGGCAGAACTGGATCGTGTCGCCGAGTCCCTGCTCCGCGTGCAGCAGCACCGTCTTGCCCCGCACGTCCTCGCGGCCGGTCCACGCGGGCTGCGCGAAGCGCCGCGGCGGGCCCTGCGTCTCGGCCCCGCCCCAGCGTGATTCGTAGTCCTCCCAGCCGCGGGCGAAATCGCCCGTCGCGAGCCGGCTCAGCGCGCGATGGAAGCGTGCGTTGGCGTAGCCGGCATTCAGCTCCAGCGCGCGGTCGTAGCTCGCGATCGCCTCGTCGTGACGGTTGAGCGCGGCGAACGCCACGCCGCGATTGTTGAGCGCGATGGCGGAGCGCGGATCGGCGGCGAGCGCGCGCTCGTAGTCCGCGAGCGCCTCGTCGATGCGATTCAGGCGCCGCAGCGCCGCGCCGCGGTTGCACAGCACCTCGACGTGGCGGGGCTCGATTACGAGCGCGCGGGTGGCGAGGCGCACACAGGCCTCGAAATCGGCGCGCTTGAGCGCGAGCGCGGCGGCAAGGTGCAGCGCGTAGAAGTGGCGCGGCTCGGCGGCGAGGATCGCCTCGCAGGCGGCGAGCGCCTCGGCGTCGCGCCCGGCGCCGAAGAGCGCGGCGGCCGTGCGCATCGCCTGGTCCTGCGACATCGGCTATACGCGCTCGAGGGATGCGGCGGCGTAGAGACCGAGCGCGGGAATTTCCGGCAAGCTACTTCCCGTGCGCGGCGAGCCAGTCGAGTGCCAGCGCGCAAAGCGTCTTCACGCCGAGCGGCAGGCAGTCCTCGTCCACGTAGAAGCGCGGGCTGTGGTTGGGCGCCGAGGTGCCCGCGTCGCGATCCGGCGGCGTGCAGCCCATGAAGTAGAAGAATCCGGGCACGTGCTTCTGGTAGAACGAGAAGTCCTCCGCGCCGCACACCTTGTCGACGATCCCGACCTCGCCCGCGCCCGCCACGCGCTCGAGGGTCGGCAGCGACCATTCGGTGAGTGCCGGGTCGTTCACCGTGACGTCGTACCAGCGATGGATGTGCACCGTGGCCTTGGCGCCGCCGGCCTGGGCGATCATTTCCGAGATGCGCTTCACGTGCTCGTGGATCTCGTCGCGCTGGCCCTCGTCGAAGGTGCGGATGGTGCCCTCGAGCTTCACCTCGTCCGGGATGATGTTGTGGCGCACCCCGCCCTGGAACACGCCCACGGTCACCACCGAGGGCTCGTGGGTGATGTTCATGCGCCGCGAGACGACCGTCTGCAGGCCGAGCACGATCTGCGAGCTCACGACGATCGGATCCACGCCGCGCCACGGCATCGCCGCGTGCGTCTGCACGCCGCGCACGAACACGCGGAAGTCGTCGGCGGAGGCCATGAGCGGTCCCGAGCGGTAGCCGATGCGCCCCGTCGGCAGCATGGAGATCACGTGCAGGCCGAAGATGGCGTCCACCTTCGGATGCTCGAGGCAGCCCTGCTCGATCATCATCTTCGCGCCGCCCTCCTCGCCGATCGGCGGAGTCTCCTCCGCCGGCTGGAAGATGAACTTCACGGTGCCGGGGATGCTGCGCGCGCATTCCGGCCAGCACCTCGGCCACGCCCATCAGCATCGCGGTGTGGGTGTCGTGCCCGCAGGCGTGCATCACCCCGCAGGATTGCCCGTTCCACTCGGTGCGCTGCGTGCTGCGGAAAGGCACGTCGACCTCCTCGACCACCGGCAGCGCGTCCATGTCGGCGCGCAGCGCCACGACCTTGCCCGGCAGGCCGCCCTTCAGCACGCCGACCACGCCGGTGTGGGCGATCCTCTCGTGCACGGCGTCGAAGCCCAGGGCGCGCAGGTGCGCCGCGACGATGCCCGCGGTGCGCTGCTCGCGGTTGCCGAGCTCGGGGTTCTGGTGGAAGTCGCGCCGCCAGGCGACGACCCGGGGCGCGACGCGGGCGGCCGCTTCGGCGATCGCGCCGTCGAAGGCGAAGGGGGTATCGGGAGCGTTCATCCGCACGATTCTACCTCGCTATAATCCACCCTATGGACCATCTGGAACCGAAGCAGGCCTTCGCCTACCTCAGGGAGCATCCCAACGCGGTATTCGTCGACTGCCGCAGCGAGATGGAGTACATGTTCGTCGGCCATCCGGTCGGCGCCATGATGGTCCCGTGGAACGACGGCCCCGACTGGGACCTGAATCCCCACTTCGTGGGCCAGGTGAAGAAGATCGCCGGGGCCAACTTCGAGCACCGGCCGGTCGTGCTCATCTGCCGCAGCGGCAATCGCAGCCAGGAGGCCGGGCAGGCGCTCGAGCACGCGGGCTTCCGCAACGTGATGAACGTCCTCTTCGGATTCGAGGGCGAGCTCGACGAGAAGCATCACCGCAATTCGCGCAACGGTTGGCGCGTCGACGGGTTGCCCTGGGAGCAGTATTGACGCAAGGCAGGTCGGGCGCCGCTCCGCCGGCGTCCCTCGCGTGGCTGATGTGGGGCCTGGGCGCGGCGCTCTATCTGCTCGCGTTCTACCAGCGCGTTGCCCCCGCGGTCATCACGCGCGAGCTCTCGGCCGAATTCGGGCTCACCGCCGCGGCGCTGGGCAACCTGTCCGCCTTCTACTTCTACAGCTACGTCGCGGTGCAGATCCCGACCGGGTTGCTCGCCGACCGCTGGGGGCCGCGCAAGGTGCTCACCGCCGGGGCGGGGCTCACCGCGGCCGGGACGCTGCTCTTCGCGCTCGCCCCCGACGTGCAGCTCGCCGGCGCGGGGCGCCTGGCGATCGGCGCGGCCGCGGGCGTGGCATTCGTCTCGATGCTCAAGCTCGCCAGCCACTGGATGCCGGCGCGGCAGTTCGCGTTCGCGAGCGGCATGGCGCTCTTCGTGGGCGTGATGGGCGCCACGCTCGCCGGGGCGCCCCTGCGCGCGGGGGTCGACGCCTTCGGCTGGCGTGCGACGATGGTGGCGAGCGCGGCGATCGCGGCGCTGCTCGCGCTGGCGATCTGGATCTTCGTGCGCGACGATCCGTCGGAGCGCGGCTACGCAAGCTACTTTCCCGAGGACGATCACGGCGGCGAGGCGACATCCGTCTTCGCCCAGCTGGGCGAGGTGCTGCGCTATCGCAACACCTGGCTCATGTTCGCCTTCTCGGGCGGCTTCTCCGGGATCCTGCTCACCTTTCCCGGCCTGTGGGGCGTGCCCTTCCTGGTGACGCAGTACGGATTCTCCACGCGCCAGGCGGCGGCGACGGCCTCGGCGATGCTCGTCGCCTGGGCCGTGGGCAGCCTCGCGTTCGGTCCGCTGTCGGAACGGATGCGCGCGCGCAAGCCGCCGCTCTTCGCGGGACTCGCGGCGACGCTCGCGCTGTGGTTGCTGGTGGCGCTCGTCCCGGGCCACGGGCGCTTCGTGCTGGTGGCGCTGCTGATCGCCCTGTCGCTCGCGGCGGGCGCGTTCATCCTCGTGTTCGTGTTCGTGAAGGAATCGGTGCCGGCGCGCCTGGGTGGCACGGCCTCCGGCATCACGAACATGGGCGTGATGCTGGGGGGCATGCTGATGCAGCCGCTCGTGGGCTTCATGCTCGATCGCCATTGGAACGGGCAGGCCGTGCAGGGCGCCCGCGTCTACGACTTCGCCGCGTTCCGCGCGGGATTCATGCTGATGGCGGCGTGGAGCGTGCTCGCCCTCGTGCTGCTCTTCTTCTCGCGCGAGACCGGCTGCCGCCAGCGGCGTTGAGCGCGCGAGCCCGAGCTCAGGCCTGCGGCAACGGCCGCGCGTTCGCCGGGCCGCGGCCGCTGCGCAAATACAGCCGCCAGCAGGCGAACCCCAGCAGCATCATCGAGAACATGCCGAGCGCGAGGCCGCGCGGATCGCGCGACAGCACGGGCGAGACCACGCCCGCGGTGAGCGTGTTCACCATTCCCGAGACGAAGCCCTGCAGCGAGGCCGCCATGCCGCGCCGGGTGGGAAAGAGGTCGAGCGTGATGAGCGAGATCGAGGGCATCGCCATGGCGAACCCGAGGCCGAACACCATGATCGGGAGCACCGCCCAGGGAACCGTGGGACGGAAGGCCAGCGCATAAGCGAGGTTCGCGAGCGCCGCGGCCGCCATGAATCCGTACGCGCGCGCGACGGTGCGCTTCGGGGTGAGCCGGCCCGCCGCGCGCCCCGAGAGCTGCGCGCCCGTCATGATGCCGGCGATGGCGGGGATGAAGAGCCACGCGTACTGGCGCGGCCCCAGGCCCAGGTGCACGCCGAGGAACACGGGCGCCGAGACGATGTAGAGGAAGAAGGCGTTGAAGTTGAACCCCACCGCGAGTGAGAGCCACAGGAAACGCGCGTTGATGCCCACCTCCTCGTAGCCGCGCAGCAGCACCCTGGGATGGAACGAATGGCGCGCGTCGTGCGCAAGCGTCTCCGGCAGGAAGCGCCAGCCCACCGCGACCAGCAGCAATCCCACCGCCGCGAGGAACCAGAAGATGGCGCGCCAGCCCAGGGCGACGAAGAGCCAGCCGCCGATCACGGGTGCCACGGCCGGCGCGAGCCCGAAGAAGAGGGTGACCATCGACATGAGGCGCTGCGCGTCCTCGGGCTCGAAGAGGTCGCGGATCATGGCCCTTCCCACCACGATGCCGGCGCCAACCGAGAGGCCCTGGACAGTGCGCCACACGATGAGGTCCTGCACCGAGACGGCGAGCGCGGCGGCGACCGAGGCCACGGTGTAGACCACGAGCGCCACCAGGATCACCGGCCTGCGCCCGAAGCTGTCGGAGAGCGCGCCGTGGAACAGGAACATCAGGCCGAAGGCGAAGAGATACGCCGAGAGCGTCTGCTGGATCTCGAGCGGGCTCGCGGCAAGCGAATCCTGGATGCCGGAGAACGCGGGCAGGTAGGCGTCGATCGAGAACGGGCCCAGGGTCGCCAGCGCCGCGAGGAGCGCCGCGAAGCTCCAGCGGAAGCGCCGCGACGCGGTGGCCGGCCGGCTCAACGGCATGTCGTCGACTCGCCAGGACTCGGGGGCATCTTGCTAGGGTACGCCGCGGGGGGGCCTCCCGGCCGCGCGCGGCGCTTGAAGGCCGCAGGCAACGCCGGTACCTTGCGGAGGGCTCATTCAATCCCGGAGACGGACCATGGCGATCGAGTTTCTCAAGCGGGCTTCGCGCTCGCCCGAAAGCGAGACGGGCGCGGCGCGCGGGGTGGCCGAGGAGATGCTCGCGCAGATCGAGCGCCGCGGCGAGGGGGCGGTGCGCGAATACGCGGCGAAGCTCGACCATTGGACGGGCGAGATCGTGATGACGCCCGAGGCGATCGAGCGGCGCCTGCGCGAGGTGCCCGCGGAGGTCCGGCGCGACATCGACTTCGCGACCGAGCGCGTGCGCCGCTTCGCGCGCGCGCAGCGCGCCTCCACGAGCGAATTCTCGCTGGAGATCGACGCGGGCCTCACCGCGGGACAGCGCCTCATCCCCGTGAACGTCGCCGGGTGCTACGTGCCCACGGGGCGCTACGCGCACATTGCATCCGCCTACATGGCCATCGCCACCGCCAAGGCGGCGGGCGTGCCGTTCGTGGTGGCGTGCTCCACGCCCTATCGCGGCGAGGGTATCCACCCGCACGTGCTCTACGCGATGCGCGCCGCGGGCGCGGACGCCATCCTCACCCTGGGCGGGGTGCAGGCGATCGCCGCGATGGCCTACGGCCTGTTCACCGGCAGGGCGGCCGACATCATCGTGGGGCCCGGGAACAAGTTCGTCGCGGAAGCCAAGCGCATGCTCTTCGGCAAGGTGGGCATCGACGTCTTCGCGGGACCGTCGGAAGTCGCGATCATCGCCGACGACTCCGCCGATCCGGCGATCGTCGCCGCCGACCTCGTGGGCCAGGCCGAGCACGGCCACGAGTCGCCCGCGTGGCTGATGAGCCTCTCGCGCCCGCTCGCCGAGGAGGTGATGCGCCTGGTCCCGCGGTTCATCGCGCAGCTGCCGCCGACCGCTGCCGATGCGGCGGGCGCCGCGTGGCGCGATTATGGCGAGGTGGTGGTGGGCGAATCGCGCGAGGAGATCGCGCAGGCCTCGGATCGCTACGCGCCGGAGCATCTCGAGGTGCATGCGCGCGACCTCGACTGGTGGCTCGCGCGCCTCACCTGCTACGGCTCGCTCTTCCTGGGCGAGGAGACCACGGTCGCCTATGGCGACAAGACCTCGGGGCCGAACCACATCCTGCCCACGAAGGGCGCCGCGCGCTATTCAGGCGGGCTCTCGGTGCACAAGTTCCTGAAGACCGTCACCTGGCAGCGCATGAGCCGCGCGGCCAACCGCGACATCGCGCAGGTGACCGCGCGCATTTCGCGCCTCGAGGGCATGGAGGCGCACGCGCGCACCGCCGACGACCGGCTCGCGAAATACTTTCCGGGCGAGCGCTTCGAGCGCGGCGCGGCGGTGGAGAGCTGAACGCCGGCGGGCGCCGGACGCGCGCGAAAGACGGTCAACCGCCGCGCGGCGACGATCCGCGGTAGCGCAGCGATTCCGCGACATGGACCGCGCCCACGTCGGGCGAGCCGTCCAGGTCCGCGACGGTACGCGCCACCTTGAGCACGCGATGGTGGGCGCGCGCCGAGAGGGCGAGGCGCGCCATCGCTTCGCGAAGAAGGTTGCGGCCTTCGGCGCTCGCGCGCGCGCGCTCCTCGATCTCGCGCCCGGCGAGCCGGGCATTCGGCATGCCCTGGCGCCGCAGCTGGACCTGGCGCGCCCGTGCGACTCGCTCGCGCACGGCGATCGACGACTCTCCCGGCGCTCCGGCCTGCAGGTCCGCGTCCGCGAGGGCCGGCAGCGCGATGTGGAGGTCGATGCGGTCCAGGAGCGGCCCGGAGATCCTTGCGCAGTAGCGCGCGACCTGGTCGGGCGTGCAGCGGCACCTTCCCGAGTAATGGCCCAGGTAGCCGCAGGCACAGGGGTTCATCGCCGCCACGAGCTGGAAGCGCGCGGGGAAATCCGCCTGGCGCGCCGCGCGCGAGATGCTGATGCGCCCCGACTCCAATGGCTCGCGCAGCACTTCCAGCACGTGGCGGCTGAACTCGGGCAGTTCGTCGAGGAAGAGCACTCCGTGGTGCGCGAGCGAAATCTCCCCCGGCCGCGGCGGCGATCCTCCGCCGACGAGTGCCACCGCGGAGGCGGTATGGTGCGGCGAGCGGAAGCTGCGCGTGCCGAACAGCTCGGGGCGGAACCGGCCGGTGGCGAGGCTCTGGATCGCCGCGGCCTCGAGGGCCTCCTCCTCGGTCATGGCGGGCAGGATGCCCGGAATGCGCATGGCGAGCATCGTCTTGCCGACGCCGGGCGGCCCGGCGAGCAGGATCGAGTGGCCGCCGGCCGCCGCGATCTCGAGCGCGCGTCGCGCGTGGAGCTGGCCGCGCACGTCGGCCAGATCGGCGTAGGCCGGCTCGACGCGGGCGCTGCGCCCGGCATAGGGCACGAGCGGCGCGGCGCCCGAAAGATGCGCGCAGACCTGCGTGAGCGAGCGCGAGGGCAGGATCGTGGCGCCGCGCGCGAGCGCCGCCTCGCCCGCCACCGATTCCGGCAGCACGAAGGCGCGCCCATCGCGATGCGCGCCGAAGGTCATGGCGAGTGCGCCGCGGATCGGCCTGAGCTCCCCGGAGAGCGCGAGCTCGCCGGCGAACTCCAGCGCGCCGAGCGCGCTTCCCGGCACCTGCTCCGTGGCCACGAGAATGCCGATGGCCACCGGCAGGTCGAAGCGGCCGCTCTCCTTCGGCAGGTCGGCGGGAGCGAGGTTCACCGTGATGCGCCGCTGCGGGAATTCGAACCCGGCGGTCTGCAGGGCGGCGCGCACGCGGTCGCGCGCTTCTTTCACTTCCGTTTCGGGCAGCCCGACGATGTGGAAAGCGGGCAGCCCGTTGCCCACGTGGGCCTCCACGCGCACCAGGGGCGCATCGAGCCCCGCGAGCCCGCGGCTGTAGACGACCGCCACACTCACGGCCTGCTTCCTCCCTGGATCGCCGCGGCCCCGCGGGATCCGGCAGGATGCGGGCGGGTCAGCGGGACTTCTTGCCCGATGCGGGCCGCGCTTCCAGCTCGGCCACGCGCACCTCGAGCGCGGCGAGCTTTTCGCGCGCGCGCGCGAGGACCTGCGACTGGACGTCGTATTCCTCGCGGCTCACCAGCTCCAGGCGCGTGAGGGCGCTGGAGAGCACGCCGCGGAAGTTGCGCTCGAGATCCTTCGCCGGGTTGGCCGCGGCGAGTTCGGCGAGGCGCGCGCTCAGTTCGCTCAAGAGTTTCTCGTTCATCTCAATCCCCGAAGGGCCCTCGCGGTTGACCCGTCCCACGCGGCACCCAAATGGTGCGGCTCTGCGTGCCCGTGCACGGCGGCGGTGCGCCCGGTCCCCGGCCGTTGGCCGAGCCGCGCGCAAACAAAGACTTGCGGGACGAATCGCACTGGCACGCTTGCTGCTATTCAGCCCCGGAGTCGTCTCTTTCCAACGTCAGAGGATACCAACATGCACAAGCTGCCCAAAGCGCTGCTGCTCGCCGCCTCCGCAAGCGCGATCGTTCTCCCCGGCCTCGCGCGCGCCGCGGACGCACCCACACCCGCGTACACGCTCGTTCCCAAGCTCGCGCTCTACAGCGAATACGAGTACCGCGGCATTTCGCAGACGTCGGAAAAGCCCGCCGTGCAGTTCAACCTCGATTACACCCATCAGAGCGGCTTCTACCTCGGAACGTTCCTCTCGAACATCAAGTGGCTCAAGGACGCGGCCGACGCCGGGGGCTTTTCCACCAGCGCCAACCTCGAATGGGACATCTACGGCGGCTACCGCTTCGAGGTGGTGAAGGACGTGACCCTCGACGTCGGCTACCTGCGCTACGAGTATCCGAGCTCCAGCGACTTCAATCCGAAGCCCAACACGGACGAGGTCTACATCGGAGCCTCCTATGGGCTGTTCTCCGCCAAGTACTCGTACTCGATCAACGACACCTTCGGCGTGGCGGACAGCAAGGGCTCGGACTACCTCGAGATCGACTACAACCAGCCGCTCACGTCCATCAGCGACAAGCTCACCCTGAACGGCGTGGTCGGCCACCAGACCTACGCCCACAACGGCTTCTTCTCGTACACGGTGTGGAAGCTCGGGGCGACCTGGGACTTCGGCAACGGCGCCACCGCCGGGGCCTACTACAAGGGCACCAATGCAGAGGCCGACGCGTACACGGTCAAGGGCAAGGACTGGAGCAAGGACCGGCTGGTCGCCTTCGTCACCTATTCGTTCTGATCGGGAGTCACCATGAAACTTGTCACGGCCATCATCAAGCCGTTCAAGCTCGACGAGGTGCGCGAAGCCCTCTCGGCGATCGGCGTGCAGGGCATAACCGTCACGGAGGTGAAGGGGTTCGGGCGGCAGAAGGGCCACACGGAGCTGTATCGCGGCGCCGAGTACGTCGTCGATTTCCTGCCGAAGGTGAAGGTGGAGGCGGCGATCAAGACCGAGATGCTCGAGCGCGTGATCGAGGCCATCGAGAAGAGCGCCAACACCGGCAAGATCGGCGACGGGAAGATCTTCGTCTTCGACCTCGAGCAGGTCGTTCGCATCCGCACCGGCGAGACCGGCGCCGACGCACTCTAAATAGGGGACCGAAAAGATGAAACGCTTACTGACTCTCGTCGCGCTCTCGGCCGCCCTCGCGTTCGCGGGCGCGGGCTATGCGCAGGACAAGCCGGCCGAGCCCGCGCCGGCACCCGCGGCCGCACCCGCCGCTGCACCCGCGGCACCCGCTCCCGCGGCTCCCGCCGCGGCGGCACCCGCCGCGCCCGACCATCCATTCCTGGTCGGCGTGGACAAGATCAACAGCGGTGACACCGCGTGGATGCTGACCTCGATGGCGCTCGTGCTCATGATGACCGTGCCGGGCCTCGCGCTCTTCTACGGCGGCATGGTGCGCAAGAAGAACGTGCTCGCGACGGTCATGCAGAGCTTCGCGATCACCTGCCTGGTCACGGTGATCTGGGTGATTGCGGGCTACAGCCTCGCTTTCACTCCCGGCAATCCGTACTTCGGAGGCCTGGACCGGTTGTTCCTGGACGGGATGGTGTTCCAGAAGGAGGCCGGCAAGGTGATGGTGAGCCATCTGGCGTCGTCCATCCCCGAGTCGGTCTACATGTCGTTCCAGATGACCTTCGCGATCATCACCCCGGCGCTGATCTGCGGCGCGTTCGCCGACCGGATGAAGTTCTCCGCGATGCTCTGGTTCATGGGGTTGTGGTCGCTGCTCATCTACTCGCCGATCGCCCACATGATGTGGGAAGGCACCAGCGGCTTCTGGGCCGGCAAGGGCGTGCTCGATTTCGCGGGCGGCACGGTGGTGCACATCAACGCCGGTATCGCGGGCCTGGTGTGCGCGCTGATGCTCGGCAAGCGCATCGGCTACGGCAAGGAATCGATGGCGCCGCACAACCTGGTGCTCACCGTGATCGGCGCTTCGCTGCTGTGGGTGGGCTGGTTCGGCTTCAACGCGGGCTCCGCGGTGGCCGCCGACAGCCGTGCCGGCATGGCCATGGTCGTGACCCAGCTCGCCACCGCCGTCGCGGCGCTGGCCTGGATGTTCACGGAGTGGCTCATGAAGGGCAAGCCCTCGGTGCTGGGCATCGCCTCGGGCGCGGTCGCCGGGCTGGTGGCGATCACCCCGGCGTCGGGCTTCGTCGGCGTGACCGGCGCCTTCGTGATCGGGATCGCGGCCGGCGTGATCTGCTTCCTCGCCTCGACCACGGTCAAGAAGGCCTTCGGCTACGACGATTCGCTGGACGCCTTCGGCGTGCACTGCATCGGCGGCATCGTCGGCGCCCTGCTCACGTCGCCCTTCAACGTGAAGGACATCAGCGGGACCGAAGGCAACATGATGGTCCAGCTGGGCGCCGTCGCGACCACGCTCGTCGTGAGCGGCGTCGGCAGCTTCATCATCCTCAAGGTGATCGACATGGTCATCGGAATCCGCGTCACCGAGGAACAGGAGCGCGAAGGTCTCGATGTGAGTCTCCACGGCGAGCAGGTGGCGTAAGCCGCCCGGCGAAGGGAGACCGCATACCACGAGGTTCGTCGGGAAGGCCGTTCAGAAGCGGACAGGAAACTGTCCGCTTTTTTTTGCGTGACGCTCCCGCGCAGCGGGGCACACTGAACTTCCGCGTCCGCCCCGCCTCCAAGTCCAGCGCGCCGACTGCGCGCGCTCGCAGGAGGCGAGTTTCAGGCGGCCCGGGTGCACCGCGCTTTTTCCCCGGCAAGACGCTATACTTTTCAATCGCTTAAGCCCGGAACCCGCCCCCTTTGCCCAAGAGACTCGGAGAAATACTCGTCGAGCGCGGCAAGCTCGACCCCGCGAACCTCGAGCGCGCCCTCAAGCTGCAGGAGGGGGAAACGCGCGAGAAGATCGGCATGATCCTGCTGCGCCTGGGCATGGTCTCCGGCCGCGACCTGGCCGATGCGCTCGCCGACCAGCTCGACCTGCCGCTCGCGCTGGCGGCCGACTTCCCGGAGCTGCCCCTCATGGAAGAGCGCCTGTCGGGCAAGTTCCTGCGCGACGCCCAGGCGGTGCCGCTGCGCGAGGACGACGAGGAGCTCGCCCTCGCGGTGGCCGATCCCACCGACTCCTTCGTGCTTTCCGCGGTGCAGATGGCCTCCGGCAAGCGCGTGCGCGCCTACATCGCCGCGCCCAACGAGATCGACGCCGCGCTCGAGCGCCTGTACGGCGGCGGGCGCTCGTCGATGGGCGCCATCGTCGACAACATCGAGTCGCGCGAGGAGGAGGACGACTTCGGCGACATCGCGCACCTGAAGGACCTCGCCTCGGAAGCGCCGGTCATCCGGCTGGTGAACCTGATCCTCACCAAGGCGGTGGAGTCGCGCGCCTCCGACATCCACATCGAGCCCTTCGAGAACCGCCTCATCGTGCGCTATCGCATCGACGGCGTGCTGCACGAGGTGGAGTCGCCCCCGCGCCGGCTTTCGGCCGCGGTGATCTCGCGCGTGAAGATCATGGCGAGCCTGGACATCGCCGAGCGCCGGCTGCCGCAGGACGGGCGCATCAAGCTGCGCATCCAGGGCAAGGAGATCGACCTGCGCGTGTCCACCGTGCCGACCATGCACGGCGAGAGCGTGGTGATGCGCATCCTCGACAAGGGCGGCGTGCCGCTCAACTTCGAGTCCCTGGGCTTCGAGGGCCAGGCGCTCGAGCGCTTCCTGTCGGTGCTCGACCAGCCCCACGGCATCCTGCTGGTGACGGGGCCCACCGGCAGCGGCAAGACCACCACGCTCTACACCGCGCTCGACCGGCTGAACCGGCCCGACGTGAAGATCGTCACGGTGGAGGATCCGGTCGAGTACCAGATGCCCGGCATCAACCAGATCCAGGTGAAGCCGCAGATCGACCTCACCTTCGCCAACGCGTTGCGCTCGATCGTGCGCCAGGACCCCGACATCATCATGGTGGGCGAGATCCGCGACCTGGAGACGGTGCGCATCGCGATGCAATCGGCGCTGACCGGCCACATGGTGCTCTCGACGGTGCACACCAACGACGCGCCCTCGACCATCAGCCGCCTGCTCGACATGGGCGCGGAGGACTACCTCCTCACCTCGACGGTGAACGGCATCCTCGCGCAGCGCCTGGTGCGCACGCTCTGCCCGAAATGCCGCGAGCCCTACTCCGCGCTGCCGGAGGTGATCGAGCAGATGAGCCTGCGCCGCTACGTCCCGCAGGGCGAGGTCGCGCTCTACCGTCCCGTCGGCTGCCCGGAATGCGCGGGCACCGGGTACTGGGGCCGCGTGTGCATTCTCGAGATGCTCACGATGTCGGACAACGTCCGTTCGCTGATCATGCGCCACGCCACCGCCGGCGACATCCGCGCGACGGCGATCGCCGAGGGCATGGAGACGATGTTCGAGAACGGCCTGCGCAAGTCCCTCGCCGGCATGACGACGATCGAGGAAGTCCTGCGCGTCACGCGCGAGGATTGAGCGCCGCGATGCCGTTCTACCAGTACAAGGCCGTCAGCGCCGCGGGAGAGGTCCAGGAAGGCGTGCTCGAGGCCTCCAGCACGCCCGCGGCGATCGAGCGCATCCAGTCGATGGGCTTCATCCCGATCCGCGCCGAGGAGGCGGGGGCGGCCCGCACCGTGGCCGCGCCCGCGCGCGTGAAGCTGTTCGCGCGCCGCGGCGTCTCGCAGGACGACGTCGGCGTCCTTACTCGCGAGCTGGCCACCCTGCTCAAGGCGGGCCTGCCGCTCGACCGCTGCTTCGAGATCCTCATCAACCTCGCGGCCAATCCGAAGGTGGGGGAGCTGCTGGGCGCGATCCGCAACGAGGTGCGCGGCGGCGCCTCGCTCTCGCGCGCCCTGGAAAACCAGCGCTCGGTCTTCTCGCGCTTCTACGTGAACATGGTCCGCGCCGGCGAGGCCGGCGGCAGCCTGCCGAACGTGCTGCTGCGCCTGGCCGAGTACATGGAGCGCTCGAAGGCCCTGCGCGACAACGTGACGTCCTCGCTCACCTATCCCGCGTTCCTCGCGGTGGTCTCGGTGGCGGCGGTAGTGGTCCTCCTGGGCTTCGTCGTGCCGCGCTTCAAGCCGATCTTCGCGGGCGCGGGCAAGGCCGTGCCGTTCATGACCCAGGCGGTGCTCTTCGCCGGCGACGTGCTGCGCGGCTACTGGCTGCCGATGCTGATCGGGCTCGCGGTCCTCGTGTACGTGCTGGCGCGCTGGCTGCGCGATCCGGAGGTACGCTACCGCTTCGACCGCTGGCTGGTCACCGCGCCGGTCATCGGCGACCTCTTCTCCAAGCTCGAGATGGCGCGCTTCTCGCGCACGCTGGGCACCCTGCTCGCCAACGGCGTGACCCTCGTGGGGGCGCTCGCGATCGTGCGCGAGACGATGGCCAACGCGTGGCTGTCGGAAGCGGTGGGCGGCGTGGCGCGCGAGCTGAAGGAGGGGCGCGGACTGGGACGGCCGATGATGGAGACCGGCCGCTTCCCGATGCTCGCGGTGCACATGATCCTGGTGGGCGAGGAGACCGGGCGCCTCGACGACCTGTTGCTGCAGGTAGCCGAGACCTACGACCGCGAAGTGGAGGTGGCGATCACCAAGACGCTCGCGCTGCTGCAGCCGGTGATGATCGTCGCCATGGCGCTCGTCATCGGATTCATCATCATCTCCATCCTTTCGGCGATGCTGTCCGTGTACGACCTTCCGATCTAGATCCAGGGGGAGCTCCCATGCAATACGCCCATCGTCCTTCCCGCCGGCAGCGCGGCTTCACGATCCTCGAGATCGTGATCGTCTTCATCCTGCTCGCCGGGATCATGGCGTTCGTCGGGCCGAAGATCTTCGAGCAGATGGGCCGGGCGAAGTCGAGCGAGGCCAAGATCCGCATCCAGCACCTCGTGGGCCAGATCGAGATCTACAAGCTCGAGGTCGGCCGCTACCCGGACAACCTGCAGGCGCTGGTGAAGCAGCCTCCGGGAACCGACAAGTGGAATGGGCCCTACGCGAAGGACGACGACCTGAAGGACGCTTGGGGCAACGATTTCCGCTACACCATCCCGGGCCAGGGCAAGCCCTTCGACCTGGTTTCCCTCGGCGCCGACGGCAAGGAAGGCGGCGAGGGGGAGAACCGCGACGTCTCCAACTGAACGCCCCACGCCGCGGGCGGTCCGCGTGAGCCGGGCGCCGGCGGGTTTCACGCTGCTCGAGCTGATCATCGTGCTCGCGATCGGCGCGATCGTGTACGCGGTGATTCTCGGTGGCCCGCTGCGCGGAGCCTCCTCGGCGGACCTCAAGTACGCGGCCCGCACCCTCGCCTCGGGCCTGCGCCAGGCCCAGGCGTCGGCGATGGCCACGCGGCGCGACGCGGTGCTCACGCTCGACGTGGATTCGCGCGAGTTCACACTCCCGGGCGACCGGGAGCCGCGCAAGCTTCCCGACGGCATCGACTTCAAGCTCTTCACGGCACAGACCGAGGTCGCGAGCCCGCGCCGCGGGTCGATCCGCTTCTATCCGGACGGAAGCTCCACCGGCGGGCGCATCACGGTAGCGGCCGGCGAGCGCAAATACCTCGTCGACGTCGACTGGCTCACGGGCCGCGTCTCGATCGAAGACTAGATGCGCGCAACCGGCCAACGCGGCTTCACCCTCATAGAGGTGGTGGTTGCCTTCGTCCTGCTCTCGCTCGTGCTCGCCACGGGGTTCGAGATCTTCACCACCGGGCTCGCGCGCGCGAGCATGCTCGAGGAGCGCTCGCGCGCGCTGGCGGTCGCCCAGTCCCAGCTCGACCTGGCGGGCGAGGAGCAGGCGCTGCAGGAGGGGGAGACACGCGGCGAAAGCCGGGACGGGCGCTTCCGGTGGACGACCACCATCACCCGCTCCGACGCGGGCGCCGACCCGTCGCAACCCTTGCAGAGCCTGTACGCCCTGTATCGCGTCGCCGTGCGCGTGGACTGGCGCGGCGCGAACGGGCGCGAGCAGGCGCTGGACCTCGCCACCCTCGGCCTGGGGCTGCGCAAGTGAGCCCCCGGCGCCAGGGCGGCTTCACGCTGATCGAGCTCGTGGTTGCCCTGGCGATCCTGGGCACGATGCTCGTGCTGATGTATTCGGGCCTCTCGTTCTCCCTGAGGAGCTGGGACGCGGGCGACGCCAACGGTCGGCGTACGGCCGACCGGCGCATCGGCGAGAACTTTTTGCGCCGCGAAGTGACGGAGATATTCCCGATGCGCTGGAAGGACCCGATGCAGCTTCGCTTCGCGTTCGAGGGCAAGGCGAACAGCCTGCGCTTCGTCTCGACACGCCCCGCGGGACTCGACCAGGGCGGCCTCGCGCTGGTGGGCGTCGACGTCGAGCCCGACGAGGCGCACCACGCGCGCAATCTCGTGATGCGCCGGGTGATGGCGAATCCCGATTCCGAGGATTTCACGCCGCTCGAGCGCTCCGAGCGGCCCTCGGTGCTCGTGGAGGACGTCGACAGCGTGACGTTCTCCTACTTCGGCGCGGAGGGCGACTTCAGCGAGCCCAAGTGGTACGACGAATGGACCTTTCCGTCGCGCATGCCCGAGCTGGTGCGCCTGCGCATCCGCACGCCCGATGGCGGGACGCTGCCCGACATGCTGGTGAAGCTCATGCTGGGCGAGGAGGCCGGTTGCCTCGAGAACCCGCTGCAGCGGCTGTGCCGCCCGAGGAGGCAATAGGTGCGGCGCCGCCAATCGGGTGTCGCGTTGATCCTCGTGCTGTGGATCTCGGTGCTGCTCACCGTGATCGCATCGAGCTTCATCACCGAGCGGCGCACCGAGACCCTCGTCGTGGGCAATTCGATCTCGATGGCGCGCGCGGCGGCGGCGGCTGACGCCGGCATCTATCGCGGCGTCTACGAGGGGTTCCGCAGCGACGGCGCGCCCGACGCCTGGCGACACGACGGCACGCCGTACGACTGGAGCTTCGACGGCATACCGGTGCGCGTCGAGATGCGCGACGAGTCTGCTAAAATCGACGTCAATACCGCCTCGGACGCGCTGCTTCGGGGTCTGCTCCTGTCCGTGGGGCTCAACGACGAGGAGGCCGCGCAGCTGCTCGACGCCATCCTCGACTGGCGCGATCCGGATTCGCTCAAGCGCCTGCACGGGGCGGAGGAAGCCGACTACCGGGCCGCCGGCCTTTCCTATGGACCCGCCAACGCTCCCTTCCAGGCCATTGAGGAACTCCAGCTCGTGCTCGGAATGCGCCCCGATATCTACCGCCGCATCGCGCCGTCGATCACCGTGTACTCGCGCCAGCCGGGCGTGAACGCGCAGCTCGCCACGCGCGAGGTGCTGCTCGCCATCCCGGGGCTCAGCGCCGAGGTGGTGGACGACTTCATCGCCCGGCGCGAGCAGGCCCGGGTCGACGGGCAGCCGCTGCCCCTCCTGCCGGAGGCCGCGGCATTCGCCTCGGCCAATGCGATGGTGATCTCGCTGCGCGCGCAGGCGAGGCTCGACGACGGCACGTACTTCGCGCGCGAAGCCGTGGCGCTGATGCGCTCCGCGCCCCGCAAGCCGGTGACCTTCGTGGCCTGGCGCGAGTCCACCGCGGGGCCCGAGGGTGCGGCGCCCGCCGCCGGCGGCGTGCCGGCCACCGCGGGGGCGGCGAAGAGCTGATGGCCATTCCCGCCGATTTCACCTCCCAGCGCGCCGTGCCCGCGGGGCGCACGATGCTCGCGGGACTCTGGCGATGGTGGATCGACGAGCTCTCGCAGATGGTGCCGGAGCGCTTCGCGGTGCTGCGCCATGCGGCGCGCGTGCCGTTCCTCGCCATCGAACGCGACGAGGTGTCGCTCGTCGAGCCGCGCCCGGCCCCCGGCCTCGTGGGGCAGGTGAACCTCGCTCCCCTGGACGAGGAGCGCCGCCGGCTGGCGGTGCGGGCCCTGCTGGAGCGGGTGGGGGAGGCCCGCGGCCGCGCGCGCATCTGCCTCGCGCAGGACGAGGCGCTCGTGCGGCGCGTGGCGATGCCCTCCGCCACCGAGGAGAACCTGCGCCAGGTGCTCGGCTTCGAGATGGACCGCCTCATGCCGTTTCGCGCCGACGACGTGTACTTCGACTATCGCGTGGTCTCCCGCGATGCCGCCGCCGGCCAGCTCGTCGTGCAGCTCGCGGTGGCGCGGCGCGAGCTGGTGGACGCGCGGGTCGAGAAGCTGCGCGCGTGGGGCGTGAGCGTGCAGGGCGTATCGGTGCGCGACGACATGAAGCATCCCGCGCCGCTCGACCTGCTGCCCTCGGAGCAGCACGGCGAGCGCGAGTCGGCGCGCGAGCGCATGGTCCAGCGGGCGCTGCTGTTCGCGGCCGTGGTGCTCGCCATCGTTGCGCTGGTGCTGCCCGCCTGGCTCAAGCGCGACACGGTGCAGGCCCTGCTCCCCCTCGTGGCGCGGGAAAGACAGGAAGCCGAGTCCACGGGTGCCATCGCGGGTGAGCTCGAGAAGCAGGTGGCCGATTACAACTTCCTGCTGGCGAGAAAGCACGGGACCTACCCGGTCCTGGCCCTGGTCGAGGAAGTATCGCGCCTGCTGCCCGACAACACATGGGTGCAGCAGCTCGACGTGAAGACGGTGGGCAAGGCGCGCGAGGTGCAGATGGCGGGCGAGACCAGCTCCTCGTCGAGGCTGATCGAGATCCTCGAGCAATCGACGCTGCTGCAGAACGCGATGCCGAAAGGCAGCGTCACGCGCGGCTCCGTGCCCAACACCGAGCGCTTCGTGATCGCGGCCGAGGTGCGTCCCCGCCAGCAGCCCGACGCGACGCCCGTCCTGGAGATGCTGCCCGCGGCTGCCGTGCGGCCGCCGGCCGCGGTGCCGCCGAAGGCCGATCCGGCCGGCAAGCCCGCGTCCGCACCTGCGCCGTCGGCAACGCCCGCCCCGTCGGCAACGCCCGCCCCGTCGGATTGACGCGTCGATGATGCCCATCGCGAATCCCGCCCACGGCCGTCGGCTCGCCGTCGGCCTGTTGGTGGTGGCGGTCGTCGCGATCGCCGCCGCGGTCGCGATCCCGGTGTGGCTGCTCAATCACCATTACGATACGGCGCTTGCCGACAGCCTTGACAAGCTGCAGCGCTACCGTCGCATCGCCGGCACGCGCCCGCAGGTCGCCCGCCAGCTGGAGGCGATGAGGGCGCGGGACACGCGCAGGTTCTTCCTGCGCAGCGGCGGTGCCGCGCTGTCGGCGGCGGAAGCGCAGGAGACGATCCGCTCGCTGGTGGAAGCCAGCGGGGGCCACCTGATCACGATGCAGGCGCCGGCCTCGAAGGAGGAGGGCCGCTATCGCCGGGTCACGGTGAATGTGCAGCTCACGGCGAACATCTTCGCGCTGCGCAAGATCCTCTACGCGGTCGAGACCCACACGCCCTACCTCTTCGTGGACAACCTGATGGTGCGCACGCAGGTGCCGAGCACCTACAAGCCCGGGCCCGGCACCGAACCCGACATGTTCGTGCAGTTCGACGTCTCGGGCTACGCGCTCACGGGAACGTGATGCTCGGACTGCTCCAGCGCCATCCGCTCGTCGTCGCTCTCACGGGCGTCGTCGCGCTGCTGCTCGTCGCCGTCGGGCTCGAGGCCGGCTTCGGCTCGAGCCTGCACGGCACCATGGCGGGGGCCCCGGCGCGGCGCGCCGTGCCGTTCGAGGCCAAGCTGCTGCCTTCGCTCGCGGCGTCGCAGCCGGAGCGGCTGTACCCGGAGACCACCGCCCGGCCGCTCTTCATTCCGACCCGCAGGCCGGCGCCCGAGGCGCCCGCGCCGGGCACCTTCAAGTCGGGGCAATTCATCCTGCAGGGAATCACCATTGTCGGCGACAACCGCATTGCAATGCTGCGCGAGAAGGCGAGCGGCAAGGTGCATCGGGTCGAGAAGGGCAAGGAGATCAACGGCGTGAAGGTGGCCGAGATCAGCCCCGAATCGGTCACCCTCACGCAGGGCGCCGAGCAGGAGGTGCTTCCGCTGCTGGTGCTCAAGCCGGAGCACGTGCCGGGCGTGGCCGCGTCGATCGGACCCTTCAGCTCGAGCACACCCGGCGCGCCTCCCGGAGGGGCCCCGGGTGGGCAGCCCACCGGCCTCGTCCCCAAGGCCGCGCCGGCCGACTTCAACCCGAATTCCCGTGCCATCCGGCGCGGGGTAGTGAACCCCCCGGTGCCCGCGCTGCCTCAGGCGACGGGGGTGCCCGAATTGCCCGAAGCGCTACTCGCTCGCCGCCGTGCGCGCCGCGCCCAACAAACCCCGTGAGTGTGTAATCATGGCCGCCCGCTTTGCCCGCACGACCTGGCACCACAAGAAAGTCCCCGCGATGCCGTCCCGCCACACCCCTTCGTCGATGCGCGTGCTCGTGCCTTCGCTGCTCTGCGGCGTGCTTCTGGGCGCCTGTTCCCTGCTCCCGCCGAGCCTGCGCGACGAGCCGGGGAAGGGCGCGACGTCCGAGGCCGGCGCGGCGCAGGTCGACTTCGGTCCGCAAACGCCGGGCCGGGTGGGGGCCGGCGCGACCGCCGAGAGCGCCGCGCAGCCCAAGGTGTTCAAGGGGACGGGCACTTTCGTGAGCGGCAAACCGCCCGCGCCTTCCCCGCCCGCGGGTCCCGAGGAGGCGAGCCTCAACTTCGAGGCGCTCGACGTGCGCGAGGTCGCCAAGGTCATCCTCGGCGATTACCTGAAGGTGTCGTATACGGTGCATCCGCAGGTCTCGGGCACGGTCACGTTCCGCACCATCCGGCCGATACCGCTGCGCGACCTGCTGCCGACGCTCGAGATGCTGCTGCGCCAGAACGGTGCGGCGGTCGTGCGCGAGAACGGCATCTACAAGATCCTGCCCATCAACCAGGTGCGCGGCTCGATATCGCCGCAGCTCGGCGGCAGCGCGTTGCCGATCCCGCAGGGCTTCTCGGTGCTGGTGGTGCCGCTCAAGTACGTGGGCGCGCGCGAGATGTCGCACCTGCTCGAGCCCTTCGCGGCGGAGAACACGGTGCGCTTCGACGAGGTGCGCAACCTCGTCATCCTCGCCGGCAACGAGCGCGAGATGCGCCACCTCATCGACACGATCGAGCTTTTCGACGTGGACTGGCTCGCGGGCTATTCGGTAGGCCTGTTCCCGGTCAAGAGCGCGGACGTGAAGTCCCTCGTCACGGACCTCGACCGCGTCTTTGGGCCCAGCGCGCAGAGCCCGCTCGCCGGCATCGTGCGGGTGATCCCGATCGAGCGCCTGAATTCGCTGCTCATCGTGACGACCCAGCCGAAATACCTGGACATGGCGCGCTCGTGGATGGAGCGCCTGGACCAGGTGGGCGGCACTTCCGGCGGCACGCGCTTCTTCGTCTACCAGGTGAAGAACGGGAAGGCCGAGAACCTGGCACAACTGATCGGCGATCTCTTCTCGAGTCGCCGCACGTCCGCGAGCGCGCCCACGCTCGCGCCGGGCTCGCGCCCGGCGGAAATACGCAGCTCGCCGTACATGCAGACCACGCCCGCGACCGCCGCTCCGAGCGCTCCCGCGGCGCCCGCCGCGGCGACGTTCCAGCTTCCCACCGGCGTAGGCACCGCCGCCAACGAAGTGCGCGTCATCGCCGACAAGGACACCAACTCGCTGCTGATCCTGGCCACGCCCGCTGACTACGACGTGATCCTGGGCGCGCTCCAGAAGCTCGACGTGATGCGCCGCCAGGTGCTCGTCGAGGTGCTGCTCGCCGAAGTCACGCTGTCCGATGATCTGCAATTCGGCATCGACTGGTTCATCCGCGCGCGCAACAACACCACGGGCGTGCTGGGACCCGCGGGGCTGCCGCCCAACGGCCGGATTCTCTCCGACACCAACGCCGTGCCGGCCGGATTCGCCAACGGGCTGCAGCTCGTGAACCTCACGGGGGGCGAGGTACGCGCGGTGCTCAATGCGCTCGGCACCGACGGCAAGACCCAGATCCTCGCCTCGCCGCAGATCATGGTGCTCGACAACGAGAAGGCGGAGATCAAGGTCGGCGACCGCATCTCGGTGCAGACCCAGTCGCAAACGGGCGTGAGCACGGGCACCGGCGTGCTGAACAGCTACCAGTACCTCGAGACCGGCATCCTGCTGGACGTGACGCCCCGCATCAATTCTGGCGGCATGGTGACGCTCGACATCAGCCAGGAGGTGAGCCAGCCCAAGGCATCGTCTTCGGGGACCAACAATCCGAATCCGGACGTCTCCACGCGCAACGCGAAGACGAGCGTCGTGGTGGCCACGGGCGAATCGATCGTGCTGGGCGGGCTGATCAGCGACACCAAGATCCGGGAAACCGGCGGCGTTCCACTGCTGTCGAAGATCCCGATCATCGGGGCCGCCTTCGGGTCACAGCACCTCAACCGCGTGCGCACGGAGCTCGTGCTGGTCATCACCCCGCGGATCATCAGCGACACCATGCAGGCCCGCGAAGCGACCGAGGAGTTGAGCCGCAAGTTGCCCGCGTTGGAAGGAATGCTTCCCAAGAGGGCGACTGAAATGAAGCCCGCCCACTAGGCAGGGGCCCCCGACCGGTGGCGGGAACCGGAATTTTCTTGGGGGGGCTGTTATATTCCGCTTTATAATTCAGGGCCTTGTGACGACTTAACTGCAACACTGTTGCTGGCGCGCAACAGTGTTGCGTAAATAATCAAAATCTGTTTGACGCAAGTTTCCAGTTTCACTACTGTTGCAGGTGACAAAATATGAATTCGGCTCGTTTTTGGGTATCAGGAAGCAGGCTGGGTTGTGCGGTTGCAAGCGTCGCCCTGTTCGCGATAGCCGGTTGTGCAACGGCTCCGGAGCAAAGTCGGTCGGCGGGTGACATCGTGAAGGAGCGTGCCCAGGCGCGATGGGACATGCTGTTGAAGGGCGACATCGAAGCGGCATACGCCTACCTGAGCCCGGGAAGCCGGGCGGTAATGTCGGAAAGAGAATACGAAGGCCTGGTGCGGCGTGGTTTCTGGAAGTCGGCGCATGTGCAGGACGTGAAATGCAGGAGCCCGGAGTCGTGCGAGGCTCATTTGGAGATCGGATACGCGTTCAAGGGATCCACCTTCAAGACGCCCCTGAGCGAAACTTGGGTAAAGCAGGACTCGAATTGGTGGTTCGTCCAGAAGTGAGCGCATCGGGAAGGGGAACTTCGAGGAATTTGTCATCGTGGTAGGCGTAGTTTAAAGTTTCGAGTTGCAACCTCTGAAGCAGTCCATTTTTTTCACAAAGGAGTTACTGAGAACATGAATACCTTCAAAAGAAAAGCGCTGTCGTGCGCGGTTCTGGCCGGCCTCGGAGCGGTTGCCGGCGCAGCGCACGCTGTGTACCAGGACCCCGCGGGTCTGGGCCAGGTCTTGATCTACCCCTACTACACGGTTCAGCAGGCCGGTGGCAACTCGTACAACACGTACATCTCGGTGGTGAACAGCACGGCGCAGGGCAAGGCCGTCAAGGTCCGCTTCCGCGAGGGCAAGGACAGCCGCGAGGTGCTTGACTTCAACCTGTGGCTGTCGCCGAACGACGTGTGGACCGGCGCGGTCGTCCCCGCCGATGCCACCGCGGGCTCGAACGCTCGCCTTTACACGGCCGACGCCTCGTGCACGAACCCGGCGATCCCGGCCTCGGGCATCGACTTCCGGAACTACGCCTATGTCGGCGCCAACGCCGACGGCGCTGGCACGGGTCTGGACCGCACGCGCGAGGGCTACCTCGAGATGCTCGAGATGGCCACCGTGAACGACGTCGCGCCGCTGAACGCGCTGACCGCCATCACCCACGACGCGACGGGCATTCCCCCGGGCTGCGCGTCGGTTCGGACGGCCAACCTCGCGGTGACCGCGCCTGTCGGTACGTTCACGCCTCCCACCGGCGGCCTGTCCGGCACCTACACCCTGATCAACGTCCAGAACGGCGCGGACATGGGTGGCAATGCCGATGCGTTCGCGAACTTCATCGCGACCGCGAACTACACGGACATCGGTGACGAGACCTACAACTTCACCTCGGGCGACCCGGTGAGCGTGGTGGTGTCCAGCCAACCGACCGGCGCGACGGCCTACCAGGCGACCTGGGCGGCCAACGTCGACGCGATGAGCGCGACGATGATGCACTCGGACGTGATCAACGAGTACATCCTCGACACCGCGAGCGTCTCGCAGACCGACTGGGTCATGACGTTCCCGACCAAGCGGTTCTACGTCACGACCGCCGCCGCGATCGCGCCGTTCACCAACAAGTTCACCTCGTCGGGCTCGTGCGAGCCGATCGCGTTCACGTTCTTCAATCGTGAAGAGGCGAGCTTCTCTCCCTCGGGCGTGGACTTCTCTCCGTCGCCCCCCGGAGTGGCCGGCGACAACCTGTGCTGGGAATCGACGGTGGTCAGCGTCCGCAACGGCGCCGCTCACATGCCGACGGGCACGACTTCCGGAGTGCTGGGTTCCGTCAACTCGCAGGCGGTGCACGTCCGCGACGAGTACCAGAACGGCTGGGCACGGCTGACCTTCACGGGCACGGCGGCGACCACGACGGGTATCGCGAGCGTGGGCGCCGGTTCCAACGCCATCAACATGAACACGGGCGCCACCTCGTTGGCCACGGCGCAGACCTACCTTGGCCTGCCGGTGCTGGGCTTCATGGCCCGTACGTTCAACAACGGCACGTTGTCCTGCACCGGTGCGGGTGGCGCTGCGGTGAGCTGCCAGGGAAGCTACGGCAGCCTGTTCGGCCACAAGTACCTGAACAACATCGCGCCGGCTCCGTAACCTGAAGCGCTCGGGGCGATTGCACCAAGCGCAGATGGCCAGCAAGTCGAAAAGGCGGGCGCAAGCCCGCCTTTTCTTTTTTCTTTACAAACAATGAATTGGCGATGCTACAATTTGCCTCGAATAAGCGGCATGGCCGAATCGACAACAATCCGACGAAATGCCATGTCTTGGCGCGCACCTTGATGCCAACCCCGAATTCTCGAGGACTTCGATGCATACCGACGAAACAAGGAGCATGAGTAGCCAATTGGGCCGAGCGCTCAACGGAGGAATGGCCGTCGCCCTGGCCGCGATCATCACGGCATGGGCTCCGATTTCCGAAGGCGCGAGCGGCGCCGCCCAGAAAGCCGACGGCACCCCGATCTGCACCTACAGCGGATTCAGCTTCGATTCCACCAGCAATGTCCTGAATATCACCTGCGACGCCGTCGTAGCCGGCCAACCGGGAACGTTCTCGGCCACCGCTTCTCCGACGACGGTGGCGCCGAACGGCACTGCCAACATCACCGTGATTCGAAGCGGCGGTACGACGGGAAGCTATTCCGTCGCGTACACCGGGACCGTTACCGGGCTCACCGGTGCAACCTTGAGCGGCACCGCGCTTGCCCTCGGCACGTTCAGCGGGACCGTCGACTTCGCCAATGGCCAGGGCAGCCAGACATTTCCATTCGCCGCCGGCACGACGGAGGGCTCGCTCTCGATGTCGCTCGTGGGGGCGACCCCGACCGATTCGTCAGTCACCACGACGGCGGCTGGAGCAGTGACGATCACCGTGTCCGCATCGACCCCGCCGCCCCCGCCAGGCTGTACGACGACGGCCACGTACAACGGCACCTTCAGCCAGACGGGCCAGAAGATCGTGTTCAAGCTGAGGCCGGGCGAGTCCGCGGCGGTGGCGTACACGCCGACGGCGACGCAGACGATCTGGAAGGTCTCCACGAGCGATACCGTGAACACGCCGTCCAACGCGGATCACGAGGTCACGATCTCCACCTGTCCCGGCGACTTCGCGCCGGTGTGGCCGTGCGAGTACCAGGCCCAATACACGGGGGCCACAATGACCACGCAGGCCGCGGCGACCGTTCCGATCTACGCCTGCAAGCTGGTGGTGGGAACGAAGTACTACATGAACGTGCGCCAGGTGGTGAAGGGCAGCACCGGGCTCAACTCATGCCAGTTGACACTCGGCTGCGAGGTTCGCACGCAGGTCCAGGTCTCACCGTAACCTGCAGGTCGCATCAACGCACCGCCCGCGCCGGCCCGGCGCGGGCGGTGCCCATTTAAGGAAACCGTTTCATGTGGAAATACCTGACGACTATCGCCGCCGCTACGGCACTTTCCGTGGCCGCGGCCGCACCCGCACCCGCACCCGCCCTCGACCCCTCCACGGCGCTGCTGGAGAACGGCCCGGTGAAGGTGACCGCACGCGATTTCGAGTCGGCGATGACGCGATTCCCTGAATATCTGCGCCTGGAGGCGCGTGCGAATCCCGACAACCTGCTCAAGATGGTCGACGCCATCTTCGTGAATCGCGAGCTCGCCCGGCGTGCGCAGGAAGTGAAGATCGACCAGGATCCGCTCGTGCAGGGGCGCCTCGCGCAGATCCGCGAAGCCTACCTGGCCACGAAGTATCTCGAGTACGTGGAGAAGCACGCGAAGGTGCCGGACCTCGAGCAGCGGGCGCTCGAGCTGTACGAGGCGGAGCCGGATCGCTTCACCGATCCGCCGACTGAGTCTTTCTCGCACATCCTGGTCGGGATCGAAGGCCGCACGCGCGACATGGCGCTCGAGCGCGCGGCGGCGGTGCGCAAGCTCCTCGTCGACGGCGCCGACTTCACCAAGACAGCGCGGCAATATTCCGACGATCCTGCGTTCGCCCGCACCAAGGGCGAGTTGAAGTCCGTCAAGAAGACCGATCTCGATTCCGAGATCGCCTCGCAGGCCTTCGCGATGAGCAAGGTCGGCGAGTGGAGCGAGCCGATCCCGAGCCGCTTCGGCTACCACCTGCTGCGCCTGGACGGCCGTTCGCCGGGCGGCCTGCGCAAGTTCGACGACGTGAAGCAGGCCATCATGGACTCGGAGGGAGATCGCCTGCGCAAGCACGCCACCGAGGACGTGCTCCGGGCGATCCGCAACGATCACAACAACGTGATCCACCTCGATCGCATCCGCTCGCTCAAGTCCGACATCGATCCGGCGATGATCAACGCCGCTCACCGCCTCGCCATCGAAAAGCTGCACAACGGCCAGTAGCCGGTCCGGCACGGACGGCGAGACCCCACGCATCGGGAATCGACACGATGCCGCAGCCGACCGAACCGAGCTCAGCTGGCCTGGGCGACGCGATGCGCGACGCCACGAAGAGCCTCGCGGCGGGACGCATCCCGGAGGCCATCGCCGCGTGCGAGATGGTCCTGTCGCTGCATCCAGAGCATCCCGGCGCGTTGCTCCTGCTGGGCGTGGCGCTCACGCGGCAGGACCGCCCCGTGGAAGCGTTGGAGATCCTGCAGCGCGCGCACGCGGCGGCGCCCGCCCATGCCGCTGTCCATATCGCGCTCGGCAACGTCTGGCGCAAGCTGGGCAAGCGCGGCGAGGCTGCCGCGGCGTTCGAGAGCGCGCTGGCCCTCGACCAGGGCAATGTGCCCGCGCTGTTCAACCTCGCGATCGCTGCCGACGAAGCCGGCGATTCCGCGCGCGCCATCGACCTCCTGGGGCGAGTGGTGCGCGCGGACCCGATGGACTTCGAGGCGGCGCAGATGCTTGTGGACCGGGTGGCCGGGGCGGTGCGCGGCGCGCGTTCCGGCCCGGTGCCGAAAGAGGGGGTTGGCGCCGCGGGGATTCGGTCGGTCACCTTCGGATTCTGTTCGGTGGACGATGGGCGCGCGCAGCGCGCCCGGGCGAGCCTCTCGGCCGCGCTAGGGGACGTCGCGACGGAGTTCATCGTGATTCGGGACGCCCGCTCGCTGGCGGAGGCATTCAATCGGATCCTCGCCGTTGCTGCTGGCGAGGCGGTGGTCCTGTGCCATGACGACATCGAGGTACTCTCGCCGCGGCTGGACCTCGCCCTCGCGCGCGCCCTGGAGCGCTTCGATATCGTGGGCGTGGCGGGCAGCGACCGTGTGAGCGGGCCGGCGGTGCTGTGGACGGGCCACCCGCATGTCCACGGCTGGGTTAGCTACCCGCGGGGTGATGCGATCGAGGTAGCGCCGCTCAGCTTCCGCTCCGGCCTCCTGGGCGGCATGCAGGCGCTCGACGGCGTGTTCCTCGCGATGCGCGGCTCCACCGCCCGGGCCCTGCGCTTCGACGAGCGCACCTTCGACGGATTCCATTTCTACGACCTGGACTTCACCTACGGCGCCCACCTCGCGGGGCATCGCCTGGGCGTGTCCACGGACATCCTGCTGCTGCACGCGTCGGAGGGGCGCTTCGAGCAATCCTGGAAGCGCTACGCGGAGCGCTTCCTCGGAAAGTATCCGCAGCTGCGCGAGCCCCAGGGCAAGCCCCACTGGTATGGTGCGCGGGTGACTTCGCGCGAAGAGACGCTCGCGTTCTACGAGCGGCTGCGCGGGCTGCAATCGTGATCCAGGAAACCCTCGAAGGGGGCCTCGAGGCCGGGGCGAGCCTGCAGCGCGCCGGGCGCCTCGACGAGGCGTTGCGGCGCTACGCGGAGTTGCGGGAGCGCCATCCCGAGTCCGGCGAGCCCGATTTCCGCATCGCGGTAGTGCTCGCACAGCGCGGCGAGACCGCCTCGGCAGCGCAATCGCTGCAGCGGGCGCTGGCCCGGCGCGAAACCGCCGCCTATCGTTTCCTCGAGGCCGACCTGCTCGAACGCCAGGGTGACCCGGAGGGCACCATCGGCGCGCTGCGGCGAGCCGTCGCCGTCGACCCGTCCTTCGCGCCCGGGCATGCGCGACTGGCGGTGCTGCTCCAGGACGCCGGCAGGCTCGAGGAAGCCATCGCGCACTTCGTTCTTGCGGCGCAGCTTCGCCCGCGGCAGGCGCGCGCCTGGAACAACCTGGCTGCCGCGTTGAACCACGTGGGCCACTCCCGGCAGGCCGAGGCGGCGGCGCGCCAGGCGATCGATCTCGAGCCCGCGAATGGATGGGCCCATTTCAATCTCGGGCGTGCGCTGCTGGCGCTCGGGCGGGAAGCCGAAGGACGTGCGGCGCTCGAGCAGGCGTTGCGGCACGATTCGGGCAACGTGCCGGCCTGGGACGCGCTCGCGGCTTCGTGGCTGCGGGAGGGAGTGCTCACCCGGGCGCGGGAATGCCTCGAGCGCTCGACATCCCTGCAGCCTTCCAACGCCGGTGCCTGGGTGCGCCTCGCCTCGGCGGAACTGCATCTCGGCCGCAGCGAGCGCGCCGCGCGTGCGCTGGCGCGCGCCGAGGCCCTGGGCGGCGCGGATGCCGCGCAGATCGGCAGTGCCCGCCTCGTTGCCTTGCAATGCGGCTCGGCGCTTTCGAGGGAGGCGATCTTCGAGGCCCATCGGGAATGGGCGGTGCGTCATGCGCCTTCCTCGGAGCCCGTCGTGTTCGCCAACGTGCGCGACCCGAACCGCCGCCTGCGCGTCGGCTACCTGTCGCCGCGGTTCCACCGCTCGTCGCTCGCCTTCCTGCTCGAGCCGGTTTTGTGTCGCCACGATCCCGAGGCGATCGAGTTGCGCTGCTACGCGAGCCAGGAGCTCGACGACGATCTCACGCGCGCCTTGCGCGAGCGCGCCGCCGCTTGGATCGACGTCGGGGCGCTCGACGACGCGGCGCTCGCCGAGCGCATGCGTGCGGATCGCATCGACATCGCAGTCGATCTCGCGGGCCACACGCCCGGCAACCGCCTGCCCGCGTTCGCCCTGCGCCCGGCACCCGTGTGCGTCACCTGGCTCGACTACTTCAATACGACCGGTGTCGCGGGCATGCACTACCTGCTCACGGACGATCTGCACTCGCCGCCCGGCGACGCGCAGCCCTTCACCGAGTCGCTCGTGAGGCTGCCGCGCGTGCGCTGGTGCTACCAGCCGCCGGAGTATGCGCCGGCGGTGGTGCCGCCGCCGCTTGCCCGCGGGGCGCGCGCGCCGGTGTTCGCCTCGTTCAATCGCATGGCCAAGATCTCGCAGGCCACGCTCGAGGCCTGGCGCCTCGCGCTCGAGCGGGTGCCCGAGGCGCGGCTGGTGCTGAAGAATTCCGCGTTGAACCGGATCGAGGACCACGGGCATTTCGCCGCCTGGTTCGGCGAGCATGGCATCGATCCGGGGCGCGTCGAGTTCCGGCCGTACTCTCCTCACGCCGAGGCGCTCGCGCAGTACGGCGACGTCGACGTCGTGCTCGACACTTTCCCATACGACGGCGGGCTCACGACGCTCGAGGCGCTGTGGATGGGACGGCCCGTGGTGACCCTGCGGGGCGACACGCTGCTCTCGCGCCAAAGCGCGGCGCTCCTGTGCGCGCTCGGCGCCGAGGATTTGATCGCGGCGGACGCGGCGGGATTTGCTCGCATCGCGGCGGAGCTCGCTTCCGACGGCGCGCGGCTGGCGGGGCGCTGCGCCGGGCTGCGCCCGCGCATGCAAGCTTCGGCGCTGCTCGATGCCGACGGCTTCGTGCGCGTGCTCGAATCCGCCTATCGCGAGTTGTGGCGGGGCTGGCTCGACGGGCGGGGCGAGCGATGAGCGACGCCCTGCTCCAGCAGGCCCGGGAGCACCATCGCGCCGGGCGCATGGACGCCGCCTTGCAAGCGTACGGCGAGCTGACCCGCTTCGCGCCGGACGTCGCGGAGCACTGGCGCATGCGCGCGATCGTCGAGCACCAGGCGGGCCGCCTCGACGAAGCGCGCTCGAGCATTGCCCGCGCGCTCGCGCTGGACGAGGCCGATGCCGCCTCCCAGCTGGTTGCCGGGCACGTAGCCGAGGACCTGCGCGACTTCGACGGGGCCGAGTCCCGCTACCGCCGTGCGGTCGCGCTCAAGCCCGCGTGGGCGCCAGCCTGGAACGCGCTGGGCAACCTGCTGCTCGACTGCGGACGCGCCGAGGAGGCCATCGCCTGCTTCCAGAGCTCCGTGGATGCCGCGCCGTCGGCGGCGCGCTCCTGGAACAACCTGGGCCTCGCGCAACTCGCCCTGGAGCGGCTCGACGATGCCACCCGGGCATTCAACCAGGCAACCCTCGCCGATCCCCGATACGGCCTGCCGCATTTCAACCTGGCACGCGTCTTCGAGCTGCGCGGGAGCGTCGAGCGCGCCGTGGCGAGTGCGCGCCGCGCGGTAGCGCTCGATCCGCGCCTGGCCGAGGCGCACCTGTTCCTCGGCGACCTGCTGCGGCGACAGCGCGAAATGGCGGGCGCGCAACAGAGTTACGCAACCGCGGCGGCGCTCGCGCCGAGTGAAGCGAAGGCACGCAACGCGCTCGCCGACCTCTACTGGGAGATCGGCCTGGTCGAGGAGGCACGGGCGAGCTTCGCGACCGTGGAAGGCGACCATCCGGGCAACCTGAAGGCCGCGCTCGGCCGGCGCTTGCTGCTGCCCGCGGTGTACGACGGCACCGAGCACCTGGACGCAAGCCGGCGCGCCTACGAAAGCGGCCTCGCGGAGCTCGTCGAGGGCGCGGATCGCTTTCGCTGGGATCGCCCCGCCGATGCGCTCTCCGACATCCGGTGGACCAACTTCTATCTGGCCTACCAGGGAGGGAACGATCGCGAGCTGCAGGCCGCGTACGGCGAGTTCGTCCAGCGGGTGTTGCGCCCGGCGGTGCCGGAATGGCTCGAGCGGCGGCCGGCGCGCCGACGCGACGGCAATCGCATCCGCGTCGGCTTCTTCAGCTTCTTCTTTTTCAACTGCACCGCGGGACGCTATTTCGCGAGCTGGATCCACGGCCTCGACCCGAAGCGCTTCGAGAAGGTGGTGTACTACACCAATCCGTGGATCGCCGAGGATACCCGCGCCATCGCCGCATCGGCCGACCGGTTCCGCCACCTGCCGGGACGTTCCCTGCACGTGCTCGCGCAACACGTCCTCGCCGACGAGCTGGACATCCTGGTGTATCCCGAGCTCGGCATGAACGCGGATACCTTCGGGCTCGCCTCGCTGCGGCTCGCGCCCGTGCAGGTGGCGGGCTGGGGCCATCCGACCACGACCGGCCTGCCCTCGATCGATTGGTTCCTGTCCAGCCGCGAGATGGAGCCGGAGGGCGCGCAGTCGTTCTACACGGAGCGCCTCGCGACCCTGCCGGGACTGGGTACCCGCTACGCCGTGCCGGGCGGCGAGGAGCATGGCACGCGCGCGGACTTCGGGCTGCCCGAGGATCGCAACCTCTACCTGGTCCCGCAATCGATCTTCAAGATCCATCCCGACAACGATGCGCTGATCGCCCGGGTGCTGGAGCGCGATCCCAGGGGAAAGGCGGTGATGTTTGCGGCGAACCACCGCAGGCTCACGGACCGCTTCGTCGCGCGCCTCGAGCCGCACCTGCGCGAGCGCGGCATGAGCGTGGCCGATCGGGTCGTGTTCCTGCCGTACATGACCCACGGGGCCTACCTGCGGCTCAACCGCCTCTGCGACGTGATGCTCGACACGCTGCACTGGTCGGGCGGAAACACTTCCCTCGATGCGCTCGCGTGCGCCCTGCCGGTGGTGACGCTGCCGGGTGCATTCATGCGCGGCCGGCAGAGCATGGCGATGCTGCGCCTGGTGGGCGTTCCCGGGCTCGTCGCCTCGGGCCTGGACGATTACGTCGAGCTCGCTGCCAGGCTCGGGGGCGACGCCGCCGAGCGCGGCGCCTGCTCGGCGCGCATCGCATCAGGGCTGGGCGAGCTCTTCGATCGCGACGAGCCCGTGCGCGCGCTCGAGCGTTTCATCGAGCGGGCCGTGGAGGAAGGCGCACCCGGGGCCGGGCGCCTATAATTCTGCGCATCGAACCCATTACGGTCTCCTAGCCATGCTCTCGGACGCGCGCATCCGAGCCGGTGCCGCCCCGTGGTCCCGCGCATGGCTGCTCTGGTCGTTCACCCGCCGCGAGGTGCTGAACCGCTACGCCGGCTCGATGGCGGGCCTCGCCTGGGCGATCGCGCACCCGCTCGCGTTGCTCGCCGTATACGCGTTCGTGTTTACGGCGGTCTTTCGCGTGAGTCTTCCGGCCGGCGCGGGGAAGGCGAGCTACCTCACGTTCGTCGCGGTGAGCCTCTGGCCCTGGCTCATGTTCTCCGACGGCGCCCTGCGCGGCATGGCGGCGATCCGCGCCAACGAAGGGCTCATCCGCAAGGTGGCCTTCCCGCATCGGCTGCTCGTGTTTGCCGCGGTCGGCTCCAGCTTCGCGATCCACGCCATCGGCTACGCCGCCGTGCTCGTGGCGCTGCGCCTGCTTGGCCAGCCCATCGCGCTGCGCGGCGCGCCCGCCGCCCTGGTCCTGCTGGTGGCCCTGATGGTGGGCACGGTGGGCGTGGCGGCGTTCCTGGCCGCGATCCAGACCCTGCTGCGCGACGTCGAGCATGTGATCCCGGTGGCGATGATGCTGCTCTTCTACGCCACGCCGGTGCTCTATCCGGTGTCCCTGGTGCCGGAGCGTTTCCGACCGTGGCTCGAGGCCAACCCGCTGACGCAGGTGTTCGAGCGGCTGCACGAGGTGCTGCTCAACGGCTCGGGACTCGTTGCCTCCGACGCCTGGATCTTTCTCGCCGCGTTCGCGCTGCTCGCCGCGGGGCTGTGGGTCTTCGAGCGCCTGTCGCCCTTCTTCGAGGACTTCCTGTGAGCGCGCCCGCGCTCCCCCTGGTGAGCCTCGCCGGGGTGGGCAAGGACTTTCCCAGGGTGGAGACGGCAGGCAGACGCGTCTCGACGCTGTTCAAGCTGCTCGCCGGACAGGCGAACCTGCCGCATTTCCGCGCCCTGGACGGGGTGGACCTCGAGCTGCGGCGCGGCGAATCGGTCGGCGTGATCGGCGCCAACGGGGCGGGCAAGAGCACGCTGCTCAAGATCGTCGCCGGCGTGGTGAAGCCCACGCGCGGCAGCGTCGAGGTGCGCGGGCGGGTCTCGGCGCTGCTGGAGCTGGGCAGCGGTTTCCATCCGGATTACACGGGCCGCGAGAACATCCATCTTTCGAGCGCGCTCATGGGCATGTCGCGCCGGGAGACGCGCGAGAAGGTGCAGTCGATCATCGAGTTTGCCGACATCGGCGAGCACATCGACGAACCCATCAAGCACTACTCGTCGGGGATGGTCGTGCGCCTGGGCTTCGCCGTGGCTGCCGCGCTCGAGCCGGAGGTGCTCATCACCGACGAGGTGCTCGCGGTGGGCGACGAATCGTTCCAGAAGAAATGCATCGCGTGGCTCGAGCGCTACCTTGCCGACGACGGCACCCTCCTGCTGTGCTCGCACAGCATGTTCCATGTGCAGACGCTCTGCCGCCGGGCGCTCTGGATCCACCAGGGCCGCGTGCGCATGCACGGCGACAGCTTCGACGTGACGCGCGAGTACCTCACGTACCACGAGGAGAAGGCGGCGGCGGCGCAGGCCGTCCTGCGCGTTCCGGGCGGCGTGCACGCGAGGGTCGTGGATGCATGGACCGAGCGCGACGACGGCGCCGCGGCGGCCACGTTCTGCATGGGCGAGGCGCTCGTGCTGCAGGGCGTGGCCTACCAGCCCGACGACCGGCCCCCGGTATTGCTGTTCGGCATCATGCGGGTCGACGGGACCTCGGTGTTCGGATCGCATTCCAACGAGGCCGGCTACCTGCCCGCCCGGATCGAGCCGAACCTCTTCGCCTTCGCCGTGCGATTCGAGGCGCTTTCACTGCTGCCGGGCAAGTACAAGCTGCGGACCCACACGCTCGATCCGGAGGGCCTGCGCCTCTTCGACACCCTGGAGGTCGAATTCGTGGTGACCGGCCAGACCCGTGACTACGGCATCGTGTCGGTTCCGCACCGGTGGATCGACGGCCGGGGCCCGCGTTCCGGCTGAGCGCGGCGCCTCACGCGATCTTCCATCCGTGGGTCGCGAAGAATCGCCAGGCCGAGCGCAGGAACCATCCCACGTGGCGCCAGCCCTTGCGCGCCGCCTTGCCGCCGTGGTGGACGATGCGCGCCTGCGGCACGTACGCCACCGTCGCCTCGCGCCCCGCGCGCAGGCTCAGGTCGTAGTCCTCGAAGTAGAGGAAGAAGCGCGGATCGAATCCGCCCAGCCGCTCGAAGAGCGCGGTGCGAAACAGCATGAAGCAGCCGCTGGCGAGCGGCACGCCCGGGACGACGCGCTCGCCGATCACGTCGCGCATCTCGTAGGCGTCCACGGCGCGCGCGAAGCGCCGCCGCAGGAAGCCCGGGGCGAAGCCGCGCAGGAAGAGCACCCAGAGCGACGGGTAGCGCTTGCACAGGTACTGGCGCGCGCCGTCCTCGCCGTAGACCGCGGGGGCCACGAGCCCGTAGTCGGGATGCTCCTGCAGCGCCGCGAGCGCCGCATCGAGGGCGCCGGGCTCGAGCTCGACGTCCGGATTCATGACGAGGTGGAAGCCGGAGGCGAGGCGTCCGAGCACCAGGTTGTTCGCGCGGCCGTAGCCCAGGTTGCCGTGGCCCGAGACGATCTCGATCGCGCCGGCGCCGGGCGGCCACGCCGCCAGGGCCGCCTGCACGTGCGCGCGCGATTCGACGGGGCCGTTGTCCACGAGAAAGACCTGCGCGGCGTCGATGCGTCCGGCCATTCGCGCGCGCTGCGCGGCGGCAGCGAGCGAGGATAGCGCCCGCGCGAGCAGCTCGGGATCCGGGCGGTAGGTGACGATGGTCGCGGAAAGGCGGGGCCCGGGCATGGGCGGCGGAATCTTCAGGCGGGAAGCATCGCATCGATCGCGGCGAGCACCGCGTCGACGGAGATGGCTTGCATGCAGCGCGGTTCGGCGCACTCGGCGGTGGATCGGGTGCAGCGGCGCACCCACGCGATCTCGCGGCCGAAGAGCATGCGCTGGTCGCGGCAGGGAAAGGTCGCGGCGCCCACGGCGTGCCATGGGGTGTCGCGCCAGAAGCGCCCGCGATCGCAGACCGCCGCCGAGCCCGGGCCGAACAGGGCGACGGTCGGAGTCCACGCCACGCGCCCGAGATGCGAGACGCCGGTGTCCGGGGCCACGAGGAGCGCAGCGCCTTCGAGGAGCTCCCAGAGTTGCGCCAGGTCGAGCGCTCCTGCGAGCGAGGCATGGCGGCGCGCGGGATCGCAGGCCGCCACGATCGATTCCTCGCCGCGGCCCGCGCTCCAGACCACGCGCAGCCCGCGTGCGCTCAACGCGTCGGCCAACGCGCTCCAGCGCTCGATCGGCCACTGCTTGAGGGGTGTGCTCGCACCCACGTGGAGGACCGCGTAGGGCGCCGGGGGACGTTCGAACGCCCGCGCCTGCGGCCGCGCCCAGTCGCCGCGCGCGTACGGCGGGGCATCGTCGCCGTCGACCAGGTCCGCCACCATGTCGCCCCAGGCCGCGGGCTCGTCCGCATAGGGCCGCAGTTCGTCGATCGGCCAGTTCGAGCGCCGGCGCCCGCCGGCGTGGGCCACGATGCGCCGCGCACCCATGCGCCGCGGCGAGCCAGCTGTAGCGGTTGTCTCCCGGCACGATGGCCAGGTCGTAGGGTTCGCCGCCCACGAGGTCGCGCGCGGTGGACGCATCGGAGGGCGTGAACGGCAAGGCACGCACGCCGTACGGGCGCCGGGCATACAGCGGCACCAGCGCGGGCGCCGCGAGCAGCGTGACCTGCGCTCCGGGTCGCGTGCGCGCGCAGCTTGGCGAGCAGCGGGGTCAGCATGAGCGTGTCGCCCAGCAGCAGGTTGTGGGCCACCAGCACGCGCTCGGGCGCCCCGGGGGCGCGCGCCGCGCGCTCCAGTCGACGGGCGAGCGCGCGCGACACCACGAGCGCGCGGGTCGCGAAGCGCTCACCCATGGCGCAGGCTTGCCGCTTCGCGGAAGACCGTGATCATGCGATCGACCATGCGTGCGTCGCCGAAGCGCTCGAGCGCGGCGCAGCGCGCCGCGCGCCCGAGTTCGTCGCGCCGCGCCGCGTCGTCCAGCAGGCCGGCCAGGCCCGCCGCGAGGCTTCCCGGATCCTCGGGGGGACAAGAATCCCGGTGACGCCGTCGTGCACGATTTCCTCGATGCTGCCGACGGGCGTGGTGAGCACGGGCAGTCCGCAGGCCATGGCCTGCATCAGCGCCTGGGGGACACCCTCGTTGGCATACGACGGCAGGCAGAAGACGTCGAAGGCGCGCAGCCATTCCTCCACGTCCGCCCGGTCGCCGACGAACCGGACCGCCTGCGCCATGCGCAGCTCCGCGGCGTGCGCCTCGAGCGCAGAGCGCTGCGGTCCGTCGCCCACGACGACGAGCAGCACGCCGGGCCGCTGCAGGCGCGCGATCGCCTCGAGCAGGTAGCGGTGCCCCTTCCAGCTGCGCAGCGTCGCCACGATGCCCACGATGGCGGCTGCGGCGGGCAGCCCCACGCGCGCGCGTGCCGCCGCCCGGTCCCCGGGAGCGAAGCGCGCGACGTCGATGCCGGTGGGGATCGAGACCACGCGCCGCGGATCCGATCCCGCCTCGGCGATTACCTGCTCGCGCAGCCGCTCGCCGGTGGTGACGATGCGTGCCGTGGCGTGGTTGTAGAGCCAGCGCGTCGCGGCGTTGCGCGGCATGCTCGCCGAAATGTGCCGGGTGCGCACCAGCGCAGGGGCGCCGCGCAGCGTCTCGCAGGCGATCGCGGCACACCACGCGTCGGTCGAGCTGTGGGTGTTCACGACGTCGAAGCGCCGGCTCGCGAGCAGGCGGCGCAGCGCGAGCACGCCGGCGGCGTTCTTGCGCGCGATGGGCAACGCGAGCGCGTCGATGCCGTAGCGCGGCGATTCGGCGTAGATGCGCGATTGCGCGGGAGCGGCGATCACCACCTCGTGGCCGCGCTGCGCCACTCCCCGGGCCTCGGTGAGCACGCGGATTTCCTGGCCGCCCCAGCCCAGCGACGACTCGGTGTGCAGGATGCGCAACCTCGGCTGCGCGCCTTGCACCGCGCTCATGCGCCCGCGAACTGGAGGCGGTGCAGGCCGGCGTACACGCCGCCCGCGCCGAGCAGGTCCGCGTGGCTTCCGGACTCGACGATGTGCCCCTGCGACATCACCACGATCCGGTTGGCCTTCTCGATGGTCGAGAGGCGATGGGCGATCACGATGGTGGTGCGGCCTTCCATGAGGGTCTCGAGCGCGGCCTGGACCGCGCGCTCGCTTTCCGTGTCGAGCGCGGAAGTGGCCTCGTCGAGCAGCAGGATCGGTGCGTCCTTGAGGATCGCGCGCGCGATCGCGATGCGCTGGCGCTGCCCGCCCGAGAGCTTCGCGCCGTTCTCGCCGATCTCGGTCTCGAGGCCCTGCGGAAGCGCCTCGATGAATTCCATCGCGTGGGCGGCGCGCGCGGCGCTCTCGATCTCGGCGCGCGAGGCGCGGTCGGCGCGCCCGTACGCGATGTTGGCCGCCACCGTGTCGTTGAAGAGGACCACGGCCTGCGACACCAGCGAGATCTGCCGGCGCAGGCTCTCCAGGGTGAGCGACTCGAGGTCGCGGCCGTCGAGCGTGATGCGCCCGCCGTCGGGATGGTAGAAGCGCGGCAGCAGGTGGATCAGGCTCGACTTGCCGCTTCCCGAGGGCCCCACCAGGGCGAGCGTCTCCCCGGGGCGCACCTCGAGCGTCACGTGGGCGAGCGCGGGGCGCGAGCCGCCCGCATAGGAGAGCGAGATGTCGTCGAAGCGGATGCGCGCCCTTCGCCCGGTCGATCGCGACCGTTCCATGGTCGTCCTCGGGCGCCTCGTCGACCAGCCCGAAGACGCTCTCGCACGCCGCCAGGCCCTTCTGCAGCTGCTCGTTGATGCCGGTGAGGCGCTTCAGGGGCTGCAGCAGCATGCCCGTGGCCGCGATGAACTTGATGAACTGCCCGACGTCGGTGGAGCCTGCGAAGGCCTGGCCGGCGGCGAAATAGATGATCGCCGCGATGGCGCACGCGACGATGAGCTGCGTGACGGGCACCGTGCCCGCCGCCGCCGTGGCCTGCTTCATCATGAAATGCCGAATGCGCTGCCCCGCCTTCTCGAAGCGCGCGCTCTCGTAGACCTGGCCCCCGAACACGCGCACCACGCGCTGGTTTGCGATCGCCTCGTCGAGCACCTCCGCGATGCCGCCCACGGCGCGCTGGTTCTCGCGGCTCATCTGGCGCAGCCGCCGGCTGAACGCACGCACCACGAGCGCGATGGGCGGGATCACGACGAAGGCGATCAGGGTGAGCTTCCAATTGGAGTCGACCAGGATCGCCAGCAGCGCCAGGATCGTCACCGAGTCGCGCACCAGCACCGTGAGCACCCCGGTGGAGGCGGAGGCGAGGTTGTTCACGTCGTTGGTGAACTTGGCCACCAGCTGCGCGGTTGGCACCTCGTCGAAGTACGCGGGCGGCAGGCGCAGCACCTTGCCGAACATGGCGAGGCGCAGGTCCAGGATCACCTTGTTGCTCACCCACGCCGACGAGTAGCCGGAGACGAAGCTCGCCAGTCCGCTCACGAGGAACACGGCGATGATCCCCAGGGGCAGCAGGATCGCGAGCTCGCGGTTCTTGTGCACGAAGAGCTGGTCGATGAGCGGTCCCGTGAGCTGGACCAGCGCGGCGTCGGCGAGGCCGCCCACCACCATGGCCACGATGCCGGCGGCGAGCACGCCTCGGTAGGGCCAGACGTGGCGCAGCAGCCGGGTGTAGAGCTGGCGGCTCGAGGGGCCGATGGCGTCGTTCATGGCGACATTATCGACGAAGCAGGCGCTCGTAGAGCGCGAGGTAGTCGCGGGCCATGGCCTGCGGGGTGAGCGGCGCCACCGCCTCGCGCGCGGCCGCGCCCATCCGGTGCGCGGTGGACGGATCGAGCCGGCCGAGCGCCTCGGCCAGGCCCCCGATGTCGAGCGCGTCGCGCACGAACCCGCTCTCGCCCTCGCGCAGCAACTCCGCCGCGCCGCACCGCGTCGTGGTCACCACCGGCAGCCCGCAGGCCATCGCCTCGAGGGCGGCGTTGGGCAGCGGGTCGTAGAGCGTGGCGAGGACGAAGCTGTCGGCGGCCGCGTAGTAGGGGCGGACGTCCGACACCGAGCCCACGAAGCGCACGCGGGCCTCGATGCCGAGGCCGCGCGCCAGCGCGAGGTAGTGCGCGGCGCGCTTGTCCTTGCCGACCACGACCGCCCATGGCGCGCCGGGGGCGCGCGCGAGCGCGAGCAGCAGAGCACCCACGCCCTTGCGCTCGAATCCCGAGCCCACGTGCAGCGCCAAGCGGGCGTCTTGCGGCACGCCCAGCTGCTCGCGCACCGGCGCGCGCAGCTCGCCGCGCAGGCCCGGGTGGTAGGCCTGCGAGTCGACCGCGTTGCGGATGAGGACCAGCTTGTCCCCCGGCGTGCCGAAGCGCACGGCGATCTCGCCGCGCACCATCTCGGAATTGCAGATCACGGCGCGCAGCCGCGGGCTCGCGAACAACTCGCGTTCCGCGGCGAGCAGGTAGCGATGGTGCGGATTCGCGCGCGTGGCCAGCCGCGCCAGCGCGCCCTGCGCACGCGCGCGCTCCGCGAGCCACTGGGCGTGCACGCCGTCGCCGGCCCGGTACACGTCGCAGCACGCGATGCGCTCGTGGGACTGCACGAGATCGAAGCGCCGGCGCCCGAGCTCGCGGCACACCGCGCGCGCGAAGCCCCAGTCGCGCCAGAGGCTGCCGATGTGGAAGGGGTCGAGCACGATCACCGAACCGTCGTGGTCGGGCCAGCCGCGGGTCACGATGGTGAGCGAGGCGCCCGCCGAGCGCAGCGCGCGGATCGCGTTCTGCACGAAGCGCTCCGCGCCGCCCGAGGCGTCGTAGCGGCCGCGCACGAGGGCGACGCGCGGGCCGAGCCCCGGGCCGCCCGGCCTGGGTGCCGCGCTCACGAGCCGGCCAGCAGCTCGTTCACCGCCGCGTACACGCGGTCGACGCCGAGCAGCGTGAGGCACTCGCTCACCTTGCCGCCGCCGCAGCCGTCGTTGCCGCACGGCCGGCATGGATGCCCGCTCGCCACGACGCGATGGGGCACGCCCCACGGGCCCCACTCCTTCTCGCCGCTCGGCCCGAACAGCGCCACCACCGGCGTGCCCATGGCGGCGGCGATGTGCATCGGCGCGGAGTCCACGCCGAGGAACAGGCGCGCGCGACCCGCGAGGGCTGCGAGCTCGCGCAGGCTCAGCTGTCCCGAGAGATCCGTCACCGGCACCGCCGCTTCCTCGAGGATGCGGCCCACGATCGCCTGCTCGCGGGCATCCGGCGCGGCGCTCACCACGATGCGGTGGCCGTCGTGGGCGAGCCGCCGGAGCAGCTCGGCGTTCTTCGCCTCGGTCCACGACTTGAACAGCCAGCGCGAGGTCGGATGCACGTGGAGGAATCCCCGCTGCGCGATGCCCGCGGCGGCGAGCAGTCCGTCGACGCGCTCCTGGGCCTCGGCGCCGGGAACCATCACCAGCGCCTTCTCGTCTTGCTCGGGATAGAGACCGAGGCGGCGCAGGGCGTCGAGGTTGGTCTCGACGCTGTGGCGCGGCGTCAACCGCGGCAGCTTGTAGCGGTGCGTGAAGCTCCAGCGCCAGAAGGCGTTGTCGCGCTCGGGAGCGACGCACCAGCGCGGCCGCAGCGCCTGCGCGAGCCACGCGCCGCGCCAGTGGTCGGTGAGGTGCACCAGCAGCTGGTAGCGCCGCTCGCGCAGCGCGCGCAGCAGCGCGCTTTCGTGGCGCGCCTGCGAGGCGAGGCCCTGGCGCTTCCACGCACGGTCCACGCCGTGGATCTGCGCGATCGCCGGATGCCCCGCGAGCATGTCGCGCGTGTCGTCGTAGACCAGCGCGTCGATCTCGGCGCGCGGCGCCCGGTTGCGCAGCACCTGGAACACGGGCGAGGCGAGCAACACGTCGCCATGGTGGCGCAGCTTCACGACCAGCGCGCGATGGACGGAATCCGGGTTGATGGCGTCGGGGACCACGGGCGAACGATAGCAAATATCCGCGTGCCGGCCCGGGGATCAGTACGCCTCGAAGCGCACGCTCAGGAACACCGCGCGCCGCGGGGCGTCGTAGCCCACGGCGCTCTCGTAGCGCCGGTCGGCGAGGTTGTCGACGGCGAGCTCGGCGGACCAGTGCTTGTCGAAGGCGTAGCGCAGGCGCGCGTCGAGCACCGCGTAGCCAGGCAGGCGCGTGCCCGGGGCCTCGTCGCCCGAATCGAAGCGCGCGCCGCTCGCGAGCAGTGAAACCCCGGCGGTCCAGGGACCGAAGGCGCGGGCGGCATCGAGCGTGCCGAAGCGCTCGGCGCGTCCCTGCAGGCGCAGCCCGCTCACCTCGTCGCGGGGTCGTTGCACCGTGAGGGCGGCGCGCCAGCGCACCTTGGCCCAGGTCGCGCTCGCCGCGGCCTGCACGCCGCGCACGCGGGCGCGATCGACGTTGAGCACCGTCGCCGCGGAGGGGCTGTAGACGATGAGATCGTCGATGCGGTTGTCGAACGCGATGAGGCTCCACTGCAGCGCCCCGCCCGTGGGGTTGCGCAGCGCCACCTCGCGGCTCTGGCTGCGCTCGGGCTGCAATTGCGGGTTCGGCGCGTAGCCGGGCAGGCTCGGCCCGTAGAGATCGTTGAAGGTGGGAACCCGGAAGCCGCGCGCCCACGTCGCGCTGATGCGCGCCACGGACGGCCAGTCCACGCCGTAGCTCAGGCTGCCGGTATTGTTCGAGGCGAAATCGTCGACATCGTCGCGGCGCGCGCTCGCCTCGAGCTGCTGTCCATTCAGGCTCTGGTGCACGGAGGCGAAGGCGGAATTGGTGTCGCGCCGATTGTGCGTGAATGCGTCCGGCTGCACCGTTTCGCGCACGGTCTCCGCGCCCAGCACGACGGAGCCCTGCGTGATGGCGAACTCGTTGATCCACGAGGCCTGGTCCTGGCGCGTCTGGAAGCGCGCCGGGTTCTGGCCGTGGAACACCAGGTTGTCAAGGCCGAAGCCCACGGCGAGGCGGCTCGCCCACCAGCCGGCGAACTGCGCCGAGCTGGAAAGACGCGCGCCGGACAGGGTCTGGTCGCTGCGGTCGTCGGGCGCGGAGCCGTCGGCGGGCGCGCCGGCATCGAAGCGGGTACGCGAGCGCGATACGAATGCCTCGAGGGCGAGCGTTTCCCCGGTCCACATCCGCTGCGCGGCATGGAAGGTCGCGAAAGCGTTCTCATGCGGATCGCGGTCCGGGACGTAGCCGGGGGAGCGCGGATTGGTCGCGCTCCGCGCGTCCACCTTGCGCGCTCCCATCGAGAGCGAGAGGTTCGTGGCATCGTCCGCGGTCGCGATGCCGGCCGAGGCGCTGTGGTCGTTGTCGCTTCCATATCCGGCGTCGGCGAACAGGTACGGCACGGTCTTGCCGCGCGTGAAGATCCGGATCACGCCGCCGCCCGCCTGGGGGCCGTAGAGGCTCGACATCGGACCCTTGACCACCTCGATGCGCTCGATCATCGCGAGCGGAATGCTCTCGATCGACGTGGTCCCTGCCGCGGCCGAGCCCACGCGCAGGCCGTCGACGAGCACGAGTGTTTGCCCGCTTCCGGCCCCGCGGATGAAGATGCCCTGCGGCTGGCCCGCGCCCCCGGTGGCGCGCAGCTCCACGCCGGCGCGGCGCTCGAGCACCTCTCCCAGCGACAGGGGCCCCGCCGCATCGAGCTCTTGGCGCGTTATCACGGTCGTATCGCGTAGCGAAGGGGCGGGCTCCAGGCCGCGGGTGGTAGTAACGACGGGCGGCTCGAGGCTGGGGAGGCCGGGGGGGTGGGCGGGCACCTGGGCCTGGGCGCCCAGGGCGGCAAGGCCCAGCAGCCCCGCGACTGGCAACGGTTTCATGACGGTCCTTCGATCGGGCGGTCGCGGGGCGGCGCCCGCACTCCATCGGCTGCCGTGCATCCGTTGGCAACGCCATCATACGCGAGGAGGGCGCGGAGCGCTCGAAATGACTTTCAGAATGTGGGCTTATGCATTGACGCGGCAAGCAATTTCCAATAGGGTGGGATCATGGATTCGGAACTGTCCAGCCTCGAGGAGAAGCTCGCGCAACTGGTCCAGCGCATGAGCGCCCTGCGCGAGGAAAACCGTGACCTGCGCCAACAGGTGGCAGCGCGCACCGACGAGAATTCCCGCCTCGCCGAGAAGCTCGCGGCGGCCAAGTCGCGCATCGAGGCGCTGCTCAAGCAGATTCCGGAGACCGAGACGTGAGCGAAGCGAAGGCGCGCGACAAGGGGGCGCTCTCGATCAGCCTCCTGGGGCGCGAATTCCGCGTCGCCTGTCCCGACGGGGAGGAAAAGCAGCTGCTCGCCTCGGTCGACTACCTCAATCGCAAGCTGAAGGAAGTGCGCGACACCGGCAAGGTCGTCGGCAACGAGCGCATCGCGATCATGGCCGCCCTGAACGTCGCCCACGAGCTGCTCTCGAACCGTCCCGACGCGCAGGCATTTGATGGCGCCGCGTTCAAGCGTAGAATCGGGGCGATGCAGGAAACCGTGGAGTCGGCGCTCGCTGCCGACCAGGAGAATCTCTTCTAGGGGCCGTTGGCGGCCCTTAGGCAGCGCGGGTATCCTGCGGTGTTCGTCCGGGCTTACATCCTTTGAACCGATAAGCTTGTTAGCCAGGACGCCAGCCAAGAGCGCTATTGTGCGCGTCCCACGTCGGACGTACCTGCGGCGCTCGGCAGGCGACCGCCTTGAACCGTTGGGTTCGAGAGTGCGGCCCGGACGAACACCGCAGGACACCCCATGAAGAGCCCCGCGCGCTACTGGCTCATGAAGTCCGAGCCCGACGAGTTCTCGATCGACGACCTCGCCCGCGCCCCGGGAAAGACCACGCCCTGGTTCGGCGTGCGCAACTACACCGCCCGCAACTTCATGCGCGACGCCATGCGCATCGGCGACGGCGTGCTGTTCTACCATTCGAGCTGCCCGCAGCCCGGCATCGCCGGCCTCGCGCGGGTGGCGAGCGCGCCCTATCCCGACGCGACGCAGTTCGATCCCGCGAGCCCCTACCACGATCCCAAGGCGCGGCCCGACGCCCCGCGCTGGATGCTGGTGGACGTGGCGTTCGTGAAGAAGACCCGCCTCATGAGCCTGGAGGAGATGCGCGGGTACCGCCCGCTCGAGGACATGATCACGCTGCGCCGCGGCAATCGCCTGTCCATCACGCCCGTGACGGCGCACGAATGGCGCTTCATCGTCGAGATGCTCGGTGGTTGAGCTCGCGTCCTATCTCGCGATCGGCGCGGCCGCGGGATTCTTCGCCGGATTGCTGGGGATCGGCGGCGGCTCGATCATCGTCTCCTCGCTCGCCCTCATATTCGCCGCCCACGGGATGCCCCGCGAGTTCGTGATGCACCTGGCCATCGGTACCTCGCTCGCGGCGATGATGGTCGGCTCGTGGTCGAGCTTCCGCGCCCACCAGCGCCACGGGGCGGTCGACTGGCCGGTGGTGAGGGCCATGACGCCCGGCCTGCTGGCCGGAGTGCTGGGCGGGGCGGCCGTGGCGCGCTTCGTGGCGAGCGCGTTCCTCAAGTACTTCTTCGTCGGCTTCACGCTGCTCGTGATCGCGCAAATGGTGTTCAATTTTCGCCCGGCCGCGACGCGCGCGTTGCCCGGGCCCGCGCCGCTAGCGGGCATGGGCGCCCTGATCGGCGTGGTGTCGAGCTTCTTCGGCGGGGGCGCGGCCGCCATCGGCGTGCCCTTCCTCACCTGGCGCAACGTGACGACGCACCGCGCCATCGGCACGGTCGCGGCGCTGGGATTCCCGCTCGCGATCGCGGGCACGACGGGCTACGTGGCCGCGGGATGGCGGGTGCCGCAGCTGCCGTCCTGGAGCCTGGGCTTCGTCTACCTTCCGGCGCTGGTGGGAATCTCCTCCAGCAGCATGCTGCTCGCACCGCTCGGCGCGCGCCTCGCCCATCGCCTGCCGGGAGCGACGCTGCGGCGCATCTTCGCGCTGTTCCTCATCGCGCTGATGGTCAAGGTCGCGGTGTCGGTGTAAGGCGCGAGCCGGTCAGGCCCCGCACCAGCGGCGCATCAGCGTCGCGAAGAGCTCCACCGATTGCTCGATGCGGTGGATCGAGCACCATTCGTCGGTCTGGTGCGCGAGGCGCGGCTCGCCGGGGCCCAGCACTACGGCGGGCGGGCCCCCGAAGGCGCGCTTGAGGTCCGCGCCGTCGGTGGAAAACGTGATCGTCTTCGGCGTCGGCCGCGCATCGAGGAACGGCGTGCAGGCCTCGAACACCTGCTGCACCCATGCGTCGTCCGGCTCGGTGTAGAGCGAAGGGACGTCGACGAGCCCGCGCACGCGGGCGCCGCGCGGAGCAAGCAGCGTCCCGAGCGAGCGGCACAGGTGCGCATGGTCGACGCCGGGAACCGTGCGCGTGTCCACGGTAATGGTCGCGCGGTCCGGCACCGAGTTGGTGTTCAGGCCGCCGTGGATCGTGCCCACGTTGAGCGTGGGGTGCCCCATGACGGGATGGCTTTCGACGGGAAAGTGGAAGCCCTCGAGCGCTCCGATGACCCCGGCCATCTTGACGATCGCGTTGTCGCCCAGCTCGGGCATCGAGCCGTGCGCGGTCACGCCCGTGGTCTCGACCTCGAACCAGGCGAGGCCCTTGTGGCCCACGTAGGGATAGTTGGCCGTGGGCTCGGCCACGACGATCGCCCCGGCGCGATCGAGCAACGCGTGGTCGGCGAGGTACTTCGCGCCCTCGCAGCCGATCTCCTCGCCCGCCGTGATGACCAGCACCAGCCCGGGCCCGGCGCGCAGGTGCGGCGCCAGCTCGAGCGCGGCCGCGACGAAGGCGGCGATCCCGCTCTTCATGTCGGTGGCGCCGCGGCCGTACAGCCTGTCGCCGTCGGTCTCGCCGGCGAACGGGTCGCGCGCCCAGGGCGCGGCGCCCAGCGGCACCGTGTCGATGTGGCCCGTGAAGCAGATCGGCGGCTTCTCGGCGCCGCCGATGCGCGCGATGAGGCTGGTGCGCGACTCGGCGAACTCGTGGAATGCGACGGCGAAGCCGGCGTTCTCGAGCAGCGCGCCGAGGTGCCTCGCGCACGCCCGCTCCATCCCCGGCGGATTGATCGTGTTGAACGCGAGCAGCTCGCGCGTGAGCGCTCGGGGATCGATGCGGGTATTCATGGGGAGGCCGCCGCGCGGGCGCGCCGGCGCCGTCCCCGCACCCAGTGGTTGAGCGCTTCCACCAGGATCGAGAACGCGAGCGAGAAATAGAGGTACCCCTTCGGGATGTGGAAGTGCAGGCCGTCGGCCACGAGGAAGACGCCGATCATCAGCAGGAAGGAGAGCGCCAGCATCTTCACCGTCGGGTGCGCGGACACGAAGTGCGCGAGCGGAGTGGAGGCGGCGAGCATGATCGCCATCGCGGCCACCACCGCCGCAACCATGATCCACAGGTGGTCGGCCATGCCCACCGCGGTGATCACCGAATCGAGCGAGAAGATGATGTCGATCAGCGCGATCTGCACCACGGTCGCCCCGAACGAGGCCGCCGCCGGGGGCGAGCCGTGCGGCTCGGGCTCCGATTCGACCTCGTTGTGGATCTCGTGCGTGGCCTTCACCAGCAGGAACACGCCGCCCGCCATGAGGATCAGGTCGCGCCAGGAAATGCCGAGCCCGGCGAGCGTGAAGAGCGGACGCGTGAGCGTCACGATCCACGCGATGGCGGCGAGCAGCATGAGCCGCGTGGCGAGCGCCAGCGTGAGCCCCACCTTGCGCGCGAGCGGCCGGCGCGCCTCGGGCAGGCGGTTGGTGAGCAGGGCGAGGAAGACGAGGTTGTCGATCCCCAGCACGATCTCGAGCGCGGCGAGGGTGACGAGGCTCATCCACACCGCCGGGTCCGCGACCCAGGCGAACGTGAGGAACTCCATGGCGATCTCCGTCGGTTGCGGGGGCTTGCCGGCGCGCTTCAGCCCGTGAGGCGCTTCAGGGCCTCCAGGTACTTCTCCGAGGTCCTGCGCGCCACTTCGGGCGGCATCGCGGGGGCGGGCGGCTTGCGCTCGAAGCCGATGCTGTCGAGCCAGTTGCGCACATATTGCTTGTCGAAGCTCTCGGGGCTGGCTCCCTCGCGCCAGGTCTCCAGCGGCCAGAAGCGCGAGGAGTCGGGCGTGAGCGCCTCGTCGATGAGGTACAGGCGATCCTGCGGGTCCAGGCCGAACTCGAACTTGGTGTCGGCGATGATGATGCCGCGCTCGAGCGCGTAGGCGGCGGCGGCCTGGTAGAGGCGGATGGCGGCCTCGCGCACTTCGCGCGCGCGCTCCGGGCCGATCATCTCGCAGGTGCGCTCGAAGGAGATGTTCTCGTCGTGGTGCCCGGCCTCGGCCTTGGTGGCGGGGGTGAAGATCGGCTGCGGCAGGCGCGCGGCGCGCGCCAGGCCCGGCGGCAGCGCGATGCCGCACACGGTGCCGCTCTGCCCGTACTCCTTCCATCCCGAGCCCTCGAGATAGCCGCGCACCACGGCCTCGATCGGCAGGGGCGTGAAGCGGCGTACCACCATCGAGCGGCCGCGCACCTGCTCGCGCTCGCCGGGCTGCACCACCGTCTCCGGATCGATTCCCGTGAGGTGGTTGGGGATGATGTAGGCGAGCTTGCCGAACCAGAAGTTGGCGAGCTCGGTGAGCACGCGGCCCTTCCCGGGGACCGGCGTGGGCAGGATCACGTCGTACGCCGACAGCCGGTCCGTGGTGACGATGAGCAGGCGCTCGGCGCCCACGGCGTAGATGTCGCGCACCTTGCCGCGCCCGACGAGCGGCAGGCTCGCGATCGACGACTCGTAGAGCGTCCTCACGCGGTCGCGGGCTGCTTCTCCGCCTCGGAGCTCCACTCGCCCTTGGCCGCGAGGCCGTTCATGCGGGCGCGGTGGTGGAATGCCTTCTGCGCCGCGGGCGCATTGGCCGCCGAGCCGCGCCAGGTCTTGAGCGGCATCGCCTGCAGCGCGCGGCTGTAGCTGAAGCTGAGCGGCCATGGGGCGCCTCCGATGCGGTTCATCGCGTCCAGGTGCGCGGTGGCGTGCTCGTCGGTCTGCCCCCCCGACAGGAACACCACGCCGGGCAGCGCCGCGGGGACGGTGCGCTTGAGCACGCGCAGCGTGCGCTCCGCGACTTCCTGCACCCCCGCCTGCTTCGGGTGGCCCTTGCCGGAGACGGCCATGCTCGCCTTGAGGATCACGTTCTCGAGGATCACGCCGTGGCGCTCGAGCGCGTGGAAGAGCGTCTCGAGCGTGTCCTGGTGCACCGATTCGCTGCGCTCGGCCGAGTGGTCGCCGTCCAGGAGCACCTCCGGCTCGACGATCGGCACGATCGAGGCTTCCTGGCAGATGGCCGAGTAGCGCGCGAGCGCGTGGGCGTTGGCCTCCAGGCACGCGGCCGAGGGAATGCCATCCCCGATGGTGATCACCGCGCGCCATTTGGCGAAGCGCGCGCCGAGCTTGAAGTACTCCTCCATGCGCTGGGCGAGCCGGTCGAGCCCCTCGGTCACCTTCTCTCCCGGATGCAGCGCCATGTCGTGAGTGCCGGCATCGACCTTGATGCCGGGCAGGATGCCGTTCTTCCTCAGGTACTCGGCGAAGCCCACGCCGTCCTTCGTCTTCTGGCGCAGCGTCTCGTCGAACAGGATCACGCCGCTCACGAATTGCGCGATCCCCGGCGTGGTGAAGAGAATCTCGCGGTAGGCGCGGCGGTTTTCCTCGGTGCATTCCACTCCGATGGAGTCGAAGCGCTTCTTGCACGTTCCCGCGCTCTCGTCGGCGGCGAGCAGGCCCTTGCCGGGCGCCACCATGGCGCGGGCGGTTTCGGTCATGAGTTTCGTGTCCATGGCTACCTCCATTGAGTGCGAACGGTCAATTGTGGTCGCGGCGCTGGCCCACCGTGACGATCTTCATCGTGTTGGTCCCGCCGGACTTGCCGATGGGCTCGCCGATGGTGAGCACGATGATGTCGCCCGGGCGCACCACGCCGTTGGCGACGAGCACGGACTCGGCCTCGGCGAGCAGCTCCTCGCGGTCGTGGCCGACGTATTTCACCATCAGCGGGTAGACGTCGCGGAACAGGGTGCAGCGGTAGCGCGTCGAGGTCTGCGCGGTGAGCGCGTAGATCGGCACGCCGCAGTTCAGGCGCGACATCCAGAGCGCCGTGGATCCGGATTCGGTGAGCGAGGCGATCGCCTTCACCTTGAGGTGGAAGGCGGTGAAGAGGGCCGCCATCGCGATCGACTGGTCGACGCGCTGGAAGACGCGGTTCAGGAACTCGCTCTCGAGCGTCACGACCTGCGACTTCTCGGCCTCGATGCAGATGCGGTTCATGGCCGCTATCGTCTCGACCGGGTACTGCCCCGAGGCCGACTCGGCCGAGAGCATCACCGCGTCGGTGCCGTCGAGCACGGCGTTGGCCACGTCGGAGACCTCGGCGCGCGTGGGCACCGGGCTGGAGATCATCGACTCCATCATCTGCGTCGCGGTGATGGTGAGCTTGTTCAGCTCGCGCGCCTGCCGGATCATGCGCTTCTGCAGCGCCGGCACGCTCGCGTCCCCCACCTCGACCGCGAGGTCGCCGCGCGCGACCATGATGCCGTCGCAGGCGTGCATGATGTCCTCGAGGGCGGGGATCGCCTCGGCGCGCTCGATCTTGGCGATCAGCATCGCGTGGCCGCCGGCCGCGCGCAGCAGCTCGCGCGCGAGGTACATGTCGGCGCCGCTCTTGGGGAAGGAGACGGCGACGTAGTCCGCCTTCATCCCGGCCGCGGTACGGATGTCCTCCATGTCCTTGGGCGTGAGCGCGGGCGCGGTGAGCCCGCCGCCCTGGCGGTTGATGCCCTTGTTGTTGGAGAGCGTGCCGCCGTGCCGCACCACCGTGTGGATGCGCGCGCCCTCGACCTCGCGCACGTCGAGCACGATCTTGCCGTCGTCGAGCAGCAGCACGTCACCCGGGCGCACGTCGCGCGGCAGCTCCCTGTAGTCGAGCCCCACGCGGCCCGCGTCGCCCAGCTCGCAGTCGGCATCGAGCACGAAGTCCGCGCCTGCGGCGAGCGCCACGCGCCCATCCCTGAACCGGCCCACGCGGATCTTCGGTCCCTGCAGGTCCGCCATGATGCCCACCGCGCGTCCGACCTTGCGGCAGGTCGCGCGCACGAGCTCGGCGCGCTTGAGGTGGTCCTCGGCGCTGCCATGGGAGAAATTCAGCCGCACCACGTCCACGCCGGCGAGGAACATCCGCTCGAGCACCGCGGCGTCGCTCGACGCGGGGCCGAGGGTGGCGACGATCTTCGTGCTGCGCTGCATGTCCTTGCGCCGCTCGTCAGGCGCCCGCGGCGCGTCGCTCGAGGATCTCCACGGCGGGCAGCGTGCGGCCCTCGAGGAACTCGAGGAAGGCGCCGCCGCCGGTCGAAATGTAGCCGATGCGCTGCGTCACGCCGTATTTCGCGATCGCTGCCAGGGTATCGCCGCCGCCGGCGATGGAGAAGGCCCGCGAGGCGGCGATCGCCTCCGCGACCGTGCGCGTGCCGTTGCCGAACGCCTCGAACTCGAACACCCCGACGGGACCGTTCCACACGATGGTGCCCGCGTCGCGCAGGATCGCGGCGTAGGCCGCGGCGGTCGCCGGGCCGATGTCGAGGATCATGTCGTCCTCGGCCACGTCCTGCGCGGCCTTGGTGGCGGCGGGCGTGTCGGCCGCGAACGCCTTGCCGCAGACGACGTCGCCGGGGATCGGCACCGCGGCGCCGCGCGCGCTCATCATCACCATGATCTCCTTGGCCTCGGGCGCGAGCCCCGCCTCGCACAGCGATCTTCCGACCGGGAGCCCCGCGGCCAGCATGAAGGTGTTGGCGATGCCCCCGCCCACGATGAGCTGGTCGACGCGCGCCGCGAGCGACTTGAGGATGGTGAGCTTGGTGGACACCTTCGAGCCCGCGACGATCGCCACCAGCGGGTGCCTGGGGCTCGCGAGCGCGCGCCCCAGCGCGTCGAGCTCCGCGGCGAGGAGCGGTCCCGCGCACGCGACCTTGGCGTACTTCGCGATGCCGTGGGTGGTGGCCTCCGCGCGGTGCGCCGTGCCGAAGGCGTCGTTCACGTAGACGTCGCACAGCGCGGCGAGCTTGCGGGCGAGGGCCTCGTCGTCCTTCTTCTCGCCCTTGTTGAAGCGACAGTTCTCGAGCAGCACCAGCTCGCCGGGCTTCACGGCGACGCCGTCCGCCCAGTCGCGCACGAGCGGCACCTCGCGCCCGAGCAGCTCGCCCAGGCGGCGCGCGACGGGAGCCAGCGAGTCGGCGGCGCTGAACTCGCCCTCCTTCGGCCGGCCCAGGTGCGAGGTGACCATCACCGCCGCGCCGCGCTCGAGCGCGAGGCGCATGCCCGGGACGGAGGCGCGGATGCGCGTGTCGTCGGCGATGGCGCCATGATCGTCCAGCGGCACGTTCAGGTCCGCGCGGATGAACACGCGCTTGCCGGCCAGGTCGAGGTCGGCCATGCGCAGGATCTTCATCGCCCCCACTTACCTGGCCGCCATCCAGGCCATCGTCACGTCGAGCATGCGGTTCGAGAAGGCCCACTCGTTGTCGTACCAGCTCGACACCTTGACCAGCCGCCCGGAGACCTTGGTGAGCGAGGACTCGAACACCGAGGAGCGCGGGTCGTGGTTGAAGTCGATCGAGACCAGGGGCTCGGTGTTGTAGCCGAGGATGCCCGCCAGGGGCCCCGATTCCGAGGCCTTCTTCATCACCGCGTTCACCTCGTCGACGCTCGTGTCGCGCGCGGCGATGAACGAGAGGTCCACGATCGAGACGTTGATGGTGGGCACGCGGATCGCGTAGCCGTCGAGCTTGCCGTTCAACTCCGGAAGCACAAGGCCCACGGCGGCGGCGGCCCCGGTCTTGGTCGGAATCATGGACATGGTCGCCGAGCGCGCGCGCCGCAGGTCCTCGTGGAAGACGTCGGTCAGGACCTGGTCGTTGGTGTAGGAGTGCACTGTCGTCATGAGGCCGTTCACCAGCCCGATGGCCTCGTGCAGGGGCTTGACCAGCGGCGCGAGGCAGTTGGTGGTGCAGGAAGCGTTCGAGATCACGGTGTGGGACGCCTTGAGCGTCTGGTGGTTCACGCCGTACACCACCGTCGCGTCGACGTCCTTGCCGCCGGGCGCCGAGATGACGACCTTCTTCGCGCCGCCGCGCAGGTGCGCGGAGGCCTTCTCCTTGGTGGTGAAGAACCCGGTGCACTCGAACACCACGTCCACGCCCAGGTCCTTCCACGGCAGCTGGGCGGGGTCGCGCTGCGCGACCACGCGGATGCGATCGCCGTTCACCACCATGTGGTCGCCCTCGACCTCCACCTTGCCGGGAAACTTGCCGTGGACGGTGTCGTGGCGCGTGAGGTGCGCGTTGGTCGCGGGCGGCCCGAGGTCGTTGATCGCGACGATCGCGAGATCGTGGGACTTGCCGCCCTCGTAGTGGGCGCGGAGGATGTTGCGGCCGATGCGGCCGTAGCCGTTGATGGCGACGCGGACGGTCATGGGAGGGGGCTCCGGATGGGAAATGCGGGAAAGCGATTATCTTAGCGCAAGCGCGCCGCCCGACCTTGCGCTGCGTCAGTCGCTCACGAGAGCGGAGACGTCGTGCCAGCCGTACGCCACCTCGCCGAACGAATGCAGCCCGAGGCGCTCGGTCTTGGCGCCGATCTCCCGGCCGCCGAGGGATTCGTAGAAGAGGCGCGCGCGGTTGGCCTTGAGCACCCAGAGGTAGAAGCCGAAGTGCCCGTGGCGCACGAAGTGGCGGGCGCACGCGCGGACCAGCGCGCGGCCGACGCCGCGGCGCTGCTCCGCCTGCAGCACATAGAGGGCGTAGATCTCCGCCTCGAGGCCCTCGAGACGGTGGCGCGCCGGGCCGCAGGAGGCGAAGCCCACGAGCGCGCTGCCGCGACCGGCGACCCAGGTGGCCGCTTCGGGAGCGGGCTGGACGAGGCGGTGGCGCCAGTCGGCCGCGCTCTTGTGCCCCGCGTGCCGGCTGATCACGTCGAGCGGCAGGATTCCCGAGTAGGTCGTGCGCCAGCTCTCGCGGTGCACGTGCGCGATGGCCTCGGCGTCCTGCGCCGAGGCGGGGCGCACCACGGGCTCGGCGGCGACATCAGACAATGCGCCGCACCGCCGCTTCGAGGTGCGCCGCATCCACGCCCAGGAACTTGTAGACCTGGGCGGCCGGCGCGGACTCCCCGAAGCGGTCCACGCCGATGACCGCGCCCTCGAGGCCGACATACTTGCGCCACAGGTCCGTGACGCCCGCCTCGATCGCCGCCCGCGGGAGCGCGCGCGGCAGCACCGCCTCGCGCCACGCGGCGTCCTGACGGTCGAAGAGGCTGGTGCAGGGCATAGAGACCACGCGCACCGGCATGCCCGCCCCGGCGAGCGCCTTCTGGGCGGCGAGGGCGATCGACACCTCGGAGCCGGTGGCGATGATCACGGCCTTAGCGCCCGGGGCGTCGGCGAGCACGTAGCCGCCGCGGCGGATCGCGTCGACCTGGGCGGGCGTGCGCGCGACGAACGCGACGCCCTGGCGCGAGAGCGCGAGCGCGCTGGGCCCGTCGCGCCGCTCGATCGCCATCGCCCACGCGACGGCGGTCTCCACCGTGTCGCACGGGCGCCAGACGTCCATGTGCGGAATGAGACGCAGGCTCGCCAACTGCTCCACCGACTGGTGCGTCGGACCGTCCTCGCCCAGGCCGATGGAGTCGTGGGTGAAGACGAAGATGTTGCGCGCCTTCATGAGCGCCGCCATGCGCAGGGCGTTGCGCGAGTAGTCGGAGAATGTGAGGAAGGTGCCCGAGTAGGGAATGAACCCCCCGTGCAGCGCGAGCCCGTTGCCGATCGCCGCCATCGCGAACTCGCGCACGCCGTACTCGACGTAGTTGCCGGCTTCGGTCGCGGTGACCGTCTTCGAGCCCGACCAGTTCGTGAGGTTCGAGCCGGTGAGGTCCGCGGAGCCGCCGAGCAGCTCGGGCAGGTGGGGGCCCAACGCCTCGAGCGCGAGCTGGGAGGCCTTGCGCGTGGCCACCGACTCGCCCTTCTCGATCGCCTTGGCGAGCATCGCCTGGACATGCGCGCTCCAGCCGTCGGGGAGATCGCCCGCCATGCGGCGGCGGAACTGCGCCGCGAGCTCGGGGTGCGCGCGCCCGTAGGCCGCGAAGCGCGCGTTCCACGCGCTCTCGAGCTCGGCCCCGCGCGGCCTCGCATCCCAGGCGCGGTAGATGGCCTCGGGAATCTCGAAGGGCGGGTGCGGCCAGCCGATCGCGGCGCGGGTGGCGGCGACCTCCTTTTCACCCAGCGCCGCGCCGTGCGCCTCGCTGTCGCCCGCCTTGCCGGGCGAGCCCTTGCCGATCACGGTCTTGCAGCAGATGAGCGTGGGCTTGGCGTCGCTCGCCCGCGCCTCGGTGATCGCGGCCTCGAGCGCGCGCACGTCGTGGCCGTCCACGTTGGGGATCACGTTCCAGCCGTACGCGGCGAAGCGCATCGGCGTGTTGTCGCGGAACCATCCCTCCACCTTGCCGTCTATCGAGATGCCGTTGTCGTCGTAGAGGACGATGAGCTTGCCCAAGCCGAGCACGCCCGCGAGCGAGCACGCCTCGTGCGAGATGCCTTCCATCATGCAACCGTCGCCCGCGAACACGTAGGTGTGGTGGTCGACGACCGCGTGGCCCGGGCGGTTGAACTGCGCCGCCAGGAGCTTCTCCGCCAGCGCGAAGCCCACGCCGTTGGCGAGCCCCTGGCCGAGCGGGCCGGTGGTGGTCTCCACGCCCGGCGTGACGCCCACCTCGGGATGCCCGGGCGTCTTCGAGTGCAGCTGGCGGAAGTTGCGCAGCTCCTCCATCGGCAGGTCGTAGCCGGTGAGGTGCAGCAGCGCGTACTGCAGCATCGAGCCGTGGCCGTTGGACAGCATGAAGCGGTCGCGGTCGGCCCAGGCGGGGTTGGCGGGGTTGTGGCGCAGGAAGCGCCGCCACAGCACCTCGGCGATCTCGGCCATGCCCATCGGCATGCCAGGATGGCCCGAGTTGGCCTTTTGCACGGCGTCCATCGCGAGGGCGCGGATGGCGTTGGCGAGGTCGGCGGTGGACGGCGCGGCGGCGGAAACGGCGGGGGCGGCAGGCTGGGCGGGCATGGGGAATTTCTCGAAAAGGCTTCACGAAGCGATGCTTATGCGATTATACTTGCGCACTTTTTCACCGCGATATTTTTCGCTTGGGTAAACCTCTGCAAGAAGGATTTCGCCCGCCGCCCTGGGTGTAAGGGCGCCCCGCCCGAAGCGGGTCGCCCGAGGTCGCGCGCGCAGTCCCTCCACTGCGGATCTTTGCTTGGAAGGGGGTATCGAAGTGAAGGGACTGCACATCATTGCTGACCTGTACGGCTGCCGGAACGGCGAGCTGCTCGTCTCGTCCACCAAGCTGCGCGAGCTGTGCGTGGACGCCTGCCGCGCAGTGGGCCTCACGGTCCTCGGAGACCATTTCTACCAGTTCGACGGCGCCGACGGCACCCAGGACGGGGGAGCGACCGGCGCGGTGGTGCTCGCCGAATCGCACCTCGCGATCCACACCTGGCCCGAGCGCGACGGGGCCACGCTCGACGTCTACGTCTGCAACTACACGTCGGACAACACCGGCAAGGCGGAGACCGTCTACAAGACCCTCGTGAAGGCGCTCCAGCCCGGCGACGTGCTCGTCGAGCGCGTGATGCGCGGCAAGGACCTGCCCGTCAAGCGCCGCGTGGCCAACGGCTGACGCGGTCTTTCCTCGCGCGGTGTCCGGGAAAATCTTCGAACGTCTGAACGAAGCGAGCGGCGTGTACTTCGAGGGCAGCCTCGTCGAGCGCCGCCGCACGCCGTTCCAGGAGCTCGAGGTCTACGAGACCCCCGAGCTCGGCCGCATCTTCCGCCTCGACGGCTGCAACATGACCTCGGAGCGCGACGAGTTCTTCTACCACGAGAACCTCGTGCACCCGGCGGCGGTCGCGCACCCGGACCCGCGGCGCGCGCTCGTGATCGGCGGCGGGGACGGCGGCTCCTCGGAGGAGTTGCTCAAGCACCCGCGCCTCGAGGTGCACATGGCCGAGCTCGATCCGGTCGTGATCGAGGTGGCGCGTGCCCAGTTCGCCAGGGTGCACCGCGGTGCCTTCGACGATCCGCGGCTGAAGGTCACCATCGGCGACGGGCTCGCCTACCTGCGCTCGACACCGGTGCGCTACGACCTGATCTCGCTCGACCTCACCGACCCGGTGGGTCCTTCGGTGGAGCTGTATTCGCCGGCCACCTTCGCCCTCGCCAAGGGCGCCATGGCCCCGGGCGGGGCGCTCACGCTGCACATCGGCTCGCCGTTCTCGCATCCGGGGCGCGTGCGCGAGACCCTGGGCAACCTGCGGCAGGTGTTCGCCATCGTGGCTCCCTACTTCGTGCACGTCCCGCTCTACGGCTCGATCTGGGGCTTCGCCTGCGCCTCGGACACGCTCGATCCGCGCGCGCTGCGGCCCGAGGACGTCGAGCGGGTGATCGCCGAGCGCGGCCTCGGCGACCTGCAGTACTACAACGGCGACGTGCACCGCGCCGTGTTCGCGCTTCCCAACTACGTCCGCGCCCTGACGGGGTGAGCGGGCCCGGCGCCGCAGGCAGCCCGACATGCTCAAGAAGCTGCGCCGATCCTCCGGGCGCGTGACGCTGGTCCTGATGGGCGTCGCGGCGCTCGCGGGATGCGGGCGCCAGGAATGGCAGCGCCGCGACGTCTATGCCTCGCGCGAGGATTGCCTGGCGGACTGGGGCAATCATCCCGAGGATTGCACCTTCGCCACCGACGCGCGCCACCGCGCGCACGGATTCTTCTATGGCCCCTACTACCGGTATTCCTCGGGGGGCTACTCCTGGGGGAACGGCGGGCGCGGGGCGCGCGCGATCGGCAGCACTTCCTCCCACGTGAGCCGCGGCGGCTTCGGCGCCTCGGGGCGTTCCTCGGGCGGCTAGGGAGGCGCGATGCGACGCGAGGAGCGCATTCCGCGCCCCGACTGGCCGGCCAGGGTGGAGGCGCTCGGGTTCGACTTCCACACCATCGACGGCGAGGTCTACTGGGACGAGCGCGCGTGCTACCGCTTCACTTCGGCCGAGATCGACAAGCTCGAGGCCGCCACCGCGGAGCTGCAGGCGCGCTGCGTCGACGCGGCCGGGCGCGTCGTCGAGCGCGGCGACTACGCGCCGTTTCGCATTCCCGAGCCCTTCCATGCGCTCATCGAGCGCTCGTGGGAGGACGACGAAAAGAGCCTCTACGGCCGCTTCGACCTCGCGTGGGGCGGCGAGGGAGAGCCCCGCATGCTCGAATACAACGCCGACACGCCCACGGCGCTGCTCGAGGCGGGCGTGGTGCAGTGGTACTGGATGCAGGACGTCTTTCCCCGGGCCGACCAGTTCAACTCGATCCACGAGAAGCTCATCGCGAGCTGGAAGGACATGCGCGGCGAGCTGCCCGCCGACGGCCGCGTGTACTTCGCCGCGGACGCCGACTCCCGCGAGGACCGCGGCAATCTCGACTACCTGCGCGATACCGCGATGCAGGCGGGCCTGGACGCGCGGGCCATCGCGATCGGCGACATCGGCTGGGACGGAAAGCGCTTCGTCGACCTCGAGGACCAGCCCATGGGGGCGCTCTTCAAGCTCTACCCCTGGGAGTGGATGGTGCGCGAGGAATTCGGGCCGCACCTGCTCGAGCGCACGCTGCGCGTGATCGAACCGCCGTGGAAGATGCTGCTGTCGAACAAGGCGATCCTGCCGGTGCTCTGGGAGATGTTCCCGGGGCACCCCAACCTGCTCGCCGCGAGCTTCGAGCCGGGGCGGTTCGCCACCGACTTCGTGAAGAAGCCGTTGTACTCGCGCGAGGGCGCCAACGTCACGATCGCCACCGGCGGGCGCACCATCGAGCAGCCGGGCGAGTACGGCGAGGAGGGCTTCATATGGCAGGCGTACCAGGAGCTGCCGCGCTTCGGCGCGAACTACGCCGTCATCGGCTCGTGGATCGTCGGCGGCGAGGCCGCCGGCATCGGCATCCGCGAGGATGATTCCCCGATCACGAAGGATTCGAGCCGCTTCGTGCCCCACTACTTCGTACCGGACTGAAGGAAGGATCGCGCCATGGGAGCTGTCTTCGAATCGTTCGCGGGCTTCGACGATTTCCTCGTCTACCTCGCCGTGTCGTTCGCCCTCCTCGGGCTGTTCATCGCCGCCTACACCCGCATCACGCCGTATCGCGAGATCGCCCTCATCCGCGCGGGCAACCTGGCGGCGTCGTTCAGCCTGTCGGGCGCGCTGCTCGGCTTCGTCGTGCCGCTCGCGGCGGCCGTGCGCTACAGCGTGGGTCTCGTCGACATGGCGATCTGGGGCGTGGTGGCGCTCGGCGTGCAGCTCGCGGCGTTCGTGGCGGTGAAGCTGATGGTCCCGGGCCTCGTGGAGGACATCCGGGACGGCAAGGGCGCGCAGGGCTTCTTCCTCGGCGCGATCTCGCTCGGGGTCGGGCTCCTCGACGCCGCGTGCATGAGCTACTAGCCGGCGAGCTGCGCGCGGATCCACCCGCGCCATTCCTCGAGCAGCCCCGCCGTGCGCGCGGCGACGACCGAACGGCTCCACGGCGGGGCCGCCCAGAAATCGTCGTGCTCGAGCGTGCCCGCGAGGCCCCGGGCCTCCTCGAGGACGAGGGCTCCCGCGGCGTAGTCCCACATCTTCTGCCCCGAGTGCAGCAGCACGTCGACCCGCGCGGCGGCGAGGTGGCACCACGACAGCGCCGAGGAGCCGCTCGTGAGGCGCCGCGCGTAGGGGGCGTGGCGCTTGAGCGCACCGCGCAGCCGCGCGCTCTCGCGGCGCAGGCTCACTTCCGCGACCGCATCGGCGAGGCGCGGACCGCCCGCGGGCACCTCGAGCGGACGCTGGTTGAGCCATGCCCCGCCCCCGCGCACGGCGTAGAACGCCTCGTCCGCGATCGGGTCGTACACGGCGCCGAAGAGCGGGCGCGCGGCGTCCATCAACGCCACGGACACCGCGAAGAAGGGGATGCCTTTGCTGAAGTTGGCGGTGCCGTCGAGCGGATCGACGCACCAGTAGCGCCCGCCGCGCGCGTGGATCGCCTGCTGCTCGGCCGCCGGCATCTCCTCGCCCAGCACCGGGATGTCCTCGAGCGCGCGCAGGCGGCGCTCGAGCGCACGCTGCGCGGCGAGGTCGGCCTCGGTGACGAGGCTGCCGTCGTCCTTGCGGATCGCCACGACGCTGCGATAGCGCGGCAGGACCTCCTCGGCCGCGACCGCGCGCACGGCGTCGATCGCACGCGCGGCGAAGCCAACGGTGATGTCCACCGCCCTATGCTAGCATCGGTGAAGAAGCCCGCGCCCATGCCGTTTCCCCGCATCCACTGCGATGTGCGCCTCGGACCCGGGGCCCAGTTCACGCTCGCGCCCGAGGCCGCGCAGCACGTCTCGCGCGCGCTGCGGCTCAAGGCGGGCGACGCCCTCACGGTGTTCGATGGCCGCGGCGGCGAGTACGAGGCCCTGATCCAGCGCATCGACAAGGAACGCGTGGACGTGAAGGTCGGCGCGATGCGCCGCATCGAGCGCGAGCCCGCGCTCGCGATCGGCCTCGCCCAGGGATTGCCCGAGGCCGACAAGATGGACTGGGTCATCCAGAAGGCCGTGGAGCTGGGCGTCGGCTGGATCCAGCCGCTGGTCTGCGACCGCAGCGTGGTGCGCATCTCGGGCGAGCGCGCGGCGCGCCGCGAGGCCCATTGGCGCCGCGTGGCGGTGGCCGCGTGCGAGCAGAGCGGGCGCAATCGCATCCCGGACGTGCGCCCGACGCTCGGGTTCCAGAGCTGGATCGCCACCCCCGCGCCGGTCGCGCGCTGGCTGCTGCAGCCCGACGCTCCGCCTCTCGCCTGCCACGCGCCTCCCGACGGCCCCCTGGAGCTGCTGATCGGTCCCGAAGGCGGCCTGTCCGAGCGCGAGCGCGACCTGGCGCTCGGGCGCGGATGCGAGGCGCTCTCGCTCGGGCCGCGGGTGCTGCGCGCGGAGACGGCGCCGCTTGCCGCGCTCGCCGCGATCCACGCGTTGTGGGGCGACTTCTCCGGCTAGAATGGCGGCCGATGCCGAAACCGCCCGCCCCCAAGACCGAAGCCTTCGTCAAATGGTTTCGCGCGGCCACGCCCTACATCCACCGCTGGGGCGGGGCGACGTTCGTGATCGCCTTCGGCGGCGAGGTGCTGGCCGACGGCGAGTTCCAGCAGCTCACCCACGACATCAACGTGCTGGTGAGCCTCGAAGTGCGCGTGGTGCTGGTGCACGGCACGCGACCGCAGATCGAGGAGCAGATGCGCCAGCACGGCGTCGCCCCGCGCTACGAGCACAACCGGCGCGTGACCGACGACCGCGCGCTCGCCTGCGTGAAGGAGGCCAACGGCATCGTGCGCGTGGAGATGGAAGCGCTGCTGTCGATGGAGCTCGCCAACAGCCCCATGTGGGGCGCGGACATCCGCGTCTCCTCGGGCAATTTCGTGACCGCGAAGCCGGTGGGCGTCGTCGGCGGGGTGGACTTCCAGCACACGGGCGAGGTACGCAAGATCGACGCCGAGGGCATCCGCAGGCGCCTGGACGACCACGAGGTGGTGCTGATCTCGCCGATCGGCTTCTCGCCCACCGGCGACGTGTTCAACTGCACGCTGGAGGACGTGGCCACGGCGACCGCGATCGCGCTGCAGGCCGACAAGCTGATCTTCCTCACCGAGACCGAAGGCGCGCTCGACCGGAAGGGCCGCCTCGTCTCGGAGCTCACGGTCAAGCAGGCCGCCGAGCTCGCCGCGGCCAACAACCTGGCCGAGGACGTGCAGATCTACCTGCCGTGCGCGGTGGCGGCGTGCGCGGGCGGCGTGAAGCGCGCGCACCTCATCAGCCGCCACGTCGACGGCGCGCTGCTGATCGAACTCTTCACGCACCACGGCATCGGGACCATGGTGGTGCCCGAATCCCCGGAACTGATCCGTCCCGCGGGCCGCGAGGACGTCGCCGGCATCGTGCAGATCCTCGAGCCCCTCGAGCAGCAGGGCATCCTGGTCAAGCGCAGCCCCGACGAGCTCGAAGGCGAGATCGAGCGCTTCTTCGTGCTCGCGGGCGAAGGCAACATACTCGGCTGCGCGGCGCTCTATCCGTATGCCGGGGAAAGGACCGCGGAGCTGGCCGCGCTGGCGGTCAACCCGTTTTATCGCGACGGCGGGCGCGGCGAGCGCCTGCTCGAATTTGCCGAGGCGCGCGCGCGGTCGATGGGGATGAAATCGCTCTTCGTCCTGTCGACCCGCACCACCCACTGGTTCCTCGAGCGCGGCTTCGTCGAGGCCGACCGGAGCCGGCTGCCCGAGGCCAAGCGGGAGCGCTACAGCGCCGACCGCCGCTCGAAGATCTTCACCAAGGAACTGTAGGAGGCATACCGATGGCGCGCACCGTGAACTGCATCAAGCTCAAGAAGGAGGCCGAGGGCCTCGACTACCCACCGTATCCGGGCGAGCTCGGCAAGCGGCTCTGGGAGGGCGTTTCGAAGGAGGCGTGGAAGGGCTGGCTCGAGCACCAGAAGATGCTGGTGAACGAGAACCGGCTGAACCTCGCCGACCCCAAGGCGCGCAAGTACCTCGAGGAGCAGATGCGCAAGCATTTCTTCGGCGAGGGCGCCGACGCCGCCACGGGCTACGTGCCCAAGGCCTAGCGCGGCCGGCGCAGCGTCTTCACGCCCTCGGGCGTGCCGAGGAGCAGCAGGTCGGCGGGACGGCGGGCGAAGAGGCCGTTGGCGACCACGCCCGGGATCATGTTGATCGCGGTCTCCAGCGCCACCGGGTCGAGGATCGTGAGGCCGCGCAGGTCGAGGATCACGTTGCCGTTGTCGGTGGTCACGCCCGCCCGCAGCTGCGGCATCCCCCCCAGCTTCACCAGCTCGCGCGCCACGAAGCTGCGCGCCATCGGGATCACTTCCACCGGCAGCGGGAAGGCGCCGAGCACCGGCACGAGCTTGGAGGCGTCGGCGATGCACACGAAGCGCCGGCTCGCCTGGGCCACGATCTTCTCGCGCGTGAGCGCGCCGCCTCCGCCCTTGATCATCGCCAGGTGCTCGGTCACCTCGTCGGCGCCGTCGACGTACAGCTCGCAGCCGTCAGTGTTGTTGAGCTCCAGCACGGGGATGCGCAGCGCGCGCAGCCGCTGCGCGCTCGCTTCCGAGCTCGCCACCGTCCCTGAGATGCGGGCGCGGCGCGCGGCGAGCGCATCGATGAAGAAATTCACCGTCGAGCCCGTGCCCACGCCCACGATGGTGTCGTCCTCGACGTAGGCGAGCGCCGCCTCGGCGGCGGCTTTCTTCAGCGCGCTGGCGTCCATCGGGCAAGCATAACCCAGGCCCGGGGCGCGTTCTTGGTATGCTTGCGGGCTTGCGAAGCGTGCGCGAATGAAGACCGAAAGCTACCTCGAGAAGATCCTCACGGCGAAGGTGTACGACGTGGCGATCGAAAGCCCGCTCGACCCGGCGCCCGCCCTGTCGCGCCGGCTGGGCAACCACATCCTGCTCAAGCGCGAGGACAAGCAGCCGGTGTTCTCGTTCAAGCTGCGCGGGGCCTACAACAAGATGGCGCACCTCAAGCCCGCGCAGCTCGCCCGCGGCGTGATCTGCGCCTCGGCGGGCAACCATGCCCAGGGCGTGGCGCTCGCCGCGCAGAAGCTGGGCACCGAGGCGACGATCGTGATGCCGGTCACCACGCCGCGCATCAAGGTGGCCGCGGTGGCCGCGCGCGGCGCGAAGGTGGTGCTGCATGGCGACAGCTACCACGAGGCGGCGCTGCGCGCCAAGGCGCTCGCGGCAGAGCGCGGGCTCGCCTTCGTGCATCCTTACGACGATCCGCTGGTGATCGCGGGCCAGGGCACCGTCGGGCTCGAGATCCTGCGCCAGCACCCGGCGCCCATCGACGCGATCTTCGTGCCGGTCGGCGGCGGCGGGCTCATCGCCGGCGTCGCCGCGTACGTGAAGCGCATCGCGCCCCGCACGAAGATCATCGGCGTGGAGCCGGTGGATTCGAACGCGATGCAGGCCTCGCTCAAGGCGGGGCGGCGGGTGACGCTGCCGCACGTGAACCTCTTCGCCGACGGCGTCGCGGTGCGCCAGGTGGGCAAGGAGACCTTCCGCCTGTGCCGCGAGCTGGTCGACGACATGGTGCTCGTGGACACCGACGAGATCTGCGCGGCGATCAAGGACGTCTTCGAGGACACGCGCTCCGTGGTCGAGCCCGCGGGCGGCCTGGCGGTCGCCGGCGCCAAGCGCTGGCTCGAGCGCCGGCGCGTGAAGGGCGGCACCTTCGTCGCGATCGCCTGCGGGGCCAACATGAACTTCGACCGCCTGCGCTTCGTGGCCGAGCGCGCCGAGCTGGGCGAGCACCGCGAGGCGGTGCTCGCGGTGACCATCCCCGAGCGCCCGGGCAGCTTCCGCCGGCTCTGCGGGCTGCTGGGCAGGCGCAGCGTGACGGAATTCAACTACCGCTACGCGCCGGGGCGCGAGGCGCACGTCTTCCTCGGCGTGTCGGTCTCGGGGCGCGAGGAGACGCAGCGGCTGGTCGCGCAGCTCGAGCGCCAGGGTATGAAGGCCGCGGACCTGTCCGACAACGAGCTGGCGAAGCTGCACGTGCGCCACCTCGTGGGCGGGCGCGCCCGCGAGGCCGGCGGCGAGATGCTCTACCGCTTCGAGTTCCCCGAGCGGCCCGGCGCGCTCATGAACTTCCTCGAGCACATGGGCACCGGCTGGAACATCACGCTCTTCCACTATCGCAACCACGGCGCCGACGTCGGGCGCGTGCTGGTGGGGCTGCAGGTGCCGGCCTCCGAGCGCGGCGCCTTCCGCCGCTTCCTGCGCGAGCTGCGCTACGAGTACGCCGACGAATCGCGCAATCCCGCCTACCGCTTCTTCCTGCGCTGAAGGCCCTGCCGGGCCGCCGATCGCGCGTCGGGCAGCCCTGCACCTTCGTCGCGGCCCCTGGAAACCTGATAGCCTTTTCGCAGGGCAAGCACGGGGAGTGACTGTGGCCAAGGGGCTCGGCGGAATCTTTGCGGTCCCGAGGCTCGCGTTCGTGGCGGGCGCTGTTCTCCTCGCCTGCGCCGCAGTGCCCCGCGATGTGCATGCGCAGCCCAATCCTGCCGCAGGCGACCCCGAACACGGCAAGCAGGTTGCCGACTCCAAGTGCGCCGCCTGCCATGGTGCCGACGGGAACAGCGCCGACCCGCGCTACCCGAAGCTCGCCGGGCAGGACCCGGCCTATATGTATCAGCAGCTCTGGAACTTCAGGTCGGGCTTTCGCAACTCCGAAGTGATGTCGGGGATTGCGGCGACTCTATCGGGCGCCGATGCCGCCGATGTCGCGAGCTTCTACACCCGGGCAACGATGAATCGCAACGCGGTGAAGGACAGGGCCGCGGGATGATGGGCGGCGGAATGATGGGCGGAGCGGGTGCGCCGAAGGTCGACGGCCAGCATGCGGCGTACCTCGTCGACCAGCTGAACCAGTTTGCAAGCGGCCGGCGCCCGAGCCCGATCATGCGCCGGATCGCCGCGGCGCTGAGCGGGGCGCAGAGGAAGGCCGTCGCCGAATTCCTGTCCGGCGCTCCGTGAGTGAAGAAGGGCTGCCGGTCGGCAGCCCTTCGGGGTCGCTGGTGCTGTTGAGTGGATTCGAACCACCGACCTACTGATTACGAATCAGTTGCTCTACCAGCTGAGCTACAACAGCACGGCCGGCGATTATACCGTCATCGCTCGCCGCGCCGGAAGCTGGGCACGCGCCAAGCCCTTGAATCGCTGCCCCAATGCGGCCCTCCCGCCTGTCGGCCGCGCCCGCCCGCCCATCGGCTTAGAATGGCCGCGCGTCGGGATGGGCTTGTCCCACCCACGCTCCATCCGTAGATTGCCGCGTAACCGCAGAAAGGGGAATTCCATGGTCCGCCAGCAACGAGGCTTCACCCTGATCGAAATCATGATCGTCGTCGCGATCATCGCCATCCTTGCCGCCGTCGCCATCCCGAACTACCGCGACTATGTGACGCGCGGCCGGGTGGTCGAGGCTACGGCGGGCCTCGCCGACGCGCGGACGAAAATGGAGCAATTCTTCCAGGACAACCGCACGTATCCCGCCGGCTGCGTGATCGCCCCCACGGCGCCGAGCGCCACGGACGTGCAACTGCAGGCGCTGCAGAACTTCACCCTGTCGTGCTCCAACCTCGGGGCGAATGCCTACACGGTCACCGCCACGGGCTCGAACTCGATGGTGGGGTTCAGCTACACCATCGACCAGGCGAATACGCGCACCTCGGCCTTCACCGGCAGCGGCGCGAGCGCGGGCTGGACCGCCGCCTCGCCGAACACGTGCTGGGTGGTGCGGAAGGGCGGACTGTGCTGAAGCAGCGCGGCATCACCATCGTCGAGGTCCTGGTCGCCATCGCGATCGTGGGGCTGCTGATGGCGCTCGCCGCACCGTCGGCCACGAACTGGATCCAGAACAACCAGCTGCGCAGCGCCGCCGATTCCATCATGAACGGGATCCAGATCGCGCGCATCGAGGCGCTCAAGCGCAACACCAGGGTCTCCTTCCAGCTCACCGATCCGGCCTCGACCGCGTGGCAGGTCTGCATCTACGACGTCGCGGCCGACGCCTGCACGGCCGATCCGGTCATCCAGAGCAAGAGCGCGAGCGAGGGCACGCCCAACGCGCGCGTGGGCGTGGAGCCCATATTCACCGATACCGACAACGTGCTGGCGGCCGGCGACGGCATGCCCGCGTCGGTGACCTTCGACTCCTTCGGCCGCGTCGCGCCGGCCGCTCCCGTCAACATCGCCCGCGTGGACGTGCGCAATCCCACGCTCTCCTCGGCCGATGAGCGGCGCCTCGAGATCATCGTCTCGGTGGGCGGGCAGGTGACCATGTGCGATCCGAAGCTTGCCAAAGCGACCAACCCCCAGGGCTGCAAATGAGAGGGAAAGCCATGACCCACGCACAGACTCCCAAGCTCCAGCAGGGCGTGATGCTGATCGAAGCCCTGGTGGCGATCCTCATCTTCACGCTCGGCATCATCGCCCTCATGGGGCTGCAGGCCAACTCGATCGCCCAGGTGAGCCAGGCGAAGTACCGCACCGACGCGAGCTATCTCGCCAACCAGATCATCGGGAAGATGTGGGTGGACCAGGCGAACCTCCCGAGCTACACCTCGTCGGGCTACTCCGGCCGCGCCGACTGGGACACGCTCGTGGCCTCCACGCTGCCCGCCGGCGCCGCCACCATCGCGGTCGCGGGCAGCCAGGTGACGGTGACCATCCAGTGGCGCCAGCCCGACGACCCGGTGACCCACAACTATCTCGCCGTGGCCAACATCAACGTGAGCTGACCGCCATGACTCGCAACCCCCGCGCTTCGCTCCTGCGCCTCGCCGGCTTCACGCTGGTGGAGATCATGATCGGCCTGCTGATCGGCGTGATCGGCATCGTGGTCATCATGCAGGTGTTCGCCGTCTCGGAAGGCTTCAAGCGCACCGCGACCAGCGGCACCGACGCGCAGGTGAACGGAAGCCTCGCGCTGTACCTGCTGCAGCGCGACGTCCGGCTCGCCGGCTACGGGCTGAACACGTTCATCCCGGTGGGCTGCAGCTCGATCGTCGTCTGGAACAACTCCCTGGGGAGCAGCAGCAACATGCGCCTGGTCCCGTTCGAGATCAATCCGGCGGGCGTCCCGGCGGGGGACGCGAACACCGACACGATCCTCGTTTCCTACGGCAACTCGGACAACTTCGTGGGCGGCGTTCCGGCCGACCAGCTCGCGAGCGTCACCGATCCCTTCAGCCCGACGCAGAACCGCGACGGCTTCCGCGCCGGCGACCTGGTGATCGGCGTGCAGCCCGGCGGCGGGCCCGGCGGGACGACCAGCTGCGTGCTGCACGAGCTCACCGGCGTGCCGGGCGCGAACGGCAGCTGCGGCGCGCCCACGACCGGCAGCCTGCTCAACCACGGAACCACGGCGTACAAGAGCGCCAACGCCGGATGCGCCACCGTCACGCCGACGCACAACGCCTCCGGCGGCATCACCGACCCGGGCGGCAGCCCCGTGCCCAAGCTCACCCAGGCCAACGGAGCCGCGCTCTACAACCTCGGCGGGTCGCCACAGATCAAGGTCTATGCGGTGCGCGGCGGCAACCTCACGGTGTGCGACATGGTGAGCGCCGATTGCTCCAACACCGCCAACTACACGGTGCTGGTCAACGGCATCGTGAGCATGCGCGCGATCTACGGACAGGACTTCGCCGGCTCGCCGCCCGCGGGCTCGTCGATGCTGGGCGACGGCACGCTCGACCGCTGGAGCCGCGCGGCGCTGGCGAGCACGAACGACATCTCGCGCACGCTCGCGGTGGCCCTCGAGATCACTGCCCGCAGCGGCCTGAAGGAAAAGCCCGCCACCGGCACCACGTGCGACACGACGCCCAACGCGGCGCGCCCGGATCGCGGCCAGTCCCAGGACTGGTACCAGCCCTACGCGGCGCTGGCGTCGGGTTCGCTCGCCGGCGCGCAGATCGACCTGTCGACGGTGTCGACCGACTGGCAGTGCTACCGGTACAAGCTCTTCCAGACGAGCGTGCCGCTTCGCAACATGATCTGGAGGTAGGCCGTGATCGTCTCTAAAGCGAGGTCCGCAATGCAGCGCAGGTTCCCCGGTTCGCGGCGCCAGGAAGGCGTCGTCCTGATGATCGCGCTCATCGTGCTGGTGGCGATGACGCTCGCCGGTCTGGGCATGATCCGCTCGATCGACACGGGGACCATGGTCGCGGGCAACATCGGCTTCCGCGAGGCGGCGGTGGCCTCCGGCGACTCCGGGATCGAGGCAGCGCGCACCTGGCTCATCGCCAACCGCAACTCGCTGGACTCCGACCAGACCGGCAACGGCTATTACTCGACGCGCCAGGACAGCCTGGACATCACGGGCAACCTGACCCAGGGCGGCACCGACGGGGTGGACTGGGGCGGATCGGATCCCACGCAGCCGGTGAAGGCGTTCGACGCCGGCACCGCGCTCGACAGCACCGGCAGCCACGTCTTCTATCTCATCCAGCGCATGTGCTCGATCCCGGGCAGCATCAACGCCCCGGCGCAGAGCTGCACGACCGCCTCGATATCGGGCATCGGCAGCTCGCAGAGCGCGCCCGAGTACTCGTCGTACGGTCTCGCCGTCAAGAACGAGGTCTACTACCGCGTCACTTCGCGAGTGGACGGACCCAAGAACACGGTCAGCTACGTGCAGGCCGTGATACTGCTTTGAACCGAGGAGCGCCCCCAAGGAGATGTTCATGACCCACACCATATCCAAGCCCTCGCCGCGTGCGCGTTTGCTCGTCGCGACGATCGCGCTCGCCGCCGGCCTGGGTGCCGCGCTTCCCGCCCCCGCGGCGCTGATCGACCTGTCGCAGGCGCCGCTCTCGAGCAGCTCGAGCGGCATCGTCAAGCCCAACATCAGCTTCGTGCTGGACACGTCGGGGTCGATGGCGTGGAGCCACGCGCCGGACGAATCGGAGCCGTTCTTCGACAACGTCGGATACAAGTCTTCGCAGTGCAACAGCATCTACTACAACCCCGACATCAAGTACGTGCCGCCGAAGAAGGCCGACGGCACCGACTTTGCCAACTCCTCGTTCACCAACGCGTGGAAGGACGGCTACAACACCGGTAACGGCACGGTGAACCTCAGCACGAGCTTCTACGCCTATGACAACTCCAGCGGCGGCGGGAATGGCACCGACACCACGCAGCCGGGCTATTACTACATCTACACCGGGACCCAGACGGCCGACTACCAGAACACGAACAGCACGTTCTACCAGGAATGCAGCCTGCCGGAGAGCACCGGCCCGCTGGCCACCATCACGGTGAGCGGCAACTCGAGCTCGAGCGTGAGCAGCATCAAGGTGAACGGCGTGCAGATCATGAGCGGCACGTCGAGCTCGTCGAGCAACCGCAACACGGAGGCGGCAAACGTCGCGGCGAAGATCACGCTGAACGGATTCAGCGCCACGTCCTCGGGCTCGACCATCACCATCATCGGCCCGCTCTCCGCGGTCGGCTTCACGCCGGTCATCACCAAGTCGGGCTCGATGTCGTTCACGCCGAGCGCCTTCCAGCCGTTCCCGTTCACCAAGAAGATCGTGAGCGCCACCTCCGGGACGGGCGGCACCGACGAGCGCACCAACTTCGCCAACTGGTTCAGCTACTACCGCATCCGCATCCTGATGATGAAATCGGGCGCGGGACGCGCCTTCGCGAGCATCGGGCCCAACTACCGCGTGGGATTCATGACGATCTACGCCACGCCGAGCAACAGCAGCACGGATCCGAACTACCTGTCGATCGACGACTTCGACACCACCCAGAAGACCTCGTGGTACAGCAAGTTCTACGCGGAATCGCCCAGCGGCTCCACGCCCCTGAAGACCGCGCTCTCGACGGCGGGGCGCAACTTCGCGGGCACGCTCGGCCCCGATCCGATCCAGTATTCCTGCCAGCAGAACTTCCTCATCCTCACCACGGACGGCTACTGGAACTCCGGCACCGCCAACGCGGTGAAGGTCAACGGCTCGACCGCGGTCGGCAACCAGGACAACAGCGTTTCCGTGACGCCGCGGCCGCTGTACGACGGCGGCTCCGCGTCCTCGTCCAACACGCTGGCCGACGCCGCGGCGTACTACTACTACACCGACCTGCGCACATCCAACTGCAACAGCGGGTTGCTCGGCGCCGATGTCTGCACGAACAACGTCCCGGTGTCCGGCCTGGACAACGCGAGCTGGCAGCACATGACCACGTTCACCCTCGGCCTCGGCACGAACGGGCAATTGGCCTACACGTCGGATTACCTCGCCGGCGGATCGGTGGACTACAACGCGATCGTGTCCGGCACCAAGAACTGGCCCGTGCCCGTGGGCGACACGCTCACCACCATCGACGACCTGTGGCACGCCGCGGTGAACGGCCATGGCCAATACTTCAGCGCGAAGAACCCGGACCTGCTCGTGTCGGGCCTGCGCACCGCGCTCGCCGGGGTCTCGGCGCGCGAGGCCGCGGGCGCGGCGGCGGCCACCTCGAACCTCGAGCCGGTCGCGGGCGACAACTCGGCGTTCGTGGCGAACTACCGCACCGTCAAGTGGGACGGCGACGTGCAGTCGCGCAGCATCGACCTCGTGACGGGCGCCATCTCCGACATCCCGAACTGGTCGGCGCAGGCGCAGCTCGACGCGTCCGTCACCGCCACCGGCGATACGCGCACCATCTTCACCTACCTGGGCGGAGCGAAGGTCAACTTCCTGCCGGGCAGCTTCTCCGGCGCGCAGAAGCTGGCGTGGTTCACGCCCACGGCCTCGCCCGCGCTCTCGCAGATGTCCGGCTGGACGCCCTTGCAGACGCTGACGGCCACCGCGGACACGGTGATCAACTACCTGCGCGGGCAGTACGGCTTCGAGGAGCGCAGCGCCAACCTGGTCCAGCTCTATCGCTTCCGCGAGCACGTGCTGGGCGACATCATCGACGGCAAGCCCGTGTACGTGAAGAACCCGCCGTTCAACTACAGCGAGCACAACTACCAGACCTTCAAGACGGGCCTGTCGCGGCAAGGCGTCGTGTACGTCGCGGCCAACGACGGCATGCTGCACGCCTTCGATTCCGCCTCCGGCAGCGAGATGTGGGCCTACGTGCCGTCCTTCGTGCTGCCCAACCTCAAGGCGCTCGCCGACGACAACTACCCGAACGCCCACCAGTTCTACGTGGACGGCTCGCCGGTCGTGAGCGACGTGTGGACCGGCTCGGCATGGAAGACGATCCTGGTCGGGGGCCTGAACGGCGGCGGCAAGGGCTACTACGCGCTCGACATCACCAACCCGCTCGCGCCGAACGTGATCTGGGAATTCAGCGACACGAACCTCGGCTACAGCTACGGCAACCCGGTCATCGGCAAGCTCGCCGACGCCTCGGGCACGTGGGTCGTGGCCTTCACCTCGGGCTACAACAACACGCCGGTTCCCGGCAACACCAGCGCCGACGGCGTGGGGCGCCTGTACGTCCTCAACGCCTATACCGGCACGCTGCGGTTCAGCCTCAGCACGGCCGTGGGCAACTCGGTGTCGCCTTCGGGGCTGGGCAAGATCAGCGCCTGGGTGAACGACGGCCTGAACGACAACACCATCCAGCGCATCTACGGCGGCGACATGCTGGGCAACCTGTGGCGCTTCGACATCGACGACATCATTCCGCCGTCGGGCAAGGAGGCCACGCAGCTCGCGCTCTTCCAGGTGGGCACGTACCAGCAACCGATCACGACCACCCCGGAGCTCGGCATCGTGAGCAACAAGCCGGTGATCTACGTGGGGACGGGCCGCTACCTCGGGGCCTCGGACGTGAGCGACCAGAACCAGCAGTCGCTGTACGCGATCGTCGACCAGCTCAACGCGACGGGCATCGGCGACGCGCGCACGGAAACGACGTGCCCGCTGGTCCAGCAGACCCTCACGGTGCTCGACGCGAACACGCGCTCCACCTCCACGCTGCCCGTGGACCTCGCGTCCAAGTGCGGCTGGTACCTGGACTTCAACCCGGCCAACGGCAGCCCGGGCGAGCGCGTGAACGTCGATCCCAAGCTGCAGCTGGGCGTGCTCGCGGTCGCGACCAACATCCCCGAGCAGAGCGTCTGCACCGTGGGCGGCTCGAGCTTCCTCTACTTCTTCGACTACACCACCGGCCAGTTCGTGAGCACCTCGACCGGGTCGGTGGCGGGCTCGAGGGTCGGCAACTCGATCACGGTGGGTCTCAACACCTACCGCCTGCCGGATGGACGCGTGGTGACCACGGTGACCACCTCCGACGACAAGCACCCGGTGTTCGGCAACCCCGACAACCCGCTGGTGGGAGCGATCGGCAAGCGCGTGCTGTGGCGCGAGCTGCTCAACTGACCGACTGCGGCAACGCGAGCGCCCGGCCGACGGCCGGGCGCTTTTTTTCGTCATGAGCTCGCGCCGGCCGATGGCGCGCCACGCCGCCGCCGCGGCGGGCGCGTTGGTCCTCGTCGTCGGCATCGCCTGCGCGTGGCTGTGGGCGCCGTGGCGCTACTTCACGGCGGCGGAGGTGGATCGCGTCGCCTTCCCGCTGCGCGACGTCGGCCTCGCGTTTCCGCCGGGCCGCCCGGGGATCGACTATTTCGGCACGCTGCGCATGAACGTCTACATCGACGCGCACGGACGCGTGGACCGCGTCGAGGTGCTCGAGGCGACCGTGCCCGCCTCGTTTCGCGCGAGCGCGGTGCGCGCCTTCGAGCAGGCGCGCTTCGAGCCGGCGCGGCGCTGGGGCCGCGCGGTGATGAGCGTGAAGAAGGTCCAGGTGCGCTTCGACGCGCCGGTGCAGAGCCTCAACCGCGGCCCCTAGCCCGCCGCGGTGTCCATCCCCCGGGGCAGCGGGAAGGTGACGTGCTCGTCGATGCCGTCGAGCTCGTGCACGCGGCGCACGCCCAGGGCCTGCAGGCGCAGGATCACCTCGTGCACGAGCACCTCGGGGGCCGATGCGCCCGCCGTGAGCCCTACGCGCTTCTTGCCCTCGAGCCACTCGGCCTTGAGCTCGTCGGCGCTGTCCACGAGGTAGGCCTCGCGCCCGAGGTTGCGCGCCACCTCGCGCAGGCGGTTGGAGTTGGAGCTGGAAGGCGAGCCCACGACGATCACCACGTCGCACTGCGGCGCCATGAACTTCACCGCGTCCTGGCGATTCTGCGTGGCGTAGCAGATGTCGTCCTTCTTCGGCCCCACGATCGCGGGGAAGCGCGCCTTGAGCGCCGCGACCACCCGCGCGCAGTCGTCGATCGAGAGCGTGGTCTGGGTCACGTAGGCGAGGCGCTGCGGATCGCGCACCTGCAGCCGCGCCACGTCCCGCTCGCTCTCGACCAGGAACATTCCGGAATCGGATTGCCCGAGGGTGCCTTCGGCCTCCGGGTGGCCCTCGTGGCCGATCATGACCACCTCGCGCCCCTGGTCGCGCATGCGCGCCACCTCCACGTGCACCTTGGTGACCAGCGGGCAGGTCGCGTCGAAGACCTTGAGGCCGCGCGCCTCGGCCTCGTGGCGCACATCGAGCGAGACGCCATGGGCGGAGAAGATCACCGTGGCGCCCGCGGGCACCTCGTCGAGCTCCTCCACGAACACCGCGCCCTTGGCGCGCAGGTCCTCGACCACGAACCGGTTGTGCACGATCTCGTGGCGCACGTAGATCGGCGCGCCGTGCCTGGCGAGCGCGCGCTCCACGATCGCGATCGCGCGGTCCACGCCGGCGCAGAAGCCGCGCGGCTTGGCCAGGATGATCTCGGCGTCTTCGACCATTTTCGTCGACGGATCTTCCATCACGGCTTCTCCTCGCCCGCGGGCCGCGGAGCTCGCGCCCCGCGCGGCCACAGGCCGTCCCAGATGAGGATCGCCACCCCCACGGTGATGGCGGAGTCGGCGACGTTGAAGGCGGGAAACGCGTGCATGCCCGCGTGCAGGACCACGAAGTCCACGACCTGGCCGAGCGTCACGCGGTCGTAGAGGTTGCCCAGCGCGCCGCCCAGCACCAGGGCGAGCGCCAGGGCCACGACCGGGTTGCCGTGCTGGCGGCGCAGCCCCGCCACGATCGCCACCGAGACCACGATGGTGATCGCGGTGAAGAGCCAGCGCTGCCAGCCGCCCGCGTCGGCGAGGAAGCTGAACGCCGCGCCGGGGTTGTAGGTGAGCGCCAGCGAGAAGAACGGCGTCACCGCGAGCGACTCGCCGGGCTGGAAGGTCGCGCCGATCCACATCTTCGTCGCGCGGTCGAAGACGAGCACCGCGAGGCTCACCAGCAGCCACCGGGCTCCAGGAGCGCGCGCCCTCAGGCATGCTCGCGCGCCTCGCCGGGACCTTCGAGGTTGGACACGCAGCGCGCGCACAGGGTCGGATGGCGCGCCTCGCGGCCGACGTCCGCGCGGTAGTGCCAGCATCGTTCGCATTTCGCCTGGGGGCTCGCCGCGACCTCGATCGCCGCGATGCCCTCGCCGCCCGCGTCGCGCACGCCCGCCTGGGAGGTGATGAGCACGAAGCGCAGGTCGTCGCCGAGCGAGCGCAGCAGCGCCAGGTCCGCGCCGCCCGCCGCGAGCGTCACCTCGGCCTGCAGGGACGAGCCGATGGCCCCGGCGGCGCGGCTTTCCTCCAGCCGCCTGGTGACCGCCCCGCGAATTTCGCGCAGGCGCTTCCACCGGCCGGTGAGCGCCTCCTCGTCGGCCTGCGGCGGCAGCACGCCGTCCCAGGTATGGAAGAAGACGCTGTCCTGCGCGCCCGGATGCAGCACCGTCCACGCTTCCTCGGCGGTGAAGGAGAGGATCGGCGCCATCAGCCGCAGCGTCATCTGCGTCACGTGGTGCAGCGCCGATTGCGCCGAGCGGCGCGCGCGCGACGCCTTCCCGGCCGTGTACAGGCGGTCCTTCAGGATGTCGAGCCAGAATCCGCCCAGGTCCTCGGAGCAGAAGTTCTGCAGGCGCTGGGCGACCAGGTGGAACTCGAAGCGCCCGTAGTCGGCCATGCACGCGGCGGCCATCTCGCGCGTCATGGCGAGCGCGTAGCGGTCGATCTCGAGCCACTGCGCGGGCTCCAGGAGGTCGCGCGCGGGATCGAAATCCGCGGTGTTGGCGAGCAGGAAGCGCAGCGTGTTGCGCACGCGCCGGTAGCTCTCCACCACGCGCTTGAGGATCTCGTCGGAAATGGACAGCTCGCCCGAGTAGTCGGTGGACGCGACCCACAGGCGGATCACCTCCGCGCCCAGCGTGTCGTTCACCTTCTGCGGCGCGATCACGTTGCCCAGGCTCTTGGACATCTTGCGGCCCTGCCCGTCGACCGTGAAGCCGTGGGTGAGGAGCGCATCGTAGGGCGCGCGCCCGTCCATCGCGCAGCCCGTGAGCAGGCTCGACTGGAACCATCCGCGGTGCTGGTCGCTGCCCTCGAGGTATATGTCGGCCGGCCAGCGCGCGTCGGCCAGGCCGCGCAACACGGTGAAGTGCGTCGTGCCGGAGTCGAACCACACGTCCACGGTGTCGGAGAGCTTGCGGTAGCGCGCGGGATCGACGCCGAAATCCTCGCAGGAGGCGGCGAACCAGGCTTCGATGCCCCCGAGCTCGACCTTGCGCGCCGCCTGCTCGAGGAGCGCGGCCGTGTCCGGATGCAGCTCATCGGTGGCGCGATCGAGGAAGAAGGCCAGCGGGACGCCCCAGTAGCGCTGGCGCGAAAGCGTCCAGTCGGGCCGGTTGGCGATCATCGCGGCCAGGCGCGAGCGGCCCCACGCGGGGTAGAACGTCGTGTCGGCGATCGCCTGCATCGCCAGCTCGCGCAGCGTGCGACCCTCCCGGCCCGCGGCGTCCGCGCGCGAAGCCGTGTCCATGCCGATGAACCACTGGGTCGTCGCGCGGAAGATGATCGGCGTCTTGTGGCGCCAGCAATGCGGATAGCTGTGCCGCACCTTCTCCTGGTGCAGCAGCGCCGCGTTGCGCTCGAGGAGCGCGAGGAGCGGCTGCTCCGCCTCGCGCACTCCCAGGCCCGCGAAGTGCGGCACCGCGGCCTTGTAGCGGCCGGCGTCGTCGACCGGCTGGTCGAGGGGCAGGTGGTAGCGCGTGCCGGTCTCGAAGTCGTCCGCTCCGTGAGCGGGCGCCGTGTGCACGAGCCCCGTGCCGGCTTCGAGCGTGACGTAGTCTCCCAGCACGAGCGGCACGTCGCGGTCCTCGAACGGATGGCGGAAGCGCAGGCCCTCGAGCGCGGCGCCGGTGGCCCGTCCGAGGACGCGCTTGGCGGCGAGGCCGTAGCGCGCGAGGCAGGCCTCGCGCAGCTCCGCGGCGAGGATCAGCGCGCCGCGCTCGGTGGCGACGAGCTCGTAGACGAATTCCGGATGCGCGGCGATGGCCTGGTTGCCGGGAAGCGTCCAGGGCGTGGTGGTCCAGATCGCGGCGAACATGCGCACGTTCGACTGCTCGGCCTCGAAGGCCCTCGCCACTGCCGCGGGCTCGACCGCCTCGAAGGCGACGTCGACGGCGATCGAGGTCTTGTCCTCGTACTCGACTTCCGCCTCGGCGAGCGCGGAGCCGCAGTCGATGCACCAGTTGACGGGCTTCAACCCGCGGTAGAGCAGGCCGCTTTCCCGGATGCGCCCGAGCGCGCGGATCTCGGCCGCCTCGGTCGCGAAATCCATCGTGCGGTACGGGCGCTCCCAGTCGCCGAGCACGCCGAGGCGCTGGAAGTCGGCCTTCTGGCGCAGGATCTGCTCGGAGGCGTATGCGCGGCACAGCTGGCGCGCCTTGTTGGGCTCGAGGCCGCGGCCGTGCTGCTTCTCGATCTGGTGCTCGATGGGCAGCCCGTGGCAGTCCCAGCCCGGCGTGTAGGGCGCGTCGAAGCCCGCCATCGTCTTCGACTTCACGACCAGGTCCTTGAGGATCTTGTTGACGGCGTGGCCCATGTGGATGTCGCCGTTCGCGTAGGGCGGGCCGTCGTGGAGGATGTACTTCGGCCGGCCCCGGCAGCGTTCGCGCAGGCGCTCGTAGAGCTTCGTCTCCTGCCAGGCCCGGATCCATCCGGGCTCGCGCTTCGCGAGGTCGCCGCGCATGGGGAACGGCGTCTCCGGCAGGTTGAGCGTGCGCTTGTAGTCGGTCTTCGTGTCGTTGGGCATCAGCAGGATCTCATCGCGTTCCGGTGGCGCGGAAGTACGCCCGCGCGGCCTCGCAGTCGCGCCCGATCTGGGCGGACAGCGCGTCGAGCGAGGCGAACGGGGCCTCGTCGCGCAGTTTCTTCAGGAACTCGATCGAGAGGCGGCGGCCGTAGAGATCGCCGGAGAAATCGAACAGGAACGCTTCGAGGCTCGCCGGGCCGCCTTCGCGCACGGCCGGGTTGGTTCCGAGGCTCGCCACTCCCTCGAGTCCGCGAGTTGCTGCACCTTGGCATCTTACCGCAAAGATGCCGTGCATCGCCGCGCGCGGCCGGCCCAGGCGCACGTTGGCGGTGGGGAATCCCAGGTCGCGGCCGCGCTTGGCGCCGTGCACGACGCGCCCGCAGATCGCGTAGGGGCGCCCGAGCAGCCGCGCAGCGGCGTCGAGCTCGCCCCGCGCGAGCGCTTCGCGCACGCGCGTGCTCGAGATGCGCTCGCCTTCCTCGACGATCGCGGGCAGCGTGTGCACATCGAATCCCAGCGCGCGCCCGGCCTCGGCGAGCCGCCCGGCATCCCCGGAGCGCCCGGCGCCGTAGCGGAAATCCTCTCCCACCATCACCCAGCGTGCCCCGTAGCGGCCGCGCAGCCGCGCGGCGAAGGCATCCGCGTCCAGGCGCGCGAATGCGCGGTCGAAGCGCTGCACGAACGCGAGGTCGAGGCCGCGGCCCGCCATGGCAGCGAGCCGCTCGGGTAGGCTGGTGAGCCGCGCGGGGGCCTGGGCCGGTGCGAGGAACTCCCGCGGCAGGGGCTCGAACGTGAGCACCGCGCTCGCCAATCCCCGCGCGCGCGCCTCGCGCGTCACGTGCTCGAGGATCGCCTGGTGGCCGCGGTGCACGCCGTCGAAGCTGCCGATGGCGATGGCCGTTTGCACGCCCGCGGGGGCATCGTGCCGCAGGATGCGCATCGCTAGCCGTGGCGCACGAAGTCGCGCACGCGCAAGCCCATCGCGTAGAGCGACGCGAAGTACGCGGCCGCGCCGGCCGCGATGACGAGTGCCAGCTTCGCTGCGCGCGGCCCCGCCGCGAGCTCGAACCAGGACGCCTCGCTGCCCATCGAGTACCAGAGCGCGCCGCCCATCATGTACAGGGCCACGGCGAGCTTCATCAGGAAGGCCGCCCAGCCCGGCTCCGCCCGGTAGGCGCCCGAGCGGCGCATGAGCAGCCAGAGCCACCCCGCGTTGAAGCAGGCGCCCAGCGAGATCGCGAGCGTGAGGCCGGCGTGGCGCAGGAACGGAACGAACAGCGCATTCATCACCTGCGTCACCACGAGCGTGGCCACTGCCGCCTTCACCGGCGTGCGGACGTTCTGCTTCGCGTAGAAGCCGGGGGCGAGGATCTTCACCAGGATGATGCCCGCCAGCCCCACCGCGTAGCCGATGAGGGCGTTGCGCGTCATGAGGACGTCCAGGCGCGTGAACTCGCCGTGCCAGAAGAGCGTGGACACGAGGGGCACGGCGAGGACCCCGAGGGCGACCGCCGCGGGCAGCGCCAGCAGCAAAGCAATGCGCAGGCCCCAGTCCAGCAGGCGCGAGTAGGCCTCAGGATCGGCGGCGGCGTGCTGGCGCACGAGCGAGGGCAGCAGCACCGTGCCCAGCGCCACGCCCAGCAACGCCGACGGGAACTCCATCAGGCGATCGGCGTAGTAGATCCAGGAGACCGCGCCGTCGCCGAGCCAGGAGGCGATCTGCGTGTTGATGACCAGGCTCAGCTGGGCGACCGAGACGCCGAGCGCCGCCGGCGCCATGAGGCCCAGCACGCGGCGCACGCCCGCGTCGCCCGGATCCCAGCGCGGCCGGGGCAGCATGCCGATGCGCATGAGGAACGGAATCTGGAACAGCAGTTGCGCCAGGCCGCCGAAGAACACCGCCCAGGCGAGGGCGAGGACCGGGCGCGCGAGATGCGGCGCGACGAGGACCGCGAAGCCGATGAAGCAGAGGTTGAGCAGCACCGGCGTGAACGCCGGCACCTTGAACGCGCCGTAGGTATTCAGCAGGCCCGCGGCGAACGACACCAGCGAGATGAAGAGGATGTAGGGGAAGCAGATCCGCACCATCGTCGCGGCGAGCGCGAACTTGTCCGGGTCCGCGGCGAAGCCCGAGGCGCTGAGGTAGACCACGGCCGGGGCGGCGAGCATGCCGATCGCGGTGACCGCGAAGAGACCCGCCGCCAGCACCGCGAGGACCTTGCCCGCGAGCTCGCGCGTGGCCGCATCGCCCGCCTGCGCGCGGTACTCGCCCAGCACCGGCACGAATGCCTGCGAGAAGGCGCCCTCGGCGAACAGGCGCCGCAGCAGGTTGGGGATGCGGAAGGCGACGACGAACGCGTCGAATGCGATGCCGGCGCCGAAGAAGCTCGCGAGCAGGATCTCGCGCACGAGGCCGGTGATGCGCGACAGCAGCGTCATGCCGCTCACGGAGGCGGCGGCGCGCAGCAGGTTCATCGCGGCCGGCCCCCGCGCGGGCGTCGCGGCGCGCGATCTAGGGCTTTGTTTTGTATGGACAAGCGGTGTATGATATCAGGCTTCGTTTCGGAACCCTGACCCAGGAAGCCACACCATGGCCAACACCAAGCAGGCCGCCAAGCGCGCCAAGAAATCCGTCAAGCAGCGCGCGGCCAACGTGAGCCTGCGCACCTCGCTGCGCAGCGCGATCAAGAAGGTCCAGAAGGCGATCGCGACGGGCGACCAGTCCGCGGCCCAGTCGGCGCTCGTGGCGCAGCAGGCCACCATCGACGCGATGGCCGGCAAGCGCATCATCCACAAGAACAAGGCCGCGCGGCACAAGAGCCGCCTGGCCGCGCAGATCAAGGCTCTCGGCGGCCCCCGCGCCTGAGAAGCTTTCCCGACCATGGCCGACGGCGGCTCCGGGCCGCCGTTCTCGTTTCCGGAGGCGACCGATGAGCGCTGAGCACCTGATGCAAACCTACGCTCCCCAGCCGGTGGCGTTCGCGCGCGGCGAGGGAGTGTGGCTCTGGGACACCGAAGGCAAGCGCTACCTGGACGCGCTCGCGGGCATCGCGGTGAACGGGCTGGGGCACGCGCACCCGGTGCTGGTGCGCGCCATTGCCGAGCAGGCGGCGAAGCTGATCCACACCTCGAACCTCTTCCGCGTGCCCGAGCAGGAGCGCGCGGCCGGGCGCGTGTGCGCGCTCGCCGCGATGGACAACGCCTTCTTCTGCAATTCGGGCAGCGAGGCGAACGAAGCGGCGATCAAGCTCGCGCGCCTGCACGGGCACCAGCGCGGCGTCGAGAACCCGAGCATCGTCGTGATGGAAAAGGCGTGGCACGGCCGCACGCTCGCCACGCTCTCGGCCACGGGCTCGCGCAAGGCGCAGGCGGGATTCGAGCCCCTCATGGGCGGATTCCTGCGCGTGCCCTACAACGACCTGGCCGCCATCGAGCGCATCGCCGACAACCCGTCGATCGTCGCCGTGCTGCTCGAGGTGCTGCAAGGCGAGGGCGGCATCCACGTCGCGGATGCCGACTACCTGTGCAAGCTGCGCGAGCAGTGCGACCGGCGCGGCTGGCTGCTCATGATCGACGAGGTGCAGAGCGGCATCGGGCGCACCGGCAAGTGGTTCGCGCACCAGTGGGCGGGGATCGCGCCCGATGTGATGTCGCTCGCCAAGGGGCTCGGCTCCGGCGTGCCCATCGGGGCCTGCCTTGCGCGGGGAGTTGCCGCGAAGGTGTTCAAGCCCGGCAACCACGGCACCACGTTCGGCGGCGGCCCGCTGGTCTCGGTGGCGGCGCTCACCACCCTGGAAGTGATCGAGAAGGACGGCCTGCTCGACAACGCCCGGCAGCATGGGCGAGGTGATCAAGGGCGGGCTCGAGCGCGAGCTCGCGGGCGTGGCGGGCGTCATCGAGATTCGCGGCCGGGGCCTCATGCTCGGCGTGGAGCTCGCCCGCCCCTGCGGCGATCTCGTGCGCCGCGCCCTGGACGCGGGGCTGGTGATCAACGTCACCGCGGACAAGGTCGTGCGCCTGCTGCCCCCGCTCGTGATCCGCGAGCCCGAGGCGAAGCAGCTGGTCGCGATCCTCGCGCCGCTCGTGAAGTCGTTCCTCGCCGAAACCCCCGCGGCTGCGGTCGCCGCGTGAAGCACTTCCTGCAGTTGAAGGACCTCGACCGCGGCGAGCTCGAGCACATCTTTCGCCGCACGCGCATCATCAAGGACCGCTTCAAGAACTACGTGGCCTACCAGCCGCTCGTCGACCGCATGCTGGCGATGGTGTTCGAGAAGAGCTCGACGCGCACGCGGGTCTCGTTCGAGGCGGGCATCCACCAGCTGGGCGGCTCCTCCATCGTGCTCAACATGGGCGAGACCCAGCTCGGGCGCGGCGAGCCGATCGAGGACGTGGCGCGCGTGGTCTCGCGCATGGTCGACATCGTCATGATCCGCACCTTCGAGCACTCGATCATCGAGCGCTTCGCGGCCCAGTCGCGCGTGCCGGTGGTGAACGGCCTCACCAACGACTATCACCCCTGCCAGGTGCTCGCCGATGTCTACACCTACCTCGAGCACCGCGGGCCCATTTCCGGCGCGGCGATCGCGTGGATCGGAGACGGCAACAACATGTGCAATACCTGGATACAGGCCGCCGAAATCTTCGACTTCAAGCTGAACGTGTGCACCCCGGACGGCTACGGTGTGCAGAGCGCGCGTGCGGCGGGTCTGGACCGGCGCAACTTCGAGATCTTCTCGCTGCCCGAGCAAGCGGTGGCCGGGGCGCACCTGGTGACCACGGACGTGTGGACCAGCATGGGCTTCGAGGCCGAGGCGGGCGCGCGCCTGGCGGCTTTCGACGGCTTCACCGTGGACGCCGCGCTGATGCAGGCAGCCCGTGCCGACGCGCTCTTCATGCATTGCCTTCCCGCGCACCGCGGCGAGGAGGTCACCGACGACGTCCTCGAGGGCCCGCGCAGTGTGGTGTGGGACGAGGCCGAGAACCGGCTGCACGTGCAGAAGGCGCTGATGGAATACCTTCTGCTGGGCAGGATCGACAACTGAGGCGCGTGGATGGTGGATGGGGACAGGTTCAAAAACTAACCTGACCCCGAATCCGAATCGTCGCCCAGCAGGGGCACGCCGGCGCCCGGGCGGAGCAGGCCCGTCTCGGAGTAGATGCGCAGCTTGTCGCGAGTGTCGGCGATGTCGAGGTTGCGCATGGTGAGCTGCCCGATGCGATCGGCGGGGGTGAAGTACGCCTCGCCCTTCTCCATCGTGAGGCGTTCGGGCTTGTAGGTGAGGTTGGAGCTGCGGGTGTCGAGGATCGAGTAGTCGTTGCCGCGGCGCAGCTCCACGGTCACCTCGCCCGTCACCGCGCGCGCGACCCAGCGCTGCGCGGCTTCGCGCAGCATCATCGCCTGGGGGTCGAACCAGCGGCCCTGGTAGAGCAGCCGCCCCAGCCGCCGGCCGTTGCCGCGGTACTGCTCGATGGTGTCCTCGTTGTGGATCCCGGTCACCAGGCGTTCGTAGGCGATGTGGAGCAGCGCCATGCCGGGCGCCTCGTAGATTCCGCGGCTCTTCGCCTCGATGATGCGGTTCTCGATCTGGTCGGACATGCCCAAGCCGTGGCGCCCGCCGATGGCGTTGGCCTCCGTGAAGAGCGCCACCGCGTCCTCGAAGCTCTGCCCGTTGAGGCGCACGGGCGCGCCCTCCTCGAAGGCGACCGTCACCGTCTCGGGCGTACCGCCACGTCCTCGCGCCAGAACGCCACTCCCATGATGGGCTCGACGATGCGCATGCCCTGGTCGAGGAACTCGAGGTCCTTCGCCTCGTGCGTCGCGCCCAGGATGTTGGAATCCGTCGAATACGCCTTCTCCGCGCTCATCCTGTAGTCGAAGCCGCGCTTGGCCAGGTACTCGCTCATCTCCTTGCGCCCGCCCAGCTCGTCGATGAAGCGCTGGTCGAGCCACGGCTTGTAGATGCGCAGGCCCGGGTTGGCGAGCAGGCCGTAGCGGTAGAAGCGCTCGATGTCGTTGCCCTTGAAGGTGCTGCCGTCGCCCCAGACATGGACGCCGTCCTGCTTCATCGCCACAACCAGCATGGTGCCCGTGACCGCGCGCCCGAGGGGCGTGGTGTTGAAGTACGTGGCCCCCGCCGTGGCGATGTGGAAGGCGCCGCACTGGATCGCGGCGATGCCTTCGGCCACGAGCTGCGGCCGGCACTCCACCAGCACCGCCTTCTCGGCGCCGTACTGCCGCGCCTTGCGCGGGATCTCCTCGTAGTCCGACTCGTCGGGCTGGCCGAGGTTGGCGGTGTAGGCGTAGGGGACCGCGCCCTTCTCGCGCATCCATGCGAGGGCGGCGCTCGTGTCGAGCCCGCCGGAGAAGGCGATGCCGACCCTTTCGCCGGCCGGCAGGGATTGCAGGATCGTGGCCACGGGCCTCGAGGCTTCGCGGGGGGAAAGGGCAAATTCTACGTGAGGATCGCTCGCGGGACCCGCCCGCGGCCGGAAGGCCCGCCCGGCGCGATAGAATCGGGAATCGAATTGCCCGGGCTGGAGGAAGATCGATGCCGTCGTTCGACATCGTGTGCGAGGCCAACGCCGTGGAAGTCAAGAACGCGGTGGAGCAGGCCAACAAGGAAGTCGCCAACCGCTACGACTTCAAGGGCTCCGACGCGCGCTTCGAGCTCAAGGAGAAGGAGCGTGAGATCACCGCCTACGCCGACGACGACTTCAAGCTGGGCCAGGTGCGCGACGTGCTGATGGCCAAGTTCGCCAAGCGCGGCGTCGACGCGCGCTTTCTCGAGCTCTCCGACGCGGAGAAGATCGGCGGCGACAAGGTGAAGCAGAAGATGACCGTGAAGAACGGCGTCGAGATCGAGCTCGCCAAGCGCATCGTGAAGATGCTCAAGGACGCGAAGCTCAAGGTCACCGCCTCGATCCAGGGCGACGTGGTGCGCGTCTCCGGGGCCAAGAAGGACGCGCTGCAGGAGGCGATCGCGCTGGTGCGCCAGGGCGTGAAGGAAGTGCCGCTCTCCTACCAGAACTTCCGCGACTAGGGCGCCACGTCGCGCAGCCACCGCCCGTACAGGCGGTCGGCGACCGCGCCGAGGCCCGGCAGGCGCCGCGGCGCCTCCTCGGCGATGCGCGCTCCCGCCTGCACCGCCGGGCTGGCGCGGCTTTCGTCCAGCTCGCGCGCGCCGCTCTCGATCCAGCTCGCGATCATCTCCGGAGTCATTTCCACGTGGCATTGCAGGCCCAGGTGCCGCCCGCCGACCACGTAGGCCTGGTTCGCGCAGTGCTCGCCCGTGAGGATGCGCTCGCCCCCGGGCGGGATCGAAAAGGTCTCGCCGTGCCACTGGAAGGTGACGAACTCGCGCAGTTCGCCGCCGAACCAGTCGCGCGCGAGCGGCGTGTCCTCGACGCGCACGCGACCCCAGCCGATTTCCTTCACCGGATTGGCCGACACGCGCGCGCCCAGGGCGCGCGCGAGCATCTGGGCGCCGAGGCAGTGGCCGATGACCGGCACGCCGCGGCCGACTGCGTCGCGCATGAGCGCCAGCGCCGGCTGCGTCCACGCGAGCTCGTCGTTGGCGCTCATCGGCCCGCCCATGCAGGCGAGCCCCGCGAAGGGCTCGCTCGAGGCCGGAACGGGCTCCCCGGCGTCGAGTGCGACGAGCGTCCAGGCCACCCGATGCGCCTCGAGGAATGTGGCAAAATGGCCCGGTCCCTCGGTCTGCGAGCAGCGCAGGATCGCGACCGGTTTCACGGTGCCCATCGATGAAGATTCCCACCCTTGTCCTCGCGGCGGCCGGCCTGGCTGGCGCGGCGCACGCCACCGACGTGAACGTGATCGGCCTCTTCCCCGGCAAGGCGGTGGTGGTGATCAACCGCCAGGCGCCGCGCACCATTTCCCAGGGCGAGCCCACGCCCGAAGGCGTGGTGCTGCTCTCGGCCGATTCCAAGGGCGCGGTGCTCATGATCGACGGCAAGCGCCAGACGCTCGAGATGGGCCAGCACTTCGAGACCCCGGCGATGACCGAGGCGCGCAAGAGCGTGACCCTGCCCGCGGATTCGAGCGGGCAGTTCTTCGCCGACGGCATGGTGAACGGGGCGCACATGCGCTTCATGGTGGACACGGGCGCCACCACGGTGATGCTGCCCGCCGCCCAGGCCCGGCGCCTGGGGATCGACTACCGGCGCGGGCAGCGCGGGCGCATGCAGACCGCCAACGGCAGCGCGGTGGCCTATCACGTCGTGCTCGACAGCGTGACTGTGGGCGACATCACCGCCTACGACGTCGACGCCGTGGTCGCGGAGGCGTCCGGGCTCGACATTGCGTTGCTCGGGATGAGCTTCCTCAATCGCACGGAGATGCGCCGAGACGGCGCGTACATGACCCTCACCAAGCGCTACTAGCGCGGCTAGGGCCCGACGCCCTTCGCGATCATCGCGTAGGCGGAGTGGTTGTGGATGGACTCGAAGTTCTCGCTCTCCACCACGTAGCCCTCGATGCGCGGGTCGCGGTTCAGCTCCGCGGCGATGTCGCGCACCATGTCCTCGACGAACTTCGGGTTGTCGTACGCGTGCTCGGTCACGTATTTCTCGTCCGGGCGCTTGAGCAGGCCCCACAGCTCGCTCGAGGCCTTGGCTTCGACGCGGTCGATCACGTCCTCGATCCACACGAAGGCGTTGATGCGTACCGCCACGGTCACGTGCGAGCGCTGGTTGTGGGCGCCGCGCTCGGAGATCTTCTTGGAGCAGGGGCACAGGCTCGTCACCGGCACCACCACCTTGAGGGTGAAGCGCTCCGTGCCGTCGTGGATCTCGCCCACGAAGGTGACTTCGTAGTCCATGAGGCTCTTCACCCCGGACACCGGCGCCTTCTTGGAGACGAAGTACGGGAACGTCATCTCGACGTGGCCGCTCTCGGCCTCGAGCTTCTTCACCATCTCGCGCAGCATGAGACGGAAAGTGTCGGGCGAGATCTCGCGCTCGTGGGCGTTGAGGATCTCCACGAAGCGCGACATGTGCGTGCCCTTGAAGTGGTGCGGCAGCCCCACGTACATGTTGAAGAGCGCGACCGTGTGCTGCACGCCGCCCGCGCGCTCGCGGATCTTCACCGGGTGGCGGATCGACTTGATGCCGACGCGGTCGATGGCGAGCCGCCGGGTGTCCGGGGTCGCCTGCACGTCGGGGATCGCAATGCTCGCGTCGCGCTGGTTCATGGAGCAGTCCTTTCGGGCCGAACTTCCAGTATAGCGCCCCCGGTGGTCACGGCAGCCGGCCGGCCACGATCTGGCGGTGGATGAGCAGGGAAACCGGGACCCAGGCGAGGATGTCGTCGAACGCGTTGTCCGGGCCGAGCGAGGCCTCGCGCGACACGAACACGCCGTCGCCGTCGAGGTTGCGCGCCTCGTCGCTTCCGGGCGCGGGATCGGCGGTCGCGTCGAGCCCGAGGCAGAGGAGCACGAAGGCCGCGCGCCGCGTGAGCTGGTTGGCTGCCGGCCCGCAGCCCGAGCCGCTCGCCGCCGCGCCCGTCGAGCAGATGTAGAGATAGTGCGGCGCGCTCCCGAGGCCTTCGAGCGTGGCGGCCTGCATGCCGTTGGTGCGCGTGAGGGGATTGGCAACGCCGTTCACCGCGGCGCCCGCGCCGAACACCGCGTAGCGGATGCGATTGCGCGCGCTTCCCCAGGGGTCGCGCGCGAATCCCTCCGCGTCCAGCGGCGACAGGCCCAGCGTCGCCGCGGGCAGGAATCCGTCGTGGAACGAGGCGCAGTTGCCGTTCGACGCGTCGCCCCCCTCGGCGAAGCGCTCCAGGCCGCGGCTGTCCGCGCTCGCCGGGCATGGGAGGCGGCCATGGGCGGCGGCGAAGCCGAGCAGCGCGTCCTGCGCCTCGTCGAGCTGGCGCCGCGCCTGGTCCTGGCGGCGCAACTGCACGTGGGCCGAGAGCGGCGCGGCGAGCCCGCCGAGCAGGACCCCGATCACCAGCAGCACGATCCCCACCTCGAGAAGCGTGAAGCCGTGCGTTCGGGGCCGGTCAGGGAAAGCTCGCCAGCGCATGGGCGTACGTAGCGGAGCGCTCGCCGAGGCTCACGCGTGCGCATGCGGGGACGTCGTCGCAACGGGGCGCGGAGGCGCAGTCGCGGGCGATGACCACCGCGAATTGCTTGTCTTCGGCCACGACGCGCTGCGCGCCGTCCACCAGCGCGAGGCATCCGGAATCGCCGCAGCCGGCCGACCCGGCGAGCGCGGGGCGATAGCCCGGCGCGAGGACGTAGAACACGAACGGCCGCCACGCGCTCCACCACGCGTTCTCGGCCAGGCCCGCGGTGCGTGCCTCGTCCGCGGGCGTGGCCGGGAAAGCCTGGCGCAGCGGGCCGGCATCGTCGGGCGCGATGGCGATGCGGCACGCATCTTCGCGCGTGGGCAGCTCCGAGAGGACCTCGGGGGAGCGCGCCTCGATGCGCCACCAGCGCGGCAGCATGCGCCCGTCGCTCGAAGCGCGCGCGGCCTCGAACGGCGTATCGGGCACCAGGCCCAGCGCGAGTCCCGCCGACTCGGCGGAAGCCGGGGACGCGCCGCAGGCGGGCGCGGGCCAGGGATAGCGCCCCGCGTTCTCGGGACGCGACGCGTAATAGCGCAGGCAGTGGGCCACCTCGAGCGCCACGCGCCGCATGATCGCGGGCATCACGTCGCGGTAGGTGATCGCGATCATCCGGTCGTTCACCGCGAGGCGCCCATCGTCCGTGAACACCGGTCCCTCGATGAATCCGTTGCCGTTGCGCGCGCGCCCCGCCGCGTCGTTGCGGTCGACGAAATCGGCGTTGTCCTCGTCGGCGAAGCGCGCGCCGGGCGCGCGATCGAGGTAGTTGGCGGGATCGCAGCGCGCGCAGCGTTGCGGCGGCGCGAGCAGGCAGCGCCCGCCGGGCTCGCATTCGCCCGGCGCGCAATCGCGCCGCTGATCCTCGCCTGCCGCGATGCCGTCGGCTCCCAGGCGCGCGAGCGCGGGTCCCGGGGCGATCACCACGGCCACGGCGCCGCCCTCGTCGGCGCGCGCCGCATCGGCGACGGTGCCATCGTGCACCACCAGCCCCGACGCATCGCGCAGCGTGATGGTGCCGAGCGCCGCAGCCGGGCTCATGTCGAGGCAGGCCCGGCTCACGCCGCAGTTGAGCAGGCCCTTGTACTTGCTCGACACCGCGTACCAGAGGCGCTCGCCGTAGCCATCGCGCAGGTCGGGCAGGCCGAGCGTCTTCCACGGCAGGCGGCCGAGCCGCTGGGCCTGGCCGCCATCGCCGCTCTGGGAGCCGCAGGTGGCCTCCGCCCATCCGTCGTTGTCCAGGTCGGGGCACGGCAGGTAGCCCGGCCCGACGATCGCGTTGATCGGGCGGTCGGCGGCGTAGGCGATGAGCGCTTCGCGCGCCTGCGCGAGCGAGCGCTCGCTGGTCCGCTCGCGCAGCGCGGCGGTGCGCTGCGAGGCGAAGGCGGCCGCGAGGAGGGCCCCGATCACCAGCAGCACCGCGAGCGTCGCGACCAGAAGCGCCGTGCCGCGCTGGCCGGAGCGCGCTGCCTCCATGGGGCCTCCGCGGAAAATGGACCAGGCCCCACCTTGCCCTGGGCGCGCGCGCGGCGCGCGCCCAAATCGCGCGCCGAAATCGCCGGACTACGCTTGACTCAGGGCGTGCGCTTGCGCTCCACGCGGACCTGCTCCGCGCCCTCCGAAAGCGCGCGCACCAGCGCCGGATCCAGCGCGCGCGCGGCCCGGGCGTTGGTGAGCAGCTCGGGACGCCCGTCGATCCACACGGTGTCGCGGCCGTCGCTGCGTTTCACGTAGCCGGTGATCGCGCGTTCTCCCGCCGCGCGCGCGGGACCGGGCGTCGGAGCCTCCCCGAGGCGCAGCCGGTCGAGGCGCTCGCGCTGCGCCGGCGTCGTGAAGAGCGTGCCGAGCGGGGCCGCCTGCGCGGCGCAGGCGCCGAGCAGGACGAAGACGGCGAGCGCCGCGGCCCTAGCCCTGGCCGTTGCCACGACTTTCCTTCAAGTGCTTGTCCTTCAGGGTGATCCACTCGAGGGTGCATTCGGCCTCGACGTGGGGCTCGATCGCATCGGCGGGCGCGTCGAGCCGGCGCAGGATGCAGCGATCCACCGGATAGAAGCCCTCGCGCGAGCGCGTGAGGTCGTCGATGAAGCCGAGGATGTCGCCCTCGTGCAGCGCGCGCGCGCGCAGCTTCACGCGGCTCGCGAGCACGTCCACGGCGAGGAAGGAGCGCCCGCTCGCCAGCGCCAGCGTGCGCTGGGGAGCGATCTCGTAGTCGAGCCCGAACAGCTGGTGGCGCACGCGCAGCGCGTTCACCAGCTCGACCAGGTCCAGGCGCTGCTCCGTCTGCAGCAGGCCGCGCTCGACGAGGGTGCGGAACACGTCGGCCGATTCCGCGAGGCTGTCGCGCTCCCGCCGCGCGGACTCCACGCGCGCGCGCGCCTCGCGCAGGCGCTGCGAGAAGACAGAGCTGTCGCGCCTTTCCTTGCCCAGGTACCAGTGGCTGCCCGTCACGATCCCGGCCGACAGGGCGATCGACGCCGCGAGGACCAGCCAGGAGCCGCGCAGCTCGCGCCAGCCGTCGCTGTTGAAGATCTGGTTCATGCCGGGGCCGCGCGCTCGTGCACGATGCGCAGCACGAAATCGAGCTTCATGGAGGCGGGCTCGCGCTCCTGGTGGCGGCCCTCGATCGAGCGCGTGGGCCGCACGTCGAGCGGGCTTTCGAGCACCTCGGCGCGGAATCCCGGGAGCTTGCCGATGTCGGCGGCGAGGCGCTGCACGTCCTCGAGCGCGCTGCGGAAATCGTTGGTCGGCACGCTTACCGTGGCTTCCAGGAGCGAGACTTCGTAGCGCCCGTCCGGGAAGGGCGGGTTGTTCGCATCGCCCGGGCCGGTCGGCACGGGCGGCTCGGCCTTGCCGACCGAGCGCACCGGCGCCGAGGAATGCGAGGCGGGGCTGGCCAGCTTCTGCAGGGCGTTGGGATCGTTCGCCGCCTGCCACGCGAGCTGCGTGAGCTGCACCTGGGGGTAGCGGCCGAGCACCCCGGAGAGCGCGTCGGCGAAATCGTTGATCGTGGGAAATCCGCGGATCGAGCCGTTGTAGAAGTTCACCGCGTCGCGCATCGTCGAGCCGCCGACCCCGAACGAGGGCAGGGCGCGCGCGATCTCGTTGTACTCGCGATCGAGCGTGTTCATCTGCCGCGAGAGGCGCTGGTCGGCCTGGCCGGCGTCGTAGACGCGCGAGGCGTTCCATCCGCCCCACGCGAGGGCGGCGACGAGCACGCCCGCCGCGGCGCCGACGATGGTGTTGCGCGCCTTGCGCAGCGTGTCGTGGCGGCGCAGCTCCGAGGAGGCGAAATGGTTCTGCGCCCGGCGCATGAGGAAGAGGTGGACGAACACCTCCTCGGCGCTCGACCCCAGCGGCGGGGGCTTCAGGCGCAGCTTGGCCGCGACCTGCTCGATGTCGAGGATGCGGTACTGGATCTGCGCGAAATCGCGCAGCGCCGGGGCCACCGCCTCGCGGTCGCCCGGGTGCAGCAGCACGCACACCTCGAGGCGGTCGTCGTGCCCGAAGTGGCGCAGGCTGTCCAGGTATTGCCAGGTGCGCGTAGTTTCCTCCGAGATCATCGCGCCCAGGCTCTGGCCCTGCTCGAGGTCGATCGGCGTGAGGCGGCTGAACTTGATCTCGCGGTCGCGGAAATAGGTCTGGCGCATCGCCTCGCCGGGCGTGAAGGTGACCAGCAGCGTGTGGGCGAAGACGAGGTCGAGCTCGTCGAGCAGGACCCCGGAGAGCACCGCCGCGGAGTGGATGCCGGCGAGCGGAACGTGGAGGCGCTCGATGCACTCGATCCACGGCCGCAGCACCTCCGGATTGGTGATCGCGGTGTAGAGCACGCGGTCGTCGCGCCGGCCTTCCGGCTCGCGGCCCTGCAGGATCGCGTAGCGGTAGGGAGTGTTGCGGAATATCTGCGCGAGCTTGCGCGCGAGGACCGCGTCGCGGTCGCCCCCGCGCAGGTGCGGCACCGTGTCGAGGCGGAAGTCCTCCTCGGCGAGGTCGGTGAAGATGTGCACCGGGACCGACGCCATCCCCGCGAGGTAGGTCTCGAACGCGGCCGCGCCGGCGCCCGACACCGCGAACTCGCGCCGGGAGACGATGCGCCCGCCGGTCGTGACCAGGCTCACGAGCCGGGTGTTGGTGAGATAGACGAAATGTCTCGACACTGCGCGCGCCTAGTACTTGATCTTCGCGATCACGTCGTAGATCGGCAGGAAGATGGAGTAGAGGATGGCGACGATGAGCAGCCCGAGGATCACGGTGGTGGCCGGCCCCAGCAGCGACTGCATGCGCGAGATGCCCTCGCGCACCTCGCGGTTGTAGAAGTAGCTCACGTTGAGCAGCGCCGCGTCCAGGCCCCCGGTGGACTCGCCCACGCGCAGCATGCGCACCACGAGCGGGGGGAAGAGCCGCGTGGCCACGAACGCCTGCGAGATGCCCTGGCCCTCGGAGATGCTGCGTCCCACGCGCTGCAGGCCTTCCTCCATCACGCGATTGTCCACGATCTTCTCGCAGATGCGGATGCAGTCGAGCACGCTGATGCCGGAGCGATAGAGCATCGCGAAGAAAGTCGAGAAGCGCGCGAGGATGATCTTCTGGCGGATCTGGCCCAGCACCGGCAGGCGCAGCGAGAGCTCGTCCAGGGCGAGTTGCGCGCGGTCGCTGGTGCGGGTGAAGATCCAGCCGGCGACCGCGAGCGCGATCGGCACGCCGATCATGAGGTACCACCAGCGCACGAAGAAGGCGGAGAGCACGACCAGGATCTCGGTCTCGCGCGGCAGCTTCGGCACCATGGTGCGGAAGGTCGCCGCGAGCTGGGGCACCAGGAAGATCATGAGCACGAAGATGACCGCGATGATGACCGTGAACACGATGGCGGGGTAGACCATCGCGCGCTGCGCCTGGCCGGCGATCTCGTCCTGCCACTTGATGTTCTCGGCGAGCTCGTCGAGCACCTCGGTCAGCTGGCCGGCCTGCTCGCCGGCGCGCACGAGGGCGACGAACACCGAGTCGAAGCAGTAGGAGTGGTTGGCCATCGCCTCGGAGAGCTTGAGGCCGCCCTCGATGTCCTCCAGCAGGCTCGCGATCACCTGGCGGAAGCCGGGGTTGTCCACCGTATCGCGCAGGTCGGTGAGCGCGTCGATGATGTTGACCCCCGCCTTGATCAGCTGCGAGAGGTGGAAGCAGAAGGTGATGAGCTCCGTGCGCGAGACCCGGCGCGTGCGCGACGCGGTGGAGCGCTTGACCGAGTCGAAGGTGACCAGGTCCAGGCCGAGGCGCTTGAGCCTGAGCTCCAGGTCGATCGCGTTGGCGGCGTCGAGGTTGCCGCCCGACATGCGCCCTTCGGCGTCGACGGCCCGGTAGGCGAATAGCGCCATGGCTAGGCTTAGGCCGTTCGGAGGGCGGAGCAGGGGCCCCGCTTGCGGGGATGCGACCCCGGAGAACGGCCCGCGCCGACACGATGCCGCATGGAATTTTCGTGGTCCATAGGAGGCGCTAGATCACGCGGTCGGTGAGATCGACCACGCGCGAGATCTCCTCGAGGCTGGTCTGTCCCAGCAGCACGCGCGAGACCGCGTCCTCGGCGAGCGAGCGGAAGCCCTTGGCGGCGGCGGCGGTGCGGATCTCGCGTCCCGTCGCGCGCCGGGCGATGAGCTCGTCGACCTCCGCGTCGAGCTTGAAGAGCTCCATGATCGCCACCCGGCCCTTGTAGCCCATGTTGTCGCAGCGCGAGCATCCCACGGCCTGGAACACCGGGCGCGAATCCTCGGGCGCCATGCCCAGCAGCCGGCGCGTGCCGGGCTCCAGGGCGTAGGGCGCCTTGCAGTGGGGGCAGAGCTTGCGCACCAGGCGCTGCGCGACCACGCCGATGATGTTGCCGGCCATGATGTCGGGCAGCACGCCCAGGTCCATGAGCCGCGGCACCGCGCCGATCGACGAGTTGGTGTGCAGCGTCGAGTACACCTGGTGGCCCGTCATCGCCGCCCGGAACGCCATCTCCGCGGTCTCCTGGTCGCGGATCTCGCCCACCAGGATCACGTCCGGGTCCTGGCGCATCATCGAGCGGATGCCCGAGGCGAAGTCGAGCTTCACCACCTCGTTCACGGAGGTCTGGCGGATCATCGCCATAGGGTATTCGACGGGATCCTCGAGGGTCATGATGTTGATGCCCTCGGTGTTGATGTAGTTGAGGATCGAGTACAGGGTGGTCGTCTTGCCGCTGCCGGTGGGGCCGGTCACGAGGATGATGCCCTCGGGGCGCGCCAGCATGAGCTTCATCGTCTTCAGGTCCTCGGCGTGCAGGCCCAGCTCCTCGAGGGGCACGATGCCCTTGTCGCGGTCGAGGATGCGCAGCACGATGTTCTCGCCGTGCGTGGTCGGCTGCGAGGACACGCGGAAGTCGACCTGGTGGCCGGAGAGCGTGAGCGAGATGCGTCCGTCCTGGGGCGCGCGCGTCTCGGCGATGTTCATGCCGCTCATCACCTTCAGGCGCACGACCATCGCCGCCCAGTAGTTCTTGTGCAGGCTGCGGATCTGGCGCAGCACGCCGTCGATGCGATAGCGGATGCGCAGGAATCCCTGCTCGGGCTCGAAGTGGATGTCGGAGGCGCTGCGCTTGACCGCGTCGTTGAGCAGCGCGTCGACCAGGCGCACGACCGGCTGGCTGTACTCGTCGAAATCGGCCGCGAGGCTCTGGTAGTCGATCTCGCCGGTCTCGATCTCGTTCAGGATCCCGTCGATCGACAGCTCGAAGCCGTAGTGGTGCTCGATGCCGATGGTGATGTCGGATTCGCGCGCGAGCACCTGCTCGATGCGCAGGTCCTCGCGCGCGATCGCGCGGATCTGGTCGAGGGCGACGACGTTCGCCGGGTCCGACACGGCGATCAGCAGCAGCTTCTTTTCCGCGTCGTAGCTCACGGGCAGCACGTGGTAGCGCCGCGCCATGTCCTTGGGCACCAGCGCGATCGCGGCCGGATCGACGATGGTGCTCTCCAGGTCGATCGAGACCTGCCCGAGCGTCTCCGAGAGGATGTCGCGGATCGTCGCCTCGGTGACGAAGCCGAGCGTGACAAGCACCTTGCCCAGCGGCGACTTGAAGCGCTTCTGCTCGGTGAGGGCGATGTTCAGCTGGTCCTGGCTGATGATCCCCTTGGTGAGCAGCGTCTGGCCCAGCGGGGTCTGCGACAGCGGGGCGGCCTGCACGGTGCCCATCAGCGCAGCTCCGAGAGGCGCCGCGCTGCGCCCGCCGCGTCGAATTGCGCGCCCTGCTGGCCAGCCCCCTCGAGCGCCTTGCGATAGAACCCGGCGGCGACCTTCGCCCGCCCGAGGTGGTCGAGGCTCACGGCGAGGTTGTAGGTGGTGTCGGCGTTGCCGGGATCGAGGCGGTGCGCCTCGAAGAATTCGGCCTGCGCGTCGCTCCAGCGCGCGTGCGCGGCGTACAGGTCGCCCAGTGCCGCATGCAGCGCGGCGCTGTCGGGCGCGCCCGCGATCTCGGCGCGCAGCTGCGCCTCGAGGGCCTCGGGGCGCGCATCCCGGGCGAGCGCGGCCAGGCCCGCGAGGGCGGTCGGATTGCGCGGATCGGTCTCGAGGGCCTGGCGGTAGTGCAGCGCGGCGAGCGCGCCGTTGCCGGCAAGCGCCTCGGCCGTGGCGAGGCCGAGCTGCGCATCGACGTTCGCGGGATCGTTGCCGAGGGCGGTCGCGTAGCTGCGCCGCGCCGCCTCGAGGTTGCCGCGGCGCAGCGCGGCGTAGCCGGCCGTCACGTCCGGCGATACGCGCGGCCGGTCGTCGACGCGCGCGAGCTTGACCGGCGGCGGCGCCGCGGGCACGGCGGCTTCGGCGACCTGCCGCGCGGCACGTGCCTCGGGCGTGCCGGCGGTGTCGGCCGCGGGCGGCATCTGCGCAGCGCTCGCGGGGGCGACGGCGGGGGCGATGGCGGCGGCCGCCGCGGCGCCCGGGGAACCCGCAGCCTCGGACTTCGCCGGCCGCGGGACCTCGAGCTGCTCGGCGGCGAGTTCGCGCGCGGGCGCCGGACCGGGCTTCGGCGCCCCGAACGGCGCGAGCCTTGCGCGCGCGTACGGGACCGGGGAAGGCGACAGGGACTGGATCGAGTACCAGACGTACGCCCCGGCCGCGAGCAGGACCACGGCGATCGCGCCTACGATGGCCCACAGCGCGCCGCGGTTGCGCGGGGCGGCGGAGGCCGTCTTCGCCTTGAAGACCGCTTGCGCGGTCTCGGCATCGCTGCGCGGCGCCGATGCGCCCGACGCGAGCGGCTGCAGCTCGAGCGAGGCGGCGGCCGTGGTCGCGGTCGATTTCGGCGGCGGCGGCGGGGGTGCTTCGGCGCCCGGTCGCCGATCGCCCTGGCGGGTGAGCTTTTCCTGTTCGGCCCTCTTCAGCGCGTCGAGCAGCAGGCTCACCGCGCGGCCCCCGGGACGACCGGATCGGGCACTACGGGCACCGGCGTGCCGGCGCCGGGCAGCTCGCCTTTCTCGACGCGTTCCAGGCCCTGCTCGAACTTCGGCAGCGGGGCGCGCGTGTCGCGGAAGAACTCGCTGTCCGGAAGGTAGCGCCGGTAGGCCGACAGGTCGCCATCCACGCTCGCGTTGCGCAGCACGACGGGGCGGATGAAGATCACGAGTTCCGACTTCTGCGCGGTGTCGTTGCGGTAGCTCACGAGATCGCCGAGCAGCGGGATGCGCGAGGCGATCGGCAGCCCGTCGGTCGAACCCACGAAGCTGTCGAGCATCAGCCCGCCGAGGACCGCGGTCTGGCCGCTCGCCACCTTGAGCACGCTCTCCATCTCCCGCGTCTGGGTCTCCGGGATCTTGCTCACCACGTTCGCCGCCGCGAGCGACGGGTTCGGGTCGTTCACGAAATCGATGATCTTGGTCACCGTGGGCCGCACGTTGAGCGTCACCATGTCGCCCTGGCTGATCTGCGGCGTGACGTTCATGATGATGCCCACGGGCACCACGTTCTGCGTGGTGGTGAACGTCGTGATGGTGGCAGACTGGCTCGTGACGGTGTCGGCCTTGATCGAGAAGTAGACGCGGTTGTCCACCACCTTCAGCACCGCCGTCTGGTTGTTGAGCACCATCAGCTTCGGGCTCGACAGCACGCGCGTCTTGCCGTACGTGTCGAGCAGTTTCACGGCCGCGCTGATGGACCCGCCGGCCGCCGCGTTGGGGTTGCTGAAGGTCGCGGAGAAGAACGGCGCGGCTCCGAGGGTCCCGCCGTTCGATGCCACGCCGAAGTTGGAATGGAAACTGTAGCCCAGGCCGTTCAAGGCAAGCGAGGACCAGTCCACGCCCGACTGGTAGTTGTCGTTCAATGCCACTTCCACGATCGTCGCCTCGATCAGCACCTGGCGCTTGGCGGCCAGGCCCACGCTGTCGAGGAACTCCCGCACCTTCTCCTGCTGGCGCGAGGTGCCGCGCACCGACACGATGCCGGTCTCGGGATTGACGATCACCGAGGCGGCCTCGCGGAAGGTGAGCTTCTGCTCGGTGAACTCCCCCGCCTGGGTCGACGCGGTCTGGCCCGGGTTCTCCGTTGTGGTGCCGGCGCCCGAGGGCGCGGTGCGCGAGCGCGCCTGGCTCAGCGTGCGCGTCTGGTTCGTGGCGAGCGCCGACTGGCCCCGGTTCTGCACGAAGGTCTCGCTGCTGCCGGCGGGCAGCAGCTTGTCGGTCTCGCGCAGCAGGTCCTTGATGTTCTTCTCGAGCGTCTCCCAGAAGCGATTCTTGGACACGTTGTTGACGGTGAGCGTGGAGTTGTTGCCGCCGCCCGCGCTGGGGGAGGCCCCTCCCACGGTTCCCGAGATCACCTGTGTCGCGATGCCCACGGTCTCGCTCACGTCGCGCGTCATGTTCACGTAGTCGACGCGGTAGTTGTGCAGGTACGGCGTGTCCGGCATCACCGTGATGGTCTGGCCGTCCTGCTCCCAGCGCATGTCCACCTGGCGCGCCATGCGCGTGAGGATCTGCTTGAGCGTCTGGTCGACCGCGTTGATCGTGACGGCGCCTTCGATGCCGGGGCTGATGTCGAAGTTGACCTTCGTCTCGCGCGCCATGGCGAGCAGCACGTCGCGCACCGGCTGGTTCACGACGACCACCGAGTAGCGCACCTCGTGCGCGCGCGCCAGGGGTGCCGGCGGCAGCGGGACTGCTTGCACCGGCTTCGGAATGAGGGCCTCTTGCGCGGGGGCTTCGGGCTGGATGTGCGCCTGCGGCTGGGCGATAGGGCGCGTGCCGCAGCCGGCGAGCGCCAGGGCGAGCGCCGCAAGCGACGGCGCGACGAGGGTCAGACGCATGCAGAACAATTCGTAAGTGTTTGTTTTATGAACGAAACCACCTTCATGTCCTTTATAGCGTTTTCGAGGGGGAAACGCAATGAAATTCCCCCGATTTCGGGCGCGAATTCCCGGCTCCCGCGCCGGCGCCCCTCCTCATTGGATCTTGACGTTGCGCGCATCCTCGCGCACGGACGCGATCGAGCGCACGTAGGGCCGGAACTGCCGCAGGTTGGGCGGGAGCGCATCGAGCGCGGCGCCGGCTTGCACGCGGTCGGGGAAGGTGCCGAACAGCACCCCCAGCCGCTGCGATTCCGATCCACTCGCGGGCACGACGTACAGGCGCTCCGGATGCAGCGCCTTGCCGGCTTCTGCGAGGTAGGTTTCGAGGTAGCCGCGGTCGTGCGCATCGGTGACCATGAGCTGCACGGCATAGCGCGGATCCGAGGCGTCGGCGAGCAGTTCGCGCCCGGCCGCGAGGCGATCGTCGACGGCGCTCGCGGGGTGCGGCGCGGCTGCCGGCGGCGTCGTGGCCGCGGCGGGATGGGCAGGGGCCGCCGCGACGCTCGCGCCGGCCGGGCTCGCACCGGGCGCGGGCGGCGGGACGGCGCCAGCGGGCGCGGCCTGGGTGGGCGCGGCCGGCTGCGTCGCGGCTACCGCGGGGGCGGGGGACGGGGCGGCAAGGAACTGCGCGAGCACGAAGCCCAGCACGATCCCCGCGGCGAGCCCCGCGAGTCCCACCCAGGCGAGGCGGCGCGGCGATTCGCGCCGCGTGACCACGATCTGGGTGTCGGTGATCGCGGCGCGCGCGTGGTCCGCGCTCACCGTGTGGGTGCCCGCGGCGAACGCGGCGAGCAGCGTCTTGTCCGCGTAGATGTTGATGCGCCGCGTGAGGCCCTCGGAGGCCTCGGCAATGATGCGCAGGGCCTCGGCGCCGAAGAGATCCGGCCCGTGGTAGCCCGCGGCGCGCAGGCGGAAATTCACGTAGTCCTTCACGTCGCGCGGCGGCAGCGGGGCGAGCGCGAAGCTGTGGGTGATGCGCTCCTTCAGCTGGCGCATGTGCGGCAGCGCCAGGTGCTGGTCGAGCTCCGGTTGGCCGAAGAGCACGATCTGCAGCAGCTTTTCGGTCTCCGTCTCGAGGTTGGAGAGCAGCCGGATCTCCTCGAGCGTGGCGAGCGGCATCGCGTGCGCCTCGTCGATCAGCGCCACCACCTGCTTGCCGGTGGCGTGGATCTCGATCAGCCGCTCCTGCAGCATGCGCACCAGCTTGGTCGTGTTGGCGCCCGCGGTCTCGATCGACAGGTCGCTCGCGATCGCCGAGAGCATCTCGTCGCGCGTGAGGCTCGGCACCGCGAGGTAGATGGTCTCCACGGTCTCGGGAAGCCGCTCCATCAGCACGCGGCAGAGCATCGTCTTGCCGCTGCCCACCTCGCCGGTCACCTTGACCATGCCCTCGCCGGCGGTGATCGCGTAGAGCAGCGCCTCCAGGGTCGTGCCGCGATTGGCGCCGGAGAAGAAGAACTCGGTATGCGGCGTGATGCGGAACGGCGCTTCGCGCAGCCCGAAGTGTTCGAGATACATCGTCATGGGCGCTCGGCGGGCGGGGGCAATTGCGGTCGGAAGGTTCAGTCCCGCGCCTCGCCTGGATCGGGGGAACCCAGTTTAGCACCGGATCTTCCCGCCGCCTCCAGCCGCCCGTAGAGGGTGCTGCGCGAGACGCCCAGCAGCTTGGCCGCCTGCGATATGTTGCCGTGGGCGATCTCCAGAGCCGCGTCCAGGTAGGCCCGCTCCACGCACTTGAGGGTCGCGTCCAGGCTGAAGGAGCGCGCCGCGAGCAGCTCGGCGCGGGCGCGCGCCACCGGGTCGGCGCGCGCCGCCTCGGAAGCGGGCGCGAACTCGGCTTCGAGTTCCTCGCCGCCGACGGTGTATCCCGCGTACTTGGTGGTGAGGCGGATCACGATGTTCTTCAGCTCCCGCACGTTGCCGGGGAACGCGTAGGCGAGCCAGCGCGCGCGTGCGGCATCGTCGAAGGTGAACGGCTCGATGCCTGCCTTCGTGGTGTACAGGTTGCGGTAGTAGTCGAGCAGGCGCACGCGGTCCTCGCCCAGCTCGCGCAGCGGCGGGACCACCAGCTCGAACACCGACAGGCGATGGTAGAGGTCGGAGCGGAAGCGCCCCTGCGCCACTTCCTCGCGCAGGTCGCGGTTGGTGGCCGCCACGATGCGCGCGCGGCTCACCCGCGTCTGCGTCTCGCCCACGCGCTGGAACTCGCCGTTCTCGAGCACGCGCAGCAGCTTCGGCTGCAGGTCGCCGGGCAGCTCGCCGATCTCGTCGAGGAAGAGCGTGCCCTCGCCCGCGTCCTCGAAGTAGCCCGATTTCGCCTGCTGCGCGCCGGTGAACGCGCCCTTCGCGTAGCCGAAGAGCGTCGGCTCGACCAGCGTGGGCGATATGGCCGCGCAGTTCAGGGCGAGGAACGGCTCGCCCGCCCGCGGGCTCAGGTGGTGCAGCGAGAAGGCGACACGCTCCTTGCCGCTGCCCGATTCCCCCTCGATCAGCGCCGGGAAGGAGGAGGCGGCGTAGAGGTCGACCTGGCTGCGCAGGCGGCGCACGGGCGGGCTGTCGCCGATGAGGGCGCGCGAGCGCTCCGCGTCGTCCTCGCGGTGATCGTAGGCGGGGGATTCGAGCGCGCGGGAAAGGGCGGCGCGCAGGAACGCCGGATCGCAGGGCTTGGGCACCAGGTCCACGGCACCCAGCGCGCGCGCGCGCCGCGCGTTCGACTCCTCGTTCTGGCCCGTGAGCACGAGGATGCGCACTTCGGGAGCGTGCGCGAGCAGGTCTCCCACGAGCTTGAAGCCCTCGTTGGGCAGGTGGGCGACGGGCGGCAGGCCGAGGTCCACCAGCGCGAGGTCCGGGCGCAGCCCCGCGCGCAGCGCCTCGACCGCGCTCGCACGATCCCCGGCGCGGGTGACGTCGTAGTCGGCGGCGAGCGCGAAGGCGAGGCTCTCGCCGATCAGCGGATCGTCGTCCACCAGCAACAGGCTCGGCTTCTTCACGGACGGGCTTCGCGGCAAGGCATCGCGGACGATTATAGGGGAGGGCAGCGGTGCAAAGCTGGTAAAATCACCCTTCCCGTGTCCTGCATTTTCCCCGCGTGGCCGAAGAAATCCTGGTCGATGTCCAGTCGGTGAGCTTTTCCTACGACCGACGCCCCGTCCTCGAGGGCATCCGCATGCGCGTGCCGCGAGGCAAGATGGTCGCGATCATGGGGGCCTCGGGCAGCGGCAAGACCACGCTGCTGCGCATCATCGGCGGGCAGCTGCGCCCGAGCGCGGGCGGGGTCTACATCGCCGGCCACGCCGTGCACGAGCTGCACACCGCCGACCTCTACCGCCTGCGCCGGCGCATGAGCATGCTGTTCCAGTTCGGGGCGCTCTTCACCGACCTCACGGTATTCGAGAACGTGGCCTTCCCGCTGCGCGAGCACACGCGGCTCACCGAGACGATGATCCGCGACCTGGTGCTGATGAAGCTCCAGGCCGTGGGCATGCGCGGCGCGCACCGGCTCATGCCGGCGGAGCTTTCCGGGGGAATGGCCCGGCGCGTGGCGCTCGCCCGCGCCGTGGTGCTCGATCCGCTGCTCGTGATGTACGACGAGCCGTTCGCGGGGCTGGACCCGATCGCGTTGGGCGTCATCGGCCAGCTCGTCCGCAAGCTGAACGACGCGCTGGGCGCCACCTCGATCGTGGTGTCCCACGACGTGGTGGAGTCGCTGGAGATCGTCGACTACCTGTATTTCATCTCCGAAGGAAAGATCGTGGGCGAGGGCACGCCCGAGGAGATCCGCCGCTCCCCGCTGCCTTACGTGCGCCAGTTCGTGGACGGCGAGATCGACGGCCCCGTTCCCTTCCACTACCCGGCGCGCCCCTACGCCGAGGACGTGCGGCTGGCAGCGGGAGGCGCCCATGCTTGAGCAGGTGCGCCGGCCCCTCGCGAGCCTGGGCCACAAGTTCGTCGACGGGGTCTGGCGCGCGGGCTCGATGGCGCGCTTCTTCGTGCTCGTGCTCGCCTCCTCGGGCACGAGCTTCAACCGCTTCCGGCTGGTGATGCGCGAGGTGTACTTCAGCGGCGTGCTCTCGCTCGTGATCATCGCCGTCTCGGGCCTGTTCGTCGGCATGGTGCTGGGGCTGCAGGGCTTCGAGACGCTGCAGAAATACGGCGCGACCGAGTCGATCGGCGTGCTGGTGGCCCTGTCGCTCGTGCGCGAGCTGGGGCCCGTGGTGGCGGGGCTGCTCTTCGCCTCTCGCGCCGGCTCGGCGATCACCGCGGAGATCGGCCTCATGAAGGTGACCGAGCAGCTCTCCGCGATGGACATGATGGCGGTCTCGCCCATGGCGCGCGTGATCGCGCCGCGCTTCTGGGCGGGCGTGATCTCGATGCCGCTGCTCGCCGCGATCTTCGCCGCCATGGGCGTCTTCGGGGGCTACATCGTCGGCGTCGTCCTGATCGGCGTGGACAACGGCGCGTTCTGGTCGCAAATGCAGGCCGCGGTCGACTTCCGGTATGATGTTTTGAACGGTGTCGTGAAGAGCTTCGTGTTCGGGATCGCCGTCACGGTCATCGCCACCTTCGAAGGCTACGATGCGCCGCCAACCGCGGAGGGCGTTTCCCGGGCGACCACCCGCACCGTGGTGAGCTCGGCGCTCACGATCCTCGCCCTGGACCTCGTGCTCACCTCGTTCATGCTGCGCGGCGAGGGCTAGCCGGCCAACCACCCGCAACCACACGCGAACGATTCGATGGACAGAACGACGATCGACCTCTGGTTCGGCGCCTTCGTCACCGCGGGATTCGCCGCGCTGCTCGTGCTCGCCCTGAAGGTGGGCAATCTCGGCGCCGAGCGCGCCAACCAGGTTTACCGCGTGGAGGCGCGCTTCGACAACATCGGCGGGCTCAAGGTGCGCGCCCCGGTGAGGAGCGCGGGTGTGCTCGTGGGGCGGGTGGCCGACATTCGCTTCGACAACGAGCGCTACCAGGCCAACGTCGCGCTCGCCCTGGACAAGCGCTACACGTTCCCCAAGGACACGAGCGCTTCGATCCTCACGTCCGGCCTGCTGGGGGAGACCTACGTGGGCCTGGAGGCCGGCGGCGACGACAAGAAGCTCGCGGCCGACGACCGCATCACCATCACCCAGTCGGCGGTGGTCCTGGAGCACCTGATCGGGCAGCTGCTCTTCAGCAAGGCCCAGGAGGGCTCCGGGGGATCGGCCGGCGCCGGCGCCGCCCCGGGCGGCGCGGCGAAATAGGCGCGCCGGAACCGGAACCCAACGGATTCTTCCACAGGACGCCACCCATGCTGCGCTCGCTCTTCGCCCTGCTCGTCCTCGCCGCGCCCATGGCCGCGCTCGCCCAGGAGGCGCCCGACGCGCTCGTGAAGCACACCACCGACGATGTGCTGTCGATCATCCGCGCCGACAAGGACCTGCAGAACGGCAACCTCGACAAGGTGGTGCAGCTCGCCGAGGCGAAGGTGCTGCCGCATTTCGACTTCGAGCGCATGACGCGCCTCGCGGTGGGGCGCAACTGGTCGAAGGCGAGCGATGCGCAGAAAGGGGCGCTCGTCAAGGAGTTCCGCACGATGCTGGTGCGCACGTATTCGAGCTCGCTTTCGCAGTATCGCAACCAGAAGATCGAGGTGAAGCCGCTCAGGGCGGCGGCCGGCGACGAGGAGGTCACGGTGAGGACCGCGGTGATCCAGCAGGGCGGCCCTCCCATCCCGATCGACTACGCGATGGAGAAGACCGCCTCGGGGTGGAAGGTCTTCGACGTGGTGATCGACGGCGCCTCGCTCGTCACCACGTACCGCGGGTCGTTCAACGACGAGATCCGCAGGTCGAGCGTCGACGGGCTCATCAAGGTGCTCGAGGAGCGCAACCGGGTGCCGGAACACAAGGCGGCGGGCGCCAAGAAATGAGTGCGGTCCCGCCCGCCGAAGTGCTGCAGCTCACCGGGGCGCTGTCCTTCGAGACCGTGCCGGACGTGCTCGCGGACAGCGAGCGATTCGCCGCGCGGCCGGACCTGCCCGAGCGGCTCACGATCGACTTCTCCGCCATCACCGGCGTCGACTCTTCCGCCGTCGCCCTGCTGCTCGAGTGGCGCCGCCTGGCGCTTGCGCGCGGCAAGGTCCTCGAGTTCGCCAATCTCCCGGCCAACCTCATGGCGCTCGCCGAGCTCTACGGGGTCGCGGAGCTGATCCAGGCCCATCGCACCGCCGCGGCGTGAGCATGGCGCACGCGGTCGAGGTGCGCGAGGTCCGCAAGCGCTACGGCGGGGTGCGCGCGCTCGACGGCGTGTCGCTCGAGGTGCGCGGCGGGGAGTTCTTCGGCCTCCTGGGACCCAACGGTGCCGGCAAGACCACGCTCATCTCGGCGCTCGGCGGGCTCGCGCGCGCCGATTCGGGGAGCCTCGCCGTGATGGGCCACGACGTGCGCGCCGACTACCGCGCCGCGCGCCGCGCCCTGGGCATCGTGCCCCAGGAGATCGTCTTCGATCCCTTCTTCACGGTGCGCGAGACCCTCGAGATCCAGTCGGGCTACTTCGGCCTGCGGCGCAACGGCGCGTGGATCGACGAGCTGCTCGAGCGCCTTGCCCTGGCGCCGAAGGCCCGCGCCAACATGCGCAGCCTCTCCGGCGGCATGAAGCGCCGGGTGATGGTGGCCCAGGCGCTGGTGCACCGCCCGCCGGTGATCGTGCTCGACGAGCCCACCGCGGGCGTGGACGTGGAGCTGCGCCAGACGCTGTGGAGCTTCGTGCGCGACCTGAACGCGGCCGGGCACACGGTGGTGCTCACCACGCACTACCTCGAGGAGGCGCAGCAGCTTTGCACGCGCATCGCGATGATGAAGGAGGGCCGCATCGTCGCCCTGGACTCCACCGCGCGTCTGCTCTCCGACTTCTCCGAGCGGGTGCTGCGCGTGAAGCTCGAGCGCGGGGCGTTGCCCGCGGCGCTCGCGGCCGCGGCGAGCCGCGATGCCGACGGATGGTGGCGCATTCCCGTCGCCGACGTGGCCGGCGTCGAGCACGCGCTCGCGGCCCTGCGCGAGGCGGGTGCGGCGCTCTCGAGCCTGGAGGTCGCCGAACCGGAGCTCGAGGAGGTGTTCGTGAAGATCATGCACCGCGAAGGCCCGGCGCCGGCGCCATGAGCGGCTTCCCGACGCTGCTCTACAAGGAGCTGCTGCGCTTCTGGCGGGTGAGCTTCCAGACCGTGGCCGCGCCGGTGCTCTCCGCGCTGCTCTACCTGCTCGTCTTCGCCCACGCGCTCGCCGGCCACGTGCAGGCCTTCCCCGGCGTGAGCTACGCGCAGTTCCTGGTCCCGGGCCTCGCGATGATGGCGATGCTGCAGAACGCGTTCGCCAACAGCTCCTCCTCGCTCATCCAGTCGAAGGTCACGGGCAACATCGTGTTCATCCTGCTGCCGCCGATCGCGCCGCTCGAGATCTTCCTCGCCTACCTGCTGGCGGCGGTCGTGCGGGCGATCGTGGTCGGGCTCGGGGTGTTCGCGGCGACCGCCCTGCTCGTTCCCGTGCCGCTCGCGCATCCGCTCTGGGCGCTCGCCTTCGCGGCCGTGGGCGCGGGGCTGCTCGGCTCGCTCGGGATCATCGCCGGGATCTGGTCGGAGAAGTTCGAGCAGATCGCCGCGTTCCAGAATTTCCTGGTGATGCCGCTCACCTTCCTGGCGGGGGTCTTCTATTCCGTGCGCTCGCTGCCGCCGTTCTGGCAGTCGCTGTCCCGGTGGAACCCGTTCTTCTACGCGGTCGACGGATTCCGCTACGGCTTCTTCGGCCAGTCCGACGTGGCGCCCGGGGCGAGCCTCGCGTTTGCGACCGGCGCCTGCGCTGCCCTATCATGGCTCACCCTGCTCCTGATACGCCGCGGCTACCGGCTGCGCCACTAGCCCCACCATGGTCGAACCCAGCTCCATCGAGCACTCCATCCGCGCCGCGCTCAGCTGCACCCACATCGAGGTGAGCGGCGACGGCGCGCACTTCGAGGCGGTGATCGTGAGCCCGGAATTCTCGGGGCTGAACCGGGTGCGCCAGCACCAGATGGTCTACGCGGCCCTGGGCGAGCGCATGCGCGAGGAGATCCACGCCCTGTCGATGAAGACCTTTTCACCGGAAGAGTGGGCCACGCGCTGAACCGAGCCGGCCCGCGCGGCGGGCGATCCAAGCACATGCAGAGACTATCCATCCACGGCGGTATTCCGCTCTCGGGCGAGATGCGCGTGGCGGGCGCCAAGAACGCCGCGCTGCCGATACTCGCCGCCGCGCTGCTCACGGCCGATCCCATGCGCGTCTCGAACGTCCCCGACCTGAACGACGTGCACACCATGATCGCCCTCGTGCAGCGCATGGGGGCGGCGGCGCGGCGGCAGGACCACGCCGTGGAGCTCGACGCGGGCCGGGTGGCGGAGCCGTTCGCGCCCTACGAGCTGGTGAAGACCATGCGCGCCTCGATCCTCGCGCTGGGCCCGCTCGTCGCCCGCTTCGGCGAGGCGCGGGTGTCGCTGCCCGGCGGCTGCGCCATCGGCGAGCGCCCGGTGGACCTGCACATCAAGGGGCTCGCCGCGATGGGGGCCAGCGTGACGATCGAATCGGGCTACATCCACGCGAGCGCCGCGCGGCTGAAGGGCGCGCGCATCTTCATGGACACGGTGACGGTGACCGGCACCGAGAACCTGATGATGGCCGCGTGCCTGGCCGAGGGCGAGACCGTGCTCGAGAACGCCGCGCGCGAGCCCGAGGTGGTCGACCTGGCGCGCTGCCTCATCGCCATGGGCGCGCGCATCCGCGGCCACGGCAGCGACGTGATCGCGATCGAGGGCGTGCGGCGCCTGTCGGGCGTGGACCACACCGTGATGCCCGACCGCATCGAGGCGGGCACGTTCCTCGCCGCCGCCGCCGCCACCCGCGGCGAGGTGACGCTCACCCACGCGCCGGTGGGCTGCCTGGACGCGGTGATCGAGAAGCTGCGCGAGGCCGGGGCGCGCGTCCAGATGCGCGGCGACGCGATCCACCTCGCCATGGGCGCGCGCCCGAAGGCGGTGTCGCTGCGCACGGCACCCTACCCGGGATTCCCCACCGACATGCAGGCGCAGTTCATCGCGCTCAACGCCGCGGCCGAGGGCACCGCGTTCGTGACCGAGACCATCTTCGAGAACCGCTTCATGCACGTGCAGGAGCTGCGCCGGCTGGGCGCGCACATCGAGATCGAGGGCAATACCGCGCTGGTGCACGGCGTGGAGCGTCTCGCCGGGGCCAACGTGATGGCCACCGACCTGCGCGCCTCCGCGAGCCTCGTGATCGGCGCCCTGGTGGCCGAGGGCGAGACGCTGATCGACCGCATCTACCACCTCGACCGCGGCTACGAGCACATCGAGTCGCGCCTCGCCCGGCTCGGCGCGCGCATCGCGCGGGTATCCTGAGCCATCCGCCATGAGCCCTTCCGCCATGATCACGCTCGCCCTCGCCAAGGGACGCATCTTCGAGGAGACGCTGCCGCTGCTCGCCGCCGCCGGCGTCGAGCCCGCGGACGATCCGCAGACCTCGCGCAAGCTGATCCTCGGCACCAATCGCGCCGGGCTGCGGCTGCTCCTCGTGCGCGCCGCCGACGTCGCGACCTACGTGCAGTACGGCGCCGCCGACCTGGGCGTGGTCGGGCGCGACCTGCTCGCCGAGCACGGCGGCCACGGCCTGTACCAGCCGCTCGACCTGGGGATCGCCCGGTGCCGCATGGTGGTCGCGGCGCCGGAGGATTTCGACTACGCGGCCGCGGTCCAGCGCGGCGCGCGCCTGCGGGTGGCGACCAAGTACGTCGGCATCGCGCGCGAGCACTTCGCGGCCAAGGGCATGCACGCGAACCTGATCAAGCTCTACGGCTCGATGGAGCTGGCGCCCCTGGTGGGGCTCGCCGACGCGATCGTCGACCTGGTCGACACCGGCAACACGTTGCAGGCCAACCGCCTCAAGGTGGTGGAGGAGATCATGCCCGTATCGAGCCGCCTGGTCGTGAACCCCGCCGCGCTCAAGTTGAAGCGCGCCGGGCTCGCGCCGCTGATCGAGGCGCTGCGCAAGGCGAGCCATGGTTGAGCCGCGCCGCCTGTCCTCCGACGCGCCCGGGTTCGAGGAGGAGCTGGCGCGCCTGCTCGCCTTCGAGGCCGCGCAGGACGAGGGCGTGGAGCGCGCCACCGCCCAGATTCTCGAGGCGGTGCGCACGCGCGGGGACGCCGCGCTGCTCGAGTACACCGAGCGCTTCGACCGCTGGGTCCCCGGCTCGGCGCAGGCGCTCGTGGTCGCGCCCGCGCAGGCGCGCGCCGCGCTGGAAGGCCTGCCCGCGCAGCAGCGCGAGGCGCTCGCGTTCGCGGCCGGGCGCATCCGCGCCTACCACGAGCGCCAGCTGCAGTCGTCGTGGCGGGTCGACGACGGCGATGGGACCGTCCTCGGCCAGAGGATCACGCCGATCGACCGCGTGGGGCTGTACGTTCCCGGGGGCAAGGCGGCGTACCCGTCCTCGGTCCTCATGAGCGCGATCGCCGCGAAGGTGGCGGGCGTGCCGGAGCTCGTGATGGTGACCCCGACGCCGGACGGTGCGCTGCCTGCGCCGGTGCTCGCGGCGGCGGCGCTGGCGGGCGTGGACCGCATCGTGCGGGTGGGCGGCGCGCAGGCCGTGGGTGCGCTTGCCCACGGCACGGCCACGGTGCCCGCGGTGGACAAGATCGTGGGGCCCGGCAACGCGTACGTGGCCGCGGCCAAGCGGCGCGTCTTCGGGCGCGTCGGCATCGACATGGTGGCGGGTCCCTCGGAAGTGCTGGTGATCGCCGATGCGAGCGCGCACGCCGAGTGGGTCGCGATGGACCTCTTCTCCCAGGCCGAACACGACGAGATCGCCCAGGCGATCCTGCTCACGCCGGACGCGGGCCTCATCGAGGCGGTCGCGCGCTCGATGCGCGAGCAGATCGCGCGGCTGCCGCGCCGCGCGATCGTGGAAGCCTCGCTCGGCGCGCGCGGCGCCCTGATCCGCGTGCGCGACCTGGCCGAAGCGTGCGCCCTCGCCAATCGCATCGCCCCGGAGCACCTCGAGCTCGCGGTCGCCGATCCCGAGGCGCTGCTGCCCTCGATCCGCCACGCCGGCGCCATCTTCCTCGGCCACTACGCCTCGGAATCCCTGGGCGACTATTGCGCCGGGCCCAACCACGTGCTGCCCACCTCGCGCACCGCGCGCTTCTCCTCCGCGCTGGGCGTCTACGATTTCCAGAAGCGCTCGAGCCTCATTGGCGTGTCCCCGCAGGCGGCCCGGAAGCTGGGGCGCGCGGCCGCCACGCTCGCCCGCGCCGAGGGCCTCGAGGCGCACGCACTGAGCGCCGAGTGGCGGCTGGACGGCACGGGGCGATGAGCAAGGGCCCGGACGTCCTGGTGCGCGAGGAGATCCGCGCGCTCACCGCCTATCACGTGGCGAGCGCCGAGGGCCTGGTGAAGCTCGACGCCATGGAGAATCCCTACCGCCTGCCCGCGGCGCTCGCGCGCGCGCTGGGCGAGCGCCTCGCCCAGGTCCGGATCAACCGCTATCCCGACCCCGCGGCCCCGCGCCTGAAGCAGCGGCTGCGCGAGGCGATGGGCATTCCCGACGCGCTCGAGGTGCTGCTCGGCAACGGCTCCGACGAGATCCTGCAGGTGGTCTCGATGGCCCTCGCGCGCCCGGGTGCGGCGGCCGTGGCCCCGGAGCCCACCTTCGCGATGTACCGCATGAGCGCCGTCGCCTGCGGCCTGCGCTACCACGGGGTGGCGTTGCGCGCGGATTTCACGCTCGATGAGGCCGCGATGATGGCGGCGATCGAGGCGCATCGCCCGGCACTGGTCTGGATCGCCTACCCGAACAATCCCACCGGCAACCTCTTCCCGCGCGAGGCGATCCTGCGCCTGGTCGCCGCGGCGCCCGGCCTGGTAGTGGTCGATGAGGCGTACTACGCGTTCTCGGGCGGCGCCTCGCTGCTCGCGGAGGTGGGGCGCCACCCGAACCTGCTGCTGGTGCGCACCGTCTCCAAGCTCGGCCTCGCGGGGCTGCGCCTGGGACTGGCGATCGGCACGCCCGACTGGATCGCGGAATTCGAGAAGCTGCGCCTGCCGTACAACGTGAACGCGCTCAGCATGGCGGCGGGCGAGCTGCTGCTCGAGCATCGCGCGGTCCTCGAGGAGCAGACCCGCGCCATCCTGGCCGAGCGCTCGCGCCTGGAAGGGGCCCTGGACGCGATCGGGCGCGTGGCCCGCTTCCCGTCGGCGGCGAATTTCGTCCTCGTGCGCGTGCCCGACGCCCCGGCCGCCTTCGAGTCGCTGAGGGGCCGTGGTATATTGGTCCGCAACTTCCACGGCTCGCATCCACTGCTCGCCCACTGCCTGAGGCTCACCGTCGGAACCGCCGACGAGAACGATCGACTGCTGGGGGCCCTCGCCGCGGCGGTCGCTTGACATCCATGCGCAAGGCGCAAATCCAACGCGACACCAAGGAAACGCAGATCCACGTCGAAGTGGACCTGGACGGACGCGGCGCGGCGAGCCTCGCTTCCGGCATCCCGTTCCTCGACCACATGCTCGACCAGGTCGCGCGCCACGGCGCCCTCGACCTCACCGTGCGCGCCAAGGGCGACCTCGAGATCGACGCCCACCACACGGTCGAGGACATCGGCATCACGCTGGGCATGGCGGTGGCCCGGGCGCTGGGCGACAAGCAGGGCATCCGCCGCTACGGCCACGCCTACGTGCCGCTCGACGAGGCGCTCTCGCGCGTGGTGGTGGATTTCTCCGGCCGGCCGGGGCTCGAGTTCCACGTGGACTTCGCACGCGCGCGCGTGGGCGAGTTCGACGTGGACCTCACCCACGAGTTCTTCCAGGGCTTCGCCAACCACGCCCAGGCGACCCTGCACATCGACAACCTGCGCGGGGACAACGCGCACCATCAATGCGAGACGGTCTTCAAGGCGTTCGCGCGCGCGCTGCGCATGGCGGTGGAGCACGACCCGCGCGCGGCGGGCGCCATTCCGTCCACCAAGGGAGCGCTCTAGCGCCGCAACGCGCCTCGCGCCGATGCCGCAACGCATCTCCATCGTCGACTACGGAATGGGCAACCTGCGCTCGGTGCAGAAGGCCCTGCAGCACGTGGCCCCCGCGGCCGAGGTGCAGATCACGTCCGATCCCGCCGTCATCGATCGCGCGCAGCGCGTGGTGTTCCCGGGCCAGGGCGCCATGCCCGACTGCATGCGCGCGTTGAACGAGCGCGGCCTGGGCGAGGCGGTCGCGCGGGCCGCCGCGAGCAAGCCCTTCCTGGGCCTTTGCATCGGCCAGCAGATGCTCTTCGAGTCGAGCGCGGAAGGCGACACGCCCGGCCTTGCGCTGCTGCCGGGGCATGTCGTGGGGTTCCGCCTCACGCCCGAGCGCCGCGCGGCCGGCCTGAAGATCCCGCACATGGGCTGGAACGAGGTCTGGCAGCTCGGGCCGCACGCGCTGTGGAAGGGCATCGCGGACGGTTCACGCTTCTATTTCGTGCACAGCTATTACTGCGAGCCGGCGCTGCCGGCGCTCGCCGCGGCGACCACGCGTTACCCGGACGCCTTTACCTCGGCCATCGCGCGCGATAATATTTTCGCGACGCAATTCCATCCCGAGAAGAGCAGCGCCGCGGGGCTCACGCTGCTCGGCAACTTCGCCACCTGGAATCCCTGAGGTTCCCGCGCCGTCCCCATGCTGATCATTCCCGCGATCGACCTGAAGGACGGCCAGTGCGTGCGCCTGGAGCAGGGGCGCATGGACAAGGCCACGGTGTTCTCCGCGAAGCCCGGCGAAGCCGCGTTGCAATGGGCGGCCAGGGGCGCGCGCCGCCTGCACGTGGTCGACCTCAACGGCGCCTTGGCGGGCAAGCCGCGCAACGAGGAAGCCATCAAGGCGATCGTCTCGGCGGTCGACTCCGACATCCCGATCCAGCTGGGCGGGGGCATCCGCGACCTGGACACCATCGAGCGCTACCTCGACGACGGCGTCTCCTACGTGATCATCGGCACCGCGGCGGTCAAGAACCCCGGCTTCCTGCACGAGGCCTGCGACGCGTTTCCGGGCCACATCATCGTCGGGCTGGACGCCAAGGACGGCAAGGTCGCCACCGACGGCTGGTCCAAGCTCACCGGGCACGACGTGGTCGACCTCGCGAAGCGCTTCCAGGACTACGGCGTGGAGGCGGTGATCTACACCGATATCGGCCGCGACGGCATGATGACCGGCGTGAACATCGAGGCCACCGTGCGCCTCGCGCAGGCGCTCACCGTGCCCGTCATCGCCAGCGGCGGATTGAACAGCCTCGAGGACGTGCGCGCGCTGATGGCGGTCGAGTCCGAGGGCATCACCGGCTGCATCACGGGGCGCGCGATCTACGAGGGCAAGCTCGATTTCGCCGCCGCGGTGAAGCTCGCCGCGGGCGAGGCCTAGGTGGGCCTCGCCAAGCGCATCGTCCCCTGCCTCGACGTGCATGCCGGGCGCGTGGTGAAGGGGGTGAACTTCGTCGCCCTGCGCGATGCCGGCGACCCGGTGGAGGTCGCGCGGCGCTACGACGAGCAGGGCGCCGACGAGCTCGCCTTCCTCGACATCACGGCCTCCAGCGACGAGCGCGACACGATCGTCGCGGTGATCGAGCGCGTGGCCGACCAGGTCTTCATCCCGCTCACGGTGGGCGGGGGCGTGCGCTCCGTGGCGGATGTGCGCAAGTTGCTCAACGCCGGGGCCGACAAGGTGAGCATCAACACCGCCGCGGTCGAAGATCCCGCGCTGGTCGAGGAGGCGGCGCACCGCTTCGGCTCGCAGGCCATCGTGGTGGCCATCGACGCGCGCGCCGGGGCGCCGGGGCGCTGGGAGGTCTACACCCACGGCGGGCGCAGGGCCCGGGGGCTCGATGCCGTGGAATGGGCCCGCGCGATGGCCGCGCGCGGCGCGGGCGAGATCCTGCTCACGAGCATGGACCGCGACGGCACCAAGAGCGGCTTCGACCTCGAGCTCACCCACGCGGTCACGCAGGCGGTGACGGTGCCGGTGATCGCGAGCGGCGGGGTCGGCACGCTCGAGCACCTGGCGCTCGGCATCGAGCGCGGTGGCGCCGACGCGGTGCTCGCCGCCTCGGTGTTCCACTTCGGCGAGATCACCATCCCGCAGGCCAAGCGATTCCTCGCGGAGCGCGGAATCGAGATGCGCCTGTGAGCGACGACTGGATCGAAGCGGTGGCGTGGAACGCGGACGGCCTCGTGCCGGCGGTAGCGCAGGACGCCGCGTCCGGGGAAGTGCTGATGGTCGCGTGGATGAATCGCGAATCGCTCGCGCGCACGGTCGAGACCGGCGAGGCCACCTACTGGTCGCGCTCGCGCAAGGCGCTCTGGAAGAAGGGCGAGACCTCGGGGCACGTGCTCAAGGTGCTCGAGGTGCGCCTGGACTGCGACGCCGACACGGTGCTGCTGCGGGTGCAGTCGGTGGCCGGCATCGCCTGCCACACGGGACGCCGGCGCTGCTTCTTCAACCTGCTCGAGGGATCGGGGGCCGCCCGCCGCTGGGTCGCCACCGACCCGGTGCTGGCGCAGGCCGGGGGGAGTGCCGATGGCTGAACGCGACGTGCTCGCGCGGCTCGAGGCCGCGATCGCCGCGCGCCGCGGCGCCGACCCCGCGACCTCCTACGTGGCCTCGCTGCAGGCGAAGGGGCTCGACGCGATCCTCAAGAAGGTCGGCGAGGAAGCCACCGAGGCGGTGATCGCGGCCAAGGGCGGCGCTCACGAGGCGATCGTGCACGAGACCGCCGACCTCTGGTTCCACTGCCTGGTGATGCTGGCATGGCACGGGGTGTCGGTGGCCGAGGTGCTCGCGGAGCTCGAGCGGCGCGAGGGGCGCTCGGGCATCGAGGAGAAGAATTCGAGGCCGAACGGAGGCGCGCGATGAGCGACTGCATCTTCTGCAAGATCGTCGGGGGCAGCATCCCCAGCCGCAAGGTGTACGAGGACGACGAGATGCTCGCCTTCCACGACATCCAGCCGGTGGCCCCGGTGCATTTCATGATCATCCCGAAGCGCCACATCGATTCCCTCGCGGCCGCGACCCCCGAGGACGCGCCGGTGCTGGGCCGCATGCTGGCCGTCGCCGGGCGCCTGGCGCGCGAGCAGGGGGCCGCGGACGGCTTCCGCACCATCGTCAACACGGGGCGGGTAGCGCGGCAGGACGTGTATCATTTGCATATCCACATCATCGGCGGATCCGAAGTGCTTCCGCGCATGCTCGTGAAGGACTAGGACCGCGCGCGGCGCGAGGAGAATGCAATGGGTTCGTTCAGTATCTGGCACTGGTTGATCGTGCTCGTGATCGTGCTGCTGATCTTCGGCACGAAGAAGCTGCGCAACATCGGCGCCGACCTCGGCGGTGCGGTGAAGGGCTTCAAGGAGGGCATGAAGGGCGACGAGGCCGCCAAGCCCGCCGGAGAGATCACCGCCTCGGGCACGACCATCGAGGGCGAGGTGAAGGAAAAGCAGAAGAGCTGATCCGCGGGCGGGTCCCGCCGCCGGCCCCGGCGCGCGCGCCCCCGTCCCCGCGAATTCCGCCATGTTCGACATCGGGTTTTCCGAGATCCTCGTGATCGGCATCGTGGCGCTCGTGGTCGTGGGACCCGAGCGGCTGCCGAAGGTCGCGCGCACGCTCGGCGTGCTCTTCGGCCGCATGCAACGCTACGTGAGCCAGGTGAAGGCGGACATCGGTCGCGAGATGGACATGTCCGACCTCGCCTCGGTGAAGACCGAGTTCGAGAACGCGGCGCGCTCGGTGCGCACCGACATCGAGGCGCAGGCGGCCGAGGCCGAGCAGGCGGTGCGCGAGGCGCAGGCGGCCGCCGATCGCGACCTCGGGGCGGGCGCGCCCGGGTCGTCCACGCCCGCGGCGGCCTCGACGCCCGCCCCCGCCCCGCCTTCCCCCCAGCTCGAGCTCGGCATCGAGGAGGCCGCGCCCGGCTCCGCGAAGCCGTCGGCCTAGGCCGCGCGATCCCCCGATGCAGGAAGACGCCCAGGAGACCTTCCTTTCGCACCTGATCGAGCTGCGCGAGCGCCTCGTGCGCGGCCTGCTCGTGTTCCTCGTGGCGTGCTTCCCGGCGCTGTACTTCAGCTCCGAGCTCTACGACCTGCTCGCGATGCCGCTCATCAACAGCCTGCCGCAGGGCGCGCACATGATCGCCACCGGCGTCATCACGCCGTTCCTCATCCCCCTGAAGATCGCGTTCATGGCGGCGTTCCTCGTGGTGCTGCCGTACATGCTCTACCAGGCGTGGGCCTTCGTGGCGCCGGGACTGTACGCCCACGAGAAGCGCCTCGTGCTCCCGCTGGTGGTGAGCAGCACCGTGCTCTTCTTCCTCGGCATGGCGTTCTGCTATTTCATCGTGTTCCGCCGCGTGTTCGCGTTCATCGCGCGCTTCGCCCCGAAGAGCATCTCGGTGGCCCCGGACATCGAGGCGTACTTCAATTTCGTGCTCGGCATGTTCCTCGCCTTCGGCACCGCGTTCGAGGTGCCGGTGGTCGTGGTGGTGTTGGTGCTTGCCGGGCTGGTCACGGTGGAGCAGCTGCGCGCGTGGCGCGGCTACGTCGTGGTGGCGATCTTCGTGGTGGCCGCGATCATCACGCCCCCGGATGCGGTGTCGCAGGTCGCCCTCGCGCTGCCGATGTGCATCCTCTACGAGGTGGGCATCTTCTTCGCCCAGTTCATCGCCAAGCGCCGCGGGCAGGCCCCGCTCGCCGAAGGCCCGCGCGAATAGGGCCTATTCCTCGGTGCGGGCCTGCGCCTTGCGCCGGCCCACCAGGACGTCGAGCGTGAGCTCCCGCTCGCCGCGCACGACCTTCACCGGCACCGACTTTCCGGGAGGCACGCCGGCGATGCCGTTCAGGGCCGTGTTCACGTCGCCCACGGGCTTGTGGTCGATCTCCACGACCACGTCGCCCAGTTTCATGCCGCTTTTCTCGGCGGGGCTGCCGCGCTCTATCGCGCCCACGATCGCCCCGCGCGTGACCTTCAGTCCCAGCGATTCGACGAGCTCGGGGGTGATGTTCGCCACCTCGATGCCGAACCATCCGCGCGTGACGCTCCCGGTCTCGATGATCTGCTCCATGACGCGCTTGGCGAGGCTCACGGGGATCGCGAAGCCGATGCCCTGGTAGCCCCCGGAGCGCGAGAAGATCAGGGTGTTGATGCCGATCAGGTTGCCGTGGATGTCCACGAGCGCGCCGCCGGAATTGCCGGGATTGATCGCCGCGTCGGTCTGGATGAAGCTGCCGAAGGGATTGGCCTCGCCGATCTCGCGCCCGACCGCGCTCACGATGCCCATGGTCACCGTCTGCCCGACGCTGAAGGGGTCGCCGATGGCGAGCACGACGTCGCCCACCTGCGCCCGCTCCGATTCGCCGAAGGTGATGGGAGTGAGCCCCGTGGCGGACACCCGCACCACCGCGAGATCCGTGTCCGGGTCCATGCCGACGATCTTTCCGGGGAGGGTCCGGCCGTCGTGCAGGCTCACCTGGATGTCCGAGACGCCCTCGACCACGTGGTCGTTGGTGAGGATGAAGCCCTCGCGGCTCACGATCACGCCCGATCCGAGCGAGAGCTGGGTTTCCGGCGGCAGGTTGAAGCGCTCGCCGAAGAAGCGCTGGAAAGCGGGATCGTCGAGCAGCGGGTTGCGCCGGCGCACCTGGCGCGTGGCGGAGATGTTGACCACCGACGGGATCGCCTTGCGCGCCGCGTCGCTGAAGGAGAAGGCGCGCGTGCCGACGTTCGCGGCCGTGGCGAGCGAGCCCGGGGCGGCGGAGACCGGAGTCTCGCGCACCTCGACCACCTGGGTGCGCCAGGCGAGCCATTCGGGCTTGACCAGGCTCACCACGAAGATCACCGCCAGGGTGAAGGTCACCGCCTGGGCGAAGACGAGCCAGAGCTTGCGCATTGCGGGGCGAAATCGGGGAGAACCGCCGATTGTACCGGCGGCCCGGGACGGGCGGGGGGCGCTATTTGCGCAGGGCGTCGCGGATCTCGCGCAGCAGCAGCACCTGCTCGGGGGGCGCGGGCGGCGCGCTCGGCGCGGCGCGGCGCAGCCGGTTGATCTGGCGCACCATCAGGAACACCACGAACGCGAGGATGGTGAAATTGATCACCACGTTGGCGAAGTTGCCCCACGCGAACACGGGTATCCCCGCCTTTCTCACCGCCTCGAGGGTGTGGGGCACGATCGCCGGGACGGGGGCGAGCGCGACGAAGTAGTTGGCGAAATCCAGCCCCCCCGTGAATCGGCCGATGATCGGCATCATGACGTCGTTCACCATCGAATCGACGATCTTGCCGAAGGCGCCGCCGATGATGACGCCTACCGCCAGGTCGACGACGTTGCCCTTGACCGCGAACTCCCGGAACTCGGACGCGAAGCTCATGAATGGCGATTCCTTGGGTGGGATAGACCGCAATCTAGGGGGTGGGCGGGCCCGCGTCAACGCCGCTCGCCCGCGATGGGCTTTAAGGGGCGGCATCAAATCCGCTAAAATGTTCAATTCGCCTGATTCCCCGTCCTTCCCCTCCTCCTCTTCCCCGTCCCCGCAATGACCGCCATCGTCTCCGACAACGTCGACGAAAAACGACGCCGTCTCCTTCTGGTCGCGACCACCGTCGCCGGCGCCGCCGCCGGCGCCGGCGTGGCCGTGCCGTTCGTCGCCAGCTGGTTCCCGAGCGCCCGGGCGCTCGCCGCCGGGGCGCCGGTCGAGCACGACGTCTCCAAGATCGAGCCGGGCCAGCAGATCATCGTCGAGTGGCGGGGCAAGCCCGTCTGGATCCTGCACCGCACCCAGGAAATGCTCGACCGCCTGCCCGGCAACGCGCCGCAGCTCGTGGATCCGGATTGCAAGGTGGACCACCAGCCGCTGTACATCAAGGGCGTCGACCGCTCGATCAAGCCCGCGATCTTCGTCTGCGTCGGCATCTGCACGCACCTGGGCTGCTCGCCCAACCTGAAGGAGCAGATCGGCGCGGCCTCCGGCATGGGGGACGACTGGCCGGGCGGCTACTTCTGTCCCTGCCACAATTCCCGCTTCGACCTGGCCGGGCGCGTCTTCAAGGGCTCGCCCGCCCCGACGAACCTCGTGATCCCGCCCTATCACTACGCGGGCGACGCGGTGGTGGTCGTCGGCGAAGACCCGAAGGGAGCCTGACCCATGGCCGCGATCCAGAAGCCTCCCGTCACCGGGGCGGGGCCGTTCAACGGGATCCTCACCTGGGTCGACCAGCGCTTCCCGCTGATGTCGCTGTGGAAGGAGCACCTGTCCGAGTACTACGCGCCGAAGAACTTCAATTTCTGGTACTACTTCGGCTCGCTCGCGATGCTGGTGCTGGTGATCCAGATCGTCTCCGGGATCTTCCTCACCATGGACTACAAGCCCGACGCCCACGAGGCGTTCGCGTCGGTCGAGTACATCATGCGCGACGTGCCCGGCGGGTGGCTCATTCGCTACATCCACTCCACCGGCGCCTCGTTCTTCTTCATCACGGTGTACCTGCACATGGCGCGCGGGCTGATCTACGGCTCGTATCGCAAGCCGCGCGAGCTGCTCTGGATCTTCGGCGTGGTGATCTACCTGGCCCTCATGGCCGAGGCCTTCTTCGGCTACCTGCTGCCGTGGGGCCAGATGTCGTACTGGGGCGCGCAGGTCATCATCAACCTCTTCGGCGCCATTCCCTTCATCGGCGAGCCGCTCGCGGTGTGGATCCGGGGCGACTACAACATCTCGGATGCCACGCTCAACCGGTTCTTCGCGCTGCACGTGGCCGCGCTGCCGATGGTGCTGCTGGGGCTGGTGGCCGCCCACATCATGGCGCTGCACGAGGTGGGCTCCAACAACCCGGACGGCATCGAGATCAAGAAGCACATCGATCCCGCCTCCGGCCATCCCTACGACGGCATACCCTTCCACCCCTACTACACGGTGAAGGACCTGATGGGGGTCGCGGTGTTCCTCATCGTCTTCTGCTCGGTCATCTTCTTCGCGCCCGAGATGGGCGGCTACTTCCTCGAAGCCAACAACTTCATTCCCGCCGACGCGCTGAAGACCCCGCAGCACATCGCGCCCGTGTGGTACTTCACGCCCTACTACGCCATGTTGCGGGCCGTGCCGCCGATGTTCAACTCGCAGTTTCCCGGCGTGGCGGTGATGGGCGTGGCGGTGCTCATCTTCTTCGCGCTGCCCTGGCTCGACCGCGGGCGCGTGAAGTCCGTCCGCTACCGCGGACCGCGCTGGAAGGTCGCCTTCTCCCTGTTCGTGGTGAGCTTCCTCATCCTGGGCTACCTGGGCGTCGAGGAGATCACGGTGTGGGGCGAGTTCCCGAAGAGCCTTCCGCTCCTCGGCGGCGGCTACGTCGCGGTCTGGGTCGCGCGGGTGCTCACGGCCCTCTACTTCTTCTTCTTCCTCGGGATGCCCTGGTACACCGCCCACGACCAGGAAAAGCCGGAGCCGCAAAGGGTGACCTGGTGATGAAAGCGATCCTCGCCGCGCTGGTGCTCGCGCCCTCGCTCGCCTGGGCGAGCTCCGAAGGCACGCCGCTGGACCATGCCCCGATCGACCTGCACAACCTCGTCTCCCTGCAGCGGGGCGCGCAGATCTTCGTCAACCACTGCCTGAACTGCCACGGCGCCGATGCGATGCGCTACAGCCGCCTCACGGACCTGGGCCTCACGCAGGAGCAGATCCACGACAACCTGCTCTTCACCGCGGACAAGATCGGCGCCACGATGGACCCCACGCTCGATCCCAAGATCGCGAAGGCGGCCTTCGCGGTGGTGCCGCCGGACCTCTCGCTCATCGCGCGCTCGCGCAGCCCCGACTGGCTCTACACCTACCTGCGCAGCTTCTATCGCGACCCGGCGAGCAAGACCGGCTGGAACAACACGGTGTTCCCCAACGTCACGATGCCCCACGTGCTCTGGGAGGAGCAGGGCGAGCAGGCGCTCGAGGTGAGCGGGCGCATGGACGAGCTGACGGGCGACACGATCGAGACGCGCAAGTTCGTGCTCGAGCGCCCGGGGCGGCTCACGCCGCTGGAGTACGACCGCTACGTGCGCGACCTCGTGAACTACCTCGTCTACATGTCGGAGCCGGCGCAGACGAGCCGGCGGCAGTGGGGCGTCCTGGTCTTGTTCTTCCTGACCGGGTTCTTCGTGCTCACGCTGCTGCTCAAGAAGGAATACTGGAAGGACGTGCGCTAGGCGCCAGCCGCGCCTCGCGGCGCGCCAAGGGAGTGACCAGAAAATGATGACGCTCTACTCGGGGATCACCGATCCCTTCAGCCACCGTTGCCGGATCGTGCTCTACGAAAAGGGCATGGACTTCGAGATCATCGACGTGGACCTCATGAACAAGCCCGAGGACCTCGCGGTGATGAATCCGTACAACCGCACGCCCGTCCTGGTCGAAAGGGACCTGGTCCTGTACGAGTCGAACATCATCAACGAGTACATCGACGAGCGCTTTCCCCATCCGCAGCTCATGCCCGCCGACCCGGTGATGCGGGCGCGCGCCCGGCTTTTCCTGTTCCGCTTCGAGCAGGAGCTCTTCAACCACGTCCAGACGCTGGAATCCGGGACCCAGAAGGCGCAGGAGCGCGGGCGCCTGTACATCCGCGAGAACCTGATCCAGATCGCGCCCATCTTCGTGAAACAGAAGTACATGCTGGGCGAGGAGTTCTCGATGCTCGACGTGGCGATCGCGCCCCTGCTCTGGAGGCTGGACCACTACCAGATCCAGCTGAACAAGCAGTCGGCGCCGCTGCTCAAGTACGCCGAGCGGCTCTTCTCCCGCCAGGCCTTCATCGATTCGATGACCGCCTCCGAGAAGGCGATGCGCAGGTAAGCTTGCGGCCATGGCCGACGTCTCGACCAAGCCCTACTTCATCCGCGCCATCTACGAGTGGTGCTCGGACTGCGGGCTCACGCCCTACCTCAGCGTGAAGGTGGACGACCGTACCCGGGTGCCCATGGAGTACGTGAAGAGCGGGGAGATCGTGCTCAACGTGAGCCTGAACGCCACGCGTAACCTCACCATCAACAACGAGCTGATCCAGTTCTCGGCCCGCTTCAACGGCGTCTCGCGGGAAGTGAGCGTCCCGGTCGACCGGGTGCAGGGCATCTTCGCCCGGGAAAACGGCCAGGGCGCCTTCTTCTCCGTCGAGGCCCCCGCGGCGCTCGCGGCCGCGCCGACATCGGTAGCCGGGGCGGCCGAGGCGGACTCCGAGCCCCCCAAGCCGCCCGCTTCGGCCGGGAAATCGCGCCTGAAGCTGGTAAAGTGAGCGCCCGCTACGCCGGCATAGCTCAGTTGGTAGAGCAACCGCCTTGTAAGCGGTAGGTCCTCCGTTCGACTCGGAGTGCCGGCACCCCCACGTATCCTCCCGGGAGGGCGATCAGTTCACGCCGCGCAGGCCGCCAAAGTAGCCGTCGTAGGTGCAGTACGGGTCGCTGCCATGGAAGCGGGAGGTGAAGCCGTTGGGGTTGACCTGGATGGAGGTCATCGTGAAAGTGCCCACGTCGCCGGAATCGCAGACGAGGGAACCCGTCATGCTGCCGTGGCTTCCGGAGGAAACGTAAGGGCCGGAGAAGTCGCATTGGCTCGCACCGCCGTTCCCGGCGATCATCACCTGAAAATCGACTTGCCCCGCGGACTGCGAGACCGCCATGTCGCCGATGAGGTCCAGCTGGCCGCTGGCCGCGCCGCTGCTGCAAGTCGCCGTGACGTTGAACCCGCCGTAGTACTTTGAGGCGAACGACTCGGTCCGCCAGCCCTGCCGTTGCATCGATTTCGTGAACTGCGTGCCGTTGATCACGTACTGCAGCATGGCGGTGCTGTCGCCCGTGAAGGTGAAGGTGATCGTGCCCACCGGCGCGGCTTGGACCGCGCTCGGATCGAAGGCAGTCGCCGTATAGCTAGGGCCCGTGGTCCTGTAGAGCGTGCCGCTGAAGACGTTGAGGCTGCTCGCCGGAGAGGGCTCCACGTCGGAGGCCACGAACCAGTTGGGCGCCGTGTCGGCGCCATACACGAAGAGCGTCGCGAAGATCACGTTGGACTGCTGGATCACGTTGACTCCCCAGCCCGATTCGGCGGGGTTGTACCAGAGGTCCGTGTAGTCGGCGGTGCCATAGCTCGCGGCGTGGGCGGGCAGGCAAACGGCGGCAATGGCACCAGCCGCGCGGGCGAGGCAGTGCACGCTTCTCTTCAGGATGGCATTCATGAGGGGCCTTTGCGGACGGTTCGCGTGGCGCGGACCGGCCATTCTGCAACGCGCGAGGCCTCGCGCCGGAGCGAATTTGTAGCAAAAGATTTAAGGGGCCGGAATCTCGCGGGGAAGGCGATCGCAGCGCATCGCAAGCTGCCCGGCCAGGAGGCGACGCGCCTCATGCGTGCGGCGCTTCTGTCCGCCCCTGACCCCGTCTGCGGCCGCGAATCCCGATATCCCTAAACTCCCTGTTTTGCTTGATCAAACACCCCAAATTTGTGATAATCGAAGGCTTTCCCGGAGGGGTGCCCGAGTGGTTAAAGGGGGCAGACTGTAAATCTGTTGGCCTTGCGCCTACGTTGGTTCGAATCCAACCTCCTCCACCATCGTAATCAGGGCGCGGTTTCGGGGCGGTTCGAAGGCGAGGTTTTCCGAGGCGTACAGCGGTTTCCCGGCGGGTGTAGCTCAATGGTAGAGCAGAAGCCTTCCAAGCTTACGACGAGGGTTCGATTCCCTTCACCCGCTCCAGCACGGCCCATGTAGCTCAGTGGTAGAGCACTCCCTTGGTAAGGGAGAGGTCATGCGTTCAATCCGCATCATGGGCACCAGGCATTCGACGGCAACAAGGCAATCCATCAACACCAACGATCTCCAGGACAGGCAATCATGGCAAAGGGCAAGTTTGAGCGCACCAAACCGCACGTGAACGTCGGCACGATCGGCCACGTGGACCACGGCAAGACGACGCTGACGGCGGCGATGACGCTGGTGCTGTCGAAGAAGTTCGGTGGCGAGGTGAGGGCCTACGACCAGATCGACAACGCTCCGGAGGAGAAGGCGCGCGGGATCACGATCAACACCGCGCACGTGGAATACGAGACCTCCAAGCGCCACTACGCGCACGTGGACTGCCCGGGCCACGCCGACTACGTGAAGAACATGATCACGGGGGCGGCGCAGATGGACGGGGCGATCCTGGTGGTTTCGGCCGCTGATGGGCCGATGCCGCAGACGCGCGAGCACATCCTCTTGGCGCGCCAGGTGGGGGTGCCGTACATCGTGGTGTACATGAACAAGGCCGACATGGTCGATGACAAGGAGCTCTTGGAGCTGGTGGAAGTCGAGGTGCGCGAGCTTCTGTCCAAGTACAAGTTTCCGGGGGACAAGACCCCGATCGTGATCGGCTCGGCGCTGAAGGCGCTGGAGGGTGACACGGGGGAGCTGGGCGAGCAGTCGATCATGAAGCTGGCCGATGCGCTGGACAGCTACATTCCGACTCCGGAGCGCGCGGTCGATGGCGCCTTCCTGATGCCGGTGGAGGACGTCTTTTCGATCTCGGGTCGCGGCACCGTGGTCACCGGGCGGGTGGAGCGCGGGGTGTGCAAGGTGGGAGACGAGATCGAGATCGTGGGCCTGAAGCCCACGCTGAAGACGGTGTGCACGGGAACCGAGATGTTTCGCAAGCTCCTGGACCAGGTGCAGGCGGGCGACAACGTGGGGATCTTGCTGCGCGGGACCAAGCGCGAGGAGGTCGAGCGCGGGCAGGTGCTGGCCAAGCCCGGCTCGATCACCCCGCACACGAAGTTCGAGTGCGAGGTCTACGTGCTGTCCAAGGAGGAGGGGGGGCGGCACACGCCGTTCTTCAACGGCTACCGGCCGCAGTTTTACTTCCGCACCACCGATGTCACGGGTTCGCTCGAATTGCCGGCGGGCACCGAGATGGTGATGCCGGGGGACAACATCAAGATGACGGTGACGCTGATTGCGCCGATCGCCATGGAGGAGGGGTTGCGCTTCGCCATCCGCGAGGGCGGGCGCACCGTGGGCGCCGGCGTCGTGTCCAAGGTACTCGAGTAAGGGTTAGGCCAGTAGCTCAATTGGCAGAGCGGCGGTCTCCAAAACCGCAGGTTGGGGGTTCGAGACCCTCCTGGCCTGCCACCAGCGGCAGAGAAACGGAAGAGCCTGAATGGCGGAACGAATCAAGATTGCGGTAGCGGCGCTCATCGCCGTGGCGGGCCTGGTGGCCTTCTACGTCCTGGGCGATCGGCCGCTCGTGCTGCGCTTGGGCGCGATGCTCGGCTCCTTCGCCGTGGCGGTGGTGCTGATGTGGTTCACGGACGCCGGGCGCACCTTCATCGCCTTCGCGCGCGAATCATGGGAGGAGGCCAAGCGCGTCGTGTGGCCGAGCCGCAAGGAGACCCTGCAGACCACGGGTGTCGTCTTCCTGTTCGTGTTCCTGATGGCGCTGTTCCTCTGGGTGGTGGACACGAGCCTGCTGTGGGTCACGCAGAAACTGCTCGGGACGGGGGGATGATGATGAGCATGCGCTGGTACGTGGTGCACGCCTACTCCGGCCAGGAGAAGAGCATCCAGGCGGCGCTCATCGACCGCATCAAGCGCTCGGGCATGGCGGACAAGTTCGGCCAGGTGCTGGTTCCGACGGAAGAGGTGGTCGAGATGAAGAGCGGCCAGAAGGCGATCAGCGAGCGCCGCTTCTTCCCCGGCTACATCCTGGTCCAGATGGACATGACCGACGAGACCTGGCACCTGGTGAAGAGCACCCCCAAGGTCACCGGCTTCATCGGCGGCACGGCGATGCGCCCCACGCCGATCTCGGACAAGGAAGTCGAGAACATCCTGCACCAGGTGCAGGAAGGCGTGGAGAAGCCCAAGCCCAAGGTGCTCTTCGAGGTGGGCGAGTCGGTGCGCGTGACGGAAGGTCCCTTCACCGACTTCAACGGCAACGTCGAGGAAGTGAATTACGAGAAGAGCAAGATCCGCGTGTCGGTGCTGATCTTCGGGCGCGCCACGCCGGTCGAGCTCGATTTCGGGCAGGTCGAGAAGGCCTGAAGCGGGTAACTTTTTCCCGGGCGCGCGTACCAACGCGGCCCACCGCGGCCGGGCGGATCCCGGCCAGTGTCGGGGAGGGCGCCTGAAGGGCGTCCGTTCGCACCCAAGGAGATGTGTCGTGGCAAAGAAGATCGTCGGCCTGATCAAGCTTCAGGTGCCGGCGGGCAAGGCGAATCCGTCGCCGCCCATCGGTCCCGCCCTCGGCCAGCGCGGCCTGAACATCATGGAGTTCTGCAAGGCGTTCAACGCGCAGACCCAGAAGGTGGAGCCGGGCCTGATGCTGCCCGTGGTGATCACCGCGTACGCGGACAAGAGCTTCACGTTCATCCTCAAATCGCCGCCCGCCTCGGTGCTGATCCGCAAGGCGCTGAAGATCGAGAAGGGGAGCGCCAAGCCGCACACCGACAAGGTGGGCAAGCTCACCCGCAAGCAGGCCGAGGAGATCGCGAAGACCAAGCAGCCCGACCTCACGGCGGCGGACATGGATGCGGCGGTGAGGACCATCGCCGGCAGCGCGCGCAGCATGGGCGTCGAAGTGGAGGGGATCTGACATGTCGGCCTCCAAGCGCGTGAAGAAGATCTCGGGGCTCGTCGACCGCAGCAAGGCCTATGAGCTGAAGGTGGCGCTCGACCTGGTGAAACAGACGGCGACGGCGAAGTTCGACGAGTCGGTCGACGTCGCGGTGAACCTGGGCATCGACGCGAAGAAGTCGGACCAGGTGGTCCGGGGCAGCGTCGTGCTGCCGCGCGGCACCGGCAAGACCGTGCGCGTGGCGGTGTTCGCGCAGGGCGCCAACGCCGAGAAGGCGAAGGCCGCGGGCGCGGACGTGGTCGGCTTCGACGACCTGGCCGACAAGGTGAAGGGCGGCTTCATGGAATTCGACGTGGTGATCGCTACCCCCGACGCGATGAAGGTCGTGGGACCGCTGGGCCAGGTGCTGGGCCCCAGGGGCCTCATGCCGAACCCGAAGGTGGGAACGGTCACGCCGAACGTCGAGGAGGCGGTGAAGAACGCCAAGGGCGGCCAGGTGCAGTACCGCGCCGACAAGGCCGGCATCGTGCAGTGCACGATCGGGCGCGCGTCGTTCCCGGTCGACGCGCTGGCGGAGAACCTGGAGGCGCTCCTCGCGGCGATCAACAAGGCGAAGCCAACCACGACGAAGGGGATCTACCTGAAGAAGGTCTCGGTCTCCAGCACGATGGGCGTGGGCATCCGGGTCGAACATGGCAGCTTCGCCGGGGCTTCGGCGCCGGCGGCGCAGTAGCAGCAAGGAACTTTGGGCCGCGGCCGCCGCAAGGGCCGCGGGTTATCAAAGACCGTAGGTGTCCCGCAGGCACGGGGACTTAAACGAGGGGAAGCATCCCGAAGCCGACGCAGATAGCGCACCCAAGACAGGCTTTCCCGCGCGCTTCGCGCGCGGGCGCTCCTGACGAAAGGTCGCTATGGGTGGCCCGGCCGCCGGCTCTCCCGTACGGGAATGCCGGGAGCCGGGCCGAACAAAGGAGAAGGACCTTGAGTCTCAATCTTGAAGGCAAGAAGGAAGTCGTGGCGGAAGTGGCCGCGCGGCTGGCCAAGGCGCAAACCGTCGTTCTGGCGGAATACCGCGGCCTGCCCGTCGAGGACATCACCGTCCTGCGCTCGAAGGCGAGAGCCTCCGGCGTCTACCTTCGCGTGCTGAAGAATACCCTCGCGCGTCGCGCGGTCCAGGGAACGCCGTTCGAGAAGCTCGCCGACCAGATGGTCGGCCCGCTCGCCTACGGCATTTCCGACGACCCGGTGGCCGCCGCGAAGGTGCTCCACGCCTACGCGAAGGGCAACGACAAGCTCGTCATCAAGGGCGGCATGCTGCCCAACCATTTGATGACCGCGAAGGAGGTCGCGAGTCTCGCGATGCTGCCCGGACGCGAGGAACTGCTCGCGAAGCTGCTGGGCACGATGCAGGCTCCGATCGCCAAGTTCGTCCAGACGCTGAACGAGGTGCCGTCGAAGTTCGTGCGCGCCCTCGCCGCCGTTCGCGACCAGAAGGAAAAGGCCGCGGCCTGAACCCACGACCATTCAATCGACCAGAAACCAGGAGTAACCCCATGGCAATCGCCAAGCAAGACATCCTCGACGCGATCGGGAGCATGAGCGTCCTCGAGCTCTCGCAGCTCATCAAGGAAATGGAAGACAAGTTCGGCGTGTCCGCTGCCGCCGCCGTTGCCGTCGCCGCGCCCGCGGCCGGCGGCGCGGTCGCCGCCGCGGCCGAAGAGAAAACCGAGTTCACCGTCATGCTCTTGGCCGCCGGCGAGAACAAGGTGAACACCATCAAGGCGGTGCGTGAAGTCACGAGCCTGGGCCTGAAGGAGGCCAAGGACCTCGTGGACGGAGCGCCGAAGCCGCTGAAGGAAGGCGTGAGCAAGGCCGACGCCGAGGCGGTGAAGAAGAAATTGGAAGAGGCCGGAGCAAAGGTGGAGATCAAGTAAAGACGGTTGGCGAGGCAAACGGCAGCGGGGCGGTCGTTGGAGCGGACACTTCGTGCCGCTCAACGACGCGTGGCAGAAGGCGAAGGGCGCAACCCTTTCGCTTTCTGCGTCCCCGGTGCCGTTCAACGGCTTTCGGCAGTTTGGACAGGTGGGCTTGGAAACGGGGACGGGAAGCCCCACTTAATCAGGTTGCCAGCCGGTGCCATTGCTCGAGGAGTTGAGCGGCACGAAGTGTCCGCTCCAACGACCGCCCAGATGCCAAATCAAAGCGCTATCGCTCTTTGATTTGTCTTCTGAAGCGACTGCAGAAGACAGGTTTGGTCGGGCCGTGCGTTCCAGCACGGCCGTCCGCCAGCGGCTCGTAGGGGCGAGCCACCAGGCCATCGAGCGCCAGTCGGGTGCAACAAGCGGCCCATGGATTCCCATGGCCGCGATTTCGGAGCCCCCATGACCTACTCGTTCACCGAGAAGAAGCGCATCCGCAAGAGCTTCGCCAAGCGCGCGGCCGTCCTGGACGTGCCCTTCCTGCTCGCGACCCAGATCGATTCCTACGCCGAGTTCCTCCAGGCCGAGACCAACCCCGACACCCGGCGCGTCGTGGGCCTGCAGTCGGCCTTCACCTCCGTGTTCCCGATCTCGAGCCACTCGGGCAACGCCCGGCTCGAGTTCGTGAGCTACGCGCTCGGCGAGCCCCCGTTCGACGTGGTCGAATGCCAGCAGCGCGGCCTCACCTTCGCTTCCCCGCTGCGCGCCAAGGTGCGCCTCACCATCATGGACCGCGAGGCGTCCAAGCCCACGGTGAAGGAGGTGAAGGAGCAGGAGGTGTACATGGGCGAGATCCCGCTCATGACCCGCAACGGCTCGTTCATCATCAACGGCACCGAGCGCGTGATCGTCTCCCAGCTGCACCGCTCCCCGGGCGTGTTCTTCGAGCACGACCGCGGCAAGACGCACTCCTCGGGCAAGCTGCTGTTCTCGGCGCGCGTGATCCCGTACCGCGGCTCGTGGCTCGACTTCGAGTTCGACCCCAAGGACTACCTGTACTTCCGCGTCGACCGCCGCCGCAAGATGCCGGTGACGATCCTGCTGAAGGCCCTCGGCTACAGCTCCGAGCGCATCCTCGAGCAGTTCTTCGCGTTCGATACCTTCCACATCACCAAGAAGGGCATCGAGTTCGAGGTGGTGCCGGAGCGCATGCGCGGCGAGATCGCCAAGTTCGACATCGTCACCAAGGCGGGCAAGGTGATCGTGCAGAAGGACAAGCGCATCACCGTCAAGCACATCCGCGACATGGAAGCGGCGGGCATGAAGAAGCTCTCGGTGGAGCCCGACTTCCTGCTCGGGCGCACGCTCGCCAAGGGCCTCGTCAACAAGGAGACCGGCGAGGTCGTGGCAAACGCCAACGAGGAGATCACCGAGGCGGCGCTCAAGAAGATCCTGGATTCCGGCGTCGAGGAAGTGAAGACGATCTACACCAACGACCTCGACCAGGGCCCGTACATCTCGCAGACGCTGCGCGTGGACGAGTCCACCGACGCGCTGAACGCCCAGGTGGCGATCTACCGCATGATGCGCCCCGGCGAGCCGCCGACGGAAGACGCCGTGAAGACGCTCTTCAACGGTCTCTTCTTCAGCGAGGACCGCTACGACCTGTCGGACGTGGGCCGCATGAAGTTCAACCGCCGCGTGGGGCGCGACGAGCTCACGGGCGCGATGACGCTCTCCCAGGACGACATCGTCGCGGTGATCAAGATCCTGGTCGAGCTGCGCAACGGCCGCGGCGAGATCGACGACATCGACCACCTCGGCAACCGCCGCGTTCGCAGCGTGGGCGAGCTCGCCGAGAACCAGTTCCGCTCGGGCCTGGTGCGCGTCGAGCGCGCCGTGCGCGAGCGGCTCTCGCAGGCCGAGAGCGAGAACCTGATGCCGCACGACCTCATCAACGCCAAGCCCGTCTCGGCGGCGATCAAGGAGTTCTTCGGCTCGAGCCAGCTCTCGCAGTTCATGGACCAGACCAACCCGCTCTCGGAGATCACGCACAAGCGGCGCATCTCCGCGCTGGGCCCGGGCGGCCTCACGCGCGAGCGCGCCGGCTTCGAGGTGCGCGACGTGCACCCGACCCACTACGGGCGCGTGTGCCCGATCGAGACCCCGGAAGGCCCGAACATCGGCCTCATCAACTCGCTGGCGCTGTACGCGCGCACCAACGACTACGGCTTCATCGAGACGCCGTACCGGCGCGTGAAGGACGCCAAGGTCACCAAGGACATCGAGTACCTGTCCGCGATCGAGGAAGGCAAGTACGTGATCGCCCAGGCGAACGCCGAGCTCGACAAGGCGGGCAAGTTCGTCGACGAGCTGGTCTCGTGCCGCCACCGCAACGAGTTCACGCTGTCGGGGCCGGACAAGATCGAGTACATCGACGTGGCGCCCTCGCAGATCGTGTCCGTGGCCGCCTCGCTGATCCCGTTCCTCGAGCACGACGACGCCAACCGCGCGCTGATGGGCTCGAACATGCAGCGCCAGGCGGTGCCGTGCCTGCGGGCCGAGAAGCCCCTGGTGGGCACCGGCATCGAGCGCACGGTCGCGATCGACTCCGGCACGGCGGTGCAGGCGCGCCGGGGCGGGCGCATCGACTACGTCGACGCGGGCCGCATCGTGGTGCGCGTGAACGACAACGAGACGCGTACCGGCGAAGCCGGCGTGGACATCTACAACCTCACCAAGTACACGCGCTCGAACCAGAACACCAACATCAACCAGCGTCCGCTGGTGAAGGTGGGCGAACAGATCGCCGCCGGCGACGTGGTGGCCGACGGTGCGTCGACCGACATGGGCGAGCTCGCCCTCGGCCAGAACCTGCTGGTCGCGTTCATGCCGTGGAACGGCTACAACTTCGAAGACTCCATCCTCATCTCCGAGCGCATCGTCGCCGAGGACCGCTACACCTCGATCCATATCGAGGAGCTCGTCGTGGTCGCCCGCGACACCAAGCTGGGCCCCGAGGAGATCACGCGCGACATCTCCAACCTGTCCGAGCGCATGCTCTCGCGCCTGGACGAGTCGGGGATCGTCTACATCGGCGCCGAGGTCGAGGCCGCGCGACGTGCTGGTGGGCAAGGTGACGCCGAAGGGCGAGACGCAGTTGACGCCCGAGGAGAAGCTGCTGCGCGCCATCTTCGGCGAGAAGGCCTCGGACGTGAAGGACACGAGCCTGCGCGTGCCCTCGGGCATCTCGGGCACCGTGATCGACGTGCAGGTGTTCACCCGCGAGGGCATCGCCCGCGACAAGCGCGCGCAGCAGATCATCGACGAGCAGCTCAAGGATTACCGCAAGGACCTGCACGACCAGCTGCGCATCGTCGAGGACGACGCCTTCAACCGCATCGAGAAGACGCTCATCAACAAGACGGCGAAGGGCGGCAAGAAGCTCGCCAAGGGGGCCAAGGTCACCAAGGCCTACCTCGCCGAGATCGACCGCCACGAGTGGTTCGACATCCGCCTGTCGGACGAGGACGCGGCCGCGCAGCTCGAGCAGCTGCGCGAGTCGCTCGACCTCACGCGCAAGGAGTTCGACCGCGCCTTCGAGGAGAAGAAGAAGAAGCTCACGCAGGGCGACGAGCTGCCCCCGGGCGTGCAGAAGATGGTGAAGGTCTACGTCGCGGTCAAGCGGCGCCTGCAGCCGGGCGACAAGATGGCCGGGCGCCACGGCAACAAGGGCGTGATCTCGAAGATCGTGCCGGTGGAGGACATGCCGTTCATGGCCGACGGCACGCCGGTGGACATCGTGCTGAACCCGCTCGGCGTTCCCTCGCGCATGAACGTGGGCCAGATCCTCGAGACCCACCTGGGGTGGGCCGCCAAGGGCCTGGGCCTGCGCATCACGGAGATGCTGCGCGCCGGGGAGGCGGCCGCGAAGGTGCGCAAGTTCCTCGACAAGATCTACAACTCGACGGGCCGCAAGGAGGACCTCGCGCAGCTCACCGATGACGACGTGCTGGAGCTCGCGAGGAACCTGCAGGGCGGGCTGCCCTTCGCCACGCCGGTGTTCGACGGCGCCACCGAGGTCGAGATCAAGGACATGCTCGAGCTCGCGGGCCTGCCGAGGAGCGGCCAGATCACGCTCTTCGACGGGCGCACGGGAGACGCCTTCGACCGGCCGGTGACCGTGGGCTACATGCACATCCTGAAGCTGCACCACCTGGTCGACGACAAGATGCACGCGCGCTCGACCGGGCCGTACTCGCTCGTCACCCAGCAGCCGCTGGGCGGCAAGGCGCAGTTCGGCGGGCAGCGCTTCGGCGAGATGGAGGTCTGGGCGCTGGAAGCCTACGGCGCGGCCTACACGCTGCAGGAGATGCTCACCGTCAAGAGCGACGACACGCAGGGACGCACCAAGGTCTACGAGAACATCGTGAAGGGCGAGCACAAGATCGAGGCGGGCATGCCCGAGTCGTTCAACGTGCTGGTGAAGGAGATCCGCTCGCTCGCGATCGACATCGACCTCGAACGTTATTGATGCGGGACTAGTAGCTGGAACCGACCCTAGAGACTAGCCACCAGGAGAAGCCGTAATGAAAGCATTGCTCGATCTGTTCAAGCAGGTCACCCAGGAAGAAGAGTTCGACGCCATCCGCATCGGGCTCGCCTCCCCGGAGAAGATCCGTTCGTGGTCCTACGGCGAGGTGAAGAAGCCGGAGACGATCAACTACCGCACCTTCAAGCCGGAGCGCGATGGCCTGTTCTGCGCCAAGATCTTCGGTCCGATCAAGGACTACGAGTGCCTGTGCGGCAAGTACAAGCGCCTGAAGCACCGCGGCGTGATCTGCGAGAAGTGCGGCGTGGAAGTCACGCTCACCAAGGTGCGCCGGGAGCGCATGGGCCACATCGAGCTCGCGAGCCCCGTCGCCCACATCTGGTTCCTGAAGAGCCTGCCCTCGCGCCTGGGCATGGTGCTCGACATGACGCTGCGCGACATCGAGCGGGTCCTGTATTTCGAGGCCTACGTCGTGACCGACCCGGGCATGACGCCGTTGAACCGCTGCCAGCTGCTCTCCGAGGACGACTACCTCGCCAAGGTCGAGGAGTACGGCGATGACTTCTCGGCGGCCATGGGCGCCGAGGGCATCCGCGACCTGCTGAGGAAGCTCGACGTCGGCCGCGACATCGACCAGCTGCGCACCGAGCTCGCCGCCACCGGCTCCGAGACCAAGATCAAGAAGATCGCCAAGCGCCTGAAGGTGCTCGAGGCGTTCAACAAGTCCGGCATCAAGCCGGACTGGATGATCATGGAAGTGCTGCCCGTCCTGCCGCCGGACCTGCGTCCGCTGGTGCCCCTGGACGGCGGGCGCTTCGCGACCTCGGACCTGAACGACCTGTACCGGCGCGTGATCAACCGCAACAATCGCCTGAAGCGCCTGCTCGAGTTGAAGGCCCCCGAGATCATCGTGCGCAACGAGAAGCGCATGCTCCAGGAGGCGGTGGACTCGCTGCTCGACAACGGGCGGCGCGGCAAGGCGATGACCGGCGCGAACAAGCGGGCGTTGAAGTCGCTCGCCGACATGATCAAGGGCAAGAGCGGGCGCTTCCGCCAGAACCTGCTCGGCAAGCGCGTCGACTACTCGGGCCGCTCGGTGATCGTGGTGGGCCCGACGCTGAAGCTGCACCAGTGCGGCCTGCCGAAGCTGATGGCGCTCGAGCTCTTCAAGCCGTTCATCTTCCACAAGCTGGAAGTGATGGGACTGGCCACGACCATCAAGGCCGCCAAGCGCATGGTCGAAAGCCAGGAGCCGGTGGTGTGGGACATCCTCGAGGACGTGATCCGCGAGCACCCGGTGCTGCTCAACCGCGCGCCCACGCTGCACCGCCTCGGCATCCAGGCCTTCGAGCCGGTGCTGATCGAGGGCAAGGCGATCCAGCTGCACCCGCTGGTGTGCGCGGCGTTCAACGCCGACTTCGACGGCGACCAGATGGCGGTGCACGTGCCGATCTCGCTGGAAGCGCAGATGGAGGCGCGCACCCTCATGCTGTCGTCGAACAACGTGCTGCATACCGCGCACGGCGAGCCGGTCATCGTGCCGTCGCAGGACATCGTGCTGGGCCTGTACTACGCCACCCGCCAGCGCGTGAACGCGCGCGGCGAGGGCTCGTTCTTCACCAACATCTCGGAAGTGAGCCGCGCCTACGAGTCCGGCGGCGTCGAGCTGCACGCGGGGATCACGGTGCGCATCAAGGAGTCGCGCAAGAACGACGACGGCACCTTCACCGAGGTCGTCAACCGCTACGAGACCACGGTCGGCCGCTCCCTCATGTCGGAGATCCTGCCGGCGGGGCTTCCCTACTCGCTCATCAACAAGCCGCTCAAGAAGAAGGAGATCTCGAAGCTCATCAACGAGGCCTTCCGCCGCTGCGGCATCCGCGAGACGGTGATCTTCGCCGACAAGCTCATGTACACGGGCTTTTCCTTCGCCACGCGCGCGGGCCTGTCGATCTGCGTGGACGACCTGCTGATCCCGGCGCAGAAGGCCGGCATCATCGACGAGAGCGAGCGCGAGGTGAAGGAGATCGAGCGCCAGTACACCTCGGGCCTGGTGACCCAGGGCGAGCGCTACAACAAGGTGGTCGACATCTGGGGCCGCGCGGGCGACCAGATCGCCAAGGCGATGATGGACCAGCTCGGCAACCAGAAGACCACCGATCGCAAGGGCAAGGAAGTCACCGAGGAGTCGTTCAACTCGATTTACATGATGGCGGACTCGGGCGCGCGCGGCTCGGCGGCGCAGATACGGCAGCTGGCCGGCATGCGCGGCCTCATGGCCAAGCCCGACGGCTCGATCATCGAGACGCCGATCACGGCCAATTTCCGCGAGGGCCTGAACGTGCTGCAGTACTTCATCTCCACCCACGGGGCGCGCAAGGGCCTCGCGGACACGGCGCTGAAGACCGCCAACTCGGGCTACCTCACGCGCCGCCTGGTCGACGTCACGCAGGACCTGGTGGTGATCGAGGACGATTGCGGCACCCAGCAGGGCATGGCGATGAAGGCGCTGGTGGAGGGCGGCGAGGTGGTCGAGGCGCTGCGCGAGCGCATCCTCGGGCGCGTCACCGCCACCGACGTCTACAACACCGAGAACCAGGAGGTCCTGGTGGCCGCGGGGTCGCTGCTCGACGAGGACGCGGTCGAGCGCATCGAGAGCGCCGGCGTCGACGAGGTCAAGGTGCGCACGCCCCTCACCTGCGACACGCGCTACGGCCTGTGCTCCAAGTGCTACGGGCGCGACCTGGGCCGCGGCATGCTGGTGAACGTGGGCGAGGCGGTGGGGGTGATCGCCGCGCAGTCGATCGGCGAGCCGGGAACGCAGCTCACGATGCGCACCTTCCACATCGGGGGCGCGGCTTCGCGCACCGCGGTGGCGAGCTCGGTCGAGGCCAAGTCCAACGGCCTCGCGCAGTTCGCCAACATGCGCTACGTGACCAATGCGCGCGGTGAAATGATCGCGATCTCGCGCAACGGCGAGATCATCATCTCGGACGACAACGGCCGCGAGCGCGAGCGCCACAAGGTGCCGTACGGCGCCACGCTCATCGTCGAGGAGGGCGCCAAGGTGCGCGCGGGCCAGCAGCTGGCCAACTGGGATCCGCTCACGCGCCCCATCATCACCGAGTACGCCGGCGAGATCCGCTTCGAGAACGTGGAGGAGGGCGTCACCGTCGCCAAGCAGATCGACGAGACCACGGGCCTTTCGAGCCTGGTCGTGATCGACCCGAAGCGGCGCGGCACCTCGGCCACCAAGGGCCTGCGGCCCGCCGTGAAGCTGATCGGCGACAAGGGCAAGGAAGTGAAGCTCGCCACGGGCGACAGCCCGGTGAACTACACCTTCCAGATCGGCGCCATCATCACCGTGAAGAACGGCCAGCAGGTGAACGTGGGCGACGTGCTCGCGCGCATCCCGCAGGAGTCGTCGAAGACGCGCGACATCACGGGCGGCTTGCCGCGCGTGGCCGAGCTCTTCGAGGCGCGGAGCCCGAAGGACTCGGGCCTGCTCGCCGAGATCACGGGCACGGTGTCGTTCGGCAAGGACACCAAGGGCAAGCAGCGGCTCATCATCACGGACTTCGACGGGGCCGCCCACGAGTACCTGATCCCGAAGGACAAGCACATCACCGTGCACGACGGGCAGGTGGTCAACAAGGGCGAGATGATCGTCGACGGCCCGGCCGACCCGCACGACATCCTGCGCCTGCAGGGGGTGGAGGCGCTCGCGCGCTACATCATCGACGAGGTGCAGGACGTCTACCGGCTGCAGGGCGTGAAGATCAACGACAAGCACATCGAGGTGATCGTGCGCCAGATGCTGCGCCGGGTGTCGATCGTCGATCCGGGCGAGACGCGCTTCATCACCGGCGAGCAGGTCGAGCGCGCGGAGGTCCTGCAGGAGAACGACCGCGTCAAGGCCGACGGCAACAAGAAGCCGGCCGTGTTCGAGTACATGCTGCTCGGCATCACCAAGGCGTCGCTGTCGACGGATTCCTTCATCTCCGCGGCCTCCTTCCAGGAGACGACCCGGGTGCTGACGGAAGCCGCGATCATGGGCAAGAAGGACGACTTGAGGGGGCTCAAGGAGAACGTGATCGTGGGGCGCCTCATCCCCGCGGGCACGGGCCTTGCGTACCACGCGACGCGCAAGAAGAAGGACGTCGAGCCGGGGTCGAGCGCTTCGTTCGGATTCGCGATCGACGAGGCCGATGCCACGAGCGAGCAGGTTGCTTGACGCAAATGCGATAAACCCCTAAACTTGAGAGCTTTTTTCCGCCGGGAAAGCCTGTCTGGGTTCCCGGCGGTATAGCTCCCGGGGACCGGATATTCCGCCCCCGACCGACTCCGAATCACGAGAAAACATGCCGACGATCAATCAGTTGCTGCGCAAGGGGCGCAAGAGGGCCCCCACCAAGAGCAAGGTGCCCGCCCTCGGGGGCAGCCCGCAGAAGCGCGGGGTGTGCACGCGCGTGTACACCACGACCCCGAAGAAGCCGAATTCGGCCCTGCGCAAGGTCGCCAAGGTGCGCCTCACCAACGGCTACGAGGTGATCAGCTACATCGGCGGCGAGGGCCACAACCTGCAGGAGCACTCGGTGGTGCTCATCCGCGGGGGCCGCGTGAAGGACCTGCCGGGCGTGCGCTACCACATGGTGCGCGGCAGCCTGGACACCGCGGGCGTCAAGGACCGCAAGCAATCGCGCTCCAAGTACGGGGCCAAGCGGCCCAAGGCCGCCTGAGGCCGTAACCCAACCATCACGGACAGAGACTTATGCCGCGCCGCAGAGAAGTCCCCAAACGCGAGATCCTCCCGGATCCGAAGCACAAGAGCGAGGAAGTCGCGAAGTTCATGAACGTGCTCATGACGCGCGGCAAGAAGTCGGTCGCCGAGCGGATCCTGTACGGCGCGCTCGACACCATCGCCAAGAAGTCCGGCAAGGACGCCTTCGAGGTCTTCAGCGCCGCGATCAACAACGTGAAGCCGATGGTGGAGGTGAAGAGCCGCCGGGTCGGCGGGGCCAACTACCAGGTCCCGGTCGAGGTGCGCCCGGTGCGCCGCACCGCGCTTTCGATGCGCTGGATCCGCGAGGCGGCGCGCAAGCGCGGCGAGAAGAGCATGGCCCAGCGCCTGGCCAACGAGCTGATGGAAGCGGCCGAGGGCCGCGGCGGCGCCGTGAAGAAGAAGGAAGAGGTGCACCGCATGGCGGAGGCCAACAAGGCGTTCGCCCACTACCGATTCTAGGAAAACACCGCGCGCGCGCCACTTGAAGGGGCAAGCGGCGCAGACGAAGAGAGACGAACCGTGGCTCGCAAGACACCTATCGAACGCTACCGCAACATCGGGATCTCGGCGCACATCGACGCCGGCAAGACCACGACCACGGAGCGCATCCTCTTCTACACCGGGGTGTCCCACAAGATGGGCGAGGTCCACGACGGCGCCACGGTGATGGACTGGATGGAGCAGGAGCGCGAGCGCGGCATCACCATCACCAGCGCGGCCACGACCTGCTTCTGGAAGGGGATGGACGGCAACTTCCCCGAGCATCGCATCAACATCATCGACACGCCCGGCCACGTCGACTTCACCATCGAGGTGGAGCGCTCGATGCGCGTGCTCGACGGCGCGTGCATGGTGTACGACTCGGTGGGTGGCGTGCAGCCGCAGTCCGAGACCGTGTGGCGCCAGGCGGTGAAGTACGGCGTGCCCCGCCTCGCGTTCATCAACAAGATGGACCGCGTCGGCGCCGACTTCTTCAAGGTCTTCCGGCAGATGAAGGAGCGCCTGCGCGGCAACCCCGTGCCGATCCAGATCCCGATCGGCGCCGAGGACCATTTCCAGGGCGTGGTCGACCTCGTGCGCATGAAGGCGATCTACTGGGACGAGGCGAGCCAGGGCATGAAGTTCGAGTTCCGCGACATTCCGGCCGAGCTGCAGGCAACGGCCAAGGAATGGCGCGAGAAGATGCTCGAGGCTGCCGCCGAGGCCGACGAGGAGCTCACCAACAAGTACCTGGAAGGCCACGAGCTGTCCGTGGAGGACATCAAGAAGGGCCTGCGCAAGCGCACGATCGCCAACGAGATCGTGCCGATGCTGTGCGGCAGCGCCTTCAAGAACAAGGGCGTGCAGGCGATGCTGGACGCCGTGATCGAATATCTGCCCGCGCCCACCGACATCCCGCCGGTCACCGGCGAGCTCGACAACGGCCAGGAAGGCATCCGCCGGGCGAGCGACGACGAGCCCTTCGCCGGCCTCGCGTTCAAGATCATGACCGACCCCTACGTGGGCCAGCTCATCTTCTTCCGGGTGTATTCCGGCGTGGTCAATTCCGGCGACACGATCTACAACCCGATCAAGGACAAGAAGGAGCGCATCGGGCGCCTGCTGCAGATGCATGCCAACCAGCGCGAGGAGATCAAGGAAGTGCGCGCCGGCGACATCGCGGCGGCCGTGGGGCTGCGCGAGGCGACCACCGGCGACACGATCTGCGCGCTCGACAAGCCGATCATCCTCGAGCGCATGATCTTCCCGGAGCCGGTGATCTCGCAGGCGGTGGAGCCGAAGACCAAGGCGGACCAGGAGAAGATGGGCGTGGCGTTGAACCGCCTCGCCCAGGAAGACCCGTCGTTTCGCGTGCACACCGACGAGGAAAGCGGCCAGACGATCATCTCCGGCATGGGCGAGCTGCACCTCGAGATCCTCGTCGATCGCATGAAGCGCGAGTTCGGCGTCGAGGCCTCGGTGGGCAAGCCGCAGGTCGCGTACCGCGAGACCATCCGCAAGCCGGTCGCGGAAGTCGAGGGCAAGTTCGTCAAGCAGTCGGGCGGCCGCGGCCAGTACGGCCACGTGGTGCTCAAGGTGGAGCCGAATCCGGGCCACGGTTTCGAGTTCGTCGACGCGATCAAGGGCGGCGCGGTGCCGCGCGAGTACATTCCCGCGGTCGAGAAGGGCCTGCGCGAGACGCTCACCAACGGCGTGCTCGCCGGATACCCCGTGGTGGACGTGAAGGTCACGCTCTTCTACGGCTCGTACCACGAGGTCGACTCGAACGAGAACGCGTTCAAGATGGCCGCCTCCATCGGCTTCAAGGAGGGCATGCGCCGCGCCCACCCGGTGCTGCTGGAGCCGATGATGGCGGTGGAAGTCGAGACCCCCGAGCAGTTCGTGGGCAACGTGATCGGCGACCTCATGTCGCGCCGCGGCCAGATGCAGGGCCAGGAGGACGTCGCCGGCACCATCGTGATCAAGGCCGAGGTGCCGCTCGCCGAGATGTTCGGCTATTCCACCTCGCTGCGATCCCTCACCCAGGGGCGCGCGACCTACACGATGGAGTTCAAGCACTACCACGAGGCACCGAAGAACGTCGCCGACTCGATCATCAACCAGAAAGCTGCAGCCTGAGAATCGCGAGGAAAGATCATGGCAAAGGGCAAGTTTGAGCGCACCAAACCGCACGTGAACGTCGGCACGATCGGCCACGTGGACCACGGCAAGACGACGCTGACGGCGGCGATGACGCTGGTGCTGTCGAAGAAGTTCGGTGGCGAGGTGAGGGCCTACGACCAGATCGACAACGCTCCGGAGGAGAAGGCGCGCGGGATCACGATCAACACCGCGCACGTGGAATACGAGACCTCCAAGCGCCACTACGCGCACGTGGACTGCCCGGGCCACGCCGACTACGTGAAGAACATGATCACGGGGGCGGCGCAGATGGACGGGGCGATCCTGGTGGTTTCGGCCGCTGATGGGCCGATGCCGCAGACGCGCGAGCACATCCTCTTGGCGCGCCAGGTGGGGGTGCCGTACATCGTGGTGTACATGAACAAGGCCGACATGGTCGATGACAAGGAGCTCTTGGAGCTGGTGGAAGTCGAGGTGCGCGAGCTTCTGTCCAAGTACAAGTTTCCGGGGGACAAGACCCCGATCGTGATCGGCTCGGCGCTGAAGGCGCTGGAGGGTGACACGGGGGAGCTGGGCGAGCAGTCGATCATGAAGCTGGCCGATGCGCTGGACAGCTACATTCCGACCCCGGAGCGCGCGGTCGATGGCGCCTTCCTGATGCCGGTGGAGGACGTCTTTTCGATCTCGGGTCGCGGCACCGTGGTCACCGGGCGGGTGGAGCGCGGGGTGTGCAAGGTGGGAGACGAGATCGAGATCGTGGGCCTGAAGCCCACGCTGAAGACGGTGTGCACGGGAACCGAGATGTTTCGCAAGCTCCTGGACCAGGTGCAGGCGGGCGACAACGTGGGGATCTTGCTGCGCGGGACCAAGCGCGAGGAGGTCGAGCGCGGGCAGGTGCTGGCCAAGCCCGGCTCGATCACCCCGCACACGAAGTTCGAGTGCGAGGTCTACGTGCTGTCCAAGGAGGAGGGGGGGCGGCACACGCCGTTCTTCAACGGCTACCGGCCGCAGTTTTACTTCCGCACCACCGATGTCACGGGTTCGCTCGAATTGCCGGCGGGCACCGAGATGGTGATGCCGGGGGACAACATCAAGATGACGGTGACGCTGATTGCGCCGATCGCCATGGAGGAGGGGTTGCGCTTCGCCATCCGCGAGGGCGGGCGCACCGTGGGCGCCGGCGTCGTGTCCAAGGTACTCGAGTAGATCGCCGTCCGAGCAGAATCCAGAGAGAAAAAGCCATGGCCCAAGCCCTTGCCAAGCAGAAGATCCGCATCCGCCTCAAGGCGTTCGACTACAAGCTGATCGACCAGTCGGCCCTCGAGATCGTGGAGACGGCCAAGCGCACCGGCGCGGTGGTCAAGGGCCCGGTCCCGATGCCCACGCGCATCGAGCGCTTCGACATCCTGCGCTCGCCGCACAAGAACAAGACCTCGCGCGACCAGTTCGAGATCCGCACGCACCTGCGCCTGATGGACATCATCGAGCCCACGGACAAGACGGTCGACGCGCTGATGAAGCTGGACCTCCCGGCGGGCGTCGACGTCGAGATCAAGCTATAATCGACTGTTTCACCGCGCCCGGGTCGCCAGATCCGGTGCACGGAAGGTGAAGGGCCAACCCATTGCAGTTGGCACCCCGCGCGGCACGGGCGGGGTCAATACGAAAGGACAGCAACATGAGTCTCGGTCTCGTCGGCCGCAAGGTCGGCATGATGCGCATCTTCAGGGACGACGGAACCTCCGTGCCCGTGACGGTCATCGACTGCGCGGGCAATCGCGTGGCCCAGGTGAAGACCCAGGAAGCCGACGGCTATGTGGCCGTGCAGGTCGCGTTCGGCAAGCGGCGCGCCACGCGCGTCACCAAGGCGATGGCCGGCCACTACGCCAAGGCGGGCGTGGAGGCGGGAGCGCACTTGCGCGAATTCCGCGTGGCGGCCGATGCCCTGGGCGAGCTCAAGGCGGGAGCCGAGCTCAAGGTCGACATGTTCCAGCCGGGCCAGAAGGTCGACGTCTCCGGCACCACCATCGGGAAGGGCCACGCGGGCGTGATCAAGCGCTACCACTTCTCGTCGAACCGCGCCTCCCACGGCAACTCGCTCTCCCACAACAGCCCCGGCTCGATCGGCATGGCCCAGGACCCGGGCCGCGTGTTTCCGGGCAAGCGCATGTCGGGCCACCTGGGCGACGTGAGCCGCACGATCCAGCTGCTGGAAGTCGCGCGCGTGGATGCGGAGCGCTCGCTCATCATGGTCAAGGGATCGGTGCCCGGCCCCAAGAACGCCGCCGTCATCGTGCGCCCGAGCGTGAAAGCCGGCGCGCCGAAGGCCGGCAAGGGAGCCAAGTGATGGAACTCAAGGTCATCAACGAGAAGGGCGAGGCCCAGGCCTCGGTCGCGGCCTCCGAGACCCTGTTCGGCCGCAGCTACAACGAGTCCCTCGTCCACCAGGTCGTCGTGGCCTACCAGGCCAACGGCCGCCAGGGCACGCGCGCGCAGAAGACACGCGCGCAGGTGCGCCACTCGACCAAGAAGCCGTGGCGCCAGAAGGGCACCGGGCGCGCGCGCGCGGGGATGACGTCCTCCCCGCTGTGGCGCGGCGGCGGGCGCACCTTCCCGAACAATCCCGACGAGAACTTCACGCAGAAGGTGAACCGCAAGATGTACCGCGCGGGCATGGCCTCGATCCTGTCGCAGCTGGTGCGCGAGCAGCGCCTGGCCGTGATCGACGGGCTCACCGTGGCCGAGCCGAAGACCAAGGTGCTCGCCGGCAAGCTGCGCACGCTGGGCATGGATCACGTCCTGATCCTCACCGACGCGCCCGACGAGAATCTCTACCTGTCCTCGCGCAACCTGCCCAACGTGCTGGTGCTCGAGGCGCGCCACGCCGACCCGGTGAGCCTGCTGCAGTTCGAGAAGGTGCTCGTGACCCGGGCCGCGGTGAAGCATCTCGAGGAGGCCCTGGCATGAACCAGGAAAGGCTGATGAAGGTGATCGTGGCGCCGGTGATCTCGGAGAAGGCCACGCTCGTGGGCGAGACCCGCAAGCAGGTGGTGTTCGAGGTCCTCCCGGACGCGACCAAGGCGGAGATCAAGGCCGCCGTCGAGCTGCTCTTCAAGGAGCAGAAGGTCGAGGTGGGCGCCGTGAACGTGGTCAACGTGAAGGGCAAGGAGAAGCGCCACGGGCGCTTCGTCGGCCGCCGCAAGGCCACCAAGAAGGCGTACGTGAGCCTCCTGGGCGACGCGGACATCAACTTCGTGGAAGGAGCGGCCTGACATGGCTCTGGTCAAGACAAAACCCACCTCGGCCGGGCGCCGGTCGATGGTGAAGGTCGTGAACGCCGACCTGCACAAGGGAGCCCCCCACGCCCCGCTGCTGGAGAAGCAATCGAGGCGCGCCGGGCGCAACGCGATGGGCAACATCACGACCCGCCACCAGGGCGGCGGGCACAAGCAGCACTACCGCATCATCGACTTCCGCCGCAACGACAAGGACGGCATCCCGGCCAAGGTCGAGCGCCTCGAGTACGACCCGAACCGCAGCGCCAACATCGCGCTCGTCTGCTACGCCGACGGCGAGCGCCGGTACGTGATCGCCCCGAAGGGCATCGCGGTAGGCCAGCAGATCCACAACGGCGCCGAGGCCCCGATCAAGTCGGGCAACTCGCTGCCGCTGCGCAACATCCCGGTGGGCACGACCGTGCACTGCGTCGAGATGATGCCCGGCAAGGGCGCACAGATCGCGCGCGCGGCGGGCGCCGGCGTGCAGCTGCTCGCCCGCGAGGGCGAGTACGCGCAGCTGCGCATGCGCTCGGGCGAGATCCGCCGCGTGCACATCAATTGCCGCGCGACCATCGGCGAGGTCGGCAACGAGGAGCACAACCTGCGCGTGATCGGCAAGGCGGGCGCGAACCGCTGGCGCGGCATCCGCCCGACGGTGCGCGGGGAGACGATGAACCCCGTCGACCACCCCCTGGGCGGCCGCACGCGGGGGAACCGCCATCCGGTGTCGCCGTGGGGCCAGCCCGCCAAGGGCAAGAAGACCCGCAGCAACAAGCGCACGCAGACGATGATCGTGCGCAGCCGCCACAAGAAGGCCTAAGGGGTAACCATGGGACGTTCCATCAAGAAAGGCCCGTTCGTGGACGGGCACCTGCTGAAGAAGGTGGGGGCCGCGCAGGCCGCCAAGGACAAGCGCCCGATCAAGACCTGGTCGCGCCGCTCGACCGTGCTGCCCGATTTCGTCGGGCTCACGATCGCGGTTCACAACGGCAAGCAGCACATCCCGGTCTACGTGACCGAGAACATGGTCGGCCACAAGCTGGGTGAGTTCGCGTTGACGCGCACCTTCAAGGGCCATTCGGCCGACAGGAAGGTCGCCGCGCCCACGGTGCCCAGCGCCGCCGCCGCACCGGCCGCGGCCAAGAAGTGAGGAGACCGCGATGAATGTCCAGGCGAAGCTCTACGGCGTGAGGCTGTCGGCCCAGAAGGGCCGACTCGTCGCCGACCTCGTGCGCGGCCAGCCGATCGGCAGCGCGCTCAACATCCTCTCGTTCACCCCGAAGAAGGGCGCCAAGATCATCAAGAAGGTGCTGGAGAGCGCGATCGCCAACGCCGAGCACAACAACGGCGCCGACATCGACGAGCTGAAGGTCACCGCCATCTGCGTGGAAAAGGGGCCCGTGCTCAAGCGCTTCCAGGCGCGCGCCAAGGGGCGCGGCAACCGGATCGTGAAGCCCACCTGCCACGTGTTCCTCACGGTCGGCGACGGGAAAAAGGACTAGCCATGGGACAGAAGATCAATCCGGTCGGCTTTCGCCTGTCGGTCAACCGCAACTGGGGCTCGAAGTGGTTCGCGAACACCAAGAACTTCCCCGGCATGCTCGCCGAGGACATCAAGGTGCGCGAGTACCTGAAGAAGAAGCTCTCGCACGCGGCGGTCGGCAAGGTGGTGATCGAGCGCCCGTCGAAGAACGCGCGCATCACCATCTACTCCGCGCGCCCCGGCGTGGTGATCGGCAAGAAGGGGGAGGACATCGAGGGCCTGAGGAACGCGCTGCAGAAGCTGATGGGCGTCCCGGTCCACGTGAACATCGAGGAGATCCGCAAGCCCGAGCTCGACGCGCAGCTCATCGCCGACTCGATCACCAGCCAGCTCGAGAAGCGCGTGATGTTCCGCCGCGCCATGAAGCGCGCGATGCAGAACGCGATGCGCCTGGGCGCCCAGGGCATCAAGATCACGAGCGCGGGGCGCCTGAACGGCGCGGAGATCGCGCGCACCGAGTGGTACCGCGAGGGCCGCGTGCCGCTTCATACCCTGCGCGCCGAAATCGAATACGGCTTCTCGGAAGCCAGGACGACCTACGGCACCATCGGCGTGCAGGTCCTCGTCTTCAAGGGCGAGACCCTCGGCAAGGGCGAGCAGCCGGCGGTGCCCGCGCCCGAGGCCGAGAAGAAGCCCGCCAGGAAACCAGGGGTGAGAAATGCTGCAGCCAGCTAGAAGGAAATACCGCAAGGAACAGAAGGGCCGCAACAAGGGCGTGGCCACCCGCGGCGCCAAGGTCTCCTTCGGCGAGTACGGCCTGAAGGCGACCGGGCGCGGGCGCCTCACGGCGCGCCAGATCGAGGCGGCGCGCCGGGCGATGACGCGCCACATCAAGCGCGGCGGGCGCATCTGGATCCGCATCTTCCCCGACAAGCCGATCTCGAAGAAGCCGGCCGAGGTCCGCATGGGCAACGGCAAGGGCTCGCCCGAGTACTTCGTGGCCGAGATCGTCCCGGGCAAGGTGCTCTACGAGATGGACGGGGTGGACGAGGCGCTCGCGCGCGAGGCCTTCGCGCTCGCCGCCGCGAAGCTGCCGATCCGCACGACGTTCGTGCAGCGTTCCATCGGAGGCTGACGGAGGGATCATGAGCAAGAACGACGAGCTGCGCTCCAAGAGCGCGGAAGAGCTGGGCAAGGAGCTGCTGGAGCTGCGCCGGGCGCAGTTCGGCCTGCGCATGCAGGCGGCCACCCAGAGCCTCACGAAGCCGAGCGAGATCGAGCGTGTGCGCCGGCGCATCGCGCGGGTGCACACGTTCCTCAACCAGAAGGCGAAAGCGAGCGCGAAATGAACGAACCCGCAAAGGCAGCCGCGAGCAACCAGCGCCAGCTCACCGGGCGCGTGGTGGGCGACAAGATGGACAAGACCGTCACCGTGCTGGTCGAGCGCCAGGTGATGCACCCGGTGATCGGCAAGGTGGTGAGCCGGAGCAAGAAGTACCACGCCCACGACGAGGGCAACGACGCCAAGGTGGGCGACAAGGTGGTGATCGAGGAGTGCCGCCCGATCTCCAAGACCAAGGCCTGGAAGGTGGCCCGCGTGGCCGAGCGCGCCCGCCCGGAGTAGTTGCCGGGCCGGGGCAAAACCTGCTATAATTTCAGTCTTTTCCGCTTCCGGCCCAGGCTTCGCTGGCCGGAAGTCCAGTAAGCGAGCCCGGGGGCTGACCCCGGGGGCCGCCCGGCCGCCAGCCGAAGCCTGCAGCACCAAACGCCCGGGCAAACAGCGGTCGATCTTTGACCCTCCCGCGTGCAATTGCGCGGGGAACCCAAGACCAGTCGCGACGCGCACCCGTTCCGGGCCGCTTCGCGGCGGAAGACGGATCCAAGACTGGCCGGACGGCGTGGCCGCCGGGTCAAGTTGGAGAGGCAACCATGATTCAGATGCAATCCATACTCGACGTCGCCGACAACACCGGCGCGCGCTCGGTGATGTGTATCAAGGTGCTCGGCGGCTCCAAGCGCCGCTACGCGGGCATCGGGGACATCATCAAGGTCAGCGTGAAGAGCGCCGCCCCGCGCGGCCGGGTGAAGAAAGGCGAGGTCTACAGCGCGGTGGTCGTGCGCACCGCCCATGGCGTGCGCCGTCCGGACGGCTCGGTGATCAAGTTCGACACCAACGCCGCGGTGCTCCTGAATCCCAAGCTCGAGCCCATCGGCACGCGCATCTTCGGGCCGGTGACGCGCGAGCTGCGCACCGAGCGCTTCATGAAGATCGTGTCGCTGGCACCCGAAGTCTTGTAGGAGCGAACATGCAGAGAATCCGCAAGGGCGACCAGGTGGTCGTCACCACCGGCAAGGACAAGGGCAAGCGCGGCGCGGTGCTGCGCGTGTACGACTCCGGCAAGGTGCTCGTCGAGGGCGTGAACCGCATGAAGCGCCACACCCGGCCCAACCCCATGAAGGGGCAGACCGGGGGCATCGTCGAGAAGGAAATGCCGCTGCACCTGTCCAACGTGATGCTCGTCAATCCCGCCACGGGCAAGGGCGATCGCGTGGGATTCAAGTTCCTCGAGGCGCAGGGCGCCAACGCCCCGCGCAAGGTGCGCTTCTTCAAGTCCAACGGCGAAGTCGTGGACGTTTGAGCCCGGGGCCGAGAGACCAGATCATGGCGAGCAAAGACCAGAAATCGGACAAGGACGCGAAGGGCGCGAAGGCCAAGCACGCGGCAGCCAAGCCCGCGCCGGCACCGGCCGCGAAGCCCGCGAAGGAATCGAAGGCGCCGAAGCAGGCGAAGGCCGACAAGCCCGCCGCCAAGGAGGCCGCGCCGACCCAGCCGCCGCGCCTGCAGGTGCAGTACCGCGAGGCGATCGTGCCGGCGCTCATGAAGCGCTTCGGCTACAAGACCAAGATGCAGGTGCCGCGCGTGACCAAGATCACGCTCAACATGGGCGTGGGCGAGGCGGTGGCCGACAAGAAGATCCTCGAGAACGCCGGCGGCGACCTGCAGAAGATCGCCGGGCAGAAGCCGGTCGTGACCAAGTCGAAGCAGTCGATCGCGGGCTTCAAGATCCGCACCGGCTATCCCGTGGGCACGATGGTGACGCTGCGCAACCGGCGCATGTACGAGTTCCTCGACCGGCTGGTCACCATCGCGCTGCCGCGCGTGCGCGACTTCCGCGGGGTCTCGGCGCGCGCCTTCGACGGCCGCGGCAACTACAACATGGGCGTCAAGGAACAGATCATCTTCCCCGAGATCGAGTACGACAAGGTCGACGCGCTGCGGGGTTTGAACATCTCCATCACCACCACCGCGAAATCGGACGAAGAAGCCAAGGCGCTGCTCGCCGCGTTCCGGTTCCCGTTCAGGACTGAGAGGTCGTAATGGCCAAGCTTGCCGTCATCAACCGCCAGGCGAAGCGCGAAGCCATGGTGAAGAAATACGCCGAGAAGAGGAAGCAGCTCACGGCGATCATCCGCGACCCCAAGGCCACGGACGACGCCCGCGACGAGGCGCGCTCGAAGATCCAGGCGATGCCCCGCGACGCCTCGCCCGTGCGCCTGCGCAACCGCTGCGCGATCACCGGGCGTCCCCGGGGCACGTTCCGCAAGTTCGGTCTCGGGCGCAACAAGATCCGCGAGATCGCGATGCGCGGCGAGATCCCCGGAATGATCAAGGCGAGCTGGTAGGAGCCCCATATGAGCATGAGTGATCCCATCGCCGACATGTTGACGCGCATCCGCAACGCCCAGGCCACCGAGAAGGTGAGCGTGATGGTGCCGGCGTCGAAGGTGAAGCACGCCATCGCCCAGGTCCTCAAGGACGAGGGCTACATCGAGGACTTCGCGCGCCGCGACCTGGACGGCAAGCCCGTGATCGAGATCGGGCTCAAGTACTACGCGGGAAAGCCGGTGATCGAGAAGATCGAGCGCGTCTCGCGCCCGGGGCTGCGCATCTACAAGGGCCACGAGGACATCCCGAGCGTGATGAACGGGCTGGGCGTGGCGATCGTGTCCACCTCCAGGGGCGTGATGACCGACCGGCGCGCCCGCGAGACGGGCGTGGGCGGCGAAGTGCTCTGCATCGTGGTCTGAGGAAAGCGACATGTCCCGAATCGCCAAGTATCCCGTCGTCATCCCCGAGAAGGTCGAGGTGACCGTCGGCGCCTCCGAGCTCACCGTGAAGGGCCCGCTCGGCACGCTCAAGCAGTCGATCGCGCGCGATGTCGTCGTCAAGCGCGAAGGCGACACGGTGACCTTCGTCGCGGCCAACGAAAGCAAGCAGGCCAACGCGCTCTCCGGCACGATGCGCGCCATCGTCGCCAACATGGTGCACGGCGTGAAGCAGGGCTTCGAGAAGCGCCTGTCGCTCGTGGGGGTGGGCTACCGCGCCCAGGCCCAGGGCAACAAGGTGAACCTCACCCTGGGCTTCTCGCATCCGGTCGTGCACGCGCTGCCCGAGGGCGTGAAGGCCGAGACGCCCACGCAGACCGAGATCGTGATCAAGGGCGTGGACCGCCAGAAGGTGGGCCAGGTCGCCGCCGAGATTCGCGCGTACAAGGGTCCCGAGCCGTACAAGGGCAAGGGCGTGCGCTACACGGGCGAGCAGGTGGCCCTGAAGGAAACGAAGAAGAAATAGATGAAAGCGCGCGAATTGATGCAGCGGGGCGATCGTTGGAGCGGACAACAGGTTGCCGCTCAACTCCTCGAGCAAAGGGCTTAGGACATGGACAAGAAGGTTTCGAGACTGCGCCGCGCCGCGAAGACGCGCGTGCGCATCGGCCGCCAGGAGGCGGTGCGCCTCACCGTGCATCGCACCAACCAGCACATCTACGCCCAGGTGATCGACGCAACGGGCGGCAAGGTGATCGCGTGCGCCTCGACGCTGGAGAAGGAAGTGCGCGCCTCGCATCCCAACGGCGGCAAGAAGGACGCCGCCGCCGAGGTGGGCCGCAGGATCGCCGAGAAGGCGAAGGCCGCGGGCGTGACCGAGGTGGCCTTCGACCGCGCCGGATTCAGCTACCACGGCCGCGTGAAGGCGCTGGCCGAAGCCGCCCGCGAGGGCGGACTCAAGTTCTAAGGACAGCGACATGGCGAAAATGGACCAGCGCGGCGGCTCGGACGACAAGGGCGACGGCCTGCGCGAGAAGATGATCTCGGTGAACCGCGTCACCAAGGTGGTGAAGGGCGGGCGCATCCTGGGCTTCGCCGCGCTCACCGTGGTCGGTGACGGCGACGGCTCCATCGGGATGGGCAAGGGCAAGGCGCGCGAGGTGCCGGTGGCGGTGCAGAAGGCGATGGAGCAGGCGCGGCGCAACATGGTGAAGATCCCGCTCAAGGGCGGCACGATCCACCACGACGTGCTCGGCCGCCACGGGGCGACGCGCGTGATGATGAAGCCCGCGGTCGAGGGCAACGGCATCAAGGCCGGCGGCGCCATGCGCGCGGTCTTCGAGGTGATGGGCGTGACCAACATCTCCGCCAAGTGCCACGGCTCGACCAACCCCTACAACGTCGTGCGCGCCACGCTCGACGGCCTGGGCCAGCAGCGCCGCCCCTCGGAAATCGCGGCCAAGCGCGGCAAGAAGGTCGAAGAGATCGCCTGAGGAAGACACGGAGATGACGGACAAGAAGCGCGTCAAGGTGACCCTCGTGAAGGGTCTCGTCGGCACCATCGCCAAGCACCGCGCCACGGTGAAGGGCCTGGGTTTGCGCCACCGCAGCCATACCGTCGAGCTGGAGGACACGCCGGCGGTGCGCGGAATGATCAACCGGGTGAGCTACCTGGTGAAGGTCGAGGAGTAGGAAGCCATGGAACTGAACACGATCAAGCCGGGAGCCGGATCCCGCAAGGCCGCCAGGCGCGTCGGGCGCGGCATCGGCTCGGGCCTGGGCAAGACCGCGGGCCGCGGCCACAAGGGCCAGAAGTCGCGCGCGGGCGGGTTCCACAAGGTGGGCTTCGAGGGTGGGCAGATGCCGCTGCAGCGCCGGCTGCCCAAGCGCGGCTTCCTCGCGGTGACCATCGCGAAGGCGGCCGAGGTGCGCTCCGGGGACCTCTCCAAGGTCGAGGGCGACGCGGTCGACCTCGCGAGCCTGAAGAAAGCGGGCCTGGTGGCCGGCGGCGTCGAGCGCGCGAAGATCATCCTCGCCGGCGCGGTGTCGAAGGCGTTCAAGGTGTCCGGCATTGGCGCGAGCAAGGGTGCCCGGGCGGCGATCGAGCAGGCCGGCGGCAGCGTGGCGGCCCTGGTGGCCGCGCCCGTCCTGGACAAGCTCCCGGCCAAGCCGGGCAAGCCCGCAGCCGGCTAAGCGACGGAGAGCCCCGCATTGTCGGCCAACCCCTTCACGACCCTCGGCAAGCTCGGCGACTTGAAACGCCGGCTGTGGTTCCTGGCGGGCGCGCTCGTCGTCTATCGGGTGGGCGCGCACATCCCCGTGCCGGGAATCGACCCCGCCGAGCTCGCCAAGCTCTTCAACCAGAACCAGGGCGGAATCCTGGACATGTTCAACATGTTCTCGGGAGGGGCGCTCTCGCGCTTCACGATCTTCGCGCTCGGGATCATGCCCTACATCTCTGCCTCGATCATCATGCAGCTGCTCACGGTGGTCTCGCCGCAGCTCGAGGCCCTCAAGAAGGAGGGCGAGGCGGGACGGCGCAAGATCACGCAGTACACGCGCTATGGCACGGTGGTGCTCTCGCTCTTCCAGGCGCTCGGCATCTCGATCGCGCTCGAGTCGCAGCGCGGCCTGGTGATCGACCCGGGCCTCGCCTTCCGCTTCACGACCGTCGTGACGCTGATGACCGGGACCATGTTCCTCATGTGGCTGGGCGAGCAGATCACCGAGCGCGGTATCGGCAACGGCATCTCGATGATCATCTTCGGCGGCATCGTGGCGGGGCTCCCGCACGCGATCGCGGGCACCCTCGAGCTGGTCAACTCCGGGGCCATGACGGTGTTCATCGCCCTGCTGATCTTCGCCATCGTGGCCGTCGTGACCGCGGTGGTGGTGTTCATCGAGAAGGGCCAGCGGCGCATCCTCGTGAACTACGCCAAGCGCCAGGTGGGAAACCGGCTGTACGGCGGCCAGAGCTCGTTCCTGCCCCTGAAGCTCAACATGTCGGGCGTGATCCCGCCGATCTTCGCCTCGTCGATCATCCTGTTCCCCGCCACGCTCGCGAGCTGGTTCGGGTCCAACGAGCACATGGTGTGGCTGAAGGACGTGTCGGCGGCGCTCTCGCCGGGGCAGATGCTCTACGTGCTGCTCTACGCGGCGGCGATCATCTTCTTCTGCTTCTTCTACACGGCGCTGGTCTTCAACTCGAAGGAGACGGCCGACAACCTGAAGAAGAGCGGCGCCTTCGTGCCCGGGATACGCCCCGGCGAGCAGACCGCGCGCTACATCGACAAGATACTGACGCGCTTGACGCTCATCGGCGCGATCTACATCACGCTGGTGTGCCTGGTGCCCGAGTTCATGCGCTCGCAGTACAACGTGCCGTTCTACTTCGGCGGCACGTCGCTGCTGATCGTGGTGGTGGTGACGATGGACTTCATGGCGCAGCTCCAGGCCTACCTGATGTCGCACCAGTACGAGAGCCTGCTCAAGAAGGCGAACTTCAAGGGCGGCTCGGGCCTGCCGGTGCGCTGAAGATGGCGAAGGAAGAGACGATACAGATGCAGGGGGAGATCGTGGAGACGCTCCCCAACGCGATGTTCCGGGTGAAGCTCGAGAACGGGCACGTGGTCCTGGGGCACATCTCCGGGAAGATGCGCATGCACTACATCCGCATCCTGCCCGGCGACAAGGTGACGGTGGAGCTCACGCCCTACGATTTGACCAAGGCGCGGATCACGTTCCGCGCCAAGTGAAGGAGAGACGACGATGCGAGTGCAGGCTTCCGTCAAGAAAATCTGCCGCAAGTGCAAGATCGTGCGGCGCAAGCGCGTGGTGCGCGTGATCTGCACCGACCCGCGCCACAAGCAGCGTCAGGGCTGAACGCCCCGCCGCCACGACGTCACCGAGGACAACCATGGCCCGTATTGCAGGCATCAACATCCCGAACCACCAGCACGCCGCCATCGCGCTCACCGCGATCTACGGCATCGGGCGCTCCCGCGCGCGGCTCATCTGCGACAGCGTCGGAGTGCGCCAGTCGGCCAAGATCAAGGATCTCACCGACGCCGAGATGGACAAGCTGCGCGAGCAGGTGACCAAGTTCACGGTGGAGGGCGACCTGCGCCGCGAGACGTCGATGAACATCAAGCGGCTGATGGACCTGGGCTGCTACCGCGGCGTGCGCCACAAGAAGGGCCTGCCCGTGCGCGGCCAGCGCACCCGCACCAACGCCCGCACCCGCAAGGGTCCGCGCAAGGCCGTGCGGCTGTCCAAGTCGGCCACCGCCTAATCGAGAGAAGGAAGCAAACCCATGGCCAAGGCACCCGCCGCGTCGCGCGTCCGCAAGAAGGCGAAGAAAGTCGTCTCCGAGGGCATTGCCCACGTGCACGCCTCGTTCAACAACACCATCATCACGATCACCGATCGCCAGGGCAACGCGCTTTCCTGGGCGACCTCCGGTGCCGCGGGCTTCAAGGGTTCGCGCAAGTCCACCCCCTTCGCCGCGCAGGTGGCCGCGGAGTCGGCGGGACGCGCCGCCCAGGAGCACGGCGTGAAGAACCTCGAGGTGCGCATCAAGGGCCCCGGCCCGGGACGCGAGTCGGCGGTGCGCGCGTTGAACGCGCTCGGCCTGAAGATCATCTCGATCGCGGACGTGACCCCGGTGCCGCACAACGGATGCCGGCCGCCGAAGCGCCGCCGGATGTGAGCGCCGAGACCAACCCCTAGCGCATTCGGGCTCGCCGGCACCCCGGCGATCCCCCCAGTACAGAGATCAGGAGAACACCGTGGCACGCTATACCGGACCCAAGTGCAAGCTCTCGCGGCGGGAAGGCACCGACCTCTTCCTGAAGAGCGCGCGCCGCTCGCTCGACACGAAGTGCAAGCTCGACTCCCGCCCCGGCCAGCACGGCGCGAAGTCGACGCGCATCTCGGAATACGGCACGCAGCTGCGCGAAAAGCAGAAGATCCGCCGCATGTACGGCGTGCTCGAGCGCCAGTTCCGCACCTATTTCGACAAGGCGATCGCCAAGCGCGGCGCCACGGGCGAGAACCTGCTGCAGATGCTCGAAAGCCGGCTGGACAACGTCGTCTACCGCATGGGCTTCGCCTCCACGCGGGCCGAGGCGCGCCAGCTCGTCTCCCACCGGGCGATCGAGGTGAACGGCAAGCCCGTGAACATCCCGTCGTACCTGGTGCGCGCGACCGACACGGTCTCGGTGCGCGAGAAGTCGCGCAGCCAGCTGCGCATCAAGGCCTCGCTCGACCTCGCGGAGCAGAACGGCTTCCCGAGCTGGGTCGAGGTCGACTCGAAGAATTTCAAGGGCACGTTCAAGCAACTGCCCGACCGCGCGGAGTTCGCCTCCGACGTGAACGAACAGCTGGTGGTCGAGCTTTACTCGAAGTAGCCGCAGGACTCGAAGTAAACGCTGGAGCTCGCTTCCTCAAACGCATCTGGCAGAGGTACCCCCGAATGCAAAGCACCGCCTCGAATTTCCTGAAGCCCCGCATCATCGACGTCCAGAACCTGTCGCCCACCCACGCGAAGGTCATCATGGAGCCCTTCGAGCGCGGCTACGGCCATACGCTCGGCAACGCGCTGCGCCGCATCCTGCTCTCGTCGATGCCGGGCTACGCCGCGACGGAGGTCAAGATCGCGGGCGTGCTGCACGAGTACTCGACCATCGAGGGTGTGCAGGAGGACGTCGTCGACGTGATCCTCAACCTCAAGGGCGTGGTGATGAAGCTGCACAACCGCGCGGAGGCCACGCTCAAGCTCAAGAAGGCCGCCGCCGGCCCCGTGACCGCCGCCGACATCGAGCAGACCCACGACGTCGAGATCATCAACCCCGACCACGTGATCGCGCACCTCACCCAGGGCGGCAAGATCGACATGACGATCAAGATCGAGAAGGGTCGCGGATACGTGCCGGCCACCTCGCGCCGCGTGGACGACTCGCGCACGATCGGCTCGATCCTGCTCGACGCGTCGTTCTCGCCGGTGCGCCGCGTGAGCTACCAGGTGGAAAGCGCGCGCGTCGAGCAGAGGACGGACCTCGACCGGCTCGTGATCGACATCGAGACCAACGGCGTGATCGAGCCGGAGGAGGCGGTGCGCTATTCGGCGAGCGTCCTCGTCGACCAGCTCTCGGTATTCGCCTCGCTGCAGTCCACGAGCGAGGAGCGCGTCGAGAGCGCCCAGCCGCAGGTCGATCCCATCCTGCTGCAGCCCGTCGACGACCTGGAGCTCACGGTGCGCTCGGCCAACTGCCTGAAGGCCGAGAACATCTACTACATCGGCGACCTCATCCAGCGCACGGAGAACGAGCTGCTGAAGACGCCGAACCTGGGCCGCAAGTCGCTGAACGAGATCAAGGAAGTGCTCGCCTCCAAGGGCCTCACGCTCGGCATGAAGCTCGAGAACTGGCCGGTGGCGGGACTCACCAAGTAGCGAACACCTTCACAACCACAATACCAACAAGGCCGCGCAGGCCAAGAGAGTCGAAAGGAAGACGCAGATGCGCCACCGCCACGGGCTTCGCAAGTTGAACCGCACCAGCAGCCATCGCCTCGCGATGCTGCGCAACATGACCGTCTCGCTGCTCAAGCACGAGGCGATCCGCACCACGCTGCCCAAGGCGAAGGAGTTGCGCCGGGTGGCCGAACCGATCATCACCCTGGGCAAGAGCCCGACCCTCGCCAACAAGCGCCTGGCCTTCGACCGCCTGCGCGACCGGGACACGGTGGTGAAGCTCTTCGACGAGCTGGGCCCGCGCTACAAGGCGCGCAACGGCGGGTACCTGCGCATCCTCAAGTTCGGCTTCCGGCAGGGCGACAACGCGCCCATGGCGCTGGTCGAGCTGGTGGATCGCCCCGAGCCGGCCGAGGATGCGAGGGATACCGGAGACGCGAAGAAGGCGGCTTGATGCCGGTCGCGGCCGAGGTGAAGAAGCCGGCTTCCAGTCGGCTTTTTTCATTTCTGCGCACCCGCGCGGCGATCGTGCTGCTGATGGCGCTGGCCGCGCCCCTCATGTTCGCCTTCGCGTGGCAGGACGGCGTCGCCACCATCGCCGATGACAGCGTGAGCTACCTGCTCCTCGCGCGCCACTTCGTTCCCGGCACACCGGCCTACGTCGAGCGCTGGGTCGCGTGGCGGTCGAACTTTCCGCCGCTCTTCCCCATGGCGCTGGCGCTCACCGGGGGCGCGCGCAACCTGCTCGTGGCCCACCTCGTGGTGGCCGCCTTCGCGATCGCGGCCCTGTATCCGATCTGGCGCTTCGCCGCGCGCGAGCTCGGCGGCGAGGCGGGAGGCGCAAGCGTCGCGGCGCTCTTCCTGCTCGCGCCCAACGCGTGGATCAGCATGAAGGGAATCCTGAGCGAGCCGATGTTCCTGCTGGTTTCCGTGGGCACGCTCCTCTATTTCTCACGCCGCCTCGCCGCGCCGGGCGCGAGCCGCGGGCAGTGGCTCGTCTTCGGGGCTCTCCTCGCCTGCTGCTACCTCACCCGCGCCGCCGGGGTGGCCCTGGTCCTGGGCTTCGCGGTCCATGCCATCCTGCGCTGGCGCGGCGCGCCGCGGCGCGCGCTCTGGCCGGTGGTGCTGTCCGGCGCTCCCGTCGCGGCGCTGGTCGGGTCGTGGATCGCGCTGCGCCCCTTGGGCCATGTCGACTCCTACCGCGCCGTCGGCATGCAGCTCCTGGACGCGTGGGTCCGCGAGCCCCTCGTCACCTTCCAGTACGCCGCCCACGTGTTCCTCGACGGGTGGGTGTCGTCCTTCGTCGCCCAGAGCGCGGTGGGCGCGATACCGACCGCGCTGCTCGCCGTCTTCGGCGCGATCGCGCTCGCCGGCGCGGCGAGGAAGGCGCTCATGAACCGCCTCGACGGCTGGTACGTGCTGGCGTCGACCTGCATCACCTTCTTGTGGGTCTTCGGCGAGGACAACACGCGCCGGCTCTTCTATCCGCTGCTCCCGCTGATGATCCTGCAGGCGGGGGAAGTAGTCCTCGCGGGATGCCGCAGGCTGGGCATCGTGCGCCTGCGCGCGGTGGTGCTCGTCGCGGCGGCGGCGCTGCCCGTGGCCGCGTGCCTGCCCGCCGCCGTGGTGCTGGCCGAGAAGGCCCGGGAGCGCACGCCGGCGATGCCGCACTCGCACTACTCGTACTCGGACATCACCGATTTCTACACCACCATCAATTTCGACAAGGCCCACGCCGAGGCGGCCCGGACCCTCGCCGTGCTCGCGGGGCTGGAGTCCCTGCGCACCTCCACGCCGCCGGGGGCCCGCGTCATGTGGATGCGCCCCGAGTACGTGGCGGTGCTCGGGCACCGGGAGGGCGTGCCCTACTACTTCAGGTGGGACGAGCGGCGCGTGGCGCGCGAGATCCTGAACGCGAACGTCGACTACATCGTGCTCTCGTGGGTGTACAAGACGGACCTGGAGAATCGCCGCGGGGACCCGTTCGTGCTGCTCGCGCATGTGGCCGAATACACGCGGCCCCTCCTGCGGCTGGACAGCCCCGGGACGGGCGTCCCCGCCTTCCTGCTGGTGCGCGTGGATCGCGCGCGGGTGCGCGCCTTCCTGGATTCCGCCGGGCCCTCCTAGGGGCGCGTCGCGCCGAACACCAGGTGCCGGCGCGCGAAGTAGTTCCAGAAGAAGACGCTCCCCGTCGCGGCGATCTTCGCCTCGAACAATCCCACCCCCGCCACTTCGACGCAGGCCCACAGGATCGCCGCGTTCAGGGCGAGCCCCACGGCGCTCACCAGGTACACGAGCGCGATCTCGGAGCGCTTGCCGAAGCGCTGCCCGCTCACGAATACGAAGCGCACGCTGAGCACGTAGTTCACGAGCGTGGCCAGGATGAAGGTCGCCGCGCCGACGGGCTGGTAGGGCAGGCCCAGGCCCTTGGCGAGCGCGAGGAACAGGCCGATGTCGACCGCGGCCGCGGCCCCTCCCACCAGGAAGTAGCGCGCGATCAGGCGCCGCTCAGCGGAAAACGTTGTACTTGACGATGCAGTAGATCGCACGCAATCCGTCCTTGTAGCTGATCTTCTTGCCTTCCGCGTAGGTGCGGCCGTAATACGAGATGCCGACCTCGAAGACGCGGCAGCCGAGCTTGGCGACCTTCGCCGTCACCTCGGGCTCGAAGCCGAAGCGGTTCTCCTCGAGCACGATCGACTGGATGATCTCGCGCCGGAAGGCCTTGTAGCAGGTCTCCATGTCGGTGAGGTTCAGGTTGGTGAACATGTTCGACATGAGCGTGAGCAGCCCGTTGCCGACGCGGTGCCAGAAGTACAGCACGCGGTGGGGCTCCGCGCCCATGAAGCGCGAGCCGAAGACCACGTCGGCGCGCCCCTCGACGATCGGGGCGAGCAGGCGCGGGTACTCGTTGGGATCGTACTCGAGGTCGGCGTCCTGGATGATCACGTACTCCCCGGTGGCGGCCGCGATCCCGCTGCGCAGCGCCGCGCCCTTGCCCTGGTTCACTTCGTGCAGCACGAGCTGGTCGATCCTGCCGCGCAGCTCGCCCGTGAGGCGCTCGCGCGTGCCGTCCTTCGAGCAGTCATCCACCACGATGATCTCCTTGTCGGGCCAGGGCGAGGCGCGCACGGCCTCGAGGATGGCGTCGATGGTGCGGTTCTCGTTGTAGCAGGGCACGACGACCGAGAGCTTCATGGAGCACGCTTCCCTTTCCCGATCCGGTCCGGATCGAACTTGAGCAGTATCGCCCGCACCCCGCCTTGCGGGCCGCGGCGCGCCCAGACGCCGCGCGCGAGCGGCGCAGCCAGGGCCGCCGCCACCATCGGGTCGCCCTCGGAGAGCAGGCTGTCGCGCGGGCGCACGTCGGACACGTACAGGTAGTCGGCCCCGGTGGCGCGCACCTGGTCGGCGAGTTGCGCCGTGGTCTCCGGCGGCCGCAGGGGCACTGCGTGCCGGCGTGCGAGCAGCGCCACGTAGTCCGGGGCGTACCACATCACGCGCGCGCCTTCCGGGGTGGTCTCGCCCACGCGCCGCAGGTCCGCCATCACGGCGATCTGCTCGCGCGCGTTCGCCTCCGCGCCCGGCCCCGACGGAATGCGGTAGAACTCCGCGATGTCGGTCTTGCGCATCCCGTCCACCGGCGTGTCGGGCATGCGGGCGCGCTGGGCGACGTAGAAGAGCAGCGCCGGCAGGCACAGCACGAGCGGCGCGGCCGCGGCGTACACGGTGCCGCGGTCCGCGCGCCGCGCGCCGAGCCGCGGCTCGAGCGAAGCGCGCAGCGCCCAGAACGCGTTCACCATGAGCAGCGGCACCACCGGGAACGCGAGCCGGTACATCTGGCCGGGGAACGGCCAGAGGAGCAGGATCGCGAGGTAGATCACGCAATACGCTCCATCGGCCGCGCCGCGCGCGGCACGCACGATCGATGCGCCCAGCCCCGCGATGCCGAGCGCGGAGGCGATCAGGACCTGGGGCCGCCACGGCTCGCCCCAGAAGATGAGCAGCGCGTTGTACCAGGCGGCCACCAGCGACGAAGCGTTGTGCATCGCCCAGGCGAGGAGCCAGCCCGGCCCGTGCTGCGCCGCGCCCTGGACCATGACCGCGGCGCTCGATCCGTAGGTGTCCCCGGCGCCGGGACGCACCACGTGCCATGCCAGGGCGGCGGCGATCGCGACGGCCGCCGGCAGGGCCATGAGGCGCAGGCGCCCCGCGTCGCGCGCGCGCGCATAGCGAACGACTTCGGCGTACGCCAGGGCGAGGACCAGCGCGGCGCCGATGGTGCGCGTGAGCAGCGTCGCCGTGAGCAGCAGGCCCAGCCCCGCGGCCGCGGCTCGTCCCGGGGCGCGCTCGCCCCACTTGGCGTGGTATGCGAGGGTGCCGAAGGTGAGGGCCATGTACGAGAACTCGCTGAGGATCCCCTTCGCGTTGAGCCACGCGCCCGGCATCGCGGCGAATACGAGCGCGAGGATCCATCCCTGCCACGGGGAGCCGAGCACGCGGCGGGCGTGCAATCCCAGCAGCAACACGCTCGCCGCGAAGGAGGCGGCCACCACCAGGTGCGCGATGCGCCAGTCGTAGGCGCCCCCGGAAAGGGCGAGCGCGAAGGGAAAGAGCGGGGGAAACTTCTCGAGGGATGCGGCTGCGGCGACTGCGGGCGGCACCGCGTGCAAAGGCGTGAACGCTTGCGCCATCAGCAGGTAGCCCACGCTGTCGTCGTAGAGCGAATCGAGCCCGGGCTGCCAGAGGAACGCGGCGGCCACCGCCGCGACGGCGAGGGTGAGCGCGCCCAGTGCCAGCGCGGGCCGGCTCATCGGACCAGGATCACGCGGTAGTCGTTCACGTTCGTGCGGGTGGGGCCGGTCACGACCAGGTCGCCCAAACGGGAGAAGTAGCCGTAGGCATCGTTGTCCGCGAGCATCCGCTTGGCCTGCAGGCCCAGGGCGCGCGCTCGCTCGGGCGAGTCGGGCGCGAGCACGGCGCCGGCGTTGTCCTCGCTGCCGTCGATCCCGTCGGTATCGCAGGCGAGGGCCCACGTGCCCGCGAGCCCATCGAGCTCCACGGCGAGGGAGAGCAGGAACTCGCTGCAGCGCCCGCCGCGCCCGTGGCCGCGCACGGTCACCGTCGTCTCGCCCCCGGAGATGAGGGCCGCCGGCGGGCGCACCGGCTGCGAGTGCTGGCGGATCTGGCGCGCGAGCGCCGCGTAGGGCTTGGCCACCTCGGCCGCCTCGCCGGTCACGCTGTCGCCGAGGACGAGCGGCATGACGGCCTGCTGTTCCAGGTACGCGGACGCGGCCACGAGGCTCGCGCGGGCCGTGGCGATCACGCGGTTGTCCACGCGCGCGAACGCCGCGTCGCCGGGCTTGGGCGTTTCGCGCTCGAGCCCTTCGGCGCCCCTGCGCAGATGCAGCGCGACCGATTGCGGCGGCGTCACGCCGAAGCGCGCCAGGATCTCGATCGCCTCGGCGAAGGTGGAGGGATCGGGTGCGCAGGGGCCCGAGGCGATGTGGGTGGGATCGTCGCCCGTGACATCGGAGATCACCAGCGCCAGCACGCGCGCCTTCGTGGCGAGCGCGAGGCGGCCGCCCTGGATCGCCGACAGGTGCTTGCGCACGGTGTTCATGTCCTGGATCGGCGCCCCGCTCGCGAGCAGTGCCCGCGTCACGGCCTTCAGGTCCGCCATCGCCACACCTTCCACCGGGAGCGCGAGCAGCGACGATCCGCCGCCGGACACGAGCGCGAGCAGCAGGTCGTCCTCGCCCAGCGCGCGCGCCGCGGCGAGGATCTCGCGTGCGGCGGCCTCGCCGCGCTCATCGGGCACCGGGTGCCCGGCCTCGACCACGCGGATGCGCCGCGTCGCCATGCCGTGGCCGTAGCGCGTGATCACCACCCCGCTCAGTGGCGCGTCCGCGTGCCAGTGCGACTCCACCGCGAGCGCCATCGCGCCCGCCGCCTTGCCCGCGCCGACCACCACGGTGCGCCCGCGCGGAGCGGCGGGCAGGTGGCGCGGCACGATTTGCAGGGGGTCGGCGGCCGCGAGCGCGGCGTGGAAGCTTCCGACGAGCAGCGCGCGCGGGTCCATGCGGCTAGGCGGAGGCGGCCTTCTTGCGCGCCGGCGTCTCGAGCACGCCCCGCAGGAAACGCCCGGTGAAGCTCTTCGGCTCGCGGCACACGTCCTCGGGCGTGCCCCGGGCGATCACCCGCCCGCCCCCGTCGCCGCCTTCGGGGCCGAGGTCCACGACCCAGTCGGCGGTCTTGATCACGTCGAGGTTGTGCTCGATCACCACCACCGTGTTGCCGTGGTCGCGCAGGCGATGCAGCACCTTGAGCAGCAGGTCGATGTCGTGGAAGTGCAGGCCCGTCGTGGGCTCGTCGAGGATGAAGAGCGTGCGCCCCGTGTCGCGCTTGGAGAGCTCCAGGGAGAGCTTCACGCGCTGCGCCTCGCCCCCGGAGAGCGTGGTGGCGCTCTGGCCGAGCTTGATGTAGCCCAGCCCCACCTCGAGCAGCGTGGCGAGCTTGCGCTGGATCGCGGGCACCGCGGAGAAGAACTCGTGTGCCGCCTCCACCGTCATGTCGAGGACCTCGTCGATGGTCTTGCCCTTGTAGTGCACCTCGAGGGTCTCGCGGTTGTAGCGCTTGCCGTGGCAGACGTCGCAGGGCACGTAGATGTCGGGCAGGAAGTGCATCTCGACCTTGATCAGGCCGTCGCCCTGGCACGCCTCGCAGCGCCCGCCCTTCACGTTGAACGAGAAGCGCCCGGGGCCGTAGCCGCGCGCGCGCGACTCCGGCACCCCGGCGAAGAGGTCGCGGATCGGCGTGAACAGGCCCGTGTACGTCGCCGGGTTCGAGCGCGGCGTGCGCCCGATCGGGCTCTGGTCGACGTTGATCACCTTGTCGAAGAAATCCAGCCCCTCGATCGCGTCGTGCTCCGCGGGCTCGGCGCTCGATCCGTAGAGGTGGTGCGCCACCGCGTGGTAGAGCGTGTCGTTGATGAGCGTCGACTTGCCGGAGCCGGACACCCCGGTGATGGCGACGAACAGGCCCACGGGAAGGTCGACGGTCACGTCCTTGAGGTTGTTGCCGCGCGCCCCGGAGATGCGCAGCTGCCGCGCCGGGTCGGGGCGGCGCCGGCGCGCCGGGATCGCGATCGCCTTGCGGCCCGAGAGGTACTGGCCGGTGAGGGAGGCCGAGTGGCGCAGGATCTCCTCGGGTGTTCCGCTCGCGACGATCTCGCCGCCATGCACGCCGGCCCCGGGCCCCATGTCGATCACGTGGTCGGCTGCGGCGATGGCCTCCTCGTCGTGCTCGACCACGATCACCGAGTTGCCGAGGTCGCGCAGGTTCTTGAGCGTGCCGATGAGCCGCTCGTTGTCGCGCTGGTGCAGGCCGATGGAGGGCTCGTCGAGCACGTACATCACGCCCGTGAGGCCCGAGCCGATCTGGCTCGCGAGCCGGATGCGCTGGGACTCGCCGCCCGAGAGCGTGTCCGCCGAGCGCGTGAGCGACAGGTAGTCGAGGCCCACGTTGTTGAGGAACTGCACGCGGTTGGCGATCTCGCGCACGATCTTCTCCGCGATCGCCTTGCGCGCCCCCGGCAGCTCCAGGTGCTCGAAGAACGGCTGCGCCTGGCGCAGCGGCATCGAGGACAGCTCGTGGATGGTGCGATCGGCCACGCGCACGTTGCGCGCCTCGATCCTCAGGCGCGTGCCCTCGCAATCGGGGCAGGAGCGCGTGTTGAGGTACTTGGCGAGCTCCTCCTTCACCGCGACGGAGTCGGTCTCGCGGTGGCGCCGCTCGAGGTTCGGGATGATGCCCTCGAAGGCGTGCTCCTTCACGGCGCTGCGGCCCTTCTCGCCGGGATAGCGAAACGCGATCTTCTCCTCCCCGGAGCCGTACAGCACGATCTGCTGCGCGCGCTCTGGCAGCGCCTCGAACGAGCGCCTCGACGTCGAAGCCGTAGTGCTGCGCGAGGCAGGCGAGCATCGAGAAATAGAACTGGTTGCGCCGGTCCCAGCCGCGGATCGCCCCGCCGGCGAGCGACAGGTGCGGGAAGGCCACCACCCGCTTGGGATCGAAGAAGCGTGATCTCGCCCAGCCCGTCGCAGCGCGGGCAGGCGCCCATGGGATTGTTGAACGAGAAGAGCCGCGGCTCGAGCTCGGGGATCGAGTAGCTGCACGCGGGGCACGCGAAGCGCGCGGAGAAGAGGTGCTCCCGGCCCGCGTCCACCTCCACCGCGAGCGCGCGCCCGTCGGCGTGGCGCAGCGCCGTCTCGAAGGATTCGGCCAGGCGCTGCGCGAGCCCGGCGCGCGCCGCCCCGCCCTCGATCTTCACGCGATCGATCACGATCTCGACGGTGTGCTTGCGGTTGCGGTCCAGGCGCGGCAGCTGGTCGATCTCGTGGACCTCGCCGTCGATGCGCAGGCGCACGAACCCCTGCGCGCGCAGCTCGTCGAAGAGCTCCGCCTGCTCGCCCTTGCGCCCGACCACCAAGGGCGCCAGAACCATCACCCGCGTGCCCTCGGGCAGCGCCAGCACGTGGTCGACCATCTGCGAGACGCTCTGCGCGGCGAGCTTCACGCCGTGCTCCGGGCAGTAGGGGTCGCCCACGCGCGCGAAGAGCAGCCGCAGGTAGTCGTGGATCTCGGTGACCGTGCCGACCGTGGAGCGCGGGTTGTGGGAGGTCGCCTTCTGCTCGATGGCGATCGCCGGCGACAGGCCCTCGATCAGGTCCACGTCCGGCTTCTCCATGAGCTGCAGGAACTGGCGCGCGTAGGCGGAGAGCGATTCCACGTAGCGGCGCTGGCCCTCGGCGTAGAGCGTGTCGAACGCGAGCGAGGACTTCCCCGATCCGGAGAGCCCGGTGATCACCACGAGGCGGTTGCGCGGCATGTCGAGGCTGACATTCTTGAGGTTGTGCGTGCGCGCGCCGCGGATGCGGATCGTATTCCATAGGGAACAATCTGCTAATATACCTCAGCCTTCATTGCCTGCTCCAACGTTCCCCATTTCGGTGAATACCCCGGCCCGCATGAGCCGCAGCGAGCTGCGAGCGAGCCTTTCGCTCGCCGCGATCTTCGGCTTGCGCCTGCTCGGGATGTTCATCATCCTGCCGGTCTTCACGCTCTGGGCCCGCGAGCGGCCGGGGTGGAGCCTGCAGCTCATCGGGATCGCCCTGGGCGCCTACGGCCTTACCCAGGCGATGTTCCAGATTCCCTTCGGGCGCCTGTCGGATCGCTTCGGGCGCAAGCCGCTGCATCTACGTGGGGCTCGCCGCGATGGCCGCCGGCAGCTACCTGTGCGCGCTGGCCCGTCGACCGGGGCCATGATCCTCGGGCGTGTCGTCCAGGGCATGGGCGCCATCTCGGGCGTGGCGATCGCCATGGCGGCCGACCTCACGCGCGAGACGCCAGCGCTCGAAGGCGATGGCGATCATCGGCTCGACGATCGGCGCCGCCTTCGCGGTCTCGTTCGTCGCGGCCCCGTCCCTCGAGCAGGCGATCGGGATGCACGGCATCTTCGCCGTCACCGGCACGCTGGCGCTGGCGGCGATGGCGGTCGCGCGCTGGGTGGTGCCGGAAGCGCCGATGTCGGGCCACACCCCTGGCGCGGTCGCCTTCCTGGAGGTGCTGCGCCTGCCCGAACTCGTGCGGTTGAACGTGGGGATCTTCTCGCTGCATGCGGTCCTGATGGCGATGTTCGTCGTGGTGCCGATCGCGCTCGTGCGCGCGGGATTGCCGGCGGCACACCACTGGTGGGTGTACCTGGGCGCCATGGCGGCCGGCGTGGCGCTGATGGTCCCGGCCGTGGCGAGCCGCAAGGCCCACGGGGAGCGCGTGGTGTTCCTCGCCGCCATCGCCGTCGTGGGCACGGGCCTGGCCGCGCTCGCCTTCGGCATCGGCCATTTGGCGGTGATCGTGGCCGCGCTGGTCATCTTTTTCGCCGGGTTCAACGTTCTCGAAGCGACGCTGCCCGCGCTCGTGTCGCGCGCGGCGCCCGCCCAGGCGCGGGGCGCGGCCACGGGGATCTATTCGAGCGTACAGTTCCTCGGGACGTTCGTCGGCGCCGCCGTCGGCGGGGCCATCGCGCAGCACGCGGGATTCGTCGCGACGCTCGCGGTCTGCGTGGCGGTGGTCGCCGCCTGGTTCGCGGTCGCCTGGAACATGGGAGACTTCATCGCGGCCGCCTCCGACGCGGCGCGCCACTGAGAGAGCATTTCGAAAGGGACAAGGCCATGGCATCGGTGAACAAGGTGATCCTCATCGGCAACCTCGGGCGCGATCCCGAGACCCGCTACATGCCCGACGGCGGCGCGATCACGAACATCTCGGTCGCGACGACCGACGTGTGGAAGGACAAGAACGGCGAGAAGCAGGAGAAGACCGAATGGCACCGCGTGGCCTTCTTCGGCAAGCTCGCCGAGATCGCCGGCGAGTACCTGAAGAAGGGCAGCCAGGTGTACGTCGAGGGCCGGCTGCAGACGCGCAAGTGGCAGGACAAGGACGGGCAGGACAAGTACACGACCGAGATCGTCGCCGACCGCATGCAGATGCTCGGCTCGCGCCAGGGCGCGGGCGGGGGCGGCGCGGAGCGCGAGGCGCCGCGGGAATCGTCCTCGGCGCGGCCCGCCAAGCCGGCGGCGAAGGCGGCCGGCGGCAAGTTCGAGGATCTCGAGGACGACATTCCCTTCTAGCCGGGCGCGGGAATCGCCATGAAGCGCATCGTGCTCTTCCTCGTGACCAACATCGCCGTCGGGTTGGTGCTCACGTTCACGCTGTCGATCCTGGGCGTGGGCCGCTACCTGGCGGGCACCGGACTGAACATCGGCGGCCTGGCGATATTCTCGGTGATCGTCGGTTTCGCGGGCTCGTTCATCTCGCTGCTGCTGTCCAAGCCGATGGCGAAGTTCTCCGTCGGCGCGCGCGTGATCGACTCGCCCGCCGGCGCCGACCAGCAATGGCTCGTCGACACCGTGCGCCACCTCGCGGAGAAGGCCGGCGTCGGGATGCCGGAAGTGGCGATCTACGACGGCCCGCCCAACGCCTTCGCCACCGGGGCCTTCCGCGATTCGGCGCTGGTCGCGGTGTCCTCCGGCCTGCTCGAGTCCATGACCCACGAGGAAGTCGAAGCGGTCCTGGGCCACGAGATCTCGCACGTGGCCAACGGCGACATGGTCACGCTCACGCTGATCCAGGGCGTGGTCAACACCTTCGTCATCTTCTTCGCCCGCGTGGTGGGCTACGTGGTCGACCGCGCGGTGTTCCGCACCGAGCGCGGCATCGGCATGGGGTACTACGTCACGGTGTTCGTGTGCCAGATCGTGTTTGGAATCGCCGCCTCGATCATCGTCGCGTGGTTCTCGCGCTGGCGCGAATTCCGCGCCGATGCCGGATCGGCGACGCTGCTGGACTCTCCGCGCCCGATGGTCGCGGCGCTGCGCAGGCTGGGCGGCCTCGAGCCGGGCGCGCTGCCGCAGGCCTTCCAGGCCCTGGGCATCACCGAGGGCAACCGGTTCATGGGCCTGTTCGCGAGCCATCCTCCCATCGAGGAGCGCATCGCCGCCCTGGAGAGCCGGCGACCCTGAGCGCACCGGCGCCGGGCGCCGAAGGTGCTTGCGGACCGGGGCGGCCGGCCCCACATTCCCGGAGTCCGTGCTTGCGTGGGCGCATCGCCAAAAAATGCGCCAAGTCCTTGTGTTATAATATGAATTCAGGAGCCGGGAGATTCCGATGCCGATCTACGAGTACCGTTGCCAGAGTTGCGGCCACCAGCAGGAGGCGCTGCAGAAGGTGAGCGATGCGCCGCTCACCGTGTGCGGCCAATGCGGCAAGCCCTTGCTCGCGAAGATGGTCACGGCCGCGGGCTTCCAGCTCAAGGGCAGTGGCTGGTACGCGACCGATTTCAGGAACAGCGGGTCGCGCCCTGCCGCGAAGGCCGACGCGAAGGCCGACGCGAAGCCGGACGCGGCGCCGGCCAAGGGCGATGCGAAGTCCGGCGACAGCCCCAAGGAAGCCTCCGCGCCATCGTGCGGCACGGGTGGATGCGCGTGCCACTGATGCGCCCCACCCCGCGCGCGGCGCCCTGAGGCGGCGATGGCCACCTTCAGGCGCTACTTCGTCGCCGGCCTGCTGGTGTGGATCCCGCTCGGCATCACGCTGTGGGTGCTGAAGCTGCTCGCGGACATGATGGACCAGTCGCTGCTGCTGCTTCCGATGCGCTATCGCAGCGACGCGCTGTTCGGCTTCCACGTGCCCGGCCTGGGAATCATCCTCACCCTCGCCATCGTGCTGTTCACGGGCGCGCTCGCGGCCAACTTCGTCGGGCGCAGGTTCCTGGCGCTGGGTGACTCGTTGCTCGGGCGCATCCCGATCGTGCGCTCCGTCTACGGCGGCGTGAAGCAGATCAGCGACACGCTCTTCTCGCCCGAGGGCAAGGCATTCCGCAGCGCGGTGCTGGTGCGCTACCCCCACGCGGGTGCGTGGACCGTGGCGCTCGTGACCGGCTCGCCGGAGCACGAGCTGGCCGACATCCTCGGGCCGGGGCACATCTCGGTATTCGTTCCCACCACGCCCAACATCACGGCGGGATTCTTCCTCGTCGTGCCGAGCGCCGACACCGTCGCGCTCGACATGAGCGTGGACGCCGCGCTCAAGTACATCATCTCCATGGGGGTGGCCGAGCCGGCCCGCCGCCTGGCCAGGCCCGAGAGGAGTCCCTCCGGGACCGACCCCAATATCGTGCCGTCGCCGAGAACGTAGGCGACGGCCCGCGCGCCACCCGGAGCAATCTCCCCATGCAGACAGTGCCGTCGTCCCCGTGGCGGCGGGCAACCGAACGAGACCATGCGCACCGACTATTGCGGCAACATCGACACCCGTTTCCTCGGCCAGGCCGTGACGCTCTGCGGCTGGGCCCACCGCCGCCGCGACCACGGCGGCATCATCTTCATCGACCTGCGTGACCGCGAGGGGCTGGTGCAGGTCGTGTGCGACCCGGACCGCGCCGAGACCTTTCGCTGCGCCGACAGCGTGCGCAACGAGTTCGTGCTGCGCGTGCGTGGCGTGGTGCGCCGCCGGCCCGAGGGAACCGTCAACGCCTCGTTGAGGAGCGGCGAGATCGAGGTCCTCGCGCACGAGCTCGAGATCCTCAATCCCTCCGCGACCCCGCCCTTCATGCTCGACGAGGAGCACGTCTCCGAGGAGGTGCGGCTCAAGTTCCGCTACCTCGACCTGCGCCGCGAGCCGATGCTCAAGGCGATGCGCCTGCGCCACGCGACCGCGCGCGCGGTGCGCGGCTACCTCGACGGGCACGGTTTCATCGACGTCGAGACGCCGGTGCTCTACAAGTCCACGCCGGAAGGCGCGCGCGAGTTCCTCGTGCCCTCGCGCGTGCACGACGGGCAGTTCTACGCGCTGCCCCAGTCGCCGCAGCTGTTCAAGCAGCTGCTGATGGTGGCGGGGTTCGACCGCTACTACCAGATCGTCAAGTGCTTCCGCGACGAGGACCTGCGCGCCGACCGCCAGCCCGAATTCACGCAGATCGACATCGAGACCTCGTTCCTGTCCGAGCGCGAACTCCAGGACCTGATGGAGGGGCTGGTGCGACACGTCTTCCGGCAGGTGCTCGACGTGGACCTGCCGCCGTTTCCGCGCATCACGTACGCGGAGGCCACGACGCGCTACGGCAGCGACAAGCCGGACCTGCGCGTGAAGCTCGAGTTGACCGAGCTCACCGACCTCATGCACGACGCGGGCTTCAAGGTGTTCAAGTCCGCCGCGCAGCTCAAGGACGGGCGCGTGGCCGCGCTGCGCGTGCCCGGGGGCAACGAGCAGTTCACGCGCAAGGAGCTCGACGACCTGGCGCCCTTCGTGGCCATCTACGGCGCCAAGGGCCTCGCCTACATCCGCGTGAACGATCCCGCGAAGCTGAACGACGAAGGCCTGCAATCGCCGATCGTGAAGTTCCTTTCGCCCGAGATCCTGGGGCGCATCGTGGAGCGCACGGGCGCGAAGGCGGGCGACGTGATCTTCTTCGGCGCCGATCGGCGCAAGGTGGTGAACGATGCGCTGGGGGCGTTGCGCGCGAAGCTCGGCCACGAGAAGGGCCATGCGGAGGCCGGCTGGCGCCCGTGCTGGGTAGTCGACTTTCCGGCCTACGAGTACGACGAGGAGCACCAGCGCTGGGGCGCGGCGCACCATCCGTTCACCAGTCCCAAGGACGAGCACACCGAATGGATGGAAGGCGATCCGGGCAAGGTGCTCGCCAAGGCTTACGACATCGCCCTGAACGGCTGGGAGATCGGCGGCGGCTCGATGCGCATCCACCGTGCCGACGTGCAGGCCAAGCAGTTCCGCGTGCTCGGCATCGGGGAGCAGGAGCAGCGTGCCAAGTTCGGCTTCCTGCTCGACGCGCTCGCTTACGGCGCGCCGCCGCATGGCGGCATCGCCTTCGGTTTCGACCGCATGGTGGCGCTGATGGCGGGCGTGGACCAGATCCGCGACGTGATCGCGTTCCCGAAGACGCAGCGGGGGCAGGACCTGATGGTCGAGGCCCCGAGCCCGGTGGCGGAGAAGCAGCTGCGCGAGCTGCACATCCGTCTTCGCAACGCGCCCGTCCCGTGAGCCTGGGGCCGTGCGCACAGACGTGGAGGTGACGAGATGCCGATAGCGCTGATCGCCCACGGGGGGGCGGGCAACTGGCGTCCGGGGTCCGAGCAGGACGCGCTCGACGGCGTGGCGGCGGCGGTCGAGAAGGGGCGCGCCATCCTGCGCGCCGGCGGCGGCGCGCTCGACGCGGTGTGCGCCGCCGTGGTCGTGCTCGAGGACGATCCGAATTTCAATGCCGGCACGGGCGCCGTGCTCAACTTCGACGGCTATTGCCAGCTCGACGCTTGCGTGATGGAAAGCGGCGGCGCGCGCACGGGCGCCGTGGCCGCGCTCGAGCGCGTGCGCAACCCCGTGCTCGTTGCCCGCAAGGTGATGGAGGAAACCGACCACGTGATGCTCGCGGGCGAGGGCGCGCAGCGCTTCGCGCGCATCATGGGCTTCGGCGACCACGATCCGGTCACGCCTGCGCGCCGCACCGACTGGCAGGACAAGCGCGCGCACCTGGACCAGGTGCTCGGCAAGCACAGCCTGAAGATGCGCCGCTTCCTCCAGGAGCATCCGGAATACGCGGGCGGCACCGTCGGGGCGGCGGCGGTCGACGCGCACGGCGTTCTCGCCGCGGCGACCTCCACCGGCGGGGTCACGATGAAGCTGGTGGGGCGCGTGGGCGATTCCCCCATCCCCGGGGCGGGCAACTATGCCTCGGCGCACGTGGCGGCGTCGGCCACGGGGACCGGCGAATACGTGATGCGCGCGCTCGCCACGCGCTCGATCTCGGAGGCGGTGGAGCACGGCGCCCCGCTCGAGCGTGCGCTGCGCGAGGTGCTCGAGCGCCTCGGCCGCGACTACGATGCCGACGTGGGCCTCATCGCCGTGGATCGCGCGGGCCATGCCGCCGCGGCGCACCGCACCCGCGACATGCCGCACGCCTTCTTCACGGGCGAGGCGCAAGTGCTCGCGCGCATGCGGGTGGCATGACGCACAAGATCCCGGTCTCGACGCTCGTCGTGGTGCACACGCCCGCGCTGGAAGTCCTGTTGCTCGAGCGCGCGGACCATCCCGGCTACTGGCAATCGGTGACCGGCAGCCAGGAGCCGGGCGAGACCCTGCCCGAGACGGCGCTGCGCGAGGTGACCGAGGAGACCGGACTGGACGCCGCGCTCTACGAGCTGTCGGACTGGCACCTGCAGAACGTGTTCGAGATCTACCCCGTGTGGCGCGAGCGCTACGCACCTGGGGTGACGCACAACACCGAGCACGTGTTCGGCCTGCGCGTGCCGCAGGCGCTCCCGGTGCGCGTGGAGCCGCGCGAGCACCTGGCGGCGCAGTGGCTGCCGTGGCGCCAGGCGGCCGAGCGCGTATTCTCCTGGAGCAACCGCAGGGCGATCCTGACGCTTCCCGAGCGTCATTCCTGACCATGGCGACGCTGCGCGCGCTCAACGTCGTCACCTACAATATCCACAAGGGGCTGTCGCAGTTCAACCGGCGGTTCGTGCTGCACGACATCCGCGAGCAGCTGGCGGGGCTCGATGCCGACGTGGCCTTCCTGCAGGAAGTGCAGGGCCGGCACGAGCGCCGTGCGCGCCGCCACCTCGCGTGGCCGGAGATGTCGCAGCACGAGTTCCTCACCCACGAGGGCGCCCACTGCGTATACGGCATGAACGCGGTGTACCAGCACGGCCACCATGGCAACGCGGTCGTGAGCCGCCACCCGATCCCGCAATGGGAGAACATCGACATCTCCCACCACTCGGTCGAGAACCGCGGGCTGCTGCATTGCGAGATCGAGATCGAAGGGTGGAAGCAGCGCGTGCACTGCATCAACGTGCACCTGGGGCTGTGGGGGCGCAGCCGGCGCTTCCAGCTCGAGTGGCTGGTCGAGCGCATCCGGTCCGCCGTTCCGCGCCGCGGGCCGCTCATCGTCGCGGGCGACTTCAACGACTGGCGGAACCGCGCGGGCGAATACCTCGCCCGCGAGCTCGGCCTCTACGAGGTGTTCGAGCGCTCCGAGGGCCGGCTCGCCCGGACCTTTCCCGCGAAGATGCCGATCCTCACGCTCGACCGGATCTACGTGCGCGACCTGCAGGTCGAGGGCGTGCGGCGCCACACCGGGGCTCCCTGGTCGAAAATGTCCGACCACGTCGCGCTCGCGGCGCGGCTCACGCCGTAGCGGCTGCGTTCAGCGGTGGTTCGCGCGGCTGGACGCGGCGCCGCGGATGAGCGTCCCCACGCCCTCGCTGGTGAGCACCTCCAGCAGCAGGGCATGGGACACGCGCCCGTCGATGATGTGCGCGCTGCGTACACCGTTGCGCACCGCGTCGAGCGCGCACTCGACCTTGGGCAGCATGCCGCCGGAGATGGTCCCGTCGTCGATCATCTCCTTCACCTTCTGCGAGGTGAGCCCGGTGACGATCTTGCCCTGCCGGTCGAGCACGCCGGTGGTGTTGGTGAGCAGGATCAGCTTCTCGGCCTGGAGCGTGACGGCGAGCTTGCCGGCGGCGATGTCGGCGTTGATGTTGTAGGAGATCCCCTTCTCGTCTACGCCGAGCGGAGCGATCACCGGAATGAAGTCGCGCTGGTCCAGGAGCTGGATGATCTCGGGGTCGATGCGCACGATCTCGCCCACGAGGCCCACGTCGATCTTCTTCTTCTTGTCCTCCTTGCTCGCCACCTTGAGCCTGCGCGCATGGATGAAGTGGCCGTCCTTGCCGGTGAGGCCCACGGCCTTGCCGCCCGCCTTGTTGATGAGGGTGACGATCTCCTGGTTGATGAGGCCGCCCAGGACCATCTCGACCACGTCGAGGGTCTCCTCGTCGGTGACGCGCATGCCCTGGATGAACTCGCTTTGCTTGCCCAGCTTCTGCAGCAGCGCGCCGATCTGCGGGCCCGCGCCGTGCACCACGACCGGGTTCATGCCGATCAGCTTCAATAGCACCACGTCCTCGGCGAAGTCCTCCTGCAGCGCGACGTCGGTCATCGCGTTGCCGCCGTACTTGATGACGATGGTGCGGTCGTAGAAGCGCTGGATGTACGGCAGGGCCTCGACGAGGACCTCCGCCTTCTGTGCGGACGAGAGCTTGGGGGGCATTGAGGGGCGCGGGGCCGTTGCTGCGGGGATGGGGTGGGCGCTATTGTAGAGGCCGCCCCGCCAAACAAAAAGGGCCTCGAAGGCCTGCGCGGCCTTCGGGCCCCATTCCAGTGCGCGGAACTGTCTTCCCGCTTACTGGATATCGAGCTTGCGCCCGGTCACCGTGGCCTTCTTGGGCAGGCTCAGCTCGAGCACGCCGTCGTTGAACCTGGCGGCGGCCTTGCCCTCGTCGATCTCCAGCGGCAGCGCGAAGCGGCGCGCGGTCTTGCCGAAGTAGCGCTCGGTGCGCAGCCACTTCTCGCCATCCTTGGCCTCGGTCTCGCGTTGCGTCTCGGCGGAGATCGTCACCTCGTTGCCCTCGATCTCGACGTGGATCCCGTCTTTCTTCACCCCGGGCAGCTCCGCCTGGACCGTGTAGGCCTCGGGCGTCTCGCGCACGTCCACGCGGATGGACGCGGGCTCGGCATTGCCTTCCCACACCAGGGCGGGGCGGAAGAAGTCGTTGAACAGGCCGTCCAGGCGGCCCACCAGGGGTTCATAGCGCATCAGCGGATTCATGCTTGCCTCCAAAGCGATTCAAAGCGGTTGTCCCACGGCCCCGTCGGGGCCCCCAAAAGATGTTTCCGGGGCGTTCGGCCCCTTACGCAAATGACATAGGGCCGCGGCGGGCGCTTTCAAGCCCCGGCCGCAGTACCATTCGACTTCCGTCACCGCCTCGCGCGGCAGGAGCCGTCCATGAAGCCGTCCCGCATCCTCATCACCTCCGCCCTGGCGGGGCTGCTTGCCTCGGGGGCCGCCGCCGCGGCCGACCAGGGCCAGTCGGCTTCGAACGAGGTGTGCTACGGCATCGCCAAGGCGGGCCAGAACGACTGCGGCAACGCGCACCACGACTGCGCCGGCGAGGCCAAGCGCAGCAACGACCCGGAAGAATGGAAGTACGTGCCCAGCGGCACGTGCGCGAAGCTGGGCGGAACGGCCAAGCCGGGCACCCCCGACGGCAAGAAGGCTCCCGAGGGCAAGTAGCGCGGCAGGGCGGCGGCGGGCCTTCAGGGCTGCTGCGGGTTGGCGACGTCGAGGGCGATGCGCCAGGCGCCGCCTTCGAGGCGCCAGACGCGCAGGTACACGCCCTGCGCAACGTCCGGGCCGCTCGCGGCGGCGTAGGTTCCGCGCGCATATCCGAGATCGCCCGAGCGCGCCGTCTCCATGCGCTGGGCCTTCCACGCGTAAGGGCCTTCGCCCATCGCGGGCGATGCCAGCGCCGCCGCGCGGCCCAGGGCGGGACTCGCGCCCTCGCGATACAGGCGCAGCGTGCGCGAGGCAAGGTGTTCGTACGCCGCGCGCGTGCCCTCGCGCAGAGCCTGGCGCGCGAAGCTATCCTCCGCGGCGTCCAGCGTCGCCGGGGAAGCGCCGTTCCCCCCGGCCGGCACGGCGTGGAGCGGCTCGTCCCAGAGCGCGGGTGCCGGGTGCGAGATGCCGACGTCGACCGCCACTTTCCAGGTGCCGCCGCCATCGCGCCGCCAGACGGAGACGAACTGGCCGTACGCCGCGCCCGCTCCGGGCTTGGCGGGACGGGTGAGCTGCCACGGCCCCGTGGACAGGCCCAGCTCTCCGGACGCGGCCACCTCGACGTAGGCGGGGCGCCAGTCCAGGACGATGGGGGCTGCGGGGCGCTGCCGGAGGTAGGCGAGGGCGTTGGTCCATCCTCCGTGCACGAGCACGCCGTCGTCGGCGAAATGGGCGAGGAACGCCTCGTGCATGCCTTCGCGCACGGACTGCGCGGCGAACGCGGTCTCGGCCGCGGCGAGCGAGGCCGCCGGATCGGCGGGGGGTGGTGCCGGAGCATGGGCGCAGGCCGCGGCGAGCGCTGCGAGCAGGAGCGGGGCGAGTCGCATCGCCCGGATTCTAGGGCGCGTGCGCGTTACCGTGCGTGCCGAACGGTGACCGCTACAGCACGTAGCGGGCGAGGTCCTCGCTCTGCGCGAGATCGGCGAGGCGCGCGTCGACGTAGGCGGCGTCGATCACCACGCGGCGCGCGCTGCCACCGGCGTCGAAGGAAACCTCCTCCAGCAGCTTCTCCATCACCGTGTAGAGGCGGCGCGCGCCGATGTTCTCGGTGCGCTCGTTCACCGCGCAGGCGATCTCGGCCAGCCGGCGCACACCCTGGGCGGTGAATTCGAGCTCCACGCCCTCGGTGGCAAGCAGCGCCTGGTACTGGCGTGTGAGGCACGCATCGGTGGCGGTGAGGATGCGCTCGAAGTCCTCCACCGACAGGCTCGCCAGCTCGACGCGGATCGGCAGCCTTCCCTGCAGCTCCGGGATCAGGTCCGAGGGCTTGGCCAGGTGGAAGGCGCCGCTCGCGACGAAGAGGATGTGGTCGGTGCGGATCATGCCGTACTTGGTGGTGACCGCGGTGCCCTCGACGAGCGGCAGCAGGTCGCGCTGCACGCCCTGGCGCGAGACGTCGGCGCCCTGCAGCTCCCCGCGGCTCGCGATCTTGTCGATCTCGTCGATGAACACGATGCCGTCCTGCTCGACCGCGTGCAGCGCCTTGAAGCGCACCTCCTCCTCGTTCACCAGCTTGGCCGCCTCCTCGTCGGCGAGCAGCCGCAGCGCCTCGCGGATGGGGAGCGCGCGGCGCTTGCGCCGGGCGCCGCCCAGGTTGTGGAACATGCCCTGGATCTGCTGGGTAAGCTCCTCCATGCCGGGCGGGGCGAGGATCTCCATGCTCGCGGGAGCGGCCACGTCGATCTCGATCTCCTTGTCGTCGAGCTTGCCCTCGCGCAGCATCTTGCGGAAGCGCTGGCGCGTGGAGTTCGCGTCGTTGCCCTCGGCCGCGGGCACGCCGGGCAGCAGCGCGTCGAGCACCCGCTCCTCGGCAGCGTCCTCGGCCCGCGTGCGCACCTTGTGCATCTCCTGCTCGCGCGTGGGCTTCACCGCGATCTCGGCCAGGTCGCGGATGATGGAGTCGACGTCGCGGCCCACGTAGCCCACCTCGGTGAACTTGGTGGCCTCCACCTTGATGAAGGGCGCGTTGGCGAGGCGGGCGAGGCGCCGCGCGATCTCGGTCTTGCCCACGCCCGTGGGCCCGATCATGAGGATGTTCTTGGGCGTGATCTCGGCGCGCAGCGGCTCGGCCACCTGCGGCGCGCCGCCAGCGATTGCGCAGCGCGATGGCCACTGCGCGCTTCGCGTCGGCCTGCCCGACGATGAACTTGTCCAGCTCGTGGACGATCTCCTGGGGCGTCATCATGGACGCGGGCTCGGTGCGCGCCCCGGAGGGCGTGGCGATGTCGCGTTCAAAGCGTCTCGATCACGTGGTTCTGGTTGGTGTAGATGCACATCTCGCCCGCGATGGCGAGCGAGCGCTGGACGATCTCCGCGGGCTCCAGCGCGGAGTTCTCGAGCAGCGCGACGCGCGGCCGCCTGGGCGAAGCCGCCGCCGCTGCCGATCGCGAGCAGGCCGTGCTCGGGCTCGAGCACGTCGCCGTTGCCGGTGATGATGAGCGAGGCCTGGCGGTCGGCGACCGCGAGCATCGCCTCGAGTCGGCGCAGCATGCGATCGGTGCGCCAGTCCTTGGCGAGCTCCACCGCCGAGCGCAGCAGGTTGCCCTGGTGCTTCTCGAGCTTGGCTTCGAAGCGCTCGAACAGCGTGAAGGCGTCGGCGGTGGCCGCCGGCGAAGCCGGCGAGGATGCGGTCCTGGTAGAGGCGGCGCACCTTGCGCGCCGTCGCCTTCACCACCATGTTGCCGAGGGTGACCTGGCCGTCGCCGCCCAGGGCGACCCGCTCGCCGCGGCGCACGGAGAGGATGGTGGTGCCGTGGAACTGCGGGGGTTCGGTGCTCATCGGGGTGCTATAGCAGGCGCGGTGGAACAGGTGCCGGCGAAATCGCCTTTTTCAAGCGGGGGATTTCAGGTGGACTTGCGGCGCACCAGGATGGCATAGCGGTTGACGCCGAGGGCCTCGAGCAGGGCCGCGTTGAGCTCGCTCAGGTTGGCGAGGATCACGCGCTTGCCGGCGAGCTGGATCGCCTTCACCACGTCGAAGAACGCGCTGGTGAACGCGAAATCGACGCGCAGGACCTTGCTCATGTCGACCACCACCTCGGAGCGCGACGCGGCGTAGCCGTTGAGCTCGGCGATCTGGTTGGAGCTCGCCGCCGACAGCACGCCCTTCAGGGCGTAGCCCGCCTCCGGCGCCGGCGCCTCCGCCACCGCGGGCTTGCCAGCGGTCGCGGCCTTCGCCGCCGCGGCGGCCACGGGGTTCACGTACGTCTCCCAGCTGGGAGGCGACATCTCGAAAGCGACCGCGTATTCGAGGCCGAGGTCCTCGAACTCCGCCATCTTGCCCTCCAGGATGTAGAGCTCGAAGAGCAGCAGCCAGTACGGGCGCTGGCTCTCGGTCGCCCGCTCGTTGAACGCGGAGCGCAGGACCTTCTCCAGCGACTCGACATGGTTGAACCACATCGGCACCTGCTTCCTGCGCAGGCGCTGCAGCCCGGAAGCGAACCGGTCCGCGTCCTCCGAGGAGATGGCATTCACCTTGGCGACATCCAGGCGCACGGTGCCCTGCGATTCGGCGAACGACAGGAACTTCTCGATCTCCCCGGTGAGCTCGCCCGACGCGCCGGGCTTGAGCGCGACGAAATCCTTGCGCTCCCGGCTCTGGTTGCGGCGCGGATCGTTCGCAGTGTCGCCGCCCTCGGCCCAGGCGGGCGGGGACTGCTCGAACTTGACCGTGAACAGCATCGACAGGGAATCGAACTCGGTGCGCTCCTGCGCGATCTGGTGCAGGTCGAACAGCATCAGCCACGCCTGCTTGTTGTTGCGCCCGGTCGCGTCCTTGATCTCCGCCTTGAGCAGTCCCGCGGCTTCCTGCGCATGGTTGGCGGCGTAGAGCACGGCCGCTTCCTGCGCGCTCGGCAGGGGCGCGGAGTGGTACTCGTCGGAGCCCAGCCGGCCCGGCCCCCGCGGCGTGGCGGGCCGGACGTTGCTGGATGGATGCGAGCCGGCGGGACTGGCCATGGGCGAGTCAGTGCCGCGGCGCGGGTCTTGCGCGGACCGCCGGGGGCGTGGTCTCCTCAGCGGAGACGGATGTGCGCAATGTCATGGGCATCAAGGCCTGCGGCCTCTCCGAGTCGCCGGGGGCCAGAACCAGTATAACTCCATCGTCACGCCACGCAGTACGCGAGGCCCTCCTCGAACAGGCGCCGCGGCAGCTTGCGCCCGATGAACACCATCACGCTCTCGCGCGCCTCGCCCGGCTCCCAGGGCTTGCCCGGAGTCGCCGCCCATCAGCATGTGCACGCCCTGGAAGATCATGCGCTGCGGCTCGCCCTGCACGTTGAGCACGCCCTTGTAGCGCAGCAGGTCCTCGCCGTAGTCCTGCACCATGAGGGACAGGAAGGTCTCGATCTTCTCCATGTGCAGCGGGCGCGGGTCCTTCCACACGAAGGACTTCACCTCGTCGCTGTGCTCGTGGTGGTCCTCGGCGAGGAACTCGGGGTCGACCTCGAGCATCGCGTTCAGGTTGAAGCCGCGGATGTCGAGGATCTCGCGAATGTCGGCCTCGCCGAAGTGCACCTTGCGCTGGTGCGCGCGCGGGTTCATGCGGCGCAGGCGCGCGGCGAGCGCGTTCACCTGCGCGTCCTCGACCAGGTCGGTCTTGGAAAGCAGCAGGCGATCGGCGAATCCCACCTGCTGCTGCGCCTCGTCGTGGCGGTCGAGCTGCCCGTCCGCGTGCTTCGCGTCGACGACGGTGAGCACGGCGTCGAGCAGGTACTGGTCGCGGATCTTCTCGTCCATGAAGAAGGTCTGCGCGACGGGACCCGGATCGGCGAGGCCGGTGGTCTCGATGATCACGCGGTCGAACGCGAGCTCGCCCAGCCGGCGCTTGGTGCCGAGCTCGCCCAGGATGCGCACGAGGTCGCCGCGCACGGTGCAGCAGAGGCATCCGTTGTTCATCTCGACGATCTGCTCGTGCCTGTCCTTCACCAGGATCTCGTTGTCGACTCCGGTCTCGCCGAACTCGTTCTCGATCACGGCGATGCGCTCGCCGTGCTGCTCGGTGAGGATGCGATTGAGCAGCGTGGTCTTGCCGGCCCCGAGGAAGCCGGTGAGGATGGTGACGGGGATCAGGTCATTCGGTGCGGGAGCGGGCATGGCTTACCTCGGCGGGGAACGCAACGTCTGCAATATCGGGTCTACCTGCGCGGCTTCAAGGTCGCGCCCGATGATGACCAGGCGCGTGCTCCGGTCCGCGTCGGGCCACGAGGGCAGCAGCGCAGGAGGATAGCGCGTGTGCTGCACCGCGTGCACCGCCCGCGGTCCGGGCTCGCCGGCGACGTGCACCAGCCCCTTCAACCGCAGGATGCGCTCGCCCAGCAGCTCGAGCAGGACTTCGAGGGCCGCATCGAAATCCTCCCATGCGAGGGGCTCCGCGGTGCTCCAGCAGAACGACGCGATGCGCGGGTCGTGGCGCGCGGCGGTGTTCGCGCCGGCGCGCCGGTAGGCTCCTGCGTTGAGCCAGCCCGCGGCGTCCGCGAGCCTGCCCTCGCCGCGGTACAGGCCGGTCTCGAAGAGCTCCGCCGGGTCGGGAGCAGTCGCTCCGCTGCGCAGCACGCGCGCGCCCGGGTTCAACGCGCGCAGGCGCTCCTCGAGGGGCGCGAGCGACGCGCCGGCCACCCGGTCGGTCTTGGTGATCACGAGCCGGTCGGCCATCGCCGCCTGCTTGACGGCCTCGGGATGCGCGTCGAGCGTGGCCATGCCGTGCTCGGCATCGACCGTCGCGACCACGCCCGCGAGCGAGTAGCGCGCCGCGACCGCGGGCATCTCGATCAGCGTGGCGAGCAGCGGCGCCGGGTCGGCGAGGCCGGTGGTCTCGACCACGACGCGCCGGAACGGCGGCACCGCGCCCGAGGCGCGCTGGAAATGCAGCTCGCGCAGCGCTCCCAGGAGCTCTCCCGCCACGCGGCAGCATACGCAGCCGCCGGCGAGCGTCACCACTTCGCCGCTCGCCCCGCGCACGAGCGCATGGTCGATCGCGATCTCGCCCCACTCGTTCACCAGCACGGCGGTGTCGGCGAAGCGCGGGTCGCGCAGCATCGCGTTCGCGAGCGTGGACTTGCCGCTGCCGAGGAAACCCGTGAGGACCGTGACGGGCGTGATCCCGCTCGCCGCCACCTCAGGCCTTCCTGCGCCTGGCCCTCGGATGGGAAGCGTCGTAGACCTTCGCGAGGTGCTGGAAATCGAGGTGGGTATAGACCTGCGTCGAGGCGATGCTCGCGTGGCCGAGCATCTCCTGGACCGCGCGCAGGTCGCCCGAGGATTGCAGCACGTGGGAAGCGAAGGAGTGGCGCAGCATGTGCGGGTGCACGTCCACCGTCAGGCCCGCGGCGGCGGCGCGCCGCTTGATGCGCCGCTGCACCTCGCGCACCCCGAGCCGCTTGCCGCCGCGCCCGACGAACACGGCGCGCTCTCCGGGCCGCGCGAGGCGCGCGCGCAGCGGCAGCCACGCGGCCAGCGCGGCGAGCGCATGCGCTCCGACCGGCACGATGCGCGTCTTGGATCCCTTGCCGGTCACGCGCGCCTCGCCCGTGGCGGCGTCGATGGCGTCGAGGTCGAGCCCGGTGAGCTCCGAGACGCGCAGCCCGCTCGAATAGGCCAGCTCGAAGAGGGCGCGGTCGCAGGCCCCGGTCGCGGAGTCGTCCTCGAACGACACCAGGCGCACCGCCTCGTCGGGCGAGAGCACCTCGGGCAGGTGGCGCGGCGCGCGCGGCGCGCGCACTCCGGCGCAGGGATTGGCCGCGACCTCGCCCGAGCGCGCGAGCCAGTCGAAGAGCCCGCGCCAGCACGAGAGCACGCGAGCGAGCGAGCGCGGCGAGAGCCCGCGGCCGTGCAGCGCGGCGATGAAGCGGCGGATGTCGTGGGGCCCCAGCCCGGCGAGCGGGCGCTCGCCGCAGAGCCCGCCCAGCATGCGGCCGTCGCGCGCGTATGCGTCGAGCGTGTGCCGGGCGAGCCGCCGGCCGGAACGCAGGTGCGAGAGGTAGCGCTCGAGGGCGCTAGCCGGCGTGCTCACGGACCGGGGTCACGAAGCGCCACAGCGCGTGGCTTACCAGGTCGCCGATGCGCGCGAGATAGAGCGTTCCCATCTCGGGATAGAAGCGCCGGGCGTCCTCGGAGGCGAGCGCCACGACCCCGAAGGTGAGCCCGTCGCGCTTGAGCGCGACCAGCGCGAAGGACTTCAGGTGCGCCGCCGCCTCGCCGAACCACGACTGGCTCTCGTAGATCGCGTGGGGGCCGCAGTAGGGCGCGGCCATCTGCTCGACGAACTGGCGCATCTCGGGGGCCGCCGGCGCGAACTCCTTGGTCTGCGGATTCTCCTCGGCCACGCTCCACAGGCGCACCGCGACGTGCGGCACGGCGAAGTGGTCGAGCAGGTCGAGGTAGAGCGTGTCGAGCGCCGCGTCCAGGCTCGGGGCTTCGATGAGGCGGCACGCGAGGCGGTGGATCTTCTCGCTCACCGCGTCGTTCTCCTCGCCGAACTGGATCAGCTCCTTCAGCTTGTCCTCGAGCAGCTTCGCCTTCTCGCGCACCGCGACGAGCTGGCGCTCTCCGATGGACACCGCGCGTCCGCCATGGGGATGGGGGATCTGCAGGTTCATCAGGATGTCGACGTGGCTTTCGAAGAAGCCCGGGTTCTGGCGGAGAAATTCGGCCACTTGCTCGGCGGTGGGCAACGGGCTTTCCTCCCTCTGGGCTAGATGTCGATCTCGCCGTCGAACACGCGCACGGCGTCGCCCGTCATCATAACGGGCCGACCGTCCCCGGGCCAGCGGATCGTGAGCTCGCCTCCGCGCGTGGCCACGCGCACCTCGGGGTCGAGCAGGCCCCTGCGGATGCCGGCCACGACCGCGGCGCACGCGCCGGTGCCGCAGGCGAGCGTCTCGCCCGCGCCGCGCTCCCAGACGCGCAGCGCGATGCGCCCGCGCGACACGATCTGCATGTATCCCGCGTTCACCCGGTTCGGAAACGCCGCGTGGCGCTCGATCAGCGGGCCCTGGGTCGCCACCGGCGCGCGCTCCACGTCCTCGACCACCTGCACGGCGTGGGGATTGCCCATCGAGAGCACGCTCACCTGCACCGTGACCCCGGCCACCGCGAGGGGATGCACGAGCGCGTCCGCCTGCGCGATGAAGGGAACCGCGCTCGGTTCGAAGCGCGGCGCGCCCATGTCCACCGTGACCTGCCCCGATGCCTCCACGCGCGGCGCGATCACGCCGCTCGCCGTCTCCACGCGGATCTCGCGCTTGGCGGTGAGCCCCCGGTCGAGCACGAAGCGCGCGAAGCAGCGCGCGCCGTTGCCGCATTGCTCCACCTCGCCGCCGTCGGCGTTGTAGATGCGGTAGCGGAAGTCGTTTTCCGGCGCGGCGGGGCGCTCGACCACGAGCACCTGGTCGCAGCCCACGCCGAAGTGCCGGTCGGCGATGGCGCGCACGCGCTCGGCGGTGAGCTCGATCGGCTGGCGCACGCCGTCGAAGACGACGAAGTCGTTGCCCTGGCCCTGCATCTTGGTGAAGGTCGCGCGCACGGGCTATTTTCGCTTGTAGGGGGACGGCTCGCCGGGAGGGCGCGTCTTGAAGCGCTTGTGCGCCCAGAAATACTGCTCCGGCATCTCGCGCACGCGCTCCTCGATGAAGGCGTTCATGCGCCGCACGTCCGCCTCGAGATCGCCGGTCGGGTAGTCCTTCCACTCCGGGTAGAAGCGCGCGACATAGCCCTCGCCCACCTGGCGCGTGACCACGGGGAGCACGGCGGCGCCCGTGAGGCGGGCGAGCCGCGGCAGCGCGGTGATCGTCGCCGTGGGCACGCCGAAGAAGGGCGAGAAGATCGCGTCGCGGATGCCGAAGTCCATGTCGGGCAGGAAGTAGAACGGCTTGCCGCTCTGGATCACGCGGATCACCGAGCGCAGGCCCTCCTGCCGGCTCACGAGGTGGGGGGCGCCGAAGCGCGTGCGCGCGCGCAGGAAGATGCGATCGAGCACCGGGTTCTTCTGGCGGCTGTAGATGCTCGCGGTGCCGGGATACTCGTGCGCCACCCGGATGCCGCCCATGTTCAGGCCGATGAAATGCGGGGCGAGCGCGATCACCGGGCGTCCCGCCACGGCCTTCAGGTGCTCGAGCCCCTCGACCTGGATCAGCCGCAGCAGCTGCTCCTCGCTGCCCCACACCATGACGCTCAGCTCGAGCGCGTTGCGCCCGAGCATGCGGAAGTGGCGCAGGCCCAGCGCGCGGCGCTCGTCTTCCGGCATGTCGGGAAAGCACAGCGCGAGATTGATGCGCGTGACGCGTCCGCGCCCGAAGCGATACAGGACCGCGCCCAGGCCCGCGCCGAGCGCCCCGATCCACGGCAGCGGCAGGAAATGGACCAGCCAGAGGACCAGCACGCCGAGCTGCGTGCCGAGCTTTCGCAGGAGTGGCATGCGCGGATTCTACGGGGGCGCGGGCGCGCCCGCCGGGCGCTTGTAGCGGTTGTACCCCCACAGGTACTGCTCGGGACAGGTGCGCACGAGCGCCTCGACCCGCTCGTTCACCATGCGCGCGGCGGCGCGCCGGTCCCCGGGCAGCGGCGCCTCGAGGGGCGAGAGGTGCAGGGCGTAGCCTTCGCCTCCGGGAAGGCGCCGCGCGTAGCAGAAGACCAGCGCCGCGCCCGAGGCCTCCTGCAGCCGGCCCACCAGGGTCATCGTGTACGCGGGGCGCCCGAAGAACTCGACCCACTCGCCCTCGCCCTGGCCCGGAACCTGGTCGGGCAGCACCACGCTGCAGCCCCCGCGGCGCAGGTGCTTGAGCACCATGCGCACGCCGGCGAGCGTCGCCGGCGCGACGTTGGTTCCGTCCGGCGCCGCGCCCCGGTTGCGCCCCTCGCGCAGCAGCTCGTCGATCCACGCGGTCTTGTGCGGCCGGTACATCGCGAGGATGGGCACGTGCGTCCACAAGTAGCGCCCGGCCACGTCGTAGGCGCCGAGGTGGGGTGTGACGAACACGATGGGACGCCCGGCCGCTCGCAGGCGCTCGACGTCCTCCCATCCATGGCGCTCGCGCACCTTCCCCGCGACGTCGTCGGGACGGAACAGGGCCCACGCCAGCTCGGTCGCGCCCTTGCCGATCTCGGCGGCGTTCGCGCGCGCGATGCGCCGCACGTCGGCCGCGCCGGCGCAAAGGCCGCTCCCGCGCAGGTTGTCCTGCACGCGGTGGCGGTAGCGCGGCGAAAGCAGGTAGACCAGGCGCCCGAGCGCGCCGCCCAGTACGTGGTTCACGGCGAGCGGCAGGCGGGCGAGCAGGCGAAAGACGAGCTTCAAGGCGGGGCGCGCCGGCCGGCGGCGCGGTCTTTGGTAAGATATCGCGCTGAGGCGACTGAAGGAACCATGCAGATGAAAAGCGAATTCCTCTTCACTTCCGAGTCGGTTTCCGAGGGCCATCCGGACAAGGTCTCGGACCAGATTTCCGACTCGGTGCTCGATGCCATTCTAGCCCAGGACCCGCGGTCCCGAGTGGCCGCCGAGACCTTGTGCAACACGGGCCTCGTGGTGCTGGCCGGCGAGATCACCACGCGCGCGAACGTGGACTACATTGGTGTTGCGCGCGAGGCGATCAAGCGCATCGGCTACGACAACACGGAGTTCGGCATCGACTACAAGGGCTGCGCGGTGCTGGTCGGCTACGACAAGCAGAGCCCCGACATAGCGCAGGGCGTGGATCGCGCGCAGGACGACAACCTCGACCAGGGCGCCGGCGACCAGGGCCTCATGTTCGGCTACGCGTGCGACGAGACGCCGGTGCTCATGCCGGCGGCGATCTACTATGCCCACCGGCTGGTCGAGCGCCAGGCGATGCTGCGCAAGGACGGGCGCCTGCCGTGGCTGCGCCCGGACGCGAAGAGCCAGGTGACCCTGAAGTACGTGAACGGCAGGCCCGTCGAGGTGGACACCGTGGTGCTCTCGACGCAGCACTCCCCCGAGATGTCCGAAGGCCCGAAGATGAAGCAGGAAGCCATCGACGCGGTGATCGAGATGATCATCAAGCCGGTGCTGCCGAAGGCGTGGCTGAAGAACGTGAAGTACCTCGTCAACCCGACGGGCCGCTTCGTGGTGGGCGGGCCGCAGGGCGACTGCGGCCTCACCGGGCGCAAGATCATCGTGGACACCTATGGCGGGGCATGCCCGCACGGCGGCGGCGCCTTCTCCGGCAAGGACCCGTCGAAGGTGGACCGCTCGGCGGCGTACGCGGCGCGCTACGTCGCGAAGAACGTGGTGGCCGCCGGGCTCGCGCGCCAGTGCCAGATCCAGGTGAGCTATGCCATCGGGGTGGCGCGGCCGATCAACATCACGATCTACACCGAGGGCACGGGCGCGGTCCCGGACGAGAAGATCGCCCAGCTCGTGCAGCAGCACTTCGACCTGCGCCCGAAGGGGATCGTGAAGATGCTCGACCTGCTGCGCCCGATCTACGCCAAGACCGCCGCGTACGGCCACTTCGGCCGCGAGGAGCCGGAGTTCACGTGGGAAGCGACCGACCTGGCCGCGAAGCTGCGCGAGGGCGCCGGGCTCAAGGGCGAGCACCAGCGGGTCGCGGCCACCGCCGAGTAGGCCCGCGGCCTAGGGGAAATTGCGCGCGATCACCGGGGCCACGGCGTCCAGCGCCGCCGCCCTGTGCGCGATCTGCGCGATGCGCGGCGTGCGCTGCGCGAACCAGGCCGCTCCGGGCCGCCAGCGCGTCATCACCGCGAGGTAGAGGTCGAGCGCGCTCGCGCGCGCGCCGAGGAACCACGGCGCGCCCGCGGCCTGCTCGAGCTGCAGCCACAGCGCCTGGCGATGGCGATCGGTGCTCTCGCGCAACTGCCGGGCGCACGCTTCGCCGCTCACCCATTTGCCGGGGTCGTCGCCGTAGGTGAATGTGGGATACAGGGCGGCGACGATGAACATGGCCCAGCGGTAGAACGCGGTGCGCGCGGCGTCTCCCCGGGGCGGAACGAGGTCGGCCCCGGGCTCGAGGTCGTTCACGTAGTGCACGATCGCCAGGCTCTCGGTGAGCAGCCGACCGTCGGGCAGGATCAGCGCGGGCACCTGGCCCAGCGGGTTTGCCTCCAGCAGGCGCGAGCGCGTCGGGCTGTGCTCGGAGTAGTCGACTTCCTCGATCGCGACGGGAATTCCCGCGACGGCGAACGCAGCTTCGACGATCGCGTTCCCGCAGCCCTTGCAGCCCAGCAGGAGAGGCTTGTCCATCGGGCGATGGTACAATGGACGCCGTTCGAGGAGCGTTGCAACGGAAGCACGACCCGGGCCTCCCAGGCCGCGGATCCCTCCCGCCAGGCTCGAACTTTCCAAAACGGCGCTCGTTGATCCGTGACCTGCTCACGGGAGACGAGCCGCGCCGGCCCCCTCCCGCCAGGTCGCCTTTTGACGAAAGGACTGGCCAATGGACGCACGCACCAAGCCCCGCGAATTCACCGATTTCCACGTCGCCGATCTCGCGCTCGCCGCCTGGGGCCGCAAGGAGATCGCCATCGCCGAGACCGAGATGCCCGGCCTCATGGCGATCCGCGAGGAGTACGCCGCCACCCGCCCGCTGCGCGGCGCGCGCATCACCGGCTCGCTGCACATGACGATCCAGACCGCGGTGCTCATCGAGACCCTCGAGGCCCTCGGGGCCGAGGTGCGCTGGGCCTCGTGCAACATCTTCTCGACCCAGGACCACGCGGCCGCCGCGATCGCCGCCGCCGGCGTGCCGGTGTTCGCGTACAAGGGCGAGACGCTCGACGAGTACTGGGAGTTCACCCACCGGACCTTCGAGTGGGGCCCGGGCAAGTACGCCAACATGATCCTCGATGACGGCGGCGACGCCACGCTGCTGCTGCACCTGGGCGCGCGCGCCGAGCAGGACGCGAGCTGCATCGCCCGGCCCTCGAGCGAGGAGGAGACCGCGCTCTTCGCCGCCATCAAGGCGCGGCTCGCCAAGGATCCGAAGTGGTATTCCACGCGCCTCGCCCACGTGAAGGGCGTGACCGAGGAGACCACGACCGGGGTGAAGCGCCTCTACCAGATGGCCAAGGAGGGCACGCTGCGCTTCCCCGCCATCAACGTGAACGATTCGGTCACCAAGAGCAAGTTCGACAACCTGTACGGCTGCCGCGAATCGCTGGTGGACGGCATCAAGCGCGCAACCGACGTGATGGTGGCGGGCAAGGTGGCGCTGGTGTGCGGCTACGGCGACGTGGGCAAGGGCAGCGCCCAGGCGCTGCGCGCGCTCTCCGCCCAGGTGTGGATCACCGAGATCGACCCGATCTGCGCGCTGCAGGCGTCGATGGAGGGCTATCGCGTGGTGACCATGGAATATGCCGCCGACAAGGCGGACATCTTCGTCACCGCCACCGGCAACTTCCACGTGATCACCCACGAGCACCTGAAGCGCATGAAGAACCAGGCCATCGTGTGCAACATCGGGCACTTCGACAACGAGATCGACGTGGCCGCGCTCAAGACCTACGCGTGGGAGAACATCAAGCCGCAGGTCGACCACGTGATCTTCCCCGACGGCAAGCGCATCATCCTGCTCGCCAAGGGCCGCCTCGTGAACCTGGGCTGCGGGACCGGCCACCCGTCCTACGTGATGAGCTCCTCCTTCGCCAACCAGACCCTGGCGCAGATCGAGCTCTACACCAACCAGGGCAAGTATCCGGTGGGCGTGTACGTGCTGCCCAAGCACCTCGACGAGAAGGTGGCGCGCCTGCAGCTCACGAAGCTCGGGGCGATGCTCACGGAGCTGCGCGACGACCAGGCGCACTACATAGGGGTGGAAAAGACGGGGCCCTACAAGTCGGACCACTACCGTTACTGAGGTGATACTGGGAGCGGCGGGAACGGCGTTTGAGCGGACGCAAGGCGACGCCGCTCAACGCCACCGGGCAGCCATGAGATCGAGGCAAATGAGGATCAGGATTGTCCGGTTGTGGCTATGGCCGTGCGCGCTTGTCTTCGCCATGGCCGGGCAGGCGGCGGCGCTGCACGAATCGGTGATGCGCGTGCCCGTGATCAAGGGCGAGCGCGAGGCGTACATCGACGTCACGGTGTTCAAGCCCGACGGGCGCGGGCCGTTCCCGATCGTCGTGCTTTCGCACGGCAGCCCGCGCTCGGCGGCCCAGCGCAGGGCGCTGGGCCGCCTGCGGCTCGTGGCCCAGAGCGAGCCTTTCCTCGCGCTGGGCTTCGCGGTGCTCGTGCCCACGCGCCGCGGCTACGGCGAATCCGCGGGACCGTGGGCCGAAGGCTACGGCTCGTGCGCGAATCCCGACTACTATTCCGCGGGCCTGGAATCGGCGCGCGACATGCGCGCGGCGGTGGCGGCGGTGCGCGGCGAGCCGTGGGCGGATACCCGCCGCGTGGTGCTCGCCGGCCAGTCGGCGGGAGGCTTCGGATCGGTGGCCGCCTCGTCCACGGCGTTCGACGGCCTGGTGGGCGTCATCAATTTCGCCGGTGGCCGCGGCTCGCTCGCGCCCGGGCGGGTGTGCGCGGAGTCGCGCCTGGTGGAGGCGATGGGACGTTACGGCCGCGCCGCGCACGTGCCCGAGCTCTGGATCTACAGCGCCAACGACCGCTACTTCGGTCCGTCGCTCGCCCGGCGCATGTACGGTGCCTTTGTCGCCGGCGGCGGCACGGCGGAGCTGGTCGAGGCCCCGCCCTGCGGGGTGGACGGGCACGGCTACTTCGCGCGCGCCATCGACGACTGGTCCCCGCGCGTGGCCTCGTTCCTGGCGCGCATCGGCGCGCGTCCCTGAACGCATGGCATCGCCCGCGGCCGAGCGCTGCTTCAGCTTCGAGTTCTTCCCGCCCAAGACTGCCGAGGGCGTGGAGAAGCTGCGCGCCACGCGCAAGCAGCTCGCGCAGTTGAATCCCACGTTCTTCTCCGTCACCTACGGTGCCGGGGGAGCCACGCGCGAGGGAACGCTCGCCGCGGTGCTCGAGATCCGGCGCGACGGCTTCCACGCGGCCCCGCACCTGTCGTGCGTCGCCTCGACGCGCGCGGACCTGCGCGAGGTCATCGCTCAGTACAAGGGCCACGGCATCAAGCACATCGTCGCCCTGCGCGGCGACCTGCCCTCGGGCATCGCGACCTCGGGCGAACTGCGCTATGCCTCCGAGCTGGTGGCCTTCATCCGCAAGGAGACGGGCGACTGGTTCCACATCGAGGTCGCCGCCTACCCGGAGTACCACCCGCAGGCGCGGGGGCCGCGGCAGGACCTCGCCGCGTTCAAGGCGAAGATCGATGCGGGCGCCAATGGCGCGATCACGCAGTACTTCTACAACGCCGACGCGTACTTCCACTTCGTCGAGCAGGCGCAGGCGCTGGGCATCGCCGTGCCCATAGTTCCCGGCGTCATGCCGATCAATAATTTCTCGCAGCTCGCGCGCTTCTCCGACGCGTGCGGCGCGGAGATCCCGCGCTGGATGCGCCTCACGCTCGAGGGGTTCGGCGACGATACCGCGTCGATCAAGGCCTTCGGCCTCGACGTGATGACCGAGCTGTGCGGCCGGCTCCTCGCCGGCGGCGCGCCGGGCCTGCACTTCTACACGCTCAACCAGGCAGGGCCCACCTCGACCATCTGGCATCGCCTCGGATTGTAGCGGCGCGAGGCGATACAATCCGGCAGCACCATCCCGGAGGCGAGGAACTTGAACACAGAAATCCCTGCCGGCGAACCCGGCGCGCGCGAGCGCCCGTCGCTCGCGAGACAGATCCGTTCGCTCCCCTTCGCGGAGGCTGCAGCGCTAGTCGAGCGCGCGGTTCCCGCCGATGCGGTCGAGGCGCTGCTGCAGCTCAACCCGGCAATGGTGCAGGGCATTCTCGGCCAGCTCGAGGCGGCCCCGCGCCGCTTCATCGCCGCCTCGGCGCCCGCGGAGGTCGCGGAGCAATGGAGGCGCAACGCCCGCTACCCCGACGACGCCATCGGCCGATTGATGGAGCCGCCGCTGTCGGTGTTCCGGCCGGAGATGACCGTGGGCGACGCCATCGAGGCGCTGCGCCCGCTGGTGCGCTCGGCGTTCGTCACCTACGTGTACGTGGTCGGGCCGGAGGGGCACCTGGAAGGGCTGGTGACCATGCGCGACCTGCTGTTCAGCGACCGCGGCGCGAAGCTCGCCGACACGATGCTCGCGCGCCCCTTTGCGCTCTCGCCCGGGATGTCGCTCGCCGAGGCCATGAAGCTCACCGCGAACCGCCACTACCCGCAGTATCCGGTCTGCGACGCCGAGGGCCGGCTGGTGGGCCTGGTGCGCGGTGCGGCCCTGTTCGAGCTCGAGGCCTTCGAGATCACCGCGCAGCCCGGCTCCATGGTGGGCGTCGAGAAGGAGGAGCGCGTCGCCACCTCCATCGCGCAAAGCTTCCGCTTCCGCAATCCGTGGCTGCTGGTGAATCTGGTCACGGCCTTCGCCGCCGGCGGCGTGGTCGCGGTCTTCCAGGGAACGGTGGACAAGTTCGTGATCCTGGCCACGTTCCTGCCGGTCCTCGCCGGGCAGTCCGGCAACACCGGCTGCCAGGCGCTCGCGGTCACGGTGCGCGGCATCACGCTGGGCGACATCCACCCGGGCGCGGGCGGCCAGCTCGTGAGCAAGGAGGCGCTGCTCGGGTTCGCCAACGGCGCGGTCACGGGCGTGCTGTGCGGCCTGGCGATGTACCTGCTGGCGCTCGCCCAGAGCTCGCCCCATGCGCTGATGCTGGGGGTCGTGGTCTGCCTCGCGATGATCGGCAGCTGCGCGGTGAGCGGCATCTCGGGCGCCCTCGTGCCCCTCGCGCTCAAGCGCCTCGGCGCCGATCCGGCGACGGCCTCGAGCATCGTGGTGACCACGGCCACCGACGTGGCGAGCATGGGGATGCTGCTCGGGCTGGCGGCACTGCTCGTCCACTGAGGCGCCCGCTCGCGCTATCATGCCCCGATGATCGCCCGCATCCTCATGGCCTCGTGGCTCCTCGCCTGCTCCTGTGCGGCGCTCGCCCAGGAGCAGGCGTTCACCAATCGCGCCACGGAGCTGAAGGACGGCGCCGCGGCCGGCGCCGCCACCATCGCGTCGCTGCCGGAGAACACGCCGCTGAAGGTGCTCGCGCGCGGCGGCGAGTGGACCCGCGTGGAGGCGAACGGGAAGACCGGGTGGGTGCGTGTGTTCCACCTGCGCTTCCCGGCGGTGGTCGAGTCGTCGCCCTCGTCCGGCGGCCTGGGAAGCCTGGGGGCCGCGCTGGGCCTGGGCGGCTCCAAGAACCGCGAAGCCACGCTCGCGTCCACGGGCATCCGCGGGCTTTCCGAGGAAGACCTGAAGAACGCCAGTCCCGACGAGCAGGCGCTTCGCCGCCTGCAGTCGTTCCGCGCCGACCGCGCCGCCGCGGAACGCTTCGCGCACGCGGCGAAGCTTGCCGCCGTTCACGTCGATGCGCCCGCAGCCGAGGGCGCGAAGGAGCCGCGCCGATGAAAGCTTTTCCCGCCGTGCTGGCCGCGCTGCTGCTCGGCGCCGCCGCGCCCGCGCCGGCGCAATTCAATTTCGGCAACCTGCTCAACAAGGCGATCGACACCGGCAAGAAGCTTTCCGAGGCGAACCACGAATACACGCCGGACGAGGAGGTCGCGCTGGGCAACGGCATCGCCGCGGGCTTCCTCGGCGCCGCGCCGCTGTACAAGGACGAGAAGCTGCAGCGCTACGTGAACCGCGTCGGCAAGTGGCTGGCGCTGCACTCGGAGCGCCCCGACCTGCCGTGGACCTTCGGCGTGGTCGACACCGAGACCATCAACGCTTTCGCGCTGCCCGGGGGCACGGTGTTCGTCACCTATGGCCTGATGCGGCGCCTGTCGAGCGAATCCGAGCTGGCGGGCGTGCTCGCCCATGAGATCGCGCACGTGGTGAAGAAGCACCAGCTCGCCGCCATCCAGTCGGCCGCCAACTCCGAGGCCCTGGCTTCCGTCGGCAAGGAGCTCGCGGCCGAGGCGATCGCCCGGCGCGGCAACGATCCCCTGGGGCTCAAGACCTGGGGCGCGAGCGCCGGCCTCGAGGTGCTCAAGAACGGCGTCTTCCTGCGTCCCCTCGACCGCTCGATGGAATACGAGGCCGACCGGCTCGGCGTCGTGATCGCCACGCGCGGCGGCTACGATCCGTATGGGTTGGCGGGCGCGCTGCAGATGCTGGCCGGCGTGAAGGGCGACACCGGCGGCATCTCGGTGTTCAGCACCCACCCGCCGCCCGCCGACCGGCTCGCGCAGCTCGAGGTCTTCATCCCCTCGGCGCTCGAGCGCTACGCGTCGCAACCCCGGCTCGAGGTCCGCTTCCGCCAGGAGATGGCGACGGCCCGCTGAACGCCCCGGGGCGCCGGGCGCGGGCCCCTAGGCGGCGGCGACCTTCTTGCGCGCGTGCAGCGCGTCCGCGGCATGCAGCGTCGCGTACGCCTGGTGCGCGGCCGCCTCCGCTTCGCCCACCTTGATGGGCAGGCCCATGTCCATGAGCACCGACCCCAGCGCCGAGAGGCAGAGCATCACGTTGTCGGGCCTGCACGAGTAGCCCATCAGCCCGAAGCGCCAGATCTTGCCCTTGAGCGGCCCCAGCCCGGCGCCGATCTCCAGGCTGAATTCCGACAGCAGCGTCTTGCGCACCGCCTCCTCGTCCACGCCCGCGGGACACAGCACCGCGTTCATCTGCGGCAGCTGGTACTTCTCCTCCACGAGGAAGCTGCAGGCCCATGGCCTCGAGCCCGGCCTTCAGCGCGAGGTGGTGGCGACGATGGCGCGCCCAGCAGTTCTCCAGCCCCTCTTCCTTGATGAGCAGCAGCGCCTCGTGCAGCGCGAAGAGCGAGTTGGTGGGCGCCGTGTGGTGGTAGGTGCGGTTGGTCGCGCCCCAGTAGCTCGACAGCAGGTTCATGTCCATGAACCAGCTGTGGATCTTGTCCTTGCGCTGCTTCACGCGCTCGACCACGCGCTCGGAGAACGACACGGGCGACAGGCCCGGCGTGCACGACAGGCACTTCTGGCTCGCCGAGTAGATCGCGTCGATCTTCCACTCGTCGACCAGCACCGGCGTGCCGCCGAGGGAGGTCACCGCGTCGACGATCACCATCGCGCCGTGCCGGTGCGCGACCTGGGCGAGCGCCTTCGCGTCGGACTGCGCGCCGGTGGATGTCTCGGCGTGCACGAACGCGAGCAGCTTCGCGTCCGGGTTGCCGCGGAAGCGCTTCCTCGACCTTGTGCGGATCGACCGGCTTGCCCCATTCATCGTCCACCACCACGGCGGTGCCGCCGCAGCGCTCGACGTTCTCGAGCATGCGCCCGCCGAAGACGCCGTTGCGGCACACGATCACCTTGTCGCCGGGCGCCACCAGGTTCACGAAGCAGTACTCCATGCCGACGGAGCCGGGACCGGAGACCGGGAAGGTGAGCGGGTTGTTCGTCTGGTAGACGTAGCGCAGCAGCGCCTTCAGCTCCTCCATCATCTCGACGAAGACCGGGTCGAGATAGCCGATGGCGGGCTGGCTCATGGTGGTGAGCACGCGCGGGTGGATCTCCGTGGGCCCGGGGCCCATCAGGGTGCGCTGAGGCGGATGGAACGACGTGATCTTCTTCGTGGCGGCGAGCTGCTTGAGGTTCATGGGGGTCCTAGGACGCGGCGCGGGGGGCGCGCCGGGCGAGATGGATCGGAGTGGGTCGGGGCTCGCTGCCGGCCTCGATGTTGGCGAAGTCGAAGAGCGATCGGTCCAGCAGGTGCGAAGGCGCGGCATGGGTAAGCGCGCCGAAGATGGATTCGAGCCGGCCGGGATGGGCGCGTTCCCAATCGCGCAGCATCGCCTTCACCTGCTTCCTCTGCAGCTGGTCCTGGGAGCCGCACAGGTCGCAGGGGATGATGGGGAAGCCGCGCAGCTTCGCGTAGGCCGCGAGGTCGCGCTCCTCCACGTAGGCGAGCGGGCGGATCACGACGTGCCGGCCGTCGTCGGAGACGAGCTTGGGCGGCATCGCCTTCAGCGTGCCGCCGTGGAACAGGTTGAGGAAGAACGTCTCGAGGATGTCGTCGCGATGGTGGCCGAGCGCGATCCGGGTGCAGCCCAACTCCGCCGCCAGCCGGTAGAGCACGCCGCGGCGCAGCCGCGAGCACAGCCCGCACATGGTCTTGCCTTCGGGGATCACGCGCTTCACGACGCTGTAGGTGTCCTGGACCTCGATGCGGAACGCGACGTCGAGGGAGCGCAGGTAATCCGGCAGCACGTGCTCGGGGAACCCGGGATGGCGCTGGTCGAGGTTCACCGCGACGATGTCGAACGGCACGGGCGACTTCTCGCGCAGGCGCAGCAGCAGGTCGAGCAGGGCGTAGCTGTCCTTGCCGCCCGACAGGCACGCCATGACCTTGTCGCCCGCGCCGATCATCGCGTAGTCGGCGATCGCCTGGCCCGCGAGGCGGCGCAGTCGCTTGGCGAGCTTCGCGCCTTCGAAATCGGCCTTGCGCGGATCGGCGGGGGATGTCGTGGCAGTCACGGCGGGGGTTTTCTTCTAGAGGTGGAGGCCGCGCCCGCCGTCCACGGCCAGCACCTGGCCGGTCACGAAGGGGGCGTCGAAGAGGAGATATTTTACCGCGCCGGCCACGTCGTCCGGGCTGCCGGTCCTGGCGAGCGGCGTCTGGCCCGTGATGCGGCTGCGCTCCGAGGCCTCGAAGTGGCGCCCGTCGTCCGGCCACAGGATGGCCCCGGGCGACACGCCGTTCACGCGCACCTCGGGCGCGAGCTCCACGGCCAGGGCGCGCGTGAGCCCGGCGAGGCCCGCTTTGGCCACCGAGTACACGACAAAATTGCGCAGCGGGCGCTCGGCGTGGATGTCGACCACGTTCACGATCGCGCCGTGCGCCGCGCGCAGGGCCGGGGCGGCGGCCTGCGCGAGGAACAGGGGCGCGCGCAGGTTGGTGCCGATGAGGTCGTTCCACTCGCGCTCGCCGATGGACCCGAACGGGGTGGCATAGAACGACGAGGCGTTGTTCACCAGCGCGTCGAGCCGGCCGAAGGCGGCCGCGGCGGCCGCAGCGATGCGCGCCGGCCCGTCCGCGGCGAGCAGGTCGCCCTGCACGACGGCGCACGATCCCGCGCGCAGCGCGTTGAGCCCCGCGGCGAGCGCGTCGGCCTCGGCGCGCGAGCGGTGGCAATGCACGACGACACGGGCGCCCGCGGCGTGGACGCCGTGCGCGATGGCCGCCCCGATGCGCCGCGCGCCGCCGGTGATGAGGACCGCTCGATCGTGCATGCTATAGTCGGCCGCCACGGGAAAAGAAAATCAGACGAGAAGTGTAGCCGAAGGCCCGACGATGCCGCCCGCAGATCCCATCCTGCCTCCACCGTCGCCGGAGGCAGCGGCCCATTCCCACCGGCTTGCCGAGCACATCGCCAACGCGATCCTCGGCGAAGGCGACTGGATCCCGTTCTCCCGCTTCATGGAGCTCGCGCTCTACGCGCCGGGGCTGGGCTACTACGCCGCGGGCGCGCGCAAGTTCGGCGTCGAAGGCGATTTCGTGACGGCGCCCGAGATCTCGCCCGTGTTCGCCAAGTGCCTCGCCATGCAGGCCGACCAGGTGCTCAAGGCGGTGGGCGGGGAAATCCTCGAGCTGGGCCCCGGCTCCGGCGCGCTCGCCGCAGACCTCTTCGGAGAGCTCAAGGCGGTGGGCGCCGCTCCCGAGCGCTACCTGTTGCTCGAGGTGAGCGCGGAGCTGCGCGAGCGCCAGCGCGCGAAGCTCGCCGAGCGCTTCCCCGAGGACTTCGGGCGGTTCGTGTGGCTCGACCGGCTCCCGGAGCGCATCCGCGGCTTCGTGATCGCCAACGAGGTCCTCGACGTGGTGCCCTTCGCGCTGGTGCGGCGCACGGCCGAGGGGCTCCTCGAGCGCGGCGTGGTCCTCACCGGGGCGGGCTTCGCCTGGGACGACCAGCCGATGCCCGACGGCGAGTTGAAGCACCGGGCACTCGCCGTATTTCCCCCGGGCGACTACGAATACCTGTCCGAGGTCGGGCTCGCCGCCGAGGCCCTCGTGCGCACCGTGGCGCGCGCGCTCGAGGCGGGCGTGGCGCTGTTCATCGACTACGGCTTTCCCGAGCGCGAGTACTACCATCCCCAGCGCTCGATGGGCACCCTGAGATGCCACTACCGGCACCGCTACCACGGCGACCCGTTCTTCCTGCCGGGCCTGCAGGACATCACCGCGCACGTCGACTTCACCGCGATGGCCCGCGCCGGCGAGCAGGGCGGCGCGGAGGTCTTCGGCTTCACCACGCAGGCGTATTTCCTCATCTCGTGCGGGCTCGCGGTGCTGGTGAGCGAAGGCGATCCGAACATGACGCTTTCGCGGCTCAAGGCGACGAGCGCGGTCCACCGGCTCATCAATCCGTCGGAGATGGGCGAGCTCTTCAAGGTGCTCGGCCTGGGACGCGGCATCGACGGGCCGCTGCTCGGATTCCAGTCCGCGCGCCACATCGCGCTCTGAAGGGCCGGCGCGCCGCCTCGGCGTTGCCGCCTCGCGGCCCAGCCCGGCGCGCGCCGCAGCTCAGCCCTTCAGCGCGCCCAGCACCTCGTCGAGCATCTTCTTTGCGTCGCCGAAGAGCATCCGGTTGTTCTCCTTGTAGAACAGCGGATTGTCCACGCCCGCGTAGCCCGAGGCCATGCTGCGCTTCATCACGATCGACGTGTGCGCCTTCCACACCTCGAGCACGGGCATGCCCGCGATCGGGCTCGACGGATCTTCCTGCGCGCTCGGGTTCACGATGTCGTTGGCGCCGATGATCATCGCCACGTCGGTGTCGGGAAAGTCGTCGTTGATCTCGTCCATCTCCAGCACGATGTCGTAGGGCACCTTCGCCTCGGCGAGCAGCACGTTCATGTGCCCCGGCATGCGCCCGGCGACCGGGTGGATGCCGAAGCGCACGGTCTTGCCCATGTCGCGCAGGCGCTTCGTGATCTCGAAGACCGTGTGCTGCGCCTGGGCGACGGCCATGCCGTAGCCCGGAACGATGACGACGCTCTTCGCTTCCTTGAGCAGGTCCGCGGTTTCCTGGGCGCTGATGGCGACCACTTCGCCGGCCGGCTGCGCGCCGCCCTCGCCCTTCGCGGGCGCCTTCGTCTCGCCGCCGAATCCGCCCGCGATGACGCTCAGGAAGTTGCGGTTCATCGCGCGGCACATGATGTAGGAGAGGATCGCGCCGCTCGAGCCCACCAACGCGCCCGTCACGATGAGCAGGTCGTTCGAGAGCATGAAGCCGGTCGCCGCCGCCGCCCACCCGGAATAGCTGTTCAACATCGAGACGACCACGGGCATGTCGGCTCCGCCGATCGCCATCACCATGTGCACGCCGAAGAGGAGCGCGATCACGCTCATCACGACGAGCGGCATCATCCCCAGCTCGATCGAATGCGCCTGCAGGAACGCGTAGCCGAACCAGATCACCGCCAGCAGCCCGGCGAGGTTGAGCCAATGCCGCCCCGGCAGCAGCACGGGCTTGCCGGTGATGCGCCCCGAGAGCTTGCCGAAGGCGATCACCGACCCCGACAGGGTCACCGCGCCGATCAGCACGCCGACATAGATCTCGATGTGGTGGATCGAGGCCTCCGCGCCCGACATCCCCGCCGAGGCGCTCGGGTCGATGAAGCTCGCGTAGCCCACGATCATGGCGACGAGGCCCACCAGGCTGTGCATGAACGCCACCAGCTCGGGCATCTGCGTCATCTTCACCGTGCGCGCGAGGTACAGGCCGATCGAGGCGCCGATCGCCAATGCGATGGCGATCCAGCGCGAGGCCGGAGGGGCTTACCCGCGGGCCGAACACGGTCGCCAGCACGGCGATCGCCATGCCGATCATTCCGTACAGGTTGCCGCGGCGCGAGGACTCGGGGTTGGACAGGCCGCCGAGGCTCAGGATGAACAGGATCGTCGCGGCGATGTAGGAGACGGCAGCCAGGCTAGCGGACATGTCGGCCTCCTACTTGCGGAACATGGACAGCATGCGCTGCGTGACCGCAAAGCCGCCGAACATGTTGATGGCCGTGAGCGCGATGCCGGCGACCGCGAGCCAGCGGATCACCTCTTCGGGCCGCGCGCCGTCGCTGCCCGCGCCGGCCAGGCGGTGGAGCGATCTGCACCAGCGCTCCGATGATGATGATGCTGCTGATCGCGTTGGTCACGCTCATGAGCGGCGTGTGCAGCGCGGGCGTCACGTTCCAGACCACCATGTAGCCGACGAAGCAGGCGAGCACGAACACGGTGAAGTGGCCGAGGAATGCGGGCGGCGCGTAGACGCCGATCAGCAGGAACAGGATCGCCGCGGCCGCGAACATGAGCGCCAGCGTGCGGCGCCGCCATCGGCTCGCCGGCGCCGTGGCCGTGGCCCTTCTTCTCGACGGCCGGCATCGCCTTCGCGGGCCGGCTTGCGCCGCGGGCGCGGCGGAGAGCTTGGGCGCCGGCGGCGGCCAGGTCACCGCGCCGTCCTTGATGACCGTCGTGCCGCGGATCACCTCGTCTTCCATGTTGACGTTGTAGACGCCGTCCTTGGCCTTGCAGAGATCCTCGGAGAGCCGGAAGAGGTTGGTCGCATACAGCGTGCTCGCCTGCGTGGCGAGCCGGCTGGGCAGGTCGGTGTAGCCGATGATGGTGACGCCGTGCTTCACCACGACCTTGCCGGGCTCGGTGAACTCGCAGTTGCCGCCCTGCTCGGCGGCGAGGTCCACGATCACGCTGCCCGGCTTCATCGACTGCACCATTTCCGCCGTGATGAGCTTCGGCGCGGGCTTGCCGGGGATCAGCGCGGTGGTGATGATGATGTCGACTTCCTTCGCCTGCTTGGCGAACGTCTCGCGCTGCGCCTTCTGGAAGCCCTCGCTCATCACCTTGGCGTAGCCGCCCACGCCCGTGCCTTCCTCCTCGTATTCCACCGGCACGAACTCGCCGCCGAGCGACTTGATCTGGTCGGCCACCTCGGGGCGCGTGTCGTTGGCGCGCACGATGGCGCCCAGGCCCGCGGCCGCGCCGATGGCCGCCAGCCCCGCGACGCCGGCGCCGATCACGAAGACCTTCGCGGGCGGCACCTTGCCCGCGGCGGTGATCTGGCCGGTGAAGAAGCGCCCGAAATGATGCGCCGCCTCGATGACCGCGCGGTATCCGGCGATGTTCGCCATCGAGGAGAGCGCGTCCATCTTCTGCGCCCGCGACATGCGCGGCACGCTGTCCATGGCGAGCACCGTCACCTTCTTCGCGGCGAGACTCTTGCAGCAGGTCCGGGTTCTGCGCCGGCCAGATGAAGGAGACGAGGATCTGCCCGTCGCGCATCGACTGGACTTCCTCCGGCGTGGGCGCGCGGACCTTGAAGATGATGTCGAGCCCGGGACCAGACCGAAGCGGCATCCGGCACCACGGTGGCGCCCGCGGCGGCGTAGGCCTCGTCGGCCAGGCTCGCCGCCTCCCCCGCGCCCGCCTGGACGATGACGCCGAAGCCCAGCTTGGCGAGCTTCGGCACCACCTCCGGGACCGTGGCGACGCGCTTCTCGCCGGGGAACACTTCCTTGGGAACGCCGATCAGTTGTGCGGTCATTGTCTTCTCGCCGGTTGTGTCTTCTTGGTGGCGGTGGCGCCACGCGGAGCCGCCATTCTACTTCGTCGCGCGAGAGCCCCCTTTGCGCGGGCTCAGACGCCGGCCGCACCGGGAGCGTGCCGCGGGCGGGCGGGCGCGCTCCGGCAACTCCTTGATTCGCGGGCCATTCCCCCGCCTCCCCCGGGCATGCTGCAGCGCAATAAAAAAGTGCTCAGAACCTCTTGACTTGCAGTAGGATTGGCCTAAAATGGTCGTTGTGCAGTGCAGCAAAAACGGCCCAGTCCGAATCCACCGAAAGGAAGACACCATGTTCAAGATCGACCAGTTCACGTCGGCCAACGAGGCCGCGATCAACCAGTTCAGCTATTTCGCCCAACTCTCGCTCGCGAACGTCGAGCGCTTCGCCGAGCTCGGCCTCGGTGCCGCCCGCGAAAGCGTCGAGCAGGCCGCCGCGCATGCGCAGTCGCTCGCCGGAGCCAAGGACGTCCACGAGGTCATCGCGCTCAATTCCGCGGCCCTCGAGCCCGTCATGAAGCGCGCGTATGCCTACTCGCGCACCGCCTACGAGGCGGCCGCCGAGACCAACGCGGAAGTGAAGAAGGTGTTCGACAAGCAGAACGCCGAATTCAACCGCGCCGCCGTCGCCGCGCTCGAAGAGGCGTTCAAGTACGCGCCCGCGGGCTCCGAGACCGTGGTCGACAACATGAAGAGCGCGATCGCCGCGGTGCAGAGCGCCTACGACAACCTCGCCTCGATCAACAAGCAGATCTACGACACCGTGGAGAAGACCGTCGAGCAGAACGTCGCCTCGGTGAAGTCGGCCACGACGAAGTCGAAGTCGCGCAAGCGCTAAGGCGCGCGCCGGGATCCGGCAGGAAGAAGGAACCCTCGAAAGCCCCCGGCGCTGCGCCGGGGGCTTTTTCTTTGGCGTCCCGGCCTGGCGCCTCAGTGCCGCCCGCCGGGACGCAGCGCCGCGATCGCCGCGAGACGTGCCCGGCGCACCGCCCCCGGGATGTCCGCCGGCGATTCGCGCGCCGCCGCGCCGGCGTCGATCCCGCGCGCCGCCGCGAGCGCGTCCAGGAGCGCGCGCCGCGGCGCGAAGGCGGCGGGATCGGGCGCGAGCGCGTCGCTTTCCGCCACCTCGAGCAATCGCTCGAGGCGCTCCGGCCGGCGCAAGGCGTCGGCGCGCTCGAGCAGGGCGAGGCTCGCCTCGGCATCGGGCGCGTTCGCGGCGCTCGCGCGCTCGCGCAGCGCGAGCGCCGCGAGCGAGCGGCATTCACCCGGCGCGTTGACGCGACTCGCCAGCGCCTCGGCCTCGCCGGCGGGCAGGTCCAGCACCAGGAGCGCGTAGCGCACCGCGAGCACGCGGCCGCGGGCGGCCGCGTGCTCCAGGCGCGCCGCGAGCCGCTCGGGCGCGCCCGGCTGCGCGAGCGCGCGATCGAGCTCCGGCAGGATGCGCGCCGCCGCGCCGCACTCGCGCAGGACCGCGATCATGCGCGCCGGCGCGGGCTCCATCAGGCCGCGCGCGAGCTCCTGCCAGACGCGCTCCGGCACGAGGGCGTCGGCCTCGCCCTGCGCCACCATGCGGCGCATGAGCGCCATGGTTTCCGGGGCCACGGCGAAGCCGAAGCGCGCCGCGAAGCGCGCCACGCGCAGGATGCGCACCGGATCTTCCGCGAACGCCTCGCTCACGTGGCGCAGCACGCCGGCCTTCAGGTCGGCCGCCCCCCCGTAGGGATCGACCAGGGTGCCGTCCTGCGCGCGCGCCATCGCATTGATGGTGAGGTCGCGGCGGGCGAGGTCCTCCTCGAGGGTCACGTCGGGCGAAGCGTGGAACGCGAAGCCCTTGTAGCCGGGCGCGGTCTTGCGCTCGGTGCGGGCGAGCGCGTACTGCTCGTGGGTGTGCGGATGCAGGAACACCGGGAAGTCGGCGCCGACGGGGCGATAGCCGAGCGCGGCCATCTCACCCGGATCGGAGCCCACGACCACGTAGTCGCGATCCTGCACCGGCAAGCCGAGCAGCTCGTCGCGCACCGAGCCGCCGACCGAGTAGACCTTCATCCGCCGGCGGGCGCGGCGTACGGCTCGTCCTCGACGACGAACTCCTGCTCGCGCAGCGCCTCGTCCACCCAGGCGCGCACGCCGGGCGCCTCGCGCATGGCCGCGCAGTAGCGCGCGCTCTCCGGCGCTAGGCCGGGGGCATAGGTCTGGAAACGCATCACGACCGGCGCGAACATCGCGTCGGCCGCGCAGAAGGACCCGAACAGGAACGGGCCGCCCGACCCGAATCGCCGGCGCGATTCCTCCCACAGCCGCTCGATGCGGTCGATCTCGGCGCGCACTTCCGGGGTGAGGCCCTTGCCGGGGTGGGACGCGCGGATGTTCATCGGCATGCGCGCGCGCAGGTTGCGGAAGCCCGCGTGCATCTCGGCCGCCGCCGAGCGCGCGCGCGCGCGTGCGAGCGGGTCGCGCGGCCAGACGCCGCGGTCGGGGTGCCATTCGTGCAGCGTTTCCATGATCGCGAGCGAGTCCCACACCGACTGGGCGTCGCGCCACAGCACGGGCACCAGGCGCGAGGGCGACCAGCGCTCGATGGCCGCGTCCCACTCGCGCGAGTGGAAAGGCAGGCGCACCTCGTCGAAGGCGATGCCGAGCTCGCGCATCAGCACCCACGGGCGCATCGACCACGACGAATAGTTCTTGTTGCCGATGACCAGGGTCAGCTCGGCCATGGGTTACCTTCCGGCGAAGTTGCGAAAGCGCGAATAGCGCACACAGGTGGAAAGATCGCCCAGGTACTCGGGCACCACCGCCTCGAGCGCCGCGGGCTGGAAGCCGAAGATGTCCGGGAAGGGTCCCGAGCACACGTTGTCGATGCTCATCGAGCGCAGGTTGTCGCGCGTCATCAGCTTGCCGGGGAGGCGCTCGAGCACGGCCGCCTGCAGCAGCGCGAGCGGGCCCGGAAGCGGCACGATCGCGCGCCGCCGCTCGAGCGTGCGCGCCACGAACTGCACCATCTCGCCGAGGGTGAGGGTCTGCGGGCCGCACAACTCGTAGGACTGGCCGAAGGTGCGCGCGTCGCCCAGCGCGTCCACGAAGCAGCGCGCGACGTCCTCGACCCACACCGGGCTGAAGCGCGCGTGGGCCGCGGCGAGCGCAATCACGGGGAAGGCGCGCACCAGCCCGGCGAAGAGGTTCAGGAAGCGGTCGTCCTCGCCGAAGATGACCGAGGGGCGAAAGACGGTCCATGGCACCGCGCCGGCGGCCTCGCGCACCGCGGCCTCCCCGGCGGCCTTCGAGCGCAGGTACGCGCTGGGAGCGTCCGGCGCCGCGCCCAGCGCGCTCATGTGCAGCAGGTGGCGCGCGCCGCTCGCGGCGCAAGCCTGGGCCACCCTGCGCGGCAGCTCGGCGTGCACCGCGGCGAACGTCTGGCCGGCGCTCTCGTGCAGGATGCCCACCAGGTTCACCACGGCGTCCACGCCCTCGAACGCCCGCACGAGCGTGGACACGTCGTGGACGTCGCCGCGCATGATCTCGACCGTGGGCAGCACCGTGAGCGCGCGCGATCGTGTCGGGCTGCGGGTGAGCACGCGCACGCGCAGGCCGCGGGCGCACGCCTGGTCGGCGATCGAGCGCCCGACGAAGCCGCTTCCTCCGAGCAGGCAGATGGCTGAGATGTCCATGGTCAGGGGATGTTGGCGGCCACCGAAGTGTCGTCCGTGCGGCCCGGGACGGTTCCCAGCAGCTGGCGCAGGCTCGCCGCCTCCCCGCCGAGGCGCCGGCGGTAGAACCAGACGTTGGTGAAGACGTTCTTCACGTAGTCGCGCGTCTCGCCAAAGGGAATCGTCTCCGCGTAGATCGCCCCCTCGAGCGGCTTGTCGTCGCGCCAGCGGCGCGCCCGGCCGGGGCCGGCGTTGTAGGCAGTCGTGGCGAGGATCGGGTCGCCGAGGGCGGAGAGCACGCGCCGGAAGTAGTAGGTGCCCATGGCCAGGTTCACCTCGGGGCGCACCAGCATGTCGGAACGGAAGCGGGGCACGGGGATCTGGCGCGCGATCCAGCGCGCGGTCGCGGGCATGAGCTGCATCAGTCCTACCGCGCCGACCGGGGAGCGCGCTTCGGGCATGAAGCGGCTTTCCTGGCGGATGAGCCCGTAGAGCATCGCCTCGTCCATGTCCCACTGCCGGGCGGCGGCCGCGAGCGCCTCGCGATGGGGCATCGGAAAGCGCAGCGCATAGTCGTGCAGCTGCACCGTGCGCCCGGCGGTGTTGATCGCGCGGTCGGGAACGTCGGCCTCGCGCGCGAGCTCGGCGGCGGCGAGGAGCGCGCGGTCGTCGAAGCCGCGGATCGCCCAGATCCACTCCTGCAGCGCCTCGTTGGGCAGGTCGAGGCGATAGAGCGCGAGGGCGCGCCGGATGCCCGCGCTCGCGCGCACGCGTTCGAGGTCCTTCGCAGCCGGGCGAAGGCGGGTCCAGTCGGGGGCCACCGCGACGCCCAGGTCCTCGGAGGCGAGCAGGCCGTAGAAATTCATCTGCCCCGCGAGCCCCTTGAGCAGCACCACGGACGCGTCGTTCTCGCCGAGGGCGCGCAGCGCGCGCGCGCGCCAGTAGCGCCATGTGGGTTCCCGGGCCCTCACGGGCGAGAGCGCATCGATTGCCGCGAGGACCGCCTTCCAGTCGCCGGCGCGCAGGGCCGAGCGCGCCTTCCACGCGATCTGTCCATCGGAAAGCGGCGTGCTCGCCGCGCGGGCATACCACTCGAGGGCACGCGGGTGCAGGTTGAGCGCCGCCTGGTAGGCGAGCTGCGACCACGCGAAGCCCGCATCGGGGCCCAGGCGGGCGGCGAGGGACTCGAGGCGCTCGGCGGCGGCGTCCGGGTCGCTGCGCGCCAGACGCTCCACGGCGAAGATCGCGATCTCGCGCTCGGCGCGCCCGAGCGTGCGCGCCTTCACGCGGGCGAGCAGCTGCGCCGGGTGGCGGGCGGCGCGCTCGAGCTCCCGCTCGTCCAGGCGCCCGCGCGGGGCGAGCAACGCGTTGGCGCGCTTCGCGTCCTTCACGAGGCCGGCCGCGAGCAGCGTGCGGATGCGCTCCCACGTCTCGTCCGCGGACACGCGCCCGGCGTCGGCGAGCGCGGCGAAGACCGGATCGCACGCGGTGGGCGCCTCGCCGCCGGCGAGGAAGAGGGTGCGCGCTTCGGCGAGCGCGTCGGAATCGGCGCGCGCGAGGCGCTCCTGGAAGGAGTAGCAGGTGATCTCCACGTCATCGGAGACGAGCTTCGGATGCTCGGCGCGGAAGAGCTCCCAGGACCCGGCCTTGCCCAGCTGCTTGAGCCACGCGCGCCTCAGGCTCTCGGCGAGCGGCCCGTCGGGATAGCGCGCGAGAAAGGCCTGCACGTCCGCCGCATCGGCGTGGTCGAGGTTGCCGGAGAGCAGCCAGTACGAGGGGTAGCTTTCGAGAAGCTGTCCGGCGAAGCGCGGCCGCATTTGCTCGAGCAGCGTCCACTGTCCCGTCCGGGCGGCGTCGCGCGCGGCCAGCAGGTCGGCGTCGTCCGCGGGCGGTCCGCCGCGGGCGAGCGGCGCGAGCGCCAGCGCGGCCGCGCACGTCAGCGCTGAAGCCATCTTGATGCAAGTCAAGGCCATTCTCCGCAGCGGTGTCTACCGTTCGCGGGTAAAATTATAGACGCCATTGCTCGCCACGGACCCGATTTCTCCATTCATGTCCCTCGACGATCCCCTCTTCTGGACCGCGCTCGCCAAGATCATCGGCGTGAACATCGTCCTGTCGGGGGACAACGCCGTGGTGATCGCGCTGGCGGCCCGCTGCCTTCCCGATCGCCAGCGCAGGCAGGCGATCGGCTGGGGTGCGGCGGCGGCGGTGGCGCTGCGCGTCGTGCTCACGTTCTTCGCGGTGGCGCTGCTCGCGCTGCCCGGGCTCAAGCTCGCCGGCTCGGCGCTGCTGCTCTGGATCGGCGTGAAGCTGCTGGTTCCGGACGAGGGCGGGGAGAGCGTCGGCGCGGGCGACAGCCTGCTCGCGGCGATTCGCACCATCCTCATCGCCGACGTGGTGATGAGCGTCGACAACGTGGTCGCGGTCGCCGCTGCCGCCGGGGGCCAGTGGGTCCTTCTCCTTCTGGGCCTGGCGATATCCGTCCCGCTCGTCGTCTTCGGCGCCACGCTGCTCGTGAGGATGATGGAGCGTTTCCCGGCACTCGTCACGGTCGGCGCGGCGCTGATCGGCTTCGTGGCCGGCGAGATGGCCTGGGACGACCAGGCGATCCTCGCATGGACGCAGCCCTATCCCTTCGTCGCCCGGTACGTCGTCGCCGGGCTGGGCGCGGCGTTTGTACTTGCCGTGGGACAATGGTTGGGACGGCGCGCGCAGGCGCGCCACGCAGCAGCAAGCGGTACCGCCCGTTAGGGACACGCGGGCACCCGCGCGCATCGGCGCGCGAGTCACACGTCCCGAAGGAACACGCTCAACGCTACCTCGAGGAGAAAAACTCATGATTCGACGTCCTTCCATCCGCAGCTGCATTGCCGCGCTCGCCGGGGTCACGCTCACGGCGCTCATACCCGCATTTGCCTGGGAACCCAGCAAGACCGTGGAATTCGTCGTGCCGGCGGGCACTGGCGGGGGCGCGGATCAGATGGCGCGGTTCATCCAGTCGGTCGTCGCCAAGAACCACCTGATGAAGGAGCCCATGGTCGTCGTGAACGAGGGCGGCGGCGCCGGGGCCGAAGGCTTCATCGACGTGAAGGGCGCCAAGGGAGACGGGCACAAGCTGATCATCACCCTGTCCAACCTCTTCACCACGCCGCTCGCCACCGGCGTGCCGTTCAGCTGGAAGGACCTCACGCCGGTCGAGATGATGGCGCTCGACGAGTTCGTGCTCTGGGTGAACTCCGATACCCCCTACAAGACGTCCAACGACTACATTGCGGCAATGAAGGCGGCGCCCCCCGGCAAGTTCAAGATGGGCGGCACGGGCTCGAAGCAGGAAGACCAGATCGTCACGGTGAATGTCGAGAAGCAAACCGGGGTGAAATTCACCTACATCCCGTTCAAGGGCGGCGGAGCGGTGGCCACCCAGCTCGTCGGCAAGCACATCGACTCCACCGTGAACAACCCGATCGAGGCCGTCGCGCAATGGCGCGCCGGCAACCTGCGCCCGCTGTGCGTGTTCGACGGGCAGCGCATGCCGTACAAGGAGAAGGTCACCAAGGACATGTCCTGGTATGACATCCCCACGTGCAAGGAGCAGGGCCTGAACGTCGAGTACCTCATGCTGCGCGGCATCTTCATGCCCGGCGGCGCCACGCCCGACATGGTCAAGTACTACGTCGACGTGCTGAACAAGGTGCGCGAGACCCCGGAGTGGAAGCAGTTCATGCAGAACGGGGCATTCAACCAGTCGCACATGACCGGCAAGGAGTATGCCGACTGGGTCGCCAACGCCGAGAAGATGCACGAAGGGCTCATGAAGGAGGCTGGCTTCCTGCACAAGTAACCGAAGCATCGCGAGGGCCCCGGACCGGGGCCCTTTCGCATCACGGCTACAGGGGGTCGCATGCAGGTTGACAGTCAGAAGGCCGTCGGCTCCGTCCGGGCCTGGGAAGTCATCGTCGCGCTGTGCTTCACCGTGTTCGGTGGCGTGGTGATGTGGGACAGCTGGCGCATCGGCGCGCGCTGGGGCAGTGACGGGCCGCAGGCCGGGTACTTCCCGTTCTACGTCGGCTTGTTCATCGTGGTCTCGGCGGCGTTCATCTTCTACGCGGCGCTCAAGATGGAGGCCGCGGACGCGGGCGCGCCCTTCGTTCGCTGGGGGCAGCTCAAGCTCGTGCTCACCATCCTCATCCCGAGCGCCATCTATGTCGCGCTCATCGACAATCCGTGGCTTTCCCTCGGCATCTACGTGCCCTCGGCGCTGTTCATCGGCGCATTCATGCGCATCCTGGGCAAGTACCGCTGGATCACGGTGGCCGGGGTGAGCATCGGGACCATGGTGGCGTTCTTCCTCATGTTCGAGATCTGGTTCCAGGTTCCCCTGCCGAAGGGGCCGCTCGAGGCGGCCCTGGGCTTCAGCTGAGGCGGCGATGCAAGAAATACATTCCCTGCTCGGCGGCTTCGCGGTCGCGTTGTCGTGGTTCAACCTGATGCTGATGTTCGCCGGGATCACCCTCGGCGTGATCATCGGCGTGCTGCCGGGCCTGGGCGGGGCGAACGGCGTGGCGATCCTGCTGCCGCTCACCTTCTCGATGGCGCAAAGCCCGGGTGGGCAGACCTCCGCGATCATCCTGCTGTCCTGCATCTATTGGGGCGCGCTCTTCGGCGGGGCCATCACGTCGATCCTGTTCAACATCCCCGGCGAGCCGTGGTCGGTGGCGACCACCTTCGACGGCTATCCGCTGGCGCAGAAGGGGCGCGCGGGCGCGGCGCTCACCGCCGCCTTCACCTCGTCGTTCTTCGGCGCGCTGGTGGGCGTGCTGCTGATCACGTTCCTGTCGCCCATCGTCGCGCGCTTCGCGCTGCGCTTCGGGCCGCCGGAGTTCTTCTCGGTGTACCTGCTCACCTTCTGCGCGTTCGTCGGCATGAGCCGGGGGTCGCCGTTCAAGACCATCGCCTCGATGATGCTGGGCTTCGCGCTGGCCGCGGTCGGGATCGACACCGTGACCGGGCAGCTGCGGCTCACGTTCGGGTACACGGAGCTGCTGAAGGGCTTCGACTTCCTGATCGCGGTGATCGGCCTGTTCGGCATCGGCGAGATCCTGCTCACCATCGAGGAGGGGCTCGAGTTCAAGGGCGCCCAGGCCAAGCTCAACATGAGGGTCGTGCTCGAGACCTGGAAGGAGCTGCCGAGGTACTGGAAGACTTCGCTGCGCGCCGCCACCGTGGGCTGCCTGATGGGCATCGTCCCGGGTGGCGCGACGCCGGCCTCGTTCATGAGCTATGGCATCGCGAAGAAGGTCTCCCGCGACGGCGAGAAGTTCGGCACCGGCGTGGTCGAGGGGGTCGTGGCGCCCGAGACCGCGGCCCACGCGGCCGGCACCTCGGCGCTGCTGCCGATGATCACGCTCGGCGTGCCCGGCTCGCCCACCGCGGCCGTGCTCCTGGGGGGGCTGCTCATCTGGGGGCTGCAGCCGGGGCCGCTGCTGTTCACGGAAAAGCCCGATTTCGTATGGGGCCTGATCGCCTCCATGTACCTCGGCAACATCGTGGGCCTGATCGTGGTGCTCACCTGCGTGCCGCTCTTCGCCGCGATCCTGCGCGTGCCCTTCGCCATCATCGCGCCCGTGATCCTGGTGATCTGCGCGATCGGCGCGTACACGGTGCACAACTCGATGTTCGACGTGTGGATGATGCTGGTGTTCGGCGCGATGGGCTACGTCTTCAAGAAGCTGGACTATCCGATGGCGCCCATGGTCCTCGCCCTGGTCCTGGGCGACAATGCGGAGAACGGGTTCCGCCAATCGATGCTGATGTCACAGGGAGACATGCGGATCTTCTTTTCCAACTCGCTGGTGGGTTCGATCACCACGCTTTCGATGCTGCTGCTCTTCTGGCCGGTCATCTCGCGGCTGATCCAGGTGGCGCGCGGGCGCGGCAACGCAGGCGGCGGGGGGTAACGCCATGGCCGTGATCGCGATGACCCAGGAGATGGCCACGCTCGGCAAGGACGTGGCCCTCGCCGTGTGCGAAGCCCTCGGCCTGCAGCAGGTGCGCCACGAGGTGGGCGACGTGGTGGCCGGCCGCATGCAGGTGAAGAAGAGCCTCATCCGCCGCATCCGCGAGGGCAAGGCGAGCACGATCGAGCGCTGGTCGGCCGACGAGAGGACCATCTCGATCTTCACCGCCGAGGAGGTCTACGAGCTCGCGGTCAAGGGCAACGTGCTGATCCGCGGCTGGGGCGCCACCGTGCTGCTGCGCTCCGTGCCGCACATCCCGTGCATCCGCGTGTGCGCGCCGATGGAATTGCGCGTGAAGCGGCTGATGGAGCGCCTCGAAACCGACGACGAGGAGCTCGCGCGCCGGGAGATCGAGGTCGACGACGCGGCGCGCGCGGCGCGCATGGCCGAGCACTTCAACGTGAGCTGGGGCGATCCGACGCTCTACGATCTCACGATCAACACCGAGCGCGTGCCGATCGCCACGGCCGTCGAGCAGGTTCTGGCGCTCGCTGCGAGCACCGCGTTCCGGGAAACGCCCGCATCGCGCCAGCTGCTCGCGGACATCGCGCTGCGCGCGAAGGCGCGCGCAGCGCTCAGGGCCGACGAGCGCACGGCCGCGATCGACATCTCCGTGGAGGTGCACGCGGGAAGGATCACGCTGCGCGGCATCGTCGTGAACGAGCGCGAGAAGGCGCTCGTGCAGGAAGTGGTCGGCGCGCTCGCGGGCACCGGCGGCGTGGACGACGAGCTGCGCACGATGGCGGGCGGGCTCTCCCGCTTTCCCACCCAGCCCAGCAGGTGAGGCGCGCCCCGCGCGAGCGGGACGGCGCCTCAGATCTTGCCCGCGTGCTTGAGGCGCGAAAGCGTCTCCGCCGAGAGGTTCAGGTACGAGGCGAGCTCCTTCTTGGGCACCCGGTCGGTGAGCTCGCCGTGCTTGCGCATGAAGCGGTGGACGCGCCCCGGGGCGTCCAGCAGGTGCAGCGTGATGGTGTGCGCCATGACTTCGCTCATGAGGAACATCACCTCGTACTCGAAGTCCTCCTTGAGGTCGGGGTGGCGCTCGAGGTACTCGGCCCACATCGGCAGCGAGAGCTTGGCCACGCGCGCCTTGGTCACCGCGCGGATCGAGTAGGGGGCCGGGGTGCGCAGCTTCCAGGCCGCGTAGCTCGTGTCCATGTCGTCCTCCTTGGCGAAGCGCAGGATCATCTCCTTGCCCTCGGAGCTCGCCACCACGCGCTTGAGGATGCCGTCGATCACGAAGTACTGCTCCATCTCGTGGGCGCCCTGGGAGAGCAGCACGTCGCCCTTGCGGTAGTCCACGACGTGCAGCACCGCCTCCAGCTCGTCGAAGGCGTACTTCTTGAGCCGGCGCAGGACGATGTTTCGCTGCAGCCTTTCGCGGATCTCCGCGAGCTGCGGATGGTTCATCAGGAGGGTCATGACGAGCGGGTGCCGGTCGGAATCGGCGCGCCTCGAGGCGGCCAGGCAGGTCAAAATTGACCGCCATCAAGGTGGCCCAATCGGGGCGTTTCTTAACATTGTAGCTTGATTCGAGGCGCCGGCTTCCCGGCGCCCCTGCCTCATTCATCCGCCGCGCCAAACCATCCGGCCCGGGCGGATGCTCGCCGGAGGAAATGCCATGGCAACCGTCACCGAATCCGCTGCCGCCGCGCTGTCCACGCCGCAGGCAGGCACCAGCCCCACCGCCGCCAACGCGCAGTCGCGAGAGACCGACGGCTTCCACCTGGTCATCGACGCCCTCAAGCTCAACGGCATCGACACGATCTTCGGGCTGCCCGGCATCCCGATCACCGACCTCACCCGCAAGGCGCAGGCCGCCGGGATGCGCGTGATCTCGTTTCGCCACGAGCAGAACGCCGGCAACGCCGCCGCCATCGCCGGTTTCCTCACGCAGAAGCCCGGCATCTGCCTCACGGTGTCCGCGCCGGGCTTCCTCAACGGCCTGACCGCGCTCGCCAACGCCACCACCAACTGCTTCCCGATGATCCTCATGAGCGGCTCCTCCGAGCGCGAGGTCGTCGACCTGCAGCAGGGCGACTACGAGGAGATGGACCAGCTCGCCATCGCCCGGCCGCTCGCCAAGGCCGCCTTCCGCGTGCTGCACGCCGAGGACATCGGCGTGGGCGTGGCGCGCGCCATCCGCGCGGCCGTCTCCGGGCGCCCGGGCGGCGTCTACCTCGACCTGCCGGCGAAGCTTTTCCCGCAGCCGATGGACGCGGAGGCGGGCAGGAAGTCGCTGATCCAGGTGGTCGATCCGGCCCCGCGCCAGATTCCGGCCCCGGACGCCGTGCAGCGCGCGCTCGCGCTCCTCAAGGCAGCCAGGCGTCCGCTCATCCTGCTGGGCAAGGGCGCCGCCTACGCCCAGGCCGACGCCGACATCCGCGCCCTGGTCGAGAGCACCGGCATCCCGTACCTGCCGATGTCGATGGCCAAGGGCCTGCTGCCCGACACGCACGAGCAGTCCGCCGCCGCGGCGCGCTCGTACGTGCTGCCGGAAGCCGACGTGGTGATGTTGATCGGCGCGCGGCTGAACTGGCTGCTCTCGCACGGCAAGGGCAAGACCTGGGGCGGCAAGAGCGCCAAGGAGTGGGGCGGGCAGAAGTTCATCCAGGTCGACATCTCGCCGCAGGAGGCCGACAGCAACGTGCGCATCGACGCCCCCGTGGTGGGCGACATCGGCTCGTGCGTGTCGGCGCTGCTCGCGGGCATCGGGTCGGGCTGGGCGAAGCCCCCGGCGGAGTGGCTCGACGCCATCGCCGAGCGCAGGAACAAGAACGTCGCGAAGATGGCCGAGACGCTGGCCCGCAATCCGTCGCCGATGAACTTCCACAGCGCGTTGAGCGTCGTGCGCGACATCGTCAAGGCCAATCCCGAAGCCATGCTGGTCAACGAAGGCGCCAACGCGCTGGACTTCACCCGCAGCATCGTCGACATGTACCGGCCGCGCAAGCGCGTGGACGTCGGCACCTGGGGCGTGATGGGCATGGGCATGGGCTTCGCCGTCGCGGCCGCGGTGGTCGAGCGGCCAGCCGGTGATCGCGATCGAGGGCGACAGCGCCTTCGGCTTCTCCGGCATGGAAGTCGAGACCATCTGCCGCTACAACCTGCCGGTGTGCGTGGTGATCCTGAACAACAACGGCGTCTACCGCGGCGACGAGGTGAACCCGACCGGCGGGCGCGATCCTTCGCCCCTGGTGTTCGTCAAGGACGCGCGCTACGAGAAGCTGATGGAGGCCTTCGGCGGCGTGGGCGTGCACGCCACGACCCCGGCCGAGCTGCGCACGGCCATGGAAGAGGCCCTGCGCTCGCGCCGGCCCACGCTCATCAATGCCGTCATCGACGAGAGCGCCGGCACCGAGAGCGGCCGCATCACCAGCCTGAACCCGACCGCCAAGAAAAAGTAGATGCCATAGTGCGATCGCCCTCATCGGGGCGATCGTTGGAGCGGACGACTTGCGTCGCCGCTCAACTCCTCGAGCAGCCAAGCCACTGGAGACCGGAAAATGGAAGCATTGAAGGGCGTACGAATTCTCGACATGACCCACGTGCAGGCGGGGCCCACCTGCTCGCAGCTGCTCGCGTGGATGGGCGCGGACGTGATCAAGTTCGAGCCGCCCGCAGGGCGACGCCACGCGCGGCCAGCTGCGCGACGTGCCGAACGCCGACTAGCCTGTACTTCACGATGCTCAACTGCAACAAGCGCTCGATCACGGTGAACATGAAGACCGCCGAGGGCAAGACGGTGTTCGTCGACCTGCTGAAGAACTGCGACATCATCATGGAGAACTTCGGCCCGGGCGTGCTCGACCGCCTCGGCTTCACCTGGGAGAAGATCCACGAGGTCAACCCGAAGATCGTGATGGGCTCGATCAAGGGCTTCGGCTCCACGGGCCCCTACGCGGACTTCAAGGCCTACGAGAACGTCGCGCAGGCGATGGGCGGCGCGATGAGCACCACCGGCGATCCCCGACGGCCCGCCCTTCGTCACCGGCGCGCAGATCGGCGACTCGGGCACCGGCCTGCACCTGGCGCATCGGCCTGCTCGCCGCGCTGCACCAGGCGCAGCGCACCGGCCAGGGCCAGTACGTCGAGGTGGCGATGATGGACGGCGTGATGAACCTGTGCCGCGTGAAGTTCCGCGACCACCAGCGCCTGACCCGCCAGGCGCTCTGCCGGAGTATTCGGTGCCGACCTACCAGGGCATGGGCGACGTGCCGCGCGCCGGCAACGACTCGGGCGGCGGCCAGCTCGGCAACGCGATCCACTGCAAGCCGCACGGCGCCGAACGACTGGCTCTACGTCGTCGTGCAGGAAGCGGTGTGGGAGGCGCTCGCCAAGCGCATCGGACCGGACGCTGGGCATGCCGGACCTGGCCGCCGACCCGCGCCTCGCCACCATCGCGCGAGCGGCGCAAGAACCAGCAGCTCATGTGGACGCTGCATCAACAAGTTCGCCGAGAAGCTACACCAAGCGCGAGTTCATGGCGATCCTGAATCCCCTCGACGTGCCGTGCGGCCCGATCATGTCCACCGAGGACCTCGCCAACGACGAGCACGTGCGCGGGCGCGACATGTGGGTCGAGCTCGACCATCCGCAGCGCGGCAAGTGGTTCAACGTCGGCATGCCGATCAAGCTCTCGGCCTCGCCCGCGGTGATCCGGCGCTCGCCGACGCTGGGCGAGCACACCGAGGAGGTCCTGAAGAGCGTGCTGGGCTACGACGACGCGAAGGTCGGCCGGGCTCAAGAGCGCGGGCGCATTCTCCGCGCCGCCGAAGAAGGTGGCCGCCTGATGAAGATCGCGATCATCGGCCAGCAGGATTTCGGAAGAGCGGTGCTCGAGGCCTTCCTCGCGCGCGGCGATAGGTCGCGGGTGTGTTCTGCGCGCCGGAGAAGGAGGGCGCGCAAACCCGATCCGCTGCAAGGTCGCCGCGCAGGAAAAGGGCCTGAAGGTCTTCCAGTGCCCTCGCTCAAGAGCGCCGAAGCGATCTCCGCGATGCAGGGGCTCGGCGCCGACATCGGCATCATGGCCTTCGTGCTGCAGTTCGCGCCGCAGGATTTCGTGCGGATGCCCGAAGCACGGCACGATCCAGTACCACCCCTCGCTGCTGCCGAAGTACCGCGGGCCCGTCGTCGATCAACTGGCCCATCATCAAGGGCGAGGCGAAGACCGGGCTCACGATCTTCCGCCCCACCGACGGACTGGACGAAGGCCCGATCGTGCTGCAGAAGGAGACGCCGATCTCGCGAGAACGACACGCTGGGCACGGTCTACTTCGACCGCCTGTTCCCGATGGGGGTGCAGGCGATGCTCGAGGCCGCGGACCTGGTGGTCGCGGGCAAGCACCGGGAAACGCGTGCAGGACGAATCGCAGGCCTCCTACGAAGGCTGGTGCCGCGAGCGAACGAGGCGCGGATCAACTGGCACAACCACGTCGACTTCATCCACGACACTGATCCGCGGCTGCGACCCGGCGCCCGGCGCGTGGACCACGCATCGGCGGCAGGAAGCTGCAGCTCTTCGGCTCCCGCAAGCACCTCGTGCGCACCTTCGGCGCGGTGAAGGGCAAGATCGGCGAGATCGCGGAGCTGGGCGCGGAGTCGATGCGCATCACCGCGCAGGGCGGGCAGGTGGAGATATCGAAGGTGAAGCCCGAGGAGGGCAAGAAGGTGTCCGCGGCGCAATGGGCGAGGGAAGCCGGCGTCGCGGCGGGTACAATCCTCGGCTCCTGAGGAGGAATCCATGGCGCACGCGATCCGTTTCCACAAGACCGGCGGTCCCGAAGTCCTGCAGTGGGAGGAAGTGAGCGTCGGCGATCCCGGCGCCGGCGAGCTGCGCATCGCGCACAAGGCGATCGGGCTGAACTACATCGACACCTACCACCGCACCGGCCTTTATCCCCTGCCCCTTCCCTCGGGGATCGGGCTGGAGGCCGCGGGCGTGGTCGAGGCGGTGGGCTCCGGCGTGACGGAATTCAAGCCCGGCGATCGCGTGGCCTACTGCAACGGCCCCATCGGCGCCTACTCCGAGAAGAAGATCCATACCGCCGAGCGCTGCGTGAAGCTGCCCGACGGCATCACCTTCGAGCAGGCCGCGAGCATGATGCTGCAGGGCCTCACGGTGCAGTACCTGCTGCGCCGGCTGCACGTCGTGCCGCAGGCGGGCGATACCGTGCTGTGGCACGCGGCCGCGGGCGGCGTGGGCCTCATCGCCTGCCAGTGGGCCCGGGCGATCGGCGTGAACATCATCGGCACGGTGAGCTCCGAGGAAAAGGCGCGGCTCGCGCGCGACAACGGCTGCGCCCACACCGTGATCTACACGAAGGAGGACTTCGTGGCGAAGGTGGGCGAGATCACCGGCGGGAAGAAGGTGCCGATCGCCTACGATTCCGTCGGCAAGGACACCTTCATGAAGTCGCTGGATTGCCTGCAGTTGCGCGGCCTCATGGTGAGCTTCGGCAACGCCTCGGGCCCCGTCGGGCCCACCGACCTGGGCATCCTCTCGGCCAAGGGCTCGCTCTATGTGACCCGTCCCACGCTCATGAGCTACGTGGGCAAGCGCGCGGAGCTCGTGGCCGCCGCCGAACGAGCTCTTCGAGCACGTGCTCGCCGGGCGCATCAAGGTGGTCCCGCGCCAGAGCTACGCGCTCAAGGACGCCGTCCAGGCGCACCGCGACCTCGAGGGGCGCAAGACCACGGGATCGACGATCCTCGTCCCTTAGGCGGGCAGGCTCCGCGCCCCTTGATTCGCCCCCGCCGCGGGGCTAGCCTCATCCTGCTTGGGTTTGGCGATGCCAGAGCCTGTTCCGACTCTCGACACCGCTCCTTTCGACATCCGACGAAAAGGAGGGTCGCATGAGACTCAGGATGTACGTCACGCTCCCGGACCTGTCGAGCGCGCGCCGGCTGGCCGATGACCTGCTGCTCGCCCGCGTCGAACACCGCCACATGCATTTCCTCGCGCGCCGCGGCACCGACCTCGCCCCGCTCCACGAAGCCTCCTACCTGCACAAGACCGATGCCGTGCACGGCGCCTTCGTGGGACTCGTGCTGGGCGGAGTGATGGGCGCGCTGGTGGGCGCGGTGCTGGTGAACTTTCCCCCACAGGGGCTCACGCTGGAGATGGGCGCGGTGCTGGTGGCGGCCATCGTCGGTGCGTTGCTGGGGACGTGGGTGTCCACGATGGTGGGGTTGCAGGTGCCCAACTCGCGGCTCAAGGGCTTCGAGCACGATCTGGAGAAGGGCAGGATCCTGCTGATGCTCGACCTCCCCGCGAGTCGCTACGAGGAGCTGCGCGGCGTGATCGCGCGCACCCATCCGGAGGCTATGGATCGCGGCAACGAGCCGACGGTGCCCGCGTTTCCCTGAGCCGCGCGGCAAGGGGGCGCGTCTGGCGCGGCCGCGGCAGTCGTGCGCGGTAGAATCCCGGGCTCTTTCCTTTCCGCGGCGCTTCCATGGCACTCCTCCTGCGCGAAGCCGACGTCGAGCAGCTGCTCACCATGTCCACGACCCTCGAGCTCGTCGAGCGCGTGCATCGCGAGTATTCCACCGGCCAGGCGATCGACGTCCCGCGCGAGCGCACGCGGCTGCCGAAGGCGGCTCTGCACATCCTGCAGGGCGCGGTGCCGTCGGCGGGCGTGTTCGGCTACAAGGCGTACACCTCGAGCCGCGAGGGCGTGCGCTTCCTGGTCTATGCCTTCGACGCCGAGGACGGCAGCCTCGCGGGAATCGTCGAGGCGAACCACCTCGGCATGATGCGCACGGGCGCCGCCGGGGGCGTGGCGGCCCGCTGGCTCGCGCGAGCCGACGCCAAGGTGGCCGGCATCTTCGGCTCCGGATGGCAGGCGCGCGGGCAGCTCGAGGCCCTCGCCCAGGTGCGCAGTCTCGAGAAGGTGAAGGTGCATTCGCGCTCGCCGGAGAAGGTCGCGCGGTTCTGCGCGCTCATGGGCGCTCGCCTCGGGATTGCCGTGGTGCCCGCGGCAGGCGCCGAGGACGCCGTGAAGGGAAGCGACATCGTGGTGACCATCACCACCGCGGCCACGCCGGTCTTCGACGGCGAATGGATCGCGCCGGGGACGCACGTGAACGCCGCGGGCTCCAATTCGCTGTTGCGCCGCGAGATCGACGAGGCGACGGTGCGCAGGGCCGATCCGATCGTGGTCGACTCGCGTGCGTCGGCGATCAAGGAGGCCGGCGACCTGCTGCCGGCGCTCGAGAAGGGCCGCATCCATGCCGGCGGGCTCACGGAGCTGGGCGAGGTGATCGCGGGCATCCGGCCGGGCCGCACCTCGGCCGGGCAGGTGACGCTGTTCGAGTCGCAGGGGATGGCGATGCAGGATCTGGTCATCGCCGCGAAGCTGCTCGAGCTCGCCCGGCGGGACGGCAGGGGCACGCCGATCGACCTGGGCGCATGATGGCCCGGCCACGGCCATGTAAGATGTCGGCACCCGAATGCCGCCATGGAGCAGGGTTCCAGGGTCGCGCGCAGGGCCGAGGGGGGAGTTCATGAAGACCGCTTTCTGGAAGGCCGACTGGTTCTTCGGCCTGATCATCGCAATCGCGCTGTTCGCCTTTGCGCGGGTCTCCGGCGTGATCCCCGGGCTCGAGCGCTGGGCCTACGACCTGGGCGTCAAGGCGACCTCCAAGGCACCGAGCGACAAGATCGCGGTGATCGCCATCGACGAGCAGTCGATCGCCAACATCGGGCGCTGGCCCTGGCCGCGCGAGGTCCACGCCAAGCTGATCGACGAGCTCGCCGCCGCCAAGGCGAAGGTGATCGGCAATACCGTGTTCTTCTTCGAGCCGCAGAAGGACCCCGGCCTGGTCTACGTCGACAAGATGCTCGACATCTACAACAAGGCGTTCCCGCCCGCCGTGCAGGAGGTCCCCGGGGTGGCGTCGATCGGGGGCGAGACTCCGGCCGCGTACGCCGCGCAGCCGAGCGGGGAGGTGGCGCAGATCGGCAAGATCCTCCGGGAAGCCTCGGTCGCGCTCGATAGCGACGTGCAGCTCGCCGCGAGCGTCAAGAAGGCGGGCAACGTCGTGGTGCCGCTCGCCTTCGAGCAGCTCTCGTACCGGCCTCCCGAGGGCCGGCCCGACAAGCCGCTGCCCGAATACGTGGTGAAGGACACCATCGGCGGGTCCACCGATGCGGGGGGATCGTTCCTGCACGGCATCGGCGCGCTCGTGCCCATCGAGCAGATCGGGGCCGTCGTCGCCGGCGTGGGCCACCTGAACAGCACCCTCGACGAGGACGGGGCGATCCGCTTCGAGCCGCTGGTGATCGACTACTACGGCCAGCAGTTCCCGTCGCTCGCGCTCATGATCGCGGCCAAGAGCCTGAACCTCACCGCGAAGGACATCCACGTGAACCTCGGGCAGAACGTGACGCTCGGGGGCAAGACCATCCGCACCGACGACTTCGGTCAGATGTACACATATTTCTACAAGGACCGCGACGGTCGCCCGGCCTTCCCGATCGACTCGTTCTACGACGTGTACAGCGGCAAGATCCCGGCGGCGAAGTACGCCGACAAGATCGTGCTGATCGGCGCCACGGCGGCGGGCATCGGAACCAGCCAGGTGACGCCGATCTCGGCGCAGATGAACCCGGTCACCACGCTCGCGCACTCGGTGTCGTCGATCCTGCAGGAGCATTACTTCGTCGCGCCCTCCTGGGGCGCGCTCGCCAGCCTCGGCGCCTACCTCCTGGTGGCGCTGTACATCATCCTGCTGCTTCCCCGGCTCAAGGCCGGCATGGGCGCCGTGCTCACCGCGATCATCTTCGTGGCGCTCTTCGGCACCCACCTCGCGCTCATGACCAGCGCGGGGCTGTGGATCCAGCTCATGCTGCCGGCCACGCTGCTGCTCGTGGGGCACGCGCTGCTCACCACCAAGCGCTATCTCGTCACCGAGCGCGGCAAGGAGAAGGCCGACGTGGAGAGCGCGGAATCCAACCGCATGCTCGGCCTCGCCTTCCAGCAGCAGGGCCAGCTCGACATGGCGTTCGACAAGTTCCGCAAGGCGCCGCTCAACGAGGAGGTGATGGAGAACCTGTACAACCTCGCCCTCGACTTCGAGCGCCGCCGCCAGTTCAACAAGGCGGAGAGCTGCTTCCGCTACATGGCGACCTTCGATCCGAAGTTCCGCGACATCGGCGAGCGCCTCGACCGCGCGAAGAAGCTCTCGGAGACGATCATCCTCGGCGGCTCGGGGTCCGCGCGCACCAACGCAGGCACCATGATCATGCAGGGCAGCGGCGGCGCGGAAAAGCCGATGCTCGGGCGCTACCAGATCGACAAGGAGCTCGGCAAGGGCGCGATGGGCGTGGTCTACGGCGGCAAGGACCCGAAGATCGGCCGCGTGGTCGCGATCAAGACCATGGCGCTCTCGGAGGAGTTCGAGGCCGACGAGCTGAAGGAAGCCAAGGAGCGCTTCTTCCGCGAGGCCGAGACCGCGGGGCGCCTCACGCACCCCAACATCGTCACGATCTACGACGCGGGCGAGGAGCACGACCTGTGCTACATCGCCATGGAGTTCCTCAAGGGCAAGGACCTCGTGCCCTACACGAAGAACCCGAACCTGTTTCCTCCCGACAAGGTGCTCTCCATCGTCGAGCGCGTGGCCGAGGCGCTGGGATACGCGCACTCGATGGGCATCGTGCACCGCGACATCAAGCCGGCGAACATCATGTACGAGCCGGAGAGCGACACGGTGAAGGTCACCGACTTCGGCATCGCGCGCATCACCGACTCGTCGCGTACCAAGACCGGCATGGTGCTGGGCACGCCGTCCTACATGTCGCCCGAGCAGCTCGGCGGCAAGAAGATCGACGGCAGGAGCGACCTCTTCTCGCTCGGCGTGACGCTGTTCCAGATGCTCTGCGGGCGCCTGCCCTTCGAGGGCGAGTCGATGACGCAGCTCATGTTCGCCATCGCCAACAACCCGCACCCGCGCATCCTCGAGCTCAACGCGTCGCTGCCGCCGTGGGTCGAGGGCGTGATCGACCGCGCGCTCGCCAAGGACTTCGAGCAGCGTTACCAGACCGGCGCGGAGTTCGCCGAGGCGATCCGCCAGGGGCGCAAGTCCGGTTCGGGCGCCGCGTAGGCCGATGCCCGGGCTGGAGCCGACGGTCGCGCGCGAGCCCCTGCACCGGCGTGCCATCGAGATCCGGGGCTACAAGCGCGAGGACGGCCTGTATGACATCGAGGGCCACCTCGTCGATACGAAGCCGTACGACTTCCACCTCGCCGCGGGCGTGCGTCCCGCCGGCGAGGCGATCCACGGCATGTGGCTGCGCATCACCGTGGATCGCCAGCTGACCATCGTCGATGCCGCGGCAGCGATGGATGCCATGCCCTATGTCGGCTACTGCGATGCGATCGTGCCGGCCTACCGCAAGCTCGTGGGGCTCGCGATCCGGCCCGGCTACCACCAGAAGCTGAAGGAGCTCTTCGGCGGGGTGCACGGCTGCACCCACGTGAGCGAGCTCGCCGGGGCGCTCGCGACCGCCGCGTTCCAGACCATGGCCGGCCAGCGCGTGCAGGAGCCGGGCCGCAAGCCGTTCCAGATCGACCGTTGCCACGCGCTCGACGCCACCAAGGCCGCGGTGGCCCGGTACTACCCGCGCTGGTATCGCGGCGCCGAGAAGATCGAGCCGGCCGCGGAAGGCGACCAGCACTAGCGGCGCGGCCGCCTCCTGCCCTAGGTCAAGAAGCCCGCCGCGCCCGCGCCGTTAGAATCCGAAGCCGTAGCCTCGCACCGGTCCAACCCGCAACGCCCTTCCGACATCCGCCATGAACATCCACGAATACCAGGGCAAGGAGCTCTTCCGAAAATTCGGCGTGGCCACGCCGCGCGGCATCCCGGCCCGGTCGGTCGACGAGGCGGTCGGCGCGGCGCAGTCGCTGGGAGGCCCGGTCTGGGTCGTGAAGGCCCAGATCCATGCCGGCGGCCGCGGCAAGGGCGGCGGCGTGAAGCTCGCGCGACTCCGTCGACGAGGTGCGCGCCATCGCCGGCCAGATGCTCGGCATGACGCTCGTCACGCACCAGACCGGCCCCGCAGGGCCGCGTGGTGCGCCGCCTGCTGATCGAGGAGGGCGCGGACATCCGCAAGGAGCTCTACGTCGGCGCTCGTGGTCGACCGCGGGCTGCAGCGCGTGGTGCTCATGGCCTCGAGCGAGGGCGGCATGGACATCGAGGAGGTCGCCGCGAAGTCGCCCGACAAGATCCACCGCGTGGCCATCGACCCGATGCGCGGCCTCGAGGACGGCCAGGCCGACGAGCTCGCGCGCAAGATCGGCGTGCCCGCGGAGCTCGTGCCGAAGGCGCGCGAGCTCTTCACGGCGCTCTACCGCTGCTTCGACGAGTGCGACTGCTCCTTGACCGAGATGAACCCGCTCATCGTGACCGGGGACTGCCGCGTGGTCGCGCTCGACGCGAAGTTGAACTTCGACGACAACGCGCTCTTCCGCCACCCCGACATCGTCGCGATGCGCGACCTGGACGAGGAGGACCCGGCGGAGGTCGAGGCGTCGAAGTACGACCTGAACTACATCCAGCTCGACGGCGACATCGGCTGCCTGGTGAACGGCGCGGGGCTCGCGATGGCGACGATGGACACCATCAAGCTCTTCGGCGGCAGCCCCGCGAACTTCCTCGACGTGGGCGGCGGCGCGACCACGGAGAAGGTGACCGAGGCGTTCAAGATCATGCTGAGGAACCCCAGGTCGCGGCGATCCTGGTCAACATCTTCGGCGGCATCATGAAGTGCGACGTGATCGCGAGCGGCGTGGTCGGCCGCGGCGAAGCAGGTCGGGCCTCAAGGTGCCCCTGGTGGTGCGCCTCGAGGGCACCAACGTCGACCTGGGCAAGAAGATCCTCGCCGAATCGGGGCTGCCGATCATCTCGGCGGCCGACATGGGCGACGCCGCGCAGAAGGTCGTCGCCGCCGGCGAAGGGAAAGTGATCGATGTCGATCCTCATCAACCGCGACACCAGGGTCATCACCCAGGGCATCACCGGCAAGACCGGCCAGTTCCACACGCAAGATGTGCCGCGAGTACGCGAACGGGAAGCACTGTTTCGTCGCGGGCGTCACGCCCGGCAAGGGCGGCCAGGACTTCGAGGGCATCCCGATCTACAACACGGTGAAGGACGCGCGGGCCGCGACCGGCGCCACCGTGTCGGTGATCTACGTGCCGCCGCCCTTCGCCGCCGCGGCGATCGACGAGGCGGTCGATGCCGGCCTCGACCTGGTGATCTGCATCACCGAGGGCATCCCGGTGCGCGACATGATCCGCACGCGCTACAAGATGCAGGGCAAGAAGACGCGCCTGATCGGGCCCAACTGCCCGGGCGTGATCACGCCCGAGGAGATCAAGATCGGCATCATGCCCGGCCACATCCACACGCAAGGGCCGCATCGGCGTGGTGTCGCGCTCCGGCACGCTCACCTACGAAGCGGTGGGGCAGGTGAGCGCGCTGGGCCTCGGGCAGTCCATCTGCGTCGGGCATCGGCGGCGATCCGGTGAACGGGCTGAAGCACATCGACGTGATGCAGATGTTCAACGACGATCCCGCGACCGAGGCGGTGATCATGATCGGCGAGATCGGCGGCACCGACGAAGAGACCGCCGCGCGCTGGGTCAAGGAGAACATGAAGAAGCCCGTCGTCGGCTTCATCGCGGGCGTGACCGCGCCCCCCGGCAAGCGCATGGGGCACGCGGGCGCGATCATCTCGGGCGGCAAGGGCACGGCGCAGGAGAAGCTCGCCGTGATGGAGGCCTGCGGCATCAAGGTGACGCGCAATCCCGCGGAGATGGGCGCGCTGCTCAAGGCCGTGCTCAAGTAGCGAGCCTCCCGCGAGGCGGGCGGGGTCGAACGCCCATACCGGGCCGCGGCGCGGGCTTGACTCCCGTCAAGCCCAGGGCACGCTGGAGGCGGGTAATCTAGGGCATTGACTTACGGATCGTTCGCACGTCCCGCGGGCGGTCGCGGCTTCGATCCGCAGCTATGCGGTCTTGCCCAGGCAGGCATCGCCCAAACGGGGGCCGAAAGCTGCCAAACTCGTTTCCTACGCCATGGCCGATAACGTCGTCATTCCCGCATCGAAGATCCGCCGGGCCCGTGCCACTCCCAAGGGCCGAGCCGTCGATCCCGCCGCCCGCGACGAGGTCGCGCGCCTGCTCGAGGGCGCCCCGGCCGGGCGCGAATACCTCATCGAGAACCTGCACCGCATCCAGGACCGCTACGGCCATATCTCCGCCGCGCACCTGAACGCGCTCGCCGAGGCCATGAAGCTCGCCCAGGCCGAGGTCTACGAGGTCGCCACGTTCTACCACCACTTCGACGTGGTGAAGGAGGGCGGCGCCGCGCCGGCGCCGGTGACCGTGCGCGTGTGCGAGACGCTCTCGTGCGCGATGGCGGGCGCGGGCGGGCTGCTCGAGCGCCTGCCGGCGCTGCTCGGCCCGCGCGTGCGCGTGATCGCCGCGCCCTGCATCGGGCGCTGCGCCGAGGCGCCCGCGGTGTGCGTGGGCCAGAACGCTTTCGGGCAGGCGACCGAGCAGGATGTGCAGCGAGCCGTCGCCGAGGGCCGCGTGCAGGCGCCGGAGCTCGCCCCCGTCGGCTACGCCGAATATCGGGCCCGGGGCGGCTATCGCACGTGGTCCGAGTGCGCGGGCGGCAAGCGCGACGTCGAGTCGGTGATCAAGGTCATGGAGGACGCGGGCCTGCGCGGCCTCGGCGGCGCGGGATTCCCCGCCGGGCGCAAGTGGCGCATCGTGCGCGCGGAGCCGGCCCCGCGCCTCATGGCGGTGAACATCGACGAGGGCGAGCCGGGCACGTTCAAGGACCGGCACTACCTCGAGCGCGATCCGCACCGCTTCCTCGAGGGCATGCTCATCGCCGCCTGGGCCGTGGGCATCGAGGACATCTACGTCTACCTGCGCGACGAGTACCACGCCTGCCGCGCGATGCTCGAGCGCGAGATCGCGGCGCTCGCCGCCGACCCGCCGACGAAACTGCCGCGCATCCACCTGCGGCGCGGCGCGGGCGCCTACATCTGCGGGGAGGAATCCGCGATGATCGAGTCGATCGAGGGCAAGCGCGGCATGCCGCGCCTGCGCCCGCCGTACGTGGCGCAGGTCGGCGTGTTCGACCGCCCGACGCTCGAGCACAACATGGAGACGCTCTACTGGGTGCGCGACCTGATCGAGCGCGGGCCGCAATGGTTCTCGTCCAACGGGCGCCACGGGCGCAAGGGCCTGCGCGCGTTCTCGGTGTCGGGGCGCGTGAAGCAGCCCGGCGTGCACCTGGCGCCCGCGGGCATCACCGTGCGCGAGCTGATCGGCGAGTTCTGCGGCGGCATGCAGGACGGGCACCGGTTCTACGCCTACCTGCCCGGCGGCGCGTCGGGCGGCATCCTGCCGGCCTCGATGGGCGACATCCCGCTCGATTTCGACACGCTGCAGCCCCACGGCTGCTTCATCGGCTCGGCGGCGGTGATCGTGCTCTCGCAGCACGACCGCGCGCGCGACGCGGCGCTGAACCTCATGCGCTTCTTCGAGCACGAGTCGTGCGGCCAGTGCACGCCCTGCCGCGTGGGAACGGCGAAGGCCGCGCACCTCATGCAGGCCGGCAAGTGGGACACGGCGCTGCTCGAGGAGCTTTCCGTGGCGATGGCCGACGCCTCCATCTGCGGCCTGGGGCAGGCGGCGCCGAACCCGATCCGCTGCGTCGCCAAGCACTTTCCGGACGAAATCTGAGCAGCGGGGTGGCCCCATGAAGATGAACGAGCCCGTCGGCAAGGCCGAGACGATCGAGTTCAAGCTGAACGGCGAGACGATTTCGGCCCTCGCCGGCGATACGATCATCCAGGCGGCGGCGCGCCACGGGGTGGACATCCCGCACCTCTGCTACAAGGAGGGCATGCGCCCCGACGGCAACTGCCGCGCGTGCATGGTGGAGATCAAGGGCGAGCGCGTGCTGGCCCCCTCGTGCTGCCGCCAGCCCGCCAAGGGCATGGAGGTGGAGTCGACCTCGCAGCGCGCCTTGCACTCGCAGAAGATGGTGCTCGAGCTGCTGCTCGCCGACGCGCCGAAGGCCGACCTCAAGCCCGGTGCGAACGAGCTGCTCGAGTGGGGCGCGAAGCTGGGCCTGGCCGCCTCGCGCTTCGAGGCGCGCGCGCAGCCGGCGCGCGACGCGACGCACCCCGCGATGACGGTCAACCTCGACGCGTGCATCCAGTGCACGCGCTGCGTGCGCGCCTGCCGCGAGGTGCAGGTGAACGACGTGATCGGCTACGCCTTCCGCGGCGGCGAATCGAAGATCGTCTTCGACTTCGACGACCCGATGGGGGAATCGACCTGTGTCGCGTGCGGCGAGTGCGTGCAGGCCTGCCCGACGGGAGCGCTCGCCCCGGCGAAGGACGCCTACGCGCTCGTCGCCGACAAGAAGATCGACTCGGTGTGCCCGTACTGCGGCGTGGGCTGCCAGCTCACCTACCACGTGAAGGCGAACCGCATCGTGCGCGTGGAAGGCCGCGACGGCCCCTCGAACCACGAGCGCCTGTGCGTGAAGGGCCGCTTCGGCTTCGACTACGTGCAGCACCCGCAGCGCCTCACGAAGCCGCTCATCCGCAAGGCGGGCGCGAAGAAGACGGAGGACTTCACCGTCGACCCGACGCGCTGGAGCGACGTGTTCCGCGAGGCGACATGGGAGGAAGCGCTCGATCTCGCGGCCAATGGCTTGAAGGGGATCCGCGACACCGCCGGCCCGCAGGCGCTGGCGGGCTTCGGCAGCGCGAAGGGTTCGAACGAAGAGGCCTATCTCTTCCAGAAGCTCGTGCGCACCGGCTTCGGCACCAACAACGTGGACCATTGCACGCGCCTGTGCCACGCGTCGTCGGTCGTCGCGCTCCTCGAGGGGATCGGCTCCGGCGCGGTCTCCAACCAGGTCTCCGATGTCGCCGAAGCCGAGGTGCTCTTCGTGATCGGCGCCAATCCGACCTCGAACCACCCGGTGGCCGCGACGTGGATGAAGAACGCGACCGACCGCGGCGCGAAGCTGATCCTTGCCGACCCGCGCCGCAACGATCTCGCGCGCCACGCGTGGCGCTTCCTGCAGTTCCAGGCCGACACCGACGTCGCGCTCCTCAACGCGATGATCTACACCATCATCGAGGAGGGCCTCGTCCACGAGGAGTTCATCCGCCAGCGCACCACCGGCTACGAGGCGCTCAAGGAGAACGCCAAGGGCTTCAGCCCCGAGCTCATGGCCCCCATCTGCGGCATTCCCGCGGAGACGATCCGCGAGGTCGCGCGCGCCTACGCGACTTCGAAAGCCTCGATCATCCTGTGGGGCATGGGCATCTCGCAGCACGTGCACGGCACGGACAACGCGCGCTGCCTGATCGCTCTCACGCTGATGACCGGGCAGATAGGCCGCCCCGGCACGGGGCTGCATCCCCTGCGGGGCCAGAACAACGTGCAGGGCGCTTCCGACGCGGGGCTCATCCCGATGATGTTTCCCGACTACCAGCGCGTCGACAACGTCGAGGCGAACGCGCGCTTCGAGAAGCTCTGGGGGCGAGCGCTCGACAAGAAGCCCGGCCTCACCGTGGTCGAGATCATGGATGCGGCGTGCGCGGGCAGGATCAAGGGCATGTACATCATGGGCGAGAACCCCGCGATGTCCGATCCCAACGCGCATCACGCGCGCGAAGGGCTCGCGAAGATGGATTGCCTGGTGGTGCAGGACATCTTCCTCACGGAGACCGCGTACCTCGCCGACGTCGTGCTGCCCGCGTCCGCGTGGCCCGAGAAGACCGGCACCGTCACCAACACGGACCGGATGGTGCAGCTCGGGCGCCGCGCGCTCGACGTGCCCGGCGATGCGCGCCAGGATCTCTGGATCATCCAGCAGATCGCGAATCGCCTCGGCTGCGGATGGAAATTCGCGGGGCCGGAGAGCGGCGTTGCCGAGGTCTACGAAGAGATGCGCCGGGCGATGAATTCGATCGCCGGCATCTCGTGGGAGCGCCTCGAGAAGCAATCGTCGGTCACCTATCCGTGCCGCACCGAGGACGACCCCGGCCAGTCGGTCGTGTTTACCGAGAATTTCCCGACGAAGGATGGGCGCGGGCGCTTCGTCCCCGCCGATCTCATACCCGCCAACGAGCGTCCCGATGCCGAGTATCCGGTGGTGCTCATCACCGGGCGCCAGCTCGAGCACTGGCACACGGGCTCGATGACGCGCCGCGCCTCCGTGCTCGACGCGATCGAGCCGCAGGCGGTCGGGTCGCTCCATCCGCTCGATCTCGACGCCCTCGGCGTGACCGCCGGCGACGTGATCACCGTCGAGTCCCGCCGCGGCAAGATCTCGCTCGTGGCGCGCGCCGACGACGGCACGCCGCGAGGATCGATATTCATCCCGTTCGCCTTCTACGAGGCGGCGGCGAACCTCCTCACCAACGCGGCCCTCGATCCGTTCGGGAAGATCGCGGAGGTCAAGTACTGCGCGGTGAAGCTGAGGAAGGGCGGCACCCTGACGAAGCTGGGGAGCTACGGCGGCGGGCAGTCGTACAGGGGCGCCGCGCCCTAGGCGAGCCCCACCAGCCGGGCCACCGCCTCGCGCGTGGTGAGGCCCTCGGTGAGGCCCAGGCGCCGCGCCGCGGTGTTCGCGTGGGAGACGACACCCGTTTCGTAGGTGGAGCGCCCGTCGCCGATCCGCGCGGTTTCGCACGCCACCGCCGCCGCCGCGATCGCGCGCCCGTTGAGCTCGGCCAGGCGCGAGTAGCCGGCTCCATCCTTGCCGCCGCCCGCGTCGTTGAAGATCGCGGCGAATACGTCCACCTCGAGCATGTGGTCGGGCCGGCCTCCCAGCAGCGCTCCGTGCGATCCGGTCACCAGGATGGCGCGCCGGTCCTGCGGCCGCGACAACGCCACCGAGTCCAGCGCCCAGACCGCGCGGTGCCCGGTGTTCTCCAGCCGCGTGCGCGTCTCGCCGGTCCCGGGGATAGGCGCGGCGGCCCGGCCCGCGGCGTTCGTCGCTAGGCGTTGCGCCGCCTCGCGGCATGATTGTCCCGCCTCGCATCCGAGCCGCGCGGCCACCTCGTTCACCACGGTGACGATCCCCGAGGCGAGGGTGTCGGCCCCGTCGCCGATGCGCGCGCTTCCATGATCGACGGCGCAGGCTGCGATGCCCAGCTCCGCGAGCCCGGCCAGGCCCGCGACGCCGGCCTGCTGCAGGCCGATGCCCGCGTCGTTGAAGACGGCCGCGCCCACGCCGGCGCGCGCCGCGAGCCACGCCGGGTAGGTCCCGCCGTGGGAGCCGCATACCACCACCGCCCCGCGCGCCGAGGCGTCGAGCTGCGTGGCGCTATCCAGCACCCGGAGGGCTTCCATCGCCCGATTGTAGCGGTGCTTGACACGCGCCCGGGTTTCTATCAAAATGATATCAGATCAATAGCAGCCGGCACGGCGCCGGCGGGGAGCGAGGCCATGGCCGAGTACCGCAGGGAAGGCACGTTCGAGAAACCCTACGTCACGATGAACGGCATTGCGATGCTGCTGCTGGCGATCGGCCTGCTGGCCGTGGCGCTGGCGGCGCTCCTCGGGCTGCGCAGCCCGGTCTTCGCGGGCATCTCGCTCCTCGCGTTCCTGTTCGTGGTGGGCGGCTTCTTCATGCTGCAGCCCAACGAGGCGGGCGTGCTCACGCTCTTCGGCGCCTACCTCGGCACCGAGCGCGCCCCGGGGCTGCGCTGGACGCTGCCGTGGAACGCGCGCCGTCGCGTGAGCGTGCGCGCGCGCAACAACAACATCGAGACCCTGAAGGTGAACGACAAGCGCGGCAACCCGGTCGAGATCGGCGCGGTGGTGGTCTGGCGCGTGTCCGACACCGGCCAGGCGATGTTCGACGTCGAGGATTTCGAGCAGTTCGTGCGCGTGCAGAGCGAATCGGCGCTGCGCCACGTGGCCACGCGCTACGACTACGACGAGGGCGAGGATCGCGAGGCGCACGAGGTCACGCTGCGCGGCGGGGCCGACGTGGTGGCCGAGGCCCTGCGCGCGGAGCTGCAGGCGCGCGTGCAGCAGGCGGGCGTGCAGGTGGAGGAGGCGAAGCTCACGCACCTCGCCTACGCCCCCGAGATCGCGGGCGCGATGCTGCGCCGCCAGCAGGCCGAGGCGGTGATCGCCGCGCGCACGAAGATCGTGGCGGGCGCGGTCTCGATGGTGGAGATGGCCCTGCGCAGCCTGTCGGAACAGAAGGTGGTGGAGCTGGACGACGAGCGGCGCGCCTCCATGGTGTCCAACCTCATGGTGGTGCTGTGCTCCGATCGGGACACGCAACCCGTGGTGAACACCGGGACCCTGTACACCTGAGCGCGGCATGGCGCAGCGCAAGTCCTACCTGCTGCGCGTCGATCCCGGACTGTGGGCCGAGATCGAGCGCCTCGCGCAGGCGGAGCTGCGCTCCGTGAACGGCCAGGTGGAATACCTCCTGCGCGAGGCGCTCGAGCGGCGGGGGATCGGGGAGCGGGCGCGCCCCGGGGCGCCGGCGAAATCCCGCGCGCGCTAGCGCGGCGCCGCGCGCGCCCGCGGCGCGAAATGCGACAATGAGCGGTTCCATGAGCACCACTCCCGGCACTGCCTCGCCGGCGCCGTCCGCGGTTGCGGCGAGCGCCGCGCCGCCCGCGGCCCGCGGCGACCTGAGCGTCATGCGCAAGCTGGTTCCCTACCTCTGGGAATTCCGCGGGCGGGTCGCGCTCGCGCTCGCGTTCCTGGTCACGGCGAAGCTCGCCAACATCACGGTGCCCATCGTGATGAAGCGCATCGTGGACGGCCTCTCGGGGCCCAGGGCGGTGCTGGCCGTGCCGGTGGCGCTGCTCGCCGCCTACGCGCTGCTGCGCCTGTCGAGCACGCTCTTCAACGAGCTGCGCGACATCGTGTTCGTGAAGGTGACGCAGCGCGCCATGCGGCGCATCGCGCTCGAAGTGTTCCACCACCTGCACGCGCTGTCGCTGCGATTCCACCTCGAGCGCCAGACCGGCGGGCTCACGCGCGACATCGAGCGCGGCACGCGCGGGATCTCGACGCTGCTCTCGTTCACCGTGTTCAGCGTGCTGCCCACGCTGCTCGAGATCGCGCTTGTCACGGGCTTCCTCGTCTACCGCTTCGACGTCTGGTTCGGCGTGATCACCGTGGGCGCGCTCGCGGTCTACGTCGCGATCACGTTCGTGATCTCCGAGTGGCGCACCGTCCATCGCCGCCGCATGAACGAGATGGACTCGAAGGCCAACACGCGGGCGATCGACTCGCTGCTCAACTACGAGACGGTGAAGTACTTCGGCAACGAGGACTACGAGGCGAAGCGCTACGACGCCAACCTGCAGAGCTACGAGCGCGCGGTGGTCACGAGCGAGACCTCGCTCGGGCTGCTGAACGCCGTGCAGGCGATGGTGATCGCCACCGCGGTGGCGCTGCTCATGTGGCGCGCGGCCGAGGGCATCGTGCGGGGCGAGCTCACGCTCGGGGACCTCGTGATGGTGAACGCGCTGCTGATCCAGCTCTACATTCCCCTCAACTTCCTGGGCGTGATGTACCGTGAGATCAAGCAGGCGCTGGTGGACATGGAGAAGATGTTCCGGCTGCTCTCGGAGAACCGCGAGATCGAGGACCGGCCGGGGGCCGCGCCCCTCGCGGTCTCCGGCGGGGCGATCCGCTTCGAGCACGTGGATTTCAGCTACGACGGCAAGCGCGAGATCCTGGAGGACGTCTCCTTCGAGGTCCCCGCCGGCCGCAAGGTCGCCGTGGTCGGCCCCAGCGGCTCGGGCAAGTCCACGCTCGCGCGCCTGCTCTTCCGCTTCTACGACGTCGACGCGGGGCGAATCACCATCGACGGGCAGGACATCCGCGAGGTGCGCCAGGAGAGCGTGCGCGCGGCGATCGGCGTGGTTCCGCAGGACACCGTGCTCTTCAACGACACGATCTCCTACAACATCGCCTACGGCCGGCCGGGGGCCGCGCGCCCGGAGATCGAGGACGCAGCGCGCGTGGCGCACATCGCGCAGTTCATCGAGGGCCTGCCCGACAAGTGGGAGACCACCGTGGGCGAGCGCGGGTTGAAGCTCTCGGGCGGGGAGAAGCAGCGCGTGTCGATCGCGCGCACCGTGCTCAAGGATCCGCGCATCCTCGTGTTCGACGAGGCCACCTCGGCGCTCGACTCGCACACCGAGAAGGCGATCCAGGCGGAGCTGGCCGAGATTTCGCGCGACCACACCACGCTCGTGATCGCGCACCGCCTGTCCACGGTCGTCGACGCCGACGAGATCCTGGTGCTCGAGCAGGGGCGGATCGTGGAGCGCGGCCCCTTCCGCGAGCTGCTCGCGGCCGACGGGCGCTTCGCGCAGATGTGGCGCCTGCAGCTGGAGGAGGGGCGCAAGCAGGAGGCCGCCCGGCGCGACGCCCTTCCCGAGCCCTCCGCCGCCTAGCCCAGGAAGTCGCGCAGCGCCTGCAGCGTGGCCCGGGGCGCCTCGGTCATCATGGAGTGGCCCGCGTCGAGCGCGACGAACCGTGCGCCCGGTATCTGCGCGGCGAGCGCCTGTCCCGCCTTGAACGGCGTCATCTGGTCGCGCCGTCCTGCGACCACCAGCGTCGGCACGTCCAGCGCACGCAGCGCCTCCGGGGCGGCGCGGTAGGCCTCGCACGCCTGCAGGTCGGCATGCAGGACGCCGGCGCGCGCGCGGCCGTTCAGCTGACGGCTGGCGCAGACGAGGGACATCCCGGGCACGGGGCTTTGCGCGAGGAAGGCCTCGCGTGCGTGGCCCCACGCGGTCTCCATGTCGAAGGCGGCGGGCGCATCGTCGCGCGCGGCGGCCAGGAACGGCGCGCCCACCGCCATGGGCACCGAGGTCCCGATGAGCGCCAGGCGCGATACGCGTTGCGGAAAGCGCAGCGCCGCCTCGAGCGCCACGAGGGAGCCCATGCTGTGCCCGACGAACGCGGCGCGCGCGAGGCCGGCGGCATCGAGCAGCGCCGCGGTCCACGCCGCGAGCGCCCCGATTGCGGTGCGCGCCGCGCCGGGGCTGCGGCCGTGGCCGGGAAGGTCGACCGCGAGCACCGTGCGCCCGTGGTGCGCGAAGTAGCGCGACTGCCATTGCCATACGCTGTGATCGAAGGCCGCACCGTGGACGAACACGAGGGCCGGCAACGCCGGGTCGAACGCGCATCCGCCGGTGTAGGCGTAGGCGGGATAGCCCTCGACGATGAATTGCATCAGCGCTTCTGCGCCGAGCGCAGCGCCCGCCCGAGGTCGTCGACGAGGTCCCCGGCGTGCTCGAGGCCGATCGACAGGCGCACGGTGCCGGGGGTGATGCCCGCGGCCGCCAGCGCCGCGTCGTCCATGCGGTAGTGGGTCGTCGTCGCCGGATGGATCACGAGCGACTTCGCATCGCCGATGTTGGCGAGGTGCGAGAAGAGCGTGAGCGCCTCGATGAAGCGCCGCCCGGCCTCGCGCCCGCCCGCGAGCTCGAAGGCGAGGATGGCGCTGCACCCGCGCGGATACAGCCGCTCGGCGAGCGCGTGGTCGGGGTGGCCCGGCAGCCCCGGGTGGTGCACGTGCGCGACCGCCTCGTGGCCCGCGAGGAACTGCGCCACGCGCGCGGTGTTCTCCACGTGCCGCGCCATGCGCAGCGGCAGCGTCTCCAGCCCCTGCAGGATCTGGAACGCGGTCATGGGCGCCATGCACGCGCCGAAGTCCCGCAGGCCTTCCCGGCGCGCGCGCAGCAGGAAAGCCGAGGCGGTCGATTCCTCCGCGAACACCATGCCGTGGAAGCCCGCATACGGCTCGGTGAGCGTGGGGAAGCGCCCGCTCGCCTGCCAGTCGAAGCGCCCGCCGTCGACCAGCACGCCCCCGATCACCACGCCATGGCCCGAGAGGAACTTGGTGGCCGAGTGCACGACCAGGTGCGCGCCCTGCTCGAAGGGGCGCCCCAGGGCCGGGGTCGTCACGGTCGCATCCACCAGCAGGGGGATGCCGCGGCTCTCGGCGATCGCGCCCAGCGCCGGAATGTCGAGCACGTCCACCGAGGGATTGCCCACGCTCTCGCCGAAGAGCAGCCGCGTCGCGGGGCGGATCGCCGCGCGCCACGCCTCGGGGTCGCGCGCGGGCACGAAGGTGGTCTCTATGCCGAAGCGCGGCAGCGTGTACGCGAGCAGGTTGTGCGAGCCGCCGTACAGGCTTGCCGAGGCGACGACGTGCCCGCCCTGTCCCATGAGCGTGGCGATCGCGAGGTGCAGCGCCGCCTGGCCGCTGGAGGTCGCGATGGCTCCCACGCCCTGCTCGAGGGCGGCCATGCGCTCCTCGAAGACCGCCACCGTCGGATTCGACAGGCGCGAGTAGACGTGCCCCGGCGTCTCCATGTCGAAGAGCGCCGCCGCGGTGTCGGTGTCGGGAAAGACGAAGGAGGCCGTCTGGTAGATGGGAACGGCCCGCGCCCCCGTGGCCGGATCGGGGGTTTGGCCCGCGTGCACCGCCAGGGTATCGGGATGGGGCGTCTTGGGGCTGGAATGGGCCATTCAATCAATAATTTGGGCTGGAATCCTCAGAAGGCCTCGAAATGTTGTCACGATCCCGGGTTCTTTGCTATGGTGTCGCCTGCTTTCCTTGGAACGGATCCCGTGACACGCATCCTCGCCATCGCTTTCGTGGCCGCCCTCAGCGTATCCGCCGCGGCCGCGGAGCCGGCCGCGCGCAAGGCGCACGCGGGGGGCGTGGCGGAGCTCGCCGCCGACAGCAACCCGCGCGTGCGCTCCTCGGGCGTGATGGTGCTCGATCCCACCACGGGGCAGACCCTCTTCGCGAAGAACGCCGACCAGCAGGCGCCGATCGCCTCGATCACCAAGCTCATGACCGCGATGGTGGTGCTCGATGCCAAGCTGCCCCTGGACGAGGCGATCGAGATCACCGCCGCCGACATCGACCAGGTGAAGAACACGAAGTCGCGCCTGCCCATCGGCAGCCATTTCCGGCGCGACGACCTGCTGCGCCTCGCCCTCATGGCGAGCGACAACCGCGCGGCCTCGGCGCTCGGGCGCAGCTATCCCGGCGGGCTGCCGGCGTTCGTCGCCGCGATGAACGCCAAGGCGCAGGCGCTCGGCCTCACGCAGACGCGCTACGTGGACTCCTCGGGGCTGTCGCCCGAGAACGTGTCGAGCCCCGCCGACCTGGGCAAGCTCGTGGCCAACGCCTCGGGCTACGAGCTGATCCGCGACTACACCACCACGAGCGCGGTGAGCGTGCAGCTGCCCGACTCGAAGCGCAAGCTCTCGTTCGTGAACACCAATGCCCTCGTCGGCCACTCCGACTGGAAGATCGGCCTGTCGAAGACCGGCTACATCAACGAGGCCGGCAAGTGCCTCGTGATGCAGGCGATGATCGCCAACCAGCCGATCGTGATCGTGCTGCTCGACTCCTGGGGCCGGCTCACCCGCATCGGGGACGCCAACCGCATCCGCCGCTGGCTGGAGAGGAATTCCGCGCGCCTGCTGGCGAGCGGCCAGATGCATCCGGGCTGAGCCGCAACTCCCGCGTCCCCGTCAGAGCAGTTCCTCGCGCACCAGCGCCGCACCGGCGCCCAGGGCCGCGAGCTTGCCGGCCGCAATCTCGCGCGGCAGCGGCACCATGCCGCAATTGGTGCAGGGATAGAGCCGGTCGCGCGGGACGTGCTTGAGCGCCTCCCGGATCACCTGCGCGACCTCCCCGGGCGTCTCCACCCGCATGCTCGCCACGTCGATCGATCCCACGAGCACGTCCTTGCCCTCGAGCAGCGCGATCAGCTCGATGGGCACGCGCGAGTTCGCGCATTCGAGCGAGACCTGGTCGATCGAGGAGCGCGCCAGCAGCGGGAAGGTCTGCTCGTACTGGCGCCACTCGCTGCCGAGGGACTTCTTCCAGGTGATGTTGGCCTCGATGCCGTAGCCGTAGCAGATGTGCACCGCGGTCTTGCACGGCACGCCCGCGCGCGCCCGCTCGAGGGCCGCGATGCCCCAGTCGCGCACCTCGTCGAAGTAGACGTTGAACGCGGGCTCGTCGAACTGGATCACGTCCACGCCGAGGGCTGCGAGCTCGCGCGCCTCCTGGTTGAGGATCGCCGCGAAGGCCATGGCGAGCTTCTCGCGGCTGCCGTAGTGCTCGTCGTGGAGCGTGTCCACCATGGTCATGGGGCCGGGCAGCGTGAACTTGATCGCGTGATTCGTGGCCGAGCGCAGGAACCGGACGTCCTCCGAGTGCACCGGCGCGGGACGCGTGACCGGTCCCACCACCCGCGGCACGTTCGCGTCGTAGCGATTGCGGATGCGCACGGTCTTGAGGTTCTCGAAGTCGATCCCATCGAGCTTCTCCATGTAGCCGTTCACGAAGTGCCGGCGCGTCTGCTCGCCGTCGGTCACGATGTCGATGCCCGATTTCTCCTGCAGCGCGAGCACGAGGCGCACCGCGTCGCGCTTGCCTTCCTCGAGCGCGCGGCCCTCGAGCTTCCACGGCGACCACAGCTTCTGCGGCTCGGCGAGCCAGGCGGGCTTGGGCAGGCTGCCGGCGATGGTGGTGGGAAGCAGGGGAAGGGCCATGGCGGGTCTCCTCACTCGTAGCGGTTGGAAAGCGTGCCGATGCCCTCGATGGTCACCGCGACCTCGGAGCCGGGCTTCATCGAGCCCACGCCGACCGAGGTGCCGCAGCAGATCACGTCGCCGGGCTCGAGCGTCATGTCGCGCGAGATGAGGCTCACGAGCTGCGCCGGGGCGAAGATCATGTCGCTTACGGGGTAGTTCTGGCGTTCCTGGCCGTTCAGCACGAGCCTCACCGCGAGCGCGCCCGGGTCGAGCCCCGTGGCCACCGCCGGCCCGAAGACGCCGAAGGTGTCGAAGCTCTTCGCGCGCACCCACTGCGCAAAGGAGGCGTCGCGCTGGATGATCTCCGCGGCGGTCACGTCGTTCACGCAGGTGTAGCCGAAGATCGCGCTGCCGGCCTCGGCCTCTGGCACGGCCGCGCAGCGCCGGCCGATCACGATGCCGAGCTCGCCCTCGTAGACCACCTTGCCGTCGTAGGCGGCGGGCTTGCGGATGACCTCGCCGTGGGCGAGGAAGGAGTTCGGCGCCTTGAGGAAGTACAGCGGCTCGGGCGGGATCGCCTGCTGCAGCTTGGCCGCGAGCGCGCGGAAGTTGTTCCAGAGCGCGATCATCTTGGAAGCAACGGTGGGCGTGAGCACCTTCACCGCCTCGAGCGCGAGCGTCTCGCCCGTGGGCGCCGGGGAGGCGAACATGTCGCCCGAGTGCACCGCGATCGTGTCCCCGCGCAGCTGGCCGAAGCCGGTTTGCCCGTCCATCTCGTATCGCATCCAGATCGCCATCGGCCGCCTCCCTTTCGAGCGGCCAGTGTAGCGCGGCGCGGGCGCCGGCCCCTGCGCGGTTGCGCCGGCGGTATCGCGCGCACGCGATCCTCGTCTAGAATCGCGGCCATGCACGCACAGCCCCTGATGCTGGGACCGGTCCCGGTCGACTTCCTCCTGTTCGCGGCGGTGCTCGCCGGCATCGCGTTCTTCCACCACCACACCTTCCGCGTCGCCGTCACCGGGCTTGCGGTCATCACGCTCTACAAGATCATGTTCACCGGGTTCCACGAAGGGCCCGGCGTCGCGGGGTTCGTCGGCCTGCTCGGCCACGAGTGGGTGATCCTCGCGAACCTCTTCGGCCTGCTGATGGGTTTCGCCCTGCTCTCGAAGCATTTCGAGGATTCCCACGTGCCCCTCGAGCTGCCCCGGATCCTGCCCGACGACTGGCGCGGCGGCTTCCTGCTGCTGGTGATGGTGTTCGTGCTCTCTTCGTTCCTCGACAACATCGCCGCGGCGCTCATCGGCGGCACGGTGGCCGCGGGGGTGTTCCGGCACAAGGTGCACATCGGCTTCCTCGCCGCGATCGTCGCGGCCTCCAACGCGGGCGGCTCGGGCAGCGTGGTGGGCGACACCACGACCACGATGATGTGGATCGCGGGCGTGAATCCGCTCGACGTGCTGGAGGCGTTCACCGCCGCGGGCACCGCGCTCCTGATCTTCGGCGTGATCGCCGCGCGCCAGCAGCAGGCCTACTCGCCGATCCTCAAGCACACGCCGCGCGGCACGCGCGTCGACTGGGCGCGCGTGGGCATCGTGGCGTTCATCCTGCTGGCGGCGATCGTCGCCAACGTGACCGCCAACCTGAAGTTCCCGCAGGTGCTCGACCGCTTCCCCGTGCTCGGGGCGGCGGTGTGGGCGGCGATCCTCGTCACCGCGCCGATACGCCGCCCGCAATGGTCGCTGCTCAAGCCCACGCTGCGGGGCACGATCTTCCTGCTCTCGCTGGTGCTCTCGGCCTCGATGATGCCGGTGGAAAAGCTGCCGGAGGCGTCGTGGCAGACGACCTTCGGGCTGGGCGTGATCTCCTCGGTGTTCGACAACATCCCGCTCACCGCCCTCGCGCTGCACCAGGGCGGCTACGACTGGGGCTTCCTCGCCTACGCGGTGGGGTTCGGGGGCTCGATGATCTGGTTCGGCTCCTCGGCCGGCGTGGCGCTGTCCAACAACTTTCCCGAGGCCAAGTCCGTCGGCCTGTGGTTGCGCCACGGCTGGGGCGTGGCGATCGCCTACGTGGCCGGGTTCTTCGTGCTCCTCGCGGTGCACGGCTGGGAGCCCCACGCCCAGCACACGACGGAATTCGCGCCCTCCTCGAGCGTCGCGCAGCCGCACTGAGCGCGTGCGCGTTTGCGGCGGTGCAGCATCGCGCGCAGGGGCTTTCGCCTGATACCCCCATGGGGGTAAAAGTGCCTCCTCTATTGCCTTCGGGGGGGTCGGAGACTACGATTCTCGGGCTAGACTGTTAAGATAATGGGAGAGGGCGCCAGACCCCGCACCAGTCACCCGGATTGCATTTCGCCAGGGCAAATCACAACAAAGGAGGGACCGATGTCTGTTGAAAAGGCGGTCGCGGCCGACGCGACGAAAGACTCGACGAAGGACACCACCAAGAAGGTCAGCCGGCGCAAGTTCCTCACCGGGGCGGCGACGGCAACGGGTGCGGCCGCGGTCGGCTTCCCGATGATTTCGGTGGCGCAATCCCCGATCGTGCTCAAGATGCAGGGCGCGTGGGGTGCGAAGGACATCTTCAACGACATGGCCGTGCAGTACGTCGACCGCGTGAACCAGATGGCCGAAGGGCGCCTGCGCATCGACTACCTGGTCGCCGGCTCCGTCGTGAAGCCCTTCGAGGTGATGGACGCCACGAGCAAGGGCGTGATCGATTGCTGCCACGAGGTCGCGGTGTACTGGTACGGCAAGAGCAAGGTCGCCTCGCTCTTCGGCTCCGGCCCGATCAACGGCTGCGACGCCAACCAGATGCTCGCGTGGATCCACCGCAAGGGCCAGCCGCTGTTCGAGGAGCTGGTCGCCAAGCTGGGCCTGAACGTCGTCGGCTTCTTCGCGATGCCGATGCCGACGCAGCCCCTGGGCTGGTTCAAGAAGCCGATCAAGAACGCCTCCGAGCTGAAGGGCCTCAAGTACCGCACGGTGGGCCTGGCCGCGGACCTGATGCAGGAGCTCGGCTGCAAGGTGACGCAACTGCCCGGCGGCGAGATCGTGCCCGCCATGGAGCGCGGCGTGATCGAGGCCTTCGAGTACAACAACCCGACCTCGGACCGCCGCTTCGGCGCCCAGGACGTGGCCAAGTACTACATGATGGGCAGCTACCACCAGGCGATGGAGTTCTTCGAGATCGACTTCAACAAGAAGCGCTTCGAGTCGCTGCCCAAGGACCTGCAGGCGATCCTGCGCTACGGCACGGAAGCCGCCTCGACGGCGAACTTCGCGCTCGCCATGGACCAGTACTCCATCGACCTGCAGGAGCTGATCCACAAGGACAAGGTGCACGTGCTGCGCACGCCGAAGGATGTCTTCGCGGTGCAGCTCAAGGCCTGGGACGTGCTGGTGAAGAAGCTCACGGCCGAGGACCCGGTCTTCGCCAAGGTCTGGGAATCGCAGAAGGAATGGGCGAAGCGCGTCGGCTACTACTATTTCTTCAACAACGCCGACTACCAGCAGGCCTACGAGCACCTCTACGGCAAGCTGGGCTTCTGAGGCTCGCGCCCCTGCCTCGGGGCAGCGGAACGACAACTGAACGACAGCGGCAGAGGCGGCGCAGCGATGCGCCGCCTTTTTTCTGGGCGCCACGCGGAAAGACACCATGCAACGCTTCCTCTTCGCCATCGACCGCTTCAGCATGACGGTCGGCCACGCCTTCGGCTGGTGCATCCTGATCCTCACGCTCGGAACGTCCTACGAAGTGTTCATGCGCTACGTCCTGCGCAATCCCACGGACTGGGCATTCGACATGAGCTACATCGAGTACGGTGGGCTCTTCATCATGTCGGGCGCGTACGCCCTGTCGCGCAACGCGCACGTGCGCGGCGACGTGTTCTTCCGCCTGCTCAAGCCCCGCGTCCAGGCCTCCATCGAGCTGGTCCTGTACTTCATCTTCTTCTACCCCGGCGTGACCTCGCTCATCATCGCCGGCTACGGTTACGCGCACGACTCCTTCGGCTACAAGGAAGTGAGCGTCAACAGCCCCATCGGCGTGCCGATCTGGCAGCTGAAGGCGCTGATCCCGGTGGCGGGGACGCTCCTCTTCATCCAGGGCATCGCGCAGGTGATCCGCTGCATCCTCACCATCAAGACCGGGCGCTGGCCGCGCCAGCTGCACGACGTGGAGGAGCTCGAGACCGTGCTCATCCACGAGCATGAGAAAGAGGTCGTCGCGGGAGCCGCGAAATGACCAATCCCCAACTCGCCCTGGTGCAGCTGGGCGCATTCATCTTCATCATCCTGCTGGGCTTTCCCATCGCCTTCACGCTGATGGCGATGGGCGTGATGTTCGGGTTCTACGCCTACTACGTGCCCGGGCAGGAATTCTTCGACAACCGCGTGTTCTACCTGCTCTCCCAGAACACGTTCAGCATCATGAACAACGACGTGCTCACCGCGGTGCCCCTGTTCCTCTTCATGGGCTACATGATCGAGCGCTCGAACATCCTCGACCGGCTCTTCCACAGCCTGCAGGTGGCGTTGAAGTCGATCCCGGGCTCGATGGCGGTGGCAGCGTTGGTGACCTGCGCGCTCTTCGCCACGGCCACGGGCATCGTGGGCGCGGTGGTGACCCTCATGGGCCTGCTCGCGTTCCCGGCCATGCTCAAGGCGGGGTACGACCAGAAGCTCTCGGCGGGCGTGATCTGCGCGGGCGGCACGCTCGGCATCCTCATCCCGCCCTCGATCATGCTGATCGTCTACGGGGCGACGTCGGCGGTCTCGGTCGTGCGCCTGTACGCGGGCGCGATGATCCCCGGCTTCGTCCTCGCCGGCCTGTACGTGGTCTACGTGATCACGCGCACCGCCCTCAACCCGAAGCTCGCGCCGAAGCTGCCCAAGGAGCAGACCGACATCCCGTGGATCAAGGTCGTGCTCATGCTCGCGCAGGCCTTCGTGCCGCTGGCCGTGCTGATCCTGTCGGTGCTGGGCGCGATCCTCTTCGGGCTGGCCACGCCCAGCGAGGCGGCGGCCGTGGGCGCGCTGGGCGCCATCGTGCTCGCCATGGTGTACCGCGCGTTCACCTGGGGCCGGCTCAAGGAGGCGGTGTTCCTCACCGCGCGCACTTCCGCGATGGTGTGCTGGCTCTTCGTGGGCTCGTGGACCTTCTCCTCGATCTTCTCCTACCTCGGCGGCGAGGGGCAGATCAAGGACTTCGTGCTCTCGATGCACCTCACGCCGATCACCTTCCTGCTGCTCTCGCAGGTCATCATCTTCCTGCTCGGCTGGCCGCTGGAGTGGAGCGAGATCATCATCATCTTCGTGCCGATCTTCCTGCCGCTGCTGCCGCACTACAACGTCGACCCGATGTTCTTCGGCATCCTGGTGGCGCTGAACCTGCAGACCTCGTTCCTCACCCCGCCCATGGCGATGTCGGCGTACTACCTCAAGGGCATCGCGCCGCCGCACGTGCAGCTCTGGACGATCTTCAAGGGATGCTTCCCGTTCCTCGCCATGGTCTTCATCTGCATGTTCCTGGTCTACCAGTTCCCGCAGCTGGTCTACTGGCTGCCGAACCTCTTCTATGGAGCCAACTGAGCGATGGGATCGATGAAGGATGATGGGTTCGTCGACGTCACCCTGCTCGGCGCGGGCGACGCGCTCTCGATGCTGCTCGACGGGCGCCTCAGCGCCGAGGAGCTCACCAAGGGCTGCCTCGCGCGCATCGGCGCCGACGAGCCGCGCGTCCAGGCGTGGGCCTTTCTCGACGAAGAGCGCGCGCTGGCACAGGCGAAGCGGGCCGACCAGGTGCGCAAGGAGGGACACGCGCTGGGGCCGCTGCACGGCCTTCCCGTGGGCGTGAAGGACATCATCGACACCGTCGACATGCCGACCGAATGCGGCACGCCGCTGCACGCGGGCCGGCGGCCCATGCACGACGCGACGCTCGTGCAGCGCCTGCGCGCGGCGGGAGCGGTGATCCTGGGCAAGACCGTCACCACCGAGCTCGCCACGTACGCCCCGGGCAAGACGCGCAATCCATGCAACCCCGAGCACACGCCCGGCGGCTCCTCGAGCGGATCGGCCGCGGCGGTCGCCGCGCACATGGTGCCGCTCGCGATCGGCACGCAGACCAACGGCAGCGTGATCCGGCCGGCCGCCTTCTGCGGCGTTTACGGCTACAAGCCCACCTTCGGCCTGGTGCCGCGCACCGGCATCCTCGAGCAGTCGCGCCCGCTGGACCATGTAGGCTTCATGGCCCGCAGCGTCGAGGACCTCGCCATCCTCGCCGATCCGCTCACGGGCTACGACGAGCACGACGCGGCCACGCGCCCGATGGCGCGGATGCGCCTGCGCGAGGTGGCGCTGCAGGAGCCGCCCCTGCCGCCCGTGTACGCCTTCACCAAGACCCCCAACTGGGGCGATGCCGAGGAGCAGACGCGCGAGGCCTTCGAGGAAGTCGCCCTTTCGCTGGGCGAGCAGGTGAAGCCCTTCGCCGTGCCCGCGGTGTTCGCCGACGCCTGGCGCTGGCACCAGACGATCATGGAGGCCGACCTCGCGCGCAGCTTCCATCACGAGTACGAGCGCGGGGCGGACCGCCTGAGCGACTCCCTGCGCGGGCAGATCGAGCGCGGGCGCCGCGTGACGGCGGTGGACTACAACAACGCGGTGGCGCGCATGGACGCGGTGGCCGATTCGCTGGACGAGATCTTCGACCGCTGCGACGCGATCCTCACCGCCGCGGCCCCGGGCCCCGCGCCGCGCGGCCTCGACTCGACGGGCAGCCCCGCGTTCTGCACCCTGTGGACCTTCACGGGCATGCCCGCGGTGACCCTGCCGCTGCTCACCGCGGAGAACGGCCTGCCCATGGGCGTGCAGCTGGTCGGGCGCCGCGGGGACGACGCGCGGCTGCTGCGCACCGCACGCTGCCTGGTGGACCACGTCCGGACGCTCGACGCGGCCGGCAACTGAGGACGGAGAAGCGGATGAAGAAGTTCTCGAAGATCGTGATGGGGGTGATCGCCGCGACCCTCGTGCTCGCATTTTTCGCGGTGCCGGTGATCAAGCTGCACGAGATCGACATGGGGATCGTGATCCTGATCGGAGTGGGGCTCATGATCGTCAACATCGTCGAGGGCATCCGCGAAAAGGACGACTGAGGGCCGCGACCGATGCAGAAGGTACTCGTCACGCGCCGGGTCTTCCCGGAGATCGTCGCGGCGCTGCGACAGCATTTCGAGGTCGAGCACAACGAGGACGACCGGCCCTGGCCGCCCGAGGAGCTCGCGCGCCGGCTCCAGGGCAAGGCAGGCGCCATGGCGACCGTGATGGACCGCTTCGACGAGCCGATCCTCGCGCAGTGCCCGGACCTCAAGGTCGTGTCCAACATCGCGGTGGGCTACAACAACATCGACGTGCCCGCCTGCACCAAGCGCGGCATCCGCGTGACCAACACGCCGGGCGTGCTCGACGACACCACCGCGGACCTCACCTGGGCGCTGCTCATGGCCGCGGCCCGGCGCATCGCCGAGGGCGACGCGTACGTGCGTGCCGGCGGCTGGAAGATCGCCTTCGGCGTGCAGGCGTTCCTCGGCCAGGACATCCACCACGCAACGCTGGGCATCATCGGCATGGGGCGCATCGGCCAGGCGATCGCGCGGCGCGCGGCGGGCTTCGACATGCGCGTGATCTACCACAACCGCACGCGCCTGCCCGAGGCCGACGAGCGGCGCCTGGGCGCCGCGTGGGTCGAGCGCGAGCGGCTCCTCGTCGAGGCGGATTTCGTGGTCGTGATGGCACCGTACTCGCCCGCGACGCACCATTTGATCGGCGCGGCGGAGATCGCGAAGATGAAGCCCACGGCGATCCTGGTGAACAGCGCGCGCGGCGGCGTGGTGGACGACGCGGCCCTCGTGGAGGCGTTGAGGGCCGAGCGCATCGCGGGCGCGGGCCTGGATGTGTTCGAGGGCGAGCCGCGCGTGAACGAAGGCTACCTGGAATTGAAGAACGTGGTGATGACACCGCACGTGGGCAGCGCCTCGCGCGCGACGCGCATGACGATGTGCAGCACGGCGATGCAAAACATGACGGCCACGCTCGAAGGGCGCGCGCCGCCGAACCTCGTGAACAGGGAACTGGCGTAAGGAGCGGGTGATGAGCGCGAAAGTCGCATTCCTGGGTCTGGGCGTGATGGGTTTCCCCATGGCCGGGCACCTCAAGGCGAAGGGCTACGACGTGACGGTGTACAACCGCACGGCCGCAAGAGCGCAGGCCTGGGTCGCGAAGCACGGCGGGGCGCACGCGCCCACGCCCGCGGCGGCCGCGCAGGGCTGCGACTTCGTCATGATCTGCGTGGGCAACGACCGCGACCTGCTCGAGGTGGCGCTCGGCAAGGATGGCGCGCTCGCGGGCATGAAGCGCGGCGCGGTGCTGGTCGACCACACGACCGCATCGGCTGACGCTGCGCGCCGGATCTTCCAGGCCGCGAAGGAGAAGGGCGTCGATTTCATCGACGCGCCCGTGTCCGGCGGGCAGGCGGGCGCGGAGAACGGCAAGCTCACCGTGATGTGCGGCGGCGAGGCGGACCCCTTCGCCCGCGCCAAGCCGGTGATGGACTCGTACGGCCGCGCCGTCACGCTGCTCGGTGCCTCGGGCGCGGGCCAGCTCACCAAGATGGTGAACCAGATCTGCATCGCGGGCCTGGTGCAGGGCCTGTCCGAAGGCATCGCCTTCGCCGAGAAGGCGGGCCTGGACGCCGAGCTGGTGCTCGACGTGATCTCCAAGGGCGCGGCGCAGTCCTGGCAGATGGAGAACCGCGGCAAGACCATGCACGCGCGCAAGTTCGACTTCGGCTTCGCGGTCGACTGGATGCGCAAGGACCTGGGCATCTGCCTCGAGGAGGCCGGGCGCAACGGCGCGAAGCTGCCGGTCACGCGGATCGTCGACGGCTACTACGCCGAGGTGCAGAAGGCGGGCGGCAATCGCTGGGACACTTCCTCGCTCATCACGCGGCTCTAGGGGCGGACATGGACATCAAGCTCTACTACGCGCCGGGCGCCTGCTCGCTCGCCTCCCACATCGCGATCGAGGAGCTCGGGCTCCCGTACGCCACGCAGCGCTTGAACCTGCTCGCGGGCGACCAGCGCAAGCCCGAATATCTCGCGCTCAACCCGCGGGGCCGGGTCCCGACCGCCGTGATCGACGGCAAGGTGCTCACGGAGAACGTGGGGATCATGACCTACTTCGGCGGCGGCTTCGGCCAGGGCAGGATCTGGCCGAAGGACACCTGGCACCAGGCGAAGCTCGTCTCCACGATGGCGTGGCTGTCGAACACCGTGCACACGACCTACGGGCACCTCTTCCGCCCGGAGCGCTATGCCGACGGAGAGGCGGCGCGCGAGGCGGTGAAGGCGAAGGCGCGCGAGGTCTACGGCCATTGCCTGAAGGAGATCGACGGCCTGCTCGCGGGGCGCCAGTGGGCGATCGGCAGCCACTACACCGTGGTCGACGGCTACCTGCTCGTGTTCTACCGCTGGGGCAACCGGCAGGGCTACCCGGTGAAATCCATGGCGAACTACGCGCGTCTCATGGACCGCGTGCTCGCCCGCCCCGCCGTGAAGCGCGTGATGGCCGACGAGGGCATCGCCCTCGACTGAAAGCGCGGGCGTCGGATGTTCCCGCAAGCCACCGAGCTCGACCACCTCGTCGTCGCCGCGCGCACCCTCGAGGAGGGCGCGGCCTGGGTGCAGGAGCGGCTCGGCGCGGCGATGTCGCCCGGGGGCAGGCACGTCCTCATGGGAACGCACAACCGCCTGCTCGCGCTCGGCCCCGGGCGCTTCCTCGAGGTGATCGCGATCGATCCGGATGCGGGCGCGCCGGCACGCGCACGATGGTTCGCGCTCGACACGCCCGCGATGCAGGCGCGGCTCGCGCGCGCGCCCGCGCTCATCCACTGGGTCGAGCGCACCGACGACATCGAGCGCGCGCTGCGCGACTACCCGGAGCCGGTCGAGGTCCTCGAGCTCGCGCGCGGCGAGCATCGCTGGCGCATCGGCGTGCCCCGCGACGGGCGCCTGCCCTGCGACGGGAACTGTCCCACGCTGATCCAGTGGACCGCCGGACCCCATCCTTCCGCGGGGCTGCCCGCATCGGGCTGCAGCCTGGTCGAATTGCGTACGGACCCGAGCCTGGCGGCCGCCTTCGCAACACCGGGCGGAAGGCGCACCCTGCCGTGATGCGGCCACGCCGCCCCGCGCGAGGGAATAGTCCCCGGTGCCGGCTTGTTGATGCCCTGATGCCCGTTTCCCGGCGCAGATTCGCGATGGATCCCGAGCGGCAATGGACTACGAGCTGATCGTCCCTTACATCCCGAACCTGCGCCGCTACGCGCGCGCGCTGGTGGGCGAGCGCGACGGCGCCGATGACCTGGTGCAGGACACGCTCGAGCGGGCGGTGCGCAAGTTCCACCTGTGGCGGCCGGGCGACCTGCGGGCGTGGCTCTTCTCCATCATGCACAATGTCTTCGTGAACCAGCTCAAGTCGCGCAAGACCGCGCTGCACGTCGAGATCGACGAGGAGATGATCGCCGCGCCGATCCCGACCGCGACCGCGAGCGACGTGCTCGACCTGCAGCGCGCCCTCGGCCGCCTCGCCCCCGAGCAGCGCGAGGTGCTGCTGCTGGTGGCCCTGGAGGACATGACCTACGCGGACGTGAGCCGCGCCCTCGGCATTCCCATCGGCACGGTGATGTCGCGCCTTTCGCGCGGACGCGAGAAGCTGCGCCGCGTGATGGACGGCGGCCAGCCCGAGCACGCGGGATTGAGGATCGTGCAATGACGTCCTTCGACGAGGAGCGCGAGATGGCGCAGACGAAGGCGCTCCTGCACCGGCAGTTCGATCCGGTGCTGACCGAGCCCATCCCCGCGCGCATGTACCTGCGGCGTCCCGCCTGGCTCGACTACGCGCGCGCGGCGGTGCTGGTCTCGGTGGGCGTGGCGATCGGCCTTTCGTTGCCGATGCTGGAGCCGCATCCCGCGACCGCCCCGGTCGCTTTCGCGCCGCTGCCGGTGCGCGCCGCGCGCGCCCACCTCGTGTACCTGCCCGAAGTCCGCCACCCGGTCGAGGTCGGCGCGAAGGACCAAGACCACCTGGTGAAGTGGCTCTCGAAGCGCCTCGACGTGGCGCTCACGGTTCCCGTGCTCGCCTCGGAGGGATTCGAGCTGCTCGGCGGGCGCCTGCTGCCCGGCCCCGAAGGGCCTGTCGCGCAGTTCATGTACCAGGACGCCTCGGGCAAGCGCCTCACGCTGTATGTCTCGCGCAGCCGCAAGGGCGACAACGTCACGGCCTTCCGCTTCGCCCGCGAGGGTAACGTGTCGGTCTTCTACTGGATCGACCGCGATTGCGGCTATGCGCTCTCCGGCGAGGTGGACAAGCCCGCCCTCGCGAAGATCGCGAGCTCGGTCTACCGCCAGATCGAGCCCTGAGCGCCGGGCGCAGAGCCCGTAGAATGGGGCCCGCGGGAACGTTCCCGCCCGCCTCATGACCGCGCTTCCCCGAGAATTCCTCGACGCCACGCTCGCCGCCGACCACCCGCGGCTCGCCGCGCTCAGCGCCGCCGTCGACGCGCGCGCGCGCCAGGGGCGCGGAGCGCAGCGCGAGCGCGCGCTGCTGGCGGACCTGCTGGAGCGCTCGCGCTCGCGCCATGCCGCGCGCCTCGCCCGCCTGCCGCGCCCGGAGTTTCCCGCCGAGCTGCCGATCGCGCAGCACCGCGAGCGCATCATGGAGCTCGTCCGCGACCATCCGGTCACCATCGTGTGCGGCGAGACGGGCTCGGGCAAGACCACGCAGATACCGAAGATCTGCCTCGCCATGGGGCGCGGCGCGGCGGGATTCATCGGCTGCACGCAGCCGCGGCGCATCGCCGCGCGCAGCCTCGCGCATCGCCTCGCGCACGAGCTTCCCGGCGCCCCGAAGGGCCTGGTCGGGCACAAGATCCGCTTCCAGGACGCCACGCGGCCCGACACGGTGGTGAAGATCGTCACCGACGGGGTGCTGCTCGCGGAGACCCATTCGGACCGGGAGCTGCGCGCCTACGACACGCTCATCATCGACGAGGCCCACGAGCGCAGCCTGAACGTGGACTTCCTGCTGGGATACGCGAAGCGCCTCGTCGCCGTGCGCCCCGAGCTGAAGGTGATCGTCACCTCCGCCACCATCGACACGGAGCGCTTCGCGCGCTTCTTCGACGGCGCGCCCGTGATCGAGGTGTCGGGCCGCACCTACCCGGTCGAGGTGCGCTACCGGCCCGAGTACTTCGAGGCGCAGGACGAGGACGACGAGCCGGTGGACATGAACGAGGCGATCGCGAAGGCGGTCGAGGAGATCGCCCGCGAGAGCCGCGATGGCGACGTGCTCGTGTTCCTGCCGGGCGAGCGCGAGATCCGCGAGGCCGCGGAGGCGCTGCGCAAGGCCGCGCCGGGCAAGGCGGGCCGGGGCCCGGTCGAGATCCTGCCGCTGTATTCGCGCCTCTCGGCCGAGGAGCAGGACCGTGTCTTCGAGCGCGGCGCGCGCCGCCGGATCGTGCTCGCGACCAACGTCGCGGAGACCTCGCTCACGGTCCCCGGCATCCACTACGTGATCGACACGGGGCTCGCGCGCCTGAAGCGCTATTCGCCGCGCCAGAAGATCGACCAGCTGCGCATCGAGCCGATCTCGCAGGCGTCGGCGCGCCAGCGCGCGGGGCGCTGCGGGCGTGTTGCGAGCGGCGTGGCGATCCGGCTGTATGACGAGGCCGCGTTCCTCGAGCGCGCCGAGTACACCACGCCCGAGATCCTGCGCACCTCGCTCGCCTCGGTGATCCTGCGCATGGCCGCGCTCGAGCTGGGGCCGATCGCCGAGTTCCCCTTCCTCGATCCGCCCACGCCACGCCAGGTCGAGGACGGCTACCGGCAGCTCTTCGAGCTGGGCGCGATCGACGCCGCGCGCGCCCTCACGCCCCTGGGCCGCAGCCTCGCGCGCCTGCCCGTCGATCCGCGCATCGGGCGCATGCTGCTCGCGGCGCGCGAGTTCCACTGCCTCGCCGAGATGGTGATCCTCGCCGCGGCGCTCTCGATCCAGGATCCGCGCGACCGCCCCCAGGCGCTGCGCGAGCAGTCGGACCGGGCCCACGAGGAATTCCGCGACGAGTCCTCGGACTTCCTGCAGCTCATGAACCTGTGGAAGTTCTTCGATGCCGAGTTCGTGCACAAGAAATCCAACCGCAAGCTGTTCGAGACCTGCCGCGAGCATTTCCTGTCCTACGTGCGCATGCGCGAGTGGCGCGACCTGGCCGGGCAGCTGCGCGAGATGGCCTCCGAGCTCCGCATCCGCGAGAACGCCACGCCCGCGACCTACGAGCAGGTCCACCGGGCGCTGCTCGCCGGCCTGCTCGGCAACGTGGGCCTGAAGGCGCTCGACGGCGACCACTACCAGGGGCCGCGCAACCTGCAGTTTTACGTCTGGCCTGGGTCGGGGCTGAAGCGGGGCCGGCCGCGCTGGGTGATGGCGGGGGAGCTGCAGGAGACGACGCGCGTGTATGCCCGCAACGTCGCGCGCATCGAACCCGACTGGATCGAGCAGGCCGCGGCGCACCTGGTCGAACGGACCTGCGTCGAGCCGCATTGGGACCAGGGGCGGGGGGAAGTCGTGGCCTACGAGAACGTGACGCTGCACGGCCTGGTGCTCGCGGCGCGGCGCAAGGTGGGATTCGGCCGGGTGGACCCGGTGCGCGCGCGCGAGATCTTCCTCGAAGGCGCGCTCGTCGCCGGGCAGTTCTCGTCGCCGCATCCCTTCTGGGCTCACAACCGCAAGCTCATCCACGACATCGAGGAGCTCGAGCACCGCGCGCGCCGGCCCGACGTCCTCGTCGACGATCGCGCGCTCTACGCCTATTACGACGCGCGGGTGCCGAAGGACGTGGCGGACGCGCGCTCGTTCGATACCTGGTACCGCGCGGCGAGCGCGCGGGAGGCGAAGCTGCTCTTCCTCGCGCGCGAGGACCTCATGCGCCACGGCGCCGAGTCGGTGACCGAGGAGCTCTTCCCGCGCGAGCTGCGCGTGGGCGAGGCCGCATTCCCGCTCGCCTACCGCTTCGAGCCCGGGCACGCCATGGACGGCGTCACGATGAACGTCCCCCTGGCGCTCCTCAACCAGGTGGACGAGGCGGCGCTCGACTGGCTCGTGCCCGGGATGATCCGCGAGAAGGTGGCCTGGCTCATGAAGGCGCTGCCCAAGCGAATCCGCACGCGGCTGGTGCCGGTGCCCGAGCACGTGACCCGCTTCCTCGAGCAAGCCGTGCCGGGCGAAGGGAGCGTGGGGCAGGCGGTGCTCGCCTACGCCGGACGCATCGCGAGCGAGCGCCTCGACGACGAGGTGTGGTCGAAGGAGGAGCCCCCGGCGCACCTGCGCATCAACGTGCGCGTGGTGGACGAGGCGAAGCGCGAGCTGGCCATGGGACGCGACCTCGCGCAGCTGCGCCAGCGCCTGGGCGAGGCGGCGAGCCTCACGTTGGCGAAAGCCCGGCCCGGCATGGAGCGCGAGGGCATCACCGCGTGGGACTTCGGCGAGCTGCCCGAGCAGGTGAGCTTTCGCCGCGGGCAGCAGACGCTCACCGGCTATCCCGCCCTCTCCGACGAGGGCGCGAGCGTGGCCATCCGGCTCTTCGACACCCGCGACAAGGCCGCGGAAGCGCACCGCGCGGGCGTCGGGCGCCTGCTCGCCCTCGAACTGAGGGAGCAGGTGAAGGCGCTCGAGCGCGGACTGTCCGGCTTCAACGCGCTCGCGCTGCGCTTCCACGTCTCCATACCCGCGGACGCGCTGAAGGCCGACCTGGTCGCCGCGATCCTCGACCGCGCGTTCATCGGCGAGGACGCGCCGCCGCGCGCGGCGCGGGCCTTCGAGGAGCAGAAGAAGCGCGCGAAGGCACGCCTGCCCGCCGTGGCCGAGGGCGCGCAGCGCTACGCGGCCGCGATCGGCGAGGCGAACCAGGAATGCCTGCAGGTCCTCGCGCAAAGCGCCTCGCTGGGCCGCGTGACGCAGGAGGTGAAGGCGATCCGCGAGCGGCTCGTGTACCCGGGCTTCCTTGCGCGCACGCCGTGGGAGCGCCTCGAGCACCTGCCGCGCTACCTGCGCGGCTGCGCGCTGCGGCTGCAGAAATACCGCGCCAACGCCGAGCGCGACGGCAAGCATGCCCTCACCGTGCAGGCGCTGTGGGCGCAATACGAAGCGCGCGCGAAGGCCGACCGCGAGGCCGGGCGGCGCGACCCGAAGCTGGAGGACTTCCGCTGGCTCGTCGAGGAGTTGCGGGTGTCGCTCTTCGCGCAGGAACTGCGCACGCCGCTGCCCGTGTCCGCCAAGCGGCTGCAGCGCTTCTGGGACGAGCACCTGCGCTCACCCGCTAGAATGTCTCCATGAACGACCTGTCCTCCCGCCTGCACGTCGCCGCGCGCATGGCGCACATCGCGCCCTTCGAGGTGATGGAGATCCAGAAGCTCGCGCGCGAAGTGGAGGCGCACGGCCACGACGTGGTGCGCCTGGAGATCGGCGAGCCCGATTTCCGCACGCCCGCGCCCGTGGTCGAGGCGGCCAAGCGCGCCCTCGACGCGCGGCCCATGTTCTATACCTCGGCGCTGGGCCTGCCCGAGCTGCGCGAGGCCATTTCGGGGTTCTATCAAAGCCGCTACGGCGTCGCGGTGCCCGCGAGCCGCATCGCCGTCACCGCGGGCTCGAGCGGGGCGCTCCTGCTCGCCTTCGGGGTGCTGCTCGACCCGGGCGACGCCGTGCTGCTCGCCGACCCGGGGTATCCGTGCAACCGCCATTTCATGCGCGCGCTGGGCGCGGTGCCGCGGCCGGTCGCCGTCGGGCCGCAGACGGGATACCAGCTCACCGAGGCGCTCGCGCGGCGTCATTGGGACGCCTCGACGCGCATGGCGATGGTGGCGAGCCCGTCCAATCCGACCGGCACCCTCGTTGAGCCCGGCGAGATGGCGGCGCTCGCGGCGCTCGCGCGCGAACGCGGCGGCACGCTGCTCGCCGACGAGATCTACCACGGCCTCACCTACGGCGTGGACGCGCGCACCGCCGCCGAGTGCGGCGAGGACGTGGTCGTGATCAACAGCTTCTCGAAGTATTTCCAGATGACGGGCTGGCGGCTGGGATGGATGCTGCTCCCGCCGGCGCTCGTGCGCCACGTGGAGACCCTGGCGCAGAACCTCTACATCTCGCCTTCCACGCTTGCGCAGCACGCCGCGCTCGCGTGCTTTTCCCCGGCCACGCTCGTGATCCTCGAGCAGCGCCGGGCCGAGCTCGACGCGCGCCGGCGCTTCCTCGTGCCGGCGCTCGAATCCCTGGGCTTCGGCGTGCCGGTGGTGCCCCAGGGCGCCTTCTACATCTATGCCGACTGCTCTCGGCTCACGGCCGACAGCTTCACCTTCGCGCGCGAGCTGCTCACCCGCGCCCACGTGGCGGTGACGCCGGGCCGCGACTTCGGCACGCACGCCCCCGAGCGCCACATCCGCATCGCCTACACCCAACCGGTCGCGCGCCTCGAGGAAGCCGTCGCGCGCATCCGCCGTTTTCTCGCGGGGGCTTGAGCGCCATGTGGCTCGATGCCCTGCTCGCCTACCTGCATTACAGCGCCGTGTTCCTGCTGTTCTCGTTCCTCACGGTCGAGGTGATGATGATGCGCGGCGCGCTCGACCGCGCGGCCGTCGCACTCCTCGGGCGCGTGGACCTGTGGTACTTCGGCTCCGCGGCAGCCGTGCTCGTGACCGGCTTCCTGCGCCTCGGGTTCGGCGTGAAGGGCCCCGAGTTCTACCTTTCTTCGTGGCCGATCTACGTGAAGGTCGGGCTCTTCCTCGTCGTGGGCCTGATCTCGGTCGCGCCCACGCTCACCTTCGTGCGCTGGCGGCGCCTGTTCGAGCGCGATGCCGCGTGGCACGTGCCCGAGGCCGAGCGCAGGCGCGCGCGCCGCCTCGTGATGATCGAGGTGCACCTGGCGGCGCTGATCCCGCTCGTCGCGGTGATCATGGCGCGCGGGCTGGGCAGCTGATGGGCGAGGCCATTCGATTCGACGCCGCGCCCGGCGTGAGGCCCGAGCCGGACGCACGCCGGCTGGTGGGCACGTTCGAGATCACGGCCCCGATCGCGTTCGCTCCGCGCCTGCGCGCGCGGATCGAGGCCGCGGACGGGCGCGCGTGGGATTCGGATTCCGCCGGCACCTGCTACCTCGCGTGGCTGCCGCGGGGCCGCTACCGCTTTCACGCGACGCTGCCGGCCGAGGTGCCCGCGGGAGCGGTGCGCTTCCACCTGCAGGCCTGCGCACTCGAGGCGATGGCGGATGTCGTCGTGGCCACGATGCACGGCAACGGCGTGGCGGGGCCCGCGCCCGACGGCGGGGAGGGCGCCTGGTCGTGGCAATTCGAGTCCGTGGCGCCGACCGCGCCCCTCGGGACCCTGTCGTGGAACAAGGGGCACGGCGACTGGTTCTTTCGCCATTTCGACCATGCGGCCACGACGGTCGTCACCTACCTGCTCAAGGACTCGCCGCTGCTGCGCGGGCGGATCCTGGACGTGGGCTGCGGCGACGGGATCACGGACCTGAGCATCGCGCTGCGCACCGGCTGCCGCGAGCTGATCGGCATCGACCCGTTCCGTGGCTACGAGCGCTTGCCCGGGATCGTCGCGTCGAACGGGCTGCCGGCCGACCTGGTGCCGGGCAGCCTGCGCTTCCTGCCGGAGGACGCCAACCGCCTCCCTTTTCCCGACGACAGCTTCGACGTCGTGCTGTCGTGGGGATCGGTGGAGCACATGGCCGGCGGCTACCTGCAGGCGCTGCGCGAGGTGAAGCGGGTGCTGAAGCCCGAGGGCCTGTTCATGGTGGCCCCGGGCCTGTACTACTCGACCATCGGCCACCACCTGGATGAATTCTCCGACGAGCCGTTCTTCCATTTGAAGAAGCCGCGCGAGGAAATCCGCCGCATGGTGCTCGAGCGAGCGCCGCGCTACATCGATCGCTCGGGCGAGTTCGCGGGCAACGAGCAGTACTGGCGCTGGTTCAACGAGCTCAACCCCATCACCGTCACCCGCTTCGAGCAGGAATTGCGCGCGCTCGAGTTCCAGCCGTGGCGCGTCGCCCTGCGCACCGTGCCGCTGGTCGAATACACGCCGGAGATCGAGCACTACGCGATCGAGACGCTCGCCAACACCGAGCTCTACATGTCCTGCGTGAACCGCAAGCGCCCGCGGGGCTGACCCACGCCGATGCGCTGCCTGGTCCTCGCCTACCACTCGCACAACATCGCGGGAAACCGCTACGAGGAGAACGACCACGTGGCCCTGGGCGCCGACCTGGAGGCGATCACGCGCCTGGGCGCGCGCGTCGTCCCGGCGGCGCGCATCGGCGCCTGGGTCGCCGCGGGCTGCCCCGAGCCGGCGCGCGACGAGACCTGGGTGGGCCTCACCTTCGACGACGGGCCGCGCTTCGACTACGCCGATTTCACCCACCCGCGATGGGGGCCGCAGCGCGGCTTCCTGAACATCCTGCGCGACTTCCGCGCCCGCCACGGGCCGGGCGCGCAGGCCGAGCTGCACGCCACGAGCTTCGTGATCGCCTCGCCCGCCGCCCGCGCCGGCATGGAACGCGCCGAGGATTGCGGCTACCCGTTCCTCGAGCGCTGGCTCGGCGACGACTGGTGGAACGCGGCGATCGAATCCGGGCTGATGGGGATCGGCAACCACAGCTGGGACCATGTCCACCACGCCGCGCCGGAAGCGGCGATCGGTTCGCAGGTGCGCGATAACTTCGAGGTCGTGGACAACTACGCGGATGCCGACCGCGAGATCCGCGCCGCCGCCGAGTACATCAACGCGCGGGTCGCGGGACGCTGCGAGCTCTTCGCCTTTCCGTTCGGCCACGTGAACGACTACCTGGTCCGCGACTATCTTCCCGGGCGCGCGCCGGAGCACGGGATGAAGGCGGCGTTCGGCACCGGGGGACGTCGCGTCGCCGCCGGCGACTCGGTCTGGAACATCCCGCGCGCGGTATGCGGATACCACTGGAAGTCGCCCGGCGGGCTCGAGGCGCTGCTCGCGTCCTAGAACGGCCCGATCGCGGCGATGGAATCGATCAGCGCGTCCTGCTCGGCCCGCGGGAGCGCCGCGAACCATTTCACGATCACGTGCGGATGGCGCGTCGCCTCGTAGCCGGCGCGCAGGTCCACCGCGAGCGCCTTTGCGTCGCCGCAGTAGCCGAACCACGCCTTGCAGTCGTCGAGCTCGCGCGCGGCGGCCTCCATCATCATCTGCGCGATCCCGCCGCGTGCCCGGCACTCGCGGAAATGCTCGCGCGGCAGGCGCCGGTAGAAGCCCGCCTCCACGCACATGCCGCCTTCGAGGTAGACCTCGCCGTGGCGGATCCAGTTGCAGAAGCCGACCGTCTCCGCGCGGCCATCGGGCCAGTCGTAGACGGCGACGTACTGGCGCCAGTTCTCCGGCGGGGTCGGGATCGCGAGCCCGCAGCGATCGCGCGGCACGGGGAATGGGGCGCCGAAGCTCGCTCGGAAGAGCTCCCCGGCGAGCGGTGCCGCGTCGCGCGGCCGGAAGATGCGCAGCGCGCTCTCGAATGGCTGCATGGCCGCGCGTCTCAGGGGTCGAGGTCCGAGGCCAACCCGATGAAGCGGCCGTCGCGTGCGCGCACGATGTCATCGCGGCTTTCCGCGCTGGAGAGCGACTGGCTGCTCAATCCGTCCGCGCCCGGGCTGTACAAGTCGAAATCGGAATTGATCGGCGCGGCCGCCTTGTTGGTGCGCGCAAGGCCGCTGTTCTTCACGAGATTGGCGTACTGGTACGCTCGCCCCCAGGGATCGAGCTTGTTGTCGTAGCCCACGTCGGCGAGCGCGTCGGGCAGCGCTCCCGTGGTGATCTGCCGCTTCTTGATCGTGGTGGACATGTCCCCGAGTTCGGTCACCGCCTGCGCGAGGCGGGTGCGATCGATGTAGCTCTGGTAGCGGGGGACCGCGATGGCGAGCAGGATGCCCGCGATCGCGAGGACGATCGCGAGCTCGACCAGCGTGAAGGCGCGGGAGGTCCGCCTCATTGCGCTCGCGGCTGGATCGGGATCCAGCCTTCGTGGATGCCGTGGCAGGCGACGCGCGCGCCCTCGAGCTCGATCAACTCCGGGCGCAGCTCGCGGCACCGGTCGCGCACATGGGGGCAGCGCGGGTTGAACGCGCATCCCGGCGGCGGGTCGAGCGGGTTGGGCACCTCGCCCGCGACCGGCGTGCGCGCCTTGCCCGACATCGTGATGTCGGGGATCGCGCTTTGCAGCATGCGGGTATACGGGTGCAGCGGGCGCTCGAAGAGCTGCTTCGTCGCGGCGATCTCGACGATGCGCCCGAGGTACATCACCCCCACGCGCGTCGAGATGTGGGAGACCACCGCCAGGTTGTGCGAGATGAAGAGGTAGGTGAGGCCGTGCTCGCGCTGCAGGTCCACCATGAGGTTGAGGATCTGCGCCTGCACCGAGACGTCGAGCGCGCTCGTGGGCTCGTCGCACACCAGGAACTCGGGGTTGGACGACAGGGCGCGCGCGATCGAGATGCGCTGGCGCTGGCCCCCGGAGAATTCGTGCGGGTACTTCTCGCCGTCGCGCGGCGCGAGCCCCACGTCCGTGAGCAGCTCGCCCACGCGCGCGCGCAGCCGCCCCTCGTCGGGCTCGAGGCCGTGGGAGCGGATCGGCTCGGCGATGATCTCGCGCACGCGCCAGCGCGGATTCAGGCTCGCGTAGGGGTCCTGGAAGATCATCTGGAAGCGCCGGCGCATCGCGAGCATGTCGGAGCGCCGCGCGATGCCTGCGAGGTCCACACCGTCGAAGCGCACCGCCCCGCGCGTGGGCGCATACAGGCCGCAGATGAGGCGCGCCACGGTGGACTTGCCGCAGCCGGACTCGCCCACGAGCGAGAGCGTCTCGCCGCGGTCGATGGCGAAGGACACCCCGTCGACCGCGCGCACGATCTGGCGCGGCCCTCCTTCGATCACGCGGTTGAGCCAGGGGCGCGAGACGTCGAAGTCGCGGGAGAGATCCCGGACCTCGAGCAGCTCAGCCATGCACCGCGCCTTCGCTCCAGCCGGCGCGGGCCGCGCGCGCGGCGCGCTCGGGCGCGTGCAGCCAGCACGCCGCGCGGGTGCGGTTCGCCTCGAGCAGCCCGGGGCGCTCCACGCGGCAGCGATCGAAGGCGCGGGGACAGCGGGGGTTGAAGGCGCAGCCCGCGGGGATGGCGTCCAGGCGCGGCATCGAGCCCTCGATCTGCGGCAGGCGCTCCACGTCCTGGCCCACGGTGGGGATCGAGCCCATGAGCCCCGCGGTGTACGGATGCTGGGGATCGTGGATCACCGCTTGCACCGGCCCGATCTCGACGATGCGCCCCGCGTACATCACCGCAACGCGGTCCGCGGTCTCGGCGATGACCCCCATGTCGTGGGTGACCAGCATCACCGCGGTGCCGTGGTCACGGCCCAGGCGCTTCAGGAGCTGGATGATCTGCGCCTGGATCGACACGTCCAGCGCCGTGGTGGGCTCGTCGGCGACGATGAGGCGCGGGTTGGCGCAGAGCGCCAGCGCGATCACCACGCGCTGTCGCATGCCGCCCGAGAACTGGTGCGGGTAGTGGTCGATGCGCCGCTCGGGCGCGGGGATGCCGACCTCGCCCAGCAGCTCGATGGCGCGCGCGCGCGCCCCCGCCGCGTCCATCGGCAGGTGCGCCTGGATCGTCTCCACCAGCTGGTTGCCGATGGTGTACAGGGGATCGAGCGAGGTGAGGGGATCCTGGAAGATCGCCCCGATGCGCCGCCCGCGCACCTTGCGCATCGCCTCGGCCGGCAGGTTGTCGATGCGCGCCCCCTCGAGCAGGATCTCGCCCCCGGCGATGCGCCCCGGGGGCTCGATGAGGCCGATGATCGCGGTGCCGGTGATCGACTTGCCCGCCCCCGATTCGCCCACCACGCCCAGCACCTCGCCGGGCGCGATGTCGAAGCTCACGTCGTCGATGGCCGTGAGCGTGCCGCGGCGCGTGTTGAACTCCACGCGCAGGTGGCGCACCTCGAGCAGCGGCGGCGTCACCGCGCCTTGGCGAACTTCGTCTCGCATTCGCCGATGCGCTCGTGGCTGCGCACGATCGGCGTCCATCCCTGGGTCACCTGGTTGTCGAGCTTCGCCGACAGGTAGTAGCGCGTGCAGGGCTCGGTCACCAGCGTGAAGGTGTGCTGGGTGGCGGTGTGGAAGCCCTTGCGCGCCGGCACGTCGACGGTGACCTGGTGGGTGCCGGGCGGGACCACGGCGCGGCTGAGCGACAACGCGTTCTCGTCGTCCACGCGGTTGACGATCACGCCGATCACGTTCGGGTCCGCGGAGCGCACCGAGTCGTTCTCGATGATGGAGTAGGGCTGGTCGAAGGGCCCGGCGGAGGCGGCAGCCGCGGCGGCGGCGGCGAGCAGGGAGGCGGCGAGCAGGGTGCGTTTCATGGCAGTGCCTTTCATCGCGACGCTAGCGAAGCCTGGGGTTCAGGGCGTCGCGCAGCCAGTCCCCCAGGACGTTGATGGCGAGCACCAGCGCGACCAGCGCGGCGCCCGGGAACACGGTGATCCACCATTCTCCCGAAAAAAGGAAGTCGTTGCCGATCCGGATGAGGGTGCCCAGCGACGGCTGGGTCGCCGGCACGCCCACCCCCAGGTACGACAGCGTGGCCTCGGTAATGATGGCCTCTCCGATGTGCAGTGTCACGAGCACGAGCACGGGTCCGAGCACATTCGGTAACACATGGGTGAACATGATCGCCAGCGGCTGTCTTCCGATCACCCGTGCCGCCTGGACGTATTCCTTGCCGCGCTCCACCAGCGTGGAGCCGCGGACCGTGCGCGCATAGCGCACCCAGCCCGAGGCCGCGATCGCGAGCACCAGCACATAGACAGCGAGCTGGTCGTGAAGCTCCCGGGGCAGCGCCGCGCGCAGCAGGCCGTCGACCAGCAGCGCGATGAGGATCGCCGGGAAGGACAGCTGCACGTCGGCCACGCGCATGATGAGCGCATCGATCTTGCCGCCCAGGTAGCCGCTCAGCAGGCCCAGGGAGACGCCCACCACCATGGCGAGCAGCGCCGCGAGCATGCCTACCAGGAGCGACATGCGCGAGCCGAAGATGATCGTGGAGAGCACGTCGCGCCCCTGGTCGTCGGTGCCCAGCAGGTAGGCCGGGTTGCCGTGGCCGGTCCACGTGGGCGGCGTGAAGGCGTCGAGCAGGTTCAGGGTCTTCAGGTCGAACGGGTCGTGGGGCGCCACCCATGGGGCGAAGAGCGCAGCCGCCACGCACACCGCCGCCACCACGGCCGCGACGATCACGCCCGGGCGGCGGCGGAAGCTGTAGAAGAGGTCGCCGTCGAAGAAGCGGCGCAGCACCGCGCTCATCCGCGTTCCACGCGCAGCCGGGGATCGACCACGTAGTAGAGCAGGTCGACCGCGAGGTTGATCACCACGAAGATGAGCCCGATCAGGCACAGGTACGCGGCCATCACCGGGATGTCGGCGAACTGCACCGCCTGGATGAAGAGCAGGCCCATGCCGGGCCACTGGAACACCTGCTCCGTGATGATCGCGAAGGCGATGATGCCGCCCAGCTGCAGCCCCGTGATCGTGATCACCGGCACGAGGGTGTTCTTCAGGGCGTGGCCGAAGTTGACCGCCCGGTCCGGCAGGCCGCGCGCGCGCGCGAACTTGATGTAGTCGCTGCGCAGCACCTCGAGCATCTCGGAGCGCACGAGCCGCATGATGAGCGTCAGCGGAAAAAAGCCGAGCGTGATCGCCGGCAGGATCAGCGACTTCAGGCCCGAGGAGGTGAGCAGGCCCGTGGTCCAGAAGCCCAGGCGCACCGTGTCCCCGCGGCCGAAGGACGGCAGCACGCCCAGCCACACGGCGAAGATCAGGATGAGGAAGATGCCGATCAGGAAGTTGGGCAGCGACACGCCCATGAGCGAGGTCGTGAGCATCGCGCGCGAGATCCAGGAGTCGCGCCGGAGCGCCGTGTAGACGCCGACCGGAATGCCCACCGCGAGCCCGATGATCGAGGCGGTGAGGGCGAGCTCGAGGGTCGCGGGCAGGCGCTCGACGAGCAGCGCGGAGACCGGGCGTCCCAGGCGCAGCGAGATGCCGAAGTCGCCGCGCGCCGCGTTGGCGACGAAGGTGGCGAACTGCGCGTAGAAGGGCCGGTCCAGGCCCAGGGACTGGCGCATCGCGTCGCGGTCGGCCTGCGTGGCCTCCGGCGGCAGCATCTGCGAGACCGGGTCGCCCACGAAGTTGAAGAGCGAGAAGGCGATGAGCCCGACCACCAGCATCACGAGGATGCTCTGGAGCAGGCGGCGCAGGATGAAGGCGATCAAGCCGCTACTGTGCCGGATCGGCGCTCGGCTAGTCAATTTGAGCGCGCTACCGGCGGTCGCCTCGCGCGCCCCGTGGCGTAGAATCTTGGGTCCGCAAGCGCCGGCAACGGCCCCGAGGAACCCATGACCCAGAACGCGCCCGCCCTCGCGAACCCGATGGGCACCGACGGCTTCGAGTTCGTCGAGTACACCGCGCCCGATCCGCAGCTGCTCGGCGCGCTCTTCGAGCAGCTCGGCTTCGCGGCCGTGGCGCGCCACCGCTCGAAGGACGTGGTGCTCTACCGCCAGGGCGCGATCAACTTCATCGTGAACCGCGAACCCGACAGCTTCGCGCAATCCTTCGCCCGGGTGCACGGGCCGTCGGCGTGCGCGTTCGCGATCCGCGTGAAGGACGCCGCGCGGGCCTACGCGCGCGCGCTCGAGCTGGGCGCGCGCCCGTTCCACGGCAAGGTGGGGCCGATGGAGCTCAACATCCCGGCGATCCAGGGCATCGGCGGCAGCCTCATCTACCTCGTGGACCGCTATCCCGGCAACAACGGGACGTTGTCGATCTACGACGTGGATTTCGTGCCCGCCGAGGGCGCGGAGCGCGAGCCGCGCGGCGCGGGACTGACCGGCATCGACCACCTCACCCACAACGTGTACGCGGGGCGCATGGACGTGTGGGCGAAGTTCTACGAGACGCTCTTCGGCTTCCGCGAGGTCCGCTACTTCGACATCCAGGGCCGCAAGACCGGGCTCACCTCGCGCGCGCTCACGAGCCCCTGCGGCAAGATCCGCATCCCGATCAACGAGCCCTCGGACCACAAGTCCCAGATCCAGGAATACCTCGACGCCTACCACGGGGAAGGCATCCAGCACATCGCGCTCGCCGCCGGCGACATCTACGCGACGGTGGATGCGCTGCGCGCGCGCGCGGTGCGCTTCCTGGACACGCCGGACGCCTACTACGAGCGCGTCGACGCGCGCGTGCCCAACCACGGCGAGGACCTCGCGCGCCTGAAGCGCAGCCGGATACTCATCGACGGCGAGGGCGTCGACAAGGACCGGCGCGAGGACAAGCTGCTGCAGATCTTCACCGAGACCGTGATCGGCCCGATCTTCTTCGAGATCATCCAGAGGAAGGGCAACGAGGGATTCGGCGAGGGCAACTTCCGCGCGCTGTTCGAATCGATCGAGGCCGACCAGATCGCGCGCGGGGTGCTGTGATGCGGGCGCTCGCGCCGGGCGCGAAGCTCGAGTACCTCGCGGGTTTGGGCTCGCACCACGCCTCGGAGGCGATTGCCGGCGCGCTGCCGGTCGGGCAGAACTCGCCGCAGCGGGTCGCGTACGGCCTGTACGCGGAGCAGCTTTCGGGGTCGGCGTTCACCGCGCCGCGCGCGCAGAGCCTGCGCTCGTGGCTCTACCGCCTGCGGCCCTCGGCGATGCACCCCGCGTTCCGGCGCGTGGGCGAAGGGCGCTGGCGCACGGCGCCGTGCCTGGAGGTCGAGTGCCCGCCCAACCGGCTGCGCTGGGCGCCGCCGCCGGCGGGCGAAGGCGCGTTCGACTTCGTCGACGCGATGGCGACCTACGCCACGGCCGGGGACGCGCGCGCGCAGCGCGGCGCCGGGGTGCACCTGTACGCCGCCGGCCGCTCGATGGAAAGCCGCGTGTTCTACGACGCCGACGGCGAGCTGCTGATCGTTCCGCAGGAAGGCGGGCTCACCCTGTGCACGGAATTCGGCCGCCTCGCGCTCGGCCCCGGGGAGATCGGCGTTGTGCCGCGCGGGGTGAAGTTCCGCGTCGAGATCGAAGGCCCGGCCGCGCGCGGCTACGTGTGCGAGAACTACGGCGCGCCGCTGCGCCTGCCGGAGCTGGGGCCGATCGGCGCCAACGGTCTCGCCCAGGCGCGCGACTTCCTCGCGCCGGCGGCGGCGTACGAGGATCACGTCGGGCCGATGGAAGTCGTGGCCAAGCTGGGCGGGCACCTGTGGAGCGCGCAATTCGACCACTCGCCGCTCGACGTCGTCGCCTGGCACGGCAACTACCATCCGTACAAGTACGACCTCGCGCGCTTCAATGCGATCAACACCGTGGGCTTCGACCATCCGGACCCGTCGATCTTCACCGTGCTCACCTCCGCCTCGGACACGCCGGGCACCGCCAACGTCGACTTCGTGATCTTCCCGCCGCGCTGGACCGTGGCCGAGCACACCTTCCGCCCGCCCTATTTCCACCGCAACGTGATGAGCGAGTTCATGGGCCTGGTGCGCGGAGAATACGACGCCAAGCAGGGCGGCTTCCTCCCGGGCGGGGCGAGCCTGCACAACGCGATGAGCGCGCACGGGCCCGACCGCGCGTCCTACGAACGGGCGGTGGATGCCGAGCTCGCGCCGCGCTATCTCGCGGACACGCTCGCCGTCATGTTCGAGAGCCGCTATCTGTTCGAGCCCACCGCGCACGCCCTCGAGTCGCCCACGCTCGACCGCGGCTACGACGCGGCATGGGAAGGATTCCGCAAGGCGGAGGTCCCGGGATGAAGCTCGCCTCGCTCAAGGGCCCCACGCGCGACGGCACGCTCGTCGTGGTGAGCGCCGATCTCGCGCGCGCCATCGCCGTGCCCGGGGTGTCTCCCACCTTGCAGCACGCGCTGGAGCATTGGGAAGCGCTCGAGGGAGCGCTGCGCGAGGTCGCGGCGGGCGTGGCCGCGGGCGGCGAGCGCCACGGGTTCGATTTCTCCGCGGCGCTCGCGCGCGGCGAGGTGGCCGCGCCCCTGCCGCGTGCCTACGAATGGCTCGACGGCTCCGCGTACCTCTCCCACGTCGAGCGCGTGCGCCGGGCGCGCAACGACACCGTGCCCGAAAGCTTCTACACCGATCCGCTCATGTACCAGGGCGGCGCGGGCGCCATGGCGGGCGCGCGCGATCCCATCCGCGCGCTCTCGGAGGACTGGGGCATCGACCTCGAGGGCGAGGTGGCGGCGATCACGGGCGACGTGCCCATGGGCGCCACGAGCGCGGAGGCCGCGGCGTGCGTGCGCCTGGTCGCGCTCGTGAACGACGTGTCCTTCCGCCGGCTGATTCCCGCCGAGCTCGCCAAGGGATTCGGGTTCGTCAACGGCAAGGGCGCCAACGCGCTCTCCCCGGTAGCCGTCACGCCCGACGAGCTGGGCCGCCATTGGCGCGACGGAAGAGTCCACCTGCCGCTCGAGTGCCATGTGAACGGGCACCGGCTCGGGCAGCCGAACGCGGGCGTCGACGCGGCCTTCGGCCTGCACGAGCTGATCGCGCACGCCGCGAAGACGCGCGAGCTCGCAGCGGGGACGCTGGTGGGCACGGGCACGGTGTCCAACCACGACGCGGCCGCGGGCTATGCGTGCCTGATGGAGGCGCGGCTCGTCGAGCAGGTGCAGTCCGGCGCGGCGCGCACGGCGTTCCTGCGCTTCGGCGACGCGGTGCGCATCGAGATGCGCGACGCCGAGGGCGCCAGCATCTTCGGCGCGATCGCACAGGAGGTCGAGCGCTACCGGCGGGGCGCGCCGTGAGCGGCGAGACCGGGCATGCGCTGCGCGGCGACTACAGCGCCATGCGCCCCGACTACACCGTGGACCAGGACTGGGGCGCGTACACGCGCGCCGAGCACGACCTGTGGCGACGGCTGTACGCGCGCCAGGCCGCGCTGGTGCCCGAGTACGCCTGCGACGAGTTCCGCGCCACGCTCGCCACGCTCGACTATGGGGCAGGCATACCGCGCTTCGAGGCCATCAACCGCAAGCTCGCGCTCGCCACCGGCTGGAAGCTGGTCGCGGTGCCGGGGCTGGTGCCGGACCTCACGTTCTTCGACCACCTCGCGCACCGCCGCTTCCCGGTGACGGTGTGGCTGCGCACCCCGGAGGAATTCGATTACATCGTCGAGCCCGATATCTTCCATGACTTCTTCGGGCACGTGCCGCTGCTCTTCGATCGCGTGTTCGCCGATTACCTGCAGGCGTACGGCCGGGGCGGCATCAAGGCCCACGGGCTGGGCGCCATCGAGATGCTCGCGCGGCTGTACTGGTACACGGTGGAGTTCGGGCTGATCGCCACGCCGCGCGGGCTGCGCGCCTACGGCGCGGGCATCCTCTCCTCGGGCGGCGAGATCCGCTACTGCATCGAGAGCGCCGACCCGAACCGCATCGGCTTCGACCTGCTGCGCATCATGCAGACGCGCTACAAGATCGACTCCTTCCAGGAGACCTACTTCGTGATCGGGGCGTTCCGCGACCTCTTCGATGCCACCGCGCCGGACTTCACGCCCTACTACGACGCCCTGCGCGGCCGCGAGCCCCACGCACCCTCGGCGGTGCTCGCCGCCGACCGCGTCTACCACCGGGGCGAGCGCGCGCCGCCCTGAGCCCGATGCTCCGCTCCAACGCCGTTCCGGCGCTCGGGGGCGTTGAGCGGCAGCTTTGCTGTCCGCTCCAACGCCGTTCCCGCTGTTCGCTGGCCTTCTCTGCCTCCTACTTTATCTTTACCCAGGTGGTCTGCAGCCAGTTGTCGGCGCGGTGGATCACCTCCACGTTCTTGCGCGAGGCCCACGGGATCACCTGCAGGTGCAGCGGGATCGTGTACACGTGGTCGCGGAAGTACTCCATCGCCTTGATGATGGTCTGCAGACGGTGCTTGGGATCCGTGTCGCCCTTGGCGCTCTCGACCATGGCGTCGAACTCGGGATCCTTGTAGGCGCCCCAGTTGAAATCCCCCTCGCCCTTGTCGTCGCGGCTGTGCAGCACCGGCACCAGCGTGAAGATCGCGTCGGTCGTGGCCCCGCCCCAGCCCAGCATGCAGAAGCTCATCTCGAGGCGCTGCATCTTCGGGAAGTACTGCGCGCGCGGGATCGCGTTCACCTTCACCGTCACCCCGATCTTGGCGAGCATGCCCGCCACCGCGATGCAGATCTTCTCGTCGTTGATGTAGCGGTTGTTCGGGCAGTCCATCCCCACCTCGAAGCCCTTGGGGTAGCCCGCCTCGGCGAGCAGCTTCTTCGCCGCCGCCACGTCGTGCGGGAAGCGCTTGTCCATGGACTTGGGCATGCCGGCCGCGGTTGGGTTCGGCAGGTTGATCGCGGTGGGCACGGACAGGCCGCGCATCACCGCGCGATGGAGCGCGTCCACGTCGATGGCCTGGTAGAAGGCCTTGCGCACGCGCAGGTCCTTGAACGGGTTCTTGCCCTTCACGTTCGAGTACAGCAGCTCGTCGCGCGCCTGGTCCATCTCGAGGAAGATCACGCGGTTCTCGCGCCCCTCGTAGACGTGGATCTTCGGGTCGCGCTTGAGCCGGTCGATGTCCTGCACGTCCGGGTCGAGCACGAAGTCGACGTCGCCCGAGAGCAGGGCGGCCAGCCGCGTCGCGCCCTGCTTGATGGGCGTGTAGTCGATCTCGTCGATATTGCTGTCCCAGTAGTCCTTGCCCGCCTTGAGTCCCCACCAGTCCGGGTTCTTCTTGAACACGCTCTTCACGTCGGGCTGGCGCGAGACCAGGATGAACGGGCCGGTGCCCATGGCGTTGCGCGAGGTGTAGCTCTCCTCCTGCTTGGCGAAGTTCTGCGTCTCGACGGCGTTGTGCGCCTCGCACCACTTCTTGCTCATCATGAACAGGCTGTTGGCGAGCATCTCGAGCATCACCGGGTTGGGCACCGGGGTGGTGAACTCGACCGTGTACTCGTCGATCTTCTTCGCCGCCCCCACCTGGTTGCCGTAGACGCGGAAGTTCGAGGTCGGGCCCTGCAGGCGATGCATCGAGAACACCACGTCATCGGCGGTGAAGTCGCTCCCGTCGTGCCACTTGACGCCGTGGCGCAGGTGGAAGATCCACGTGGTCGGGCTGGTCTGCTTCCAGCTCTCGGCGAGCCCCGGGATGATCTCGAGCTTCTTGCCGCGCATGACGAGGGACTCGTACACCTGGCCGTTGATCGAGTTGGTGAGCAGCTCGTTCTGGGCCATCGGGTCGGCGGTGAGGTAGTCGCCCTGGCTCGACCAGCGCAGGGTCTTGGCGTGGGCGAACGGGGCGGCGAGGATCAGCGCGGCGGCCGCGAGGGCGAAGACTGGGGCGCGGAAAAGGCGTGACATGGACACCTCCCTGTGGTCGGAGCCGCACATCATAATCCTCCGTCGACCGGGGCGTATAATTTCCGCTTCCCGGAGGTGAATGCCATGAACGCCATCGTCAAGGACCGCGCCGCCGTGCCCGGCCTGAAGGATCCCCAACTCTTCCACGACCGCGCCTACGTCGACGGCGCGTGGGTCGAGGCCGACGGCCGCAAGCGCCTCGAGGTGGACAATCCCGCCGACGGCTCGGTCCTGGGCCGGGTGCCCGACATGGGTGCGGCCGAGACGCGCCGCGCGATCGACAGCGCGAACGCCGCGCTGCCCGCCTGGCGCGCGCTGCCGGCCAAGGAGCGCTCGAAGCTGCTGCGCAAGTGGCACGACCTGATCCTCGCCAACGTCGACGACCTGGCGCTGCTGCTCACCACCGAGCAGGGCAAGCCGCTCGCCGAGGCGCGGGGCGAGATCGCCTACGGCGCCTCCTTCGTCGAATGGTTCGCCGAGGAGGCCAAGCGCGTCTACGGCGACGTGATCCCCAGCCCCACCAACGACCGGCGCCTCATCGTGCTCAAGCAGCCCATCGGCGTGTGCGCGGCCATCACGCCGTGGAACTTCCCCAACGCGATGATCACGCGCAAGCTCGCCCCGGGCCTGGCGGCCGGATGCACGTTCGTGCTCAAGCCCGCCGAGCAGACCCCGTTCTCGGCGCTCGCGCTCGCGGAGCTGGCGCAGCGCGCCGGCATCCCCAGGGGCGTGCTGAACATCGTCACCGGAGACCCGGTCGCCATCGGCCAGGAGCTGTGCGCCAATCCGGTGGTGCGCAAGCTCACCTTCACCGGCTCGACCGAGGTGGGGCGCATCCTCATGCGCCAGAGCGCGGACACGATCAAGAAGCTCTCGCTCGAGCTGGGCGGCAACGCGCCCTTCATCGTCTTCGACGACGCGGACCTCGACGCCGCGGCCGAAGGCGCGCTCGCCTCGAAGTACCGCAACGCGGGCCAGACCTGCGTGTGCGCCAACCGGATCTACGTGCACGACGCGGTCTACGACGCGTTCGCCGCCAAGCTCGCCGAGCGCGTGCGCGCGCTCAAGGTGGGCCGCGGCACCGACCAGGGCGTGACCGTGGGCCCCCTCATCGACGAGCAGGGCCTCGCCAAGGTGGAGGAGCACGTCGCCGACGCCGTGGCGCAGGGCGCCAAGGTGGTGCTCGGCGGCAAGCGCAGCGGCCTGGGCGGGCTCTTCTACGAGCCCACGGTCCTCACCGGAATGAGCACGGCGATGAAGGTCGCGCGCGAGGAGACTTTCGGGCCCGTCGCCCCGCTCTTCCGCTTCAAGGACGACGCCGAGGCGATCGCGATGGCGAACGACAGCGAGTTCGGGCTGTGCGCGTACTTCTACTCGCGCGACGTGGGCCGCATCTTCCGCGTCGCCGAGGCGATCGAGTCGGGGATCGTCGGGGTGAACGTCGGCATCATCTCCAACGAGGTGGCGCCGTTCGGCGGGGTCAAGCAGTCCGGCCTCGGCCGCGAGGGCTCTCGCTACGGCATCGAGGAATTCCTCGAGATCAAGTACGTCTGCCTCGGCGGCATCCAGTAGCCGCGGGGGCGCGCCGCCGATGAACGCGCAGCGCGAGCGTCCGCGCCGCCGCCTCGCCCTGCTCGCGGCGCTGCTCGCGGCGAGCACGCTCGCATGGGGGCAGCTGAGGCCCTCGCAGCCGGAGCCGTCGAGCGGCTGGAGCGCGAAGCCCCTCGCGCACGCCAGGCGCTACATGGTGGCGGCCGCCAACCCGCTCGCGGTGGCGGCGGGCGTGCGCATGATCGAGCGCGGCGGCAACGCGATCGACGCGATGGTCGCGACCCAGCTCGTGCTGAACCTGGTCGAGCCCAGCTCCTCGGGGCTCGGGGGCGGCGCCTTTCTGCTCTACTACGATGCGAAGGCGAAGGCGGTTCGCGCCTACGACGGGCGCGAGGTGGCGCCCGAGGGCGCCACCGCCGCGCTCTTCCTCGGCCCCGGCGGCAAGCCCATGGCGTTCCTCGCCGCGCGCGTGGGCGGGCGCTCCGTGGGCGTGCCCGGCACGCCGCGCCTGCTCGAGATCGCGCACCTGCGCCACGGCCGGCTGCCGTGGAAGGCGCTCTTCGCGCCCGCCATCGAGCTGGCCGAGAAGGGCTTCCCGGTCTCGCCGCGCCTGCATGCGCTCGTGGCGCGCGACCACGGCCTCGCCGACGAGCCGGCGGCGCGCGCGTACTTCTTCGACGCCGAGGGGCGGCCGAAAGCCGTGGGGACGATCCTCCGCAACCCGGAGTTCGCCGCGACCCTGCGCGCCCTCGCCGCGCGCGGCGCGGACGCGTACTACGAAGGCGACATCGCGCGCGACATCGTGGCCGCGGTGCACGGCCACCGCAATCCCGGCACGCTCTCGCTCGAGGACCTCGCGGGCTATCGCGTGCGCGATGTGGAGGCGCTCTGCCGAGCGTACCGCGCGTGGAAGCTCTGCGGCATGCCGCCCTCGTCCTCCGGCGGCATCGCGGTGCTCCAGGTGCTGGGCATGCTCGCGCGCTTCGACCTCGGCGCGCTGCGCCCCGGCTCCGCCGAGGCCGTGCACCTGGTCACCGAGGCCGAGCGCCTCGCCTTCGCCGACCGCGGCAAGTACGTCGCGGACGAGCGTTTCGTCGACGTGCCGGTCGCGGGCCTGCTCGATCCGGCCTACCTCGCGCAGCGCTCGCAGCTGATCCAGCCCGGGCACTCGATGGGCAAGGCGCGCGCGGGAACGCCGCCCGGGGCGAAGACGGCCTACGAAGAAGATACCGTCGACGAGATCCCCGGCACCACGCAGATCTCGATCATCGACCGCGACGGCAACGCCGTCTCGATGACCACGACGATCGAGGCGTTCTTCGGCAGCCGCATCATGGTGCACGGCTTCCTGCTGAACAACGAGCTCACCGACTTCAACTTCCTCCCCGCGGACGAAGGCGGCGCGGTGGCCAATCGCGTGGCCCCGGGCAAGCGCCCGCGCAGCTCGATGGCCCCCTTCCTGGTCTTCGACGGCAAGAGCGGCGCCCTCGACATGGCCGTGGGCAGCCCGGGTGGCAGCCTCATCATCGGCTACGTCGTGAAGACGCTGATCGGCGTACTGGACTGGGGCCTCGACCCGCAGGCGGCGGCGTCGCTTCCCAACTTCGACAGCCGCGGCGGTCCCACGGAAATCGAGAAGGGCACGGAACTCGAGTCCATCGTGCCCGCTCTGAAGGCGATGGGCCACGAGGTGCACGTCATCGACATGGCGAGCGGCATCCAGGGCGTGCGCCGCGTGCGCGCGGGCCTGGAAGGCGGCGCCGACCCGCGGCGCGAGGGCGTGGCCCGCGGCCGCTAAGATTCCTTTCCATCGATCCGGGAGCCATTCTTGAGACACCTCTTCGCTTTCGCCATCTCCTGCGCCTTCGCCGCCGCCCTGTCGGGATGCGCGAGCACCACGCAGGCGCCCGCCGTCGAGGCCGCCGCGGCATCCCCTTCCCCGGTTGTACTGCCAGCCACCGCCCCGCGCGGATGCAGGCCGCCGCCGAGCCGGTTGGAGTGGCGTGATATCCAGCTGGGCAAGGGCGAGCCGGCGCGGTTCCGCTCCCCGGTCCTGGTGAGCTACACGGGTTGGCTCTACGACGGCTGCACGAACGACTTCAAGGGCATCGAGTTCGACAGCTCCAGCAAGCGCGCGACGCCGCTCGGCTTCATCGTCGGCGCGAAGCGCGTCATCAGCGGCTGGGACGAAGGCGTCATCGGCATGCGCGAGGGCGGCAAGCGCCTGCTGCTCGTCCCCGCCGACAAGGCGTACGGCGCCGCCGGCAGGCCGCCGAAGATCCCGCCCGGCGCGGCGCTCATCTTCGAGCTCGAGCTCGTCAAGATCATCCACCAGGGGCCCGGCAAATGAGACTCGACAGCTCGAGCTTCTCCGACGGCGGGGCGATCCCGGCCACGTTCGCTTTCTGTGCGCCGGATCCGAAGACCCACGTCACGCTCTCGGACAACCGCAATCCGCACCTCGCCTGGCACGACGCACCCGCGGGCACGAAGTCGTTCGCGATCGTCTGCCACGATCCCGACGTTCCCAGCAAGGGCGACGACGTGAACCAGGAAGGCCGCAAGGTCGCGGCCTCGCTCCCGCGCGTGGATTTCTTCCACTGGGTGCTGGTGGACCTGCCCGCCTCGATCGGCGCGGTGGCCGCGGGCGAGTTCTCCTCGAGCGTGACTGCACGCGGCAAGCCCGGCCCCGAGGCGCCCCACGGCGCGCGCCAGGGCATCAACGACTACACCGGCTGGTTCGCTTCCGACGCGGAAATGGCGGGCGACTACTTCGGCTACGACGGTCCCTGCCCGCCGTGGAACGACGAGCTGGCGCACCGCTACGTCTTCACGGTGTATGCGCTCGACGTGGCGCGCCTGCCGGTCGCGGGCGCCTTCGGGGGCGCGGACGTGCGCAAGGCGGTGCAGGGGCACATCCTCGCGCAGGCCTCGATCACCGGGCGCTACGCGCTCAATCCGGCGGTGAAGGTCTAGAGCGCGCCATGGCGGGACGGGGCGCGACGCGGCGCGCATGGTTGCTGGCGGGTCTCGCGCTGGTTGTCTCCGGCAACGCCTGGTGCGCCGAGTCGCCCTGGTCGCGCCTGCGCCGCGGCGGGCTGGTCCTGCTGGTGCGCGGCGAGGCGCTGGGTCCCGTCGGCGCACGCCTGCGTGCCGAGCACGTTCCCATCGCGCGCGTGTATGCGGGCCCGGACTGCGACTGCCGGGGGCGCGCGCTCGCCGCCTTCGCGCGCTACGACGAGTGGTCGGCGCTCGCCGCTTTCGGCGCGGATCCCGCGCGCAAGGCCGACGCGACCGAGCGCGTGAGGAAGCGCATCGGGAACTACTCGAGCCGCGACCTGCACGGCAACGTGGTCATGATCACCCACCGCGCCAACATCGCCGCGCTCACCGGCATGGGCCTCGAGGAAGGGGAGATCCTGCTCGTGAAGCCCGACGGCTGCTGCGGGGTGCGCCGGGTGGAGCGCCTGCAGCCCTCGGCTCAGCGGTAGGCGATCAGCCCGCCGCACACGATCACGCCCGACCAGAGCACGAGCGAGGCGAGCGCGGAAAGCCGCGCGTCGAGCGGCGCGGGGGTGTCCACGTCCCACGCCTTGACGCTCTGGTACGGCCCGGTGAGGAAGTACGCCGCGTTCATTCCCGCGGCCAGGATGAGGGCCATCTTGAGCTTGAAGACGGAGCTGCCGAGCAGCTCGTCGGCGTGCGCCGCGTACATGGCGAGCCCCGTCGGCACGATGACCACCAGGGAGGCCCAGCTCCACGGCAGCAGCAGGCTTGCGAGCGCGCGTACCGAGACGCGCCGCGCCGCGCCGAGCACGCGCAGGTCGAAGAAGAAGACCGAGCCCACGAGCAGGATGAATCCGAGCGTGTGCGCGACCACGATGCATGCGAAGAGCGTGTGCGAGGCGCGCAGGGCCTGGACGAACGGCAGGGTGTCGGGCTCCCCGGGCGCGCTCACCGCGGGCTCACTCGTCGGCGCGGCGCAGCCAGCGCTCGTAGTCGCGCCGCGTCTTCTTGGTCGGCCGGCCCGGGAAGCGGGGCAGCGGCTGCGCCTTCAGCTGCGCGGCGAGCGCGGCGCGCTGGGCGCGGCTCTGCGCGGTCTCCTCGTACAGGGCGGCGGCCTCGGGCGCCGGCCCGCGCCGCTCCGAGAGCGCCTTCACGACCAGGGCGTGCTCGAAGGGCGCGCGGCGCACGGCGATGCGATCGCCCACGCGCAGGTTGCGCGCCGCCTTGGCGCGCTCGCCTTCGACCGTAACGTGCCCGGCGGCGATCGCCTGCGCCGCGAGGGTGCGCGTCTTGTAGAAGCGCGCCGCCCAGAGCCACTTGTCGATGCGCATCAGCGCCCCAGCCGGACCTCGTGCAGCGTGATGGGCGGCGCGGTGCCGGTGTCGAACTCGGCGCCGGCGGCCACCCCGGCCTGGGCGACGGCGGCCGCGGTAGGCGTGTGCTCGAAGATCGCGTACATCGCCCCGAGCGCGAAGTCGCGCCCGGAGCCGATCGCCCAGAAGCGGTCGAACTCGAACACCTCGCGCATCGAGTACACGGCGAAGATGCCCGAGGGGTTGGCCACCATCACCGTCATCTGGCTCGACTCGTACGGGTCGTCCTCCTCCTCCTTCGGGTTGAGGAAGGCCTCGTCCTTGAGCACGGGATGGAGCTTCCGGAAGGACTCGTAGATCTGCGCCTTGCCGTGGAAACCCAGGTTGGGAGTGCGCGCGAGCACGTTCTCCAGCACGAGTTGGTGCGCGGCGCTTCCCGCCACGCCGATGTACGAATCCCCGTAGGTGGTCACCTTCTGGGGGCTGCGGTCGTACACGGGCGCGAGGCGGGTCGTCCCGAAAGTGGTGAGGGAATCGGCGGCGATCACCGCGACGTCCCCTTTGCGCACGACGACGATGGTGGTCATGGGCGCGGCCGGGCCGCGGGAGGGAAAGGCGCATTTTACCGGGCCTCAGGCAAAATGACCGGCGTCATGCCCGCGCGCACCTCCCCAACGCCATGAACGTCGCCGGATGGCTCGATCGCGCCGCCCGCGCCGAGCCCGGGCGCGCGGCCATATTCCACGGGGCACGGCCCTGGGCCACCTATGGCGAGCTGGCGGCGCGCGCCGCGCGGCTCGCCGCGGGATTGCGCGAGCGCCACGCGCTCTCGCCCGGGGAACGGGTGGCGATCGTCATGAAGAACGCCCCCGAGTACCTCGAGGCGATGTACGGCATCTGGTGGGCGGGCCTCACCGCCGTGCCCGTCAACGCGAAGCTGCACGCCCGCGAGGTCGCCTACATCGTCGAGCATTCCGGCGCGCGGCTCGTGATCGAGGATCCGCGGCAGATGGCCGAGCTCGCGGCGGCGCACGGCGCGCCGCTCGCGGAGGTCGAGGCGGGGTCGCTCGCCTGGCTCTTCTACACCAGCGGCACCACGGGCCGGCCGAAGGGTGCCATGCTCTCGCACCGCAACCTGGCGGCGATGACGCTTTCCTATTTCTGCGACGTGGACGAGGTGGCCTGCGACGGCCGGCTGCTGCACGCCGCTCCCATGTCGCACGGCTCGGGCCTGTACACCTTCACGCACCTCGCCCGGGGAGGCGCGCAGGTGGTGCCGGAGAGCGGTGCGTTCGACCCCGCGGAGACGCTCGCGCTCCTCGAGGCCCACGCGAAGGTGTCGATGTTCGCCGCGCCGACGATGGTCAAGCGCCTGGCCGAGGCCGCAGCGGCGGCGGGAGCGCGTGCGCGCGGATTGCAGACGCTCGTGTACGGCGGCGGGCCGATGTACCTCGCCGACCTGCGCGCCGCGATGCAGGCGCTCGGCCCCCGCCTGGCGCAGATCTACGGCCAGGGCGAAAGCCCCATGACCATCACGGCGCTGGACAAGCGCCGCCATGCCGAGCGCGAGCATCCCCGCTACCTCGAGCGGCTCGCCTCCGTGGGGCTGCCGCAGGCCGTGGTCGAGGTCACCGTGCGCGATCCCGACGGGCGCAGGCTGCCCGCGGGCGAGACCGGGGAGGTGTGCGTGCGCGGCGACGTGGTGATGGCCGGATACTGGTCCGATGCGCAGGCCTCGGCGAGCGCGCTGCGCGGCGGCTGGCTGTGGACGGGAGACCTCGGCGCCTTCGACGACGAAGGCTTCCTCACGCTCAAGGACCGCAGCAAGGACCTCATCGTGAGCGGCGGCTCGAACATCTATCCGCGCGAGGTCGAGGAGGTGCTGCTGCTGCACCCGGCGGTGGCCGAGGCGTGCGTCGTGGGACGCCCGGATGCCGAATGGGGCGAGGCGGTGGTGGCCTTCGTGGTCGCGCGCGGCGACGCGCCGCCGCCACTGGCCGAGCTCGACGCCCTGTGCCTCGCGCACATCGCGCGCTTCAAGCGGCCGAAGGAATATCACTACGTCGCGCGCCTGCCGAAGAACCACTACGGCAAGGTCGTGAAGGCGGAGCTGCGCGCAGCGCTCGCCGCCGGCGGCCTGGGCGTGCCGGGATAGCGCGATGCTCTTCCCCGGATTCCGCCGCGAGCTCGTGCGCACTTCGGGCGCCGACATCCACGCCGTGGTCGGGCCGCGCCGGGAGGCGCCCGCGCTGCTGCTGCTGCACGGATATCCGCAGACCCACGCCATCTGGCATCGCATCGCCCCGCGGCTGGCCGAGCGCTACAACGTGGTCGCCTCCGACCTGCGCGGCTACGGCGATTCGGGCAAGCCGGCGAGCACGCCCGACCACGCGACGTATTCGAAGCGCGCCATGGCCCTGGACCAGGTGGAGCTCATGGCCGCCCTGGGCCACGAGCGCTTCCTGCTCGCGGGCCACGACCGCGGCGGGCGTGTCGCGCACCGCCTCGCGGTCGACCATCCGGCGCGCGTGAGCCGGCTTGCGGTGCTCGACATCGCGCCCACGCTCGCGATGTACGAGCAGACCGATGAGGCGTTCGCGCGCGCCTACTGGCACTGGTTCTTCCTCATCCTGCCCGCGCCGGTGCCCGAGCGCATGATCGGCAACGACCCCTGGTCCGTGCTGCCGGCGAAGATGGGCTCGGGCAGCGCCGGCATGAAGCCCTTCGCCCCCGAGGCCTGGGCCGAGTATGTGCGCTGCTTCACCCCGGGCATGGTGCATGCGAGCTGCGAGGACTATCGCGCGGCCGCCTCGATCGACCTCGAGCACGACCGCGCCGACCGCGCGGCGGGCGTGCGCGTGCGCTGCCCGCTGCTGGCACTCTGGGGCGCCCACGGCGTCGTCGAGCGCTGCTTCCGGCCCCTCGACGAATGGCGCCGCGTGGCCGATGATGTGCGGGGCCGGAGCCTGCCCGCGGGGCACTACCTGCCCGAGGAAGTCCCCGATCTCGTGGCCGAGGCGCTCGAAGCATTCTTTCAGCAGGACCATCCGGAGGATTCGTGAAGACCCATCGCGTCGCGGTGATCGCCGGCGACGGCATCGGCAAGGAGGTGGTGCCCGAGGGCCAGCGCGTGCTCGAGGCCGCCGGGCGCAAGTTCGGCTTCGCCCTCGCGTGGGACGAGAAGCCGTGGAGCTGCGAGTACTACCGGGCCCACGGCAGCATGATGCCCGAGGACGGGCTCGCGCAGATCCGCAGCCACGACGCGATCTTCCTGGGCGCCGTGGGCTTTCCCGGCGTGCCCGACCACGTCTCGCTCTGGGGCCTGCTGATCCCCATCCGGCGCGAGTTCCAGCTCTACGTGAACCTGCGGCCCGTGCGCCTCATGCCCGGCGTGGCGAGCCCGCTCGCCGGGCGCAAGCCCGGCGACATCGACTTCTGGGTGGTGCGCGAGAACAACGAGGGTGAGTACTCGTCGATGGGTGGGCGCATGTACGCCGGCACCGACCAGGAGTTCGCCACGCAGCTGTCGGTGTTCTCCAAGCGCGGCACGGAGCGCATCATGCGCTTCGCCTTCGAGCTCGCCCGCACGCGCTCGCGCAAGCACGTGACCTCGGCCACGAAATCCAACGGCATCGCGATCACGATGCCGTACTGGGACGAGCGCTTCAAGGCGATCGCGGCCGAGTACCCGGACGTCGCGACCTCGCAGTACCACATCGACATCCTCACCGCGCACTTCGTGCAGCATCCGGACTGGTTCGACGTGGTGGTGGGATCCAACCTCTTCGGCGACATCCTCTCCGACCTCGGGCCCGCGTGCACCGGCACCATCGGCATCGCGCCCTCGGCGAACCTCAATCCCGAGCGCGCGTTCCCGTCGTGCTTCGAGCCCGTGCACGGCAGCGCCCCCGACATCTACGGCAAGGGAATCGCCAATCCGATCGGCCAGATCTGGTCGGGCGCGATGATGCTCGAGCATCTCGGCCACAAGGACGCCGGCGACGCCGTAGTGAGGGCGATCGAGGCCGTGCTGAAGGAGGGCCCGCGCACGCGCGACCTGGGCGGGACTGCCGGCACGCAGGAAGTGGGCCGGGCGATCGCGGAAGCGCTCTAGCGCGTCGAGGAGAACCGCAATGAAGCACGTCGACGTGCGCGAGCTCATCGCGGGCGCGGTCCTGATGTCGTTCGGCCTGTTCGTGGCGCTGTATGCCGCCGGCCGCTACCCCGTCGGGCAGGCCGCGCGCATGGGGCCGGGCTTCTTCCCCGTCGCCCTGGGATGGATACTCGCCGGCCTGGGCCTCGCCATCGCGCTCCTCGCCTTGCGCCGGACGGTGCACGTGCTGCACCCGCCGCCCTTCGCGCTGCGCCCGCTCATCGCGGTGCCGGCGTCGGTGGCGACGTTCAGCCTGCTCGTCACGCCGCTCGGCCTGGTTCCCGCCACCTTCGCGCTGGTGTTCGTCGCCGCGCTCGCGGAGCGCAAGTTCCTCCTGCGGCGCACCGTGCTGCTCGGCCTCTCGCTGGGCGCGCTCGCGTGGCTCATCTTCACGGTCGGCCTGCAGATGAACCTGCCCGCGTTCCATCTCCCGGGGTAGCCGGTGGAGTTCCTCTCCGGCTTCTATCAGCACCTGGCGCTCGGCGTGCACGAGGCGGTCTCGCTCGCCAACCTCTGGTATTGCTTCGTGGGCGTCTTCCTCGGCTGCCTCGTGGGCGTGCTGCCCGGGCTGGGGTCGCTCGTCGCGATCTCGCTGCTCCTGCCGATCACCTTCCATCTTCCCGCCACCGGCGCGCTCATCATGTTGTCCGGCGTCTATTTCGGCGCGGACTACGGCGGCGGGACCTGCTCCATCCTGCTCGGCGTGCCGGGACATCCCGGGGCGGCGGTCGACGTGCTCGACGGCTACCCGATGGCGCAGCAGGGCCGCGGCGGGATCGCGCTGTTCATGAAATGCGTGGCTTCCTTCTGGGGCTCCGCGGTCGGCATCGTCCTGCTCATGCTCTTCGCCCCGGTGCTCGCCGAGGTCGCGCTCAAGTTCGGCCCGGCCGAGTATTGCGCGCTGATGCTGCTGGGGCTGCTGGCCGCGTCCACCGTGGGACGGGGCTCGCCGGTGAAGGGCGTGGCGATGATGGTGGTGGGTCTCATCTTCGGCATCGTCGGCACCGACGTGAACAGCGGCACGACGCGCTTCGCCTTCGGGGCGCCGGGGCTGATGGACGGCATCGGGCTGATCCCGATCGCGATGGGGCTCTTCGCCATCGCGGAGGTGATCCGCAGCGCGGGCAAGAGCTCGGTCACGATGGCGGAACAGAAATTCACGCTGCGCGACCAGCTGCCGACGCGCGAGGACTGGCGCCGCTCGTGGCTGCCGATGCTGCGCGGTTCGGGCGTGGGCTCCTTCTTCGGCGCGCTGCCGGGGACCAGCGGCGGGATGGCGACCTTCCTCGCCTACGCCATCGAGAAGCGCATCTCGAAGCACCCGCACGAGTTCGGCAAGGGAGCGATCGAGGGGATCGCCGCGCCCGAGGCGTGCAACAACGCGGGCGTGGGCACCGCGTTCATCCCGACGCTTACACTCGGCATTCCCGGCGACGCCATCATGGCCCTGATGCTCGCCGCGCTCATGATCCAGGGCATCCAGCCCGGCCCCCAGGTGCTCTCCAGCCACCCGGAGCTCTTCTGGGGGCTGATCGTGAGCTTCTGGATCGGCAACATCTTCCTCGTGATCCTCAACATCCCGCTCATCGGCATGTGGGTGCGCCTGCTGATGATCCCGTACCCGCTGCTCTACCCGGGCATCGTGCTCTTCACGTGCGTGGGTGTCTTCAGCACCAACAACAACGTGTTCGACATCTACGTGCTGCTGGTCTTCGGCCTGATCGGCTACGCCATGATGCTGCTGCGCCTCGAAGTGGTCCCGCTCATCCTCGGCTACATCCTCGGTCCTCCGTTCGAGGAGAACCTGCGCCGGGCGCTGCTCCTTTCACGGGGCGATTTCGGGGTCTTCGTGCACCGCCCGATCAGCGCCGCCGCGCTGGCGCTCGCGGCGGCGCTGGTCGCGTGGGCGATCTGGTCGTACCTGCGCGGCAAGGGCGCGGTCCCGGACATGGAGGAGCTCGCGGAACCGGAGTGAGCGCACCTCAGGCGAGCAGCGCCTCGAGCTCTCCCAGGTCCTTCACGATCGCGTCCGGGCGCACACCCAGGCGCTCGACGCACGCGCCCGCGCGGTTCACCCAGAACGCGCGGAAGCCGAACGCCTTGGCGCCCGCCGCGTCCCAGCCGTTGGAAGACACGAATCCCAGCAGCGTGCGCGGCACGCCCAGCGCCTCCTCGGCGATGCGGTAGACCGCCGGGTCGGGCTTGAAGCACCGGGCCGGGTGCACGCTCAGCACGCCGCCGCGAAAGTGCCCCCTCAGGCCCGCGTGGTCGACCACGGCGTCGAGCATCTCGGGATGGCCGTTGGACAGGATCGCGAGCGCCCGCGCCCCGGCAAGCCGCTCGAGCATCGCGGGCACCTCGGGGAAGGGCGCGAGCCGGCGGTACTCGTCGAGCAGGGCGCGCACCGGCTCCTCGTTCGCGCCCGGGTCGATGCCGAGCGATTCGAGCGTCCATTCGAGCCCGGAGCGGGTCACGCGCGCGAAGTCCTCGTAGCGGCCCATGAGCGAGCGCAGCCAGGTGTATTCGAGCTGCTTCACCCGCCACCTGGCCGAGACTTCCGCCCCGCGGCCGGGGAACAGGGAATCGGCCAGGCGCGTGACCGAATGCACGTCGAAGAGCGTGCCGTAGGCATCGAATACGAGCGCCGAGATCTCGCGGGTCATGGGTCCTCCCCTTTTTTCCCGATGCTACCATTGGCGCTGCCCCGTCCCTCCCACAACCGGACCGCCCCGCGGATCGACCGATGTTCACCTGGGATTTCCCCTACCCTTCGCAGCGCATGCCGGTGCTCGCGAAGAACGTGGTGGCCACTTCGCAGCCGCTCGCCGCGCAGGCGGGGCTCTCGATGCTCGCCCGCGGCGGGAACGCCGTGGACGCGGGGCTCGCCGCGGCGATCACGCTCACCGTGGTCGAGCCCACGTCCAACGGCATCGGCTCGGATGCGTTCGCCATCCTCTGGGACGGCCAGCGCCTGGTGGGCCTGAACGCCTCGGGCCGCTCGCCCGCCGGCTGGTCGCCCGAGCGTTTCGCCGGCCGCAAGGCGATGCCGGTGCTGGGCTGGGACGCGGTCACCGTGCCCGGATGCGTATCGGCGTGGGTCGCGCTTTCGAAGCGCTACGGCAAGCTCCCCTTCGAGGCGCTGTTCGAGCCCGCCATCCGCTACGCGCGCGAAAGCTTCATGGTCTCGCCGATCACCGCGTTGAGCTGGGCGCGCCAGGCGCCGACCTTCAAGGGCTTCTCGGAGTTCTGCTGGACGTTCCTGCCCAAGGACCGCGCACCCTTCGCGGGCGAGCGCTTCTATTGCCCGCAGCAGGCCGAGACGCTCGAGGACATCGCAGCAACGAAGGGCGACAGCTTCTATCGCGGCCCCCTCGCCGAGCGCATCGCGCTCGCCAGCCGCTCCGACGACGGCGCGATGACCGAGGAGGACCTCGCCGCGCATCGCTGCGACTGGGTGGAGCCGATCTCGGTCGAGTACCGCGGATATCGCCTGCACGAGATGCCGCCCAACGGGCAGGGCATCGCCGCGCTCGCCGCGCTCGGCATGCTGCGCCACCTCGACGTGGCGTCCTTTCCCGCGGATTCGGCCGACAGCCTGCACCTGCAGATCGAGGCGATGAAGCTCGCGCTTCGCCGACGCCTGGCGCAACGTCGCCGACCCGGCGGCGATGCAGGTGACGCCCGCCCAGATGCTCGACGACGCCTACCTCGCCGCGCGCGCGAAGGCGATCGACATGAAGCGCGCGCAAAGTCACGCCGCGGGCATCCCGAAGGGCGGCGGCACCGTCTATCTCGCCACGGCCGACGAGCGCGGCATGATGGTCTCGTTCATCCAGTCGAACTACATGGGCTTCGGCTCGGGCGTCGTGGTTCCGGGCACCGGCATCAGCCTGCAGAACCGCGGCGCGGGATTCAGCCTGGAGCCGGGGCATGCGAACCAGGTCGGCCCGCGCAAGCGCCCGTTCCAGACCATCATCCCCGGCTTCCTCACGCGCGAAGGCGAGCCGGTGATGAGCTTCGGCGTGATGGGGGGCAACATGCAGCCCCAGGGCCACCTGCAGGTGATCGTGCGCCTGGTCGACTACAAGCAGAATCCGCAGGCCTGCTCCGACGGCGCGCGCTGGATCGTGAACCCGGACTTCAGCGTGAGCTTCGAGGAATGCGTGCCCGCGGGCGTCCAGGAAGAGCTCGCCCGCCGCGGCCATCGCATCGTGCCCTCCGACCGGCCGCAGTTCGGCTTCGGCGGCGCGCAGCTCGTGCATCGCCTCGACGACGGCTATTGCGCGGCTTCCGATCATCGCAAGGACGGTTGCGCGATCGGCTACTGAGCGGCGATGCCGCCCGATCCGGCGCCAGGGGCCGCCGGATGCTCAGTCGCGCACGAGAGCCCGTGCCGCCGGCACGCGCCGCGCCCCGCCGCCCGCGCGGTGCTCGGCCTGGAAGGAGATCTCGCCCGTCGCGGCGAAGCGGCGCGCGTCGGCGTCGCTCACCGCGAGCGCCGGGAAGCGCTTGAACAGCAACGTCGACTGCTCGCGGTAGCGCAGTCCCATGAGCACGCGCGGCAGCACCATGCCCGGCATGCTCTCCGCCCCGGTGAGTATCTCCATGTTGAACATGCGCCGGAAATAGCCGATCTGCGATTCGCGCACCGCGGTCACGAGCCAGTCCGCGCGCTCGCACTCGCACGTCAGCATGTGCGCCTTGAACAGGTGGAAGAGCGCGACGTTTCCATCGACCCGTGCCGAAGGTTCCGTGACGGTGAGGCTCGCTTCGACCACCGTGGCGGCGGCGCCGAGGGCGACGCGCATCGGCTCGGCGAAGGCGTCCATGGCCGGCAGCGCCGCGGACCCCGCGGCGCGGCGCACGCTCGAGCGCGTCGAGGCGATCGGCCGGCCGTTGCGCGCAAGCAGGTAGGTGACCGCATTGTCGGCCTCGTCGTGCGCGTCCGCGTAGCCGGCCCCGGAGTGGGAGACGAGGTCGCCGCGGCTCAGCAGCGCGGCCAGGCGCAGCGCGCGCACGACCAGCCAATCCTCGCGCGTCGACACGGGCCGCAGCGCGAATCCGGATGTCCCGCCGGCACGGGCTGCGGGATCGGCGCGGGCCTGCAGGGGAAGGCGGGTACGCATGCCGGCAGCATAGAAGCACGTGCCGGTCCCGTCCCCACCCGCAGGGGTGGGGAATCGCGAGTGCATCGGCGCGGGCCCCGTGACACACTTGCACCTCTACGGTGAGATCGCCGGACATCCCTGGGAGTCTCCGTGCGTAACCTCCTCGCGCGCGGCCTCGCGCTCGCCCTGGCCGCGGTCCTTGCTGCGGGCTGCGCCCGGGATGCGCCGGTGAGCGCGGCCAAGCGCGTGATCATCGTGAGCCCGCATCCGGCGGGTCCGGTCGAGGTCGCGCGCCTTGCGCGCCGCCTGGCGCGCGACACGGGCGCGGAGGTGTCGGTGCGCGCCGTCGATGTCCTGTCGCGCGAAGCCATCGCCTCGGCCTCGCGCCGCATCGTCGCCGAGCATCCGGCGCTCATCATCTCGCCCACCAGCGAGGTGGTGTACGGATTGCGCGACCTCACCCAGGCGATCCCCATCCTCTTCGTGACGATGGCCGACCCGACACAGGCGAACCTGGTGTCCGACGAGGTCCGGCCGCGCGGGAACGTCTCCGGGTACACCTTCCACGTTCCCGTGGAGCACAAGCAGCTCGAGCTGCTGAAGCGCACGTTTCCCGCGATACGGCGCGTGGGCGTCGTCGGCGACCGCGGGCTGTACACCTCGAGCTCCTTCCGCGTGCTCGAGGAGGCGGCGCGCGGGCCGCTCGGCATCGAGATCGAGCGCGTGCACTTCGAGGATCCGGCGGAGCTGCGCCGCGCGCTCGCGCAGCCCGCTGCGGCCGGCGTCGACGCGTGGATCGTTCCCCAGGGCACCGCGACCTTCCGCTACGCGCGCGAGCTGGTGGCCCTGCTCGGCGCCACCGGCAAGCCCGTGATGTTCGGCTCCGAGCGCTTCGTGCGCCTGGGCGGCCTCATGTCGTATTCACCTTCGTTCGAGGACCCCTCGGAGCGCGTCGTCGCGATGGCCCGCAGCGTGCTGCAGGGCTTCCCGATCGGCGACCTGCCGGTGGAGCGCCCGCAGAGCTTCCGGTTCGCGGTAAATACCGTGGCGTGGGGCCGGATGACGCCCCCGCCGTCGCGCAAGATCCTGTTGCTCGCCACGGACTTCTACGGTGCCGACGGCAAGCCATAGCGCTCCCCACGCGCGCGTGCACCGGGGGAGGCCCGTATGCCCGTGAGGTACCGGCTGTTCCGCAAGTACGCCGCCGTCCTCATGGGGCTGGTCGGCGGCGCGCTGGTGATCGAGGGCCTGTTCGAGATGGCGTTCACGTACCGGGAGAGCCTGCAGGCGGCCGCGCAGGTGCAGCGCGCGGAGGTGCGCGCCGCTGCGGGGCGCATCGAGCAGTACCTGGGCGCGATCGAGCGCCAGGTGGTGCAGGTGAGCGCGTTGCCCTGGTCGAGCGGGCTGCTGCAGATGAGCGAACGGCGCGACGAGTACCACCGCGCGATGAAGTTCGCGCCCGCGATCTCCGAAGTGCGCGACGTGGGAGCCGACGGGCGCGAGCGCCTGCGCGCGTCGCGCTCGCAGCTCGACGAGATCGACAGCGGGCGCGACCTGAGCCGCTCGAGCGTCTTCCGGCACGCTCGCGAGCGCGGCGCCTACTACAGTCCCGCGTTCTTCCGCGAGGGCTCGGTGCCCTACCTCACGCTCGCGGTGCGCGACGCGGGCGGGCGCGGGGACGTGACGCTCGCCGAGCTCAACCTGAAGTTCGTGGGCGACGTCGTGAGCCAGATCACCATCGGCCGGCGCGGCCACGTCTACGCGGTGGACAGCGAGAACCACCTCGTCGCGCATCCCGACCTGGGCCTCGTGCTGCGCCGCCCCGACCTTTCATCCTACGGCGCGCTGCAGCACCTGCGCGACGAGCTGCGCCGCAGCGCCGAACCGGTGGTCGGGATGTTCCCGGGGCGCGGCCTCGAGGGCACCGACATGATGCTCTCGGCGGCGCTCATTCCCGCCACGCAATGGCTGGTGGTCGCGGAGCAGCCGCGAGCCGAGGTGCTCGAGCCTCTGTACCAGTCGCTCTTCCGCACGCTCTGGGTGATGGGCGGGGGCGTGCTCGCCGCGCTGGCGGCGAGCTACCTGCTCGCGCGGCGCCTGGCGCGCCCGATCCTCGAGCTGCGCGGGGGCGCGGAAAAGCTGGCAGGCGGCGACCTCGGCGCCCGCATCCGCATCTCCACGGGCGACGAGGTCGAGGCCCTCGCCCACGAGCTGAACCGCATGGCCGACCAGCTCCAGGACTACACCACGGGCCTCGAGCGCAAGGTGGCCGAGAAGACGGCGCAGCTCGAGATGGCCAATCGCCACAAGAGCGAGTTCCTCGCCAACATGTCCCACGAGCTGCGCACGCCCCTGAACGCCATCATCGGCTTCTCCGAGGTCCTCAAGGAGCGCATGTTCGGCGAGCTCAACGCCAAGCAGGGTGAATACGTGCGCGACATCTACGGTTCCGGGCAGCACCTGCTCTCGCTCATCAACGACATCCTGGACCTGTCGAAGGTGGAAGCCGGCCGCATGGAGCTCGACGTGCGCGACTTCTCGGTGCGCGCGGCGATCCACAATTGCTGCACGCTCATCCGCGAGCGCGCGCAGAGGAAGCGCCTGCAGCTCGATTCGCACGTGTTCGAGGACGTGGGCGCGTGGCCCGGCGACGAGCGCAAGTTCAAGCAGGTGGTGCTGAACCTGCTGTCCAACGCGGTGAAGTTCACGCCGTCCGGCGGCTCCGTGCGCGTGGCCGCCCGCATCGAGGGCGACTGGCTGCTGGTCACGGTATCCGATACCGGCGTGGGCATCGAGCCCGGCGAGCAGGAGAAGATCTTCACGGCGTTCCACCAGCTGGGCCTCACCGGCGAGGAGACGCGCCAGGAGGGCACCGGCCTGGGGCTCGCGCTGTCGCGCCGGCTGGTGGAGGCGCACGGCGGCACGCTCACGGTGCAAAGCGACCCGGGCCGAGGCGCCGCGTTCACCGCGCGCTTCCCGCGGCCGGTGCCGCCCCCCGTCCATGGCTAGGCGCATCCTCGTGGTGGAGGACGACGAGAAGAGCCGCCGGCTGCTCACCGACGTCCTGGGCTTCCACGGCTACGAGGTGTCCGCCGTGGCGAGCGGCGAGGAGGGGCTGGAGGTGGCGCGCGTCGCCGCACCCCATGCCGCGCTGCTCGACATCCAGCTGCCCGGCATCAACGGCTTCGAGCTGCTCGCCGCGCTGCGCGCGCGCGCCTCGGCGGCGATTCCCGTGCTGGCGGTGACCGCCTCGGTGATGGAGCAGGACCGGCGCAAGATCCTCGCGGCCGGATTCGACGCCTACGTCGCGAAACCCGTTAACATCCGCGAATTGATCGACACCTTGCAAAGACTCCTCGCGCAGGCTCCGACGTGAGCGCCGAACCCGATTCCACGCCACCCGCCGCCGCGCGCGCGGCGCAGGAGCGCGTGCTCGTCGTGGACGACAATCCGGCCAACGTGAAGCTGCTCGAGGACCTGCTCGGGTTCCACGGCTACGACGTGGAGGCGGTCTCGGGGGGCGCGGCGGCGCTCGCGCGCCTGCGCGCCCGGGCCCCCGACCTGCTGCTGCTCGATGTGCTGATGCCCGGGATGAGCGGCTACGAGGTGTGCCGCGCGGTGCGCGCGGACCCGGCGCTCGCGATGCTTCCGGTGGTGATGGTCACGGCCCTCGACGATCGCGAGGAGCGCGTGCGCGGGCTGGAAGCGGGCGCGGACGACTTCCTGTCCAAGCCGATCAATCCCCCGGAGCTCGTGGCGCGCGTGCGCTCGCTGCTGCGCATCCGGGCGCTGTACGAGACCGTGCAGCGCCAGGCCGAGCAGCTCGCGGCGTGGAACCGCACGCTCGAGGCGCGCGTGGCCGAGCAGGTGGGCCACGTGGAGAAGCTGCAGCGGCTCAAGCGGTTCTTCTCCCCGCAGCTGGCCGAGCTCATTCTCGCCGGGGGCGCGGACGATCCGCTCGAGAGCCATCGGCGCGAGATCACCGTGGTGTTCCTCGACCTGCGCGGCTTCACCGCCTTCGCCGAGTCCGCCGAGCCGGAGGAGGTGATGGCGGCGCTCGCGGAATTCCATCGCGCGATGGGACGGCGCATCCTCGAGTTCCAGGGCACGCTCGAGCGCTTCACCGGCGACGGCCTGATGGTGTTCTTCAACGATCCGCTGCCGATCCACGAGCCCGCGCGCCGGGCGGTGGGCATGGCGTTCGCGATGCAGGAGGACGCCCTCAAGCTCGCGGCGCAATGGAAGAAGCGCGGCTACGACCTGGGTCTGGGCATCGGCATCGCGCAGGGATATGCCACGGTGGGCGCCATCGGCTTCGAGGGGCGCATCGACTACGGCGCCATCGGCACCGTGACCAACATGGCCAACCGCCTGTGCGACCTGGCCGAGGCCGGCCACATCCTCGCGTCGCAGCGCGTGTTCGCGGAGGTCGAGGAAGGCGTGTACGCGGACGACCTGGGCGAGGTGGCGCTGCACGGCTTCAAGCGGCCGGTGCGCGCCTTCCGCCTGCTCGATTTCCCGGAAGCGGGCGCGCGGCAATGAAGCAGTCGTCGGTGCGCGCGCGCATCCGCCAGCTCTGCTGCCTGGGGCTGCCCGGCGAGCTGCTCGTCGCCTCGCTGCTGCCCACGCTGCGCGAGCTGGTGCCGAGCGACTCGGCCGCCTTCTTCTGGGTCGATGCGCGCGGCGAGATGACCAACCTCTACGCGGAGCGCCTTCTGCCCCCGGAGCTGATGTCGCTGTACTTCGAGCGCTACTACGACGGCGGGGAGGGCTCGTTCCGCAAGGCGTTCTTCGCGCGCGCGCAGGTGTCCGAGGGCGTGGTGGCGACGAGCGCGGACGGGGAGCAGCGCAAGACCGGGTATTACAACGAGATCCTGCGCCGCCTCGAGGCGCACCACGTGCTCTACGGCATCGTGCGCGAGCAGGGAGCGGCGCTGGGACAGCTTTCCCTCTATCGCCCACCCGATGCGCCCGCGTTCGGGGCGCGCGAGCGCGGCGACCTGGCGAGCGTGATCCGCTACGTCGCGCACGGGGTCGCCGTGGGGGAGGCGTCCGCGGCGGGCGGCGGCGAGCTCGCCTTCGGGGATTCGGAGGACGAGGCGATGCTGGTGACCGACCGCTCGGGAAGGGTTCGCCACGGCTCGGAGAAAGCGCGGCGGCTGCTGCTGCTCGCGACCACCTCCCGGATCAACCCCGCGAGCGTCCGCACCGCGGTCGACGAGCGCGCCGCGCAGCTGCTGCGCGCGCTGTGCGGCAAGCTCGAGGCGATCACGCGCGGCGAGGACGCTGCGCCGCCCGTGGTCACGCTCGACACCCGCTGGGGGCGGCATGTGCTGCGCGCCTACTGGCTCGACGACGACCCGGGCGCCGGAGAGGCGCTCGTGGGCATCCGCATCCAGCGCCAGGAGCCCATGATCCTGCGCTTCGTGCGCGCGATGGGGCGCCTGCCCCTGTCGCCGCAGCAGCGCAAGATCGCGCTCATGATCGCGCAGGGCCGCAGCAACCAGGAGATCGCGGAAGGCCTCGGCGTCTCGGGCAACACCGTGGCCTACCACATCAAGCAGCTGTTCCTGAAACTCGACGTGCACGACCGCGCCGGCGCGGTCGTGCGCATCACCGCCGGCGACGCGGAGCTGCGCTGCTAGGGAGTGCCGCGCGGCGCGGCGGCGCCCCTTGGGAAGGGCGCATCGCGCCGGCGCGGGATGCGTGCCGGATCCCAGTCCCTGGCCGCTTGGACGAGGATCTCGCGCGCGATGCCCGAGTCCGGGCGAGGCTGCCCGAGGAATTCGAGCGCCGCGTGCAGGAGCGTCCCGGCGGCATTCGCATCCACGGCCGGCGCGAGGCTCTGCTTGGAGAGCTTCTCGCCATGCGCGTCGGTCACCACCGGCACGTGCAGGTAACGCGGCGTGGGCAATCCGAGCGCACGTTGCAGCAGGATCTGCCGGGGCGTCGACGCGAGCAAGTCCGCCCCGCGCACCACGTCGCTGATGCGCTGCTCGGCGTCATCGACCACGACCGCCAGCTGGTAGGCATGCAGGCCGTCGCGCCGCCGCAGCACGAAATCGCCCACGTCGCGCGCCACGTCCTGGCGCACCGGCCCCTGCGCCCGGTCGTCGAAGGACACGATGGCCTCCTGCACCTCGAAGCGCTCGGCGCAAGGTTCGGCCGTCGAGAGCGCGAGGCGCCGGCAGGTTCCCGGGTAGACCGCGCCCTCGATGCCCTGTAGCGCCGAGTCGGCGATCTCCCGGCGCGAGCAGCGGCAGCGGTAGACCGCGCCCTGGTCGCGCAAGGCCTCGAGCGCCGCCTCGTAGAGATCGGTGCGCCGGCTCTGCCAGGCGACCTCCTCGTCCCACCCGAGGCCGAGCGCCTCGAGCGCGCGCAGGATCTCGTCGGCCGCGCCGGGCACCGTGCGCGCGATGTCGACATCCTCCATGCGCACGAGCCAGGCACCCCCGACGGCGCGGGCATCGAGCCAGCTCGCCACGGCGGCGACGAGGGAACCGAAGTGCAGCGGCCCCGTGGGCGAAGGCGCGAAGCGGCCGCGATAGCTCACGACAGCAGCTCCGCGGCCACCAGCGGGTCGGCGAGGCGCTTCGCGAACCACTGCAGCGCCTTGCCTTCCTGGCCCGGGCGCCAGGCGGCGACGAGCTCGATCGGCGAGCGGGGCGCGGCTACTTCCAGGATCACCAGCCTGCCCGCGAGCGCCTCCCGCTCGGCGACCCAGCGCGGCAGGAAGCCGACGCCCAGCCCGGCGACGTGTGCCGCGGCCTTGGCCTCCATCGAGGGCACGGTGAGCACGTCCTGCCCCGAGAGGAGCCCCGCGGTGCGCGGCGGCAGCAGGCGCGAGGTGTCCGCGACGCTCACCGCGCGATGCGCCTGGATCGTATCGTCGCGCAATGGCTGCGGCTGCCGGCAGATGGGATGGAAGGGAGCCGCCACGAACAGCATCTGCGCTCCCCCGAGGGAGCGCATCGCGTAGCTGCGCCCCGCCGGCGCGTCGCCCGGGGCTCCTATCGCGAGATCCGCCCGCCCCGAGGCGAGCGCGTCCCAGGTGCCCCCGAACACCTCGTGCGAGAAGCGCAGCCGCGTTCCCGTTTCCTGCCGGTAGAACTCCTCCACGAGGCCGAACATCCGGTCGATGCCCACGATGGTGTCGAGCGCGACGCGCAGCTCCGACTCCCAGCCACGCGCGACCTGCTGCACCCGGCATTCCAGATCCGAGGCGGCGCGCAGGAGCCTGCGTCCTTCGGTCAGCAGCTCGCGGCCCGCGTCGGTGAGCACCGCTCGGTGGCCCCGGCGGTCGAAGAGCTCCACGCCCAGGGCCTCTTCGAGCTGGCGCACAGAGTAAGTGATCGCTGACGGCACACGATGGAGTTCGTCCGCGGCGGCGGCGAAGGATCCCTTGCGGTCGATGGCGTCGAGTACCTGGAGGGCTTCGAGCGAGAGCTTCATGTTCAGGAAATCAGAACGATAAGGACAAAATAATTTGCTAGAAATTACTAACTTCAAGCTCCATCATGGATTTCATAGTTAGCAATTATGCATGTATAGGAGGCAAGATGGTCGAAATTCGCCGCAGCAACGAGCGGGGGCTGGCCGAACATGGGTGGCTGCGATCGCTGCACAGCTTCTCGTTCGCCGACTATCACGACCCGGAGCACATGGGCTACGGGCCGCTGCGCGTGATCAACGAGGACCGCGTTCAGCCGGGCCAGGGCTTCGGCACCCATGGCCATCGCGACATGGAGATCATCAGCTACGTGCTCGAGGGGGGCCTCGCGCACAAGGACTCGATGGGCAACGGCTCGGTGATCCGCCCCGGCGACGTGCAGCGCATGAGCGCCGGCACGGGCGTGCGCCATAGCGAGTACAACGCGTCGGAGCGCGATCCGGTGCATTTTCTCCAGATCTGGATCGAGCCCGCGGTGCGCGGCGTGGCGCCCGGCTACGAGGAGAAGCACTTTGATGACGCTTCGAAGCGCGGACGGCTGCGCCTCATCGCCTCGCCCGACGGGCGCGACGGGTCGGTGACCATCCACCAGGACGCGTATCTCTACGCAGCGCTCCTCGACGGCAAGGACGTAGTGGAATTCACCCAACGTCCCGGCCGGCGCACCTACGTGCACTTGGTGCGCGGGGAGGCCCAGGTCGACGGGCAGGCGCTCGAGGCCGGTGACGCGATCAAGATCGCGGGCGAGAAGTCGATTTCGATCTCGAACGCACGCGAGGCCGAGCTGCTGCTGTTCGATCTCAATTGAGCCACCGACAACCGAAGGAGAACGACATGAATCCGAACCTCACCAACGCGGCGGCGCTCGCCGCCCGCATCCTGCTCGCGCTGATCTTCGTCGTCGCGGGCTTCGGCAAGATCACGGGCTACGCGGGCACCGCGGCCTACATGGCGTCGAAGGGCCTGCCGATGGTGGGCGTGCTGCTGCCGCTCACCATTCTCACCGAGCTGGGCGGCGGCCTGATGCTCGCCGTGGGCTGGAAGGCGCGCTGGGCGGCGCTGTGGCTCTTCCTCTTCATGATCCCGACCACGCTCATTTTCCACCGCTTCTGGGGCATCGATCCCGCGCAGGTGCAATCGATGCAGATCCACTTCATGAAGAACCTGGCGATGATGGGCGGCATGCTGATGGTGTTCGCGTACGGACCGGGCGCCTACGGCGTGGACAAGGGATGAGCGCCGTCGCGCAGGCAAGCAGCGCGGGTGCGCGCGCCGTAGCGCAGGTGCTCCGGTCGCAGACGGCTCCGGTGGGCACGTTCACCGTGCGCCGTGCGCTGCCCGCGCACGACCGGCACAGCGTGGGGCCGTGGGTGTTCCTCGACCACTTCGGCCCGTTTCGCGCCACCCCCGGCAAGGACGGCGTGGGGGCCCACCCGCACGCGGGCATCGAGACCGTGACGTACCTGTTCTCCGGGCGCAACGAGCACCGCGATTCCGCGGGGAACACGGGCGTGGTGAGCGCGCTCGGCGCGCAATGGATGACGGCCGGGCGCGGCATCGTGCACGCCGAGCGGCCCCTGGCCGAGAGCGAGGCCGAGCGCGAGCTGCACGGCGTGCAGTTGTGGACGTCGCTGCCGCGCCTGCTGAAGGGCACCGCGCCGCGCTACCAGCGCATCGATGCCGCGCAGATCCCGCAGAGCGTGCGCGCGGGCGCCACGATCCGTGTGATCGCCGGAGCGCACGGCGTCACGCAGGGCCCGGCGCGAACGCTGATGCCACTGCTGCTGTGGCACGTATCGATCGCTTCCGGCGCCGATTTCGAGGCCGCCATTCCCGAGGGCTTCGAGGCGGGTGCCTACGTGGTCCGGGGCGAGGGCATATTCGGCCCCGGGAAAGCGCGCGCGCGTGCGGGCGAGCTGGTGGTTTGGGAGTGCGCGGGCGATGTGTTGCGGGCGTCGCAGCAGGGCACGGCACCGCTCGAGATCATGGTGCTGGGCGGCGCGCCCGCCGAGGGCCCGCTCGTCTTCCACGGACCCTTCGTGATGAACAGCGTCGAGCAGGTGCGCGCCGCCGAGATCGCGTACCGCACGGGCCGCATGGGAACGCTCGCCGCCGCCTGAGCATTGAAAGCGCGCCGGCGCCGCCCCATCTGCACCCGATGAGCGACCTCTCGCGGCCCTTCGTGATTCCCATCCTCGATCCCGCCGGCGCTCCCCGGAGCGACTCCGCACCGGGGATGGGGCCGGGGGACGCGGAATTCCTCGACGCCTACTCGCGCGCCGTCACCGCCGCCGTGCGCCGCATCCGCCCCGCGGTCGTGCACATCGGGGTGAGCCGCGACGGCAAGCCCCAGGGTGCCGGCTCGGGATTCGTCATCACCCCCGACGGCTACGTCCTCACCAATAGCCACGTGGCGTCCAAGGCATCGGCGCTCGTGGTGAGCCTGCCGGATGGGCGCGAGACCGCGGCCGAGCTCGTGGGCGACGATCCGGACTCCGACCTCGCGGTGGTCCGCATCGCCGCACCCGTCGACGACTGGTGCGTGCTGGGCGATTCGCGCCGGGTCGAGGTGGGGCAGGTGGCCATCGCGATCGGCAGCCCGTACGGCTTCCAGCACACCGTGACCTCGGGCATCGTGAGCGCCCTGGGCCGTTCGATGCGCTCGCAGGCCGGGCGCCTCATCGACGACGTGATCCAGACCGACGCGGCGCTCAATCCCGGCAATTCGGGCGGGCCGCTGGTGAACTCGCGCGGCGAGGTGATCGGCGTGAATACGGCGGTGATCCTCCCGGCGCAGGGCATCTGCTTCGCCATCGGCGCCAACACCGCGCGCGTGATCGCGGGCTGGCTCATCACCGAAGGGCGCGTGCGGCGCGCGCGCATCGGCATGGCGGGCGAGAGCGTGCCCATCGCGCGCCGCTACGTGCGCCACTTCGAGCTGGCGCGCGAGACGGGCGTGCGCGTGCACCAGGTGGATCCGGGCGGGCCGGCCGATCGCGCGGGGTTGCGCGAGGGCGACCTCGTCGTGGGCCTGGGAGGCGAGGCCGTCGGGGGCGTGGACGACCTGCATCGGCTGCTCACCGGGCACGAGGCGGTGCGCGAGACGCTCCTGGAGGTGATCCGGCGCACCGAGCGCCTCGCGCTGGTGATCCACCCCGAGGAGCGCCCGCCGGCGTGAGATTGCCCGCGCCTATTGGACGGATTGGAAATTTTCATTGGCGCTGCGCAGCGCGGATCGGTCATGCTGTGCAGCGCGCCCCCCGCAACTTCCGGAGACAGGAATGGCCGTCGTCGAGCTGACCAAGGACAATTTCGAGCAGGTGGTGACCTCCAACCCCACCGTGATCGTCGACTACTGGGCACCGTGGTGCGGGCCCTGCAAGGGCTTCGCGCCGGTGTTCGAGCGCGTGGCCGAGCAGCACCCGGACGTGGTGTTCGCGAAGGTGAACACGGACGAGGAGCAGGAGATCGCCGCGCATTTCCAGATCCGCTCGATCCCCACGCTGATGGTGTTCCGCGAGCAGATCATCGTCTTCTCGCAGCCGGGGGCATTGCCCCAGGGCGCGTTCGAGCAGGTGGTGACGAAGGCGAAGGAGCTCGACATGGACGAGGTGCGCGCGCAGATCCGCGACGAGCAGCCGTCCACGCCCCCCGCCACGCACTAGCGTCGCCCGCGGCCGGCGGGCGCACCGGCCGCGTAGAATTGGCGCCTGTCCTTCCGGCTCCGACATGGACCAGCCCGTCGCTTCCCTGCGCGCCCGCGTGCGGGCCCACTACCTTCGAGACGAGGCCGAGGCGCTCGACGAGCTGCTGGCCCTGGCGCGCCTCGCGCCGGGGGCCGAGCGGCGGGTGCATGCGAGCGCCCGCGATCTCGTCGCGAAGGTGCGCTCGAAGCAGCGTGCCCACGCGGGCATGCAGTCGTTCCTGCGCGAGTACGACCTGTCTTCCGCGGAAGGGGTGCTGCTCATGTGCGTGGCCGAGGCGCTGCTGCGCATCCCCGACACGGCCACCGCCGACAAGCTGATCCGCGACAAGCTCTCCCAGGGCGACTGGGAGCGCCACGTGGGGCGCAACCCCTCGCTGCTCGTCAACGCGGGCACCTGGGGCATGATGCTCACCGGCCGGCTCGTGAGCCTCGGGCCCGAGGGGACGCAGGGCCCCGGCGCGTGGTTCGCGCGGCTCGCCGCGCGCGCCGGCGAGCCGGTCGTGCGCATGGCCCTGCGCCAGGGCATGAAGCTCATGGCCGAGCAGTTCGTCATGGGGCGCACGATCGAGGCGGCCCTGGCACGCAGCCGCGAGGACGCCCACGCGCGCTATCGGCACTCGTACGATATGCTGGGCGAGGCGGCCTTTACCGCAGGCGATGCCGAACGCTACCTCGACGCCTACGAGCAGGCGATCGACGCCATCGCGGCGCACGCGAACCAGCGCGAGCCGGGCGGCACAGCGTTCGCGCGCCCGGGAATCTCCATCAAGCTCTCGGCCCTGCACCCGCGCTACGAGTTCGCGCAGCGCGAGCGCGTGCTCGCCGAGCTCGCTCCGCGCGTCCAGGCGCTCGCCGAGCGCGCGCGCGCCGGTGGCGTGGGAATGACCCTCGACGCCGAGGAGGCCGACCGGCTCGACCTTTCCCTCGATATCCTCGAGCGCGTCTTCGCCTCCGCGCCGCTCGCCGGCTGGGAGGGCTTCGGCCTCGCGGTGCAGGCCTACCAGAAGCGCGCGCCGTTCGTGATCGACTGGCTCGCCGCGCTGGCGCGCCGCCACCGCCGCCGCCTCGTGGTGCGCCTCGTGAAGGGCGCGTACTGGGACACCGAGGTGAAGCGCGCGCAGGTGCTGGGCCTGTCGGGCTACCCGGTGTACACGCGCAAGTGCAACACGGATGTGTCCTACCTCGCGTGCGCGCGGCGCATGCTGGAGGCGCCCGACGCGTTCTACGGCCAGTTCGCGACCCACAACGCGCACACGATCGCGACCATCCTCGAGCGCGCCGGTGCCTCCCGGGAATTCGAGTTCCAGCGCCTGCACGGGATGGGCGAGGACCTCTACGACGAGGTGCTCGGGGCCGGCCACGCCTGCCGCGTCTACGCACCGGTCGGAAGCCACGAGGACCTGCTCCCGTATCTCGTGCGCCGCCTGCTCGAGAACGGCGCCAACACCTCGTTCGTCAACCGCATCGCCGACCCCGCGATCGACATCGAGGCGGTGATCGCCGATCCCCTGGCGCTCGCTGCCTCCCAGGCGCCGGCGGCCGACCCGAGGATCCCGCCGCCCGCGGCGCTCTACGGCGACCGGCGCAATTCGGGCGGGCTCGCCTTCGCCGACGAGTCCGCCTCGGCACCGCTGCTCGCCGAGCTCGCGCCGCTGCTGCAGCGCACGGACCTGCAGGCGGCTCCCATCGTGTCGGGCGTGGGCGCAACGTCCGGTCCGGCGCGCGAGGCGCGCGATCCGGCGAGCGGGCGCGTCATCGGAGGCGTCGTGGAAGGCGACGCCGCGCTGGCGCGCACGGCCCTCGCGGCCGCGAGCCGTGCGCCGATCCCGCCCGCGCAGGAGCGTGCGGCGATCCTGGAGCGCGCGGCCGACCTGATCGAGCACGCGCGCGCGGAGCTCCTGGCGCTGCTCGCCCGCGAGGCCGGCAAGACGCTTGCCGACGGGCTGGGAGAAGTGCGCGAGGCCGCGGACTTCTGCCGCTACTACGCGCTCATCGCGCGGCGCGATTTCGCGCATCCGGTGGAGCTCACCGGCCCGACGGGGGAGTCCAACCGGCTGTTCCTCGCCGGACGTGGACCCTTCGTGTGCATCAGCCCGTGGAATTTCCCGCTCGCGATCTTCGTGGGCCAGGTCGCGGCCGCCTATGCCGCGGGCAACGCCGTGGTGGCCAAGCCCGCCGAGCAGACTCCGATCGTCGCGTGCCGCGCCGTGGCGCTGCTGCACGAGGCGGGGGTCTCCCGCGAGGCGCTGGGATGCGTCCCGGGCCGCGGCGAGACGGTGGGCGCGGCCCTGGTTGCGGATGCACGCACCGCCGGGGTGTGTTTCACGGGCTCGACCGCCACGGCGCTCGCGATCCATCGCGCCCTCGCCGCGCGCGAGGGCCCCATCGTGCCCTTCATCGCCGAGACCGGGGGCCTGAACGCGATGCTGGTCGATTCGAGCGCGCTGCCCGAGCAGGTGGTCGCCGACGTGCTCGCCTCGGCCTTCAACAGCGCCGGGCAGCGCTGCTCGGCGCTGCGCATCCTGTGCCTCCAGGAGGAGATCGCGCCGCGCGTGATCGAGCTGCTCGCGGGAGCGACTGCCGAGCTGCGCCTGGGCGACCCGGCCCGACTGGACACCGACGTGGGCCCGGTGATCGACGCCGAGGCGCTCGCGCTGCTCGAGGCGCACGCGGCGAAGATGGACCGCGAGGCGAAGCTGCTGTGCCGTGCCGCGATGCCGGACGCGCCCGCAGGCTGCTACTTCGCGCCGCGCGCCTACGAGATCGCGGGCCTCGCGGCGATCGACCGCGAGGTCTTCGGCCCTATCCTGCACGTCGTGCGCTTCGCCGCGCCGGAGCTGGGCGGGGTGCTCGACGCGATCAATGCCAAGGGCTACGGCCTCACGCTGGGCGTGCACAGCCGCATCGAGGAAACGGTGGAATTCGTGCGCGCCCGCGCCCGCGTGGGCAACCTGTACGTGAACCGCAACATGATCGGCGCCACGGTGGGCGTGCAGCCTTTCGGGGGCGAGGGCCTGTCGGGCACCGGGCCCAAGGCGGGCGGGCCGCACTACCTCGCGCGCTTCGCCACCGAGCGCAGCGTCACCGTGAACACCGCCGCCGCGGGCGGCAACGCCTCGCTCCTCGCGGGCACCGAATAGGCCCGCGGTCTACTCGTCTGTGCCGGACTTGAATTTCGACACGCCCTTCGGAGCCTTCGCGCCCGACAGCAGCACGATCATCGCGACGTCGTCCTCCTTCCAGGAGGCGACCGCGTCGCGCACGATCTCCACCAGGGTCTCGAACTGGTCGGGGTGCTCCGCGAGCAGCCCGTCGATGTGGTCGTAGAGGATCAGGTAGCCGTCCGCGTCGACCCATTCCAGGTCGGTGAGGCATTCCTCGAACGCATCCCAGTTGTGGCCGAAGTCCTTCGGGAAATGCAGCGCGATCGCCACGTGGTTGAGGAACTGCTCCTTGCGCCCGATGTTCTTGCCGTCGACGTGGAAGAAGGCGAAGCCCGCCCGCTTCGCCGCCGACTGCAGCGCCTTGGGGTCCAGCGGGGTGGGCAGGAACCATACGCCGCCACGGTTGGACTCCAGCAGGGACTCGAGCGCCTCGTTCGCCATGGCCTTTCCTATTCGCGCACGCGCCGGAAGTGGTTGTAGTGATCGTCGGTGTAGTAGAACTCACCCCTCGAGCCCCAGATGATGCGCCGGGCCCCGCGCGTACGCACGCCGGGCGTCTTCACCGTGTATTCGCGGTAATAGCCGCGCGGCCTCTTGGGCAGCGCGCCCTCGCGGTTGCCGAAGGTGATGCCGTCGCGGGCGTAGGGAAACGGGCCGCCGCGCCGGATGAGCGCGATCGTCGCGCGCGCTTCCGGGGGCAGCTGCGCCGCGCGCACCTCTCCCGCGAGCCCCGGCGGCGCGGCCTTCTGGGACAGGGCCGGCGCCGCCAGCGCGGCCAGCGCCAGCGCGAACGCCCCGAGCGCGGCGCGCGCGATCATGCGCCGGCTTGCGCGCGGCCGCGCTTGGCGGCCACCTTTTCGCCGAAGCGCTCCGCGAGGATCACGTGGCGCTCGTGGGTTCCCTCGCTGATCGCCTCGATCCCGTCGTGGGCGCTCACCGCGAACACCAGCCGGCGCCCCTCGACCGAGGCGAGGCGCACGCGCACCTCGACCGTGAGGCCCGGGGGCGTGGCCGCCAGATGCGTGAGGTCCACGCGCGTGCCGAGCGTCTGCTCGCGCGGCCAGTCCAGGTGCGGCTTCACGAGCTCGATGCACGCCCATTCCGCGAGCGCCACCAGGTAGCCGGTGGCGAACACCTTCGGCATGAGCTGGAAATCCGCCGCCTCCTCGTAGATGCGCGGCACGGTCTTCGATTCCGGCACCCGGTAGCGATAGGTGCCCTCGAGCCCCGCGCACAGCGTCCGCTTCACCGCGTCACTCCTTCGGCCGGTGGGGGCAATGTGGCTTGATGCAGTCGGCGTACAGGTGCAGCTGGTGGTCGTGGATCTGGAAGCCCCGGTCGCGCGCCACCTTGTTCTGGCGCTTCTCGATGTCGGAGTCGTAGAACTCCTCGACCCGGCCGCACTGCAGGCACACGAGGTGGTCATGGTGGCCGCCCTCGTTCAATTCGTAGACGGCCTTGCCGCCCTCGAAGTGGTGGCGCACGAGCAGCCCCGCCTGCTCGAACTGCGTGAGCACGCGGTAGACGGTCGCCAGGCCTATGTCGGAGTGCTCGTCGAGCAGCTTGCGGTAGACGTCCTCCGCCGACAGGTGGCGATTGTCGCTGTGCTGGAAGAGATCCAGCACCTTGAGTCGCGGCACCGTCACCTTCAGGCCGGTGCCCTTGAGTTCCTTGGGTTCGGTCATGGCGTGAAGCATACAGCGGAAAGATATAATGCGCGGTCACCGCCTCCGGTCCACCCCAATGCGACTGCTTGCCTGCCTCCTCCTCGCCGCCTTCCTCGCCGGATGCGTCTACAAGATCGAAGTCCAGCAGGGCAACTACGTGACGAAGGACGTGGTGGACAAGCTCAAGCTCGGCATGACCAAGGCCGAGGTGCGCTCCCTGCTCGGCACGCCGCTGCTGAGCGACGTCTTCCACTCGAACCAGTGGGACTACTACTTCAGCGACGTGCGGGGCAAGGTGAAGCGCGACACCACGCGCCTCACGCTCGTCTTCCGCGACGACAAGCTCTACCGCTTCGAGGGCTACGCGAACCCGCCGATGCCCGCGCCGGCACATCCGCAGGCCCCGGCGCCCACGGTTCGATGAGCACGATGCGCGTGGCCATCGCGGGAGCCGCGGGGCGCATGGGCCGCGCGCTGCTCGAGGCCGCGGCGGCGACCGAGGGCGTGACGCTTGCCGCCGTGCTCGAGGCCCCGGGCAGCGCCTGGGCCGGGCGCGACGTCGCCGACCTCGGCGGCGCGGTGCGCGGCTTGACCATCGGGACCGACGCCAAGGCGGCGCTGCGCCTGGCCGACGTGCTGATCGACTTCACCCGGCCGGAGGGCACGCGGGCGCACCTCGCGGCGTGCCGCGCGGCGCGCAGCGCCATCGTGATCGGCACCACCGGATTCGACGCCGAGCAACTGGCGGAGATCCGCACCGCGGCCCGCGAAATCCCCATCGTGATGGCGCCCAACATGAGCGTGGGCGTGAACGTCATGCTCAAGCTGGTCGGGACCGCGGCGCGCTCGCTGGGGCCGGACTACGACGTCGAGGTCTTCGAGATCCACCACAAGCTCAAGGTCGACGCGCCTTCGGGCACGGCGCTCAAGCTGGGCGAGGTCGCCGCCGCCGCGCGCGCGACCACGCTGGAGAAGGTGGGCGTGCATGCGCGCCATGGGACCACCGGCGAGCGCAAGCCGGGGACGATCGGCTTTTCGTCGGCGCGCGGGGGCGACATCGTGGGCGACCACACGGTCTACTTCGCGGGCCCCGGCGAGCGCCTCGAGATCACCCACCGCGCCTCGAGCCGGGCCACCTACGCCCAGGGCGCGATGCGCGCGGCGAAGTTCCTCGCCGGCAAGCCGCCGGGGCTCTACGACATGGAAGACGTGCTGGGCCTCCGGTAGGGTCGTCCGCGCCCGATTGCCGCCTAGACGAAGAGGGCCACCACCGCCGCCGTCATGCAGGTGGCGATCGTCCCGGCCGCGATCGACTTCAGCCCCAGCGCCACGATCTCGCCGCGGCGCTCCGGCACCATCGCCCCCATGCCCCCGATCATGATGCCGAGGCTGCCGAAGTTGGCGAAGCCGCACAGCGCGTAGGTCATCAGGAGCTTCGAGCGCGGGGAGAGCACCTCGGGCGGCGTGCGCGCGAGGTCGAGGTAGGCGATGAGCTCGTTCAGCACCGTCTTCGTGCCCAGGAGCGCGCCCGCCGCGGGGGCCTCGCTCCACGGAATGCCGGCGGCCCAGGCGAGCGGCGCGAAGAGCCAGCCGAAGAGGCGCTGCAGGGTGAGCGGCTCGGCGAGCGGGATGAGGCCGAGGATCGCGTTGGCCAGGTACACCAGCGCCACCAGCACGATGAGCATGGCCACGATCTGGATCACCAGCCCCACGCCCTCGACGGTGCCGCGGGTGACGGCGTCCATCGCGCTCGCGTCCTGGCGCGCGACGCCCGCGCTCTCCCCCCGGGTCATGGGGCCGGGCACCATCAGCGCGGCGACCGTCACCGCGGCCGGCGCCGACACGATCGAGGCGACGAGGATGTGGCCGATCGCGTCGGGCACGACGGGGCCGAGGATCGCGCCATACAGGGCCATCACGGTGCCGGCGATGGTGGCCATCCCGCACACCATCACGATGAAGAGCTCCGCGCGGGTGAGGCGCGCGAGGTAGGGCTTCACCACCAGCGGCGCCTCGACCATCCCGACGAACACGTTGGCGGCGGCCGACAGCCCCACCGCGCCTCCCAGGCCCATCGACTTCTCGAGCACCCAGGCGAACGCCCGCACGACCACGGGCAGGATGCGCCAGTGGAAGAGCAGCGCGGAGAGTGCGCTCACCACGATGACCAGCGGCAGCGCGCGAAACGCGAGCACGAACGAGGATTGCGGGTGCGTCACGTCGAACGGCGCGGAGCCGCCGGCGAGGTAGCCGAAGACGAAGGACGTTCCCGCCTGCGTGGCGCGCTCGAGCACCTGCAGCGCCGTGTTGAGCGAGAACACCGCCGCGCGCAGCCAGGGAACCAGCAGCAGCAGCGCGGCGAGCAGCGCCTGGAGTGCCAGGCCCGCGATCACCACGCGCCAGCGCACCCCGCGCCGGTCCTCGGACAGGGCCCAGGACAGGGCGAGCAGCGCCGCCAGCCCGGCGATGGCGTGCGGGATTTCCATGGCGCAGGGATTATCGCAGGCGTCGTGCGCATTGTCGGGAAAGCCCCCGTTTCTGCTATAATTTTGGGCTGATGAAAGCGGGATGAGCCAGGTCGGTAGTTGCGCTCTCCCGTTTTTTTGCGCCCGCGATTTTCGCGGGCGGTGACTCGAAGTCCCACGCATCCGGAGCCGTTCGTGCCGCAGAAGACCCCCGCCCTCCTGGTTCTCGCCGACGGGAGCGTTTTCCGCGGCAGCAGCATCGGGTTCGGCGGCGAGGGCAGCACCGGGGCGCGCGCCGTCGGCGAGGTGGTGTTCAACACCGCCATGACCGGCTACCAGGAGATCCTCACCGATCCTTCCTACGCGGGCCAGGTCGTCACGCTCACCTACCCGCACATCGGCAACGTGGGTACCAACGCCGAGGATGCGGAATCGCGCCGGGTCTTCTGCGCCGGGCTCGTGATCCGGGACCTGCCGTACGCGGGCTCCAGCTGGCGCGAGCAGGAAGAGCTTCCCGCGTACCTCGCGCGCAACCGGGTAGTCGCGATCGCCGACGTCGATACGCGCCGTCTCACGCGCCTCTTGCGCAGCAAGGGCGCGCAGAACGGCTGCATCGTGGCCGGCCGCCCGGGCGATGCCGCGTCGCGGCTCGACGAGCCGGGCGCGCTCGCGGCGGCGAAGGCGGCGCCCTCCATGGCGGGCCAGGACCTCGCGCGGGTGGTGAGCGTCGCGCAGCCCTACGACTGGAACGGCAGCCTCTGGGCCCTGGGCACCGGCTACAGGCCCGATGCGCCGGCGCGCTTGCACGTCGTGGCGTACGACTACGGCGTGAAGCACAACATCCTGCGCAACCTCGCCGAGCGCGGCTGCAAGGTGACGGTGCTGCCCGCCACCGCCACGGCGAAGCAGGCGCTCGCATTTAAGCCCGACGGCGTGTTCCTGTCCAACGGGCCCGGGGATCCCGAGCCCTGCGGCTACGCGATCGAGGCGATCCGCGCGATCGTGGCCTCCGGCACGCCGGTGTTCGGCATCTGCCTGGGGCACCAGCTGCTCGGGCTCGCCGCGGGCGCGAAGACCGTCAAGATGAAGTTCGGCCACCACGGCGCCAACCACCCGGTGCAGGACCTCGCCACCGGGCGCGTGTTCATCACCAGCCAGAACCACGGCTTCGCCGTGGACGAGGCGACGCTGCCGCCCAACGCGCGTCCCACGCACCGCTCGCTCTTCGACGGTTCGCTGCAGGGCCTCGAGCTCACCGACCGGCCGGCCTACAGCTTCCAGGGCCATCCGGAGGCGAGCCCCGGGCCCCACGAGATGGCGGTGCTGTTCGACAGGTTCGTGAAGATGATGCAGGAGCGCAAGGCCTGATGCCCAAGCGCACCGACCTCAAGAGCATCCTGATCATCGGCGCCGGCCCGATCGTGATCGGCCAGGGCTGCGAGTTCGACTATTCGGGCGCGCAGGCGTGCAAGGCGCTGCGCGACGAGGGCTACCGGGTGATCCTGGTGAACTCCAATCCCGCGACCATCATGACCGACCCGGAGATGGCCGACGTCACCTACATCGAGCCCATCACGTGGCCGATGGTGGCGCGCATCATCGAAAAGGAGCGCCCCGACGCGCTGCTGCCCACCATGGGCGGGCAGACGGCGTTGAACTGCGCGCTCGACCTGGCGCGCGAGGGCGTGCTCGAGAAGTTCTCGGTCGAGATGATCGGCGCGAAGAAGGAAGCCATCGACAAGGCCGAGGACCGCGAGAAGTTCAAGCTCGCCATGGCCGCGATCGGCCTGCAGTCCCCGCGCAGCGCGCTGGCGCACTCCCTCGAGGAGGCGCGCCAGGTGCAGGCGATGGTGGGCTTTCCCACGATCATCCGGCCGTCGTTCACCCTGGGCGGCACGGGCGGGGGCATCGCGTACAACATGGAGGAGTTCGACACCATCTGCGAGCGCGGCCTGGACGCTTCCCCCACCAAGGAGCTGCTGATCGAGGAGTCGGTCATCGGGTGGAAGGAATTCGAGATGGAGGTGGTGCGCGACCGCGCCGACAACTGCATCATCATCTGCTCGATCGAGAACCTCGATCCCATGGGCGTGCACACCGGGGACTCGATCACCGTGGCCCCGGCGCAGACCCTCACCGACAAGGAATACCAGATCATGCGCGACGCCTCGATCGCGTGCCTGCGCGAGATCGGGGTCGAGACGGGTGGGTCCAACGTGCAGTTCGCGGTGAACCCGGACGATGGGCGCATGCTCATCATCGAGATGAACCCGCGCGTGTCGCGCTCCTCCGCGCTCGCCTCCAAGGCGACCGGGTTCCCCATCGCCAAGATCGCCGCCAAGCTCGCCGTGGGCTACACGCTGGACGAGCTGAGGAACGACATCACCGGCGGGGCCACGCCGGCCTCCTTCGAGCCCACGATCGACTACGTGGTGACCAAGGTCCCGCGCTTCGCGTTCGAGAAGTTCAAGCAGGCCGACGACCGGCTCACCACCCAGATGAAGAGCGTGGGCGAGGTGATGGCGATCGGGCGCAACTTCCAGGAGTCGCTGCAGAAGGCGCTGCGCGGGCTCGAGGTCGGCGTGGACGGCTTCAACCTGAAGTCGGTCGATCCCGACAAGATCGAGGACGAGCTCGCCTACCCCAGGGCCGAGCGCCTCTGGTACGTGGCCGATGCCTTCGGGGTGGGGATGTCGCTCGAGGAGATCCACCGCTTCACGAAGATCGACCGCTGGTTCCTGGTGCAGATCAAGGACCTGGTCGACACCGAGCTCGAGATCGAGAAGAAGACGCTCGCCGATTTCTCCACCGAGGAGCTGCGCGCCCTCAAGCGCAAGGGCTTCTCCGACCGCCGGCTTGCGCACCTGTGGAAGACCACGGAGCACGCGGTGCGCGCGCGGCGCCACGCCGAGGGCATTCGCCCGGTGTTCAAGCGCGTGGACACCTGCGCCGCGGAGTTCGCGACCAAGACCGCGTACATGTACTCCTCGTACGACGAGGAGGACGAGTCGGAGCCCACCGCGCGGCGCAAGATCATGGTGCTGGGCGGCGGCCCCAACCGCATCGGCCAGGGGATCGAGTTCGACTATTGCTGCGTGCACGCGGCGCTCGCGCTGCGCGAGGACGGCTACGAGACCATCATGGTCAACTGCAACCCGGAGACCGTCTCGACCGACTACGACACGTCGGACCGCCTCTATTTCGAGCCCCTCACGCTGGAGGACGTGCTCGAGATCGTCGACAAGGAGCGCCCCGAGGGGGTGATCGTGCAATTCGGCGGCCAGACGCCGCTCAAGCTCGCGCGCGACCTCGAGGCCGCGGGCGTGCCGATCATCGGCACCTCGCCCGACGCGATCGACCGCGCCGAGGACCGCGAGCGCTTCCAGCGCATGATCCACGACCTGGGCCTGCTCCAGCCGCCCAACCGCACCGCCCGCACGCCCGACGAGGCCCTGGCCGCGGCGCGCGAGATCGGCTACCCGGTGGTGGTGCGCCCGTCCTACGTGCTGGGAGGGCGCGCGATGGAGATCGTGTACGCCGAGACCGACCTCGTGCGCTACATGCGCGAGGCGGTGCTCGTGTCCAACGACTCCCCGGTGCTGATCGACCGCTTCCTGAACGACGCGATCGAAGTGGACGTGGACGCGGTGTGCGACGGTGAGCGCGTGCTGATCGGTGGCATCATGGAGCACATCGAGCAGGCCGGGGTGCATTCGGGCGATTCGGCGTGCTCGCTGCCGCCCTTCAGCCTGGGCCCGGAACTGCAGAACGAGATGCGCCGCCAGACGGTGGCGATGGCGCGGGAGCTCAACGTCGTGGGACTGATGAACGTCCAGTTCGCCATCCAGGACGAGCGTGTATTCGTGCTCGAGGTGAATCCGCGCGCCTCGCGCACGGTCCCGTACGTATCGAAGGCGACCGGGATCGCGCTCGCCAAGGTGGCCGCGCGCTGCATGGTGGGGCAGAGCCTGGAGCAACAAGGCGCCACGCGCGAGGTCATACCGCCGTACTATGCGGTCAAGGAGGCCGTGTTCCCGTTCATCAAGTTCCCGGGCGTGGACACCATCCTCGGCCCGGAGATGAAATCCACGGGCGAGGTGATGGGCGTGGGGCAGAGCTTCGCCGAGGCGTTCGTGAAGAGCCAGCTCGCCGCGGGCGTGCGCCTGCCCAAGGGCGGCAAGGCGTTCCTGTCGGTGCGCAACGCCGACAAGGCGCGCGCGATCGAGATCGGGCGCGCCCTCGCCGAGCTGGGCTTCGCGCTGGTGGCCACCAAGGGCACCGCCGCGGCGCTCGCCCAGGCGGGCCTCAAGGTGCAGCCCGTGAACAAGGTCCAGGAAGGCCGTCCGCACATCGTCGACATGCTCAAGAACCGCGAAGTGAACTTCATCGTCAACACCGTCGAGGAAGACCGCCGCTCGATCCAGGACTCGTGGTCGATCCGCAGCACCGCGCTGCAGAACCGCATCACGTACTACACGACCCTCGCCGGCGCCCGCGCCGCCTGCCTGGGCATGCGCCACCTCGAGGAATTGCGCGCCTACGACATCCAATCGCTGCACGCGAGCCTGCCATGACCAAGGTCCCCATCACCACCTACGGCGCCGACCTGCTGCGCTCCGAGCTGCACCGCCTGAAGACGGTCGACCGGCCGGCGGTGATCACCGCCATCGCCGAGGCGCGCGCGCAGGGCGACATCACCGAGAACGCCGAGTACGAGGCGGCGCGCGAGCGCCAGGGGTTCATCGAGGGACGCATCATCGAGCTCGAGGCCAAGCTCGCCAACGCCCAGATCATCGACCCCCTGCTTCTCGACGACGAGGGTCGCGTGGTGTTCGGCTCCACGGTGGAGCTCGCGGACGCGGCGGGCGGCGAGGCGGTGACCTACCAGATCGTCGGCGAGGACGAGGCCGACATCAAGCAGGGCAAGATCTCCTACTCCTCCCCGATCGCCAAGGCCCTTATCGGGAAGTACTCCGGCGACGTCGCCGAGGTGCGGACGCCGGGCGGGGTGAAGGAGTTCGAGATCGTGGACGTGAAGTACGTCTAGCGCTCGCCGCCGCGGGCCCGGGCTTGGCGGGCTGCGGGGGATTCTCGCGGTAGACCACGAGCACCTTCCCGATCTCCTGCACCGCATGCGCCCCGAGCTGCTCGCAGATCGATGCCATCCAGGCGCTGCGCGCGTGGCGGTCGCCCGCGGCCGCGCGCACCTTGATCAGCTCGTGCGCGTTGAGCGAGCGGTCGATCTCCGCCAGCACCTCGCCGGTGAGGCCCTTGTCGCCGATGATGACGACGGGACCGAGCCTGTGGGCCGCGGCGCGCAGCTCGCTGCGCCGCTTGGTCGAGAGGGAAACGGGCATCGGGGCAGTATAAGCACAAAACCCCGCGCGCCCGCTGCGCGCGATCCGGCGTGAAGCGATCGCATTCGAGCCGGCAATGGCTGCGCCGGCACGTGAACGATCCCTACGTGCAGCGCTCGAAGCGCGAGGGCTACCGCTCGCGCTCGGCCTACAAGCTCACCGAGATCGACGAGCGCGACCGGCTGCTCGGGCCCGGGATGACGGTGGTCGACCTGGGCGCCGCCCCCGGGGGCTGGGCGCAGGTCGCCGCCGCGCGCGTGGGCGCCTCGGGCCGGGTGATCGCGATCGACCTGCTGCCCATGGAACCGGTCCCCGGGGTGCGGGTGATCCAGGGGGATTTCACCGCGCAGGCGGGGCTCGCCGCGCTGCGCGAGGCCCTCGCCGCAGGGCCCGCCGACGCGGTGCTGTCCGACATGGCGCCCAACCTCTCCGGCATCGCGATCTCCGACCAGGCGCGCACCATGGCGCTCGCCGAGGCGGCGCGGGATTTCGCCCGGTCGCACCTCCGGCCCGAGGGCGTGCTGCTGGTCAAGGTCTTCCAGGGCGCGGGGTATGATGAATACCTGAGGTCGCTGCGCGCGGCATTCCGGAAGGTGGTGGTGCGCAAGCCCGGCGCCTCGCGCGGCGAAAGCGCCGAGCAGTACCTCCTGGCGCGCGGGCTGCGCCCGCCCGCCTGAAGGCGGCCGCGGGGGGTTGAATTCCCCGCGGGCGCCCGAACTTGATGGGAATCGACTATCCTCATCCCCCTGAATCGCAGGGGCTTTCACCCGCGGAAGGATTTGCCAGTGAACAACACCGTTCGCACCATCATGGTCTGGCTCGTGATCGGAGTCATCCTCACGATGGTGTTCATGCAGGTCGGCAACCGGGCCTCGAGCGGCAATGCGCTCGACTACTCGACCTTCATGGACGAGGCGCGCCAGGGGCACATCGCCAAGGCGAAGCTCGACAACAACCGCACCCTCAAGGCGACCTCGCGCGACGGCAAGGTCTACACCGTGGTCACGCCGGGCCTGCAGGATCCGTGGATGGTGGGCGACCTGATGAAGGATGGCGTGCAGGTGGAAGCCCAGCCGGTCGAGGAGCAGTCGCTGCTCATGAGCATCTTCGTGTCGTGGTTCCCGATGCTGCTGCTGATCGGCGTGTGGATCTTCTTCATGCGCCAGATGCAGGGCGGCGGGCGCGGCGGCGCCTTCAGCTTCGGCAAGAGCCGCGCGCGCATGCTCGACGAGAACCAGAACCAGGTGACCTTCGCCGACGTGGCGGGGGTGGACGAGGCGAAGGAGGAGGTGAGCGAGCTGGTCGAGTTCCTGCGCGATCCCTCGAAGTTCCAGAAGCTGGGCGGACGCATCCCGCGCGGGGTGCTGATGGTGGGCTCGCCGGGAACCGGCAAGACCCTGCTCGCCCGCGCCATCGCCGGGGAGGCGAAGGTGCCGTTCTTCTCCATTTCCGGCTCCGACTTCGTCGAGATGTTCGTGGGCGTGGGCGCAGCACGCGTGCGCGACATGTTCGAGCAGGCGAAGAAGAACGCGCCGTGCATCGTGTTCATCGACGAGATCGACGCGGTCGGGCGCCAGCGCGGCGCGGGCCTGGGCGGGGGCAACGACGAGCGCGAGCAGACGCTGAACCAGCTGCTGGTGGAGATGGACGGCTTCGAGGGCACCTCGGGCGTCATCGTCATCGCCGCGACCAACCGTCCCGACGTGCTCGACCCGGCGCTGTTGAGGCCCGGGCGCTTCGACCGCCAGGTGGTGGTGCCGCTGCCCGACATCCGCGGGCGCGAGCAGATCCTGCTCGTGCACATGCGCAAGGTGCCGATCGCGCCCGACGTGGACGCCTCCATCATCGCGCGCGGCACGCCCGGCTTTTCCGGGGCGGACCTCGCCAACCTCGTGAACGAGGCGGCGCTCTTCGCCGCGCGCGGGAGCAAGCGCCTGGTCGACATGGACGATTTCGAGCGCGCCAAGGACAAGGTGATCATGGGCGCCGAGCGCCGCTCCATGGTCATGCCCGAGGAAGAGCGCCGCAACACCGCCTACCACGAGTCGGGCCACGCCATCGTGGCGCGCCTGCTGCCCAAGACCGACCCGGTGCACAAGGTCACGATCATCCCGCGCGGCCGCGCGCTGGGCGTGACGATGCAGCTGCCGGTGGAGGACCGCTACAGCTACAACCGCGAGCACCTGCTGAACAACATCGCCGTGCTCTTCGGGGGCCGCATCGCCGAGGAGCTCTTCATGCACCAGATGACCACGGGTGCTTCGAACGACTTCAAGCGCGCCACCGAGATGGCGCGGCGCATGGTGACCGAATGGGGCATGTCGGACGCCCTGGGCCCGATGGTGTACGGCGAGAACGAGGGCGAGGTCTTCCTCGGCCGCTCGGTCACCACCCACCAGAACATGTCCGAGGAGACGCTCAAGGCCGTCGACAAGGAAGTGCGCGCCATCATCGACCAGCAATACGCGCTCGCGCGCAAGCTGCTCGAGGAAAACCGCGACAAGGTCGAGGTCATGGCCAAGGCCCTGCTCGAGTGGGAGACGATCGACGCCCACCAGATCGAGGACATCATGCAGGGCCGCCCGCCGCGCCCGCCCAAGCCCGTGGCGCCCAAGCCCTCGCCACCGCCCGCGGACGGCGGCGGAACGCCGCGGGTGGAGCCCAGCCCCTCGCCGGCGGAGAGCGCCTGACCGCCTGGCGCTGCGGCGGGCACGCGCTCGCCCTGGATCGGCCCCGCGTGATGGGGGTGGTGAATGTCACCGCCGATTCGTTCTCCGACGGCGGCCGCTACCTCGATCCCGCGCGCGCCGTGGAACATGCGCTGCGCCTGCGCGAGGAGGGCGCCGACCTGGTGGACGTGGGCGGCGAGTCCACGCGGCCGGGCGCCGAGCCGGTCTCCGAGGAGGAAGAGCTGCGCCGCGTGATCCCGGTCGTCGAGGCGCTCGCGCGCGAGGGCGTGGCGGTCTCGGTGGACACGATGAAGCCCGCGGTGATGCGCGCGGCGGTCGCGGCGGGCTGCGCGGTCGTGAACGACGTGAACGCGTTCCGGGCGCCCGGCGCCGTGCAGGCCGTCGCCGCCGCAAACGTGGGCCTGGTGGCCATGCACATGCAGGGCACCCCCGCCACGATGCAGCAGGCGCCGCGCTACGACGACGTGGTGGCCGAGGTCGGCGCCTGGCTGCGCGAGCGGGCGGCGGCGCTCGAGGCGGCCGGCATCGCGCGCGATCGCATCGTGCTCGACCCGGGCTTCGGGTTCGGCAAGACCCGCAGCCACAACGTGGCGCTCTTCCGCGCGCTGCCGCGCCTCGCCGCGCTGGGCTACCCGCTGCTGGCGGGCGTCTCGCGCAAGAAGATGATCGGCGATTTCACCGGCCGCGCGGTGGGCGAGCGCGCCGCGGGCAGCGTTGCCGCGGCCCTGCTCGCGGCGCAGAATGGCGCCAGCCTGGTGCGGGTGCACGACGTGCGCGACACGGTCGATGCCCTGCGCGTGTGGCTCGCCCTGCGCTGAAGTCGCGCGGTCCGCCTGGAGCATCGATGAGCAGAAAATACTTCGGAACCGACGGCATCCGCGGTCGCGTGGGGCAGGCGCCCATCACGCCCGACTTCGTGCTGAAGCTCGGCTACTGCGCGGGCAAGGTGCTCTCGCGCGCCGACATCGCCCCGCCGCATCGCAACCGCCCCGCGGTGCTGATCGGCAAGGACACGCGCATCTCCGGCTACATGCTCGAGTCCGCCCTCGAGTCGGGATTGTCGGCCGCCGGCGTGGATACCCTCCTGGTGGGCCCGATGCCCACGCCGGCCGTGGCCTTCCTCACCCGCGCGCTGCGCGTCTCCGCGGGCGTGATGATCTCCGCCTCCCACAATGCCTTCGAGGACAACGGCATCAAGTTCTTCTCCGCCGACGGCATGAAGCTGCCCGACGCGGTCGAGGCCGAGATCGAGTCGCTGCTCGAAGCGCCCCTGGTGCTGCCGCCCTCGGCCGAGCTCGGCAAGGCCGAGCGCCTGCCCGACGCGGAGGGCCGCTACCTCGAGTTCTGCAAGGCGACCTTCCCGAAGCAGCAGTCGCTGCGCGGCGTGAAGCTGGTGGTCGATTGCGCGCATGGGGCCGACTACCGCGTGGGCATCCGCGTCTTCCAGGAGCTCGGCGCCGAGGTGATCGCGGTCGCTAGCCAGCCCAACGGCCTGAACATCAACGAGGGCTGCGGGGCGACGGCGCCCCAGGCGATGGCGCGCGCGGTGGTCGAGCACCGGGCCGATTTCGGCATCGCGTTCGACGGCGACGGCGACCGGCTCGCGATGGCCGACCGCGACGGGCGCCTGTTCGACGGCGACCAGCTGCTCTACACCATCGTCAAGCACCGCGCCGCCGCGGGCCGCTTGCGGGGCGGCGTGGCCGGCACCCTCATGACCAATTTCGCCCTCGAGCGGCTGCTCGCCGAGATGGGCATCGCCTTCGCGCGCGCCAAGGTGGGCGACCGCTATGTGCTCGAATGCCTGCTCGAGCGCGGCTGGGAATGCGGCGGCGAGAATTCCGGGCACCTGCTGTGTCTCGATTGCCACTCCACCGGCGATGGCATCATCTCGGCGCTGCAGGTGCTCGCGGCCGTGGCGGGCGCAGGCGCGACGCTCGGCGAATTCACCCGCGAGCTGGTGCTGCTCCCGCAAGTGCTGGTGAACGTGCGTCTCGCCGGCGCCTTCGACCCGCAGGCGGGCGCGGTGCGCGAGGCGATCGCCCGCGCCGAGGCGGACCTGGCCGGGCGCGGACGGGTGCTGCTGCGAGCCTCCGGCACCGAGCCGGTGGTGCGCGTCATGGTGGAAGGCGAGGAGCGCGAACGCGTGAAGGCGCTTGCCGAAGCCATCGCCGCTGCGGTCGGCTCCGCGGGGGAACGCGCCGTCGCCTGAGGCCCGGGACGGCCCGGAACCGAAATTGACCGGCCATGCTGCATCGCGGTAAAATCTTCAGGTTTTGAGGGTCGAGATGCGGTCGAAAGTCGTCGCCGGCAACTGGAAGCTCAACGGCAGCCTCGCCGGCAACGAAATGTTGCTGAAGGCGCTGTTGCGCGAGATTCCGCGCGACAACCCGGTGGCCTGCGTGGTCTGCGTGCCGAGCCCGTACCTGGCCCAGGTGCGGGCCCTGCTCGAGGGCTCCGGGATCGCGTGGGGAGCCCAGGACGTGAGCCGCTTCGACCACGGGGCCTACACCGGGGAGGTTTCGGGGCGGATGCTCGTCGAGTTCGGCTGCCGCTACACGCTGGTGGGACACTCGGAGCGCCGCAGCCTCTTCGGCGAGGTCGACGCGATCGCCGCGGAGAAGTACGTCGCGGCGCGCAAGGCCGGCCTCACGCCGATCTTCTGCGTGGGCGAGACGCTGGCGGAGCGCGAGCGCGGCGAGACCGAGGCCGTGCTGGCGCGGCAGGTGGACGCGCTGCTGGTGGGCCACGGCGCGGCGGAGCTGGACCGCGGCCTGATCGCCTACGAGCCGGTGTGGGCCATCGGCACCGGCAAGACGGCGACGGCGGCCCAGGCGAGCGAGGCGCATGCGTTCATCCGGGCCCGCGTGGGCGCGAAGGATGCGCAAGTGGCGCAACGGCTCCCGATCGTCTACGGGGGCAGCGTCAAGGCGGCGAACGCCGCGGAGCTGTTCGCGATGCCGCACGTCGACGGCGGGCTGGTCGGCGGGGCGTCGCTGGTGGCGGAAGAATTCGTGTCGATCTGGCGCTCGGCGCTGGCTCGTTGAAAGGGCGGTCTCGAAATCCATGCAGACGCTGGTACTCGTGTTGCACATCCTCGCCGCGGTCGGCATCGTCGTGCTCGTGCTCCTGCAGCATGGCAAGGGCGCCGACATGGGCGCGGCCTTCGGCAGCGGTTCGGCGGGAAGCCTGTTCGGATCCGCGGGCGCCGCGAATTTCCTGTCGCGCACCACCGCGGTCCTCGCCGCGGTGTTCTTCGCCACGAGCCTGGGGCTCACCTATTTCTCGGCGCCGTCGAAGTCCGGCGGCGTCACTCAGCAGATAGACGCTGCGGCGGCGAAACCCGTTGCAAAACCGGCGGCGCCCGCTTCCTCGGCACCGGCGCCGGCGGTGCCTCCGGCGGAAGGCAGCAAGTCCACGGAGATCCCGAAGTAGCGGTAGCTTGTTCCAGATCAGAAGTTCCGGACGGGTTGTCCCGGATGATGCTTGCCGTCGTGGTGGAATTGGTAGACACGCTGTCTTGAGGGGGCAGTGCCGAAAGGCGTAAGAGTTCGAGTCTCTTCGACGGCACCAGTATTCCGATTTCCCCACTGAACGGGGACTCCAGCACTTGCTCGCGAACTATTTTCCGATCCTGCTCTTCCTCGCCATCGGCGGCGCCGTCGGGGTGGGGGCATTGGTGACGAGCGGCGTGCTCGCGCGGCTGTCGGGCGCCCAGAACCCCGACCCGGAAAAACTGTCCCCCTATGAGTGCGGCTTCGAGGCCTTCGAGGACGCGCGCATGAAGTTCGACGTGCGCTACTACCTGGTGGCGATCCTCTTCATCCTGTTCGACCTGGAGATCGCCTTCCTCTTCCCGTGGGCGATCGTGCTGCGCGACATCGGCTGGTTCGGCCTCGTGGCGATGCTGGTGTTCCTCGGCATCCTCGTCGTGGGATTCATCTACGAATGGAAGAAGGGGGCGCTCGAATGGGAGTGATGAAGGAAGGCATCTCGCAGCAGGGCTTCGTCGTGACGCAGGTGGACACCGTGCTCAACTGGGCGCGCACCGGCTCGCTCTGGCCCATGAGCTTCGGGCTCGCCTGCTGCGCGGTGGAGATGATGCACGCGGGCGCCTCGCGCTACGACCTCGACCGCTTCGGCATCGTGTTTCGCCCCAGCCCGCGCCAGTCGGACCTGATGGTCGTGGCCGGGACGCTCTGCAACAAGATGGCCCCCGCGATGCGCAAGGTCTACGACCAGATGGCCGAGCCGCGCTGGGTGGTCTCGATGGGCTCGTGCGCCAACGGCGGCGGCTACTACCATTATTCGTATTCCGTCGTGCGCGGCTGCGACCGCATCGTGCCGGTGGACATCTACGTGCCCGGCTGCCCGCCGACCGCCGAGGCGCTGCTCTACGGCCTGATCCAGCTGCAGAACAAGATCCGCCGCACCAACACCATCTCGAGACGCTAGCGATGCAAGGCTCCCTCGACGTCCTGCAGTCCGCGCTCGCCGCCGCTCTGGGCGAGCGTGTGCGCATGCCGGTGGTCGACCGCGGGCAGCTCACCGTCGAGGTGCCCGCGGCCAAGCTGGTGGAGGCGGCCACGGCGCTGCGCGACCACGAGGCGCTCGCGTTCACGATCCTGGTGGACCTCGCGGGCGTGGACTACCAGGGCCTCGCCGGGCGCGAGGGCCCGCGCTATGCGGCGGTCTACCACCTGCTCTCGATCAGGCACAACTGGCGCCTGCGCCTGCGCGTGGCCTGCCCCGACGACGAATTTCCCACGCTCGACTCGGTGATCGGCGTGTGGCCCTCGGCCAACTGGTACGAGCGCGAGGCCTTCGACCTGTACGGGATCGTGTTCCGCGGCCACCCGGACCTGCGCCGGATCCTCACCGACTACGGCTTCATGGGTCATCCTTTCCGCAAGGATTTCCCGATCATGGGCTACGTGGAGATGCGCTACGACCCGGAGCAGAAGCGCGTGATCTACCAGCCGGTCACCATCGAGCCGCGCGAGATCGTGCCGCGGGTGACGCGCGAGGACGCCTACGGCGAGTCGGGGACCGAATAAGTGGCCGAGATCCGCAACTACACGATGAATTTCGGGCCGCAGCATCCGGCGGCCCACGGCGTGCTGCGCCTCGTGCTCGAGCTCGACGGCGAGGTGATCCAGCGCGCGGACCCGCACATCGGGCTGCTGCACCGGGCCACCGAGAAGCTCGCCGAGACGCGCACCTACCTGCAGAACGTGCCGTACATGGACCGTCTCGACTACATGTCGATGATGTGCAACGAGCACGCCTACGTGCTGGCCATCGAGAAGCTGCTGGGCGTGGACGTGCCGGTGCGCGCGCAGTACATCCGCGTGATGTTCGACGAGATCACGCGCATCCTGAACCACCTGCTGTGGATCGGCTCGCACGCGCTCGACGTGGGCGCGATGACGGTGTTCCTCTACGCGTTCCGCGAGCGCGAGGACCTGATGGACATGTACGAGGCGGTCTCGGGCGCGCGCATGCACGCGGCCTACTACCGCCCGGGCGGCGTGTACCGCGACCTGCCCGAGCGCATGCCGCAGTACGCCGAGTCCTCGGTGCGCACCGCGCAGAAGGTGCGCGACCTCAACGCCAACCGCCAGGGCTCGCTGCTGGACTTCGTGCAGGACTTCACCGAGCGCTTCCCGAAGTGCGTCGACGACTACGAGACGCTGCTCACCGAGAACCGCATCTGGAAGCAGCGCACGGTGTCGATCGGGGTGGTGACCCCGGAGCGCGCCCAGGCCCTCGGCTTCACCGGTCCGATGCTGCGCGGCTGCGGCGTGGCCTGGGACCTGCGCAAGAAACAGCCCTACGAGGTCTACGACCGCCTCGACTTCGACATCCCCGTGGGCACCAACGGCGACTGCTACGACCGCTACCTGGTGCGCGTGCACGAGATGCGCGAGGCCAACCGGATCATCCGCCAGTGCGTGGAGTGGCTGCGCGCCAACCCCGGCCCCGTCATCACCGCCAACCACAAGGTGGCCCCGCCCACGCGCGTCGAGATGAAGGAGAACATGGAAGAGCTGATCCACCACTTCAAGCTCTTCAGCGAGGGCATGCACGTGCCGCCGGGCGAGGTCTATTGCGCCATCGAGCATCCCAAGGGCGAGTTCGGCGTCTACCTCGTGAGCGACGGCGCCAACAAGCCGTGGCGGCTGAAGCTGCGCGCGCCCGGGTTCGCGCACCTGTCGGCCATGGACGAGATGGCCCGCGGCCACATGATCGCCGACGTGGTGGCGATCATCGGCACCATGGACATCGTCTTCGGGGACATCGACCGATGAGCGCGCGCGCGACCGGCAGGGTCATCGACGCCAGGGTGGTCAACATCGACGAGCTCGAGCTGGAATCGTTCGAGAAGGGCGGCAAGTTCGCCGCCCGCTTCGCGCGCATCGGGCCGCTCCTCGGCGCGAAGGACCTGGGCTACTCCTACGACGTGGTGCCTCCGGGCAAGCGCTCGTGCCCGTTCCACAGCCATCGCGCCGAGGAAGAGATGTTCTTCATCGTCAAGGGCACCGGCAGCCTGCGCTACGGGGCCGAGACGCGGACGATCCGCGCTGGCGATTTCATCTGCTGCCCGACCGGCGGGCCCGACACCGCGCACCAGATCATCAACGATTCCGACGCGGAGCTCGCCTACATCTCGGTGTCCACCATGATGCCCGCCGAGGTGTGCGAGTACCCCGACTCGAGAAAGGTCGGCGCTTTCGGCGTGGGCGAGCAGCGCCTGCGCCACCTCACGCCCGCGAACGCCGCCGTGGACTACTGGATGGACGAGGTCTGACCATGGGCCTGCTTTCGACCGCATCGCTGGACAGGATCGAGCGCGAGTGCACCAAGTACCCGCCGCAGCAGCGCCAGTCGGCGGTGATGTCGGCGCTGGGCATCGCGCAGGAGCAGCACGGCTGGCTTTCCAATGAGCTGATGGAGGAGGTCGCGTGCGTGCTGGGCATGCCGCCGGTGGCCGTCTACGAGGTCGCGACCTTCTACGGCATGTACAACCTGAAGCCGGTCGGCCGCCACAAGGTCGCGATCTGCACCAACCTGCCGTGCGCGCTCTCGGGCGCGGTGCAGGCGGCCGAGCACCTGAAGCGCCGCTGCGGGGTACGCGAGTTCGGCGAGACCTCGGCCGACGGGCGCTTCACGGTGAAGGAAGGCGAGTGCTTCGGCGCCTGCGGCGACGCGCCGGTGCTGATCGTGGACGACAAGCGCATGTGCGGCTTCATGTCGAATGAGAAGATCGACCGGCTGGTCGACGAGGAGCTCGGGTGATGGCGATGCTCGACTACGGTCCCGATGCCGTGATCATGCAGGGCCTGGACGGCACCAACTGGCACCTGAAGGACTACGAGGCGCGCGGCGGCTACCGGGCGATCCGCAAGATCGTCGAGGAGAGAATCTCGCCCGAGGCGGTGATCGCGGAGGTGAAGAAGTCGTCGCTGCGCGGGCGCGGCGGCGCGGGCTTCCCGACCGGGCTCAAGTGGTCGTTCATGCCCAAGGCGTACACCGGGCAGAAGTACCTCGTGTGCAATTCCGACGAGGGCGAGCCGGGGACGTTCAAGGACCGCGACATCCTGCGCTACAACCCGCACGCGCTGATCGAGGGCATGATCATCGCGGGCTACGCCATCGGCGCCACCGTGGGCTACAACTACATCCACGGCGAGATCTGGAGCGAATACGGGCTGTTCGAGCGCGCGCTCGAGGAAGCGCGCGCGGCCGGCTACCTGGGGCGCAACATCCTGGGCGGCGGCTTCGACTTCGAGCTGCACGCGCACCATGGCTACGGCGCCTACATCTGCGGCGAGGAGACGGCGCTGCTCGAATCCCTCGAGGGCAAGAAGGGCCAGCCGCGCTACAAGCCGCCGTTTCCAGCGAGCTACGGCCTGTACGGCAAGCCCACCACGATCAACAACACCGAGACGCTGGCGGCGGTGCCCTGGATCATCGTGAACGGCGCCGACTGGTTCCTCGCGCAGGGTAGGCCCAACAACGGCGGCACGAAGATCTTCTCGATCTCGGGCCACGTCGAGCGCCCCGGCAACTACGAGGTGAAGCTCGGCACGCCGTTCGCGAAGCTGCTCGAGATGGCGGGCGGCATGCGCGGGGGCAGGAAGCTGAAGGGCGTGATCCCCGGCGGCTCGTCGATGCCGGTGCTGCCCGCCGACGTGATGATGGCGCTCGACCTGGACTACGACTCGATCGCCAAGGCGGGCTCGTTCCTGGGCTCCGGGGCGGTGATCGTGATGGACGAGGACACCTGCATGGTGAAGGCCGCCGAGCGCCTCGCCTACTTCTACTTCGAGGAATCCTGCGGCCAGTGCACGCCGTGCCGCGAGGGCACCGGCTGGCTCTACCGCATCATCCACCGCATCGAGACCGGGGAGGGCCGCCAGGAGGACCTCGACCTGCTGCTCGACCTGGCCGACAACATGCAGGGCCGCACGATCTGCGCGCTGGGCGACGCCGCCGCCATGCCGGTGCGCGCGTTCGTGAAGGTGTACCGCGACGAATTCCAGCACCACATCGACCACAAGCGCTGCACGGTCAAGCCCGGCGGGTACAGCTCCGCCGACGTCGACCTGGCCAAGCTGGCGGCGGACTGACCATGGCCATCCACCTCGAGATCGACGGCAGGCCGGTCACGGTCGAAAGCGGCGCCACGGTGATGGACGCGGCCACCAAGCTCGGCATCTTCGTGCCGCACTTCTGCTACCACAAGAAGCTCTCGATCGCGGCCAACTGCCGCATGTGCCTGGTGCAGATCGAGAAGGCGCCCAAGCCGCTGCCCGCGTGCGCGACACCCGCCACCGAGGGCCTGAAGGTCCATACCCATTCGCAGCCCGCGATCCAGGCGCAGAAGGGCGTGATGGAGTTCCTGCTCATCAACCATCCGCTCGACTGCCCCATCTGCGACCAGGGCGGCGAGTGCCAGCTGCAGGACCTCGCGGTGGGCTACGGCCAGTCCGCGTCGCGCTACCAGGAAGCCAAGCGCGTGGTGGTGAACAAGGACCTCGGCCCGCTCATCTCCACCGACATGACGCGCTGCATCCACTGCACGCGCTGCGTGCGTTTCGGCCAGGAGATCGCGGGCATCATGGAGCTCGGCATGGCCGGGCGCGGCGAGCACGCGGAGATCCTCACCTTCGTCTCGCGCACGGTCGATTCCGAGCTTTCGGGCAACGTGATCGACCTGTGCCCGGTGGGCGCGCTCACCTCGAAGCCGTTCCGCTACTCGGCGCGCAACTGGGAGCTCACGCGCCGCCGGTCGGTGAGCCCGCACGATTCCCTGGGCTCCAGCCTGGTGGTCCAGGCGAAGCAGGACCAGGTGATGCGCGTGCTGCCGCTCGAGAACGAGGCGGTGAACGAGTGCTGGATCTCGGATCGCGACCGCTTCGCCTACCTGGGCGTGAACTCGGGGGAGCGCCTGCTGCGCCCGATGGTCAAGCGCGCGGGCGAGTGGGCCGAGGTCGACTGGCCCGAAGCGCTCGAGGCCGCGGCCCACGGCCTGAAGGACGTCGTCGCGCGCCACGGCGCCGACGCGCTGGGAATGCTGCTCTCGCCGCTGCTCACGCTCGAGGAGTTCCACCTCGGCGCGAAGCTCGCGCGCGGGCTGGGCAGCGACAATGTCGACCATCGCATCCGCCAGTCGGACTTCCGCGCGCAGACCTCGGGAGCGCCGTGGCTCGGCCTGCCGGTCGCCGGGCTGGACGCGCTCGAATCGATGCTGCTGGTGGGCTCCACGCTGCGCAAGGAGCAACCGGTGCTCGCCGCGCGCCTGCGCGCGGCCGCGCGCGGCGGCCTCGCGCTGAACGTGCTGCATGCCGTCGACGACGAGCTGCTGATGCCGGTGGCGGGACGCATCGTCGCGCGGCCCGGTGCCCTCGCGGCGAATCTCGCCGCGATCGCCGCCGCCGCCGCGCAGGCCGCGGGCAAGCCCGAGCATGCCGGCGCGAAGCACCCGGTCGGCGAGGCGCACCGCGCGATCGCCGCGAGCCTCGCCGGCAAGCAGCGCGTGGCGATCGTGCTCGGCCACTATGCGCAGCAGCATCCGGATTACGCGATCCTGCTCTCGATCGCCCAGGAGATCGGGCGCCTCACCGGCGCCACCGTGGGCGTGCTGCCCGACGGCGGCAATGCCGTCGGGGCGCACCTCGCGGGAGTGCTTCCGGCCCGGGGCCTTAACGCGCGCGCGATGATGGAATCCCCGCGCCGCGGCTACCTGGTCGCCGGCGTCGAAGCCGCGCTCGACATGGGCCCGCGCGCGCTCGCCGCGATCTCCCAGGCCGAGTTCGGCGTCGTGCTGTCGGCTTTCCGCGGCACCGCGACGGGCCTGGGCCACGTGATGCTGCCGATCGTGCCCTACCTCGAGACGGCCGGGACCTACGTGAACCTCGAGGGCCGCGTGCAGTCGTTCAACGCGGTCGTGCATCCCCAGGGCGAGGCGCGCCCGCTGTGGAAGGTGCTGCGCGTGCTGGGCACGATGCTCGGGCTGCCCGGCTTCGACGCCGAGCGCATCGAGGACGTGCGCGCCGCGATCGCGCCGGACCTGCAGGCCTGGGCCGCGGCCGGCCTGGGCAACGAGGCCGCCGATCTCGAGTGGGTCGCGCGCGCGGCCGGCACGGGTCTCGAGCGCATCGCCGAATTCCCCATCTACGGGACCGATCCGATCGTGCGGCGCGCGGGCGCGCTGCAGAAGACCGCCGATGCCAAGGCCGCGCGCACGGCGCGCGTCAATGCCGCCACGGCGGCCTCGCTCGGCATCGCCGCGGGCGGCCGGGTGCGCGTGCGCCAGGGCGGGGGCGAGGCGCTGCTCGCCGCCGCGATCGATGCGGCGGTTCCCGACGGTTGCGTGCGCATCGCGCGCGGCGTCCCCGAGACCGCGGCCCTGGGCGAAGGCGAGCTCACCGTAGAGGCGCTGCCGGTGGAGGCGGTCGCATGAACGACGTGCTCGCCCAGGTGCAGGGCTACCTCCAGGGCCAGGCCAGCCACTGGCTCGGGCCCGTGTGGGGCCCGCAGGCGTTCACCCTCGGGCGCTCCGTCGCGACGATCGTGATGGTCCTCGTCCCGGTGCTGCTCACGGTGCTCTACTACCAGCTGGTCGAGCGCTGGGTGATCGGCTGGATGCAGGTGCGCAAGGGCCCCAACCGCGTGGGCTGGAAGGGCGTGCTGCAGCCCATCGCCGACGCGATCAAGCTGCTCATGAAGGAGCAGCTGGTGCCCGCGGGCGCCAACAAGGTGCTGTTCCTGCTCGCCCCGATCATCTCCGTCGCGCCTGCGCTCGCCGCCTGGTCGATCGTGCCGTTCTTCCCCGGGTGGGTCGTGTCCAACGCGGACGCGGCGATCCTGGTCATGCTCGCGATGACCTCGCTCGGCATCTACGGGATCATCATCGCGGGCTGGGCCTCGAACTCGAAGTACGCGTTCCTCGGCGCCATGCGCGCGGCCGCGCAGATGGTCTCCTACGAGCTCGCCATGGGCTTCGCCATCGTGGGCGCGCTCATGGCCGGGCAGAGCATGAACCTCACGCACATCGTCGCGGCCCAGCACACGCCCTATGGCTTCATCGGGTGGTTCTTCATCCCGCTCTTTCCGCTCTTCCTGATCCACTACATCGCGGGGCTGGCGGAGACCAACCGCCATCCGTTCGACGTGGCCGAGGGCGAGAGCGAGATCGTGGCCGGGTTCCACGTCGAGTATTCGGGCATGGCCTTCGCCGTGTTCTTCCTCGCCGAATACGCGAACATGATCCTCATCTCGACCGTCTCGCCGCTGCTCTTCCTCGGCGGGTGGCTCTCGCCGTTCGATTTCGCGTTCGTCCGCGAGGCCGGCCCGGCGCTCTCGTGGCTCGCCGCGCCCAGCATCCTGTGGCTGCTCGGGAAGACCGCGTTCCTGATGTTCGTATTTCTTTGGATCCGGGCGTCCTTCCCGCGCTACCGCTACGACCAGATCATGCGGCTGGGCTGGAAGGTGTTCATTCCCGCGACGCTCGTCTGGATCGCGGTGGTCGGCGTGGCGATGATGGATCCCATCGCGCACTGGCCGGTGCTGCGCATCTGGTTCGGGAGGTGACATGCTCGCCCGCGTGAAGGACATCGCTTCGAGCTTCATGCTCTCCGAGCTCCTGAAAGGCTTGAGGCTTACGGGCCGCTACATGTTCTCGCGCAAGATCACGGTGATGTACCCCGAGGAGAAGACGCCGGCCAGCCCGCGCATGCGCGGGCTGCACGCGCTGCGCCGCTATCCCAACGGCGAAGAGCGCTGCATCGCGTGCAAGCTGTGCGAGGCGGTGTGCCCGGCCCTGGCCATCACCATCGAGAGCGAGCAGCGCGAGGACGGCACGCGGCGCACCACGCGCTACGACATCGACCTCGTGAAGTGCATCTTCTGCGGGTTCTGCGAGGAAAGCTGCCCGGTCGATTCCATCGTCGAGACGCGCTTCATCGAGTACCACGGCGAGTCGCGCGGCGACCTGCTCTACACCAAGCCGATGCTGCTCGCCATCGGCGATCGCTTCGAGCCGCAGATCGCCGCCGACCGCGGCGAGGATGCACGCTTCCGCTGACATGAACCTGCCCCTCGTCCTCTTCTGGCTCTACGGCACGATCCTGATCGCGGCCGCCTTCGCCGTCATCCTGGTGCGCAACCCGGTGCACGCCGCGCTCTTCCTCGTGCTCGCGTTCTTCACCGCCGCCGCACTCTGGATCCTGCTCTACGCCGAGTTCCTCGCGCTGACACTGGTGCTGGTCTACGTGGGCGCGGTGATGGTGCTCTTCCTCTTCGTGGTGATGATGCTCGACATCAACCTGGAGCAGCTGCGCGCGGGCTTCTGGAAGAGCCTGCCGCTCGCAGCCGTGGTGGGCGTGCTGATGGCCGCCGAGATGGTGGCGCTGCTCGTGCGCGGGGCCGCGGTCGAGGGCGGCGCGCACCCGGCGCTCGCCTCCGGGGCCGGCTACTCGAACACCAAGGCCCTGGGCCGGGTGCTCTACACCGACTACGTGTTCCCCTTCGAGATCGCCGCCGTGATCCTGCTGGTGGCGATCGTGGCCGCCATCGCGCTCACGATGCGCAGCCGCAAGGAGACCAAGTACCAGAGCCCGCACGCGCAGGTGGGCGTGCACGCGGGCGACCGGCTCAGGATCGTGCAGGTCGCCTCCGAGGGCGTGGCGCCGGCGGCCGCGAAGGGGGAGGGCGCGCGGTGATCCCGCTCAACCATTTCCTCGTGCTGGGCGCGCTGCTCTTCGCGATCAGCGTGATCGGCATCTTCATGAACCGCAAGAACCTGATCGTGCTGCTGATGGCGATCGAGCTGATGCTGCTCGCGGTCAACATGAACTTCATCGCCTTCGCCCACGCGCTGGGAGATCTCGCCGGCCAGGTGTTCGTGTTCTTCATCCTCACCGTGGCCGCGGCCGAGTCGGCCATCGGCCTGGCGATCCTCGTGGCGCTCTTCCGCAACCTGCGCTCCATCGACGTCGAGGACCTCGACGAGCTCAAGGGCTAGGCGTGGACCTCCTGACCCTCTCGTACATCGCCGCGTTCGCCCCGCTCGCCGGGGCGGCGCTCGCCGGCTTCCTCGGCTGGAAGCTGGGACGCACTTTCGCCCATACCGCGGCGATCGCCTCGGTGGCGATCTCCCTGGCCGCCTCGGTGGCGGCGTTCTTCCAGGTCGCGGGCGGCGCGCAGCTGAACCAGGAGCTCTACACCTGGCTCGCGGGCGACCAGCTGCACCTGCAAGTGGGCTTCCTCGTCGACCGGCTCACGGTGACGATGATGTGCGTGGTCACCTTCGTCTCGCTCATGGTGCACGTCTATACCGTCGGCTACATGGCCGACGACCCGGGCTACCAGCGCTTCTTCGCCTACACCGCGCTCTTCACCTTCTCGATGATGATGCTGGTGATGGCGAACAACTTCCTGCAGCTGTTCTTCGGCTGGGAGGCGGTGGGCCTGGTGTCGTACCTGCTCATCGGATTCTGGTTCACCCGCCCCACGGCGATCTACGCCAACCTCAAGGCGTTCCTCGTCAACCGCGTCGGCGACTTCGGCTTCCTGCTCGCCGTGGCGGTGATCTACACCGTCTTCGGCACGCTCGACTACGCGCCGGTGTTCGCGGGCGCCGCCAAGTACGCCCCGGCGATCGTGGAGCTCATCCCGGGGCTCGACTGGTCGCTGATGTCGATCATCTGCATCGGTCTCTTCGTGGGCGCGATGGGCAAGAGCGCGCAGTTCCCGCTGCACGTGTGGCTTCCGGACTCGATGGAGGGCCCGACCCCGATCTCGGCGCTGATCCACGCGGCGACCATGGTGACCGCCGGCATCTTCATGGTGGCGCGCATGTCGCCGCTGTTCGAGCTCTCGCCCACGGCGCTCTCGGTGGTGACCATCATCGGCGCGATCACCATGTTCTTCATGGCGCTGGTGGCCGTGGTGCAGTACGACATCAAGCGGGTGGTGGCGTACTCGACCCTGTCGCAGCTGGGCTACATGACGGTTGCGCTCGGGGCGTCGGCCTACCCGGTGGCGATCTTCCACCTCATGACCCATGCCTTCTTCAAGGCGGTGCTCTTCCTCGGCGCGGGCTCGGTCATCATCGCGCTGCACCACGAGCAGGACATGCGCAAGATGGGCGGGCTCGCGAAGTACATGCCCATCACCTACGCCACGATGCTGATCGGCGCGCTCGCCAACGCCGGGATCCCGCCGTTCGCGGGATTCTTCTCCAAGGACTCGATCATCGAGGCGCTCGCGATCTCACGCGTGCCCGGCCACATGTTCGCCTACGTGCTCGCGCTCGCGGCGGTCTTCGTGGGCGCGCTCTACTCCTTCCGGCTGGTGTTCTACGCCTTCCACGGCGAGGAGCGCTTCGCGGCGCACCATGGCCACGGCGGGGCGCACGGCGCCGAGGAGCCGGGGCACGGGGCGATGCACGGCAAGCCGCACGAGAGCCCGTGGGTGGTGACGGTCCCGCTGGTGCTGCTCGCGATCCCCTCGGTCGCGGCCGGCGCGATGGCGATCGGGCCGATGCTCTACGGCGGCTGGTTCGCGGGCTCCATCGCCCCCACCGCGGTGATGGAGGAGATGGCGCGCGAGTTCCACGGCTGGCTGCCGATGACGCTGCACGCGTTCGCCTCGATCCCGCTGTGGCTCGCCCTCGCGGGGATCGCCACCGCGTGGTACTGCTACATCGCGCGCCCGCAGCTGCCCGCCATCATCAAGGCGAAGGCGGGCTTCCTCGCCACCGTGCTCGACCACAAGTACTACCTCGACGACTTCAACGACTGGTTCTTCGCCGGCGGCGCGCGCCGCCTGGGCAACGGATTGTGGCTGTGGGGCGACAAGACCCTGATCGACGGCATCATGGTGAACGGCACGGCGCGCCTCATCGGCTGGTTCGCCGGCGTGGCGCGGCGCATGCAGACGGGCTACCTGTACAACTACGCCTTCACGATGATTTTCGGAGTCTTCGCGCTCCTCAGCTTCTTCTGGGTCTTCCTGCGCAAGCTGTAGGGCCCGCGCACACCGACAACAAGAACGATGTTCCAGGGATACCTCCTCTCGCTCGTGATCTGGGTGCCGATCGCCTTCGGCGTGCTCGTGCTCGCCATCGGCAACGACCGCAATCCGCTGCCCGCGCGCTGGACCGCGCTCGTGGGCGCCGTGGCGGGCCTCGCGTTGTGCATCCCGCTGTGGACCGAGTTCCGGCCGGTGGCCGAGATGCAGTTCGTCGAGCTCTCGCCCTGGATCGCGCGCTTCAACGTGACCTACCACCTCGGGATCGACGGCATCGCGATGCCGCTGATCCTGCTCAACAGCTTCATGACGGTGCTGGTGGTGATCGCCCACTGGAAGGTGGTCACCGACAAGGTGGCGCAGTACCTCGCCGCCTTCCTCATCATGTCGGGGCTCATCAACGGTGTCTTCGCCGCGCTCGACGCGATCCTCTTCTACGTCTTCTTCGAGGGCATGCTGATCCCGATGTTCCTCATCATCGGGGTGTGGGGCGGGCCCAACCGCGTGTACGCCGCGGTCAAGTTCTTCCTCTACACGCTGCTCGGTTCGCTGCTGATGCTGGCGGCCTTCATCTACCTCTACTACCAGACCAACGGCAGCTTCGAGATCCTGGACTTCCAGGCCCTCGCCCTGCCGATGGTCCCGCAGATCCTCATCTTCCTCGCGATGCTGATGTCCTTCGCGGTGAAGGTGCCGATGTGGCCGGTGCACACCTGGCTGCCGGACGCCCACGTGGAGGCGCCCACGGGCGGCTCGGTCATCCTCGCGGCGATCACGCTCAAGATCGGGGGCTACGGCTTCCTGCGCTTCAACCTGCCGATCGCGCCCGACGCCTCCCACTACCTCGCGGGCTTCATGATCACGCTCTCGCTCGTCGCCGTGGTCTACATCGGGCTCGTGGCGCTGGTGCAGTCCGACATGAAGAAGCTCATCGCCTACTCGTCGATCTCGCACATGGGGTTCGTCACCCTGGGCTTCTTCATCTTCGAGCCCGTGGGCATGCTGGGAGGCATGCTCCAGATGATCTCGCACGGCTTCGTGTCCGCGGCGCTCTTCCTCTGCGTGGGCGTGCTCTACGACCGGCTGCACTCGCGCGAGATCTCCGACTACGGCGGGGTGGCCAACAAGATGCCGGTGTTCGCCGCCTTCTTCGTGCTCTTCGCCATGGCCAACTCCGGCCTGCCGGGCACCAGCGGCTTCGTGGGCGAGTTCACCGTGATCCTCGGCACCATGAAGGTGAGCTTCTGGTACACGTTCCTCGCCGCGATCACCCTCATCACCGGCGCCGCGTACACGCTCTGGATGGTCAAGCGCGTGGTGTACGGCGAGGTGGCCAACGACCACGTCGCGGCGCTGAAGGACGTGGGCGCGAGGGAGCTCGTCTTCCTGGTCCTGCTCGCGGTCGCGGTCCTGGCCATGGGCGTGTATCCCAAGCCCCTCGCCGACGCGATGAACCCCACCATCCAGGAGCTCCTGCGCCACGTTGGGCAGAGCAAGCTTTCGTGACGGCCGCCTTCCAACCCGGTCCGGCCCGCCCATGACCATCGCCACCTTCTCGCTCGCCACGCTGGTTCCCGCGATCCCGGAGATCGTGCTGCTGCTGCTCGCCTCGGTGCTGCTCATCGCCGACCTGTTCGTGCGCCGCGAGGACCGTCACCTGAGCTACTGGCTCGCCCAGCTGGTGCTGGTCGGATGCGCGGGGCTGGCCGCGGCCGGCGTCGGGCACCCCACGGTGGTCACCTTCCAGGGCATGTTCGTGGCCGACGCGCTCTCGCAGGTGCTCAAGGTCGCGGCGCTCCTGAGCGTGGCGGCGACCCTCATGCTCGGGCGCAGCTACCTCGAGGCGCGCGGGCTGCTCACCGGCGAGTACCTCTGCCTCGCGCTCTTCGGCACCCTGGGCATGATGGTGATGATCTCCGCGCACCACTTCCTCACGCTCTACCTGGGCCTCGAGCTCATGGCGCTGTCGCAGTACGCGATGGTCGCGCTGCAGCGCGACTCGGCGCGCGCGACCGAGGCGGCGATGAAGTACTTCGTGCTGGGGGCGCTCGCCTCGGGCCTGCTGCTCTACGGGATGTCGATGCTCTACGGGGCGACGGGCTCGCTCGAGCTCTCGCGCGTGGCCGATGCGCTCGAGCGCGGCGACGCCAACAACACGCTCGCCGCCTTCGGCCTGGTGTTCGTGGTGGCGGGCATCGCGTTCAAGCTGGGGGCCGCGCCCTTCCACATGTGGATCCCGGACGTCTACCACGGCGCCGCCACGCCGACGACGCTCCTCATCGGAGCCGCGCCCAAGATCGCCGCGTTCGGCTTCGTCATGCGCCTGCTCGCGTTCGGCCTGCAGGGGCTCACCGTGGACTGGCAGCAGATGCTGGTCCTGCTCGCCGTCACCTCCATCGCGCTGGGCAACATCGTGGCGATCGCCCAGGGCAACCTCAAGCGCATGCTCGCCTATTCGACCATCGCGCACATGGGCTACCTCACCCTCGGCATCCTCGCGGGCACCGACAACGGCTACAGCTCGGCGCTCTTCTACGTGATCGCCTACGCGATCATGACGCTCGGCTCCTTCGGCATGATCCTGCTGCTCTCGCGCGCGGGCTTCGAGGCGGAGAACCTCGAGGACTTCCGGGGCCTGAACCGGCGCTCGCGCTGGTACGCGTTCGTGATGCTGGTGCTGATGTTCTCGCTGGCGGGCATCCCGCCCACGATCGGGTTCTTCGCCAAGCTCGCGGTGCTGCAGGCGGTGCTCGAGGCGGGCTACACCTGGCTCGTGGTGGTGGCGGTGCTGCTCTCGGTGGTGGGCGCCTTCTACTACCTGCGCATCGTGCGGCTCATGTACATGGAGGAGCCTGCGGGCGAGATCACGCTCGGGGAGCGGCCCGACGCGCGCTGGGTGCTCTCCGGTGTGGCCATCGCGACCCTGGTGCTCGGCATCGTGCCCGCGCCGCTCATGGACCTGTGCGCGCGAGCGATCGCCGCCTCGATGTGATGTCGGGCCGGCCCCCCCCACCGGCCGCGGACTTCACCGAGACCACGGTGTCCACGCACCTCGCCTACGACGGGGGCCTGCTCAAGCTGCGCCGCGACGAGGTGCGCCTTCCCGACGGCAAGCTCGCCTGGCGCGAGTACGTGGTGCACCCGGGCGCGGTCATGATGCTCGCCTTCCTCGACGACACGACGATCCTGCTCGAGCGCCAGTTCCGCTACCCGCGGCACCGCCATTTCATCGAGCTGCCGGCGGGCAAGCTCGAGCGCGACGAGGCGGCGCTCGCCACCGCGCGGCGCGAGCTGGTGGAGGAGTGCGGCTACGAGGCCGGCCATTGGTGGCACATCGCGAGCCTCGAGCCCTCGATCGGCTATTCGACCGAGGTGATCGAGCTCTACGGGGCGCGCGGGCTCGTCCACGTGGGGCATCGCCTCGACGAGGGCGAGCACCTCGAGACCTTCGCGGTCAAGCTCGCCGATGCGCTCGAATGGGTGCGCACGGGCGAGATCACCGACACGAAGACCACGTTCGCTCTGCTGTGGTGGGCGCAATGGGGCCGGTTTCCGACCTCCTGATCATCGGCGGGGGCATCAACGGCGCCGGCATCGCGCGCGACGCGGCCGGGCGCGGCCTGGCGACCACCCTCGTCGAGCAGTCCGACCTCGCCTCGGCGACGAGCTCGTGGAGCTCCAAGCTCATCCACGGGGGCCTGCGCTACCTCGAGCAGTACGAGTTCCGGCTGGTGCGCGAGGCGCTGCAGGAGCGCGAGGTGCTGCTGCGCCTGGCCCCGCACATCATCCGCCCGCTCATGTTCGTGCTGCCCCACGACGCGGCCATGCGCCCGGCGTGGATGATCCGCGCGGGCCTCTGGCTCTACGACCATCTCGGCGGGCACATCACGCTGCCGGGATCCAAGGCGGTGTCGTTTCCGCACCTCGAGTACGGCGCGGGTCTGCGGCCCGGCATCCGCCGGGGCTTCGTGTATTCCGATTGCCGGGTGGACGATTCGCGCCTCACGGTGGTGAACGCGGTCTCGGCGCGCGAGAAGGGCGCGACGGTGCTCACGCGCACCCGCTTCGAGGGCGCGCGGCGCGTGGACGGCGTGTGGGAGGTCGTGCTCGCAGGGGCGGGCGGCGAGCGGCGCACGCTGCACTACCGGGCGCTGGTGAATGCCGCGGGGCCGTGGGTGGTCGACGTGCTCGAGCGCATCCAGGGCGATCGCATCACCGAGCGCGTGCGCCTGGTGAAGGGCAGCCACGTCATCGTGCCCAAGGTGCACTCGCTGGGCCATGCGCTCATCCTGCAGAACCCCGACAAGCGGGTGGTCTTCGTGATTCCCTACGAGTCGAGCTTCAGCCTCATCGGAACGACCGACGTGCCGGTGGCGAGCGTGGAGGAGGCCGCGCGCATCACGCCCGCCGAGACCGAGTACCTGCTGGCCGCGGTGAACCGCTTCCTCGCCCGGCCGCTCGCCGCCGCGGACGTGGTGTCGAGCTACGCGGGGGTGCGGCCGCTCTACGACGACGGCAGCGCGAACCCGTCGGAGGTCACGCGCGACTACGTCCTCAAGGTGGATCACGAGGACCATCGCGCCCCGCTGGTGACGCTCTTCGGCGGCAAGATCACGACCTACCGGCGCCTCGCCGAGGAGTCGCTCGCGAAGCTCGCGCCCTTCTTCCCCGGGATGAAGGGCGACTGGACCGCGGGCGAGCCGCTGCCGGGCGGCGACGTCGCGCACTTCAACGCCTTCCGCGACGAGATGCGCGCGCGCTACCCCGGCCTGCCGCGGGACCTCGTCGAGGGCGTGGTGCGCCGCCACGGCAGCCGCGCACCGCGCGTGCTGGGTGAAGCGCGCTCGCTCGCCGACCTCGGCGCTTCCTTCGGCGCGGGCCTCACCCAGCGCGAAGTCGAGTACCTCGTGGCCGAGGAATGGGCCGCTACCGCGGAGGACATCCTGTGGCGGCGCACCAAGTGCGGCCTGCACATGACGCAGCCCGAACGCGACGCGGTCGGCGCATTCCTGCGCGCATCGGCGCCGCAGGCCGCCCGGCCCGCATAGTGGGCGCGGCTCCTCCCGTTGCCCGGCTGCGGGCGCTGGCCGAATTCCCGCTCGCGGCGCGCGCCCGGGTACGCTGCGTGCTCGCCGACATCGACGAGACCCTCACCACGCACGGACGCCTGCACGCGGCGTCTCTCGACGCGCTCGAACGCTTGCGGGCGGCGGGGCTGCTGGTGGTGCCGGTCACCGGACGCCCGGCGGGCTGGTGCGACCACATCGCGCGCATGTGGCCGGTGGACGCCGTGGTGGGCGAGAACGGCGCGTTCTGGTTCCGGCACGACGCGGCGCTGGGCCGGCTCGTCAAGCGCCACGTGGTGGGCGCGGCCGAGCGCTCCCTGCGCGCGGCGCGCATGCAGGCCATCGGCGAGCGCATCCTGCGCGAGGTGCCGGGCAGCGCGCTCGCCTCCGACCAACCCTACCGCGAGGCCGACCTGGCCATCGACTATTGCGAGGACGTGCCGGCGCTTCCCCGCGCGGGCGTGGCGCGCATCGTCGCGATCATGCAGGGCGAGGGCCTCACCGCGAAGGTGAGCTCGATCCACGTGAACGGATGGTTCGGCGGCTACGACAAGCTGTCCACCACGCGCCTCATGCTGCGCGAGGATTTCGGCATCGACGCCGATGCCGAGCGCGAGGCCTTCGTCTTCGCCGGCGATTCCCCCAACGACCAGCCGATGTTCGCGTTCTTCCCGAATTCGGTGGGCGTGGCCAACGTGCGCGACATGGCAGACCTCATGACCGAGCTGCCGGCCTGGATCACGCCCTCGGCCGGCTCGGCCGGATTCGCGGAGCTCGCGCGCGCGCTGCTCGAGGCGCGCCGCCCCGGCGCGGGCGAGCGGGGATGAACACAGGTTCGGCCCGGGAAGAGTGACCGGGACACCCACCCCAAGGCACGAACTCCACGTGCCGGGCGTCGCCTGTGTCCATCCCCGCTCGCCCGCGCGGGCAACCTCAACCCAGCTCGCGCCCGGTCCCCTTCAACCACGTGAACACTGGTCACCTACCCCAGGTCGACCGGCACGAAGAGCTGGTGGTCGTTGCGCTGGATCAGCAGCGCCACGTGCTTGCCGCTCTTCGAGACCTGCTCGCGCAGCTCCTGCGCCGTGCGCACCGGGGTGCCGTTGAGCGCCAGCACGATGTCGCCCGGCTGCACGCCCGCGCGCTCCGCGGCCCCGCCCACTTCCTCGACCAGCAGGCCGGCCTTGCCGCCCGACTCGCTCTTCTCCTCGCTCGTGAGCGGACGCACGGCGAGGCCCAGGCGCCCGCCGCCGGCGGGCGTATCGTCGTTGCTCGCCACTTTCCGGTCCTTGCTCTCGTTGGTGGCGACCGTGAGCGTGCGGGTGGCGCCCTTGCGCCAGATCTCGACCGAGGCGCGGTGGCCGGGCGGCGTGTTGGCCACGAGCAGCGGCAGGTCGCTCGAGCGCTCGATCGGGTTGCCGTTGAACTGCAGGATGATGTCGCCCGGCTCGATGCCGCCTTTCTGCGCGGGGCCGTCCGGATCGACCGACGCCACCAGCGCGCCGCGCGGGCGATCGAGCCCGAACGAGGAGGCGAGCGTCGCGTTGACTTCCTGGATCGTGACGCCGAGGTGGCCGCGCGTCACGTGGCCGTGCTCGAGCAGCTGGTTCTTCACGTTGAGCGCGACCTCGATCGGGATCGCGAAGGACAGGCCCTGGTAGCCGCCGGTCTGCGAGTAGATCTGCGATTGATCCCGATCACCCTGCCGGAGAGGTCGAAGAGCGGCCCGCCGGAGTTGCCGGGATTCACCGCGACGTCGGTCTGGATGAACGGCACGTAGCTCGAATCCGGCAGCGAGCGCGACTTGGCGCTCACGATGCCCGCGCTCACCGAGTTCTCGAACCCGTAGGGCGAGCCGATCGCGACCACCCATTCGCCCACCTGCGCGCTGCGCGAATCGCCGAGCTTGACCGTGGGCAGGTCCTTCGCGTCGATCTTGAGCAGGGCGATGTCGCTCTGGCGGTCCGAGCCCACGACCTTCGCCTTGAATTCGCGCCGGTCGGTGAGGCCCACCGTCACGTGGTCCGCGTGGTCCACCACGTGCGCGTTGGTGAGGATGTAGCCGTCGGGGCTGATGATGAAGCCCGAGCCTTCGCCGCGGATCGGCACGTGCCCGCCCTGCGGCATCTGGTTGCGGAAGCCACGGAAGAAGTCATAGAAGGGGTCGCCCGGCTGCAGGTTGGGAAACCCGAACGTGCTGGTGGCCACCTTCGTGGTGCCTTCCACCCGCACGTTGACCACGGCGGGACCGTAGGTGGCGACGAGCGAGGTGAAGCCGTTCAGCGGCAGGCTCGTGGCCGTGGGATTCACCGCCGGCGCAGCCACCGATCCGCCGCTGGGAGCGGAGGCGGTGGCATGCGCGACCGAGAGCGGCGCCGGGATGCGGCCCTGCCATGCGGCCGCCGCGGTGCCGAGTATGCCGGCGGCTACGAGCGCGCCGACGAGAATCTTCGCTTTCATGAGGCTTCCTCCAGTCATGGGTTCGCAAGCCCTCCGCGGGGCCCGATGACCGCAGTGTGGAGACCGAGACTTAAGGAAAACTTAAACGGCCGCGGGGGCGGCTGGAAGGAGCACCCGCACCCGCAGGCCCGTGCCGGAGCGTGCGTCGAGGAGCTCGACCCGCCCCCCGTGGCGCTCGACGATGCGCCGCACGATGGCCAGTCCCAGGCCGCTGCCGCCTTCGGCTGCGCCCTCGCCCCGGTAGAAGCGGTCGAACACGCGCTCGCGCTCGGCCGCCGGGATGCCCGGTCCGTGGTCCTCCACCTCGAGCACGGCGGCGCCGCCCTCGCGCGCGGCGCTCACCGCGACCGGGCCGGTACCCGCGTGGCGCAGCGCGTTGTCCACGAGGTTGTCCAGCAGCGTGCGCAGGGCCGCGCGATCGCCCGTCGCGGCCACCTCGCCTTGCGCGCGGGCCTCGAGCGCGACGCCGCGCGCGGCCGCGTTGGGTTGCTGCGCATCCACCACGCTGTGCGCAAGGCCGGCGAGGTCGACAACGCCCGCGGCATCCGCCGGTGCGTCGGGATCGATGCGCGCCAGGGCGAGCAGCTGCTCAACCAGGCGCACCGCGCGCGCGATGCCCTCGCGCAGCGTGCGGTGGGCCTGGTCGCGCTCGTCCGGATCGCGCGCTCGCTCGGCGAGCTGCAGCTGCAGGCGCAGCGCCGTGAGCGGGGTGCGCAGCTCGTGCGCGGCGTCGGCGACGAATTGGCGCTGGTGCGCGAGCGCGCCTCCCAGGCGGCCGAGCAGCCCGTTCAGCGCATCGACCAGCGGCCGGATCTCCTCGGGCACGCCGCGTTCCCGGATCGGCTCCAGGGACTCCGGGGTGCGCCGCGCCACCGCCTCGGCGGTCGATTCGAGGAAGCGCAGCTCCCGGCCCACCAGGCGCCAGATGAGCAGCCCCATCAGCGGCAGCGCGACCAGGAAGGGCACGAGCGTGCGCCAGGCGGCCTCGAAAGCCACGCGGTCGCGCACCACCATCGGCTGCGCCACCTGGATCGTGAGGCCGCGCTGCTGGATCGCGAACACGCGCCATTGCCCCTGCGCGTTCTCGACGCGACCGAATCCGAGCTGCACCGCGCCGGGCACGTGCAGCTGCGGGTGCGACTCGTAGAGCTCGGTGCCGTCGGGCGCCCACACCTGGATCACGAAGTCGAGGGCTTCCTCGCCCTGCAGGACCTCGGCCAGCTGGCGCGCGAAGTAGGTCCGGTCGCGCAGCGTGAGGGCGAGCTGGCGCAGCTGGTAGTCGAAGATCTCGTTCACCTCGTCGCGCGCCTGGAAGAACACCACCGCGGCCGCGCCCAGCCCGCCCGCGAGCACGCTCGACAGCAGCCACACGAGCAGGCGCCGGCGGATCGACATCAGTCGCTCGCCTGCAGGGTATAGCCCAGGCCGCGCACGTTGCGGATGAGCGCGGGGTCGAGCTTGCGGCGCAGCGCGTGGATGTGCACCTCGATCGCGTTGCTGCCGATCTCCGCTTCCCAGCCGTAGAGCCGCTCCTCGAGCTGGGCGCGCGACAGGTAGGCGCCGGGACGGTCGGCGAGCGCCTCGAGCAGCGCGTATTCGCGCCCCGAAAGCGCGACCGCGCGCCCCTTCCAGCGCACGCGCCGGGCGAGCGCGTCGATCTCGAGCGCGCCCACGGTGAGCACCGATTGCGCGCGCCCGGCGCGCCGGCGCAGGACCGCGCGCACCCGCGCGGCGAGCTCGTCCAGGTCGAAGGGCTTCACCAGGTAGTCGTCGGCGCCGGCGTCCAGGCCGGCGACGCGCTCGGCCACCGCGTCGCGCGCCGTGATCACCAGCACCGGCAGGTCGGATCCGCGCGCGCGCAGCTCGCGCAGCACCGCGAGCCCGTCGCGGCGCGGCAGTCCGAGGTCCAGCAGGAGGAGGTCGTAGACGCCGTTGGCGATCGCGAGCTCGGCGGCGCGCCCGTCGCGCACCCAGTCGACCGCATGGCCCTCCTGGCGCAGGCCCTCGCGCGCGGCCGCGCCGATCATCGCGTCGTCCTCGACGAGCAGCAGGCGCATGGCGTGAGCATCCCGCCGGAGACTTAAGCCGGCCTTAAGCGGCCGACTCGCCGCGGGTCTCGCGCCCGGGAAGCCTGGCGAGCAGGGCGAGCAGGTCGTCCTTGCGGAACGGCTTGGCGAGGGTCGCGTTGAATCCGATCGCGGCCTTGGCCGAGGCGTACCCGGGCGAATGCTCGAGGCTCGCGGCGACGATGGTCGCCGCCTGCGGATCGCGGGCGATGCGCGCGCGCAGCAGCCGCGCGGCGTCCTCGCCGTCCAGGCCCGCGAGCGCGGTGTCGACCACGACGATGTCGTAGACGTCCTGGTCGAGCGCGGCGCTGGCCTCCGCGAGGTCGTTGGCCACCACCACGCTGCAATCGTGGCGGCCGAGCACGTGCGCGGCGAGGATCTGGCTGTCGCGGCTCGGATCCACGAGCAGGATCGTGGCGCCCTTGCGCTGCTCGCGCAGCGAGTGACGCGTGACGAGCGTCGGCGTCTCGTCGGAATCGATCGAGGCGCCGGTCACCGCGACGATCGCCTCGTTCAGCTGGCGGTCGTTGATCGGGTAGCGCATGTAGGCGGAGATGCCGTTCTCGCGGCAGGCGATCGCATCGCCCGGCCTGCCGTCGGTGGCAAGCATCATCACCAGCGTCGCGCCGAAGCGCGTGTGGTGCTTGATGCGGAAGGCGAGGAGGAAGCCGTCCTGCACCGGCAGCCGGTTGGACAGGATCACCAGCGGCACGGGCGCGCCTTCCTGCTCGAGGCGCTCGAGCAGCGCCATCGCCATGGGCGCGTTGTCGGCCTCCAGCGGCACCATGCGCCAGCCGCGCAGCAGGTTGGCGAGCGCAAGGCGCTGCGCCGGATCGCCCGACACCACGAGCGCGGTGAGGCCGACGAGCGAGACGTAGCTCGCGCGACGCGGCACCGGCGGCGGCTCGCGCAGGGGAAACGCGATGGTGAAGGCATAGAGCGCGTCGGCGCCCGGGCGCGTGGCCACGGCGAGCTCGCCGCCCATCGCCGTCACCATGAAGCGCGCGACCGCCACGCCCATGCCGGCATCGGCCGAGACCTTCGCGCCGCTCTGGCGCGTCCCCTGGGTGGAGACAAGCACGCTGAAGGAGAGCTGGATTCCAGACTCCGTGATGTACTCGGGCGTGATCTGCAGCGTCGCCTCCGCGCCCGGAAACAGCGCGAAGGCGTTGTCGAGCAGGTTCTTCAGCACCAGCCCCAGGCGCTCGACGTCGCCCTCGAGCGCGTCGGCCACATCCTGCTCCACCTTCACCCGCAGCCGGCAGCCATGCTCCTCGGCGTTGGGCACGACGCGCGCGATGAGCTCCGCGAGCGCGCCGCGCAGGCCGAACGGCGCCTTGCGCAGCACCACGCCGCCGGACAGCCGCGAGAAATCCACCAGGTCGCCGATCGCGGCCATGGCAGACTCGGTGGCCGCGCGGATGCCCTGGAAGCGCTCGACCAGGGCGGGATCGAACTCCATCTGCTGCGCCCGGATCGAGATGGCCGACATGCCTTCGAGCGCCACCGAGAGCTCCTCGCCGATCTTGGAGATCAACGCGATCTCCGCGGCGCCCTGCGAGGCGCCCGGCCGTCCCCCGCATCCTCGTGCGTGCTCCATGCCGCGCCCGCGGCGAGCTGCTCGACCACGATCGGCTGGCGCTCGAGGCTGAGCGTGCCCCCGTCGGCCAGGCGCAGCGCGAGCGTGCCCGCCTGCGCGGGCCGGCGGCGCAGGCGCGCGAGCTCGGCCGCATCCACGAGCGGCGAGCGCTCGACGGTGTCCAGCGCCGGCAGCCCCGCGAGCGACTGCGGGGCCGAATCGAGCGCGAGCAGCGCGCAGAACGCCTCGTTGGCGAGCTCGATCTCGCCCGCGGCGTTCTCGATCATCACCGCCGTCGGACAGGCTTCGGCGAGCGCCAGCAGGCGCGCCGCGGCGAGATTGAGGGCCTGCTCGGTCTCGCGCTCCGCCCCGACGTCGCGCAGCACCGCGATCACGCCCGCCGGCATGTCGCGCGCATCGCGCGCCGGCTGCAGCGCGAGCTGCACCCATCGCGCCGGGTCCTGCCCCGCGGCGAGCCGCACCTCGAGGATCGAGGAGCCCGCCTTGCCCTCGGCCACGCGCGCGAGCGCCTTGGCGACGCGCTTGCGCTCGCCCTCGGCGAAGAGCCCCTCGAACGCCGTGCCCTGGACCGAGCGCGCCTCGCGCGCGAGCAGCTCCGCGGACGCGGCATTGGCGAACACGACCTCGCCCTTCGCGTCGGCGATCACTACCGCAAGCTGCAGCGACTCGACGATGCGCTTGAAGTCCTCGATGGCCATGGCGGGAGGCGCCGGCGCGGCTCAGCCGGCCGCGCCCATCCTGCGGATCACGCCGAGCAGGTGGCGCGTGGCGGGATGCAGGTCGGCGGGGGCCTCGCGCAGCGCCGGGAGGATCTCGCCCGCGATGTGCTTGCCGAGCTCCACGCCCCACTGGTCGAATGCGTTGATGCCCCACACGGTCGCCTGCACGAACACCTTGTGCTCCCAGATCGCAAGGAGCGCGCCCAGGTGGTAGGCGTCCAGGCGCGGCAGCACGAAGGTGGTGCTCACGCGGTCGCCCGGACATTCGCGCCAGCGCTCCTCGCTCGCCACGCCGGTCATCAGCGCCTGCGATTGCGCGCAGGCATGGGCGAGCAGGATCTCGTGGTGGGAGCGCTCGGCGCCCATCGCCCGCGCCACCACGATGAAATCGCACGACGCGGGGTCGGTGCCCTGGTGCAGCCACTGGTGGAACGCGTGCTGGCCGGGCGTCTCGGCGCCGCCCCAGATCACGGGGCAGGTCGGGAAATCGACCGGCTCGCCGTCGAGCCCGACGCGCTTGCCGTTGGATTCCATCTCGAGCTGCTGCAGATAGGCGGGGAGCCGCTCGAGGCGCGCGGCGTAGCTCAATACGGCGTGGCTCGGGATGCCGAGCGCGTCGCGGTTCCAGACGCCGACCAGCCCGAGCAGCGCGGGGACGTTGTGCTCGAGCGGAGTGGAACGGAACTCCAGGTCCGCGGCATGGGCCCCGGCGAGCAGGTGCTCGAAGCGCGGCATTCCGGCGGCGATCGCGATCGGCAGCCCCACGGAGGACCACAGGGAGTAGCGCCCGCCCACCCAGTCGTGGAAGGGGAAGACGTTGCACTCGGGCAGCCCCCACGCGACGGCGGCCGCCACATTGGCGGTGGCGGCGACGCAGTGGCGCTCGGCTGCGTCCGGTCCCACGGCCGCGACGAGCCATGCGCGCGCGCTCCCGGCGTTGACCATGGTCTCCTGGGTGGTGAAGGTCTTGGAGGCGATCACCACGAGGGTCGCGGCGGGATCGAGCCCGGCCAGCGCGTCGTCGAGCTCGGCGGGATCGATGTTGGCGACGAAGCGCACCTGCGGCCCGTCGGCTGCGGGGCCCAGTGCCTCGATCGCCAGGCGCGGCCCGAGCGCCGAGCCGCCGATGCCCAGGGCGAGCACATGCGTGATGCGCGCTCCGGTGGCCCCCTTCCACTGCCCTTCGCGCACCGCCTGCGAGAACACGCGCAGGCGCTCGCGGTGGCGCTGCACCTCCGCCAGCAGGTCGACGCCGTCGAGCATCACGTGCTCGTCGCCGCGCAGCGCGGTGTGCAGCGCGGGGCGCCGCTCGCTCGTGTTGACGCGCTCGCCCGTGAACAGCCGCTCGATCGCCGCGGGCAGGCCGCGCTCGCGCGCGAGCGCCGCGAGCAGGCGCACCGTCGCGGGCGCGAGGCGCTGCTTGGACAGGTCCACGGCGATGTCGGCGCACGCGAAGGTGAGCGCGTCGCCGCGCGCCGGATCCGCGCGCCACATCTGCTCGACGCGCTGCCCGGCGAGCTCGTCGCGATGGGCGAGCAGCGCCTGCCAGGCCGGGGTAGCGGTGAAGGAGGACATGGAAACGCCGTGGGGACGACGTGAAATTCTACCCCAGCGCCAGCCCCGAGATGCCCAGCACCATTCCCACCGCGGCGATCGCGCGGCGCGTGAAGTCGCCCTCCTTCAGCAGGTGCGCCCCCATCAGGGCGGCGAACAGGATCGAGAGCTCGCGCCCGGGCGCCACCAGGCTCACCGGCGTGAACACCATCGCGGTGAGCACGAGGATGTAGGCGAGCGGCGAGAGCACCGCGATCGCGAGCACGGCCTTGCGCTGCTCGCGCCACGCCTTCGCCATGGCTCCCGGGGCACGGCGGTGGGTGTAGGGCAGCAGCACGCACACCCGGACGGCGTTGCAGCCCCAGTCGTAGATGATCGGGGGGATGAGCCACCCGGCCACGCTCGCCTTGTCCCACACGGTGTAGGTGGCGATCATGGCGCCGGTGGCGAGCGCGAAGCCCACCGCCTGCAGCGACTTGTCGCGCCGCCACGCGAAGGGATTGCCGGCGAGCAGCAGCGCCGAGGCGCCGATCAGCACCGCGCCGCCGATCGCCGTGGGTCCCGGGTGCTCGCCCAGCAGCGCGATCGCCACCGCCACGCTGAGCAGCGGGCCGGTGGCGCGCGCGAGGGGATAGACGATCGACAGGTCGCCGCCGCTGCGGTATGCGCGGTCGAGCAGCAGGAAGTACGCGGTGTGGATCACGCCGCTCACCATCATGAGCCCCAGGTGCGCGGCCTCGAGATGGTAGCCGCGCACCAGCGCGAGGCCGAGCACCAGCGGCGCGTACACCACGAGCGAGAACGCCGTCGCGGCGGTGACCAGGCCCGCGCCGCCGCCGCTTTTCTTGAGCAGGTAGTTCCAGCTCGCGTGGAGGAAGGCGGAGAAGACGACCAGCCCGAGCGCGAGTGCACTCAAGGCTTGAGCAGCCGCAGCAGGTCGAGATACTGCGCGTCCTCGGGCAGCACCGCGCCCAGGCGCAGCAGCCCGTCGATCATCACCGCGCCCGCGTCGAGGGTGAAGTCGCCCGCGAGCAGGAAGTCGATCACGTCCTCGAGCGGCACCGAGCGGATCTCGGAGACCTCGCCGTCCTGGTTGGCGGGCGCGAAATCCGGTGGCAGCCACAGGTCGTGCACGAACACGATCTCGCGGTGCAGCCCCTCGGGCACCGAATACTCCACGCGCACCGCGCCCAGACAGTTCACTCCCGCGAGCAGCGCGGGCGCGATGCCCGCCTCCTCCCAGGCTTCCTTGCGCAGGGTCTCGTCCACCGTGAGGCCGGCGGCGATGCGCCCGCCCACGAGGTTGTCCAGCTTGTCGGGGTCGACCGGGCGCTCGGGGCTGCGCCGGGAGATCCACGCGTGGATGCGCCCGCCCACGCGCGTGAAGCCGTTCAGGTGCGCCGCGTAGCTCATCACGCCGAAGTTGCGCGCCGCCGCGCGCTCGATGCGGAAGAGCTCGGGATCGGCGTAGTGGCGGGCGACGCTCACCTGCTCGTCGCGCCAGCCCCGGATGATGCCTTCGCGCGCGAGCTGGTGCGCCACCTCGGCCAGCGCGGCGGTGCGGCCCGCCACCGTGTCGGGCTGCGCGTGCAGCGTCACGTAGGCGGGGTTCACCTCGAACACGTGGGGCCAGCGGCGCAGCTCGCTCGCGAAGGCGGGGCTCAGCCATCCGAGCGCGTGCTCGCCGGCGTAGAAGGGCAACAGCGGGAACTCGCGTCCGAGGTGCGAGGCGTGGGTGCAGGCCGCGCGCAGGAACCCCAGCAGGTCGGCGTAAAGGCGCGGTCTCATGGCCTAGGGAGCGGGTATCGCGGGGGCGGGACGGGAACGCGAGCGGTGCGTTGACAAGTCTAAGCCAATTCTCCAGACTCCGCCCGCCATGAAAGTCCTCGTCCTCGGCGCCGGCGTCATCGGCATCACGACGGCCTGGTATCTCGCCGAGCGCAGCCACGAGGTGACGGTGGTCGACCGCCGCGAAGGTCCCGGCCTCGAGACCTCGTTCGCCAACGGCGGGCAGATCTCGGTGTGCCACGCCGAGCCCTGGGCCAATCCCGGCGCGCCGGCGAAGATCCTGCAATGGCTCTGGCGCGACGACGCGCCGCTGCTTTTCCGCCTGCGCATGGACCCGGCGCAATGGGCCTGGGGGCTGCGCTTCCTCGCCGAGTGCGGCCCCGGGCGCACGCGGCGCAACATCGCCGAGATCGTGAAGCTCGCGCTCTACAGCCGCGCCGCCCTGCAGGCGCTGCGTTCCGAGACCCACATCGCCTACGACCAGCTCGCGCTGGGCATCCTGCACTACTACACCGACGCCGCCGAGTTCGAGCGCGCGGTGCGCGCCGCCTCGATCATGCGCGGGCACGGGCTCGACCGCGCCGTGAAGACCGTCGACGAGGCGGTGGCGATCGAGCCCGCGCTCGCCGCGGCGCGCGCGCGCATCGTGGGCGCGACCTACACCGCGTCGGACGAATCGGGCGACGCGCACCTGTTCACCGTGCGCCTGGCCGAGCTCGCGCGCGCTCGCGGCGCCGCCTTCCTCCCGTCCCACACGGTCGAGCGCATCGTCGTGCAGGGCGATCGCATCGGCGGCGTGGACGTGCGCTCCCCGCGCGGCGGGCGGCGCCTCGTCGCCGACGCCTACGTGCTCGCGCTGGGCAGCTACTCGCCGCTCGCCGCCCGCGGCCTGGGCGTGGACATCCCGGTGTATCCCGCCAAGGGCTATTCGGCCTCGGTGCCGGTCGCGGATGCCGCGAAGGCGCCGCGGGTGAGCCTCACCGACGATGGCGCGAAGATCGTGTTCTCGCGCCTGGGCGAGCGGCTGCGCATCGCGGGCACCGCCGAGCTCTCCGGCTATTCGACCGAGCTGAACCCCGTGCGCTGCGAGGCGCTCATCCGGCGCGCCCGGGAGATCTTTCCCGAGGCGCTCGACTACGAGCGCGCGACGTTCTGGGCGGGGCTGCGCCCGTCCACGCCGTCCAACGTGCCGCTGGTGGGGCGCACGCGCTACGCCAACCTGTTCCTCAACACCGGCCATGGCACGCTCGGCTGGACCATGGCCTGCGGGTCGGGCCGGGCGCTTGCGGATATCATCTCGGGTCGGGCTCCCGAAGTCGATTTCCGGTTCACGGGCTGATGGTCACTCTCCAGGACATCCAGGCGGCGGCGAAAGTGCTTGCGGGGCAGGTGCTCGACACCCCCTGCCTGCCGTCGCGCACGCTCTCCGAGGTGACCGGCGCCCAGGTCTACCTCAAGTTCGAGAACCACCAATTCACCGCGTCGTTCAAGGAGCGCGGCGCGCTGAACAAGCTGGCGAGCCTCGATCGCGCGCAGGCGGCCAAGGGCGTCATCGCCTGCTCGGCGGGAAACCACGCCCAGGGCGTCGCCTACCACGCGCACCGGCTCGGCATCCCGGCGGTGATCGTGATGCCGCGCTACACCCCGTACGTGAAGGTGGAGCAGACCCAGCGCCACGGCGCCGAGGTGATCCTCGAGGGCGAGAACTTCGACGGCGCGAAGGAGCGCGCGCTCGCGATCGCGGCCGAGCGGGGGCTGACACTCGTGCATCCCTACGACGACGAGAAGGTCATCGCCGGGCAGGGCACCTGCGCGCTCGAGATGCTCGCCGCGCACCCGGAGCTCGAGGTCCTCGTGGTGGCGATCGGCGGCGGCGGGCTCATCTCCGGCATCTCCACCGCCGCGAAGGCGGTGAAGCCCGCGATCGAGGTGGTGGGCGTGGAGATGGTGCGCTTTCCCTCGATGTACCACGCGCTGCGCGGGACCACGGCGCATTTCGCCGCGTCCACCATCGCCGAGGGCATCGCGGTGAAGGAGCCCGGTCGCCTCACGCGCGAGATCATCGCGCGCAACGTCGCCGACATCCTGCTCGTGGACGAGGGCGACATCGAGGAGGCGATCGTGCTGCTGCTCGAGATCGAGAAGACCGTGGTCGAGGGCGCGGGCGCCGCCCCGCTCGCCGCGCTGCTGCGCAACGCCGAGCGCTTCCGCGGCCGCAAGGTGGGCCTGGTGCTGGGCGGGGGCAACATCGACCCGCTCATGCTCTCCGAGATCATCGAGCGCGGCATGGTGCGCGCGGGGCGCCTGGCGCGCGTCCTGGTCGAGGTGCGCGACCTGCCCGGCTCGCTCGCGAGCGTGACCGCGTGCATCGCCGAGCAGAACGCCAACATCGAGCAGGTCCACCACCAGCGCGCGTTCACCACGCTCGCGGTGCAGAACGCCGAGGTGGACCTGGTCCTGAAGACGCGCAACCACGCGCACGTGGACCAGATCGTCGCCGCGCTCACCCGCGCCGGCTTCAAGGCGCGCGCGCATCCGGTCGAGTAGCCGGGACCCCATCGCCCCCAACCTTTCGAGGACCCACGCCATGAGCATCGAGCGGCACAACGTAGGCAAGCGGCTGTCGGAGATCGTGGTGCACAACGGCACGGCGTACCTCGCCGGCGAGGTGCCCGACGACTCGACGAAGGACGTCACCGGGCAGACGCGGGAGGTGCTCGCCAAGGTCGACAAGCTCCTCGCGCAGGTGGGCAGCGACAAGTCGAAGATCCTGTCGGCGCAGATCTTCCTCGCCGACATGGCGGACTTCGCCGGGATGAACGTGGCCTGGGAGCAGTGGATCGTGCCGGGGCACGCGCCCGCCCGGGCCACCATCGAGGCGAGCCTCGCCAATCCGGGCTACAAGGTCGAGATCATGTGCATCGCGGCGCTGTAGGCCGGGTAACCCCGTCCCGGCTCGCGTCGTCCCCATCCCCGTGACCCGCGCGCAGACGCTCATCCTCGCGCTGCTCGTGCTGCACCTGTTGCTGGGGCTGCTGTGCATCGCCATCTCGCGCGGCGAGCACAAGTCGCCGGCGCTGCGCTGGTGGGGCTGGGGGCTGGTCGTGTATTCGACGGGGCTCTTCACCACCGTGTCCGCCGCGTTCGGATTGCCGCAGGCGGCCGCGAGCACGGCGGGCAACACACTCATCGCGCTGTCCTCGGTCCTGTGCGTGCGCGGTGTCCTGTCCCACACCCCGCTGCGGCTGAACCCGCCCTGGGTCGGGGCGGGACTGCTCGCCACCGTGGCCGCGCTCGCCGCGAGCAACCTCACCGGCTTCCAGCAGCTGCTCGTGAACGTGGCCGGGCCGACCGTGCTCGCGGTGGTCCTCTTCCTGCTGGCCGCGGTGCTGATCGTGCGCCGGGGCCCGCGCGACGCGCGCCACGCCTCCCAGTTCCTGTCGGCGATGCTCGTCTTCGCCGTGCTCACCTGGATCGCCCGCATCGTGGCGCTGCTGTGGGTCCTGGGCCTGGACCACGTCCGCGAGCGCGTGGACCTCGTGATGTCGCTCTTCGCCATCGCGCAGATGGTGAACGGCGTGGCGGCGACGTTGAGCCTGGTGTGGATCGACGTGCGCCTGATGCAGGCGGAGCTCTCGCGGGTGGCGCACTCCGACGCGCTCACCGGGCTTCCCAACCGCCGCGCCATCCGGCTGCGCTTCGGCGAGGAGGCGGCGCGCTCCGCGCGCACCGAGCGCAAGTTCGCGATGGCGCTGTTCGACATCGACCACTTCAAGCAGGTGAACGACCGCCACGGCCACGCCACCGGCGACGAGGTGCTCAAGGCGGTGGCCGACGCGCTCGCCGGAGCCAAGCGCGGCGAGGAGGTGCTCGCGCGCATCGGGGGCGAGGAGTTCCTGATCCTGCTCGCGCAGCAGTCGGCGGAGGGTGCGCGCGAAGCGGCGGAACGGCTGCGCTCCGCGGCGCGCCGGGCGGTGGTCGAGGCCGAAGCCGGCGAGCTGCGCGTGACCGTGAGCGGCGGCGTGGCGCTCTATCCCGACGACGGCGGCGACTGGGACCACCTGTTCGCGGCGGCGGACCGGCGCCTGTATGCGGCCAAGCGGGGCGGGCGCGACCGCGTGGAGGCGCAGGGCTAGGGCGTACCATGCAGGCAGGAAAGGGCGGACACGATGAAGGCACTCATCACCGGCGGCGGCGGGTTCATCGGCGCGCGCCTCGCGGCGGCGCTCAGGGCGCGGGATCCGCGCGCGCGCATCCGGCTCCTCGACGTCTCGTTCCCGCCGGGGCTCGAGCAGTCGTTCGAATGCATCACCGGCGATGTTGCCGCGCCGGCGGTAATCGCGGCGGCATTGGGCGAGGATACCGAGAGCGTGTTCCACCTGGCCGCAGTGGTGAGCGGCGGCGCGGAAGCGGATTTCGACCTGGGCTATCGCGTGAACCTGGACGGCACGCGCTCGCTCCTGGAGGCGTGCCGCAAGCTCGCGCAGCCGCCCCGGTTCGTGTTCGCGAGCTCGGTGGCGGCCTTCGGCGGCGCGCTTCCGGACGTGCTCGACGACGCGACGACGCCGGCGCCGCAGACCTCGTACGGCACCCAGAAGGTGATCGGGGAATACCTGGTCGCGGATTTCACGCGCAAGGGCATGGTCGACGGACGCTCGCTGCGGCTGCCGACCGTGGTCGTGCGTCCCGGCAAGCCGAACCTCGCGGCCTCGTCGTTCGCGAGCGCCATCATCCGCGAGCCGTTGGCCGGCGTGGCGTGCGATTGCCCGGTGCCGCCGGAAACCGGCGTCTGGATCCTGTCGCCGCGGCGTGCGGTGGAGGCATTCGTCCACGCACACGATCTCGACGCCGCGGCGTGGCCGACGACGCGCGCGGTGAACCTGCCCGGCATCACGCTCACGGTGCGCGAGATGATCGAGGCCATGGGACGCGTCGCGGGGCGCGCCGCCACGGAACGCGTGCGGTTCGTGGCGGACGCGCGCATCCAGTCCATCGTGCGCACGTGGCCTGTGCGCTTTCGCACCGAGCGCGCGCTCGCCATGGGCTTTCGCGCCGATGGCGGCTTCGAGTCCATCGTGCGCGACCACCTGGAGAGCGGGCGCGCGCCCTAGCCCGCGCGGATGCGTCCGGTGAGCGGGTAGTTGGGGTCGTTGTAGCCGGGCGTCGACGGGTGGCCGGGGCGCACCAGCGAATCGACCAGCGCCTCGTCCTCGGGGTCGAAGGGCTTGCCCAGGCCGGCGAGATAGGCGTCCCACTGCTCGAGCGTGCGCGGGCCGGCGATCACGCTGGTGACGATCCCGTTCGCGAGCACCCAGTTCAGGGCGAAGTCGCCCGCGCTCATGCCCTTCTTCGCGGCATGGGCCTTGAGCGTTTGCGCGATCGCGAGCGACTCGGGACGGAACTCGGTCTCCATGATGCGCTTGTCCTTGCGCCCGGCGCGCGTGTCGGCCGCGGGCGGCTCGCCCGGCAGGTACTTGCCGAGCAGCACGCCGCGCGCGAGCGGGCTGTAGCTCGCCACCCCCAGGCCGTAATGGCGGCACGCGGGCAGGATGTCGTTCTCGGGCTGGCGGTTCATCGCGTTGTAGTACGGCTGGCAGACCACCGGGCGGGCAACGCCCATCTCGCCGCACACGCGCGCCATTTCCGCGATGCGCCAGCCGCGAATGTTGGACACGCCGAAGAAGCGCGCCTTGCCCGCGGCGATCACGTCGGCCATCGCCCCGAGCGTCTCCTCGAGCGGCGTGGCCTGGATGTCGCGGTGCAGGTAATAGATGTCGACGTAGTCGACGCCCAGGCGCTCGAGGCTTTCGTCGATCGCGCGCAGGATCCACTTGCGCCCCGTGCCGCGCCGGTTGGGGTCGTCGCCCATCGGGTTGGCGACCTTGGTCGCGAGGACCCAGTGCTCGCGGTCCTGCGCGATGAGCCGGCCGGTGATGCGCTCGGACTCGCCCTTGGCGTACACGTCGGCGGTGTCGATGAAGTTCACGCCCGCCGCGCGCGCGCTCTCGACGATGCGCCGCGCTTCGTCCTCGCCGGTGCGGTCGCCGAACATCATGGTGCCCAGGCACAGCGGCGAGACCCGCAGGCCGCTCTGGCCGAGGTTGCGGTATTCCACGAGGAGCCTCCTAGCGCGAGTCGATGGCCATGGCCAGGGCCTGCCGGAACGTCGCCGCCTCGGGATAGTGCGCGGCCGACCAGCCCGCGAACGCGAGGGCCGCCACGAGCACGAGGGCGAAGGGCCACCAGGTCTTGCGCACGACGCCTTCCACCCAACCTCCGGCCGCGTGCGTGGCGGTGGGACGCGAGAGCGTACCCGTGAGCGCCGCGCCGAAGGCCGCGTCGGTGAGCACGTCGGGCGCGCACCAGATGAGGTAGCCGCTGGTCGCGAACACGACCGCCACCAGGGCGACCGCGAGGATCAGCAGCACGATGCCGTCGCCGTCGATGCCATCGAAGAGCGAGGAGCCGGACGCGGACCCGGTGCCGCCGTGCGGCGCGGCCCCGGCCGCATCCTGTTGCGGCGCGCTCGCGAGGATCAGGGGCGCGCGCGTCTCGGCGAACGAGCTGCTCGCCCCGCCGCCGTCGAAGCTGCCGCCGCCGCCGCGCACGATTGCGCCGCCGCCTCCCCCCGAGCCGCCGCCGAGCTGCCGCCCGAGCCGCCGCCGGAAAGATCGAGCCAGTCGCCCGAGCCGCCCTTCGCGTTGCGCGCTGCGGCGGGCGTGTCGGGCCGCGCCGCGCCGCCGAGACCCGTCGCCCGCAGCCACGTCCACACGCCGATGAGGAAGGTCGCGTAGGCGAACGCCATCGCGACCGGGTAGCGCACCAGCATGGAATGCACCCCGAGATGCAGCAGGGACCCGCTCGCCAGCATCGAAATGAGGCCGCAGCTCGAGAGGATGAGCGACATGTGCACGCGCGTGTCGTAGCGCCGCGCGATGAAGGCCTTCAGCCGCTCGCGCGTCCAGCCGGGCCGGGGAGCCGCGGCCGCCCCGTCGTCGTCGGCCGCCGCGACGTCCCTAGCCATGGGAGAGCGCCTCCAGCAGGTGCAGCCCCGAGCGGATCCCGGCGAGGTAGAGCGAGACCTTCGTGCTCTCGTTGGGCGCGTGGTTGTTCTCGTCGTAGGGTGCCAGCGGCACGACGATCGACGGCAGCCCCAGCAGGCGCGTGAACACGTAGTCGGGCGTGGTGCCGCCCAGCGAGGGCACGACCAGCGGCTCGCGCCCGAAGCCCTTCGCCACCGCGTCCTTCACGCGCGGCACCAGCGGATGGTCGAGCGGCGTGCGCGAGGGGGGCGTCGCCTTGGTGCCGTGGATCTCGATCGCATCGTAGCCGCGCGCCTGCGCGAAGGCGCGGATCGCGGCGAGCACCTCCTGTGGATCCTGCCCGCCCACGAGCCGCACGTCGGCCTTGGCGAGCGCTTCCTTGTAGATGATCGATTTCTGGCCCGCACCGGTATAGCCCGCCGCGAAGCCCGACACGTTGAAGGCCGGGCGCAGCATGAGGCGCTCGTGGAAGAGCGCGTCGTCGGCGCCCGTGACGGGCTCCACGCCGACGCTCTCGCGGAACCCCGCGTGGTCGAGCGAAAGGCGGCGCACCGCCGCGAGATCCGGCGCGGAGATCTCCACCTCGGCGTACGCCGCACCCGGAACCGCGAGGCGGCCCTCGCGGTCCACCATCTCCGCGAGCAGGTGCACGAGGTCGAGCGTGGGATTGGGCGCCACGCCGCCGAAGTTGCCCGAGTGCAGGTTGCGCTTCGCGCCCTTCGCGAGGAATTCGAGCCCCAGGTTGCCGCGCACGCCCATCAGCAGCACCGGCTGGTCGCCGGGGAACATCGGGCCGTCGGAGTAGCAGCAGAGGTCCGCCGCGAGGCGCGCGCGGTTCTCCTCCACGAACTTCGGCAGCGGGACGCTGCCCGTCTCCTCGTCGCCCTCGAGGATCACCTTCACGCGGACGGGCAGCTCGCCATGCAGCTCGCGCCAGAGCGCGATGGCCCCGAGCATGGCGAGGTGCTGGCCCTTGTTGTCGCCGGTGCCGCGGCCCCACACGCGGTCGCCCTCGACCACGGGCTCGAAGGGCTTCGTCCTCCACCCCTCCTGCTGCTCGTCGGCGGGATAGACGTCGTAGTGCCCGTAGAGGAGCCAGGTGAAGCGCGCGTCCGCGGGGCCCGCCTCGGCGTAGACGATGGGATGGCTCGTGGTCGCATGCACCTCCACCGTGAAGCCCCAGCCCCGGAGGCGCCTGGTGAGGAAGGCCACCTGGTCGGCGATGCCTTCTCCGGTGAGGCTCACCGAAGCGATGCGCACCGACTCGAGCAGCGTGCGCACCAGCGCATCGGAACGTTCGCGGACGGCGGCTTCGATCATCGCGCGATTCTACGGGAAGGCGGCCTTCAGCTCCTCGTAGCGGCGCTTGAGCTCGGGGGGCGCGTGCCCCTCGAGCTTGCCCTCGAGCAGCTCCGCGTGCAGCTTCATCTCCTCGCCCCAGCGCTTGGCGTCGACTTCCATGGCGAGCGCGAAGCGCTCCGGGGCGAAGGACTCGAGCCCCTTCATGTCGAGCGCGTCCGGTACCTCGCCCAGCGGCGTGGGGCGCGCCCGCGCCTTGCCCTCGATGCGCTCGATGATCCACTTGAGCACGCGCATGTTCTCGCCGTAGCCCGGCCAGATGAACTTGCCCTGCGCGTCCTTGCGGAACCAGTTCACGAGGTAGATCTTCGGCGCGCGGGCGAAGGTCTTGCCGAGCGCGAGCCAGTGCGCGAAGTAGTCCGACATGTTGTAGCCGCAGAAGGCGATCATCGCGAACGGATCGCGGCGCACCACGCCCACCTTGCCGGTGATCGCGGCGGTGGTTTCCGAGCCCAGGGTGGCGGCCAGGTAGACGCCGTCGCTCCAGTTCCTGGCCTCGGTCACGAGCGGTACCGTGGTGGTGCGTCGCCCGCCGAAGATGAACGCGTCGATCGGCACGCCCTCCGGATTGTCCCAGTGCTCGTCGATCGAGGGGCATTGCGCCGCGGACACGGTGAAGCGCGCGTTGGGATGCGCCGCGGGCCGCCCCGAGGCCGGAGTCCACGGCGCGCCGGTCCAGTCGGTGAGCCGGGGCGGCGGCTCCCTGGTCATGCCTTCCCACCACACGTCGCCCTCGGGAGTGAGCGCCACGTTGGTGAAGATGGTGTTCGTCTTGATCGTCTCCATGCAGTTGGGATTGGTGTCCCATCCGGTGCCCGGCGCGACGCCGAAGAATCCCGCCTCCGGATTGATCGCGTACAGCCGCCCGTCCTTGTGCGGCTTGATCCACGCGATGTCGTCGCCGATGGTGGTCACCTTCCAGTCCCGGAAGGAGGGCGGCGGGATCAGCATCGAGAAGTTGGTCTTGCCGCAGGCGCTGGGGAAGGCCGCGGTCACGTAGTGCTTGTCGCCCGCGGGCGACTCGACGCCCAGGATCAGCATGTGCTCGGCGAGCCAGCCCTGCTCGCGGCCCATCACCGAGGCGATGCGCAGCGCCAGGCACTTCTTGCCCAGCAGCGCGTTGCCGCCGTAGCCCGAGCCGAAGGACAGGATCTCCTTGGTCTCGGGGAAGTGCACGATGTACTTGTGGTCCTTGTTGCACGGCCAGGGCACGTCCTTCTGGCCGGGCGCGAGCGGCGCGCCCACGGAATGCAGGCACGGCACGAAGTCCCCGTCGCCCAGCACGTCGAGCACCTTGCGGCCCATGCGCGTCATGATCTTCATGTTCGCGACCACGTAGGCCGAGTCCGAGATCTCGACCCCGATCTGCGCGATGTGCGAGCCGAGCGGCCCCATGCTGAAGGGCACGACGTACATCGTGCGCCCGCGCATGCAGCCCCTGAACAGGCCGTCGAGCGTTGCGCGCATCTCGGCCGGATCGACCCAGTTGTTGGTCGGCCCGGCCTCGCGGCGCGTGCGCGAGCAGATGAAGGTGCGGTCCTCGACGCGCGCCACGTCCGAGGGATCGGACCACGCGAGGTAGGAGTTGGGGCGCAGCTTGCCGTCGAGCTTGCGCATGGTGCCGGCCGCGACCAGCTCGGCGCACAGCCGGTCGTACTCGGCCTCCGAGCCGTCGCACCAATGGATGCGCTCGGGCTGCGTGAGGGCGGCGACCCCTTCGACCCACTTGAGCAGCTTCGCGTTTCGGGTGGGGGCGGCCCCGGAAACCGCAGCGGCTTGGGCATGCATGGTCAACTCCTCCATGGGGCCGGCTCTGGCGAGGGCCGTGCCGGCGTCTCGGAAACGTCGATTATCTCAAATCGGGAGCCCGGGGCCCGTTCCGGCGCTTCCAGCCATCGTTACTTTCCATCACGGGATTCACGTGAGATAGGCCTTGCTCTCGCGCTGCCGCGGCCAGAACGCGAGCAGCTCGCGTTCGACCGCGCGCACCACGCCGCGTTCGGTGATGATGCCGGTCACGAGCGCGGCGGGCGTCACGTCGAACGCGGGATTGGCCACGGCGGTGGCGCGCGGGGCGATGGTCACCTCGGCGTAGCGGTCCTCGGCGTCCAGGCCGCGCACGATGCGCACCTCGTCCTCGGGGCGCTCCTCGATGGGGATCTGCGCCATGGCGTCGTCGATGCCCCAGTCGATGGTGGGCGTGGGCACCGCGGCGTAGAAGGGGACCTCGTTGTCCCGGGCGGCCAACGCCTTGAGGTAGGTGCCGATCTTGTTGCACACGTCGCCGCGGCGCGACACGCGGTCGGCGCCCACCATCACCAGGTCCACCAGGCCGCGCTGCATGAGGTGCCCGCCCGCGTTGTCGGCCACGAGCGTGTGGGGAACGCCGTGCCCCCGCAGCTCCCACGCGGTGAGCAGCCCCTGGTTGCGCGGGCGCGTCTCGTCCACCCACACGTGCACCGGGATGCCGCGGTCGTGCGCCATGAAGATGGGCGCGGTGACCGTCCCCCAGTCGACGGTGGCGACCCATCCGGCGTTGCAGTGGGTGAGGATGTTCACCGGGCGCTGGTGCGCCGCGTATTCGCGCTCGAGCAGCGCCAGGCCGTGGCGGCCGATCGCCTCGTTCAGCGCCACGTCCTCGTCGGCGAGCGCGCGCGCCTCGGACCAGGCGGCGCCGGCGCGCTCGCCCCGGGGCAGCTGCGCGAGCCGCTCGCGCATGCGCCCGATCGCCCACGCGAGGTTCACCGCCGTGGGGCGCGTGGCGCGCAGGAGCGTCGAGGCGGTCGAGATGGACTCGTCGGAGGGATCGCGCGCCACTGCGAGGGCGAGCCCGTAGGCGGCGGCCACGCCGATCAGCGGCGCGCCGCGCACGCGCATCGCGCGGATCGCCTCGGCCATCGCGTCGGCCGAGGCGATGGTGCGCGTCTCGAACACGTGCGGCAGCCGCGCCTGGTCGATGATGTGCACCACGCCCTGGGCGTCGTCGGCCCAGAGGCTGCGGTAGTGACGGTCGCCGACTTTCATTCCGCGAGTTTAGCGGAATGGGGTGCGGGCGAAGGTGAGGCGGCCTCCCTCGACCCGGCGATGGGGCCCGGGGGCGGCGCGGCCGGCTTCGCCGTCCGCTCCAACGATCGCCCCGATGCCACTTTACTTCCTGTAGAATTTAAATTTCCAGCACGGGGTACGCGCATGACCAAGTACGTCTTCGTGACCGGTGGCGTGGTGTCGTCGCTCGGCAAGGGCATCGCCGCCGCCTCCCTCGCCGCGATCCTCGAGTCGCGCAAGATCAAGGTCTCCCTCGTCAAGCTCGATCCCTACATCAACGTCGACCCCGGAACGATGTCCCCGTTCCAGCACGGCGAGGTGTTCGTGACCGAGGACGGGGCGGAGACGGACCTGGACCTGGGCCATTACGAGCGTTTCGTCTCGGCCAAGATGACCAAGGCCAACAACTTCACCACCGGCCAGATCTACGAGCGCGTCATCATCAAGGAGCGCCGCGGGGACTACCTGGGCGGAACCGTGCAGGTGATCCCGCACATCACCGACGAGATCAAGGCGAGCATCAAGGCCGCGTGCCGCGACGCCGAGGTGGGCATCATCGAGATCGGCGGCACGGTGGGCGACATCGAGTCGCTGCCCTTCCTCGAGGCGATCCGCCAGATGGGCATCGAGGAGGGCCGCACCAACACCTGCTACATGCACCTCACCCTCGTGCCGCACCTGGCGAGCGTGGGCGAGATCAAGACCAAGCCGACCCAGCACTCGGTGAAGGAGCTGCGCGGCATCGGCATCCAGCCCGACATCGTGATGTGCCGCTCGGAGCGGCCGATCCCCGAGGACGACCGGCGCAAGATCGCGCTCTTCACCAACGTCGACGTGCGCTCGGTGATCTCCGCCTACGACGCCGACTCGATCTACAAGATCCCGGTGATGCTGCACAAGCAGGGGCTGGACGAGATCGTGTGCCGCAAGCTCGACCTTGCCGCCTACCCGGCCGACCTCACCATGTGGGAGAACATCGTCGATGCGCTCGAGAACCCCGAGCGGGAGGTCGACATCGCGATGGTCGGCAAGTACGTGGACCTGCAGGACTCGTACAAGTCGCTCTCGGAGGCGCTCGTGCACGCCGGCATCCACACGCGCACCAAGGTGAACATCCACTACGTGGATTCCGAGGTGATCGAGGCCCGCGGCGTCGAGACGCTCAAGGACATGGACGCGGTGCTGGTGCCCGGCGGCTTCGGCAAGCGCGGCATCGAGGGCAAGATCGCGGCGGTGCGCTACGCCCGCGAGAACAAGGTGCCCTACCTCGGCATCTGCCTCGGGATGCAGATCGCCGCCATCGAGATCGCGCGCAACAAGTGCGGGCTCGAGGGGGCCAATTCCACCGAGTTCGACCCGGACACGCCGCACCCCGTGATCGCGCTCATCACCGAATGGCAGAACCACGACGGGCGCGTGGAGCGGCGCGACACGCAGTCCAACCTCGGCGGCACCATGCGCCTGGGCGCGCAGCCGTGCACGGTGAAGAAGGGCACGCTCGCCTTCCGCATCTACGGCAAGGAGACGGTCGCCGAGCGCCACCGCCACCGCTACGAGGTGAACAACCATTACGTGCCGCGCCTCGAGGCGGCGGGGCTCGTGATCGGCGCGAAGACCAAGTCCGAGGACCTGACCGAGATGGCCGAGCTCGCCGACCACCCGTGGTTCTTCGGCTGCCAGTACCACCCCGAGTTCACCTCCACGCCGCGCGCCGGGCACCCGCTCTTCATCTCGTTCATCAAGGCGGCGCTCGACCAGCACCGGCAGCGCGTTCCGGAGCCGGGGCTGAAGGTGATCGGCGGCTCGGCCGCGTGAGCCCCGCGTGAAGCTGTGCGGCTTCGAGGCCGGCCTCGACCGGCCGCTCTTCCTGATCGCCGGGCCCTGCGTGGTCGAGAGCGAGCAGCTCCAGATGGACGTGGCCGGCGCGCTGAAGGAGATGACCGCCGCGCTGGGCATCCCGTTCATCTTCAAGTCGTCCTACGACAAGGCCAACCGCAGCTCCGGCAAGTCCTATCGCGGCCCCGGGATGGAGCAGGGCCTGGAGATCCTCGCCAAGGTGCGCAAGGCGATCGGCGTGCCCGTGCTCACCGACGTGCACGCCGAGGACGAGATCACCGAGGCGGCGCTGGTGGTCGACGTGCTGCAGACCCCCGCGTTCCTGTGCCGCCAGACCGACTTCATCCACGCGGTGGCCTCCGCGGGCAAGCCGGTGAACATCAAGAAGGGCCAGTTCCTCGCGCCCGCGGACATGAAGAACGTGGTCGAGAAGGCGCGCGAGGCGAGCGGCGCCGACAACATCCTGGTGTGCGAGCGCGGGGCCTCGTTCGGCTACAACAACCTCGTCTCCGACATGCGCTCGCTCGCGATCATGCGCGAGACCGGCTGCCCGGTGGTGTTCGACGCCACCCACTCGGTGCAGCTTCCCGGCGGGCAGGGCACCACCTCGGGCGGGCAGCGCGAGTTCGTACCGGTGCTCGCGCGCGCGGCGGTGGCCGCCGGCGTGGCCGGCATCTTCATGGAGACGCACCCCGATCCCGCCCGGGCGCTGTCCGACGGGCCCAACGCCTGGCCGCTCGCGCGGATGAAGGAGCTGCTCGCCACCCTCAAGGACCTCGACGCGCTCGTGAAGAAGCGCGGCTTCCCCGAAACGTCCCTCTAGAAACGGGAGGAATCATGCATCGCATCGCCCCCATGCTCGGCGCGCTGCTCTGCGCCGCCTGCGCTTCCGCGCCCCCCGCCCCCCAGGGCATCGACAAGATCGAGCACGTCGTGGTGCTCTTCCAGGAGAACTGGAGCTTCGACGGATTGTTCGGCAAGTTTCCCGGCGCCAACGGCCTCGCGAACGCGGGCAACGCGTTGCCGCAAAGCGACAGGAACGGGCGCGTCTACGAATTCCTGCCCCCGTCGACGGGGCCCCACGGCAAGCCCGATCCGCGCATCCCGGCGGATCTTCCGAATGCGCCCTTCGACCTCGGCAAGTACGTCGCGCCAAACGAGAAGGCGGGCAACCCGATCCATCTCTTCTACCAGAACCAGCACCAGATCGACGGCGGGAAGAACGATCGCTTCGTCGCGTGGACGCAGGCCGGCGGCCTCGTGATGAGCTACTACGACGCGACGGACCTGCCCATCGGCCGGCTCGCGCGCCACTACACCCTCGCCGACAACTTCTTCATGGGCGCCTTCGGGGGCTCGTTCCTCAACCACTTCTGGCTCGTCTGCGCGTGCACGCCGGAATGGAAGGACGCGCCCGCCTCGATCCGGGCCGTGCTCGACGACAAGGGCATGCTGGTGAAGGACGGCGCGGTGACGCCCGACGGCTACGTGGTCAACACCAGCTACACGGTCAACACGCCGCATCCGGCGCGCATCAAGGACCCAGCCTACCTGGTGCCCAACCAGACGTTACCCACCATCGGCGAGCGCCTCACCGCCAAGGGCATCTCGTGGGCGTGGTACTCGGGCGGATGGAACGACGCGCTCGCGGGACACCCGCACCCGGTGTTCCAGTACCACCACCAGCCCCTCGCCTACTTCGCCGCCTACGCCGACGGCACCGCGGCGAAGCAGGAGCACCTGCGCGACGAGGAGGATTTCTGGCGGGCGGTGAAGGCCGGGACGCTGCCGGCCGTCGCGTTCGTGAAGCCCATCGGGCCGTTGAACGAGCATCCCGGATACGCGGACCTGCTTTCGGGCCAGGAGCACATCGCGCAGATGGTGGCCGCGATCCAGGCGAGCCCGCAGTGGAAGAGCACCGCGATCATCGTGACCTACGACGAGAACGGCGGGCGCTGGGACCACGTGGCGCCGCCGGTCGTCGATCGCTGGGGCCCGGGCACGCGCGTGCCCGCGGTGATCATCTCGCCCTACGCGCGGCGCGGCTACGTGGACCACACGCAGTACGACACCACCTCGATCCTGAGATTCATCGAGCGCCGCTGGGGCCTGGCTCCCCTGGGCCCGCGCGACGCCGCGGTGAACGACCTCACCGGGGCCTTCGACTTCGACCCGCCGGGGTCCATGCGCTCGGCGGCGTACTAGGCCGCGGAGGAAGGCGAGCGTGAAGATCCTGGTCCTGGGCGCCGGGGGCATCGGCGGCTATTTCGGCGGCCGCCTCGCGCAGGCGGGCGCCGACGTGACCTTCCTCGTGCGCCCGCGCCGGCGCGAGCAGATCGGCCGCGACGGGCTCGTGATCGAGAGCCCGCGCGGCAACGCGCGCATCGAGGCGAGGACGCTCTCCGCCGAGGAGCTGCGTGCGGGCTTCGACCTCGTGCTCTTCACGTGCAAGGCCTACGACCTGGACTCGGCGATGGACGCCGTGGCGCCGGCGATGCGCGGCCCGTGCGCGCTGCTGCCGATGTTGAACGGCATCGCCCACCTGGAGCGCCTCGATGCGCGCTTCGGCAAGGAGAAGATCCTGGGCGGCACCTGCCAGATCAACGTGATGCTGCGCCCGGACGGCACGGTGTTCCACGCCGATCCGCTGCAGCGCCTGCTCTTCGGCGAGCGCGACCGCTCGCGCTCGCCGCGCGCCGAGGCGTTCGCCGCGGAGCTCGCGCGCACGACAATCGACTGGACGCTTTCGGAGGACATCGTGCAGGACCTGTGGGAGAAGGTCGTGTTCCTCTCCGCGCTCGCGGCCACGACCTGCCTCTTCCGCGGCACGGTGGGCGAGATCAACGCGGCCGCCGGGGGAACCGCGGCGATGATCCGCGCGTTCGAGGCCAACGTCGCGATCGCCGCCGCGGAAGGCCACCGTCCGCGCCCGCAGGCGATCGAGTTCGGGCGCTCCCGCCTCACCGATCCCGCGGGCACGTGGAGCGCGTCGATGCTGCGCGACCTCGAGGGCGGAGGCCAGGTCGAGTCCGACCATATCGTCGGCTGGATGCTCGCCCTGGCTCGTGCCCACGGTCTGGACGACACGATCCTCTCGCTCGCCTATACGCACCTCAAGGCGTACGAGGCGCGTCGCGCGGCGGGCCGCCTTCCGCTCCCGCCGCGCGCGTCTTCCTGACCAGGCATTGCAGCATCGCGCGTTCCGCTTGCGTGAGGACGGCGCTGCCGTCCCCGACACCGAAATGACGCTTGAACGCGCGCACCGCCGCGTCGAGATCGGACGCGTCGTATCCGAAGGCCTGCAGCCCGGTCGCCGCGTCGAAGTCCTCCGGCGGCGGCGCAAGGGGCGGGTCGCACCACAGCCCGAAGCCGTGCTCCGCGAGCCGCCGCCACGGGAAGTAGCGGCTCGGATCGACCTTGCGCCCGGGCGCCACGTCGCCGTGGCCCAGGAAGTTCGCGGCGGGAATCCGGTAGCGTGCCTCGATGTCGGCCAGCAGCGCGAGCAGCGCCTCGATCTGCGCCTCGGCGAAGGGCTCCTCGCCGTCGTTGTCGAGCTCGATGCCGATGGAATCGGAATTCACGTCCTGGTCGGCGCCCCAGCGCGCCACGCCCGCATGCCAGGCGCGCGCGCGCTCGTCGACGAGCTGGTAGACCGTGCCGTCGCGCGCGACGAGGTAATGGGCGCTCACGGCGCGCAGGGGATCGGTGAGCACCTGCAGCGCCTTCGCGGCGGTAGCGTTGCTCGTGTGGTGCAGGATCACGAAGCCCGGGCGCCGCGCGTCGAAGTTCGGCGACGGGTACCAGGTCGCGGGGATGCCGGCGCGCTGCGGGGCCTGCGCGCACGCGGCGAGGACGAGGGGCAGCAGCAGGAGCAGGGGCCGGGCCATGCGCGCCATTATCGCCATTCGCACCCCGCCCGGTTTTGCTAGCATCGTCCTCTCATGGCCGAATTCGGGGAATACGACTACGTGATCGTCGGGGCGGGCAGCGCCGGATGCGTGCTGGCCGAGCGCCTCACGAAGGACGCACGCTCGAGCGTGCTGCTGGTCGAGGCGGGCGGCAAGGACGACTGGTTCTGGATCGACATCCCCGTGGGCTACCTCTACACCATCGGCAACCCGCGCACCGACTGGTGCTTCCGCACCGAGCCCGACCCGGGCCTGAACGGCCGCAGCCTCGGCTACGCGCGCGGCAAGGTGCTGGGAGGCTGCTCCTCGATCAACGCCATGGTGTACATGCGCGGCCAGCGCGTGGACTACGACCACTGGGCCGCGCTGGGCAACCGGGGCTGGTCGTGGGACGAGGTGCTGCCGTACTTCAAGCGCGCCGAGCGCCACTTCGGCGGTGCGAGCGAATGGCACGGCGCCGACGGCGAGCTGTGCGTCGAGGCGCCGCGCGTGCGCTGGGAGATCCTCGATGCGTGGCGCGAGGCGGCCGAGCAGTGCGGCATTCCGCGGGTGGAGGAATTCAACCGCGGCGACAACTTCGGCAACGCCTACTTCCACATGAACCAGCGGCGCGGGCGGCGCTGGAGCGCCACCAACGCGTGGCTGCGTCCCGCCATGGGCCGGCCCAACCTGAAGGTGATCACCAACGCCCACGCGCGCAAGGTCGTGATCGAGACGCGCGACGGCGCACGGCGGGCCACCGGCGTGGAGCTTGCGGTGCAGGGCGCCGGCGACGGCGTCGCGAAGGCGCGCCGCGCGGTGCTGCTCGCGGCGGGCAGCATCGGCTCGCCCCAGATCCTCCAGCTCTCCGGCGTGGGGCCCGGCGAGCTGCTGCGCTCGCTCGCCATCCCCGTCGTGCACGAGCTCCCCGGCGTGGGCGCGAACCTGCACGACCACCTGCAGATCCGCATGATGTGGAAGGTGCGGGGCCCCACGTTGAACCAGCGCGCCAACAGCATTTTCGGCAAGGCGTCGATGGCGCTCGAGTATTTCCTGTTCCACACCGGGCCGCTCACGATGCCGCCGTCGCAGCTCGGCGCGTTCGCGAAGAGCGATCCGGCCGAGGCGACGCCGAACATCGAGTGGCACGTGCAGCCGCTCTCGCTCGACAAGTTCGGCGACCCGCTGCATCCGTTCCCCGCCATCACGCCCTCGGTGTGCAACCTGCGGCCCACTTCGCGCGGCTGGGTGCGGATCAAGGGCACCGACCCCAAGGCGGCGCCCGAGATCCGGCTGAACTACCTTTCCACGCCCGAGGACCGCAAGGTCGCCGCCGACGCGATGCGCTTCACGCGGCGCATCATGGCCGCCCCCGCGCTCGCGAAGTACGCGCCGAGCGAGTGGCGTCCGGGCGCCGAGGCCGGGAGCGACGAGGCGCTGGTGAAGGCCGCGGGCGACCTCGGCACGACGATCTTCCATCCCGTGGGCACGTGCGCGATGGGACGCGGCGCCGACGCGGTGGTGGACGACCGCCTGCGGGTGCACGGGATCGAGGGGCTGCGCGTCATCGATGCGTCGGTGATGCCGCGCATCACCTCCGGCAACACCAACGCGCCGACCTACATGATCGCGGAGCGCGGCGCGGAATTCCTCCTGGCGCAGGCGCCGTGAGCGCGCGCCTCGCCGCCGTCCTCGGGGCGCTCGCGATCCTCGCGGTGGGCGCCTACCTCGCGCTCGGGTTGCCGGAGCTCACCCCGCCGGGCAGGAGGGGCGAGGCGGCGCGCGCCGCCCCGGCCCCGCGCGCAGGGCTTTCCGCGAGCTCCGTGCTGGCCATCGACCCGCGCGCCGCGCCCGCGCTCGCCCGGCCGCGACCTTCCGCCGCGCCGCCCTCGCTCACCCACGACTTCCTCACGGCGCGGCGCTACCGCGTGCTCTACGACCGGCTCAAGTCCTCGCCCGAGGGCGCCACGCCGGAGGGGCAGTTCGTGCTGCACGAGATCCTCAACGCATGCGCCGACGTCTCGGGCCGCACCGACCGGCGCACCTACTACCGCCAGCGCACGCAGAGCCGCGCGGATTTCGAGGCGACGCTGCCCGCGGGCGATCCGCAGCGCGACAAGCGCCTGGCCGCGTTCGACGATTTCGCCAACCGCTGCGCCGGCTTCGAGGGCGTCACCGCCACCCAGGCGCAGCTCGACGCGCTGCTCGCCAGCGCCGCGAGCGGCGGCGACGCCAAGGCGCGTGCGATGCAGGTGGAGAACACGCTGCGCCAGGAACGCCTCGCGGCCGCGCGCACGGACGGCTGGGCCGCCGCGCGCGCGATCACCCTCGACGAGGCGCAGCTCGAGACGCTGCGCCAGACGGTGGCCGCGCACGATCCGGAGGCGCTCGTGATCGCCGGGCGCGCGCTCGCCACCTCGGCGAGCGAGCTGCGCATCGGCCCCGATGCGCAGGTCGTGGAGCCGAACGCCTTCCGCAATGCCTGGCTCATGCTCGCCTGCGAATACGGCTATCCCTGCGGCGAGGACAGCCCGCGCGTGCTGCACGCCTGCGCCTACCAGGGGCACTGCGACGCGAGCGGCCTGCAGGACTACCTCTACTACTACGGGTCCACGCCCCACGACTCGCAGCTGGTGGCGCAATACCAGTCGATCCTGCGCGGGGCCGTGCAGGGCGGTGACTGGTCGCAGCTCACGGTCGTGCGCAGGGCGCCCCCGGCGGGAACGGGCGGGGCGGGATGAGCGCGCCGGCGGTCCCGAAGACCGTCTCCGTGGTGATTCCCTGCTGCAACGAGGAGCAGGCGCTCGGCATGCTCTTCGAGCGGCTGGCCGCGCTGGCGCAGGCGGCCAGCGGCTACGCCTTCGAGATCGTGTGCGTGAACGACGGGAGCACCGACGCCACGCTCGAGAAGCTGCTCGAGCATCGCGCGCGCGCGCCGGGTCTCGTCGTGGTGGACCTCAGCCGCAACTTCGGCAAGGAGGCGGCGCTCTCCGCGGGGATCCAGGTCGCCAAGGGCGACGCGGTGATTCCCATGGACGCGGACCTGCAGGACCCGCCCGAGGTCGTCCCCCGGATGCTGGCGCTCTGGGAGCAGGGCTACGAGGTCGTCGTCGCCCAGCGCCACGACCGGCGCTCCGACTCGATGGCCAAGCGCATGAGCGCACGCTACTTCTACCGCGTGCACAACGCGATGTCCGACATCAGGATTCCCGAGGACGCCGGCGACTTCCGGCTGATGGATCGCGTGGTGGTCGATGCGCTCAATGCGCTGCCCGAGAACCGGCGCTTCATGAAGGGCCTGTTCGCGTGGGTGGGCTTTCGCACCACGAGCGTCGACTACGTGCGCGCGGCGCGCGCCGCGGGCGGGACGCGCTTCACGCCGTGGCGGCTGTGGAACCTCGCGCTGGAGGGGATCACGAGCTTTTCGCTGCTGCCGCTGCGCATCTGGACCTACCTGGGCGCCACCGTCGCCCTCGCCTCCATGGCGTGGGGGACGTGGATCGTGGTGCGTACGCTCCTCTTCGGCAAGGACATGCCGGGCTACGCCTCGATATTCGTCGCCATCACGTTCATCGGCGGGCTGCAGCTGATCGGCATCGGCATCGTGGGCGAGTACCTCGGCCGGACGTACATGGAGAGCAAGCGCCGCCCGGCCTTCGTGATCCGCAAGGTCTTCACCGCGGAACCGCGCGAGTGAGCGCGGCGAGCGGCGAGCGTCGCCCGCGCACCGCGCTGCTGCTGGCGGCCCTGCTCCTCGCCTTCGTGGGCCTGGCCGCGACGGCGATGCTGCGCAACTCGGCGACCTTCGACGAGATCATCTTCCCCGCCGACGGCGCGCGCGGCTACCAGCTCGGCGACTTCGGGCTCATCCTCGACCATCCGCCGGTGATGCAGTACGTCTACGGGCTGCCGGTGTGGCTGATGCGCCCGAACTACCCGCCCGAGGAAGGGCGCAACTGGGACTTCCTCTCGCGCTACGAGTATGCGCGTGCGTTTCTGTGGGGCTTCCGCAACGTGCCCGAGCGCATCATCGCCGCCTCGCGCCTGGTCGCCGTGCTGATCGGGGCGCTGCTCGTATGGTCGACCTATATGCTCAACCGCGCGCGGCTGGGCGCAGGCACGGCGCTCGTGGCCGCAACGCTGGTCGCGTTCCTGCCCGACGTGCTGGGGCATTCCGGCGTCACCTACAACGACTTGCCGGTGACGCTCGCGCTCCTGGCGGCGGTCTACGCGGCCGATCGGGCGGTGCGCTCTCCCGGGGCGGGCACGGCGGGGCTGGCGGGTCTCGCGTCGGCGCTCGCGATCGGCGTGAAGCTGAGCGCGCTCGTGGTGCTTCCGATCCTGGCGCTGCTCGTGGTCCTCGAGGCGGCGGGACGATGGCGGGATCGCGCGTGGCGGTCGGGCATCGCCAAGGGCGCGGTGATCTACGTGCTCGTGGTCTACGCGGCGCTGGTCGCGATCTACCTGGGCGACTTGCGCCTCGCGCGGCTCCTCGAAGTGCTGCATGCGAACCTGAAGCTCGATTCGGCCTTCCGCGAGGCGATGCTGCTGGGCGCGCACAGCCGGACGGGCTTCTGGTATTTCTTCCCCGTGGTGTTCCTGCTCAAGACGCCGGCGGCCCTGCACGCGCTGGTGCTCGTGGCGCTCGCCGGCGGCTGGCTTGCCGCCAGGGGCCGGCGGGCGATCCAGTTCGCATCCCATCCGCTGCGCGCGCCGTGGGTTGCGCTGCTCGTGATCGTCGCGGGCCTCGTGGCCTCCAGGATCGACATCGGCTTCCGCCACGCGATGCCCGCGCTGCCGTTCGCGTGCGTGCTGGTCGCCGCGGGCGTTGCACGCGTGTGGGGCCTCGGTCGTCCCGCGCTGCGCGCGCTGGTCGCGGCGCTGGTCGTGGCCGACGTGCTCTCGGTCGTGCTCGCCTATCCCTATTTCCTCTCGTACCTGTCGGAGTACGTGCGTGGACGGCCCCTGTACGAGACGCTCGTGGATTCGAGCACGGACTGGGGCCAGGGCCTGCTGGCGCTGCGCGAATTCATGCGTGAACGCGGGATCGGGCAGGTCTATCTCGCCTATTTCGGCTCGGCGCTGCCCGAGGGGTACGGCATCGCGTATGCGACCAAGCCAAGCTTCTTCCCGCTGCCCGATTTTCCCGCGGACGCCGCCTCGCCCCCGCGCTACATCGCCGTGTCGGCGACACTGCTCGCCGGCCTCTACCTGAAGGGGGATCCGTACGCGGCGCTGCGGCGCCGGCGCCCGGTGGCGATCGTCGGGGACACGATCTACGTGTACGAGTGGGCGCACTGAGCGATGGACCGCGACGTCTTCGCGATCCACTCGGAGCTCGAGAGCAGCCATTGGTGGTTCGCGGCCAGGCGGCGCATCCTGCGCGAGGTGGTCGATGCGCTGGGAGGAGCTGGCCCGGGGCGCACCGTCCTCGACATCGGCTGCGGCGTCGGGGCCACGCTCACGGCCTTCCATCCGGACTATCGCGCGCTCGGCATCGATCCCTCGGCCGATGCGATCGAGATGGGGCGGCAAAGGCATCCCGGCGTCGACCTGCGCGTGGGCGGTCCGGCCGAAGCGCAAACGCTTGCCGCCGCAGCCGACGTCGTGTTGCTGAACGACGTGATCGAACACGTGCCCGACGACCGGGCGCTGCTCGCCCCGCTCGCGGAGCGCATGCGGCCCGGGACGCTGTTGGTCGTGACCGTGCCCGCCGACATGCGGCTCTGGAGCCCGCACGACGTGGCGCTGGGCCATTACCGCCGCTACGACCCGGCGATGCTCGAGCGCGCGATGGCCGGATTGCCGCTGCAGGCGCTCTTCGTCTCGTATTTCAATGCACGGCTGCATCCGCTGGTGCGCCTTGCCCGCGCGCTGGCGCGCCTGCGCAAGGCGTCGACCGGAGAGCGGGGCACGGACCTGCGTCCCACCCCGCGCCCGCTGAACGCGCTGCTCGAGCGCGTGTTCGCCGGCGAAGCGCGGCGTTTGCGCGCGGTGATCGCGGGCCGCGCCGCACCGTATCGCATGGGGGTAAGCCTCATCGGGGCGTGGCGGCGCGGGTAGCGCGGGTTGCGCGCCGGATTCGATGCGCCAGGGGCAGATGTTGCTAATGCAAATAATTTGCATTAGCATTAGTGCCCATGAAGGCATCGGAATGGATCTGCGCCCTGCTCGCCGCGCTTGCGCTTTGCGCCTGTGGAACGGGCGCGAGCCCTGCCAGCGATGAGGACGGGGAGCTCACCCGACTGGAGCGCATAGGCCGGCTCGCGTTCTTCGACGGTGCGCTCTCCGAGCCGGCCGGCACGAGCTGCTCGAGCTGCCACGATCCCGCCCATGCCTTCTCGGGCAACCACGGCTCGGCCACCGGAGTGGCGGTGGGCAGCGACGGCGTCTCCCTGGGCCTGCGCAACACGCCCTCGGCGATGTACGCCGCGTTCGCGCCGCCGTTCGCCTTCGCCGCGATCGACGGGGAAACGGTGCCGGTGGGGGGCCAGTTCCTCGACGGGCGCGCCCCGCGCCTCGAAGACCAGGCGCGCCAGCCCTTCTTCCAGCCCAACGAGATGAACAACGCGAACGATGCCGCGCTCGCCGCCAGGATCGCGAACGCGGCCTACGCACCGATGCTCGCCGAGGAATTCGGCGCCGACGTCTTCGCCGATCCCGCGCGCACGGTCGATGCGCTCGCAGCGGCGATCGCCGCCTTCGAGCGCACGAAGCAGCTCTCGCCATTCTCCTCGAAGTACGACGCCTACCTCGCCGGCACGGCGGCGCTCACGGCGCAGGAATCGCGCGGCCTGTCCCTCTTCATGGATCCGGAGCGGGGCAACTGCGCCGCCTGCCACGTGGCCGATCCCCAATCGCACGACCCGCGCGATTCGCTCTTCACGGACTTCACCTACGACAACCTCGGCGTGCCGCGCAACGCGCGCATCCCGGCCAATGCGGACCCGGCCTTCTTCGACCTCGGCCTGTGCGGGCCCAAGCGCGCCGCGGTGGAGGACGCATCGCTTTGCGGCGCCTTCAAGGTGCCGACGCTGCGCAACGCCGCGCGCAAGGTCGCGTTCATGCATAACGGATATTTCTCCAGCCTGCGCGACGTGGTGGCGTTCTATGCGACGCGCGACACCGATCCGGCGCGCTGGTATCCGGGCGGGCGCAAGTTCGACGACCTCCCCGCGCGCTACCAGGGCAACGTGAACACCTCCGAGGTTCCGTACGATCGCCACCCGGGCGAGGCGCCGCGCCTCGACGACGCCGGGATCGACGCCATCGTCGCCTTCCTGGGGACGCTTTCCGACGGCTATACCGCGACGGCCACCGCGGGAAACTAGCGGACGCGCCGCGCTCGATTGCGCGCGCGACGGGCTGGTAGCAGAATCGATTTTCGCCCCCGCATTCCCGCCGCCCCGAGGAGACCCATGATCAAGCTGACCGTGAACGGCCGCGTCCACGCGCTGGACGTCGAGCCGGAGATGCCGCTGCTGTGGGCATTGCGCGACGAGCTGAAGCTGCACGGAACGAAGTACGGCTGCGGCATCGCGCTGTGCGGCGCGTGCACCGTGCACGTGGACGGCGAGCCGGTGCGCTCGTGCGTGACGCCGGTGGGCTCTCTTGCCGGCAAGCGGATCGTGACGATCGAAGGCGTTGCACATCCCGGAATCAGCCGCGTGCAGAAGGCGTGGATCGAGCACGCGGTACCGCAGTGCGGCTACTGCCAGACCGGCATGATCATGGCGGCCACGGCGCTGCTCGCGAAGCATCCGCGGCCGACCGATGCGCAGATCGACGAGGCGATGACGAACCTCTGCCGCTGCGGCACCTACGGGCGCGTGAAGAAGGCGATCCACGCGGCCGCGGGCGAGGCGGTGGCCGGGCCGCCGGCGCCGGTCCTGCTGCCCAATGGCCAGAAAGCGTGAGGGAGGATTCATGGACACTGCCCTGACGCGCCGCGAATTCCTGAAGGTCACTGCCGCCGCCGGCGGCGCCTTTGCGCTCGAGTGCTCGGTCGCCGGGCTCGCCCATGCCGAGGGCGCGGCGAGTGCGGCCCCGGAGGTCACCCACTGGCTCGTGATCCATCCCGACGGGCGCATCGTGATCCGCATCGCGCGCTCCGAGATGGGGCAGGGCAGCTTCACCGGCCTCGCGCAGCTCGTGGCCGAGGAGCTCGCGTGCGACTGGCGCACCGTCTCGGCCGAGTACGCCTCGCCCAACGAGAACCTGCGCCGCCACCGCGTCTGGGGATCGATGTCCACGGGCGGCAGCATCAGCATCCGCGGCTCCCAGGAGTACCTGCGCCGCTCCGGCGCCGCGGCGCGCGAGATGCTCGTGGCCGCCGCCGCGGCGCAATGGAAGGTGCCGCCCGGCGAGTGCGCGGCGGCGCTCGGCGTGATCACCCACGGTCCCACGAAGCGCACGATCGCCTTCGGCCGGGTCGCGGCTCGCGCCTCGCGGCTCGAGGTCCCCAGGGACCCGAAGATGAAGGATGCGCCCGACTGGACCATCATCGGCCGCTCGGTCGCGCGCCTCGACATCCCCGACAAGGTGCTCGGCAAGCCCGTCTTCGGCGTCGACGTGGACCTGCCGGGCATGCTGATGGCCTCCATCGTCCAGTCGCCGGTGTTCCTCGGGAAAGTGAAATCGGTGGACAGCTCCGCCGCGCAGAAGATGCGCGGCGTGAAGGGCGTGGTGCGCCACGACGATTTCGTCGCCGTGGTCGCCGACAACTGGTGGCGCGCGAACGAGGCCGCGAAGCGCCTCGCGATCGCGTGGGACGAGGGCGCGTGGGGCGGTGCCTCGGACGCGACCATCGCGGCGTCGTTGCGCGAAGGGCTCGACGCGAAGGACCTCCCCTCCGCGCACCACGCCGGCGACCCCGACGCCGCACTCGCCTCGGCGGCGAAGGTGATCGAGGCCGAGTACGACTCGCCCTACTTGAGCCACGCGACCATGGAGCCCATGACCGCGACCGCGTGGTTCAGGGACGACGGCACGCTCGAGGTGTGGACCTCGACGCAGGACGCCGAGGGCTCGCTCGCCACCGCGGCGCGCACGGCCGGCATCGCGCCGGAGAAGGTCGAGGTGCACAAGGCGATGCTGGGCGGCGGGTTCGGGCGCCGGGGCGCGCCCCAGGACTACGTCGCCCAGGCGGTGACGATCGCGCAGCGCTTCCCCGGCAAGCCCGTGAAGCTCATCTGGTCGCGCGAGGAGGACATGCAGCATGGTTTCTACCGCCCGGCCTCGCGCGTGCGCATGAAGGGCGGGCTCGACGCCCAGGGGCGTGTCGTGGCGTTCAGCGCGACCATCGCGTGCCCGTCGATCCTCGAGGGGCTGCGTCCCGGCTCGCTCAAGGACGGCATCGACTTCACCGCCGTGCGCACCCTCTCGGACATTCCATACGCGATCCCGAACCTGCGCTGCGACTACGCGATGCGCAACGGCCACGTGCCCGTCGGATTCTGGCGCGCGCCGGGGCTGCAGAATTCCTACTACCGCGAGTGCTTCCTCGACGAGCTCGCGCACGCGGCCGGCAGGGACCCGGTGCAATTCCGCCTCGCGATGCTCGAGCCCGGGGAGCGCAACCGCCGCGTGCTCGAGGCCGTGGCCAAGGCGGCGGCGTGGGACGCGCCCCTCGCGCCCGGGGTGTTCCGAGGTGTGGCCATCTCCGACGGCTTCGGCAGCTACACGGCGATGGTGGCGGAAATCTCCGTGGCCGACGGCGCCATCCAGGTGCACCGCGTGGTCCTTGCCATCGATTCGGGCTACGTCGTCAATCCCGACGCGTGCCGCGCCCAGGCCGAGGGCAACGTGGTCTTCAACCTCGGGCAGCTCTTCGAAACCCACCACGTGAAGGACGGGCGCATCGTGGAATCCAACTTCCACGACTTCGCGCTCCCGCGCCTGCCCGGCACGCCGAAGGTGGAGACGGTGCTCGTTCCCACCGGCGGCTTCTGGGGCGGCCACGGCGAGCCCGGGGCGCTGTGCGTGGTGCCCGCGGTGCTGAACGCGGTATTCGCCGCCACGGGCAAGCGCATCCGCTCGCTGCCCCTTCGGCAAGGGGACCTGGCGAAGGCGTGACGGCCCGCCGGTGAACCATCCATGACCGCGGGCGGTCGAACGGCAGTACTGGTGACGGTGGGGCTTCTCGCGATGGGCTGCGCGACGCAGTGGGTGCGGGGCGGCGGAATGGAAATGCCCTTCGCGGCGCCATGAAGCGCCGGCGCTTCCTCGTGATCACGGGTTCGCTCGCCGCCGTGGTGGCGCGGCCCGCGCTCGCGCGGGAGGTGCGCGACATCGCGCCGTTCGTGGCGAAGATCACCGGCGGCGCGAAGCCCGAGGCGGGCGGCGTGGACATCGACCTGCCGCAGATCGCCGAGGACGGCGGCTCGGTGCCGATGCGCGTGAAGGTGGCGAGCCCCATGACCGAGCGCGACCATGTGCGCGCGATCCACGTGATCGCCGAGCGCAATCCGCAGCCGGTGCTCGCCGTGTTCCACCTGGGACCGTGGTCGGGGCGCGCCGACGTGGCGACGCGCGTGCGCCTCGCGGGCACCCAGAACGTGACGGTGGTCGCCGCGCTTTCGGACGGGGGCTTCCGCATCGCGAAGGCGCACGTGGTGGTGGCCATCGCCGCGTGCCTGGACGAGGCCTAGCGGTGGCCACGCCCGGGCGCGTGATCGTTCCTGCGCTGGTGCGGCGCGGCCAGCCGTTCGAGGTCCGCGTGATCGTGCAGCACCCGATGGAGACCGGCTTCCGCCGCGACCTCGAGGGCAGGCTCGTCCCCCTGGACATCATCGACTGGCTCGCGTGCCGCTACGGCGGGCGCGAGGTGTTCCGCGTCGAGCCCGGGACCGGCATCGGGGCCGATCCGTATTTCCTCTTCTACGCCGTCGCCGGGGACTCGGGCGAGCTCGAGGTCGAATGGCACGACGATCGCGGCGCCATCGGCCGGGCCGCCGCGAGGGTCGTCGTCGCGTGAGGCGTGCGGGCCCGCTCGTGGCGCTCGCATTCACGGCGCGGGCCGCGGGACCTGCCGATGCAAGCGCCGGGCGTGCGACGTTGATTCAGAAGGGGCCGAGCGCGGCGACGCGCTGCACGAGCCGCGCGCGGCCCGCGGCCGGCTCACCGTGCCACTGGACCACGAGGTGCCTGCCGGCGGCGGGAACGTAGCCCAGGGCCAGCACGTCGCGGCGGCTGCGCGTGTCTCCCGTGTACGCGAACACGGCGCGCTTCGGGCCGAGCGCGCGCACCGAAGCGTCCAGGAGCCAGCGCGAGAGCGAGCCCGCCCGCCCGAGCGCGGCGCGCGCGGCGTCGTCGATGCGCCGATACACGCGCGCGTCGACGCACAGCCCCCCGCACAGGAAGACGCCGTCCTCGAATACCGTGTAGTGCACGTAGGCCGCCGGGGCGGAGTGAGTCCCGTGCACGGCCACGAAGTGGCGCGGGACATCGGGCGGCGCTCCCCCGAAGGCGCGTGCGAAGAGCCGCGCGGTGGGCATGTCGGGCTGCGCCAGCTCGCGAAGCTCGAACGGGATGTCCTGCGCGGCCATGGACGATAATGTCGCGATGACGGGAATCCCGATCTTAACGTACCACTCGATGAACATCGCCGGGAACGGCTACGGGGAGAACGACCACGTTGCGTTCGCGGCGGACCTGCGGCACCTGCACGGTGAAGGCTGGCGCATCCTGCCGTTGCACGAGATCGTGGCGCGCCGCCTCGCTTCCCCCGCGGCGTTCGAGGGCGAGCGCGTCGTGGCGCTCACCTGCGACGACGGGGGCGATTTCGATTTCCACGACCTGCCGCATCCGGTGGCCGGAAAGCAGCGCAGCCTGATCAACATCCTGCGCGATTTCGAGGCCGAGTTTCCCGGCGCCCAGCCCGGGCTGCACGTGACGAGCTTCGTGATCGCCTCGCCCGAGGCGCGCGTGATCCTCGACCGCACGTGCATGATCGGGCGCGGGTGGTGGAACGACGACTGGTGGATCGCCGCGATCGAGTCGGGCCTCATGGGCATCGCCAACCACGGCTGGGATCACAACCACGAGCAGGTGCCCGAGGGCGAATTCCCCGGCGTCGAGCGCGGGACCTTCCGCACCATCGACACCGAGGCGCTCGCCGACCACCAGGTGCGCCGCGCCGCGGATTACCTGCGCGGGATCGCGCCGAACCCGTCCACGCGCCTCTTCGCCTATCCGTACGGCGAATGCAACGACTTCCTGGTGCAGGAATACTTTCCGCGCCATGCCGCGGCCCTCGGCATCGACGCCGCCTTCACCAACGAGCCGGGGCCGATCGACGCGACAAGCGATCGCTGGCGCCTGCCGCGCTACACGTGCGGGCACGACTGGAAGCGCCCCGAGGGGCTGCAGCGCATCCTCGACGATGCGGCGCGCTAGCGGGACGTTCGCGCAGCGGTGTAAGCTTATGGCCATTCCATGCGTTACTCCGGCATGAACCAACTGCGTCGCCTCGCCCTCGCGTTCTCGCTCGCCCTGGCCCTGCTCCTGGGCCAGCAGGCGGCCACGCTGCACGCGCTCGGCCACGCCATCGAGGCGACGCAGGATTCCGGGCACTCGAAGCATCCCGCGCCGGATTCCTGCGAGAAGTGCTTCGCCTTCGCGCACCTCACGGGGGCCGCGCCCTCGTGGGTGCCTCCCACCGGCATCGAGGACATCCAGGCGGCCCTCGCCCGTTTCGTCTTCACGCCGGCGCAGTCCCGCACCGTCGTCACCGCGCGCAGCCGCGCGCCGCCCTCGATCTCCTGATCGCCCGAAGTGCGAGCGGTACCCGTCCGCGGACGGGCCGCCATCGTGTTTCCACGAGCTGGAGAATTCGAGCATGTTCACGAAGCAAGTCTTGCTGGCCGCGCTCGCGCTGGGCGCCCATGGAGGCGCCGCGCTCGCGCAAGCCGCGCCCCCGGATGATCCGAAGGACGCGAAGAAGGTCGAGACCATCGAGGTCACCGCGCAGCGGTTGGATGCCGCGCGCAACGGGCTTTCGCCCGACACCGGCAGCAGCATCTACAAGTTCGACACGAAGGAGCTGCAGCAGCTGCCCCTGGGAGCGGCGACACCGCTGAACCAGGTGATCCTGCAGGCGCCCGGCGTCGTGCAGGATTCCTACGGCCAGCTGCACGTGCGCGGCGACCACGCGAACCTGCAGTACCGCATCAACGGGGTCGTCATCCCGGAGGCCATCTCGGGCTTCGGCCAGTCGCTCGACACGCGCTTCGCGAGCGACATCGACGTCATCACCGGGGCGATCCCGGCGCAATACGGCTACCGCACGGCGGGCGTCGTCGACATCCACACCAGGGGCGGCGGCTTCGAGAACGGCGGCCAGGTGGATTACCTGGGCGGCAGCCGGGGCCACCGGGAGCCGAGCGCGCAATTGCACGGCTCGGCGGACGGGTTCAGCTACTTCCTCACCGGCTCATGGCTGCGCGACGACGAGGGGATCGAGAATCCGACGCCCGCGCGCAATGCCCTGCACGACCGTACCACGCAGCAGAAGGGGTTCGCCTACCTCTCCTACGTGATCGACGCGAAGAGCCGCGTGAGCCTGCTCTATGGCAACGCCGACAACAAGTTCCAGATCCCCGACAACCCCGGGCAGGAGCCCGCGTTCTCCATCGCGGGAACGCCGATCCCGGCATCCGACGCCCTGGACGCGCGCCAGGACGAGAAGAACCTCTTCCAGGTGATCTCCTACCAGCGCTCGCCTTCGGCGAACGTCGACTACCAGGTCGCGCTCTTCCACCGCTATACGGACGTGCACTACATGCCCGACCCCGTGGGCGACCTCGCCTACAACGGCATCGCGGCCCAGATCCTGCGCAAGAACGAGGCGAGCGGCGTGCAGGGCGACCTGAGCTACCACCTGGGCGAGCAGCACGTCGTGCGCAGCGGTCTCTTCGCGAGCCGCGAGCGCTTCGCCGCCGACAACACCTCCGCCGTGTTCGCGGCCGACCAGGACGGCAACCAGACCAGCGACGTGCCCTTCTCGATCACGGACAACAGCCACCTCGCCGGGCACCTCTACGGCGTCTACCTGCAGGACGAGTGGACACCGACGCCGAAGCTCACGGTGAACTACGGCGTGCGCTACGACCACGTGAACACGGTCGCCGACGAGCAGCAATGGAGCCCGCGCCTCGGCCTCACCTACGACATCTCGAAGGACACGCGCGTGCACGCCGGCTACGCGCGCTATTTCACGCCGCCGCCCACGGAGATCATCGACACCACTTCCGTGCAGGCCTTCCTCGGCACCACCAACGCGCTGCCCTCGGACGCGAACACCGCGGTGAAATCGGAGCGCAGCAACTACTTCGACGCGGGCGTCTCGCACCAGCTCACGCCGCACGTCACGCTGGGAGCCGACGCCTATTACCGGGACGTACGCCACCTGCAGGACGAAGGGCAGTTCGGCAATGCCCTCATCTTCTCCGCGTTCAACTACGAGAAGGGGCGCATCTACGGCCTGGAGCTCTCGGCGAGCTATCGCGAGGGCGGCGTCACGGCCTATGCCAACCTGGCGGCGTCGCGTGCGATGGGCAAGGGCATCGAGACCGGCCAGTTCAACTTCGATCCCGACGAGCTGGACTACACGCAGAGCCACTGGGTGCACCTCGACCACGACCAGACCCTGTCCGCCTCGGCGGGCGCCTCGTACCGCCTCGGGGAGGCCACGCTCAGCGTGGACGCGCTCTACGGCAGCGGCCTGCGCAACGGATTCGCCAACTCCACCCATCTTCCGAGCTACACGCAGGTGAACCTGGGGCTCGTGCATCCGATCCGCCTGCCGATGATCGGAAAGATCGAAGCCCGCCTGGTGGTCGTGAACGTCTTCGACCGGGTCTACGAGCTGCGCGACGGCAGCGGCATCGGCGTGGGAGCGCCGCAGTTCGGCCCGCGCCGCGGCTTCCTCGCCGGGATCACCAGGAAGTTCTGAAGCCCCGTCACCAACCGTAACGCACCGCGCGCCGGCGCGCCGGACAATGGGCGCTCCTTTCGATCCCCGGGGCCGCCCATGAAACGCTTCGCCGCATTCGCCGCCGCATTCGCCGCCGCGCTCGCCGCCGCACCCGCCTCCGCGCAGAAGCCGCCGGTGTACGGCTGTGATTCTGCGCAATCGCGCGAGCTCGATTTCTGGGTCGGCGAGTGGAGCCTGCGCTACGTGGAAGACGGCAAGCCGGCCACGAGCCGCAGCAGGATCACCAAGATCCTCGGCGGGTGCGCGATCCTCGAGGAGTTCTCCGGCCCGCCCGGCACGCCGCTCGAGGGGCGCAGCCTCTCCACCTACGACAAGGCCTCCGGGCAATGGAAGCAGACCTGGGTGGACAACAACGCGTCCTACCTCGACTTCACCGGCGGCATGGTGGACGGGCGCATGATCCTCGAGCGCGAAGCCAAGACCGCGAAGGGGACGATCCGCCAGCGCATGGTGTTCCAGGATATCCGCCACGACGGCCTCAAGTGGCTCTGGCAGCGCTCGTCCGACGGAGGCAAGAGCTGGACCACGCAATGGGAGATCGATTACACGCGCGCGAAGTGAGCGCGCGGCGCGCCCGCGCGCGTTGAGCGGCGCGCCGGCCGGGCCGCCGGGGCGGCGGGATAAAATACCGTTTTCCCCTCGCGACGCGCGGAACGGAACGCCGAATGACCGTCATCACCGACCGGAAGGCCTTCGGCAAGGCCATCCCGATACTCCCCGTCGACGCGAAGCGCCTCGCGAAGGTGCTGCAATCGCTCGCTCCTGCGGAACGCGGCTGGGTCCTGGCCTCGGGCTTCGATGCTTCCGCGTACACGCACTGCCTCGTCCCCGACGGCAAGGGCGGCATCGCGCGCGTGCTCGCCGGGGTGCGCGACGCGCACGATCCCTGGGCGCTCGCCTGCCTGCCGCTCAAGCTGCCGCGCGGGCGCTACGCGCTGGGCAAGGGGGCGCTCACGATCTCGCCCGAGGACGCCGCGTTCGCCTGGGACCTCGGCGGCTACCAGTACACGCGCTACCGCCGCGCGCCGCGCAAGCCCGCGGACCTGCAGGTCGAGGGCACGCGTCGCGTCGCCGACGCCCTCGGCATGGCGCAGGCCGTGCGGCTGGTGCGCGACCTCGTCAACACGCCCGCCGAGGAGATGGGCCCCGAGCAGCTCTCCGATGCGGCGCGCGAGCAGGCGGAGCTCTTCGGCGCGGAGTTCGACGAATGGGTGGGCGAGGAGCTGCTCGCGCAGAACTTTCCCGCGATCCACGCCGTGGGGCGCGCCGCCGAGCGAGCGCCGCGCCTGCTCGAGATCCACTGGGGCGACGCGCGGCATCCGAAGCTCGCGCTCGTGGGCAAGGGCGTGTGCTTCGATTCCGGCGGCCTCGACATCAAGACCGCCGAAGGCATGCGGCTCATGAAGAAGGACATGGGGGGCGCGGCGCACGCGCTCGCCCTCGCGCGCCTGGTGATGCAGCGCGAGCTGCCGGTGCGATTGCACGTGGTCGTGCCCGCGGTCGAGAACGCGATCGCCGGGGGCGCCTACCGCCCGGGCGACGTGGTGCGCACGCGCAAGGGGCTCACGGTCGAGATCGGCAACACCGACGCCGAGGGCCGCGTGATCCTCGCCGATGCGCTGGCCTACGCCGCCGAAGGCAAGCCCGGGACGCTGGTGGATTTCGCGACCCTCACGGGCGCCGCGCGCGTGGCGCTGGGGCCGGAGCTGCCGGCGCTGTACTGCAGCGACGACAAGCTCGCCGCGCGGCTGCTCGAGGCGGCCGCGGCGCTCGACGACCCGATGTGGCGCCTGCCGCTCTGGCGCAGCTACCGGCGCCTGTTCGAAAGCGACATCGCCGACTTCAACAACGCGGGCAAGGGCGGCTTCGCCGGATCGATCGTGGCGGCGCTGTTCCTCGAGCATTTCGTTCCCGGCGACATTCCCTGGGCCCACTTCGACGTGTACGCGTGGAACGACGTCGCGCGCCCGGGGCGTCCCGCCGGCGGCGAGGCCCAGGGCCTGCGGGCGGTGCTGGCCGCGATCGCCTAGCCGGGACCGTCGTCCGCGAAGAAGGTGCTCGTGGCGCGCTCGAGGCCTGCTGAAGCAGCCGTCAGAAGCGGTACACGAGACCGATCGAGATCAGGTCGGTGTCCGCCTGGCCGGTGGTGCCGGTGCCGCCGACCTCGAACGGCTTGCCCACGTTGGCGTAGCGCTCCCATTCGATCCGCAGCGACGTGGCGGGCGAGAACCTCCATTCGCCGCCGGCCCCGAAGTGGGTCACGGTCTCGTCGCGCGTCGTGGTGCGCGAGCGCGCGCTGGAATCCCCGCTGGTGAACACGACGTTGCCGTCCAGGGCCGCGTCGGCCACCAGATGGGAGCGGAACGCCCCCACGGCGCCGAAGACCGAGAAGCGCTCGCCCACGGGCGCGGCGAGCACCACGTCGGCGCCGAAGCCGGAGATGCGCCGCCTCGTGTCGACCGCCGCGGGCAGCGGCGGGTCGCCGCCGAGGAAGGTCGTGTGCATCCGGTGGCTGCCGAGGTCCGCGTAGCCCACCTCGATCGCGAGCAGGCCGTTGAGCCGGTAGCCCCCGAAGAGCTTCCACGCGTTGCCCGTGTCGTCGAAGTCGGTGTGGATGTCGGAGGCGAGCGTGATCGTGCTCTCCCGGTTGGAGACCAGGTCGGACGAGGTCTTCGATTGGCCGGCGGCGATTCCCCCGTACCAGCCGCGCGACTGCGCGAGCGCGGGCGAGGCGATCGCGGCGAGCGCGGCGATCGTGGCGAGTGTCAGGACGTGGCGGCTCATGGTGTCGCTTTCCAGAGACGATGAGGCGATATTCTCGCACGCGCATGCGAGAATGAGCGCACTGCCGACCACCATTGCGACGATGACCCCGAACCCGCTCTCGCGCCTAGCCGCCGTCCTGCTCGCCACGCTCGCCTTCGCGAACCCTGCCGCGGCCACGACCTACTCCACGGACTACACCGACCTCTGGTTCAACGCCGCGGAGCAGGGCTGGGGCGTGAACATCATCCAGCAGGGCAACGTCCTCTTCGCGACGCTCTTCGTCTATGACGCCACCGGCAAGCCGGCCTGGTTCGTGGCCTCGGACGTCGAGCCGTCCCCTGCCGGCTCGCACGCGAGCTTCACGGGACCCCTCTACCGGACCTCGGGCCCGTACTTCGCCCTCGGCACGTTCAACCCCGGCGCGGTGGGCGTGAGCACGGCAGGCGTCATCACGTTCACGTTCACTTCCGCGACGACCGGCACGATGCAGTACACGGTGGACGGCAGTCTGGTCACCAAGTCGATCACGCGCCAGACCTGGCGCGCCAACGACCTCACGGGAAACTACATCGGCGGGCTCACCGCCCAGGCCACGGGCTGCAGCGGGGTGAGCAACGGCCCCGCGCTGATCTTCGACGAGCTGCACGTGCAGCAGTCCGACACCCAAGCCACGCTCACCGTGAACTTCTTCGACGCCCAGGGGCGCGCGGCGGCCTGCACCTTCACCGGCCTGTACACGCAGGCCGGGCAACTCGGCTCCCTCTCGGGCAGCTGGGGCTGCTCCTTCTCCAGCGGGGCTGCGTCCACCTCCGGCAGCTACGCCATCACCGAGATCGCGGCGCATACCACCGGCTTCGGCGGCAAGTTCTCCGGCACGGACAACCACTGCTCCTACAGCGGGTATTTCGGCGGCGTGCGGGACGTGCTGTGAGCGCCCGGGGGGGCGCCGCTGCTATCATGGGACCCGTGACGATGCCGAGGTGACCCATGCGAATGCTCGACGTGCTGAAATTCGCAGCCCTGTTCTCGGTGGCCCTCGCGACGACGGCCCGCGCGGAGGACGTATTCGACGCCTGCGACCTGTTCACCGCCCAGGACGCCCAGCAGGCGCTCGGCACCGTGGCCAGCGCGGAGCCGGTGAACCCGAAGGTCCGGCGTCCGAAGGTGGTCACTACCTGCACCTACAACGGCTTCAAGGACGGCAAGTCGGTCGCCGCGAGCGTGCAGTTCCGCTTCGGGCGCACCGAGGAGGAAACGCAGCGCGCGTTCGCCGATGCGCGCCTGCAGTTCCAGACCAAGCCCCTGCTCCTCCTCGGCTACGAGGCGTTCTGGGCCGGCAAGACCGGCCAGATGAACCTGAGGAAGGGCCGCACGTGGATCACGCTCTCGGTGGGCACCGCGAAGGCCGACGAGCGCGACATCGACCAGGCCAAGCGGCTCGCCGAAATCCTGGCCAAGAAGATCTAGCGCGTCCGGATCTCCCGCGCGCGCACCCGAAGGACCCATCGCAATGACCGCCATCGTCGAAGTCGTCGCCCGCGAGATCCTCGATTCGCGCGGCAATCCCACCGTCGAGGCCGACGTGCTGGTCGAGTCCGGCGCCATGGGCCGCGCGGCCGTGCCCTCGGGCGCCTCCACCGGGTCGCGCGAGGCGATCGAGCTGCGCGACGGCGACATGCAGCGCTTCTTCGGCAAGGGGGTGCAGAAGGCGATCGAGCACGTGAACACCGAGATCTGCGAGGCGATCCTCGGCCTGGACGTCTCCGAGCAGGCCGACATCGACCGCCTGCTGATCGAGCTCGACGGCACCGAGAACAAGGCGCGCCTGGGCGCCAACGCGATCCTCGCGGTGTCGGTCGCATGCGCCAAGGCGGCGGCGGAGGAGTCGGGGCTTTCGCTCTACCGCTACCTCGGTGGCAGCGCCCCGCGGCGCATGCCGGTGCCGCAGATGAACGTGGTGAATGGCGGCGCGCACGCGAACAATTCCCTCGACGTGCAGGAGTTCATGATCATCCCGGCGGGGCTGCCCACGTTCCGCGACGCGCTGCGCTGCGGCGCGGAGATCTTCCATACGCTCAAGAAGATGCTCGACAAGGAGGGCATGTCCACCACCGTGGGCGACGAGGGCGGCTTCGCGCCCAACCTGCCCAACAACGAGGCGGCCATCCAGTGGATCCTGCGCGCGATCGAGGAGGCGGGCTATCTCGCCGGCTCCGACGTGCTGATCGGCCTGGACTGCGCGGCGAGCGAGTTCTACCGCGACGGCAAGTACCGCTTCGAGGCGGAGAAGCTCGCCTACACCTCGCAGCAGTTCGTGGACCTGATCGCCGGCTGGTGCGACAAGTATCCCATCATCTCCGTCGAGGACGGCATGGCCGAGGGCGACTGGGAAGGCTGGGAGCTGCTCACCCGGCGCCTGGGCAAGAGCGTCCAGATCGTGGGCGACGACATCTTCGTCACCAACACGCGCATCCTCGCCGAGGGCATCCAGCGCGGCATCGCCAACTCGATCCTGGTGAAGATCAACCAGATCGGCACGCTCTCGGAGACTTTCGAGGCGATCGAGATGGCGCGCCGGGCGGGCTACACCGCGGTGATCTCGCACCGCTCGGGCGAGACGGAGGATTCGACCATCGCCGACATCGCCGTGGGCAGCAACGCGATGCAGATCAAGACCGGGTCGCTCTCGCGCTCCGATCGCGTGGCCAAGTACAACCAGCTCCTGCGCATCGAGGAGGAGCTGGGCGAAGGCGCGTCCTACGCGGGGCGCGACGCGTTCTACCAGCTGCGCTAGCGCCGCGGACCGTGAGAGCCCTCGCCTACGTCCTCGCCGGGCTCCTCCTCGTGCTGCAGTACCCGCTCTGGCTCGGCAAGGGAAGCTGGCTGCGCGTGTGGGAGCTCGACCGCAGCCTTGCCCAGCAGCGCGAGGCCAACGCGAAGCTCCGGGCGCGCAACGGCGCGATGGATGCCGAGGTGCGCGACCTGAAGCAGGGCCTGGAGGCCGTCGAGGAGCGCGCGCGCCTCGAGCTCGGCATGATCCGCAAGGACGAGGTCTTCTACCAGGTGGTGACGGAGCCGGCGGCCGGGTCCGCCCCCGCCGCGCCGCCGCCCGGCGCGCGACAGTAGTTCGCGCCCGAAGGCGCATCGACGCCTTCGGGCGCCCCCTGCGCCTCAGCTGCCGCGGCGCGCGAGCCAGATCCCCGCGAGCACCACCGCGCCGCCGGCGAGCTGCGCCGCGCCCACGGACTCGTGGAACGCCAGCCACGCGAAGAGCGTGGCCATCACCGGCTGGATCAGCAGGCTCACCGAGGAAAGCGATGCGGGCAGGTGCGCGAACGCGTACGCGATGAGTCCCTGGCCCACCACCTGCGAGACTACCGCTAGCCCGAGCAGCACGAGCCATCCCCACGGCCCCGCGGGGAGGAAGGGCTGAGGCGACGCGAGCGCCACGGGCAGCAGCGCGATCGCCGTGATGGTGGTGCTCCACGCCATCAGCCGCGCAGTCGAGGCGTGCGCGTCGCGCGCGGATTTGATCGCGAGCATGTAGCCCGCGTAGAACACCGCCGTGAGCGCGCCCAGCGCGTCTCCCGCGAGGCGCGTGCCGCCCGCGGCGAAGTTCGGGCCGACCAGCACGAACATGCCCACGATCGCGAGCACCATGCCGGCGAGGAACACGCGCGTGACCGAGCGGCGCCAGGCGAGCCACGCGGCGAGGGTCACGAAGATGGGCGCCAGGTTCGCGAGCAGCGTCGCGTTGGCCACCGAGGTGTAGACGATCGACCAGTGCCACACCCCGAGATCGAGGGCGAAGAACAAGCCCGCGGCGACGAGCGGCCCGCGGGCGATGGGCGCGGACTCGCCCTCGCGCGAACGCGCGTGGTACACCCAGGCCCACAGCAGCGGCACGGCGAGCGCGACGCGCCAGAACGCGCTCGCGACCGGCCCGGTGTCGGAAATGCGCACCAGGATCGGGCCGACGGCGATCGCGCAGCCCCCGGCGAGGAGGCAGAGGAAGGCAACCTGGCGCATGGAAGCGAATATCATAGCGCCCCATGCCCAGCGAATTCGTCTCCGCGCTCATCCTGCTGCTGCTGGTGGTCGATCCCTTCGGCAACGTGCCGCTGGTGAACGCGATGCTCTCCGGGGTGGCGCCCGCGCGCCGCCGGCGCGTCATCGCGCGCGAATGCGCGGTGGCCTACGCGATCCTGCTCGCCTTCATGGCGTTCGGCCGCGAGCTGCTCCTGCTGATGCACCTGTCCGAGACGTCGTTGACGATCGCCGGCGGTGTTATCCTTTTCATGATCGCGATCCGCATGGTGTTCGGCCATCCCGAGGGCGCCTTCGGCGTGCAGCCGAGCGGCGAGCCGCTCATCGTCCCGCTCGCCGTTCCGCTCATCGCGGGGCCCTCGGCCCTCGCCACGGTGATGCTGCTCGCCACGCGCGACCCGGGAAACTTCGGGCTGCTGGGCGCGGCGCTCACGGCGACGATGGCCCTCGCCACGCTGATCCTGCTCGCGGGCGAGCGGCTGCAGCGCTGGCTGGGCGAGCGCGCGATGCAGGCCCTCGAGCGCCTGATGGGGCTGATCCTCACCACCATCGCGGTCGAGATGCTGCTCGGGGGCATCCGCGCCTTCGTGGAAGGATTGAAATGAGCAAGGCATTCGCGCGCGACGACGGCGAGGCTTCCCCGCCCGAGGATCCGGACCTCGAGGAAGCCAACCCGATCCCGCCGGGCTCCAAGAACTACCTCACGCCGACCGGCTACCGGCGCCTGCGCGACGAGCTCGCGTGGCTGGTGAAGACCGAGCGCCCGCAGGTGACCTCGGTGGTCTCGTGGGCGGCGAGGAACGGCGATCGCTCCGAGAACGCCGACTACCAGTACGGCAAGAAGCGCCTGCGCGAGATCGACCGGCGCATCCGCCACCTCACGCGGCGCATCGAGGCCGCCGAGGTGGTGGACCCGGCCACGCGCGAGGCGACCGACCAGGTCTATTTCGGCGCGACCGTGACCTATGTCTCGTCGCGCGGCGGCGAGCTCACGATCCGCATCGTCGGCATCGACGAGACCGATCCCGCGCGCCAGTACGTGAGCTGGATCTCGCCGGTGGCGCGCGCGCTCATCAAGGCGCGGGAGGGCGATACGGTGCGCCTGGGCACGCCCGGCGGCGAGGAGGCGCTCGAGATCCTCGAGGTGCGCTACGAGGAGATCCCCATGCAGGGCTTCGAGCCGGTGCACAGCGCGTGGTCGCCCAACGCACGGGAGGAGGGCGCGAAATGAACGAGCGTTCGGGCGGTCGCATCCTCGTCGAGCAGCTGCTGATCCATGGCGCGGATTGCGCCTTCACGGTGCCCGGCGAGAGCTTCCTGCCGGTGCTCGACGCCTTCTACGACGTGAAGGAACGCGTGAAGCTGGTCGTCTGCCGGCACGAGGCGGGCGCTTCCTACATGGCCGAGGCCTGCGGCAAGCTCACCGGCCGGCCCGGTCTCGCGTTCGTCACGCGCGGGCCGGGGGCGACCCAGGCGGCGATCGGGGTGCATACCGCGTTCCAGGATTCCACGCCGATGATCCTCTTCGTGGGCGACGTGGCGAGCGGGTTCCGCGGGCGCGAGGCGTTCCAGGAGGTCGACTTCGCCGCGATGTTCGCGCCGCTCGCGAAGTGGGCCGCGCGCATCGACGAGGCCGCCCGCATTCCGGAATTCGTTGCGCGCGCCTTCCAGGTGGCGACCTCGGGGCGTCGCGGCCCGGTGGTCCTGGCACTGCCCGAGGACATGCTGGCGCAGGTCGTGGCCGTGCCCGATGCGCGCCGCTACGCGCCCGCGGAGCCCCATCCCGGCGAAGAGGAGCTGGAGCGCCTGCGCAAGCTGCTGGCGGGCGCGAGGCGCCCGCTCGTGCTGCTCGGCGGCAGCGGGTGGACGCGCGAGGCGTGCAACGACCTGCAGCGCTTCGTCGAGGCGAACGACCTGCCGTGCGCGTGCGCCTTCCGCTTCCAGGACCTGTTCGACAACCGCGACGACCACTACGTGGGCGACGTGGGCATCGGCATCAATCCCGTGCTGGCCGAGCGCGTGCGCATGTCGGACCTGCTCCTGGTGGTGGGTGCGCGCCTGGGCGAGGCGACCACCAGCGGCTACACGCTGCTCGATTCGCCGGTGCCGCGCCAGAAGCTCGTGCACGTGCACCCGGGCGCGGAGGAGATCGGGCGCGTCTACCAGCCGGAGCTGGGGATCGTGAGCGCGATGGCCCCCTTCGCGCGCGCCGCGGCGCGCCTGGCGCCCGTCGAGGATCCGGCGTGGAAGGGCGTGGCCGCGGAGGCGCGCGCCGACTACCTCGCATGGAGCGGGCGGCGCGAGATCCCGGGCCGGGTGCAGATGTGGGACGTCGTCGACTGGCTGAACCGGCACGCGCCCGAGGACACGTTGTACTGCAACGGCGCCGGCAACTTCGCGACCTGGCTGCATCGCTTCCATCGCTATCCGGGATTGCGCACGCAGCTCGCGCCCACTTCCGGCGCGATGGGCTACGGCGTGCCCGCCGCCATCGCCGCGAAGCTCGCGCGCCCGGAGCGCACCGTCGTGTGCTTCTCCGGCGACGGCGACTTCCTGATGACCGGCCAGGAGCTGGCCACCGCGGTGCAGTACGGCGCCGCGGCGATCTTCGTGGTGGTGAACAACGGCATGTACGGGACGATCCGCATGCACCAGGAGAAGCTCTACCCCGGGCGCGTGATCGGCAGCGAGCTGCACAACCCCCATTTCGCCGCGTTCGCGCGCTCCTTCGGCGCGGTGGGCGAGATCGTCGAGGACACGGCGCAGTTCGGCCCGGCCTTCGAGAAATGCCTGGCCTCGGGCAAGCCCGCCGTGATCGAGGTGCGCATCGATCCCCAGGCGATCACGCCCAACACCACGCTCGACCAGATCCGGGCGGCGGCCGCCCGCAAGCCGTGAGCGGGCCCCGCCCCGGTCACGGAAATGTCACACTAGGGCGTTAACCTGCCGCGGGAGAGCCGCGATGACAGAACACATCAGCAAGCAATACGACCAGGACCTGGAGGCCATCCGCTCGCGCATGATGCAGATGGGCGGGCTCGTGGAGTCGCAGATCCGCGGCGCGATGGACGGCTTCCTCGACGGCAACCTCGACCGCATCGACCAGGTGATCGCCGCCGATGCGAAGGTGAACGAGCTCGAGGTCGCCATCGACGACGACCTGGGCCACATCATCGTGCGCCGCCAGCCCGCCGCCTCGGACCTGCGCCTGATCATGGCGGTGTCCAAGACGGTGACGGACCTCGAGCGCATCGGCGACGAGGCGGCCAAGGTCGCGCGCATGGCGCGCGAGCTGCATGCGACGGGGCGGATGCGCAACACGCGCCTGGCCACCATCGGCCACGTCTCGGAGATCGGCATCGGCATGCTGCGCAAGTCGCTCGACGCCTTCGCGCGCCTGGACGCCGCGGCCGCCGCGCGCGTGATCGGCGAGGACGCCGCGATCGACAACGAGTTCCGCGCGATCCTGCGCCAGCTCATCACGTTCATGATGGAGGACCCGCGCACCATCTCGACCTCGCTCAACATCGTCTGGGTGGCGAAGGCGTTCGAGCGCATCGGCGACCACGCGAAGAACATCGCCGAGCAGGTGATCTACATCGTTCGCGGCCGCGACGTGCGCCACACGCCGCTCGCAGAAGTGGAGCGCGAGGCGCTCGGCCAATGACCGCCTCGATCCTCGTCGTCGAGGACGAGCCGGCGATCCAGGAGCTCATCGCGGTGAGCCTCGCGCGCAACGGCCACGCCGTGCAGCGGGCCGCCAACGCGGACGAAGCATGGCGCTCCATCGCCGGCGTGCTGCCCGACGTGGTCCTGCTCGACTGGATGCTGCCCGACGAGTCCGGCCCCTCGCTCGCCCGCCGCCTGCGCAACGAGGTGCGCACCCGCGAGGTGCCCATCATCATGCTCACCGCGCGCGCGAGCGACGAGGACAAGGTCGCGGGGCTCGAGAGCGGCGCGGACGACTACGTGACCAAGCCCTTCTCCCCGCGCGAGCTCGAGGCGCGCATCCAGGCGGTGCTGCGCCGGCGCACGCCGCAGCTTTCGAAGGAGGCGGTGGAGATCGAGGGCCTGGTGCTCAATCCCGCCACGCGCACCGTCTCGGGCTCGGGCAAGGCGCTCAAGATGGGGCCCACGGAGTTCGAGCTGCTGCATTTCTTCATGACCCACGCGGACCGCGTCCACACCCGCGCGCAGATCCTCGACCAGGTCTGGGGCGACCACGTCTTCATCGAGGACCGCACGGTGGACGTGCACATCCGCCGCCTGCGCGACGCGATCTCCGCCAGCGGGCACGACGACCTCGTCGAGACCGTGCGCGGGGCGGGATACCGGTTTCTCTCGAAGCGTTGAGCGCCATGGACGTCGCATGGATCTGGGCCCTCGCCTGCGGCCTGCTCGTCGCGGCGCTGGCCTACCACCTGCGCCAGCTCTATCTCCTGCGCCGCTGGCTCGAGCGCGGGGACGCGCCGGATCCGCCGCGCGCGTACGGCGCCTGGGACGACCTGCACGCGCTGCTCGCGCGCTCGCGGCGCGAGTCGGCCCGGCGCGAGGCCGGGCTCGCCGAGGCGCTCGCGCGCTGGCGCGCCGCGGCGCGCGCGCTGCCCGATGGCGTCGTGATCCTCGACGGCGAGCGCATCGCGTGGTGCAACGACACCGCGGCCCTGCAGCTGGAGATCGACTCGGCGCGCGACGCCGGCACGCCGATCACCCACCTCGTGCGCATCCCGGAGTTCGCCGCCTACCTGGAGCGCGGCGACCACGCGCGCCCGATCCAGGTCGAGGCGCCGACGGCCGCGGGCGAGCGGGTGCTGTCGATCCAGATCGTCTCCTATGGCGAGGAGCAGCGCCTCGTGCTCACGCGCGACGTCACCCAGTTCCGCAAGATGGAGCAGGTCCGCCGCGAGTTCGTCGCCAACGTCTCCCACGAGCTGCGCACGCCGCTTACCGTGATCGCCGGTTTCCTCGAGGCGCTGCGCGACGAGAACGATCCACAGGCCGCGCGGCGTTACCTAGAGCTCATGACCGAGCAGTCGCGGCGCATGCTGCGCCTGGTGGAGGACCTGCTCACGCTCTCGGCGCTCGAGTCCTCGCCGCCCCCGCCGATGGAGGAGCCGGTCGAGATGCCCGCGCTGCTCGAGCGCCTGGGGGCCGAGGCGCGCGCCCTGTCCGGCGGGCGGCATCGCATCGAGGTCGAGAGCGAGGAGGGTGTGGGGCTGCTCGGCAGCGAGAAGGAGCTTTCGAGCGCGTTCGGCAACCTGGTGAGCAACGCCATCCGCTACACGCCGGAGGGCGGCCGGGTGCGCCTCACCTGGCACCGCACCCCCGAGGGCGCCGCGTTCGAGGTCGAGGACAGCGGCATCGGCATCGCCCCGGAGCACCTGCCGCGGCTCACCGAGCGCTTCTACCGGGTCGATCGCGGCCGCTCGCGCGATACCGGCGGCACGGGCCTGGGCCTCGCGATCGTCAAGCACGCGCTCGGGCGCCACGGCGCCACGCTCGGCATCGCGAGCGCGCCCGGAAAGGGCAGCTGCTTCAGCGCGCGCTTCTCGGGCCCGCGCCTGCGCGCTCACTCCTCGACGACCAGGCGGTAGCCGATTCCCGTCTCGGTGAGCAGGTGGCGCGGGCGCACCGGATCGGCCTCCAGCTTGTCGCGCAGCTGCTTCATGTAGATCCTGAGGTAGTGGGTGTCGTCGCGGTGCGTCGGCCCCCACACCTGCGTGAGCAGCTCGCGCTGCGTGACCACCATGCCGAGGTGCTTCGCCAGCGCGGCGAGCAGCCGGAACTCGATCGGGGTGAGCCGGATCTCGTGCCCCTCGCGCGTCGCCCTGCGGGCCTCCAGGTCCACGGTGACGCCGCCCAAGTCGAGCACCGGGCTTCCCGAGGGCGGGCGCACCGCATGGCGCAGCGCAACGCGCAGGCGCGCGAGCAGCTCGCCGATCGCGAACGGCTTGGTCACGTAGTCGTCCGCGCCCGCGTCGAGCGCCTCGATCTTGGCGTGCTCCTGGATGCGCGCCGAGAGGACGATGATCGGCATGGGAGACCAGGTGCGGATGCGCCGGATCACCTCCACGCCGTCGAAGTCGGGCAGGCCCAGGTCGACGATGGCGAGGTCCGGCTTGTGGGTGGCCGCGTCGATCATGCCGCGCCGTCCCGACGGCGATTCGACGACGCGATAGCCTTTCGCGCCGAGGCTCACGCGCAGCAGCCGCCGGATCTCGGGCTCGTCCTCGACCAGCAGCATCGTGGGCCGCGGTTCGCTCATGTTCGATCGGCCGGCGCTTCCGCGGGCACCACCGGCGCGTGCTCGAGCGGCAGCGTGAAGCGAAACGCGATGCCGCCCCCGGTCACGCGCTCGGCCCAGGCGCGCCCTCCGTGCAGGCGCACGATCGCGCGCGTGATGGCCAGCCCCAGGCCCATGCCCCCGGTGCCTTCCGCCACGCCGCGCTCGAACTTCGCGAAGATGCGCTCGAGATCCTTCTCGGGCAGGCCGCCGCCGAAGTCCTCCACCGAGACCATGATCTGCGCCTCGCGCTGCTGCGCCCGCAGGCGCACCACGGTGCCCGCCGGCGTATGCTTCGCGGCGTTCTCGAGCAGGTTGCCGAGTGCCTGCTCGATGAGTGTTGCGTCGACGCGCACCAGCGGCAGTTCGCCGGGCATCTCGACCATCACCCGGTGCGAGGCCATGCGCTCGGCGAGGCGGCGCAGCACCGCGCCCGCGATCTCGGCGAGCGAGGCCCAGTCGCGCTCGAGCACGATCGCGCCCGATTCCAGGCGGGTCATCTGCAGCACCTTCGAGACGTGCTCCGACATGTCGCGCGCCTGCTCGAAGAGGCTGCGCGCGAGCGCGCGGCGCTCGTCGACGCCCAGCCCTTCGCCGATCTCCGCGAGGGTGGACGAGGCGCCCGTCATCACCGCGAGCGGCGTGCGCAGGTCGTGCGAGATCGAGGCGAGCAGCGCGCTTCGGATGCGTTCGGACTCCGCCTCGAGAGCGAGCGCAGCCTGCGCGCGTTCGCGGGCGCGCACGTCCTCGGCGAGGCGCGAGATGACCAGCGCCACCGCCAGCATGATCGCGAACGTGAACAGGTACTGCAGGTCGTCCACCGTGAAGGTGCCCTGGGGCGGCACGAAGACGAAATCGAACGCGAGCACCGACAGGATCGAGGTGGCCACGGACGGGCCGCGCGTGAAGCGTAGCGCGACCAGCGCCACGCCGAGCACGTAGACCATCGCGACGTTGACGAGGTCGAAGCGCGGGCGCATGGCGAGGCCCAGCAGCGTGCATGCCGCCACCGCGCCCGCCGCCCAGGCGTAGCCGCCCCAGGATCGCCGCTGTGCGCCCATGCGACACTCTATCGCAGGGCAGCCGTAAAGATTCCGTTAAGAATCGGGCGCGGCGCTGGCGCCGCGGGGACCGCGCGCCTAAGCTGCGCGGCCATGACTTCGATATCCGGCACGCTTTCCGGCACCCCGCCGGCGGGCGGCGGCTTCCCGCTGCGGCAAGGCACCGCCGCCCTGGCGCTGCTCGCCCTGGGCGTGGTCTACGGCGATATCGGCACCAGCCCGCTCTACGCGGTGAAGGAGACGTTCAATCCTGAGCACGGCATCGCGCTCAACGCCGAGAACATCCTGGGCGGAATATCGGCGATCTTCTGGGCGCTGATGGTCGTGGTCTCCCTCAAGTACGTGACGCTCGTGCTGCGCGCGGACAATCGCGGCGAAGGCGGGATCATGGCCCTGCTCGCGCTCGCCACCGCCTCGGTGGGCGAGCGAGCGCGCCTGCGGGCCGTGCTGCTGGCGTGCGGGGTGTTCGGCGCCGCGCTGTTCTACGGCGACGCGGTGCTCACGCCGGCGATCTCGGTGCTCTCCGCCGTGGAAGGCCTCGAGGTGGGGACCTCGGCCTTCAAGCCCTACATCGTGCCGCTCTCCACGGGCGTGCTCGTGGCGCTCTTCCTCATCCAGCGCCACGGCACCGGCGTGGTCGGCATCCTGTTCGGGCCGATCTGCGCGCTCTGGTTCGCCTCCCTCGGCGCCGTGGGCGTGTGGAACATCGCCAAGGCGCCGGCGGTGCTGGCCGCGCTCGATCCGCGCCACGCGCTGCATTTCGCCACCGGGCACGGCTTCGCGTCCTTCGTCGTGCTGGGCTCGGTGCTCCTCGCGATCACCGGCGCGGAAGCCCTTTACGCGGACATGGGACATTTCGGCAGGCGCGCCGTGCGCCTCGCGTGGTTCGGCGTCGCTGCGCCGGCGCTGGTGCTCAACTACTTCGGCCAGGGGGCCCTGCTCATCGCCAACCCGGGTGCGCTCGCCAACCCGTTCTACCTGGCGTATCCACCGTGGGCGCTCTATCCCATGGTGACGCTGGCCACGGCGGCCACGGTGATCGCCTCGCAGGCGACGATCTCGGGCGCGTACTCCACCACGCAGCAGGCGATCCAGCTGGGCTACCTGCCGCGCATGGCGATTCGCCACACCTCCGAGACGACCATGGGCCAGATCTACATCCCGGCGGTGAACTGGATGCTGCTCGGGGTGGTGAGCGCGGCGGTGGTCGGGTTCGGCTCCTCGACCCGGCTCGCCTCGGCGTACGGAGTCGCGGTGATGGGCACCATGCTCGTGACCACCTTCCTCACCTTCTTCGTGATCCGCTTCCGCTGGGGCTACCCGCTGTGGCTGTGCGTGCTCGTCACGGGCTGCTTCGCGCTGGTGGACCTCACCTTCTTCGCCGCGGCGATGCACAAGGTGCTCGAGGGCGGATGGTTCCCGCTGCTGCTGGGCGCCACGGTGTTCACCATCATGATGACCTGGAAGCGGGGACGCGAGATCCTGCTCGCGCGCCTGCGCAGCGCCGCGTGGCCGCTCGAGTCGTTCTTGCAGTCGCTGTTCGTCTCGCCTCCCCAGAGAGTGCAGGGCACCGGGGTCTTCCTCACCTCGGCGCCGGATGCCACGCCCCACGCCCTGATGCACAGCCTCAAGCACTACAAGGTCCTGCACCGCCAGAACGTGTTCCTCACGGTGGAATTCCGCGACGTGCCCTGGGTCGTCCCCGAAGAGCGCGTGTCGTGCGCGTCGCTGGGCCACGACTGCTGGCGCGTGATCGCGCGCTACGGGTTCATGGAACGCCCGGAGGTCGCGCTCGCCCTCGAGCTGTGCGCGCCGCACGGCCTGCAGCCCGACCCCATGGACGTCTCGTACTTCCTGTCGCGCGAGACGATCGTCCCCGTCGAGGGCGCCGGCGGCATGGCCCTGTGGCGCGAGCGTGTGTTCGCCGCGCTCGCGCGCAATTCCGGCACCGTCTCCGACTACTTCAACATCCCGACCAATCGCGTGGTGGAGCTGGGCACGCAGGTCGAGATCTAGCGGGCCCGCCGTCACCGCCATGTCATCCGGGGCATCTATCGTGTCCGCTTCCTGCTTCTTGTCGCCGCACGGCGCCAGTCGCAACCCGGGTTCTTCGTGCCACCTCTGGGCTTTGGCCTCGCACGCGCGAGGCCATTTTTTTTCGCGCGGGAATCGGGAACGCTTCGCCGGCGCGAGGGACCAACGGAATCACAGGTGCCGGGCGCGAGCGCGCCCATCCCCGTCACGGCAACGTCAAGTGGCGCGGGTACGGTGGCGCAATGGCGAGACGAGAACGTTGAATTCGATTGGATCTTCGCGGGACATGAACCTTCACGACGCCCCGCTCGCATCGGAGGACCCGATCGAATCCATGCTGGGATTCCATCGCCGCATCGAGCGCAGCCTCGCGGCGCTCGGGCGCGTCGCGGGCGAGGTCGAGGCGCAGGGCGCGGACGCGCAGACGAGCGCCACCGCCGCCGGGCTGGTGCATTTCTTCGGCGCGCTGCTGCCGATGCACCATGCCGACGAGGAGCACGACCTGGTTCCGCTCCTGCAGCGGCGCATCGCCCTCGCCGAGGAGCGCGGGCATTTCCACGAGCTGCGCCTGCGCCTGGAGGCCGACCACCGGGAGCTCGCCGAGGCGTGGCGCCAGCTGCGCGCGCCGCTCAACGCGATCGGAGAGGGCGTGAGCCGCCGGCTGCCCACGGAGCTCGTGCAGTATTTCCGGGCGATGCAGGCGCTGCACATCTCCGCCGAGGAGGGCGTGCTGCACCGCTGGGCGCTGCGCTGGCTGCTGCCCGCGGACCGGCTCGTGCTCGCCCGGCGCATGGCCGAGCGGCGCGCGGGCGTCACGCAACGGTAACCGCGCTGCCACGAATCTGACTTGCCATGCGGGGACAATCCCTTGCGCATGGAAGCTGCGAATCCGGATCAACTCGACGACGCGGGACCTGCGCTGCGGTTCCGCACCATCTTCATCTCGGACATCCACCTGGGCACGGCGAGCTCGCAGACCGCGCGGCTCCTCGACTTCCTGCGCCACACCGACAGCGCGCATCTGTACCTCGTGGGCGACGTGATCGACGGCTGGCAGTTGAAGCGCCGCTGGTACTGGCACCAGAGCCACAACGACGTGATCCAGAAGGTGCTGCGCAAGGCGCGCAAGGGCACGCGCGTCACCTACATCGCCGGCAATCACGACGAGGCGATGCGCCACTTCCTCGGGCTCGCCTTCGGGGGCATCGACATCCGCGACGAGGCGGAGCACGTGACCGCCGACGGCCGGCGGCTCCTCGTGATCCACGGCGACCTCTTCGACGCGGTGGTGCAGCAGGCGAAGTGGCTCGCCCACGTGGGGGACGCGGCCTATATCTTCATCCTCAAGCTCAACCGCTGGTTCAACCACCTGCGCGCGAAGCTGGGCTTCCGCTACTGGTCGCTCGCGCAATTCCTCAAGCACCGGGTGAAGAACGCGGTCAGCTACATCGGCAACTTCGAGATGGCGCTCGCGCACGAGGCGCGTCGGCGCGGCTTCGATGGCGTGGTGTGCGGCCATATCCACAAGGCCGAGATCCGCGACATCGGCGGAATCCTCTATTGCAACGACGGGGACTGGGTGGAGAGCCTCACCGCGCTCGTGGAGCTGGACAGCGGGGAGCTCAGGATCATCGACTGGAAAGCCATCGAGGCGCTCAAGTCGGGCGCCATGACCTTCGAAGGAGCCGAGATTGCGTATTCTCCTGGTGACTGACGCCTGGGCGCCGCAGGTGAACGGCGTGGTGGTGACGCTCGCCAACACGGTCGGCTGGCTCGAGCGCTGGGGGCACGAGGTGCACGTGCTCTCGCCCGAGGGATTCCGCACGATGAGCATGCCCACCTACCCGGAGATCCCGCTCGCCATCCTGCCCGGGCGCAAGGTGGCCGAGCGCATCCGCGCCTTCGATCCCGAGGCGGTGCACATCGCCACCGAGGGTCCGCTCGGCATCGCGGCGCACGCCCATTGCCGCAGGCACGGGATTTCGTTCACGACCGCTTACCATACCTGCTTCCCCGAATACGTGAAGCCGCGCTTCGGCGTGCCGCTCGGCATCACGTATTCGTTGCTCAGGCGCTTCCACGGCCGTTCTTCGGCCGTCCTGGTGGCCACGCCGGCGATCTCGGACATGCTCGCGAAGCGCGGGTTCACGAACATCGTCGCCTGGTCGCGCGGAGTGGACACGGAGATCTTCCGCCCGGCCCCCGAGCGCTTCAGCGACCTGCGCCGCCCCGTGTTCCTGTTCGTCGGGCGCGTCGCGGTGGAAAAGAACATCCCCGGTTTCCTCGCGCTCGACCTGCCGGGCACGAAGGTGGTCGTCGGCGACGGGCCGCAGCGGCGCGAGCTCGAGCGGCGTTTCCCGGACGCCGTCTTCGTGGGCATGAAGTCGGGACGCGAGCTCGCCTCGTACTACCAGCGCGCGGACGTGTTCGTGTTCCCGAGCCGCACCGACACCTTCGGGCTCGTGCTCGTGGAGGCGATGGCCTGCGGCACGCCGGTGGCGGCCTTCCCGGTGCGCGGCCCGATCGACGTGGTGAAAGATCCGGCCGCAGGGGTGCTGCACCACGACCTCGGCGCCGCGGCGATGGCGGCGCTCGCGCTCGACCGCGACAAGGTCCATCGCTACGGCGCGCGTTACTCCTGGGAGTTCAGCACGCGCCAGTTCCTCGCGAGCCTCGTGCCCGCCCGCGCCCCGGAGGCGAGCCTTGCGCAAGCCTACTGAGGCCGGCACGATCGCATCCGGCGCCCCGCTCCCGGCCGCCGGCGCCGAGAGCCCCTTCAAGGGCAAGCGCGGGCTGGCGCGCATCGTCCAGGCGTTCTTCAACTCGCTCGCGGGTCTGGCCGACGCCTGGCGCCACGAGAGCGCCTTCCGCCAGGAGATCCTGCTCGCCGCGCTGCTCGTGCCGTGCGCGTGCATCGTCCCGGCGAGCGCGGTCGAGCGTGCGCTGCTCATCGGCTCGGTGCTGCTGGTGCTCATCGTGGAGCTGCTCAACTCGAGCATCGAGGCGGCGATCGACCGCATCTCCTTCGAGCATCACTCGCTTTCCCGCCGGGCCAAGGACATCGGGAGCGCCGCGGTCTTCGTGGCGCTGCTCCTCATGGCCCTGGTGTGGGCGCTGATCCTTCCGCCTTGCCTGCGGGGCTGAAGGCGCTCAGGCCGCCCGGGCGAGGAAATGGCGCGCGTAGCGCCCGCGCATCCGCGCCAGGGGCAGCAGGATGGGCAGGTCCGCGCAGGCGAAGTCGCAATCCACCGCCGGTTCCCCGCAGATCCATGCGCCGAGGTTGAGGTAGCCCTTGAGCAGCGACGGCGGCTCGTGGTGCAGGACGTCGCGCAGGCTCTCGAGGGCCAGGCGCTTGCGCGGGACCGCGCGCAGGTCCTCGGGGCTCATCCGGCCGTCCCGCGCCGCGCGATAGATCGACGCCGCCGCGTGTCCGCCGTCGGCGAGCGGGATGCTCGCGCTTCCGACCACGTAGTCGTGGCCGTTGTCCACCAGGTAGCGGGCGAGCGAGGACCAGAGCAGCAGCATGGTCGCACCGGAGCGGTAGTCGGGGTGCACGCACGCACGCCCCACCTCGACCATGCGCTCGCGCAGGACGTCGAGCTGCGAGAAGTCGAACAGGGCTTCCGCGTAATAGCCCCCGGCCCTGCGCGCGGCCTCGGGCGCGAGGATGCGGTAGGTGCCCACGACGAGCCCTGCGGCGGCATCGCGGACCACGAGGTGGTCGCAGTGCGGGTCGAAGCCGTCGGCGTCGATGCGCGCGCCCGCCGTGGCCAGCCGCGCGCCCAGCTCCTGCGCGAACACGCGGTAGCGCAGCTCCTGTGCCTGGCGGATGAGCGCGTCGTCGCGCGCGATGCGCGCCTCGAGCCGGGGCACGGTGCCCCGTTGCGACCGCGCTTGCATGGCTCCCCCGGGCGTCGTGCGGTACCGCGACTGTAGGCGGCGCGCGTGACGGCGGCGTGACGGAAAGGTGAAGCCCCGGTGACGGTCAGCCGAAGCGGCCGGTGATGTAGTCCTCGGTCGCCTGCTTGGTGGGCTTCACGAAGAGCTGGTCGGTCTCGCCGAACTCGATCAGCTCCCCGAGGTACATGTAGGCGGTGAAGTCCGACACCCGCGCGGCCTGCTGCATGTTGTGGGTGACGATGACCACGGTGTAGTCGTCCTTGAGCTCGGAGATGAGCTCCTCGACCTTGGCGGTGGAGATCGGGTCGAGCGCGCTGCATGGTTCGTCGAGCAGCAGGACCTCCGGGCGCACGGCGATCGCGCGCGCGATGCACAGGCGCTGCTGCTGGCCGCCCGAGAGGCTGTCGCCGTTCTGGTGGATCTTGTCGCTCACTTCCTTCCACAGGGCCGCCTTGGTGAGCGCCCATTCGACGCGCTCGTCCATGCGCGAGCGGGGCAGGTTCTCGAACAGGCGCACGCCGAACGCGATGTTGTCGTAGATCGACATCGGGAAGGGCGTGGGCTTCTGGAACACCATGCCCACGCGGGCGCGCAGCAGCGAGACGTCGGCCCTGGAAGTGAGGATGTTCTCGCCGTCGAGCACGATCTCCCCCGTCGCGCGCTGGTTGGGATAGAGCTCGAACATGCGGTTGAAGGTCCTCAACAGCGTGGACTTGCCGCATCCGGAGGGGCCGATGAACGCGGTCACGCGCTTCTGCGGGACGTCCAGGTTCACGCGCTTGAGCGCGTGGAACCCGCCATAGTAGAAGTCGAGGTTGCGCACCGTGATCTTGGAGGCGGGCATCGGGTCGGGCACCGGCTGGGCGATCGCGTTCATGTCGGGGTCAGGCGCGGGCGCGCGCGAAGAGCGAGCGCGCGGCGATGTTGAGCCCCAGGACGAAGAGCGTGATCAGCGCGGCCCCGCCCCACGCCAGGCGATGCCAGTCGTCGTAGGGGCTCATCGCGAACTGGAAGATCACGACCGGAAGGTTGGCCATCGGGCGGTTCATGTCCGCGGACCAGAACTGGTTGTTGAGCCCCGTGAAGAGCAGCGGAGCCGTCTCCCCGGAAATGCGCGCTACCGCGAGCAGGATCCCGGTCACGATGCCTGCGCGCGCGGCGCGATAGGAGATCCGGGTGATCATCTTCCACCGGGGGCAGCCCAGGGCGACGGCGGCCTCGCGCAGGCTGTTGGGCACGAGCTTCAGCATGTCGTCGCTGGTCCTCACCACCACCGGGACCACGATGATCGCGAGCGCGCAGGCTCCCGCCCATCCGGAAAAGTGGTGCACGCGCGCCACGTACACGGAGTAGACGAAGAGGCCGATCACGATGGAAGGCGCCGAGAGCAGCACGTCGTTGATGAAGCGGGTGGCGGGGGCGAGCCATCCGCGCTGGCCGTACTCGGCGAGATAGGTGCCCGCGAGGATTCCGACCGGCGTGCCGATCGCGGTTCCGGCCGCGGCCATCATCACGCTGCCGAAGATGGCGTTGGCGAGGCCGCCGTCGTTGCCCGGGGGCGGCGTCATCTGCAGGAAGAGCGCGGGGCGCAGCGCGCCGACACCTTCGTAGAGCAGGATGCCGATGATCCACGCGAGCCAGAACAGGCCGAAGGCGAGCGCCGCCGTGGACACGCCCATCATGAGCGCGTTCACCCGGCGCCGGTGCCGGTAGGTCGGATTGTCGGGGGTCGCGGATTCCATGGCCTCAGGAGCGCTTGCCTTCGCCCTTGGCGAGCTGCAGCAGGAGCAGCTTGGAGCAGCCGAGGACGATCGTGGTGATGACGAAGAGCAGCAGGCCCAGCTCGATCAGGGCCGAGGTGTACACGTCGCCCACGGCCTCGGTGAACTCGTTGGCGAGCGCGGAAGCGATGGAATTGCCGGGCATGAAGAGCGAGGTGCTGAATTCGTGGGCGTTGCCGATGACGAAGGTGACGGCCATGGTCTCGCCGAGGGCGCGCCCCAGGCCCAGCATGATGCCACCGATGACGCCGACCCGGGTGAAGGGCAGCACCACCCGCCAGACCACCTCCCAGGTGGTCGAGCCCAGCCCGTAGGCCGATTCCTTGAGCATCGGGGGCACCAGCTCGAAGACGTCGCGCATCACCGCGGTGATGAAGGGGATCACCATCACCGCGAGGATGATCCCGGCGGTGAGCATGCCGATGCCCATGATCGGCCCCGAGAAGAGCAGGCCCAGCACGGGCACCTTGCCGATGGTGTGCGCGAGGAACGGCTGCACGTACTCCTGGAATATCGGCACGAAGACGAACAGGCCCCACATGCCGTAGATGATGCTCGGGATCGCGGCGAGCATCTCGATCGCGGTGCCCAGCGGCCGGCGCAGCCACACCGGCGAGAGCTCGGTGAGGAAGAGGGCGATCCCGAAGCTCACCGGGATCGCGATCGCGAGCGCGATGGTCGAGGTGACGATCGTGCCGTAGATCGGCACCAGCGCGCCGAATTCCTCCTGCACGGGGTCCCATTTCGCGCTGGCGAGGAAGCCGAGGCCGAACTTGTGGATCGAGGGGAGGCTGCCGACCCAGAGCGAGACGATGATCGCCGCGAGCAGGCTGAACACCACGAATGCGAAGAACCGCGTGAGGTTGCGGAACAGCGCGTCCATGAGCGCGTTGTTTTGGAGCACGGGGGGCCTCGGCGAATGCACCGCGACCGCGGAGGCTTCCGCGGTCGCCAGGCCCCTATTATCCAACACGGCGCTCATGGGCGAGAGCGCGTGCAGCTCAGTACACGGAGTTGCCGGATGCGTCCTTGAGGTTCTTCCAGCTGGCCTCGATCAGGCTCACCACCTTGTCGGGCATCGGGACGTAGTCGAGCGACTCGGCCATCTTGTCGCCGTGGGCGTAGGCCCACTTGAAGAACTTGAGCACCTGCTTGGCGTTCTCGGGCTTTTCCTGGGTCTTGTGCATCAGGATGAAGGTCGCTCCGGCGATCGGCCAGGCGTCCGCGCCGGGCGCGTCCGTGAGGATCAGGTACATCCCCGGGGCCGCTGCCCAGTCGGCTCCGGCCGCCGCGGCCTGGAATCCGTGCGCGCTGGGCGAGACGAACTTGCCTTCGCTGTTCTTCACCAGCGTGTAGGCCATCTTGTTCTGCAGCACGTAGGCGTACTCGACGTAGCCGATCGAGCCCTGGATGCGCTGCACGTAGGAGGCCACGCCTTCGTTGCCCTTGCCGCCCACGCCCGTGGGCCAGCTCACCGAGGTGCCTTCGCCGACCTTCGCCTTCCAGTCCGCGCTCACCTTGGACAGGTAGTTCGTCCAGATGAACGTCGTGCCCGAGCCGTCGGAGCGGTGCACGACGTTGATCGATACGTCGGGCAGCCTGACGCCCGGATTGAGCGCGGTGATCGCCGGATCGTCCCACTTCGTGATCTTGCCCAGGAAGATGTCGGCAAGCACCGGGCCCGACATCTTGAGCTCGCCCGCCTTGATGCCCTTCAGGTTCACGACGGGGACGTCGCCGCCGATCACCGTCGGGAATTGCATCAGGCCGTCCTTCTCCAGGACCTCGGGCTTCAACGGCATGTCGGAAGCGCCGAAGTCGACGGTCTTGGCGTTGATCTGCTTGATGCCGCCGCCGGAGCCGATCGACTGGTAGTTGAGCCCCGTGCCGGTGCTCTTCTTGTAGGCGTCGGCCCACTTGGCGTAGATCGGGTAGGGGAAGGTCGCTCCCGCGCCGGTGATTTCGGCGGCGAGGGCGCTGGTGGCGAGCATGGTCCCGGCCAGCGCGGCCGATGCCAGGAATTTGGAAACGCGCATGATCTCTCCGTTGTCGTCTGTTGGGCGTCTCGGACTCTACGGAGGCCGTGTGACGGTTCCGTGACAGCCCGCGACCGCGACGTTTCAGCGCCGCGAGACCAGCCCGAGCCGCTCCAGGGCGCGCAGCGTCCGGATGAAATATGCTGCGTGTCCCTTCCCCCCTCGAAACCAGGAGGATCCATGAAGCTCTACTTCTCGCCGGGAGCGTGCTCCCTTTCCCCCCACATCGCCCTGCGCGAGTCGGGCCAGCCCTTCGAGCTGGTCAAGGTCGACACGAAGGCCAAGACTTTCGGCGGCAGCGGCGACTTCCTCGCCGTGAACGGCAAGGGCTACGTGCCGGTGCTCGAGCTGGACGACGGCACGCGCCTCACCGAGGGACCGGCGATCGTGCAGTACATCGCCGACCGCAAGCCCGAATCGCGCCTGGCGCCCCCGGCGGGGACGATGGAGCGCCTGCGGCTGCAGGAATGGCTCAACTTCATCACTTCCGAGATCCACAAGGGCTTCTCGCCGCTCTTCTCGCCCGAGACGCCCGAGGACTACAAGCCGGTCGCGCGCAAGCGGCTCGCGACTCGCTTCGACTGGCTCTCCAGGCAGCTCGAGGGCAGGGATTACCTGCTGGGCGACCATTTCACCGTCGCCGACGGCTACCTCTTCGTGGTGCTGGGCTGGACCAACCACGTGGGCATGAAGCTCGAGGATTGGCCGGTGCTCAAGGCGTGGCGCGAGCGCATCGCCCAGCGCCCGCACGTGCGCGAAGCGCTGAAAGCCGAGGGACTCGCGAAGTAGCGGCCGTGCGAAAATGGGGTCAGACATGGACCCTTCCATCCCGCGCCAGGTCGGCGATCCGCACGATCCCGACTCCGATCCCCTGGAGACTCGCGAGTGGGTCGAGGCGCTCGATGCGCTGATCGCCGCGGAGGGCCCGGAGCGCGCCACTTTCCTGCTGCGCCGGCTGCTGCAGCACGCGCGCACGCGCCGCGTGCCGCTGCCCCAGGTGCTCGCCACCCCGTACGTGAACACGATCGGCCTGGACGAGCAGCCGCCCTACCAGGGCAACCTCGAGATCGAGTCGCGCATCTCGGCGCTGGTGCGCTGGAACGCGCTCGCGATGGTGGTGCGGGCCAACCGGGCGAGCGGCGAGCTGGGCGGGCACATCGCGAGCTATGCGTCCGCCGCGGACCTGTTCGAGGTCGGCTTCAACCATTTCTTCCGCGGCGGCGAGCGCAGCGACCTCGTGTACTTCCAGCCGCACTCGGCGCCGGGCGTCTACGCGCGCGCCTTCCTCGAGGGGCGCCTGGAGGCGGACAACCTCGACCATTACCGGCGCGAGACCGGCGGCGGCGGCCTGTCGTCCTATCCCCATCCGTGGCTGATGCCGAACTTCTGGCAATTCCCCACCGGCTCGATGGGCCTGGGGCCGCTCTTCGCGATCTACCAGGCGCGCTTCATGCGCTACCTGGAGCACCGCGGGCTCGCCGATGCGCGCGCGCGCAAGGTGTGGGCGTTCGTGGGCGACGGCGAGATGGACGAGCCGGAGTCGCTCGCGGGCCTGTCGATCGCCGCGCGCGAGAAGCTCGACAACCTCGTGCTGGTGGTCAACTGCAACCTGCAGCGCCTCGACGGCCCGGTGCGCGGCAACGGCTCGATCGTGCAGGAGCTCGAGGGGCTCTTCGCCGGCGCCGGATGGAACGTGATCAAGCTGCTGTGGAGCGGCGACTGGGACCCGCTGTTCGCGCGCGATGCGCACCAGTGGCTCGAGAAGCGCTTCCTCGAGACGGTCGACGGCGAGTTCCAGACCTACGCCGCCACCGACGGCGCGTTCAACCGCGAGCACTTCTTCAACAAGTATCCGGAGCTGAAGCAGCTGGTCGCGCACCTGTCGGACGACGACATCGATCGGCTGCGCCGCGGCGGGCACGATCCGGTGAAGATCTTCTCCGCGTACTGGCATGCCGCGCGCCACGAGGGCCAGCCTACCGTGATCCTCGCCAAGACCAAGAAGGGCTACGGCATGGGGACCGCCGCCCAGGGGCGCATGACCGGGCACCAGCAGAAGAAGCTGGACACGGAGCAGCTCATCGCCTTCCGCGACCGCTTCGCCCTGCCGATCGCCGATGCGCAATGCGAGGCCTGCGAGTACCTGCGCCCGGCGCGCGAAGCGCCCGAGATGGCCTACCTGCACGCGCGGCGCGAGAAGCTGGGCGGCTACCTGCCGGCGCGCTCGACCCGCGCGGAGCCGCTCGCCACGCCCGCGGCCGGCGCGTTCGCGAAATTCGCGCTCGAGGCCGGGGGCAAGGAGATGTCCACCACGGTGGCCTTCGTGCGCATGGCGGGCGCGCTGGTGCGCGATGCTTCGCTCGGCAAGCGCGTCGTCCCGATCATCGCCGACGAGGCGCGCACCTTCGGCATGGCGGATCTCTTCCGCCAGATCGGGATCTACTCGCCCATCGGCCAGCTCTACGCGCCCGAGGACCAGCACCAGCTCTCGTACTACAGGGAAGCGCGGGACGGGCAGATCCTCGAGGAAGGCATCCACGAGGCGGGTGCGATCGCATCCTGGGTGGCGGCGGCGACGAGCTACTCGGCGCACGGGCTCGCGATGCTGCCGATGTACATCTACTACTCGATGTTCGGCTTCCAGCGCGTGGGCGACGAGATCTGGGCGGCGGCCGACTCGCGCTCGCGCGGCTTCCTTTTCGGCGCCACGGCGGGGCGCACGACGCTCTCCGGGGAAGGCCTGCAGCACGAGGACGGCACGAGCCAGCTCATCGCCTCGACGGTACCCAACTGCCGTGCCTACGACCCGTGCTTCGCCTGCGAGCTCGCGGTGATCCTCGAGGACGGCATGCGCCGCATGCTGGCACAGGGCGAGGACGTCTTCTACTACGTGACCCTCATGAACGAGAGCTACCCGCAGCCTTCGCTGCCGGAGGGCGCGGCCGAGGGCATCCTGCGCGGCATGCACCGCATCCGCCAGGCGCCGGGCGCGAAGGTGCGCCTGCTGGGCGCGGGCACGATCCTGAATGAAGCGATCGCGGCCGCGGAACTGCTCGAGCGGGACTGGGGCATCCCCGCGGACGTGCATTCGGTCACGAGCTTCACGGAGCTGCGGCGCGAGGCGATGGCCGTGTCGCGCGCGCGCCGTCTCTCGGGCGCATCCGGCGGGCCGGTCGCGTGGATCGAATCCCAGTTGCCGAAGGGCGGCACGCCGGTCGTCGCCGCGAGCGACTACGTGAGCGCGGTGGCCGACCTGATCCGTCCCTGGATCGGCGATCGCTACGTCGCCCTGGGCACCGACGGCTTCGGGCGCAGCGACACGCGCGCGAACCTGCGCCGCTTCTTCGAGGTGGATCGCCACTCGATCGCCGTGGCGGCGCTGCATGCGATGGGCGACGAGCGGGCTCCCGAGGCCCTGAAGCGCTACGGCATCGATCCGCAGGCCGCGCCACCCTGGACGAGGTGACCGGCGCACCGTGGACGGCCCGGCATCGCGGGAATCATCCGAATGGCCCAGGACCCGGGGACCATGCCGGGGCGCGATTTCGGCCATCGAGCCGATGGCGGCCCGTGGGCGATTTCCCTATCGTGGCGGCTTCCTCGAACCCGACATGGACACGCCGATGGCCACCAACCCGTCCCGCATCGCGGGCCGCACGCCGCCCCCCGCCGCGGCGCGCGTCCGTGAGTCCTCCGCCGAGCCGGCGCACGGCATGACGCCCGTGGCGGGCGCGAAGATCCAGCTGCTGCGGCGCCTGGAGGCGAGCGGATCGTGCGAAGCGGTGTTCCTCGCCGAGGACCTCCTGCAGGCCCGCACGCTGAAGGACCTGGCGCAGCTCGCGCACGAGATCGCCACGAAGCTGCAGGAAGTGGACGGGCCGCGCTGCGCCGATGCGTTCTGGAACGAGGCGAAGCAGATCCTGCTGCGCTGGCGCGACCTCGCGCTCAACGCACCGCGAGGGCGGTGATCGCGGCCGAGAGGAGCGCGAAGGCGGCGCCGGCCCAGAAGGTCGCCGCGGGACCCACGAACTGCCACAACGCGCCCGCGAGCGCGCTCGCCAGCAGCATCGCCACGCCGCTCGCCAGGTTGAAGGTGCCGAACGCGGTGCCGCGCAGGTGCGCGGGGGCCGTGTGCGCGACCAGCGCGGAGAGCAACCCCTGCGTGAATCCCATGTGCAGTCCCCACAGCACCACGCCCAGCGTCGTGAGCGCGAGCCCGCCGCGCCATCGCGAGCGCCGCATCGGATGCCACGAGGAAGGCGACGCCGACGAAGAGCAGCCTGCGCGGCGGCATCCGGTCGGCGAGCTTGCCCACCGGGTAGGCCACGAGCGCGTACACCACATTCATCACCACGAACACCAGCGGGGCGTAGGCGGCGTCCGGCACGAAGTGCCCGGCGCGCAGCACCAGGAACGCCTCGCTGAAGCGCGCGAGGGCGAGCGCGGCGCCGGCCGCGGTGACACCCCAGAACGCGGGGCCGAGCGCGGCGAGCGTCGCGCGGTCGAAGCGCACGGGCTTCGCGGATTTGGCCGCCCTGCCCGGCGAGCGGGGCTCCTTCACCGCGAAGGTGGCCAGCAGGAAGGACAGGATCGCGGGTATCACCGCGAACCAGAAGACGGCGCGAAATTGATCGTGCCACGCGAGCATGAGCCCCATCGCCATGAGCGGCCCGGCGAACGCACCCACGGTATCCAGCGACTGGCGCAAGCCGAAGGCCGCGCCGCGCACCGCGTCGGGCGTGAGGTCCGCGATCAGCGCGTCGCGCGGTGCGCCGCGGATGCCCTTGCCGATGCGATCGACGAAGCGCGCGAAGAAGACCAGCCCCGCACCCGTGGCGAGCGCGAACAGCGGCTTGGACAGCGCCGCCATGCCGTAGCCGGCCGCGGTGATCGCCTGGCGGTTGCGCCAGCGGTCCGACAGCGCGCCCGAGAAGACCTTCACGATGAGCGCCGTGGACTCGGCCACGCCCTCGATGACGCCCACCGTGAGCGCGCTCGCGCCCAGCCCCACCGTGAGGAAGAGCGGCAGCAGGCTGTGGATCATCTCCGAGGAGGTGTCCATCAGCAGGCTCACGAAGCCGAGGACCCAGACTCCGCGCGGGATCGAGGCGGTGGGCTTCAGGGCGTTATGGATCGCGCGTAGTTGTACGAGTACGCACCACCGTGGCTGCCCTGGCAGGCGAGTTCATGGCGCCGATGATGCCAGATGGCGCGCGAGCGCCCAAGCCACATGCTCGCGCACGATCGCCGAGCGATCGCCGGCGCGCGACTCGAGCGCCGCGACCACCTCGGGCGTGGTCGACGCGTTGCCCAGCGCCACCGCGATGTTGCGCAACCAGCGCTCGTGGCCGATGCGCCGGATCGCGGAGCCCTCGAAGCGGCGATCGAACTCCTCCGCGGTCCACGCGAAGAGATCGGCGAGGCGTGCGTTGTCCAGTCCATTGCGCACCGCGAAGTCGCGCTCGATCGCAGCCCGCGCAAACTTGTTCCAGGGGCAGACGAGCTGGCAGTCGTCGCAGCCGTAGATGCGATTGCCCATGGGCGCGCGCAGCTCCTCGGGGATGGAGCCGGCGTGCTCGATCGTGAGGTAGGAAATGCACCGGCGCGCGTCGAGCTGGTAGGGCGCGACGATGGCCCGCGTCGGGCAGACTTCGATGCAGCGCGCGCACGTGCCGCAATGCTCGCTCGCCGGCGCATCGCGCGCGAGCGCGAGGCTCACGAAGAGCTCGCCCAGGAAATAGAGCGATCCCGCGTCGCGCGACAGCAGCAGCGTGTGCTTGCCGCGCCAGCCCAGGCCGGCGCGCGCGGCGAGCGCGACCTCCATCACGGGCGCGCTGTCGGTGAAGACGCGGTAGTGGAACGGGCCCAGCTCGCGGGTCATGCGCTCCGCGAGCGCCTGCAGCTTCGCGCGCAGCACCTTGTGGTAGTCGCGCCCGAGGGCGTAGCGCGAGACGAAGGCGCTGCCGGGATCCTCGAGCACGTCCCACGCGTCGCGCGCTTCGCCCGGCGCGTAGTTCAGGCGCGCGCTGATCACGGACACGGTGCCGGGCACGAGCTCCGCCGGACGCGCCCGGCGCGCGCCGTGGCGTGCCATATAATCCATCCCGCCGTGCCATCCGCGGTCGAGCCACTCGAGGAGGCGCGCTTCCTCCGCGGCGAGGTCGGTCCCGGCGATCGCCACCGCGTCGAAGCCGAGCTCGCGGCCCCAGCGCTTCACGCGCTCCTCGAGCGTGGATTGCCCAACCTCCGTTTCCATTTGCCGATGGTAGCGCTGAACACCTTCCTGCCCGACGAGGCCGCCACGCTCGCCTTCGGTGCCGCGCTCGCCGCGGGCCTGCAGCCGGGATTCGTGGTCTACCTGCGCGGAGAGTTGGGAGCAGGCAAGACCACGCTCGCGCGGGGAGTACTGCGCGGCCTGGGCTACGAGGGGCCGGTGCGAAGCCCCACTTACACGCTGGTTGAACTTTATACCGTTTCGAGGTTACACTTGCATCACTTTGATTTTTATAGACTCCACGACCCAAGAGAATGGATCGACGCGGGATTCCTGGAGAGCTTCAACGAGCGCAACCTGAACCTGGTCGAATGGCCGGAGAAGGCGGGGGACCTGCTGCCCTGCGCCGACGTGGAGATCACCCTCACGACAAGCGGCGGCGGGCGCAGCGCGAGCTGCACCGGCAACTCGCCGCGCGGGCTGCGATGCCTCGCCCTCCTCGCCGAGCGCTACGCGGCCTCGTCTTCCGATTCCTGACGGCTGCGTTCCTCGCGGGCGTGCTGCTCGCCGCCTGTCCCGTGCTCGCCGCGCAGGTGCTCGCCACGCGCGTGTGGCCCGCGCAGGAATACACGCGCGTCACGATTGAATCCGCGCAGGCGCTGCGCCATGCGTCGTTCATGCTCACCGACCCCGACCGCTTCGTGGTCGACCTCGAGGGTGTCGATCTCGACGCCGAGCTCAAGGCGCTGCCGGAGCGCGTGGGCGCGGACGATCCCTACATCAAGGCGGTGCGGGTCGCGCTCAACCGGCCGGACGTGGTGCGCGTGGTCTTCGAGCTGCGCACCGAGGTGAAGCCCTCGATCTTCCCGCTGGCACCCGCGGGCGAGTACCGGCACCGCCTCGTGCTCGACCTCTATCCCGCCAAGCCCGCCGATCCGCTGCTGGCGCTCGTGCAGCCGCTGCCCGACCCGATCCACGAGATGGCCCAGGCGCCGGTGCTCGAGGCCCCGCCTTCGGCGCTCCCCGTGGTGAAGCTCGACCCGTCGGCGGCGCAGGACGCAGGCAAGGACGCCCCGCGCGAATTCGCGGCGCAGGAATCGAACGGGCCCGGGCCGGCCCCGCGCACCGCGAAGATCGATCGGCTGATCATCGTGGCGATCGACGCGGGCCACGGCGGCGAGGATTCGGGCGCGCGCGGCCGCGGCGGCACGCGCGAGAAGAACGTGACGCTCGCGATCGCGCGCCGGCTCAAGGCGCGCCTCGACCTGGAGCCCAACATGCGCGCGGTGCTGATTCGCGACGGCGACTATTTCATCCCGCTCGCGCAGCGCGTGGCCAAGGCCCGGCGCGTGCACGCCGACCTCTTCGTCTCGATCCACGCCGACGGATGGGTCAAGCCCAACGCGCGCGGCTCCTCGGTGTTCGCGCTCTCGGAGCGCGGCGCGACCTCCACCGCCGCGCGCCTGCTCGCGCAGCGCGAGAACCAGTCGGACTTGATCGGCGGGGTCAATTTCGACGTGAAGGACCCGGTGCTCGCGCGCACCCTGCTGGACCTCTCGCTCACCGCGACCATCAACGATTCCCTCAAGCTCGGCCGCGCGGTGCTCGACCAGCTGGGCGACGTGAACACCCTGCACAAGCCCGCGGTGGAGCAGGCGGGCTTCGCGGTGCTCAAGGCGCCCGACATCCCCTCGATCCTGGTGGAGACGGCGTTCATCTCCAACCCGCAGGAGGAGAAGCGCCTGAAGGATTCCGCCTACCAGGATCGCATCGCGAGCGCGATCCTCGGCGGCATCAGGCACTACCTCGCGCAGAACCCGCCGCTCGCCCGCGGGCAGGTCGCTACGAACTGACCGCGTGCTCAGCCCGCCGCCGCGGCATGCACGGCCGCGCCGGACTGTGCCTTCAGCATCGCTGTGGCTTCCAGCGCAGTCACCGGCCGCGAGAAGAGGTAGCCCTGGAAGGCCTCGCAGTGGTTGGCGCGCAGGAACTCGAGCTGCGCCCGCGTCTCCACTCCCTCGGCGATCACGCGCAGCTTGAGCCGCTTGGCCATCGCGATGATCGCCTCGGTGATGAGCCCGCTCGAGGCGTCCGACGGCACGTTCATGATGAACGAGCGGTCGATCTTCATGCTCGACGCGGGCAGGCGCGTGAGCTGGCCCAGCGACGAGTAGCCCACCCCGAAATCGTCCACCGCGACCTTCATGCCGACCGAGCGCAGCTGGGCGAGGGTCTCGATCGACTGCTCGACGTTGCGCATGATCATCGTCTCGGTGACCTCGAGCTCGATGCGGCGCGGGTCGGCACCGGTCTCGCGCACGATCGCGAGCAGCGTGTGCACGAGGCGGCGCGACATGAACTGGCGCGGCGAGATGTTGATCGAAATGGTGATCGGCTGCAGGCCCTGCTCCTGCCAGCGCTTCGACTGCAGGCACGCGGTGCGGAAGACCCACTCCCCGATCGGCACGATGAGGCCCAGCTCTTCCGCGACGAAGACGAAATCCTTCGGATAGATCTCGCCGCGCTGCGGGTCGTTCCAGCGGATCAGCGCCTCCATGCCCGAGATCTGCCCGGTGGCGATGTCCACCTGCGGCTGGTAGCGCAGGAAGAATTCCTCGTTGTCGAGCGCGCGGCGCAGGCGGGTCTCGATCTCCAGGCGCTTGGAGAGCAGGAAATTGAGGTCGCTGGTGAAGAACCGGACCGTGTTGCGGCCGGCGTCCTTCGCCTGGTACATCGCGTTGTCGGCGTGCTTGAGCAGCTGGTGCACGTCGGTCGCGTCGTTGGGATAGTGGCTGATGCCGATCGAGGGCGTCACGTGGATCTCGTGGCCGCCGATCTCGACCGGGCGCGTGAGCTCCGCGAGGATCTTGTCGGCCACCACCCGCGCGCTCTCCGGGTGCTCGAGATCGGGCAGGATCACGACGAACTCGTCCCCGCCCTCGCGCGAGACGGTGTCGACCTCGCGCACGCACGCGGACAGGCGGCGCGCGACGTCCTTCAGGATGAAGTCGCCCGTGTCGTGGCCCAGCGTGTCGTTCACCACCTTGAAGCGGTCGAGGTCCAGGTAGAGCACCGCGACATGGCGCTGCTTGCGCCGCGCGGCCATGATCGCCTGGTTGAGGCGGTCCTGCATGAGGCGGCGGTTCGGCAGCCCGGTGAGCGCGTCGTGGTGCGCCATGTAGTGGATCGTGCGCTCGGTGTCGAGGCGCTCGGTGATGTCCTGGACCAGGGAGGCGAAGCCGGTCACGCGGCCGGCGGAGTCCACGAGCGGCGTGTTGTACCACTCGCACTGGATGTTGCGCCCCCCGCGCGTGGCGTTCACGAGGGTGGTCTTGTTGCCCTCGCCCGATTCGAGCAGCTCCCGGCACATCGCTTCCATGTCCGCGCGCTCCGCGGCCGGGGCGAGCGCGCCGGCCAGGGGCTTGCCGAGCACCTCGTAGACGGGGAATCCGAAGATCGCCTCGGCGGCCGGGTTCCACGCGGCGACGTGCCCCTGCCGATCCCATTCGACCACCGCGAGCGGCGTGCTCTCGAAATGCATGCGCAGTTTCTGCGCGGCGACGAGCTCCCCCTGCTGCGCCTTCAGGCGCTCGACGTGCTCCTCGGCCAGCGCCGCGCTGGCTTCCTGCAGGCGGTCGCGCTGGCTGGCGAGCTCGCTGGAGAGGGACTCGCGCGCGCGCCGGATCGTGAGCGAGTCCATGAGCGCGCGGTGCAGCCGCCCGTGCACGTACGGCAGCACGATCGCGAGCACGAGGATCACTCCCGAGAGGAACATCTGGTTGCGTTCGCCCGAGCGCGCCAGGGTCACGGCGAGCGGCACCAGCCCGAGGAAGGCGGTGATCTTGTAGGCGTAGCGGTGCGGGGCGTAGTAGGCGACGGCGCCGGTGATGAGCAGCACCATGAGCATCACCACCGACAGGCGCTGCACCATGCGCGGGGCGTCGGGCAGCAACACGGTCCCGATCGCTGCCCAGCACAATCCCGCGAGCACGGTGCCCACGAGGAAATGCCGCTCCCAGAAGCGCAGCTCCCCGGTCTCGGGCGCGCTCTGGATGAACGCCTTGTAGACCAGGTAGCGCCCTACCACCACCAGCGAGATCGACACGAACCAGAGGAAGAGCGCCGGGCGCGCGAGGTCTTCCCAGAGGATCGCGCCGAGTATGAGGATCACCAGCAGCGTCGCGAGGTAGCCGACGAGCGAGAATCGGAACAGCAGCCGGATCTGCTCCGCGTACAGCGGCCCGTCCCCGGATGGCGCGCTCGGCGATGCGGGCGCCTCGGGTGATTGCGGTGGAGTCATTCCGCTCCTTGCTCTAGGGCGAGGCCGGAGGTTCGAACGCGGGGCCAGTGTAACATTCCCCGTGGCCCAGATTCGCCCTCTTCCCGAGCTCCTGGTGAGCCAGATCGCCGCCGGCGAGGTGGTCGAGCGGCCGGCCTCCGCGCTGAAGGAGCTGATGGAAAACAGCCTGGACGCGGGCGCGCAATCGATCGCGGTCGACCTGGCCCAGGGCGGCGTGCGCCGCCTGCGGGTGGTGGACGACGGCTGCGGCATCGAGCGCGACGACCTTCCCTTCGCGCTCGCGCGCTTCGCCACCAGCAAGATCGCGACACTCGAGGACCTCGAGCGGGCGGCCACCCTGGGCTTCCGCGGCGAGGCGCTCGCGTCGATCGGCGCGGTGGCGCGCTTGTCGATCGTGAGCAGGCGCGGCGGCGAGCGCCACGCCTGGCGCATCGCGTGCGAGGCGGGCGCCGTCTCGGCGGTGGAGCCCGCGGCGCTCGCGGCGGGAACCACGATCGAGGTCGAGGAGCTCTACTTCAACACGCCCGCGCGGCGCAAGTTCCTGAAGAGCGAGGCGACGGAGTTCGCGCGCTGCGAGGAGGCGTTCTCGCGCATCGCGCTCTCGCGTCCGGGTGTCGCGTTCTCGCTCACGCACAACGGTCGGCGCGCCGCGCACCTCGCGCCGCAGGACGCCCGCGAGCGCTCGGCGAGCATCGTGGGCGAGGATTTCGCGCAGGCCGCCGTCCCCGTGCGCTCCGAGGGTCCGCGCGTGGCCCTCACGGGGCTCGTCGCGGCGCCGGGATTCACGCGCGCCTCGCGCGATGCGCAGTTCCTGTTCGTGAACGGGCGCTTCGTGCGCGACAAGGTCGTGGCCCACGCCATCCGGGAGGCCTACGCCGACGTGCTGCACCACGACCGGCACCCGGCATACGTCCTCTTCCTCGAGCTCGATCCCGCGCTGGTCGACGTGAACGTCCACCCCGCCAAGAGCGAGGTGCGCTTCCGCGAGTCGAGCGCCGTGCACCAGTTCGTGTTCCACGCGCTCGCCCGCGCGCTCTCCGCGCCGCTCGCGCAGGCGCAGGCTACGCAGGACGGCCATCCCCCGGCCGCGCGGTCGTGGTCGGTCCCCGGCTTTCCGGCGCAGGGTGCGCTCGCGGTGGCGCAGCCGGCCGCGCGGTACGAGGCGCTCTTCGCCGCGGCGGTGTCGGACGAGCGCGCAGCCCTTGCACGGCCCGTGGCGGAGCCGACCGCGCCTGCCGCGCTGGGTTATGCCCTGGCGCAACTGCACGGCGTGTACATCCTCGCGCAGAACGCCGCCGGCCTGGTGGTGGTCGACATGCACGCCGCCCACGAGCGCATCGTCTACGAGGGGCTCAAGGAGGCGCTCGACCTCGCGCCGCTGCCCTCGCAGCCCCTGCTGGTGCCTATCGCGATGGCGGCCACACCCGAGGAGGCCGAGGAGGCCGAGCGCGGTCGCGCCGAGCTCGAGCGCCTGGGCTTCGACGTGGCCGCCTCGGGCCCGCGCGAGCTGGTGGTGCGCGCCGTGCCCGCGCTGCTCGCCGACCTCGACGCGCAGGCGCTCATCCGCTCGGTCCTGGCCGAGATGCGCGAGTTCGGCGCGAGCCGCGCGCTCGTCGAGCGGCGCAACGAGCTGCTCTCCACCATGGCCTGCCACGCCGCGGTGCGCGCCAACCGCAGCCTCACGGTGCCGGAGATGAACGCGCTGCTGCGCGACATGGAGCGCACCGAGCGTGCCGGCAGCTGCAACCACGGCCGCCCCACCTGGGTGCAGTTCCCGATGACGGACCTGGACCGGCTCTTCCTGCGGGGTCGGTGAAGGCGGTCTTCCTCCTCGGGCCCACGGCGAGCGGCAAGACCGCGCTCGCGCTCGCGCTCGCCGCGCGCTTTCCGGCGGAGATCGTGAGCGTCGATTCGGCGCAGGTCTACCGGGGCATGGACGTGGGCACGGCCAAGCCCGACGCGCAGGCGCGGGCGCGCGTCGCGCACCATTTGATCGACATCGTGGAGCCCGTCGAGGCCTATTCGGCGGGCCGCTTCCGCGACGACGCGCTGCGCCTCGCGCGCGAGATCCACTCGCGCGGGCGCGTTCCGATCCTCGCCGGCGGCACGATGCTGTATTTTCGCGCCCTCACGCGCGGCCTCGCGCAACTGCCTCCGGCGCAGCCGCGTATTCGCGCCGGGCTCGAGCGGCGCGCGGCCGAGGCAGGCTGGCCCGCGCTGCATGCCGAGCTGGCGCTGGTCGATCCGGCAGCCGCCGCGCGCATCGAGCCCAACGACGCGCAACGCATCCAGCGCGCGCTCGAGGTACATCTGCATACGGGGCGAGCGTTGTCGCAGTGGCATGCCGCGGCGTCCGAGCCGCTGCCCTTCCCGGCGCTGAAGATCAGCCTGGAGCCCGGCCTGCGCGCGGTCCTGCACGAGCGCATCGCCGGGCGCTTCCGCGCGATGCTCGCTGCGGGCCTGGTGGAGGAGGTGCGGGCCTTGCGGGAGCGCCACGCGCTCGCCGCTACCATGCCCGCGATGCGCGCGGTGGGCTATCGACAGGCGTGGGACGTGCTGGAAGGCACCGCGCCCGAGTCGACGCTGCAGGAGCGGGGGATCGCCGCCACGCGCCAGCTCGCCAAGCGCCAGCTCACGTGGCTGCGCGCCATGGACGACGTCGAGCGGTTCGATTGCCTGCGGCCGGACCTCGCGCAGGCGGTCGGCGAGCGCGCCGAGCGCTACCTCGCTACTCGGTGTGGTACTTGAAGCTCACGCTCAACTTGGCGCGATAGACGAGCTTGCCGTGCTCGATCTTCACGTCGAGCTGGTCCACCTCGGCCACGCGCAGGTCCCGCAGGCTCTTGGAGGCGGCCATCACGCCGTTGCGTGCGGCCTCGGCCCAGGATTGCGGGCTCGTGCCCACGATCTCGATCACCTTGTAGACCGCGTGGTCCTTGCTCGAGCCCTTCTTCGAACCCTTCTTGGCCATGACTCCTCCTCTGGAATTGGGGCCGGCGGGAACGCCGTCCCGGTGACAGCAATATACCGCTACTTGCCGGCGGGGCGCGGCTCGCGCACCGTCACCGCGGCGCCGCCCGCGGAGAACGTGACCTCGAGCAGCTGGCCCTTCTCCAGTCCCGCGCTCGTGCGTCGCACGCGCCCGTCGGCATCGCGCACGATGCTGTAGCCGCGCGCGAGGACCTGCGTCGGGTCCAGGTGCCCCAGGGCATCGCGCAGCGCGGCGAGACGGCGCGCGCGCTCCTCCAGCCCTCGCGCGAGGCAGGAGCCGATGCGCCGGCGATGCCGCTCGAGCTCGCGCGCGGACGAATCCAGATCGGGAACGGCGCGCCGCAGGCGCGGCGCGAGCACGGCGAGCGTGAGGCGCGCGGCGGCCAACGGGGCGCCCGCTGCCGCACGCAGCCTGCGTGCGTGCTGCGCGAGGTGCCCGCGATCGCGCTCCAGGCGCTGCGCGGGCGTGAGCAGGCGGCGCGCGGCGTAATCCAGGCGCTGGGCGCGCGCCTCGATGATGCGCGCGAGGTCGCGCGCCAGGCGCCGGCGCAGGTCGAGTACGGCCTCGCGCAGGGCGGCGCGATCGGGGCTCGCCGCCACCGCTGCCGCGGTGGGCGTGGGCGCGCGCAGGTCGGCGACGAAATCCGCGATGGAGAAATCGGTCTCGTGGCCCACGCCGCTCACCACGGGCAGGCGCGAGGCCGCGATGGCGCGGGCGACCACCTCCTCGTTGAACGCCCACAGGTCCTCGAGGCTGCCCCCGCCGCGGCACACGATGAGCACGTCGCATTCGCCGCGCGCGTTGGCCGTCTCGATCGCGCGCGCGAGCAGCGCGCCCGCGCCCTCGCCCTGGACCTGCGCGGGGTAGAGCACCACCGGCACCATGGGCGCGCGCCGCGCGAGCGTGGTGAGCACGTCGCGCAGCGCCGCGGCGTCGGGCGAGGTGACCACGCCGATCGCGCGCGCGTACAGGGGCAGCGCCTTCTTGCGCGCGGGCTCGAACAGGCCTTCGGCCAGCAGCCGCGCCTTGAGCTTCTCGAACGCCTCGAACAGCGCCCCGAGCCCCGCCTTGCGGACCTCCTCGACCACCAGCTGGAAGTTGCCGCGCGCCTCGTAGAGGGTCACGCGCGCGCGCACCTCCACGCGCATCCCGTCCTCGGGACGAAAATCGAGGAACTGGGCGCGATTGCGGAACATCGCGCAGTCGACCTGCGCGCCCGGGTCCTTCAGGGAGAAGTACCAGTGCCCCGACGCCGCCTTCTTGACGTTGGAGAGCTCGCCGGCCACCCACAGGACCTCGAACTGGTTCTCGAGCAGCGCGCGCACGCGGCCGTTGAGCTCCGTCACGCTGAGGATGGGCGGAGACTGCGCGGAGGGATTGGCGGTCGGGGCCGGCACGGGGGGCGGGAGTGGGCGCGAGAGGGAAATCCGGGGTCTGGGAGCGGGCGGGAAATCGGCGCGGAAGATGCGAACGCCGGTTTTCCCTCTGGGGAGAGGAGGAATCAGCTATCCACCGGGGCGCACCGGGCGGCGGGAGCGCGAGGGCGACTCGGCGCGACTCATGGCTTGACAGGGGAAAATTTTTCTAAGTCCTTGATCACGTTGCGTAAACACGCTCCGCTCAAAAATTGAGCGGAAGAAAAAAAAGTCTTTGCGATACGCTACTTGCCGATGGTGCCACTAGCCCTTCCACAGGCTTATCCACAGGCTCTGTGGATGATTCGCGGCGCCAACCGCGCCTACGCCCGACATGCTGCACGGGCCGCCGACGCGATGCGCGAAAACGTCGCCCGCGGGCGACCGATCGATCCCCGCGCGAGCACCCTTCGGCGCGGCTGCGCGATTGTCCATTGCTTCAATTGTTTCGCCAACTGCCTTGTGTGGCTCGGCGCCGATGCGCACAAGACCTTGTGGAATCGGCGAGGGCGGGCTAAAGTGCCTGCGCATTTCACGCGGGAGAGCATTCGCACGTGTTGTCGATCATCGAAGCGGCCGGCTGGCCGATCTGGCTCATCGTCATTACCTCGGTCATCGCGCTCGCCATCATCGGGGAGCGCTTCTGGTCGCTGCGCACCTCGCTGGTCGCACCGAAAAGCGTGCTGCCGGCCACCATCCGCGAGTACCAGGCCCGGGGCGTCACCCAGGAACTGGTGACGCGCCTGCAGGAAGGACCGCTCATCGGCCGCATCTTCGCTGCCGCCCTGGTGAACGAGAAGAGCCCGCGCGAGGCGATCAAGGACGCGGTCGAGGATGCCGGGCGCGCGGTCTCCCTCGAGCTCGAGCGCTTCCTCAACACCCTGGGGACCATCGCGACCATCTCGACGCTGCTGGGACTTTTCGGGACGATCGTGGGGATGATCGAGATCTTCGGCTCCCAGAATCCGGCCAGCGGCGGCGGCAACCCGGCCCAGCTCGCGCACGGCATCTCCGTGGCGCTGTACAACACGCTCTTCGGGATCGGCGTGTCGATTCCCGCGGTGATCTTCTACCGGCACTTCCGCAATCGCGTCGACGTGCTGGTGGTGGAGATGGAAAGCCAGGCCATCAAGCTGATCGAGATCGTCCACGGCGAGCGGCGCGCATGAACTTCCGGCGTGCCCGCGCCCGCGAGGACCCGGAGATCAACCTCATCCCGTTGATCGACATCCTGATCGTCGTCCTGATCTTCCTCTTCCTCACCACCACCTACAGCCGGTTCTCCGAGCTGCAGATCAACCTGCCGCAGGCCACCGCGGAGCCGGCCGACGAGCGCCCGCAGGTGATCTCGGTGGCCGTCGACGCCTCGGGCAAGTACGCGATCAACGGCACGCCGACGGTCTACGGGAGCGCCGAGAATTTCGCCGAGCGGATGCGCCAGGCGGCCAAGGGCGTGAAGGAGCCGGTGATCGCCATCAGCGCCGACGCCGCGACCACCCACCAGTCGGTGATCAACGTGATGGAAAGCGCCCGGCTGGCGGGCTACAACCACATCTCCTTCACGACGCAGACGCGTCGCTGAGTGCGGGGCGCCCCGTGCGCGGCTGGCTCGAATCGGAGTGGCAGCGCCGCGGCGGCGGCGCCCTCGTGCTGCTGGCCCCCGCGCTCGCATTCGCCGCGCTCGTGGCGCTGCGCCGCGCGCTCTACCGCATGCGCCTGCTGCCGATCTGGCGCGCCCCGGTGCCCGTCGTGGTCGTGGGCAACATCACGGTAGGCGGGACGGGCAAGACGCCGCTCGTCATCGCGGTCATCGACCTCCTGCAGCGGCGCGGCTGGACGCCGGGCGTCGTGGCGCGGGGATACGGGCGCGTTCCGCGGCGCGAGCAGGATCCGCTCGGCGTGGTCCGCGTCTACCCCGACGTGGCCACGCCGGAGCTCTTCGGCGACGAGCCGGTGCTGATCGCGCGCCGTGCGCGCGTGCCCGTGTACATCTCGCCCGATCGTCCCGCGGCCGCCCGCGCCCTGCTCGCCGCGCATCCCGAGGTGGACGTCCTGGTGAGCGACGACGGCCTGCAGCATTACGCGCTCGAGCGCGACGTGGAGCTCGCGGTGGTCGACGGCGAGCGGCGCTTCGGCAACGGGCTTGCGCTGCCGGCGGGCCCGCTGCGCGAGCCGAAATCGCGGCTGCGCGAAGTCGACGCGGTGGTGGTCAACGGCGGGGCGGCGGAGCGCGACGCGCCGGTGCCCTGGTTCGAGATGCAGCTCGGCGGCGAGCGCTTCGTGAGCCTCGCCACGGGGGAGCAGCGCAGCCCCGAGGAGCTCGCCGCGGCGCTGCGCGGGCATGTCGTGGCCGCCGTCGCCGGGATCGGCAATCCCGGGCGCTTCTTCGAGCACCTGGCGCGGCTGGGCGTGCGGGCGCGGCCCCACGCATTCGCGGACCACCACGGCTATACCGCGCGCGACCTCAGGCTCCCCGGCGCCGAGGCGGTCATCATGACCGAGAAGGATGCCGTAAAATGTGCGGCGATCGCCGATGCGCGCATGTGGTACATGCGGGTGGAAGCCATCCTGCCGCCCGAATTCGACGATTTCCTCCTCACTCGCATCGCTACCGCCCGCAGGAGCGTTGATGGACCCCAAGCTGCTTGAAATCCTGGTGTGCCCCCTGTGCAAGGGCCCGCTCCTCTGGCGCAAGGATGCGCAGGAGCTCATCTGCAAGGGCGACCGCCTCGCCTTTCCCGTGAAGGATGGAATTCCGGTGATGCTCGAGGAGGAGGCGCGGGAGCTGCGCCCGGACGAGGAGCCGTAGGTCCCCGGCGTGGAGCGTCTCGCCTTCAAGGTCGTGATCCCGGCGCGCATGCGCTCGACCCGCCTGCCCGGCAAGATGCTCGCCGACATCGGGGGCAAGCCGCTGGTGGCCTGGGTCGCCGAGCGCGCCCGGGCGAGCGGCGCGGACGAGGTGGTGATCGCCACCGACCACCAGGAGATCGCCGACGCGGTCAGCGCGCTGGGCTGGAAGGTCTGCACGACGTCGGTCGAGCACGAGACCGGCACCGACCGGCTCGCCGAGGCGGCGGCGCTGCTGCGCTACGGCAAGGACGAGATCATCGTGAACGTGCAGGGCGACGAGCCGCTCATCGACCCGGAGCTGATCCGCAAGGTGGCCGGCGAGCTCGCGCTGCGGCCCAAGGCCGCGATCGCCACGGCGGCGCACCCGATCGCCTCGGCCGCCGAGTTCTTCGATCCCAACATCGTGAAGGTGGTGCTCGACACCGCCGGATACGCACAGTACTTTTCCCGTGCGCCGATTCCGTACGCGCGCGACGCCTTCGCCCGTTCGCGCACCGCGCTGCCCGAGGGGCTGCCCGCGTATCGCCACATCGGCATCTACGCGTACCGGGCGGGCTTCCTGCGCAAGTACGCGTCGCTCTCGCCCACGCCCGCCGAGCGCTTCGAGGCGCTCGAGCAGCTGCGCGCCCTGGGACACGGCCATCGCATCGCGGTGGCGTTCTGGAACGAGCCGCTCGAGGCGGGCGTGGACACCGCCGCGGACCTGGAGCGCGTGAGGAGCAAGCTCGTATAATTGCAGGCTGGCCAAACGACCTCACAGCGGCGATGCGATTGATTCTTCTTGGCGGCCCCGGAGCGGGCAAGGGGACCCAGGCCGCCTTCATCGCGCAGCGCTACGGCATTCCGCAGATTTCCACCGGCGACATGCTGCGCGCCGCGGTAAAGGCGGGCACGGCGCTGGGCGCCGCGGCCAAGCGCGTGATGGATGGCGGTGAGCTCGTCTCCGACGACATCATCGTCGGCCTCGTGAAGGAACGCATCCAGGCCGACGATTGCGCGCGCGGCTTCCTCTTCGACGGCTTTCCCCGCACCATTCCGCAGGCCGAGGCGATCAAGGCCTCGGGGGTCGGGCTGGAGCACGTGGTGGAGATCGCGGTCCCCGATGAGGTCATCGTGGAACGCATGTCCGGGCGCTGGGCGCACCTGCCCTCGGGGCGAACCTATCACGTGCGGTTCAACCCGCCCAGGGTCGCGGGCCGCGACGACGCGACCGGCGAGGCGCTGGCGCAGCGCGAGGACGACAAGGAGGAGACGGTGAAGAAGCGCCTCGCCGTCTACCATGCGCAGACCGAGCCGCTGGTCGCCTACTTCGCCCGCTGGGCGGCGGAGGATGCGCGGGCTCCCCGGTACCATCGCGTCGACGGCGTGGGCAGCGTCGAGGCGGTCCGCGACCGGATCTTCGCCGCCCTGGGATAGGACGGTGCCCCGGAGAGCGCGCATTCCCGCCGGGCCAGGTCGATTTCCCGGTAGTATTCGCGCCTTTGTCGCCAATCAATGCATGAACCGCGTCCTTTCACCATGCTCAGCGCGGCCCACCGATTTTCGCGTGTTTCAGGGATAGAACCATGCCGAGGAACGCCTTCTACGCCCAGTCCGGCGGCGTGACCGCCGTCATCAACGCGAGCGCCGCAGGCGTGATCGAGACCGCGCGCAAGCACCGCCGCCACATCGGCAAGGTCTACGCCGGGCGCAACGGCATCATCGGGGCGCTCACCGAGGACCTGATCGACACCAGCCGGGAGCCCGCGTCCGCGATCCGCGCGCTCACCTGGACGCCGGGCGGCGCCTTCGGCAGCGCGCGCTACAAGCTCAAGGGCGTCGAGAAGGGCGGCCACGAGTACGAGCGGCTGATCGAGGTCTTCCGCGCCCACGACATCGGCTACTTCTTCTACAACGGCGGCAACGACTCGGCCGACACCTGCCTCAAGATCTCGCAGATCAGCGCCAGGATGGGATACCCGATCGTCGCGGTCCACGTGCCCAAGACCGTCGACAACGACCTGCCCCTCACCGACACGTGCCCGGGCTTCGGCTCGGTGGCGAAGTACGTCGCCACCAGCATGCGCGAAGCAGGCCTGGACGTGGAGTCGATGGCGAAGACCTCGACCAAGGTCTTCATCCTCGAGGTGATGGGGCGCCACGCGGGATGGATCACCGCGGCCACGGGGCTCGCGCAGTCCAAGCCCGGCCAGGCGCCTCATGTGCTGCTCTTTCCCGAGATCGCCTTCGACGAGGCGGCGTTCCTGGCAAGAGTCGAGGAGAGCGTGAAGCGTTTCGGCTATTGCGCGGTGGGCGCCTCCGAGGGCTTGCACGACCAGGACGGCAAGTTCCTCGCCGAGAGCGGGCTGAAGGACGCCTTCGGCCACGCGCAGCTGGGCGGCGTGGCACCGCGCCTGGCCGAGCTCGTGCGCGGCAAGTTGAACCTCAAGCACCACTGGGCCGTGGCCGACTACCTGCAGCGCTCGGCGCGCCACATCGCCTCGAAGACCGACCTCGAGCAGTCCTACGCGGTGGGCAAGGCCGCGGTGGAGCTCGCGGTGAAGGGCGAGAGCGGGGTGATGCCCACGATCGTGCGCGTGTCGAGCCGCCCCTACCGCTGGAAGATCGGCGTGGCGAAGCTCACCGACGTGGCGAACGTCGAGCGCAAGATGCCGCGCGATTTCATCACCCCGGACGGGTTCCACATCACCGCGAAGTGCCGCAACTACCTGCTGCCGCTCATCGCGGGCGAGGCGTTCCCGCCTTTCGAGCAGGGGCTTCCGAAATACGTGCGGTTGAGGAACACCGCCGTGCGGCGGAAGACCCGCGGCGATTTCACGCTGTGACGATGACGCAGTACCGCACTCAACGAAGTTAATCAGGGAGAAGCAGCAATGCTCAATCAGGCAATCCTCTTGGCGCTCGTCTGCGGGGCCCTCGCCCTGCTCTACGGAGCCTTCACGGCGATGTGGATCCTGCGCCAGCCGGACGGCAACGACCGCATGCGCGAGATCGCCGCGGCGATCCAGACCGGGGCCAAGGCATACCTCAACCGCCAGTACACGACCATCGGGACCGTCGGCGTGGTCCTGTTCCTCGTGATCGGCTTCGTGCTCGGCTGGACCACCGCGTGCGGCTTCGCGATCGGCGCCATCGCCTCGGGCGCAGCGGGCTACATCGGCATGAACGTGTCGGTGCGCGCCAACGTGCGCACCGCCGAGGCCGCGCGCCACGGCATCGGCCCGGCGCTGAACCTCGCCTTCAAGGGCGGGGCCATCACCGGCATGCTGGTCGTGGGCCTGGGCCTCATCTCCGTCTCCGGGTTCTTCATGTTCCTGCAGGGCACGGGCCCGCTCGACATGAGGATGAGCGACGTGGTGAAGCCCCTCATCGGCCTCGCCTTCGGCTCCTCGCTGATCTCGATCTTCGCGCGACTGGGCGGGGGCATCTTCACCAAGGGCGCGGACGTGGGCGCCGACCTGGTGGGCAAGGTGGAGGCGGGCATCCCCGAGGACGATCCGCGCAACCCCGCGGTGATCGCCGACAACGTGGGCGACAACGTGGGCGACTGCGCCGGCATGGCCGCGGACCTCTTCGAGACCTACGCCGTGACGATCATCGCCACGATGGTGCTGGGCTCGCTGCTCATGCCCAGCCCGACGGTGGTGGGCCATGTCGTGACCTATCCCCTCGCGCTCGGGGCCGTCTCGATCGTCGCATCCATCATCGGCACCTACTTCGTGAAGACCGCGCAGGGCGGCAAGATCATGAGCGCGCTCTATCGCGGGCTCGCCGTGGCCGGCGTGCTGTCGCTCATCGCGTTCTACTTCGTGACCCAGTGGATGATGAGCGAGGCGGTGGCCGCCTATCCGAACCTGAGCGTGCCGCGGCTCTGGGGCACGTGCGTCGTGGGGCTGGTGCTCACCGCGCTGTTGGTCATCATCACCGAATATTTCACCGGAACCGACTATGCGCCGGTGAGGCACGTGGCGGAGGCCTCGACCAAGGGCCACGCGACCAACATCATCGCGGGGCTCGGCGTGTCGATGCGCTCCACGGCGCTGCCCGTGCTCTCGGTGTGCGCCGCCATCTGGGCGGCGTACGCGCTCGCGGGCCTGTACGGCATCGCGATCGCCGCGACCTCGATGCTCTCGATGGCCGGCATCATCGTGGCGCTCGATGCCTATGGCCCGATCACCGACAACGCGGGCGGCATCGCGGAGATGGCCGAGCTGCCGAAGGAAGTGCGCAGCGTGACCGACCCGCTCGACGCCGTGGGCAACACCACCAAGGCGGTGACCAAGGGCTACGCGATCGGCTCGGCGGGCCTCGCCGCGCTCGTGCTCTTCGCCGACTACACCCACAAGCTGGCGGAGACGGGCCGGCACGTGGACTTCGAGCTGTCGAATCCCGCGGTCATCATCGGGCTCTTCGTGGGCGGCCTCATCCCCTACCTTTTCGGGGCGATGGCGATGGAAGCCGTCGGGCGCTGCGCCGGCTCGGTGGTGGACGAGGTGCGCCGCCAGTTCCGCGAGATCAAGGGCATCATGGAGGGCACCGCGAAGCCCGACTACTCGCGCGCGGTCGACATGCTCACCAAGGGCGCGATCAAGGAGATGATGATCCCGTCGCTGCTGCCGGTGCTCTCGCCGATCGCCGTGGCGCTCATCGTGAGATGGCTGATGGGACCGGACGCGGGCGTGCAGGCCCTGGGCGGCATGCTGATGGGCACCATCGTGACGGGCCTGTTCGTCGCGATCTCGATGTGCACGGGCGGCGGCGCGTGGGACAACGCGAAGAAGTACATCGAGGACGGGCACTTCGGCGGCAAGGGCTCGGACGCGCACAAGGCCGCGGTCACGGGCGACACCGTGGGCGATCCCTACAAGGACACGGCCGGTCCCGCGGTGAACCCGCTCATCAAGATCATCAACATCGTGGCGCTGCTCATCGTGCCGCTGCTCTAAAGCCGCCTGCAGGTTCGCTTCGTGAAGGGCCGCTCGCGCGGCCCTTTCCTCGTTGCAGCCGGTCGGCCGCGGCACCGTGATAATCTCCCCAGCCTCTTCTCCCCTGGCCATTGCGTGAAAGTCCTCGTCCTCGGAGCCGGCGTGGCCGGCGTTGCCGCCGCGTGGTACCTGTGGCGCGACGGCCACGAGGTGACGGTGCTCGAGCGCAACGCCGCGGTGGCGCTGGAGACGAGCTTCGCCAACGGCGGGCAGCTCTCGTACAGCTACGTAGCACCCCTCGCGAGCCCCTCGGTGATCCCGAAGATCCCGCCGTGGCTGCTGCGGCGCGATGCGCCGTTGAAGTTCGTCCCCGCATTCGACGCCGGGCAGTGGCGCTGGCTCGCCGGCTTCCTCGCGGCGTGCACGCAGCGCCAGGCCGACCTCACCACGGAGCGCCTGCTGCGGCTCGCCTTCTACAGCCGCTCGCTCATGCGCGAGCTGATGGCCGCGCACGCGCTCGACTTCGACTACGTGCGCAGCGGCAAGCTCGTGGTGCATACCGACGCGCGCTCGTTCGATTCGGCGCGGCGGCTGCTCGACTTCCAGCGCAGCCTCGGCTGCGAGCAGGACGCGCTGGATGCGAGGCGCACGGTCGAGGTCGAGCCGGCGCTCGCCTCGATGCGAGCGCGCATCGCGGGCTCGATCCATACGCCGAGCGAGGACGCCGGCGACTGCTTCAAGTTCTGCAACGAGCTCGCGCGCATCATGTCCACGGGGCCCGGTCCCGTGCATCTGCGCTTCGGCGTGGAGATCCGGCGCCTGCTCGCGCTGCGCTCGCGCGTGATCGGCGTGGAGACGAGCCAGGGGATCTTCGAGGCCGACCGCTACGTGCTGGCGCTGGGGATCGGCGCCGCCGACGTGGCACGAGCGCTCGGGATCCGCATCCCGGTCTATCCCCTCAAGGGCTACAGCCTCACGCTCCCGGTGACCGATGAGCGCGCGGCGCCGCGCATCAGCGTGACCGACTTCAAGCGCAAGGTGGTCTACGCGCGCCTGGGCGACGAGCTGCGCGTGGCGGGCATGGCCGACATCGCGGGGCGCAGCGCGCGCATCGACACCGAGCGCGTGGGCCAGCTGGTCGAGGAGGTCCGCGCGGTCTTTCCGGAGGCCACCGACTTTTCGCGCCTGCAGCCCTGGTGCGGCATGCGGCCCGCCACGCCGCGCGGCACGCCCGTGCTCGGCGCGACCCCATACTCCAACCTGCTGCTCGACGCCGGGCACGGGGCGCTCGGCTTCACGCTGGCCCTGGGCACGGGGCGCGTGCTCGCGGACCTGGTCGCCGGCCGCGCGCCCGCGGTGCCCCTCGAGGGCATGCGGCTCGGCGACTGACGCCTCTATCGACACACCGAAAGGACACGCGATGGCACTTACCTTCTACCACGGGCATGGCTCGCCCTATTCCTGGCGCGTGTGGCTGGCGCTCGAGCACAAGGGCCTCGACTACGAGCTCAAGGTGCTCTCGTTCACCGCCGGCGACACGACCAAGCCCGGGTTCGTGGCGATCAACCCGCGCCACCACGTGCCCACCATCGTGGACGACGGGTTCGCGCTGTGGGAGTCGACCGTGATCCTCGAGTACCTCGACGAGCGCTTCCCCGCGCGCGACGCGGCGAAGGCCCTCTACCCGGGCGACATCCGCGCGCGCGCGCGCATCCGCCGGCTCGCGGCCGAAGCCCAGGACTATCTCAACCTGCAGGGCGTCGACGTGATCGTGGAAGAGTATTTCTGGAAGGACGGCGCGCCGCCCGACGACAAGAGGCTCGACGCGGCGCGGGAGAAGGTGCGCGACGAGCTCGCCTACTTCGCCCGGGAGCTGCGCGGCGACTACCTCGCGGGCGATGCGATGAGCGCCGCCGACATGGTGCTCTATCCGTGCGTCGCCTATGTGAAGCGCATCACCGCCCGCAAGCCGGAGTCGAAGCTGGCCGCGCTCATCCCGGCGCCCATCGCGCAGTGGGCCGCGCGCATCGAGGCGCTGCCATACTTCGACCAGACGTTCCCCCCGCATTGGCGCGCGTGAAGTTCGAGCTCCTCGCCACCGACGGCCCCGCGCGGCGCGGCGAGCTGTTGCTCGCCCATGGCGCCGTGGACACGCCGGCCTTCATGCCGGTGGGCACCTATGGAACCGTGAAGGCCATGAGCCCCGCCGAGCTCGTGCAGGTCGGCGCGCAGATCGTGCTCGGCAACACGTTCCACCTCTGGCTGCGCCCGGGCCTGGCGGTGATCGGGAAGCACGGCGGATTGCACCGCTTCATGGGCTGGGGCGGGCCGATCCTCAGCGACTCGGGCGGCTTCCAGGTGTTCAGCCTGGGGGCGCTGCGCAAGGTGAGCGAGGAGGGCGTGGCCTTCCAGTCGCCGGTCAACGGCGACCGGCTCTTCCTCTCGCCCGAGGAGTCGATGCGCATCCAGCGCGTGCTCGGCACCGACATCGCGATGATCTTCGACGAATGCACCGCCTACCCCGCCACGCGCGACGAGGCCGCGGAGTCGATGCGCCTTTCGCTGCGCTGGGCCGAGCGCTCGAAGCGGGGCCACGGCGACAATCCGAACGCCCTCTTCGGGATCGTGCAGGGCGGCATGTACGAAGACCTGCGCGACGAATCCCTCGCGGGCCTGGCGCGCATCGGCTTCGACGGCTACGCGATCGGCGGCGTCTCGGTGGGCGAGCCCAAGGAGGACATGGCGCGCATCGTCGCGCACGTGGCGCCGTCATTGCCGGCCGGCGCGCCGCGCTACCTCATGGGCGTGGGCACGCCCGAGGACCTCGTGGAAGCCGTCGCGCGCGGCATCGACCTGTTCGACTGCGTGCTGCCCACGCGCAACGCGCGCAACGGCTGGCTCTTCACGCGCCACGGCGACGTGAAGATCAAGAACGCGCGCCACCGCGAGGACACCGGGCCGCTCGATCCGGCGTGCGGCTGCTACACCTGCCGCCATTTCAGCCGCGCCTACCTGCACCACCTGCACCGCACGGGCGAGATCCTGGGCGCGCGCCTGAACACGGTCCACAACCTGCACTACTACCTCGAGCTGATGGACGGGCTGCGCCGGGCAATCGAGGCGCGCGCGCTCGGGGCGTTCGTGGCCGCCTTCCACGCCGGGCGCGGCGCCGATCCCGACGCCTGAACCCCTCCGCGGCAGCGGCGAGGGGCGAAATGGGCGAGGCCGCTATGCTAGAATGGAAGGCTCGCTAGGCAGGCGAAAAGCCTGCCGGATCAACAATTTCCCGTTCGGAGTGCTCCCATGATCGGTACCGCATACGCCCAGGCCACCACCGGCGCGGCCCAGGGAAGCGACACGCTGATAGGCATGCTGCCCATCGTGCTGATGTTCGTGATCCTGTATTTCCTCATGATCCGTCCGCAGATGAAGAAGGCGAAGGAGCACAAGACGATGCTCGAGGCCCTGCAGAAGGGCGACGAGGTGGTCGCGGTGGGCATGCTGGGCAAGATCGCCCGGATCACGGACAACTACCTGAGCCTGGAAGTCGCGCCCAACGTCACGATCCAGGTGCAGAAGCAGGCGGTCACGCAATTGCTTCCCAAGGGCACCATCAAGGACGCCCTGTAACGCCCATGAACAGGTACCCGCTCTGGAAGTACGCGATCATCGCGATCGCGCTCGTGGTGAGCCTCCTGTATGCCGCGCCCAACATCTTCGGCGAGGTGCCCGCGGTGCAGGTGTCGGGCGTGCGCACCGCCGTCAAGGTGGACGATGCGATGCGCGCGAGCCTCGAGCAGGACCTCAAGGCCGCGGGTCTCGCGCCGGTCGGCTCCGACCTGCAGGACGGGACGCTGCGCCTGCGCTTCGCGAGCCCGGACCAGCAGTTGAAGGCGCGCGACCTGGTGCAGTCCAAGGCCGACCGCAACTACGTGGTGGCGCTGAACCTCGTGCCCAACTCGCCGCGCTGGATGCAGGCGCTGGGCGCCAAGCCCATGTACCTGGGCCTGGACCTGCGCGGGGGCGTGCACTTCCTGCTGCAGGTGGACATGAAGACGGCCGCCACCAAGGCGGTCGAGCGCTACGCGGGCGACATCCGCTCGCTGCTGCGCGACAAGAAGGTCTACTACTCGGGGCTTTCGCGCGAGGGCGAGCGCGTCGTGGTCCAGTTCCGCGAGCCGGGCCAGCGCGACGCGGCGGAGAAGCTCCTCGCCGAGCAGATGCAGGACCTCGTGGTGCGCGAGCAGGGCTCGGGCGACACGGGCTCGCTCGTGGCCACCGTGAAGCCCGAGGTGGTCAAGGCGAACCAGGAGGCGGCGCTGCAGCAGAACATCCAGACGCTGCGCAACCGGGTGAACGAGCTGGGCGTGGCCGAGCCCATCGTCCAGCAGCAGGGCCAGGACCGCATCGTGGTGCAGCTCGCGGGCGTGCAGGACCCCACGCGCGCCAAGGAGATCATCGGGCGCACCGCCACGCTCGAGATCCGGCTCGTGGCCGAGGAATACGCCGCCGGCCGTGGCGAGGACGCGTTCGCGCAGTTCAAGGACCAGCCGCCCCCGGTGGGCACGGAGAAGTTCTACGACGAGCGCAACGGCGCCCCGGTGCTCGTGCGCCGCTCGGTGGTGATCACCGGGGACCGCATCACCAACGCCCAGGCGAACTTCGACCAGCAGAGCGGCGGGCCGGTGGTGAACGTGAAGCTCGACAGCGCGGGCGGGCGCATCATGCGCCAGACCACGCGCGAGAACGTGGGCAAGCGCATGGCCATCCTGCTGGTGGAGAAGAACGGCACGCAGGTGGCGATGTGGCCCAACATCCAGGAGGAATTCGGCTCCGATTTCCGCATCACGGGCTTGTCGGACATCAACGAGGCGAAGAACCTCGCCCTGCTGCTGCGCGCCGGGGCGCTCGCCGCCAACATGGACATCATCGAGGAGCGCACGGTCGGCCCCTCGCTCGGCAAGGAGAACATCAAGAAGGGCTACGACGCGGTGCTCTACGGCTTCGCCGCGATCGCGGCGTTCATGGTCGCCTACTACATGGTGTTCGGGCTGATCTCGGTGCTCGCCCTGGCGTGCAACCTGCTCTTCCTCGTGGGGCTGCTGTCGATGATGCAGGCGACCCTCACCCTGCCCGGCATCGCCGCCGTGGCCCTCACGCTCGGCATGGCGATCGATTCCAACGTGCTCATCAACGAGCGCGTGCGCGAGGAATTGCGCTCCGGCATGACGCCGCAGATGGCGATCCAGGCCGGCTACGAGCGCGCCTTCGGCACGATCCTGGATTCCAACGTGACCACGCTCATCGTCGGCATCATGCTGCTCGCGTTCGGCTCGGGCCCGGTGCGCGGGTTCGCGGTGGTGCACTGCCTGGGGATCCTCACCTCGATCTTCAGCGCCGTGGTCGTCTCGCGCGGCGTCGTCAATCTCATCTACGGTGGACGCAAGCGGGTGCAGTCGCTTTCCATCGGCAACACGAGCTGGCATCGCGCCAAGGCGGCCTGAGCCATGGAATTCTTCCGCATCAGGAAAAGCATCCCCTTCATGCGCCACGCGCTGGTGTTCAACGTGATCTCGTTGATCGTCTTCGTGCTGTCGGTCGCATCGCTCGCCACCAAGCACCTGCACTTCTCGATCGAGTTCACCGGCGGCACGGTGCTGGAGGTGAGCTACCCGCACTCCGCCGAGCCCGACCGCATCCGCGCCGCGCTGTCCAGGATCGGCCTCACCGACGCCTCGGTGCAGAACTTCGGCACCTCGCGCGACGTGCTCGTGCGCCTGGCGCTCAAGCCTTCGCCTGACGAGAGGGTGCAGAACCGCGAGATGGAGGCGCAGGCCGACGCGGTGATGTCGGCCCTCAAGCACGACGACCCGAGCGCGGAGTTGAAGCGCCGCGACTACGTCGGCAGCCAGGTCGGCAAGGAGCTCGCCACCGACGGGGCGCTCGCGCTGCTCTTCGTGTGCATCGGGATCGTGATCTACCTCGCCTTCCGCTTCGAGTGGCGCTTCGCGGTGGCGACCATCATCGCGAACCTGCACGACGTGGTGATCATCCTGGGCTTCTTCTCGTTCTTCCAGTGGGAATTCTCGCTGCCGGTGCTCGCCGCGGTGCTGGCGGTGTTCGGCTACTCGGTGAACGAGTCGGTGGTGGTCTTCGACCGGGTGCGCGAGAACTTCCGCAAGATGCGCAAGACCACGGTGGCCCAGATCATGGATGCCTCGATCACGGGGACCATCTCGCGCACGATCATCACGCACGGATGCACGCAGATGATGGTGCTGTCGATCTTCTTCTTCGGCGGCGCCAGCCTGCACAATTTCGCCCTCGCGCTCACGATCGGCATCTGCTTCGGCATCTACTCCTCGGTGCTGGTGGCCTGCCCGCTCGCCATGTACCTCGGGGCCTCGCGCGAGGACTTCGTGAAACCGGAGAAGAAGTCCGTCGAGCAGATGGTGCCCTGAGGCGCCCGGGCGCTGCGCGGTGGCCGGCCTGATCGACATCGTCCTGCACCTCGACGCGCACCTGCTGGCGCTCGTCGCGGCCTACGGCGCCTGGGTCTACGCGATCCTCTTCGCAATCATCTTCTGCGAGACGGGCCTCGTGGTGACGCCGTTCCTGCCCGGGGACTCGCTGCTGTTCGTGGCCGGGGCGCTCGCCGCGGGCGGCGCCTTCGACGTGCACGCGCTCGCGCTGCTGCTCGCCCTGGCGGCCGCGCTGGGCAACACCGCCAACTATGCGATCGGGCGCTGGCTGGGCGCGCGCTACTTCACGCGCGAGGGCTCGCGCTGGCTCAATCCGCGCCACCTGCGGCGCGCCCACGAGTTCTACGAGCGCTACGGTCCCGCCGCCGTGGTGATCTCGCGCTTCGTGCCCATCGTGCGCACTTACGTCCCGTTCGTGGCGGGCCTGGGGGCGATGAGCCCCGGGCGCTTCGCCGCGTACAACGCGCTCGGGGCGATCGCGTGGGTGGGGTCGCTCGCCTACGCGGGCTACTTCTTCGGCAACATCCCGTGGATCCGAGGCAACCTCACCGCGTTCATCGCGGGCATCATCGCGGTGAGCCTCGCGCCGCTCGCGCTCACCTTGCTGCGTTCGCGCCGGGGCGGGTAGCGCGAACGAAGGCGACCGCGGCGGCGAAGTAGCCGAGCGCGAGCGCGATCTCTGCGCCGGCCAGCGCCGCGGAGGCCCCGCGGTCCGAGTATGCGCGCACGATCCCTTCGGCGAAGTAGAGCCAGATCAGCAGCGTGCTCCATTGGAAGGTGTAGCGGCGCGCGTGGAGCACGCCGAACAGGGGCGCCAGCAGCGGCAGGGCCTTGAGCACCAGCCACGAGCCGCCGGGCCTCACGGGCGCGAGCACGAGCTCCCAGGCAACGCACAGCAGGATCAGCGCGATCAACGCGGCGCAGGCCGCGAGCCACGCGCCGCGCGCGCTCACGCCGCGAGCCGCCGGGCGACCGTGGCGAGCCGCTTGCCGAGCGCGAAGGCGAGGCGCGCTTCCTCGTCGGCCACGGGCCGGTCGTTGGCGGTGCCGGACACGTGCGTCGCACCGTAGGGCGAGCCGCCGGAGCGCGTGGTGTTGAGCTCCGGCTCGGTATAGGGCAGGCCCACGATCAGCATCCCGTGGTGCAGCAGCGGCAGCATCATCGACAGGAGCGTGGACTCCTGGCCGCCGTGCATGGACGCGGTCGACGAGAACACCGCCGCGGGCTTGCCCGCGAGCGTGCCGCGCACCCACTCGGCGCCGAGGCCGTCGAGGAAATGCTTGAGGGGTGCGGCCATGTTGCCGAAGCGCGTGGGCGAGCCCATGGCGAGGGCCACGCACTCCTCGAGGTCGCGCCGCTCGACATAGGGCGCGCCTTCCGACGGAACTGCGGGGGCCGGCTGGTCCACCACGGTTGCCACGCGCGGGACCGTGCGCACGCGCGCCCGCATGCCTTCCACGCTCTCCACGCCGCGGGCGATCGCCTGCGCAAGGGTGCGCACCGACCCGGTGGCGCTGTAGTAGAGGACGAGGACTTCGCGCATGGGGCGAGGGCTATGATACCGTGGCGCCGTGGCAGCGAAGCGCAGCCCCTTCCAGTTCGTCGCCGACCTCGCCGGCTTCGCGCGGTTCGTCTTTCGGCGCTGGTCCGAGGATCGCTGCGCGCAGCTTGCGGGAAACCTCGCCTTCACCACGCTGCTCGCCTTGGTCCCGGTGTTCGCGATCGCGGTGGCGGTGCTCTCCTCGGCGCCGGTGTTCGCCCCGATCATGTCGCAGGTGAAGGCCTTCCTGCTGGCGAACCTCGCGCCCGAGGTCGCGCGCAAGATCATCGACGGGTACCTCGGGAACTTCTCCGCCAGCGCGGCCCGGCTCAAGGGCGCGGGAATCGTCGCGGTGCTGGTCCTGTCGGTGATGCTCATGCTCGACATCGACCGCTCGTTGAACGCGATCTGGCGCGTGCGCCGCTCGCGCCCCTACTGGCTGCTGGTGGCGGGCTACGCGGCGCTGCTCGTCGCCGGGCCGGTGCTGATCGGGTTGAGCGTGACGGCCACGACCTACGTGATGACGCTTTCCATGGGGCTCGTGCCCGCGGAGGGCCCGTGGCACCCGGTGCTCTACCGCGTGGTCCCGGGCGCGATGAGCGCGCTCGCGTTCTTCCTCGTCTACGTGATCGTGCCCCACCGCCGCGTTCCGTGGCACCACGCGCTTGCGGGCAGCATCGTCGCCGGCGCGCTCTTCGAGGCGGCCAAGGAGCTCTTCGGCGTGTACGTGCGCTACGCCCATACCTACAGCCTGGTCTACGGCGCCTTCGCGGCGGTGCCGCTCTTTCTCGTGTGGATCTACCTGTCGTGGCTCGTGATCCTGCTGGGCGCGGAGATCACCGCCTCGGCCGCGTACTGGCACGCTCGCCTGTGGAGCGGGGCGGCCACGCCGGGGATGCGGCTGCGCGAGGCGGTGCTCGTCACGCGCCGCATGCTCGAGGCGGGCGCTGCGCCGCTCGCCTTCGAGACGCTGCGCATGGACACGCGCCTGCCTGCCCACGAGGTCGAGGTCACGCTCGCGCGCCTGTGCGGGGCGGGCATCCTGCGGCGCGTCGGGCGGGCCGAATACGCTTTCGCGGCCGATCCGCGCGTGGCCACGCTGGGCGAGCTCTACGAGGCCGCCGTGGCGCCCGTGGACGCGCTGGTGCCCCTGGAATGGGCCGAGGTCTCCGAGGACTTCGCCCATGCGGCCGACCGGATGCGCGAGGGGCTGAAGCGCCCCCTCGTGTCGCTCGCCGCGCTTTCCGTCGCCGTGCCGAGGGCCGGCGTGGAGGCGGGCGCCGTTTCGCGTAAGCTCTGAGCCCATGGAGCGATTGCGCAGGTCCTGGATGCTCGCCATCGTCGCGGCGATGGTCGCGTTCGCGCAGCACGCCGCGGCGTTCGACGTGGTCGACACGCGCGGCCACCGGCACCGGCTCGCCGACTACCGGGGACGCTGGGTCGTGGTCAACTTCTGGGCCACGTGGTGCGCGCCATGCGTTGCCGAGATTCCCGGGATCGCGGCATTCAGCCGCGCGCATCCCGACGTGGTCGTGCTCGGCGTCGCAGTCGACTGGGACGACGCGCAGAAGGTGAAGCGCTTCGCGGCGAAGGTGGGCATCGACTATCCCCTCGTGCTGTCCGACGAGCGGGTCGAGCGCGAGCTGGGGAGCCCCTCCGTGCTGCCCACCACGCGCATCTACGATCCGCACGGCAAGGTGGTATACGACCGCGTGGGGCCGGTCGACCGCGCACTGCTCGAATCGGCCACGGGCGGCAGGAGGCCCGACCGGGCGTAGCGCCTCAGGGCGCCCAGTGCTCGCGCCAGGCCTTGAGCACCCGCCGCGGATAGCCGGCCTGCCCGAGGGTGCCGTTGTAGCGCCCGAGCGCGTTGTAGAGATTGCCGCCCTCGCGGTCCAGGTAGTAGCGCAGGATCGTGCAGCCGTAGCGCAGGTTGGTGCGCTCCTGGAACAGGTTCTGGCCCGGCTCGCCGATCTGCTTCACCCAGAACGGCATCACCTGCATGTAGCCGCGGGCGCCCGCCCGCGACACCGCGTACTTGCGGAAATGGCTCTCGACGTCGATCACGGCGAGCACGAGCTGCGGGTCGAGGCCCGCGCGCATCGCCTCGTAGCGCGCGAGCGCGAGGAATTGCCGCGCGGAGTCCTCGTCGCCGAAGCGTCCCTCGATCCGGCGCATCATCTGGTCGACCCAGGTGCGCGTGGCGGGGTCCGGCACGTCGAAGGTCCCGCGCTCGCTCACCGCGTGGGCGAGCGAGGCGCGCACGCTCGCCGACAGCAGCTCGTAGCGTTGCGCTCCGGCGAGGGCCTGCGCCGGGAGTGCCAGCGCCAGCACGGCCCAGAAGACGCGTGCTTCAGGGCGCAACCGCGGCCTTCCCCCCGGCGAGCCGCGCCACGGCGAAGTCCGCCGCGGCGTCGAGCGGCACCTTCGTGGCGGCCGCGTCGCGGCGGTGCTGGTACTCCACCACGCCTTCCTTGAGCCCGCGCTCGCCGACCACGATGCGATGCGGTATGCCGACGAGCTCCTGGTCGGCGAGGAGCACGCCGGGACGCTCGTCGCGATCATCGAGCAGCACCTCCACGCCCGCGTCGGCGAGGCGCGCGTAGAGCGCGTCCGCGGCCGAGCGCACGGCCTCGCTCTTGCGATACCCGAGCGGGATCAGCGCCAGCGCGAAGGGCGCCATCGGATCGGGCCAGACGATGCCGCGCTCGTCGTGGTTCTGCTCGATCGCCGCCGCGACCACGCGCGTGACGCCGATGCCGTAGCAGCCCATCTCCATCGGGCGCGTCTCGCCCTTCTCGTCGATGTAGGTGACGCCCATCTTCTCGGTGTAGACGGTGCGCAGCTGGAACACGTGGCCCACCTCGATGCCGCGCACGATCTCGAGCACGCCGCGCCCGTCGGGCGAGGGATCGCCGGCGACCACCCTGCGGATGTCGGCCACCTCGGGCTCGGGCAGGTCGCGCCCCCAGTTGACGCCGGTGAGGTGGAAGCCCTCCTCGTTGGCGCCGGCACAGAAATCGCTCATCGCCGCGACGGTGCGATCGGCCACGATGCGGATCGAGTGCCCGACGGGCCCGAGGGATCCGGGCGGGGCCGCGAGGCGCGCCCGGATCTCCGCGTCGGTGGCGAAGCGGAAGGGACTCAGGCCGGCCACTTTCGCGGCCTTCACCTCGTTCAGCATGTGGTCGCCGCGCACCAGCAGCATGACCATGGCGTCCTCGTGCATCACGACGATCGCCTTCACCGTCTTCTCGATCGGCAGGCCGAGGAAGGCGGAGACCTCCTCGCAGGTGTGCTTGCCGGGCGTGGCCATCTTGCGCATCGGCTCGGCCGGGGCGGCCCGCGGCGCTGCGGGGGCGAGCGCCTCGGCGAGCTCCACGTTGGCCGCGTAGCCCGACTGGGAGCAATAGGCGATCGCGTCCTCGCCGGAACCGGCCAGCACCTGGAACTCGTGTGAGCCCGTGCCGCCGATCTCGCCCGTGTCGGCCGCCACCGCGCGGAAATCCAGCCCCAGGCGCGTGAAGATGCGGGTGTAGGCCTGGTACATCGCCTCGTAGCTCTTCTTCAGCCCGTCGAAATCGGCGTCGAAGGAATAGGCGTCCTTCATCGTGAACTCGCGCGCGCGCATCACGCCGAAGCGCGGGCGGATCTCGTCGCGGAACTTGGTCTGGATCTGGTACAGGTTCAGCGGCAGCTGGCGGTAGCTGCGGACCTCCTTGCGCACGATGTCGCACATCACCTCTTCGGCGGTGGGCGCATAGCAGAACTCGCGCTCGGCGCGGTCCTTGAGGCGCAGCATCAGCGGCCCATAGAGCTCCCAGCGGCCGGTCTCCTTCCAGAGCTCGGCGGGCTGCACCGGCGGGGCGAGCACCTCCAGAGCGCCGGCGCGGTCCATCTCCTCGCGCACGATCCGCTCGACCTTGCGCAGCACCCGCAGGCCCAGCGGCATCCACGAGTACAGCCCGCTCGCCAGCTTGCGGATCAGCCCCGCGCGCAGCATGAGCTTGTGGCTGACGAGCTCGGCCTCCTGGGGGGCTTCCTTGAGGGTGGCGAGGTAGTATTGGCTGGCGCGCATGAACTCTCCGGATCGCTACTGGTTTTCAACGAAAAATCATCGGCTTGCAGCGGGGTATTTTACACGCCGCGGCGTCCGCGCCGGCGGCTGGCGGGCGCTCGCGAACTGTGGAAAAATGGCACCAACTCAACGGATTGGATGGTGACCGCCATGATCGATCGGGACGGATATCGCCCGAACGTCGCCATCGTGCTCTGCAACGGCAGGAACCAGGTGTTCTGGGGCAAGCGCGTGAAGGAGCACGCTTGGCAATTCCCCCAAGGCGGCATCAAGCCCGGGGAGACTCCCGAGCAGGCCATGTACCGGGAGCTGCAGGAAGAGACCGGGCTCGAGCCCCAGCATGTGAAGATCCTCGGGCGCACGCGCGAGTGGCTGCACTACAACGTGCCCGTCCACTGGGTGAAGCGCGAGTGGCGCGGGACCTACAAGGGGCAGAAGCAGATCTGGTTCCTGCTGCGCCTCACGGGCCGCGATTGCGACATCAGCCTGCGCGCGAGCGGGCATCCGGAGTTCGACGCGTGGCGCTGGCACGACTACTGGGTCCCGCTCGAAGCGGTGATCGACTTCAAGCGCGAGGTCTATCGCCTGGGCCTCGAGCAGCTCGCCGGCTTCCTCGAGGTGAACGCGCGCCTCGCGGGCCTTTCGCCCTATGGGCGCCGGCGCCGCCCGCCGCGCGCGGCGCCCGCGGCGGCGGACTTCACCCCGGGCACCGTCGCCGGCTCCGACGCCTAGCGCCGCTTCAGAATCCCCGCACCGTCGAGGGCACCACGAGGCTCGCGACCGCGCCGACCACCACGAAGAGCACGATCGCCGCGATGATCACGACCGCGGTGTAGCCCATCGCCTTCTCCTCGGGGGCGCGCATCAGGATCGGGAGCCCCGTGTAGAGCAGGTAGAGGGTGTAGAGGCCCAGGATCGTGAGGATGGACAGCGCCGGCACGACGGCGAACACGCCCGCCAGCCACGACGCGGTCGCCGCGAACACCGATACCTTGAGCGCCTGCATGAAGTTCTTCTCACCGCCGAAACTGGGCGCGAGCGCGTCGATGATGAGCGCCAGCACGTAGATCAAGCCCAGGTTCAGCAGGTAACTCACCACCATGTGCGCCACGCCCGCGGCGATCGGGACGTGATACGAGATTCCGAGCATCCCCACGCCGACGATCGAGAAGCCGATGAACCAGGCCACCGCCGGGATCGCCGCGAGGATCATCGCGTAGTTGGTGTACAGGCCCTGCACCGTGTGCGTCTCGGCGGAAATCACCGCCCACTCCTGCTTCGGCTGCATGAGGATGTTCTTCGCGCGGTCTACGAGGTTCATTGCCGCTCTCCCTGGGAAGTCGATGACCGCGAGAGTATATCCTCGATGCGCGCGACGATGCGCCGTTGTTGCTCCGCGGGCGAGAATGCCGCGTAGCGGTGCGCGAAGGCGCGCGCGGCGCCCGCGTATCTCGGGTCTTCGAGCAGCCGGCGGATCGCCGGCCTGACCTCGCCGGGCTTCGCGCCCGGGCCCAGCCACGATCCGCATCCGGCCTGCGCGATGCGCAGGGCGGTGAGGAACTGCTCGTATTGCACCGGAAAGACGAGCTGCGGCACGCCCGCCATAAGGGCACCGGGCGCCACGTTGCCCCCGTGGCTCACGAAGAGCTCGCAGCCCTCGAGCAACGGCTTCAGGCGCAGCGGGCGCTCCGAGACGATGCGGCGCGCGCCCTGCAGGCGCGCGCGTCGGTCCGCGTCGAGCTCCGGGATGTACGCGGCCACGCGGCATGGGCTCGCGGCGAGCGCGTCGATCAGCGCGTCGAGCTGCGGCAGCGCGCGGCGCAGGTACACGATCACACGCGGGCCTTCGTGCGGCGGCCAGCGCACGGGCTCACCCGCGTCGACGCTCACGCGCGGGCCCCAGTACGCCGCGGGGGGCCGCGCCCCGTAGTGGTCGAGCTCCGGGAACGTGCACAGGAAGTCCTCGTCGGTCGCGAACGCCTCGCTGAGCGAGGCGATGGGCGGCGCTCCGAGCGCGCCGAGCGCGGCGTTGGCGACCTGTGTTGCGCGCGCGTCGGATCGCGCGAGGTGCGACGGGTCCATCGCGGCGTCGATGCGAAAGGCCGGCAGGGGCGCGAGATGCGGCGGAATCGAGAAGCCGTTGCCGTAGCTTACGCGGGGCAGGCCGCGCACGCGCGCGGCGAGTAGCGCCGTGGGAGCGGAGTCGGCGATCACCATCTCGGCGCCCCAGCGGCCGAGCAGCGCGACCCAGCCGCCGAGCAGGCCCGTGAGCTGGCCTGGATCGTCGTAGCCGCAGCCGAGCAGGATGTCGGCCATCGAGTAGGACGCGCCGGCGCCGTGGCTGTCGAAGTGCGACATCGGCGCCTGGAAGACCTCGTAGCGATCCGCGTCCGGGAGGGCGGCAAGCTGGCGCAGCTCGCGGAACATGAACGCGATGCGGTGGCCGCGCTGCGCGAGGGCGCGCGCGAGCATCGCGCACGCCATCACGTGGCCCAGCTCTCCTCCCATTTCCCAGGCGATCGCGATGCGGGCCATGGCTTCAGCCCGCGGCGAGTCCGGCGATGTCGCGCGCCACGCGGGTTCGCGTCGCTTCGAACGAGAAGCCGCGCAGGCCCGCGGCATGCGCGCGCGATCGCTCCCGCAGCCCCGCGTCCTCCACCGCCTGGCGCAGCCACGCTTCCGGCTCGGCCAGCGTCTCGCCGGGCGCCACCATGACCCCGATCCCGGCCGCCGCGAGCCGGCGCGCGACGAGGAACTGCTCCAGGTGCATCGGCAGCAGCGCCATCGGCACGCCCGCGAGCAGCGCGTGCGCCGCCATCCCCGGTCCGGCGTGAGAGACGCAGAGATCGGCTGAATCGAGCAGGGGCCCGGGCAGCACGGCGTCGGGGACGACCCGCAGCGAAGCACTTGAAGCCGCTGCCGCCTCGGCCGCGGCGAGCCCCGGCGCCGCCACGACGGCATCGCCCCCCAGGGCACGCAGCGCCCGCAGCAGCACGCCGAAGCGCGCATCGCGCGGCTTGAGATAGGCGAAGATGCGCGGGTGCGCCTCGCCCTTCCAGGCGATCGACAGGCCTTCGCCTTCGCCGTCGACCGGCCCCAGGTATTCCACGGCACGGGGCCCGAGCGGATCGAGCTGCGCGAAGGTGCAGATGAGATCAGCGCCCGGCTGGAACAGCTCGCGCAGCGCCACCGGCGCGGCACCCAGGCCGCGCGCGATGGCCGTGGCGAGGCGCGCATCCAGCTCCTCGAGCCGCGCCGCGGGCGTGTCCACCCCCGGCCGCAGCGCGGGGCAGGGCTCGAACGCGGTGGGCTGCCAGAAGCCGGTGCCGATCGTGGCCCGCGGGATCGACGCGCGCCGCGCCGCGATGAGCGCGGTCGGGGCGTACTCGCAGACGACGACCTCGGGGCGCAGCAGGGCGAGCAGGTCAGCCCAGGCGCGCAGCACTCCCGCGAGGGCCGGGCGCTCCTCGTATCCGAGGTTGAGCAGCACGCCCGAGAAATTCGCCGGCGCCGGGTCGAGCGCGCGCGGCGAAGGAAGGGAAGGGGCCGGAAAGCCCTCGAAGCCGGCGCGCACGACCACGTCCAGGCGCAGCGGATCGCGGAAGGCGAAGCAGGGGTCGTGACCCATCGCGCGCAGCTCGCGCGCGATGGGCATCAGGATCCGCACATGCCCGAGGTCCTCGCCGTACTCCCAGACGAGCAGGACCCGGGCCATCTCCGGCGCGCCGCCGCGCCGGACTCAGGGACCGCAGCGCGACGAGGCTCCCAGGCGGTTGTTCGCGATGTCGAACGGCAGGCAGCCCAGTCCCGAGAGGTCGACCGCGTGCGGGCTTCCTCCCGCGTTGGTGTTCACGACGAACTGCCCCTGCCGGTGGCCGAGGCCGACCGGGCGCATCACCACGTCGGCGAAGCAGCTGGACTGGGGCGCGAGGCTGACCCCGCAGCTCGTGCTGGCCACGAGGAAGTCCAGGTTCGACGCGCCGAGTGCGGTCAGTGCCGCGTCGGAGCCGCCGTAGTTGCTGATGGTGACGCGCTGCGTCGGGCTCTGGCTGCCGATCAGGCGCTCGCCGAACCCGATCTGCGTGGGCGAGACGCGGATCAGCGGCGTGGGCGAGGTCTGCGCGATCGCGGTGACCGCGATGGTGCGCAATCCGCCCGGCGCGTTGCTCGCCACCGACACGGTGCCGGTGAACGGGCCTACGCTGTTCGAGGTGAACGCGATGGTGGCGTGGCACGAGTCGCCCGGATTCAGGCTCTGCGTGCAGTCGGTGGTGACCGAGAACGGCGCGGTCGCGGTGACGCTCGCGATGGTGATCACCGTGTTGCCGGTGTTGGTGATGGTGACGATGCGCACCACGCCGGGCGAGCCGAGCGAGTAGCTGCCGAGGTCGACGGAGGCGGGCACGTCGAGCGCGGGCTGCGTGGTGCCGGTGCCGCTGAGCAGCGAGCTCGCCGTGGACGAGGGCAGGATCGCCGCCTTCGCCGCCGGTGCCGAGGCGCCGATGAGCGGCGTCGTGTACGGGACGTCGAGCGTGCCCGCGCGCGCGCCGGCCTGCGACGGCGTGAAGTGGACGTTGGCCGTGCACTGCGAGGCGGCCGCGATCTCGCTCGCGCAGGTGGTGCTGTCGAGCACGAAGTCGCCGGTGGTGGAGACGGTGCCGATGGTGACGGGCACCTGCCCCGGGTTCTCGATGGCGAAGACCTGGCTGGCGCTGTTCTGCCCGATCACCACGGTGCCGAAGTCCCAGGCGGGAGGCTGGATGTCGATCGGGGCCGGAACGACGCCGTCGCCGGTGAGGGTCACGCCGATGGAGGACCCGGTGTCGTCACACACGTAGAACGAGGTCGATTGTCCCGCGCCGACGAAGGTCGGCGCGAAGCTGGCGGTGATGTTGCACGAGGAGCCGGGTGCATACGAGCCGGGCGCGCAGGTGGTGCTGCAGATGAAGCCGCCGCTGCTGCAGATCGGGCCGCCGTCGCAGGTCGCGCTGTCGGTGAGCGAGGCGAGGTTGAAGGGCGCGGTTCCGATCGAGCGCACGACGATGGTCCTCTGGGGGCTCGTGCTGAAGATGGCCACCGGACCGAAGGCCACCGCGCTGGGCGCGACGGAGAAGGCTCCCGTGCCCACGGCGGTGGCCATGGGCGAGAGCTCGGAGGTGTCGCTGAGGGCGGAGCTGAAGGGATCGATCAGCGTCGCGGTCATCGAGATGTTGTCGGAGAGGCCGGAGAACATGTTGAGCGACGACATGGGACCCGACGAGATGGTGATGTTGGACGATCCGAGGTAGTGCTGCCCGGCCGGGTTGCCCACGGTGTCGTTGCTGAAGAATTCGAGCCGGTAGTCGCCCGGCCCGGTATCCAGCGTGTAGCTCACCGTCGTCTGGCCCGATGCCTGCATCACGGTATCGACCGTCGGGTGGTTCTGCCCGTTGTTGGGCCCGCTGTCCGGATCGCCCGGATCGTTGAGCAGCGGCGATGCGCTGCCGCCGGGCACGAGGTCGATGTTCTTGATGCTGTTCGCGAACACCAGGTTCTGCGAGAACGCGTTGCCGGTACCGGTGCGCATCCCGATGCCCGTGCTGTTGTTCGCGATGGTGTTCTGGACGATCTGCATGCCCATGTTGTCGCTCGTCCCGCACCATGAGCCGTCGTCGAGCAGAACGCCGAAGGCGCCATTGCTGAGCGCCGAGACGCCGTTGGCCGCGACGCCGATCTTGTTCAGGCTCACGTCCGAGACGGCGGTGCCCTGCACGCCGTAGAACGACAGGCCGGAGTACGAATTCCCGGACAGCACGTTGCCCGTGACGGTGGGCGGATCGCTGCAGTTGGCGGAGATGCCCTCCAGGTTGGGGATCGCGGCGGTGCCGGCGGCGTTGGTGCCTATCTTGTTTCCCTGGAAATGCGCCTGGTAGCTGTAGACGTAGAAGGCGCCCTCGTAGGTGTTGCCCGAGATCACGTTGTTGGACAGGGTCAGGTCCGGATCGAGGTAGCTGCCGTAGAAGCCGACGTCGTTGGGGATGGCGGCCGTGCCGCTCACGTTGGTGCCGATCATGTTGTTGCTGACGCTCAGGCTGCCCGAGTAGCCGAGCCACAGGCCGTACCCGTAGTAGCCCGCGGTGGCGGAGCCTGCGTACGAGTTACCCGAGATCACATTGCCGGAGATCGTCGACGCCGAGGTAAGGAAGCCGCCGTAGAAGCCCACGTCGTTGGGAATGGCGAGGGTGCCGGTCACGTCGGTGCCGATCTTGTTGTTCGTCACCGTAACGTCGGTGTTCGTGTAGATCCCATAGTAGTAGTTGCCCGAGATCACGTTGCCCGAGATGTTCACCGGCGAATAGATCTCGATGCCGGTGCCATTGGTGAGCGCAGAGGCGCCGGTCGAGTCGGTGCCGATCTTGTTGCCGGTGATCGAGCTGCCCCCGTCGTCGTCCACGTAGATGCCGGTGCCGACCTCGCCATCCCAGTTGCCCGAGATCACGTTGTTGCTGATCGTGCTGGGGGTGCCGTAGAGCTCGATGCCGTAGTTGTTCTCCGCGGAGCTCGATCCGTCGGGTGTGCCGATCATGTTGCCGGAGATGGCCGCGCTCGCGCTTCCATCGACGAGGATGCCCGTGGAGTTGAATTCGAACGTGCTGTTGGTGATGGTGGCGGCGCCGGCCTCCACCTGGATGCCGGTATTGGTGTCGTGGACGTTGTCGCCGTCCGCGGTGACCGGTCCGCAGATCGCTCCGTTGGAGGCGAAGTAGTTCCTGACCTCGAGGTTCTTCACCGCGAACGGAATGACGCCCCCCAGGAAGCTGTTGTCGCACGCCGTGCCGCCATAGACCACGCCGGGCGAGGACGAGCCGTCGAGCGTGCTGCCGTTGCCGTTGATCGTGAGCCCCGAGCAGGTGATCTGCGGGAACGACGTGGAGGGCGCGATCGTGAACGGGCCGGCGGGCAGGTCGACCGTGTTGCCGAGGATGCACGTCGTGTTCGCGAGGAGGATCGCGTTGGCGAGCGAGCCGACGGTGAGCACGTCGCCGCTGGCGATGGCGGGCACGGTCGAGACGGGGAACGAAAGCGCGCTCGCCGCCTGCGGCGTGAGCGCGCAGGCGAGCGCAGCCACGAGCGGGGTCGAACGCAACACGAAGGACGGGGTGCGAGTGCGCATGTGATTCTCCCTGCGGCTGCTTTTTAGGACGTCGGAAGCGATTATCGGGCCATGGGGAGGGTATTCCCGCCCGCCGGGACCGTCAACGGAATATTCCGCACTTTCCGGGACTTGGCGCGTGCGCGCCCGGCGACGTCTTTTTGACCTCACCCAACCGGTCTGCCTCGCCGGTCAGGGGGTGCCGTATATCGGCACCCGCATCATAGTACGACCAGGTTGTCCCTGTGAATCAGCTCCGGCTCGGCGAGGTAGCCCAGAACCGACTCGATCTCGGAGGTAGGCTTGCCCAGGATGCGAGCAGCCTCCGCGGAGGCGTAGTTCACGAGCCCGCGGGCGATCTCGCGTCCGTCGGGACCGACGAGGCTCACCACCTCGCCGCGCTCGAACGCGCCCTGCACCGCCGTAGCCCCGATGGGCAGCAGGCTCTTGCCGTCGGCCACGAGCGCCTTCACCGCGCCCGCGTCGAGCACGATGCGCCCCGCGGGCTTCAGGTGGTCGGCGAGCCATTGCTTGCGCGCCGCGACCGGGGCGCTGCGCGCAACGAGCAGCGTGCCGATCGCCTCGCCCGCGAACAGGCGCGTGAGCAGGTCGGGCTCCCCGCCCCAGGCGATCGCGGTGTGCGCCCCGCTGCGCGCCGCGCGCTTCGCCGCGAGGACCTTGGTCAGCATGCCGCCGCTGCCGAGCGCGCCGCCCGTGCCGCCCGCCATGCGCTCGAGGGCCGGATCGCCCGCCTCGGCGCGCTCGACCAGGCGCGCGGCGGGGACCTTGCGCGGATCGGCGTCGTAGAGCCCCTTCTGGTCGGTGAGGATCAGCAGCGCGTCGGCCTCGATGAGATTGGTCACGAGCGCGCCCAGGGTGTCGTTGTCGCCGAAGCGGATCTCGTCGACCACGACCGTGTCGTTCTCGTTGATCACCGGCACCACGCCCAGCCCCACCAGCGCCTTCAACGTGGTGCGCGCGTTGAGGTAGCGGCGCCGGTCGCCCAGGTCCTCGTGCGTGAGCAGCACTTGCGCGGTGTGCAGGCCCACCTCGGCGAAGCACGACTCCCACATCTGCACCAGGCCCATCTGGCCCACGGCCGCCGCCGCCTGCAGCTCGTTCACCGCGCGCGGCCGGCGCGACCATCCGAGGCGCTTCATGCCCTCCGCGATCGCCCCCGACGAGACGACGAGCACCTCGACGCCGCGCGCGCGCAGCTCGGCCACTTGCCGCGCCCAGTCGGCGATCGCGCCGCGATCCAGGCCCGCGCCCGCGTTGGTGAGCAGGCTGGAGCCGATCTTCACCACGACGCGACGTGCGGAGGCGAGCGGGGTGCTCACTTGCGCGCCCCGCGCCGTTCGCGCTCGAGGAAATCCATCACCTTGAAGGTGAGCTCGCGGCAGCCCTCGCCGGTGAGCCCCGAGATCATGAACCAGGGCTTGGTCCAGCGCAGCTTGCGCACGAGCGCGGACGCCCGTCGCGCACGCTCGCCCGCATCGAGCAGGTCGGACTTGTTCATCACCAGCCAGCGCGGCTTGCGGGCGAGCGCGGGGTCGTACTTCTTGAGCTCCCGGGCGAGCGCGCGCACCTCGGCCGCCGGGTCGGTGCCCGCGTCGAAAGGCGCCATGTCCACCAGGTGCAGCAGCAGGTGCGTGCGCTGCAGGTGGCGCAGGAACTGGTGTCCCAGCCCCGCGCCCTCGGCCGCGCCCTCGATCAGCCCGGGAATGTCGGCGACGACGAAGGAGCGGCTCGTGTCCACGCGCACCACGCCCAGGTTGGGATGCAGCGTGGTGAACGGGTAGTCGGCCACCTTCGGGCGCGCCGCCGACACCGCGCGGATGAAGGTCGACTTGCCGGCGTTGGGCATGCCGAGCAGGCCCACGTCGGCGAGCACGCGCAGCTCGAGCTCGAGATGGCGCGCCTCGCCCGGCAGGCCGCGGGTGAACTGGCGCGGGGCGCGGTTCACGCTCGACTTGAAGTGCAGGTTGCCCAGGCCGCCGTTGCCGCCCTTGACGAGCAGCGCGCGTTCGCCGTCGCGCGCGAGATCGGCGATCACCTCGCCGCTCGCGGCGTCCTTGATCACGGTGCCCACGGGAAAGCGCAGCACGATATCCTCGGCGCCCTTGCCGTAGCAGTCGGACCCGCGCCCGTTCTCGCCCCCCTTCGCTCGGAAGATGCGCGTGTAGCGATAGTCGATGAGCGTGTTCAGGTTCGAGTCGGCGAGCGCATAGACGCTGCCCCCGCGTCCGCCGTCGCCGCCGTCCGGGCCGCCGCGCGGCACGAACTTCTCGCGCCGGAACGACGCCGAGCCGTCGCCGCCCTTGCCGGCGATCACCTCGATCTTCGCCTCGTCGAAGAATTTCATGTTCGTGCGCCGCGCCTCGCGGCCTACCTCGGCGCGAGGTCCGGCAGCGCGACCCGGATGCCCAGCGCGATGAAGGTGAGGCCCGCGAAGACGTTCAACCGCTCGCCGATCGCGGGCCGGCGGCGGATCCACGCCCCGATCCAGCCGGAGAAGAGCGCCACGGCGCTGAAGATGAGCGCGGTCTGGAGCATGAAGATCGCGCCCAGCAGCGCCATCTGCGCGCCGATGTGCCCCGCGCGCGCATCCACGAACTGCGGCAGGAACGACAGGAAGAAGAGGGTCACCTTCGGATTGAGCGCGTTGCCGATCACGCTCTGGCGGTAGATCGTGGCGAGCGTGCGCGGGCTGCCCGCGGCCGCGAGCGCGAACGATGCCCGGTGGCGCAGCGCCTGGATGCCGATCCACGCGAGATACGCCGCGCCCGCGTAGCGCACCGCGTTGAACGCGAGGTCGGAAGAGCGGATGAGCGCCGCGATGCCCAGCGCGGCGAGCGTCGTGTGGAAGATGCACCCGGTGGCGAAGCCGAGCGCGGCCGCCACGCCCGCGCGGCGCCCCTGGCTCACGCCGCGCGCGAGCACATAGACGATGTCGGGCCCGGGCGCGAGCGTGAGCAGCGCCGAGGCGACGAGGAACAATCCGATCTGCGGCATGGGCGTCGGGCCCAACAAAAAAGCCCCGTGCGACGACGGGGCTCTTCTGCCGGGGCGGAAGGAGCCGTCAGGCCTGCGGCGGCTCGACCGTCACGGTGCGCTTCTTCGCGGGGCCGTGGGTGTGGTACTTCACCTTGCCCGTGACCTTGGCGAACAGCGTGTGGTCCTTGCCGATGCCGACGTTCGCCCCCGGGTGGAATTCCGTTCCGCGCTGGCGAACCAGGATGGAGCCTGCGTTCACCTGCTCGCCGCCGTAGGCCTTCAGGCCCAGGCGCTTGCTCTCGGAATCGCGCCCGTTGCGGGAAGACCCGCCTGCTTTCTTGTGTGCCATGAATGTTTCCTCGGGTTAGGCGATCGAGTCCACACGGATTTCCGTGTAGTTCTGGCGATGCCCTTGGGTCTTCTGGTAGTGCTTGCGCCGGCGCAGCTTGAAGATCTTGAGCTTGGTGCCGCGCCCGTGGGCGAGCACCGTGGCGGAGACTTTCGCGCCCGACACGAGGGGATTGCCCAGCTTCACGGCGTCGCCGTCCGCCACCATCAGCACCTGGTCGAGGACGATCTGAGCGCCAACGTCTGCCGGTATCTGTTCTATTTTGATTTTTTCGCCGGGGGCAACGCGGTACTGCTTGCCGCCGGTTTTTATGACCGCGTACATTGTGGACTCCTGGGGTTTGCACAAAATTATTCCGGCCGACGCCTAGGCATCGACCGAACTGGCTATAATACGCGAAATTCCTCATAAGGTCAAAGACTTGTCCGGGGCCCTCTCCGGGCGAGGCGGATCGTACGCAGAGCTTCGCCGCACGCCCATGAACCATCCTCTCGCCCCCGTCAGCCTCGAATCGATCCGCGCGCCGATCGCCGACGACCTGGCGCGCGTGGACGACGTGATCCGCCGCCGCCTCGATTCCGACGTGGTGCTGATCCGCACCATCGCCCAGTACATCCTCGGCAGCGGCGGCAAGCGGCTGCGCCCGGCGCTCGTGCTGCTCGCGGCGAACGCATTCGGCGCCGAGGGCGGGGCCAAGCACGAGCTCGCCGCGGTGATCGAGTTCATCCACACCGCCACGCTGCTGCACGACGACGTGGTGGACGAGTCGAGCCTGCGCCGCGGCCGCAAGACCGCCAACGCGGAGTTCGGCAACGCCGCCTCGGTGCTGGTGGGCGACTTCCTGTATTCGCGCGCCTTCCAGATGATCGTGGACGCGGGGAGCCTGCGCATCATGAAGGTGCTCGCGGACGCGACCAACGTGATCGCCGAGGGCGAGGTGCTGCAGCTGCTCAACGTCCACGACGCCGACACCGACGAGGACGGCTACCTGCGGGTGATCCGCTACAAGACCGCCAAGCTCTTCGAGGCCGCGACCCAGGTGGGCGCGATCCTGGGCGGCGCGGGAGGCGAGGTGGAGCGTGCGCTCGCCGAGTACGGCATGCACCTGGGCACCGCGTTCCAGCTCATCGACGACGTGCTCGACTACAGCGGCGAGCTGCAGGAGACGGGCAAGAACCTCGGCGACGATCTCGCCGAGGGCAAGCCCACGCTGCCGCTGATCCACGCGATGCGCACCGGCAACGCGGCCGAGCGGGCGCTGGTGCGCGGCGCGATCGAGCACGGCGGCAGGGCGGAGCTGCGGGGCGTGATGGCGGCGATCCATCGCGTGGGCGCGCTCGACTACGCGCGCGAGCGAGCACGCGGCGAAGCGGCGATCGCGACCGCGCGGCTCGAGGCGTTGCCGGATTCCGCGTGCCGCGACAGTCTGCTACAATTGGCGCACTTTTCGGTGGAGCGCAAGTTCTAGCTCCGCCGTTCCTCGGGGGCGCTTCCAGGCGCCCCTTTGTCCTCGGGGTGTAGCTTAGCCTGGTAGAGCGCTACGTTCGGGACGTAGAGGCCGGAGGTTCGAATCCTCTCACCCCGACCATTCCCTTCCGCAAGCTCCTCGTTGCCGCCGCGCGGGCGCCTCAGGCGAGCCGCCGGCGCGGCAGCGATGCGCGCCCGATGAAGGCGACGAGGCCCGCGGCCAGCAGCGCCAGCAATCCCAGCGTCGGCAGCAGCAGCGAGGGCGCGCCGGCGCGGCGCGGCTTGCCGTGGACCGGGGCGGTGCCGCCCGCATTGGCCCAGAGGGCGCCCACGGCGGGCGCGTCTTGCGACCGCTCGGGCGTGGGCGCCACGCTCCTGGGTTCGTCGGCGCTCGCCGCCAGCGCCGCAGTGCGGATGAGCGCCGCGGCCGAGGCCATGTCGGGTACCGCTTCTTCGTCCGCGATCCGGAGGAAGTCGCCATCCATCGCGAGCGGAGTGGCGCAGCCGGCCTGCACCAGATCGCGGGCGACGGCGGCCGGCGCGGCCGAGGCATCGGCATTGCCCGCGAGCACCACGGCCGCGAAGCCCAGCATCAGCGCGACCGCGATGCCGCCCAGCAGGGCCCGCGCCGCCAGCTCGATGAAATCGGCGAAGGCCCCCAGGGTCTCGCGCCGCCGTGATTCGATCGCCTTCGCCATGTCCGCCTGCCTTGTCCGCCCGTTGGAAGTGGGCAGGCTCATTTCGCGCGCGGGCGCTGGCGCGCCTGCGGCGAAAAGGGGCGGGCCGCGGAAGATTTGTGGCAGGAAAATGACGCGTCCCCGGTCGAAGGCGATCGGACCGCGGGAATGCGGCGCGCCTCGCCTATAATCCGTCGCCATGGCACGCCGCATCGCGCTCGTCGAGGACGACCCCACCATCCGCCAGAACTACGCCGACGCGCTCGGGCGCGCGGGCTACGACGTCGCGGCGTTCGGCGATCGCGCGAGCGCCTCGCGCACGCTCGCCGCGCGCCTGCCGGAGCTCGCGATCATCGACATCGGCCTGGGCGCCGACATCGACGGCGGCTTCGCCCTTTGCCGCGAGCTGAGGAGCGCCAGCGCGCGCCTGCCGATCATCTTCCTCTCGGCGCGCGATTCCGACTTCGACATCGTCTCGGGCCTGCGCCTGGGCGCCGACGACTATCTCACCAAGGACGTGAGCCTGCCCCACCTGCTCGCGCGCATCGCGGCGCTCTTCCGGCGCGTGGACGCCTCCGAGCAGTCCACGCCCTCGGAGGAGGCGCTGCATCGCGGGGCGCTGTCGCTGGACGCCCCGCGCATGGCGGCCACCTGGCAAGGCAAGCCGGTGGACCTCACGGTGACCGAGTTCTGGATGGTGCATTCGCTCGCGCGCCACCCGGGCCACGTGAAGGACCGCGAGCAGCTCATGCGCGACGCCGAGATGGTGGTCGACGATGGCACCATCACCTCGCACGTGAAGCGCATCCGGCGCAAGTTCCTCGCGGTCGATCCGCAATTCGACGCCATCGACACGGTGTACGGCATGGGCTATCGCTGGAAAGAGCCGTCTTGAGGGCGGCGTTCGCCGTGCTCGCCGTGCTCGCCGTGCTCGCCGCGGCCGGGGCGACGGGCGCGAACGCAGCCGGCGGCGATGCCCGCTGGTATACCCAGATCGACAACGACGTGCTGTACGGCACCGACCGCTGGTACACGAGCGGGGTGCGCATCGCGCGCGTGGCGCCTTACGATGGCCGCGAGTGGGAGTGGGGCCTGCTGCAGGAGATCTACACGCCGGAAGCCAAGCGCAGCAATCCGATCGACCGTCCGCCCGCGGGGCGGCTGCTCGCGACGCTCGCGCGCCACGATCGCGCCCCCGGCGACTGGCGCACCGTGGAGCTCGACCTGGGCGTGACGGGACCGGCCGCGCTCGGCCGCCAGGCGCAGGACCTCATCCACCGCTTCGTCCCGGCGCCGCACGAGGAATGGTCGCACCAGCGCTCGAACCGCGCGGACCTGCAGCTCGCGTGGGTGGACTCGCGGCAGGTCTATGCGGACCGCGACGCCGCGCTCGGGGTGAACGCGCACTACGGCGTGGTGCTGGGCAACCAGATCGCCTTCGCGCACGCGGGACTCGAGCTGCGCTTCGGGGCCGGCCCCGCGAGCGGGATGTCGAGCCCGGTGCTGCGCTTCGCGGCCACGCCGCCGCCGTCCCTGCGGGGCCTCGCGACGGGGTGGAGCTGGTTCGTGGGTACCAGCCTGCGCGCGGTCGCGCGCAACCGCCTGCTCGACCCCAACAGCGAATACACCGGTCCCGAGATCGCGCGCCACCGCCTGGTGCAGCGCTTCGGCGGCGGCTTCACCTGGATCAACCGCTGGAGCACGCTCGCCCTCGCGCTGGTGCACGACTCGCGCGAGTTCGTCGGCCAGCGCAGGGCCCATGGATTCGGCTCGCTCACCATCCACATCCCGTTCTGAGCACGCGCCGCGCGCGGGATTCCTGCGCGGCATCCGCCTGCGCCTGCTGCTGGTGGCGCTCGTGCTGCTGGCGCTCCCGCTGCTCGCCGCGCAGTTCATCACCAGCATGGAGACGTTCCTGCGCGAATCCCAGGAGCGCGCCATCGGGGCCACCGCGCGCGCCGTGGCCGCGGCGCTCTCCGACCGGCCGACGCTCTTCGAGCGCGATACCGGCCCGAGCGACAGCCAGGGCGAGGAGCGCCGCCGCGTGGTGGCGCTCTTCGCCGCGGCCGACACCGACGCGGCGGCGAGCCTGGGCAACGCGTACGTGCCCTCGGAGGAGATCGAGCGCTTCCTCAACATCATGGGCCAGCGCGGCACGCGGCTGTGGGTGGTGGACACGCGCTCGCGGGTGCGCGGCCTGTCGGGCAGCCTGCAGGACACGCAGGCCGCGCGCTCGCTCGTGCGCTGGCTGAAGCCCGTCGCCGCGCTCGTGGTGCCCGCGCCGGTGCTGCCCGTGGGCGACGCCTCGCAGCCGGTGCGCGGCCAGATCGACCGCGCGCTGATCGGCGTGAGCTCCACGCAGTGGCGCGCCACGCGCGACCGCGACGTGGCGATCCTGTCGGCGGCGCAGCCGATCTTCGTGGGCGACGACATCGTCGGCGCCGCCGTGGTCGAGGAGACCACCGGCTCGATCCAGATCCTCAAGCAGGCGGCGCTCGAGCGCCTGCTCGCCGTGACGCTCGCGATCGTCGCGGCCGCCTTCGCGATCCTGCTCGCGTTCTCGAGCCGGCTCGCCGCGCGCATCCGCCGGCTGCACGCCGAGGCGGACGCGGCGATCGACTCGCAGGGGCGCGTGCGCGGCACCATCAGCGCGAGCGACGCGCGCGACGAGATCGGGGACCTCGCGCGCACCACCGCCGCGGTGATCGCGCGGCTGCGCGACTACAACGCCTACCTCGAGGCGATGGCCGGGCGCCTGTCGCACGAGCTGCGCACGCCCGTGGCGGTGGTGCGCTCCTCGCTCGACAACCTCAAGGCCCAGGCGCTGCCCGAGGACGCGCGCGTCTACGTCGAGCGCGCCGGGCAGGGCGTCGAGCGCCTCGGGCGGCTCATCTCGCGCCTGTCCGAAGGCACGCGCCTCGAGCGCATGCTCGAAAGCGCGGAGCGCGAGCGCTTCGACCTCGCCCAGGTGGTGGGCGGCTGCGTGGAGGGCTATCGCGCCGCCTACCCCGCGCGCCGCTTCGAGTTCTCGGCGCCCGCGCGGGCGCTGCCGGTGCTGGGCGTGCCCGACGCCATCGCGCAGCTGCTCGACAAGCTGGTGGAGAACGCCAACGATTTCGCCCCGCCCGGCACCGCGGTGCGCGTGGAGCTCGCGGTGCGCGCCGGACGCGCGATCCTCGCGGTCGACAACGCGGGCCCGCCGCTGCCCGGGGCGCAGGTGGCGGGACTGTTCGACTCGATGGTGTCGCTGCGCGGCGCCCATCCGGCGCTCGCCTCCGAGGGCACGCACCTGGGCCTGGGCCTGTACATCGTGCGCCTCGTGGCCGAGGCCCACGCCGGGCGCGCGCGCGCGTTCAACCTGCCGGGGGGCCGCGGCGTGCGCTTCGAAGTGGAGCTCGCGCTCGCCGCCTGACTGCGGCGCGGGGCGCTTTTGCCGTAAACTGGCCGCGGCGAAGTAACTCCCGCATTGGAGATCGTGGGCCGCATCCTTTTCTGGGTCATCCTGGGCTTCGTCTTCTGGCTCCTGTGGCGCGGCGCCTTCCGCGCCCCGGCGCCGCGCGAAGGCGACCGCGGCCCCGCGCAAACGCCGCGCGGCGAGGACATGGTCGTCTGCGCGCGCTGCGGCGTGCACCTGCCCCGCAGCGAGGCGCGCGAGGAGCAGGGCCGCCTCGTGTGCCGGGACAACCCGCGTTGCGTCGCCCCGCGATGAGCCTCGCCACGCGCGAGATCGGCATGCGCGGCCCCGCGCGCGCCGCGCCGCCGGCGCCGCTCCTGGCCGCGGGCGGCGAGGCCACCTGGCGCACGCTGCAGGTCTTCTGCGCCTACCGCATCGTGCTCGCGGCGCTGGTGGGCGTCGCGTTCGTGTTCTTCAACCACATCTTCGCCCTCGGCATCCAGCAGCCCGAGCTCGTCGTGCCGACGGCGCTCGCCTACGGCATCGCATCGGTGGCGCTCGTCGTCCCGGCGCGGCTGCGCGAGCCCAACCTCACCCTGCAGGTGATCGCCGGGGTGATCGTCGACGTGGTGGCGATCGTGATGCTGATCTACGCCAGCAGCGGCGTGAGGAGCGGCCTGGGCGTGATCCTGCTGGTGTCGCTCGCCGCCGCCGGCCTCATCACGCGCGGGCGCCTCGCCTTCTTCCACGCCGCGTTCGCCTCGATCGCGCTGCTCGTCGAGCAGATGTTCCAGACCTGGCAATTCGACGCACCGGCCCAGGATTTCGTGCAGGCGGGGCTCACCAGCGCCGCGTTCTTCGCCACCGCGGGGCTCGCCTCCACCCTCGCGCAGTACGCGCGCACGAGCGAGCGCATCGCCGAGGAGCGCCGCCTCGACCTGGACAACCTCTCGCAGATCAACGAGCTCGTGATCCGCGACATGCAGGATGGCATCCTGGTGGTCGACGGCCAGGGACGCATCCGCCAGAGCAACCCGCGCGCGCTGCAGCTGCTCGGGGCGCTGCCGCCCGGGCGCTGGCCCTCGATCGGCGATTACGCGTCCGAGATCGCGGGGCTGCTCGAGGCGTGGCGCAAGGGCTCGGAGACCACGTTCATGCAGCTGCGCGCCCCGCGCGCCGCGGGCGAGCTGCAGGTGCACTTCGTGCCCATCGGCTCGGGCGATCCGCCGCCCACGGTGATCTTCGTCGAGGACGTGGGCCGCATGCGCCAGCAGGCGCAGCAGATGAAGCTCGTGGCGCTGGGCCGGCTCACCGCCTCGATCGCCCACGAGATCCGCAACCCGCTGTCCTCGATCGGCCACGCCGCGGAGCTGCTCGACGAGGACACGGCCATGCGCTCGTCGGACCGGCGCCTGCTCGAGATCATCCGCGGCAACGTGTTCCGGCTCGATCGCATCGTGCAGGAGGTGCTCTACCTCAACCGCCGCGACCGCGCCCAGCCCGAGGCGATCGACGCGGTGACCTACCTGCACCATTTCGCGCACGAGTTCTGCGGCGCGGAGAAAGTGGCGCCCGATTCGATCGACGTGCAGGTGCGCACGAGCCAGCGCCTGTCCTTCGACCGCCAGCACCTGGACCAGGTGCTGTGGAACATCGTGCGCAACGCCTGGCGCCACGGGCGCAAGCAGCCGGGCTCGGTGCGCATCGTGGTCGCGCCCGCGCCGCTGCCCGGCACGCTCGCGATCGACGTGGTGGACGACGGCCCCGGCATCTCGCAGCAGGTGCAGGCGCACCTCTTCGAGCCCTTCTTCACCACCGAAGCGCAGGGCACGGGGCTGGGCCTGTACATCGCCCGCGAGCTCTGCGAGGGTAACGGCGCGCGGCTCGAATACGTGAACGGCCCCGCCGGAGCCCAGTTCCGGGTCACCCTGAAAGGCGCGTGATGAACCGCAAGGCCGTGCTCATCGTCGACGACGAGGCAGACATCCGCGAGCTGCTCGTGCTCACGCTCTCGCGCATGGGCGTGGACGCCGACAGCGCCGCGTCGTTCCAGGAGGCGCAGCAGGCGCTCACCGCGCGCGCCTACGACCTGTGCCTCACCGACATGCGCCTGCCGGACGGCGACGGGCTCATGGTGCTGCGCCACATCGCCGAGCACCACGGCAACACGCCGGTGGCGGTGATCACGGCGTTCGGCTCGACCGAGAACGCGGTGGCCGCGTTGAAGGCGGGCGCCTTCGACTACCTCGCCAAGCCGATCAAGCTCGAGCAGCTGCGCCCGCTCGTGATGAGCGCGCTCAAGCTGCCGCGGCACGTGCCCGCGCGCCGCGCGGCCATCGGCGAGACGCCGTCGAGCGCCCCGCGCCTGCTGGGCGAGAGCCCGGCGATGCAGCGCGCGCGCGAGATGATCGCCAAGCTCGCGCGCTCGCAGGCGCCGGTGTACATCACGGGCGAGTCGGGCAGCGGCAAGGAGGTCGCCGCGCGCCTGATCCACATGGGCTCGGCGCGCGCCGACGGCGCGTTCGTCGCGGTCAATTGCGGCGCGATCCCGGAGAACCTGATGGAGAGCGAGTTCTTCGGCTACAAGAAGGGCGCCTTCACCGGCGCCGACAGCGACAAGCTGGGCTACCTGCAGGCCGCGGAGAAGGGCACGCTCTTCCTCGACGAGGTGGGCGACCTGCCGCTCGCGATGCAGGTGAAGCTGCTGCGCGTGATCCAGGAGAAGAAGGTGCGCCGCGTGGGCGACACCCAGGAGGACCCCATCGACGTGCGCGTGATCTCGGCCACCCACCGCAGCCTCTCCGAGCAGGTGGACGCGGGCGAGTTCCGCCAGGACCTCTTCTACCGGCTGAACGTGATCGAGCTGAAGATGCCGAGCCTGCGCGAGATCCCCGAGGACATCGCGCTCATGGTGACGGAGGTGGTCGAGCGCCTCGCGCGCCAGGCCGCGAGCCCGCCGCCCACCATCTCGGAGGAGGCGATGCTGGCGCTGCGCCGCTACGACTTTCCGGGCAACGTGCGCGAGCTGGAGAACATCCTCGAGCGCGCGATGGCGCTGTGCAGCGACAACGTCCTGCTCGAGGGCGACCTCTACCTCACGCAGGCCACGACGAAGGAGAAGCTGGCGCCGCTGGACGGGGCGCTGGGCACGCGCGGGCTGCCGCTGCACGATTTCCTCGACCAGATCGAGCGCGAGGCCATCACCAAGGCGCTCGAGACCACGCGCTTCAACAAGACCGCCGCCGCGAAGCTGCTCGGCATCACCTTCCGGTCCCTGCGCTACCGCCTCGACCGCCTCGGCATCGACTGAGCCGCGCGCCGCCAAGATGCCGGGGCCGGATACCACCGCCTACGCGCTCGATGCGGCCGGATGGTGCGCGGGGGCGCGCCGGCTCGCCTCGCCGCACCAGGACGCGCGCCCGCCCGGCGCGAAGGTGGAGCTCATCGTGATCCACAACATCTCGCTGCCGCCGGGGGAGTTCGGCGGCCCGTGGATCGACGACCTCTTCCTCGGCCGGCTCGATCCCGGGGCGCATCCTTATTTCCACGAGCTCGCGGGGCGCGAGGTCTCGGCGCACTTCGTCGTCCGGCGCGATGGCGCGCTCACACAGTACGTCGCGTGCGAGGCCCGCGCCTGGCACGCGGGCGCCTCGGCCTGGCGCGGGCGCGAACGCTGCAACGATTATTCCGTCGGCATCGAGCTCGAGGGCGCCGACGACGTGCCGTTCGCCGAGCCGCAGTACGACACGCTCGCGCGCCTGGCGCGTGCGCTCTTCGCGCGCTATGGCGCGCTCGAGCTCGCGGGGCACAGCGACATCGCGCCCGGCCGCAAGACCGACCCCGGCCCCTGGTTCGACTGGCAGCGCCTGCGCGCGGCGCTCTGAGGGCCGCTCCCGGACCCGCCCAAATCTTGCGCAGGCGGGGTATGCAAGGCCCTGATTCCCTGCCGGAAAAAATACTTCTCGGGGTCCCTTGCTTTGCCGGTGCGGCTTTACTAGACTTTGTGGACGCCGCCTTCCGGTTTCACTATATGTTGTGGAAGGCATTGTGAATAAGCTGTGAACAACCTGGGCCGGTTCGCCCGGGATTTCGAGACGAATCCGCCAGTTAGCAGGCCCACAGAAGCCTGCCATCCGAGAGTAACCCGCGGGAGAGCGCCCATCCCCCGGCCCCCTAAAACAGTTTCAGGAGATACACCCATGCGCCTGGCTTCCGATATCCATCCCGCGGCCCCCCTCGCCAATCCCGATCTCGGAGAGGAAAGCACGCCGCCGCAGGAGCGATACGCGGACTACAAGATCATCCGGCGCAACGGCGCGGTCGTGGGCTTCGAGCCCGACAAGATCGCGGTGGCGATGACCAAGGCGTTCCTGGCGGTCGCGGGCAACACCGCCGCGGCGAGCGCCAGCGTGCGCGACAAGGTGGCCGCGCTCACGCAGGCGGTGGTCGCCTCGCTCATGCGCCGCCACCCCGCGGGCGGCACCTTCCACATCGAGGACGTGCAGGACCAGGTCGAGCTCGCGATGATGCGCGCCGGCGAGCACCAGGTCGCGCGTTCCTACGTGCTCTACCGCGAGGAGCGCGCCCGCGAGCGCGCCAAGCGCGTGCAGGAAGCCGCCGAGGCGCGGGCGCCGCGCATCCACGTGATGGTGGGCGGGGCGCGCGAGCCGCTCGACCCGGCCAAGCTCGAGGCGCTCATCGCGAGCGCGTGCGAGCACCTGGGCGCCGACGTCGAGGCGAGGCTGATCCTGGAGGCCACGCTGCGCGACCTCTACGACGGCGTGCCGCTCGAGGAGGTGCACAAGTGCGCGATCCTCGCCGCGCGCATGCTGATCGAGCGCGACCCCGACTACAGCTACGTCACCGCGCGCCTGCTGCTGCACACGATCCGCCGCGAGGTGCTGGGCGAGGAGGTGCTGCAGGCCGAGATGTCCACGCGCTACGCCGAGTACTTCCCGAGCTTCATCCGCCGCGGCGTGCAATCGCAGCTGCTGGACGAGCGGCTCTCCTCGTTCGATCTCAAGCGCCTGGGCGCGGCGCTGAAGCCCGAGCGCGACCTGCAGTTCAACTATCTCGGGTTGCAGACGCTCTACGACCGCTACTTCCTGCACGTGAACGAGCAGCGCATCGAGCTGCCGCAGGCCTTCTTCATGCGCGTGGCGATGGGCTTGTCCCTGAACGAGATCAACCGCGAGGACCGCGCGATCGAGTTCTACAACGTGCTGTCCACCTTCGACTTCATGTCGTCCACGCCCACGCTGTTCAATTCCGGCACGCTGCGCTCGCAGCTCTCCTCGTGCTACCTCACCACGGTGGCCGACGACCTCGACGGCATCTACGAGGCGATCAAGGAGAACGCGCTGCTCTCCAAGTTCGCCGGCGGGCTGGGCAACGACTGGACGCCGGTGAGGGCGCTCGGCTCCTACATCAAGGGCACCAACGGGAAGTCGCAAGGTGTGGTCCCCTTCCTGAAGGTGGTGAGCGACACCGCCGTAGCCGTGAACCAGGGCGGCAAGCGCAAGGGCGCGGTGTGCTGCTACCTCGAGACCTGGCACCTGGACATCGAGGAGTTCCTCGAGCTGCGCAAGAACACCGGCGATGACCGGCGGCGCACGCACGACATGAACACCGCCAACTGGATCCCGGACCTCTTCATGAAGCGGGTGATGGAAGGCGCGGAGTGGACGCTCTTCTCGCCCTCGGACGTGCCGGACCTGCACGACAAGGTCGGCAAGGCCTTCGAGGAGGCCTACGTGGTCTACGAGCGCAAGGCCGCGCGCGGGGAGCTCAAGCTGCACAAGAAGATCGCCGCGCAGAGCCTGTGGCGCAAGATGCTCACGATGCTCTTCGAGACCGGGCATCCGTGGATCACGTTCAAGGACGCGGCCAACGTGAGGAGCCCGCAGCAGCACGTGGGCACGGTGCACAGCTCCAACCTGTGCTGCATCGCGGCCGACCAGCGCGTGGTGACCGATCGCGGCCTGCTCACCGTGGGCGAGCTCTACCGGCTGGGGGGCGGGAACAAGGTCGTGGGCCTCGACGGCGTATACGACGCCTCCGAGATGCTGCTCCCGCGGCCGAATGCGCCGATGGTGAGGATCGAGACCGAGGAAGGCTATTCGCACAAGGTGACGCCCGACCACAAGGTGTGGGTGCGCGACCGCGGCTGGGTCGAGGCGCAGCACCTCGCGCGCGGCGACAAGCTGCTCGTCCAGCAGCTGGAGGGCCTGTGGGGACCCGACCACCTGCCCGAGCTCTCCTACGTGATGGGGCTCGTCGCCGGGGACGGCACGTTCGGCAAGGAAAGCGTGCATGTCGACATCTGGGAGCAGGATTTCGAGCTCCTTCCCGAAACCACCGAGACCGTCCACCTTCTGCTCGAAGGCAACACGGTGTTGCGCACCACTTCCGTCAACACGCCGGAGTTTCGCATCGATCCGAAGCTCGGCAAGGCGCGCCTGTCTTCCGCTCCGCTGCGCCGGCTGCTGGAAGAGCACGGGTTCACACGGGAGAACAAGACCCGCGTTCCGCGCCTGGTGTGGGAAGGCGATCGCGAGACCGTGGCGGCCTACCTGCGGGGCCTCTACCAGGCCGACGGCAACGTGGTCTCGAGCAACGACGTCACCACGCTTGCGCTTGCCTCGATCGATCGCGCGTTCATCGAGGAGCTGCAGGTGCTCTGGGCCAACTTCGGGGTGAAGAGCTCCGTGAACGAGATGCGCGGCCACGAGGAGCACGAGCTCCCCGACGGCAAGGGCGGGAAGAAGTCCTACTGGAGCCGGCCGCTGTATCGCCTGCTCATCACCTCGATCCGCGGCTGCCGCATCGCCGAGGAGGTCACCGGCCTCGGGGCGTCCCGCAAGTCCGATTCCGCGCGGCGCTACCTCGAGAACCTGAAGAAGGAAGGCTACGGGCAGGAGCTGCACGCGACCTTCAAGGGGCTCACGGCGCTGCCGAACGAGGACGCGTACTGCCTCACGGTCGACTCCGAGACGCACGCGTGGACCGTGAACGGCTTCATCACGAAGAACACGGAGATCACGCTGAACACCAACGCGAGCGAGATCGCGGTGTGCAACCTGGGGAGCGTCAACCTGCGCGCCCACGTGAAGGACGGCAAGCTCGACCACGACAAGCTGAAGAAGACCATCGCCACGGCGATGCGCATGCTCGACAACGTGATCGACATCAACTACTACGCGGTGAAGAAGGCGCACGACTCCAACAAGCGCCACCGCCCCGTGGGCCTGGGCATCATGGGCTTCCAGGACTGCCTGCACGAGCTGCGCATCCCCTACGCGAACGACGCGGCGGTGGACTTCGCCGACAAGTCGATGGAGGCGGTGTGTTATTACGCGTACTGGGCCTCCACCGAGCTCGCCGCCGAGCGCGGGCGCTACTCCTCGTTCGCGGGCTCGCTCTGGGACCGCGGGGTGCTGCCGCAGGATTCGCTCAAGATGCTGCTTGACGAGCGCGGCGGCTACGTCGAGGTGGACCTCTCGGAGTCGATGGACTGGGGCGCGCTCAGGAAGCGCATCAAGCAGCACGGCATGCGCAACTCCAACTGCGTGGCCATCGCGCCCACCGCGACCATCTCCAACATCATCGGCGTGTCGGCCTCGATCGAGCCCAACTACCAGAACCTGTTCGTGAAGTCGAACCTCTCGGGCGAGTTCACGGTGGTGAACGAGTACCTGGTGCGCGACCTGAAGAAGTCGGGGCTGTGGGACACGGTGATGGTGAACGACCTCAAGCATTTCGACGGCTCGATCGGCAAGGTCGACCGCGTGCCGCAGGAGCTGCGCTCGCTCTACGCCACCGCCTTCGAGGTGGAGCCGAAGTGGCTGGTCGAGGCGGGCGCGCGCCGGCAGAAGTGGATCGACCAGGCGCAGTCGCTCAACATCTACATGGCCGGCGCCTCCGGGAAGAAGCTCGACGACACCTACAAGCTCGCGTGGCTGCGGGGGCTCAAGACCACCTACTACCTGCGCACGCTGGCGGCCACGTCGGCGGAGAAATCCACCGGCAAGGGCGGGGAGCTGAACGCCGTGCCGATGGGCGGCATGGGCGCGGCGGCCGCGGCCGAGGGCGCGATGGAGGAAGCCAAGTTCTGCTCCATCGACAATCCCGATTGCGAGGCCTGCCAGTAGGGCTTCCGGAAAGAAATTGCAACAAATCGGCGCCGCTCCCGGTCCACGGGAGCGCGAACGGCGCGTTAGTACGACATGTCTACCGCACATGGACGCGTCGAACGGCGCCGAACGAGTAGCATGACTCCCATGAGATGGCTCGCCTCCCTTGCCGCCGCGCTGTGCATCGCCTGCGCGGCTCCCGCGTTGGCCCAGGCGCCCGACGCGCCCGACGCGTCACAGGCGCCGCAATACACGCAGGCCGATCTCGACGACATGCTCGCGCCGATCGCGCTGTATCCCGATCCGCTGCTGGCACAGGTCCTGATGGCCGCGACCTACCCGCTGGAAGTGGTGCAGGCCGCGCGCTGGTCGCGCGCGCACCCCGACCTGCGCGGCAGCGAGGCGGTGTGGGCCGTCGACGGCGAGGATTGGGACCCGAGCGTCAAGTCGCTCGTGGCCTTCCCCGAATTGATCTCGATGATGAGCGAGCGCCTGGACTGGACCGAGCGCCTGGGCGAGGCCTTCCTCGGCAACGAGGATCTCGCCGCCGAGACCGTGCAGCGCCTGCGCCGCGCCGCCGATGCGGCGGGCAACCTGCAGTCGGGCGAGGAGATGACGGTCGAGCGCCAGGACGATGCGATCGCGATCGAGCCCGCCGCGCCCGACGTGGTGTACGTGCCGTACTACGACCCGCGCCAGATCTACGGCACGTGGTGGTGGCCCGAGCCGCCCGTGTACTGGGACCCCTGGCCGGGCTACGCGTACGGCTCGCTCTACGGCTTCGGGTGGAGCATCGGCATTCCCATCGGCCGCGGATTCTTCTTCGGCGGCTGGGACTGGCGCCGGCACCACGTGCGCGTGCGCGACGACCACCATCCGTTCTACTACCACGGCAACGACCATCGCCCGATCGCTTCGCACAACGGCGATTGGCGCCACGATCCCGACCATCGCCGCGGGGTGCCGTACCGCAATCCGCAGGTGCGCCGCGAGTACCCGGCGGTGGGGAATGCGAACGACGCGCGCCGCGAATATCGCGGGCACACGCGCACGCAGACGCAGGGGCCGTCGGCGGGATTCTTCAAGCCGATGCCGCAGCCCGCGCCTTCGGTGGGCGTGCGCAAGCCCGCGCCGGCCGCGGGCGGCTCCGCACCCCTGCAGGGCAAGCCCGTGACGAGCCAGCGCGCGCCCACGACCACCTATCGCGGCATGCGTCCGGCCCAGGAGCCGCAGCCCCAGGTCTTCGAGGGCGTGGGACGCGGGCAGCAGGAGCGCAATTCCAGCGCGCGCGGCCAGCAGAGCCTGCAGGGCCGCCAGCCGGTGTACAGCGCGCCGTCGGCGCGTCCCGCGGCTCCCGCGCCGCGCTCGGCCCCGCAATCGCACTCCGCGTCGCCGCCCCCGCAGGCGCACTCCGCGTCGCCGCCGCCACAGGCGCGGTCCGCGCCGTCCGGGGAGCACTCGGCACCCGCGCGCGGCGGCGGCGGAAAGCAGGAGCGATGAACATGATCCACGCCTTGCGCGCCTTGGTACTCGCCTCGATCGTCTGGTGCGCGGGCGCCGCGGTGGCGGCCACGCCCGCGGCGCAGCGGACCTTCGCCACGCCCGAGGACGGTGCGGCGGCGCTCGTCGCCGCGACGCGCGCCGACGACCTCGCCGCGATGTCGGCGATCCTCGGGCCGCACAGCCGCCGGCTCATCGCCTCGGGCGACGCGGTGGCCGACGCGGGCCGGCGCAAGCGCTTCGTGCAATCCTGGGACCACGCGCATCGCATCGTGCTCGAGGGCGAGGCGAAGGCCGCGCTCGTCATCGGCCCCGACGACTGGTCGATGCCGCTGCCGCTGGTGAAGGCGAACGGGCGCTGGCATTTCGACGCGCGCCAGGGCCGCGACGAGATCCTGCGCCGGCGCATCGGCAGGAACGAGCTCGCGGCGATGCAGGTGTGCCTCGCGATCATGGATGCCGAGCGCGATTACGCGGCCCACGGGGAGCAGGGCGGCGGCGGCAAGATGGCGTACGCCGCGCGCATCGTGAGCACGCCCGGCAAGCACGACGGCCTGTACTGGGAGAGCGCGCCGGGCGAAGCGCAAAGCCCGCTGGGCTCGCTCGTGGCCGCCGCCGCGGCCGAGGGCTACGCCAAGCAGGGATCGCACCCCCTCGCGCCGTATCACGGCTACTACTATCGCCTGCTCACGCGCCAGGGGCCGGCGGCCAAGGGCGGCGCGTACGACTACATGGAGAACGGGCGCCTGGTCGGCGGCTTCGCGGTGCTCGCGTATCCCGCGCGCTACAGCGCCTCGGGCGTGATGACCTTCATCGCGAACCAGGATGGTGCGGTCTACCAGAAGGACCTGGGGCGCGGCACCACCGCGGCGGCGCGGAAGATCGAAGCCTTCGATCCGGATCCGGGCTGGAAGCAGGTCGAGCCGAAGCAGCCGTAGGCACTCGCAACCGGGAGTAGCAGCCGCGGAAGCCGCCCGTGCTCTTCCGCAACGCAGCATTTTCAGGCAACAATCACAACAAGCCATGGAATCGCGCCCCGGAACCCCCTTCCCCCTCGACGTCATGCCACGGCTGCCGGCGGGGCTCGCACGCCTCGAGGAGCTCGCCAACAACCTCTGGTTCAGCTGGGACCGCACCGCGCGCTCGCTCTTCGACCGGCTCGATCCGGCGCTCTGGCACGCGGTGGGACAGAACCCGAAGGCGCTGCTGCGAAGCGTGGAGCAGCGCCGGCTCGAGGAAGCCGCGCGCGACCCGGTGTTCCTGCACGACTACGACCGCACCCTCGCCACCTACGACGCCTACCACGGCCGCCTGCCCGCCACGGAAGAGTCGCCCACGCTGGGCGAGGGCGAGCTGGTCGCGTACTTCTGCGCCGAGTTCGGCTTCCACGAGAGCCTGCCGATCTACTCGGGCGGGCTGGGCATCCTCGCCGGAGATCATTGCAAGACCGCGAGCGACATGGCGCTGCCGTTCGTGGCGGTGGGCCTGCTCTACCGCCAGGGCTACTTCACGCAGACGATCGATGCCGAGGGCCTGCAGCACGCGGTCTACTCCAACAGCGACTTCGCCGACCTGCCCATCCTGCCGGTCGCGCGCGCGGACGGCTCGCCGCTCGAGGTGAGCGTCGAGTTCGGCGAGCACGACGTGCATTGCCGCGTGTGGAAGGCGCAGGTGGGCCGCGTGACGCTCTACCTCCTCGACACCGACCTGGAGAGCAACCTGCCCGAGGATCGCGCCACCGCGCACCGGCTCTATGGGGGCGATCGCACCACGCGCGTCCAGCAGGAGATCGTGCTCGGCGTGGGCGGGGTGCGGGCGCTGCGCGCGGTGGGCCTGCGTCCCACCGTGTGGCACATCAACGAGGGCCACGCGGCGTTCCTGGTGCTCGAGCGCATGCGCGAGCACATGAAGGAGGGCCTGGACGCGAGCGCGGCGCTCGAGGCGGTGGCATCCAACACCATCTTCACCACGCACACCGCGGTGGCCGCGGGCCACGACCATTTCTCCCCCGACGTGGTGATGCGCTACTTCTCGCGCTACTGCGCGCAGGTCGGGCTCGATCCCGCGGCCCTGATCCAGCTCGGCCGGACGCCGGGCAACGGCGACTTCAACATGACCGCGCTCGCCGCGCGCGGCTCGCGCGTGCAGAACGGCGTGAGCCGCATCCACCGCGACGTCTCGGCGCGGCTGCTCGAGCAGCTCTGGCCCGAGGTGCCCGAGCGCGAAAGCCCCGTCACCTACGTGACCAACGGCGTGCACCTGCCCAGCTTCCTCGCGCCGGAATGGGTGGACACCCTCGAGCGCTTCCTCGGCAGCGGCTGGACGCGCCGGCTGGGCGATCCCGCGTGCCTGGACCGCATCCTGGACCTGCCCGACCACATCTTCTGGAGCGTGCGCCAGCACCTGAAGGCGCGCATGTTGACGCTCGTGCAGGAGAGCGTGCGCAGGCAGCAGTTCCGCAACCAGGCGAGCGAGGCGCACGTGGACCGGCTGCTGCGCTTCACCGACCCGGCGAACCCCAACGTGCTCACCATCGGCTTCGCCCGGCGCTTCGCCACCTACAAGCGCGCGACGCTGATGTTCGACAAGCTCGACTGGCTGCGCGACCTGGTGAACGATGCGCGAACGCCCGGTGCTCTTCCTCTTCGCGGGCAAGGCGCACCCGGCCGACGAGCCGGGCCGCGAGATGATCCGGCGCGTGAACGAGGTGCAGTGGATGCGCGAGTTCGAGGGCCACGTGATCTTCGTCGAGGGCTACGACCTGCGCCTCGCGCGCCGGCTGGTCTCCGGCGTGGACGTGTGGCTCAACAACCCGGTCTATCCGCTGGAGGCCTCGGGCACCTCGGGCATGAAGGCGGGCTTCAACGGCGCGATCAACCTCTCGGTGCTCGACGGCTGGTGGGGCGAGGGCTACCAGGGCGACAACGGCTGGGCGATCAAGCCCGCCTCGGAAGTGCTCGACGCGCAGCGCCGCGACCTCGAGGAGAGCCGCTCGCTCTTCGAGCTGCTGCAGGACCGGGTGATCCCGCAGTACTACAACCGCGGCGCGATGGGCTTCTCGCCCGAGTGGGTGAAGATGGCCAAGCGCTCGATCATGACGCTCCTGCCGCGCTTCAACAGCCAGCGCATGGTGGGCGAGTACCTCACGCGCTTCTACGGGCCCGCCGCCGCGCGCCACCGGCAGTTCGCGCAGGACAAGCACGCGCTCGCCCGCGCGCTCGCGCAGTGGAAGGACCGCGTGCGCCGCTCGTGGCACAACGTGTCGCTGCGCGCGCTCGAGGTGCCGCGGCGCGAGGCGGCCTACGGCGACAAGCTGCGCTTCAGCGTGATGGTGCACCTCGACGGCCTGGAGCCGGGCGACGTCGCGGTGGAGCTGCTCGCCTCCTCGCGCTACGAGGCCAATGCCGCGCGCGAGGAGGCGAGCTTCGCGCTGCGCGCCGAGGGCGCGCGCGACCCGCAGGGCGACCAGCGCTACGTGCTCGAGCTGGCACCCGAGCTGTGCGGCAAGCTGGAGCTGCGCATCCGCGCGTATCCGTTCCACGCCGCGCTCGCGCACCGCTTCGAGATGGGGCTCATGAAGTGGGCCTGATGCGCGCGTAGATCTTCGCGTAGGCCTTCGCGGCCGGGCCCCAGCCGAAGTCGCGCGTCATCCCGTTGGTCTGCAGCCTCTTCCAGTGCGGCGCGTTGGCGCGCGCGGCCAGCGCGCGCGCAACGCCCTGCACCAGCGCTCCCACGCTGGGCTCCGGGATGAGGAAGCCCGTCGCCTCGGGCGATCCTCCCGTCGCATCGTCGACGACGGTGTCGAGCAGGCCGCCGGTCGCGTTGGCGATGGGCGGGGTGCCGTAGCGCTGGCTGTACATCTGGTTCATGCCGCAGGGCTCGAAGCGCGAGCACATGAGGAAGGCGTCGGCGCCGGCCTCGACCAGGTGCGCGAGCGGCTCGTTGAAGCCGATGTGCAGCCCCACGCGCGAGGGGAAGAGCGCGCGCGCCGCGCGCAGCTGCTCGACCATCTCGCGCTCGCCCGCGCCCACCACCACGAGCTGCACGTCCTTCGCCAGCTGCGGGATCGCGTTGGCGAGCACGTCCATGCCCTTCTGGTGCGTGATGCGGCTCACCACGCCCAGCACCGCCACCTCGTCGGAGCCGGAGAGCTGCAGGCGCTTCTTGAGCGCGCGCTTGTTGGCGAGCTTGCGCTCGAGGGTGAGCACGCCGTAGGTGCGCGCGATGTGCGGGTCCGTGAGCGGGTTCCAGAGGTTGGTGTCGATGCCGTTCAGCACGCCGAAGAGCGCGTCGTGGCGCTCCTTCAGTACGCCCTCGAGGCCGAATCCCAGCTCCGGGCCCTGGATCTCCTGCGCGTAGGTGGGGCTCACGGTCGTGATGGCGTCGGAGTACACGAGCGCGCCCTTGAGCATCGACACGCGCCCGTAGAACTCCAGGCCGTCGGTGCCGAGCGCGGCCTGGGGAACCTCGAGCCCCTCGATCTCGTCGTACTCGAAGTGCCCCTGGAACGCGAGGTTGTGGATCGTGATCATCGTGGCCGCGCGCCGGCCGGGCGTGAAGGCGAGGTACATCGGGGCGAGCGCGGTGGGCCAGTCGTTGCAGTGGAGCACGTCGGGGCGCCACGCGAGCGGGCTCGCCTCCGAGGCGAGGATCGCGGCCACGCGCGAGAAGAGCGCGAAACGCAGCGCGTTGTCCTCCCAGTCCTCGCCGTCGTCGGCCTGGTACGGTCCGCCGCCGCGCGCGTACAGGTCCTTGCAGGCGACCACGATCACCGGCACGCCGCTGGGCAGCGTGGCCTCGAGCACGCGCACCTCGTGCCCGAGCGCCCGCAGTTGCGCGGCCTCGACCGCGTCGGGCAGGGCGTCGAGCACCGAGGTGAAGCCCGGCAGCAGCACTCGGGCGTCCACGCCCGCCTCGCGCAGCGCCGGGGGCAGCGCGGCGGTCACGTCGCCCAGGCCGCCGATCTTGACCAGGGGAGCGCACTCGGGGGACGCGTAAAGTACGCTCAACGGGGCAGCGGAACGATCTGCGGGAGGCAAAGGTGATCCTGGCCGGGGATGTGGGAGGGACCAAGATTCTGCTGGAAGTCGGCCGATTGCGCACCGGCCGCTGGGAACCGGTGCTCGCGCGCCGGTTCACGGACCGGGATTTCGCGGCCTTTCCCGCCGCACTCGCGGCCTTCCTCGCCGAGTGGAATTCCACGCGCGCGAAGGGCGCTCGCATCACCGCGGCCGCCTTCGGCGTGGCCGGCCCCGTGGTGGGCAATCGCGTGCAGATGACGAACGTGCCGTGGGTCGTCGACGGCGCGGCGATCGCGAAGCGCTTCGCGATCCCGAAGGTGCGCGTGGTGAACGACCTCGAGGCCATGGCGCACGGCATCGACTCCCTCGCCCCGCGCGAGCTGAAGACGCTGCAGCCGGGCAAGGAAAAGGGGCCAGGGGAATTTCCGCGCGTCGTGCTCGGCGTGGGCACGGGACTCGGCGTCGCGTTCTCCGTGCCGACCAAGGCGGGCCTGCAGGAAGTCGCGGGCGAAGGCGGCCACTGCGGATTCGCCCCCGCCACCGACGAGCAGGCGGCGCTCTGGCGCTTCATCTTCGATGCGGAAGGGCACGTCTCGGCCGAGTCGATCCTCTCGGGCCAGGGCATAAGCCGCATCCACGCGTTCCTCTGGAGCGCGCACGCTCAGACGGGCAGGCTGGGCAAGGACGCAACGCCCGAGGAGATCACGCAGGCCGCGCTCGACGGCGATGCGATGTGCGTCGCGACGCTCGACCTCTTCACGGAGTGCCTGGGAAACGTGGCGGGGGATCACGCGCTCGCGCTGTTGGCGCGCGGCGGGGTCTATCTCGCGGGCGGGATCGTGGCGAAGTTCGCCGCGCGCATGGCGGGCGAGCGCTTCCGCACCGCGTTCCGCGGAAAATCGCCCCACGCGAAGATCCTCGCGCGCATCCCGGTGCGCGCGGTCACGAGCGAGCGGGTGGCGCTCCTGGGCGCGGCGCGCTTCGCATCCGAGGCCTGAGCGGTCGCCCCGCTCAGCGTTGCCAGAGCGCGCGCAGCAGGTTCTCGTCGCGGCTGTAGCGCAGCTTCATCTCGCCCTTGAACGTCTCGTGCACCGCCTCGGCGATGCCGCGCGCGAGGTTCGCGTCGGTCGTGGTCACCTGCAGCCCCGCGTGCACGTCCTCGATCGCCATCACGCGATGCAGCGGGTGCAGCGCCTTCTCGCGCTCGCCGTGGCTCGCGATGAATTCCGCGATCTCGGCGCGGTGCTCCTTCAGGAACTTGCCGCGCAGCACGACGTAGCCCGCGGGAAAGCGGTCCTGGATGCGCTGGCAGGCGGGGCAGAGCTGCTGGTAGCAGTCCTTCGGCGCGGCGTTCCACGTCCAGCGCCCGGCGCTGAAGCTCGCGCGGCATTCGGGGCACTTCGTGGGCTGGTGCGGCCGCGCGCCGGGGCGGTACGGATCGTAGCCGTCGTTGGCGCTATTCACGCGCGCCTCGGCCTTCGGCGGAGTCGGGGGGGTCGCGACGCGGGCTCTGGTGGGTTTCATGGCGGGGCTCGGTGGATTTTTCGCGGGGGATGCGCTCGAAGGTCAGACATTGGGGCGGCCACTTCGGTTCGCAATGCGGACCAGATCCCCGGTTTCCCTCACGTCGGCGCCGGAGAACCACAAAGTGTATCACATTCCGATATATCCCGCCAGGGGAGTTATTCCCGGTTATCCACAGGAAATCCACAATCTGTTCCCCAGTTATGCTACAAAAAGCGCTATATGTTGTGCCCCAAGCCTTGACCGGGGGCTGCGGCTTGTAGCATTCTTGTCATCTGGGGAAGCCGTCGACGAACAGGGGGTGTGTGATGGGCCTGCAAGCGCACATGACCATGTTGGAAGACCTGAAACGGGCGTGCTGGGCCAGGACGAGCCCCGTCTCCGGCCAGCAGAACTCCTGGGAATTCCGCCGGGATTGCCTGGGAAACCTCGTGCGCTATGCCGATTTCGGCAACCGCCATTCCCCCTTCGGCTGGGAGCTCGACCAGATCATCTCGCGCGCGCTCGGCGGATCGAGCGATCCCGAGAACCTCCAGGCATTGCATTGGAAAGCCACCGCCGCGCGCAATGAATCGCTCGCGCCCGGGCTCGTGAGCCGCGATACCCGCGCAGTGGCATAGGGAGCAGTCGCAGCACCCGCAACCGCAGGTCTCAAAAAAAGTGGCGCGATCCAAAGCGCCAGGTGAAGGAGATAGAGCACCATGTTGAGCTTCGAAGACGACACGCCCGTTGCGCCCACCCTCGGATTGCAGCAGGTGCGCACGAGCGCCGCGGCGCAACCTTCCTCCGCCGCGCAGGCCCTGGCCCAATCCCTCGCCGCTGAAGAACGCTCGCCCGCAGACGAGGGCGAGGCGCGCTTCACGCGCGTGCGCGCCGAGGACAAGCGCGTCATCAACGCCAAGACCGACGTCAATCAATTGGTACCGTTCAAGTACAAGTGGGCGTGGGACAAGTACCTCTCGGGGTGCGCGAACCACTGGATGCCGCAGGAAGTGAACATGAACCGCGACATCGCCCTGTGGAAGAACCCGCAGGGGCTCACGGACGACGAGCGGCTGATCGTCAAGCGCAACCTCGGCTTCTTCGTCACGGCCGATTCGCTCGCCGCGAACAACATCGTGCTCGGGACCTACCGCCACATCACCGCGCCCGAGTGCCGCCAGTACCTGCTGCGCCAGGCCTTCGAGGAGGCGATCCACACCCACGCCTACCAGTACATCGCGGAGAGCCTGGGCCTCGACGAGAGCGAGATCTTCGCCGCGTACCGGGAAGTGAAGAGCATCCGCGACAAGGACGATTTCCTGATCCCGTTCATCAACGTCCTCACCGATCCCATGTTCAAGACCGGGACCGAGAAGGCGGACCGCGACCTGCTGAAGAGCCTCATCGTCTTCGCGTGCCTGATGGAGGGCCTCTTCTTCTACGTGGGCTTCGTGCAGATCCTCTCGCTCGGCCGGCAGAACAAGATGACGGGCGCGGCGGAGCAGTACCAGTACATCCTGCGCGACGAGTCGATGCACTGCAATTTCGGGATCGACCTGATCAACACGATCAAGCTCGAGAACCCGAACCTCTGGACGCAGGAGTTCCGGCGGGAGTTGACGGAGCTGTTCCACAAGGCGGTGGAGCTCGAGTACGCGTATGCCGAGGACACGATGCCTCGGGGCGTGCTGGGGCTGAACGCGCCGATGTTCAAGGAGTACCTGCGGTTTGTGGCCAATCGCCGCGCTCAGCAGATTGGGCTGGACACCCTGTTCGCCGGGGCCACCAACCCGTTCCCGTGGATGAGCGAGCTCATCGACCTCAAGAAGGAGAAGAACTTCTTCGAGACGCGGGTGATCGAGTATCAGACGGGTGGGGCGCTGAGCTGGGACTAAAACGAATGCAGCACCTAGATTAAAGGCCCCCACTTCGGGGGCCTTTTCATTCCAATGAACGAGATCGGAGCACTATTTGCCTGAGATCCTCGCGCTGATCGATCATAAGAACGTTCCTTGGTCGAAGATCTCTATGACCGACTTGTTAAACGAGAATTGCTTCGCCATTTCTGACTAAGGGCGGCCATGCAGACTTGCACGTCAGAGCGTATGGGGGCTGGTTGAAGGCGTGACCTCATCGCCAGAGCGCTCACGTCGCTAGTGCGAAATACCAGGCCGATCTTCCGTCACTAGTTCAGATCGACGACTCCTATAAACACGCAGTACGATCCGCGGCAAAACCGCTGCATGCCGCACTGCCCCGACGGTCAAAATTACAATCCGCAGACGCACCAGTGCCAGCCACGGGGCTGCCCGGACGGTCAGGTCTATAATCCGCGGACGCACCAGTGCCAGCCGCCGGTGGGACAATGCCCGGCCGGCCAGAACTACAACGCGGATCGGCACCGCTGCGAGCCGTCCTGCAATCAGGGCCAGACCTACAATCCGCAGCAGAACACCTGCGTGCCGAAGTGCCGGCCCGGCATAACCGCGTTGCCGGATTGTGGACCTGGACCTGGGCCGGGGCCCGGTTCGCAGTGCGACCTGTCGACCCACGACAGGATCGGCGGCCAGTGCCTGCCGAAGTGCGGACCCAACCAGTTCCGTAATCGCGACACGCTGCAGTGCGTCTTCAAGCTGAAGCCGGGGCTGCCGAAGCTTCCGCTTCAGCCGCAGTGCAGTCCCCGCGAAGAGCTGGTGAACGGCCAGTGTGTGTTCAAATGCCGGCCGGGCGAGCAGCGCATCAACGGGCAGTGCGTTCGCCCGCCGGGCAACGACAACAACCCGCCGAAGAACTTCAAGCCGGTGCTGCCGGACAACGGCAGGCCGATCCTGCCGAACAATGGCCCGCTGAAGCAAGCATGCGGCGGCGACCAGGAAATGTTCCGCGGCCAGTGCGTGGCGAAATGCTCCGGCGACCAGTTCCGCGGGCGAAACGGCGCCTGCGTCGAAAGCAAGAACGGCAACGACAACAACCTGCCGCGGCGCCTGGAGATTTTAGTAAGCGCCGGCCAAATCATTCGAAGGGGCGGTCCGCGGGCCGCCCCTTTCGTTTCAGGCGATCTCGCCGGTGAGGTCGTATTCCGACGAGCCGGCGACGCGCGCCGTCACGATATCGCCGGCGCGGACGGGCGGCGCTGGGATGTGAAGCCGCCGTCGATCTCCGGCGCGTCGTATTTCGTGCGGCCCTTGGCGCCGGTCCGTTCGCCTCGTCGATGATGACGGGCAGGCGCTTGCCGACCTTCTTGCTGAATGGGGCGCAGATCTCCTGCTGCGCCTCCATGAAGCGGTGCCAGCGTGCTCTTCGACCTCTTCCGGCACGGGACGGGCAGATCGTTGGCCGGCGCGCCCTCGACCGGCTCGTATTTGAAGCAGCCGACGCGGTCGAGCTTCGGCCTCGTCGAGCCAGTCGAGCAGCATCTCGAAATCGTCGTCGGTCTCGCCGGGGAAGCCGACGATGAAGGTCGAGCGGATGGCGAGGTCGGGGCAGATTTCGCGCCAGCGCGCGGATGCGCTCCAGCGTCTTTTCCTGGTGCGCCGGGCGGCGCATGCGCCTTCAGCACCTGCGGGCGAGGCGTGCTGGAACGGGATGTCGAGATAGGGCAGGACCTTGCCCTCCGCCATCAGCGGGATGACCTCGTCGACATGCGGGTAGGGGTAGACGTAGTGCAGGCGCACCCAGACGCCGAGCTCGCCGAGTTCGCGCGACGAGGTCGAGGAATTTCGCGCGCACCTCGCGGTCCTGCCACAGGCTCGCCGCGTATTTGAGGTCGACGCCGTAGGCGCTGGTGTCCTGCGAGATGACCAGCAGTTCCTTGACGCCGGCCTTGACCAGCTTTTCGGCCTCGCGCAGCACGTCGGCGGCCGGGCGCGAGACGAGGTCGCCGCGCAGCGACGGGATGATGCAGAAGGTGCAGCGGTTGTTGCAGCCTTCGGAGATCTTCAGATAGGCGTAGTGGCGCGGCGTCAGCTTGATGCCCTGCGGCGGCACCAGATCGATGAACGGGATCGTGCGCCGGCGGCGCCGCCTCGTGCACGGCCGCCATCACGCTCTCGTAGGCCTGCGGCCCGGTGATCGCGAGCACGTTCGGGATGCTTGTCGCGGATCATGCTCCGGCTCGGCGCCCAGGCAGCCGGTGACGATGACCCTGCCGTTCTCGGCCAGCGCCGCGCCGATGGCGTCGAGCGACTCGGCCTTGGCGCTGATCGAGGAAGCCGCAGGTGTTGACGACCACGACGTCGGCGCCGTCATGGCTTGCGGGCGATCTCGTAGCCTTCGGCGCGCAGGCGCGTGATGATGCGCTCGGAATCGACCAGCGCCTTGGGGCAGCCGAGGCTGACGAACGAGACGATCTGTGGCTGAGCTTGTTCATTGCTTGCCGCTTGCGAGTGGAAGTTCTAGGTCTGGGCTTCGATACGCCCCCTCACAGGGCGGCGGCACTGTCTGGAGGGGGACCGATTCCTCGTCAACCTCGGGCCGCCCGCCGAACTGCCGATCCGGTGCGGCGGGTGACGGAATAGCGAGGAAAATCAAAGCGATGGACTTCACGCCGTTCAATGAGGTCCGTTGCGAGCTGGGCGAATCCCCGGTCTACGACGAACGCCTCGACGCGCTTTACCAGTGCGACATCGCCGCGATGAAGTGTCGAACTGCTTCCCGCTTTCGGGGGGCGAGCCGGAGGTCTGGTCGTTTCCTTCAGAGGTCGGTTCCATTGGACTGGCCGAGAGCGGCAAACTGGTCGTGGCGCTCCGCCACAGCGTCGTCCTCTTCGATCCCGCCGATGGGTCGAGCCGCACCATCGCCGAGATCGAGACGAACCTCGGCGGAACGACCCGCCTCAACGATGGCAAGGTCGGCTCCGACGGCGCCTTCTGGATCGGCAGCATGGACGAGCGCCCGCGCCCGGTCAGCGATCCGCAGGGCGCGCTCTATCGCGTGACTGCTGACGGCAAGGTCGAGCAGAAGGTCACCGGCCTGTTCACCTCGAACGGCCTCGCCTTCTCCCCCGATGGCCGCGTGATGTTCCACTCGGATTTGCAACGGGCGCTGGGTGGACCGCTGGATCTCGATCCGCTACCGGCGCAATCTCCAACCGCACCCGCATCATCACGCAGACGGAGGAGGCGCGGGCGCCCCGATGGCGGCGCCACCGACAGCGAGGGTTACTGCGACCTGGAGCGCCTGGTGTGTCCGCCCAGTGTCAACCGCTACGCCCCGGACGGGACGCTGGTCGCGAAGCATGCGGTGCCGGTTGCCGCGCCGACGATGCCGTGCTTCGCAGGCAGGGGCCTGAGAACCGGCTCTTTTCCTCACCAGCCTGAGAAAGGGCAAGCCGGAAGCGCTGCTCGCGCGCTATCCGCTATCCGGCGCGACGCTGGTTGCCGACGCGCCGGTCTGGGCTCGCCCGTTTCCCGCTTCCGCGATCGCTGAGCAGAGGGCCTACGGGGCGGTCGCTGGCGGCGGCGCAACCGAGCCGGGGCGCTGTCGACGATGCGTCCGCGGTTAGCGGCGGTTCAGGCAGCCAGTAGGCGGCGCGGCCCTCCGGTCGATCAGCACGAAATTGTTGGCGAACACCCGGTAGGGATGGCTCCATTCGCCGTCCGGCCATTGCACCCGGATCTCGGCGCGCTCGGCCGTGCCGAGGCCGACATGGACGAAGCCGGACGTGGCCCGAGGCGTGGCCGCCGCCGACCTGGAACGTCGCGGTTCATCGCATGCGTGCCGGTCTTGACCGAGATCATGGCGCCGACCGCGTCGCGGTTGGCGCCGGGCTGCTGCAGTTCGATCTCCAGCCAGTTGCCCATCGGCCGCGGTGCCGCCGTCGGTCTTGCCGCCGAGGTTGCGGAACAGGCTGGCCGGCTGGCCGCGGTTGACGACGAGGAGGTCGAGCATGCCGTCGAGGTTGAAGTCGGCGACGGCGGCGCCGCGGCCCTTGGTCGGCAGGGCGATGCCGGCCACGTCGCCGGCCTCGGCGAAGTTGCCGTCGCCATGCGCCGAGCAGCAGGTTGTCCGGGTCGTAGGCGGCGAAATCCGGCATCGCCTCGACATTGCCCTTGGCGATGAACAGGTCGAGCAGGCTGTCGTTGTTGAAGTCGGCAAATTCGGAGTGCCAGCCGGTCGACGGCTTGAGGTCGTCGCCGACATAGGGCCGGTGCGCGGTCGCGCCGCGTTCGATAGGCGATGTCGCGATAGATCGGCGCAGTCCTCGCTCGGCGTCGGTCGTCGAGCGTCTGCAGCTTGGTGTCGCCCATCGAGGTCAGCGCGTATTCGGGAAGCCGTCGGCATCGAGATCGGCCTCGGCGATGCCCATGCCCCAGATCGACAGGTGCTGCCAGCCGTCGGCGCGCGGTAGAGCCGCGGCGCCTGCGCCGGGTTCGACCCGCCAGAGCTGCTCCTCGCCGCCGCGGTAATATTGCCGGTCGTTGGTGATCCTGCAGCGACGGCTCGCCGGAGCGGTTCCAGTCGGTGAACAGCATCGACAGCGCGCAGTAGCCCGGCGTCAGCGCCGTGCTGGCTCGGCATAGTCGGGCACGTCCGCGCGACTGCCGGGCGCGAACAGCGCGTTGTCGCTGCAGGTGCCCCAGGGCGAGCCCGGCGCGGAGCGGTCGACATAATTGCCGAAGGCGAGCGTCGGGAAGGCTGGCCCGGCTCCCAGATCGCGGCGAAAGCCGTGGTCCAGGCCCGGCCGCCGTCGAAGGCGACCAGTCGCGGTTGGCCTTGGTGAAGGTGCAATCCGGGCCGCCCTTCAGGATGACATTCTCGCCGACGCGCAGCAGCACGAGATCGTGCATGCCGTCGTTGTCGATGTCGAGCGGATAGGCGCCGGTGACCTTGTCGAGGTCGCTCGGCGGCGAATGGCGTCGAGCGTCTTCTCGGTCGAAGTGCGAGGGCGCCGCCGGTCGGGCTCCGGTTGACGTAGAGCCTCGCCGGAGTCCTTGCCGCCGGCGAGGAGCAGGTCGGGCAAGCGGTCGCCGTTGCAGTCGAACGCGGCGCCGCCGCCGCCGACGAAGAACTCCCACGGCCCGGCATAGGTGTGGTCGATGCCGGCCGCCTGCGGCTTCCTCGTGCATCGCGGGGATGTCGGTGACCGGCAGCGTGCGGCCGTCGTCCGCGGCGGCCGAGCGGCGCGCAGCGGCAGAAGGCCGCGGCAGCAAGGCAAGGGCGATCGCGGATGCGGCGGGTCATTGCGATCACCAGCGTCTTCAGGAACGCGATCAGCGCCGCGCGCTCGTCGTCCGGCAGCGCGACATAGGCGTCGCGCGCGCGCCCGGCCTTCGCCGCCATGGGCGCGGATCACCTCGTCGAGCGTCGTCATGTCGCCGCGGTGGCCATAGGGCGCGGTCGAGCCGACGCCCCAGAGTTCGGCGGTCATGAAGACGTCGCGCTCGACGAAGCGCTGCGCCAGCAGTTCGTTGCCGAGGGCGGCGACCTGCTGGTCGGCGATGACGTGGCGCTTGAGGTCGCCGAACAGCGGCACCAGGAGTCTGCCCTTGTCGTTGCGCGGCAGCGTCCTGGCCCAGTCGAGGAGCGCCGAGATCGTAGATCGCCGGCTCTCGCACCTCGCCGGCGCGCAGCGTCCCGGCCGTGTCGTAGCGGGCCGGGATCGGCGAAGACGAGGCTGTTCGAGCGGCAGCGCCGGCACGTGGCAGGCGGCGCAGCCGAGGTCGGCGAAGACCTGCTCGCCGCGCTGCGGCCGCAGCCTGCCAGTTCGGCATCGTCCGGCGTCATCGTTCGCGGCGGCGGCAGCGTCGCCTGCCAGGCGACCAGCGCCGAGACGTCGCCGCGCGGCTGATCTCGTCGGCATTGCCGTCGCCGTCGAAATCGTCGGTCGCCGGTCCAGCGCGCGCCGAAGCGCTCGACCGCCTCCATGCCGTGATGCTGGTTGAGCGCGTTGACGGTGAACTGGCGCAAGCGAGGTCATCACGCCCTTCTGGCTGAAGGGGCGGACGACCAGATCGGCATCGACGCCGTCGATGCCGTCGAGATCGACCGATGCCGTCCGGCTCGGCGGTGAGCGTGCCGAAGTCGACGCCCTTGGTCGGCGAGGCGACGGTCGACCGGCTTCGCCGGCTGGCGCGCGCCTCGGCGCAGCGCGGCTTCGCGCTCGGCCCTGCAGGTCGGCGGTCATCTCGCGGGCCAGCAGTTCGACCAGGCCGGCGCCGAAGAGATGGTTGGTGTTGCGCTCGTTGGAAAACTGGGGGTCGAGGGTGTCGAAATCGGCGCTCTCGAAGCCTTCCGAGACGAAGACATTGGCGGTGAATCGCCGGCGCCGCCAACTGCCGGCTCGTTGTGGCAGGACGAGCAGGCAGTTGGCATCGATTCCGGCGGTGCGCTGGAACGCGGCGTCGCCGGCGCTTGCGCTTGGTCGGCACGATCGCCTGGGTCGCCATCGGCGGCCCGGCGCCGTCGTTGATGGTGAAGCGTCGCCGTGAACAGCGCCGCGCCGATCGGCGATCAGCTTGTTCAGCGCATCCTGCGACAGCGTGCCGGAAATCGTGCTTTCATCGATATGCGATTTGATCGCGCGCTCGTCCCACGGATGGCCGGCCTCGGCGTCGGCGGTCGTGCGCGCCGGTCGCCGGGAGCCGAGTCAGGCGTGGCATCATCCGCCCTTGATGGAACGGTCTTCGCAAGCAGAGCCGTGAGCTGCGCAACTCTGCAATCAGCAGGGCAACCAATCGGCGGGCATGTCCTTCCCATGACATGGGCCACCTCGGTACTTTTCACTCTTCTTTCGGCACATCCCAACGATGCGCTCGGCATTCCAACGTCAGCTGACCATCTCGGAAGCCTCACGCCATAGCCCCAGTCTTTTCTCCCCGCCACCGACAATCCCTTCAGCGCCCGTCTCCCACCCCACGCAGCGCATGCGCTGGTGTCGCGCCGGCGATGATCATGCCCAGCACCTCGTCCTCGGTCACGTCGGCTGGTGCGTAGGTGCCGACCATGCGGCCGTTCTTCATCACCGCCAGCCGGTCGGACAGATCGAAGACGTCGTGCATGTCGTGGCTGATGAGGAAGATGCCGATGCCTTCGTCCTTGAGCTGCTGGACCAGTTCGCCGACCATGCGCCGTCTCTGCCGGCCCGAGCGCCGCAGTGGTTCGTCCATGATCAGGATGCGGGCGTTGAAGTGGAGCGCGCGCGCGATCGCCACCGACTGGCGCTGGCCGCCGGAGAGCGCCGCACCGGCGTCCTGAAATTGCGTGAAGTTCGGGTTCAGCCGCGCCAATGACCTCGCGCGCCGCGCGTCCATGCGCGGCGTCGTCGAGCGTGCGCCAGCGGTGTCAGCAGCTCGCGGCCGAGGAAGAGGTTGGCCGCGGCGTCGAGGTTGTCGGCCAGCGCCAGCGTCTGGTAGATCGTCTCGATGCCCAGCGCCTTGGCGTCGGCGGGTTGTGTGATCGTGCGCCTGCTCGCCGTTGAGAGGATCTCGCCGCTGTCGGTCGGATGGGCGCCCGCCAGCAACTTCATCAGCGTGGACTTGCCGGCGCCGTTGTGGCCGAGCAGCCCCACGACCTCGCCGGCGTTGAAGGTCGATCGCTGACATCGTCGACCGCGTGCACGCCGCCGAAGGCCATCTTGATGTTGCGCATCTCGACGAGCGGTGTTCCAGTCGCCGTCGACTCGCTCGGGGCGTTCGTGCTCGTGTCTGTCGGCGGTCCGAGCGCGTCGATACCGACTGCCAACACGAGCACGATGCCGACCGTGATATCCATGCAGCAATGACAAAGCGCATCAGCTGCATGCCGATTGCAGAGACTGCATCACCACCGCGCCGAGCATGGCTCCGGGGATGGTGCCGATGCCGCCAGCGAACGACGTGCCGCCGATGACGGCGGCGGCGATGACGTAGAGCTCGGCACCCGTGCCCAGCCGTTCTCGGCGGCGTTCAGCCGTGCCGTGGAGATGACTGCGGCGACGGCCGCGAGCACGCCCATCAGCACGAAGGTCAGCATGAACGTGCGGCGCGTGTTGATGCCGGACAGCTCGGCGGCTTCGGGGTTGCCACCGATGGCCCAGACGTACCGCCCGAAGCGTCGACGTGTCGCCAGGATCGTCATGAGCACGCCCACGCCGAGGGCGATGAGGACCGGGTTGGCGATGCCGGTGGCATGAAAGGCCACCCTCCGGGATCACGAGGTTATTCTCCTCGCGAACTGTTCCGCGAGGCGCGAGGGCCAGGCATAGTCGTTGGCGATCTGCACGGCGAGGATGACGGCCGCGATGACGAGGAACCCGATGAGGCTCTCTGCCCAGATCGGGCGAACAGGAAAGCCATAGTTGATGCGTCGGCGACGTGCCGACACGATCGCGATAGATGACGCCGATGACGACCACGCCGGCGATGATCCAGCTCGATGGTCGCTCCGACGGACCCCTTGGGCCCGCCGCCGAGCAGTTGGAATGTGCTGTCCATGGGCGCGATCGTCGGCCGCGGCGACCTGCAACGTGGCACCTCGCCACACGAGTAGGCCGCCCAGCGTGACGATGAACGCCGGCACCTGGAGGTAGGCGATGATGTAGCCCTGAATGCCGCCGACGACGATGCCCGCGGCGACGCCCGCCAGAACCGTCATGATCCATGTTGCGGGATGAACAATGCATGAACTGAACCAGTAAGTATACATAACAA